>JAKBYX010000008.1 GCA_021840255.1 Nitrospirota bacterium | reverse complement strand
ATCTCCGGGAATCTGGATGACGCACAGGAAGCCAAGCTGGACCTCATCTGCCGGAAATTGGGCCTCAAGGCTGGTGACAGAATCCTGGACATCGGCTGCGGCTGGGGAAGCCTGGCAAGGCACGCTGCCGAAAACTACAAGGCCAAAACAACAGGCATAACTGTTTCCAAAGAGCAGGCCTCGCTCGGAAGGAAATTGTGCGCTGGACTGCCCGTTGAGATCAGGCTGCAGGATTACAGGGATATTGACGAAAAATTTGACCATATCGTCTCTGTCGGGATGTTTGAGCACGTGGGATACAAGAATTACAGGACCTACATGCAGAAGGTGCACGATTGCCTGAAAGAGGATGGGCTGTTTCTGCTTCACACTATAGGGAAGGACGTATCAGGCGTATCTTGTGACCCCTGGACAGCCGCTTATATCTTTCCGAACTCAATGATCCCTTCGATGAAGCAGATCAGCACGGCCATCGAGGGCCTGTTCGCCGTGGAAGGCGTGCAGAACCTGGGCCCTCATTACGATGCAACCCTGATCTCATGGTTTAACAACTTTGACAGGAATTGGGATAAATTAAAGGGGCTCTATGATCAGAGGTTTTACCGGATGTGGAAGTATTATCTATTAAGCTCCGCAGGCTCATTCAGGTCCAGGTGTCTCCATGTCTGGCAAATACTTCTTTCCAAAAAGGGGAGCCTCCATGCGCCTGCGTTTCCCGGCAGATTTGAACAGCCGGGAAGCCTTGCACACCCAGGCTGGAGAGGAACCACATTATCGTGACCGCGAAAGAAATCCAATACCCGGAAAACAGGATGCTGCTTACCGCACGATACTGATATCCATCCCCTTGTCCATGCTGTAGACCGGATACTGCACGTAGTTTTTTATCCAGGGCTGCCGGACGGTGACGGACTTTGTGTGCCAGAAGAAGACCCAAGGGGCGTCCTTTACGATAAGGTCTTCGGCTTCCTTGTAATAGCCGTCGCGGCTGGCGGCGGTTGAAGCGTGCTGCCCCTGTTCTATAAGATGATCGACTTCCTTGTTTGAATATCTCGTCCGATTGCCCGCCGCCCCCATGTTCACGGAATCGAAAAGGGGATAGAGGAAGTTCTCGGCATCAGGATAGTCCGCCCACCAGCTGAGCCAGAACATGTTGGGCTCTCCCTGGTTGATCGCCTCCTTGTATGTGTTCCACTCAAGGCTTTTAAGTTCTGCGTTTATACCCACTTTTTTCAGGTACGCCTGTATGATCTCCGCCATGTCGGCAATGTCTTGCGGAGGGGAAGTGACATAGAATTTCACCTTCACCCCGGCGAAGCCCTCCTGCCTGATAATGCGTCTGGCCTTCTCCGGATTGTACTCATACGATGGCGGAGAGGCCCAGCGCCTGAGCTCCGGAGGCACCGGGCCATTCGCTAGCGTGCCCCTGCCTTCCATGAAGGTCGCCAGTATCTTTTTTCTGTCTATGGCGTAGTTTACAGCCTGCCTCATGCGCCTGTCGTTAAACGGAGGCCTGGAGCAGTTGAGCCCAAGGTAGTACGTATCTGTCCCATCCGCCATGGAAATATACCTGCTCCATTTTGAATCTGTCCTGAAACGGCTGTAATCCGCATCCGGAATGTTTATCACATCCAGGTTGCCAAGCTTGAATTCGACCACCTGGGTCAGCTCCTCCGGGATGATCCTGTAGACAATGCCTTTTACCTTGGGCCTTCCCCCGAAGTAATCATCCCTCGCCTTAAGCACCAGTTCCTCGTTCGGCTGCCATTTTTGCACCGTGAACGGGCCCGTCCCAACAGGGCGGGAGGAAAAATCCGGCCCTTCGGACTGGGCCACCTCGCGCGGCACCACATAGGCCCCCGTCATTGCAAGCAGGTATGGGAACGGGGAAAAGGGTTTCTCCAGTTTTATATCGAGCGCGTAAGGGCCCCTCACGATTATGCCCTTTACTGCCGGGGCAGAGCCTTTCATGAAATCCTTCGCCCCCTCTATCCTCGAAAGCACCCAGCTGTTGGGAGACAGGGTTTTGGGGCTCAACAGGCGTTCGAAGGAATATTTAAAATCCTCCGCCCTCACTTCCCGCCCGTTTGAGAACCTGACCCCCCGTTTCAGGCTAAAACTGTAGAGAAGCCCGTCCTTCGAGACCCGCCAGCTACTGGCGATATCTGGTTCTACCCTGAGGCCGGGGCCTATCCTTAGCAGCCCGTTAAATAACTTGGCGGCTATGGACCCGCCCGGCACATCCGTTATCAGGGCGGGGTCCAGGGTGAAGGGGTCCGCGCTCAAGGCGTAATATACGTATCCCGGCCTTCTGTCTTCCGGGGTGCAGCCGCCAAGCAGCGTTGTCAGGGAAACAACGGCCAGACAAAAAAGAACGGAAGAAAAAAGAACCTTTCCTTTCGTTCTTTTTAATATCCTTTTTTTTGTACCTTTAATACCTGAGAATGGCCCCGATTTTGCCCAGGTTCCGCAGCTTCTCGTTTTCAGGCACTACCTCCACACGTCCTCCATTCTCAACCGTCTTTTCCATGAGCAGGTCAATAAGATAGTTTACACTATGCATATCCCCTCCGCACCAGCGGCAGTTCTCCGGGCCAAGAGCCAGCGCGCCGCAGCTTACGCACGCATAGCCCTCCTGCTTCATGGACGGGTCCACCAGCAGGGTCATTATCCTTTTTTCTCCGGACATGAGGACTACGTCCTCCATGCCCAGGACAGCCCCCTTGTTTTTGTGGGCCCGCGTCACCAGCTCATCCACAGTCTCTTCTTTTTCACCACGCTCATATGCTTCGACAACCGGGCGGGCCCTTTCAAGTATCTGCCGGGAAGTCTCGTACATCCCCGCGGTGAACTCCCCTATTATTCTTTCTGACAGGCTTTCGGGCAGTTTTTCCCTGCCCATGGAAAGGGTCTCCTGGGGGCCGCCCAGGACGATCCTGGAGATGCCCTGCTTTTGAACGAAATCTGAAAGCTGCCGTACTACCTCGTTCAAATGAAGGCCCACATGGAATTCAGTGTGCCTTTCAAAGCGGTCCTGCTCCAGAGCGAACCAGCCGCCCTTTTTATGTTTTCCTATGACGTCGGGGGTCCTTATCTCCCCATATTCCAGTATCTCTCCCATGTGCACGACAAACATCCTCGCGTCATCCTTGCTTAAAAGAAGGACGAGATGTCTTAGGTAGGAGTCCATAAGACCAAAAAGGGGTTTCAGGTAAGGCGTTTTGTCCACGAACACGCCGCTTTGCACAGGCATGGCCATATGGTATTCCTTCCAGAAGCCACCGCTTTTCCGGGTGATGAGGCAGACCGACTTTTTGAACTGGGGTTTCTGGGCGATGAAATAGTTCTCAAGGAGCTCGATGTCCTCCTTTACTTTCTTGAAAACCGGTTTTTCAAGGCCCTCCGCCGTTTCCTTAAGCATGTTGCGGACCTTGATCATGTACTCGCCGTTCGGATTGGTAACAGGGTCTACGTTCAGGTAAAGACTCACATAGTAATCTCCGCCGGGATTTTTTATTGCTGCTATCCCCTTCAATTCCTCAAGATTCAGCATGGCCGCCTCCTTCCAGGTTTCCGAATATTTCCAGGACCGAAATAAAAATGGCCAATGTCAGGGGTCCAAGGACGAGCCCTATGATGCCAAAAACCTCCACTCCGCCCAGTACGCTGAAAAATATTAAAAGGGTGTTCATCTTTGTCTTGCCGCGTATGATGAGCGGCCTCAGGAAATAGTCCACCAGCATGCTTATAAGAAAAACGCCGATCAAAAGGAGCACAACACCCTTAAGAGGCTGCCCCGCAAGGAAAAAGTAGACGGCACCCGGCAGCCAGACGCCAGCCGTACCGATGAGGGGCACAAAGGAGGCTATGAACGTCATGGCCCCCCAGAATACAGGAGAGGAAACCCCGAGCGCCCAGAACGAAAGCCCGCCGATCACTCCCTGGATGATGGCCACCAGCACGCCTCCGAATATGGTCGAGACCACCATCCCCTTTGCCTGACCGATCAACCTGTTTTTATGCCTTTCAGAAAAGGGCAGATAGTTTTTTATCCTGTTTATGTAGTCAGGCCCATCTTTGAGAAAAAAGAAGATGGAAAACATCATCAGCACAAAGTCAAACAACACCGTGAGGACGTTTTTTGCGCCTATTGACAGCGTCTGCAGGAGATGGGCCCTCAGGCCCGCGAGCCACCGGCCCACCATCCCCTCAACGCTGGCTTTGTCCTCCCCCACGATGAGCCTTAAATGGTCTATCAGCCACTGTACTGCCGGGTGGGAGATAACACGATGGAGATTGATCTGCCCTTTTTCAAACTGCTGGACGAGCTGGCCAAGTTCCAGGACAAGGACATACCCCATCGAGGAGATGGGTCCGAAAATGACAACGGCCACCAACAAAAGGGTAGCCAGCGAAGCCAGGGACTTTATCCTGAACCACTTAAGGCAAATTGCGTACACTGGATAGAAGACTATGGAAACCACAATCGCCCACGCTATGGGGCCCATGAAAGGGGATATTATTTCATATGTGAGATATCCAAGGACGCTTATAAAAAACAGGAGCACTATGAAAAAAAAGACCCTGCTGTCCTTCATGTCCATTACTTTCTTCCTGCTTTTTGGGCAGCTCTTATGAACGAGCTGAATATGTTCCGGGCAACGGGATCTCCGGCCATGCGCTCCGGATGCCATTGCACACCCGCAAGAAAAGAAAAAGTGCGCTCATTCAGGTAGAAAGCCTCTACAAGCCCTTCTTCCGAATGCGCCGCGGGAATAAGTACGTTTGCAAGCCTGCTTACCCCCTGGTGATGGCTGCTGTTTACCATGTGCCGTCCGGCGGGAAGCGGGCCTGTCCCTGAGATAATTATCTCATGCAAGCCCCGCCTGTGCGCTACTGTCGCCCTTCTTTTTTTTATCACCGGGATTTTTTCGTTGAGATCCGTCTCCAGGTCCTGATACAGACTTCCCCCAAGGGCAACATTGATAAGCTGCATCCCGTAACAAATGCCCAGGATAGGCACGTTCTGACTGATGGCGGCCCTTATGAGAGATATCTCAAAATCCGTCCTTCGCGACGGGACGAGTTTCATGGGGACCCTCTGCTTTTCACCGTAATAGTAGGGCTCGATATCGTCACCGCCAGGAACTATTATCCCGTCCAGGTATTCCAGAACCCTTTGAGGGTCTTCCATGGGAAAAACCGGAACGGCCACAGGCATCCCTCCCGCACTCAGGACGGCCAGTGCATACTCCTCTTTGAGGGAGGCCCGCTCTCCGGATGGGTCTGGTCCGGGGTCAGCGGTTATCCCTATAACCGGTCCTTTTTTTAAAAGCATGTTTTTATTTTTTGATTTTTTGCCGCGGCAGGACTGAAAATAAAAAAATAGTGCGGCCGTCCTTTATTTGCCCTTTCTCAAGACCCTGCCGGGCCGCCTTCCCGTGAGAACGCCCCCTGTTATTACCGCATTGCCGTTCACAAGCAGATGCTCAACCCCCCGCGCCTTTTGAAATGGCTCCTCGAAGGTTGCGGTATCCGCTATCCGCCCGGCGTCAAACACGGCTATATCGGCCACAAATCCTTCTTTTATCATTCCCCTTCCGGAGAGTCCGAAGGTGTCCGCCGGAAGAGAGGTGATCTTTCTTACCGCCTCTTCCAAGCTCATGAGTCTCTCTTCAATTGTATACCTTTTCAGGAAGCGGGGAAAGGTTCCAAAGGCCCTGGGATGAGGCTTGCCCTTTGCGCTTGGCCCGGAAAACGAACGTGCCGAGCTGTCTGAGCCCACCATCACCCACGGCAATTCGTACAGGCGGCGCAGGTTGTCCTCGTTCATGCTGTGGAATATGGCCTGCACCCGCACCTCGCCCCTTATCAGGATGTGAAAAAGCACATCGAGAGGGGTTTTTTGTTTTTCCCCAAGCGCGCCTGCTATTTCAGCCAGGTTTTTGCCCTCCATCCAGCTGTCTTCCTTATTGGGGGTGGAGGCTATGTAGACGCTTTCCCAGTAAGGAGAGTCTTTGACTTTTTTGATCTCGTCTGATATCTTCCTGAGCGCCGCCGGATCCCTTAGCCTGGCAAGCTCGGCCTGTGAGCCCCCCTCATACGCCCACGCCGGCAGTATAGTGTCCAGGTCCGTTGACGCGGCGGTATAGGGATAACGGTCCGCAGTGGCCCTCAGTCCGGAGGCCCTGGCATCCTCCATCGTTCCTATAGCCTCCGATATCTTGCCCCAGTTCCGCCGTCCCGCCGTTTTCATATGGGAGACCTGCAGACGCCCCGCCGCCTTTCCGATGGTTATGGCCTCCCCGAGCGCCTCGATAAGGTTGTCTCCCTCGCTTCTTAAATGGGTTGTGTAAATGAAGTTGTCATATACCCTCCTGCCCGCCTGCGCCAGCCTCACGAGCTCTTCCGTGCGGCTGTACGCCCCGGGCGGATAAATAAGGCCGGTCGAAAGGCCGATGGCCCCTGCCCGCAGGGACTCCTCCAGATGGGCGGCCATGGCGTTCAGCTCGTCATTCGAGGGCTCCCGGTCCGCGTATCCCATTACGGAGGCCCTCAGATTACCGTGACCTGTGAGGGTGGCAGAATTCATGAGGAGGCGGCGCTTTTCCAGGATATCCAGATACTGCCCCATGCTCTCCCAACGCTCGGTTATCCCGTATTCCAAAAGGTCGCTTTCCCTTTGCTGCCTGGCCGCGCCGGCGATAGGCCCTCCCGAAAGTCCGCAGTTGCCGTTTATCTCACAGGTGACGCCCTGGAAAAGCTTCCCCTCCGCCGCAAGGGGGTCCGCAAGCAGAGTGAAATCGGAATGGCTGTGAGTGTCTATGAACCCCGGCGAGACGCAAAGCCCCTTTGCGTCAATAACGAATGATGCATCTCCCCCGCGCGCCCCGCCAACCAATGATATGTGCCCCTGGGAGATGCCGACGTCAGCTTCCACCGGCGGCTGTCCGCTTCCGTCATAGACAGCACCGCCTGATATGAGGATATCGAATTTTTTCACGAGGCTTTAGTTTTGCTTTCTTTTGCTTTTGCTCTGCTTTATTTATGTTTTTGTTTTTACAGTATCAGCGCACCGGGTCAAAAAATAGAAATAAAAAAACGTCAGGCCCCCGGTTCCCGGGTTTTTCCTTTTTCATTGCTTTTGTATATTTGACTTTGGGCCATGGCGCGGAGGGCCCTCACGGGAACGCTCCTGAAATAATCGCCGATGCCATCCGCTATACCCTGTGCGACCTCATCGATATAAGAGCGCTCCTCAAGTAGCTCCTCGTCTTTGGGATTGGAGAGAAAGGAGACCTCCACCAGCGCAGCAGGCATTTTATCGCCCACAAGCACATAGAAAAGGGCCTCTTTTACGCCCAGGCCAGGCTCGTTGGGATGATACTCACGGACGTAAGAGCTTACGGAATTCTCAATATAGTTTGCAAGCCTTAAAGAACCGTCCCTTTTGCCCTCAAGCTGAAGAGAGGCAAGGATATAGCCAAGCTGCGATCTGGCCTGCTTCTGCCTTTTCATGGATATCTGGTTTTCCCTGGCCGCAACCCTGTTTGCCTCGGCATCATTCGTCCAATTCAGAAAATATGTGGTTATCCCCCGCGTGGCGGAATCCGAGCTCCAATTTATGTGTATCGATACGAAGATATCCGCCTGGACCCTGTTGGCCATGAGTGTCCTGTTGTCCAGGGTAATGAACTTGTCCTTGTCCCGTGTGAGGAAGACCTCATAATGGGGATCCTTGCCTAGAATGCCGGCCAGCCTTCTGGCGATGGCAAGGGTGTATTGCTTTTCGTGCTGGCCGTCCGTGCCGCTTGTGCCGGGGTCTTTCCCGCCGTGGCCGGGATCTATCACTACGCGCCATTTATTAAAGGGGAACGGCCCGCCTCTTTCGTCTTCCGACGGCTTCCGCCGCCTGACATCAGAAACAGAGGCCAGGACATTATTTCTGTTTCCGTTTTTTAAGGCCGGGGCAGTATTATTGACGAATGATGCGGAGGCTGAAGGTGCAACTTTTTTTGCCAATGCACCGTATATCTCTTTCTCTTTTGCGGAGCCGCCCCTTCGATTAACTGCCAGCGCCGAAGGCAACTCGTGGGAGGGCGCGCCGGACAAGCCGTTCAAGACATCTGTTCTTATCCGGTTGATCTGAGCGGCGATCTCAGAACGTCCTGACTTAACAGAGGGTCCTGGCTCAACAGAGAGTCCTGCGCCGGGATGGCTTGCGGCTTTACTCTCATCCCCATTGAACCCTTCGGAGAAATCAAGGACAAGACCTGAATTTTTTTTGCCGGAAGGCCTCGTTATGCTTACATTCGGCGTGCTATTGAATTCAAAAACAACCCTTACGGTCCTTCGATCGAACTGCGCCACTCTTACCGCGCTTACAATGCCTCCGGCCTTGAGTCTCCTTTGCAAAATCCGGGAAAGACCCCTTTTCAGGTTTGAGCCCAAAAGGTCCACGTAAACCCGTTGGGGCTTGGAAAGGGCGTGCTCCTGGAAATCCACCTTGCCGCTGGTCACAAGTACACATTCGGCGCGCCCAGTTTCTGAGGATATCTTTACGTCCTTAAGCTCGCAGCCCATGGCGGGCTTTAGTCCCGGGGAAAACGAAAGAAAGATAGCCGGAAAAAATAAAAATAAAAATGAAAAAGTCCTTCCCTTCATACCGCCTTCACTTGAGATATTTTCAACTCCGGCAATTCTTTTTTAAAAGTGGACTCCACCCAATTTTTCATCGTGAGCATTGACATGGGGCACCCTTCGCAAGCCCCCTTGAGCCGCACGTAAACGACCCCTCCCTTGATATCAACCAGCTCTATGTCCCCGCCTTCAGACTTCAGCCCCTGGCGTATTTTCTCAAGCGTTGCTTCAAGTTTATCTCTTAACACGCTGTTTTCCATATATATTTGAACAGATATTAAAAAATAATACTTATTTTTGCAAGGGAAAAATGCATAGCGAGCAAAAAGTGAGCGAATACGGTAAATAAAAAAGGTCCTCACATCCGATGCCCGCGCAGGCATAAAATGAATAGTGGGCAAAAAGTGACGAATTTTCGAACGTAAAAATGTAAAATTTAGTGTCTCAGCTCGATAAATATCGCCGGACAAAGCGGCTGTCGCGCTAGCGATTGTTTTTTTAGCCTAGCTGCTCTATCTCCGACTGAAAATAGCCGGAAGTTTTCCTGTCAAAAAGGCAGAATTCAATTGTCTCAAGGGTAGTAGCCGGGTTATCACGGATGAAGCGGAGGGCAGACCTCACAAGGATTCTGGCGCATCTGTCCTTGGGGAAACCGAAAATGCCGCTGCTTATGGCGGGCATGGCAATGCTTTTGAAGGACTTCGCGGAGGCCAGCGCGAGAGCGGAGAATACCGCGCTTTCAAGTTTTTCGTCCTCTCCGCCTTCACCCATTCTTGGCCCTACCGCATGTATCACAGCTTTGGCAGGGAGCCTGCCGGCCCCGGTTAGCGCGGCACCGCCCACGGGGACAGGACCTACCCTGTCGCTTTCTTCCTGGATGCTCAAGCCCCCTTTTCTCACTATCGCCCCGGCAACGCCACCCCCATGCTGAAGACGGCTGTTTGCCGCATTCACGATAGCGTCCACATCTCTTTCAGTGATATCGCCTTCTACCGCCCTTAGCGTTTTTCCGTTTTCGGAATATTGCGCAATGGCTTTCATTCCCGCCTGTCTATCCCTTCACAACACCCATGGGCACAAGCCTGGCCACTTTCGTCGAAAGCCCTGCCCTGTGCACCACGTCCACCACATTCGAGATATCCTTGTAAGCATCCGGCATCTCTTCGGCAAGCGTCTGCTTTCCGGCCGACATGACGATTATTCCCCTGTCTTCGAGTTCCCTGTAAATGGACCTTCCCCTTGCACGTCTTATGGCCTCATGCCTTGAAAGCAACCTTCCCGCCCCGTGGCAGGTGGAGCCCCATGTCTCTTCCATCGCTTTTTGGGTGCCAAGCAGAACGAAAGAGGCCCTCCCCATGTCCCCGGGCACAAGCACAGGCTGGCCGGTCTCCTTGTATATGGCCGGGAGCTCTGGATGGCCAGGCGGAAAGGCCCTGGTGGCCCCTTTCCTGTGCACTGCCAGCTTCATCTTACGTCCTTCCACCAGGTGCTCTTCCATTTTTGCCACGTTGTGGGCCACATCGTAAACCATCTCCATTCCCAAATCCTTTGGCCCTACGCCCAATACCTTCATAAAGGCCTCCCTGGTCCAGTGCATGATGGCATGCCGGTTGGCCCAGGCATAATTTGCGGCCGCCCGCATGGCGCCAAGATAGTCCCTGGCCTCTTTGGAATTTATAGGGGCGCAGGCAAGCTCCCTGTCAGGCAGGACTATGCCATATTTCTTGACGGCCCGTTCCATCACTTCCAGGAAATCCGTGCAGACCTGGTGCCCAAACCCCCTGGACCCGGTGTGTATCATGACAGTGACCTGCCCTTTGAAAAGACCCAGCCTGGCGGCAGACTTTTCGTCATATATCTCGTCCACTTTCTGTATCTCCAGAAAATGGTTCCCACTGCCCAGCGAGCCTATTTGGGAATGGCCCCTTTCGCGCGCCTTCAAGCTTACCAGGGAAGGATCGGCCCCTTCCATCATTCCGCCGGACTCTGTCCGTTCCAGATCCGAAGCGCCTCCCATCCCCTTGCCGGCGGCCCAGCGCGCTCCCATGGACATGACCTTTTCAAGCTCCCCCGCCTCAAGGCGGAGCTTGCCTTTGGAACCAACCCCTGAGGGGACCTCATTATATAAAACCCCTAAAAGCTCCCTGAGCCTGGGGACAACCGTATCCGCCTTGAGGCCGCTCCTTAAAAGCCTCACGCCGCAGTTTATGTCATAGCCCACGCCGCCCGGAGAGATCACCCCGTCTTCCTGGCCGAAGGCTGCCACCCCGCCTATCGCAAACCCGTAGCCCATGTGAATGTCCGGCATAGCCAGAGAGGCTTTTATTATCCCCGGCAACATGGCGACGTTGGCCACCTGCCTTATCGCCCGCTCCTCAAGCCCGGCGCCCAACGCCGAGTCCAGATAGATGAGGCCGGGGACCTTCATCCCAGGGGCATAGGTCTCCGGTATCTCGATCCGGAATTCGTCTATTCTCCTTAGCGTTTGGACAGCCATTCCTGTTGCCTCCCCTTTGTTCAGATGTCGAAGATCACATCAAGGCTCCAGAGGCCGTCTTTTTTTTCGACCACCAGCCCATGATAGGTTGCCGCCTTTATCAGAAGCCCCCTCGAATGCCTGACCGGGTCAAACTGCTCCCCGTAAACATCCGCTTTAAGGCTGCCCCTGCCCGTGTTTTCCATCTCCATCTGTTTTATATCCACCCGTTTGCCTATGAACCCGTACGCGTCAAAATGAAATACAAGCTCGTTCAGAAAGCTAACCAGGAGCCCCTCCAGGCTTTCACCCCTCGCCGCCACCTCGATGGTCCGGTACTCTTGCACGCCGTCAGGATCGGTAATGAGACTGTACATGCCGGTTGCCGCGGCCTCGAAGGCCTCCCGGAGACTCCCTCCGCTGGCCCTGATGCCCGCGTCCCCGGATATGTCCAGAGTCTCATAATTCATAAGCCAAACCTACCATGCATCCAAAACTGAGTCAAGGAAAGTGAATATTTACAAAGATTTAAATGAAAAAAAACCTTGCTTTTTTATAGTTTTTATTAATAATAAGAAAGCTAATATTATTAAAAAATGATAACGAGAATGATCGGGGGAGACAAGACGGCGGCGCAATAAGACGGCAGCGAAAATTCTACCAGAGGGGGAAGTTTCTTGAAATCTGACGACAGCCGCTCTGCCAAGCCGGGACCCAAGAGGTCCGAAAACAGAAAAATGGTCACTGAACAGGTCAACCTGATACTCGAGTCCGATATTCGGGTTGATACAAAGGGCCGGAGACCGGAAAAAGAAGACCAGCCGCAGTCAGTCGCCAATCCAACAGCCCATTCAATAGAATGCGTCACTGTGAACGCAAGCGATTCCGGATTGAGCATTTACAGTGAAAAACCACTGAAGTCAGGCTCCCGCTTCATCATTTACTCCGGAAAGATATGGGACATTCCAAAGCATGGCACGGTAATATGGTGTAAAAAAAATAGCCGCCGGCCTGTACAGGGCCGGCATATTGCTTGGGCAAAATGGGGAGGAACCATCAGGGGCCTTGTTATGTGCCGAGGAGACCGAAAGTTTTGAAGGCCCGGACGGGAAAACGCAGGAATAATACCTGACCGCTTCCCCACCCGTTTACTTTACCGCCCTCACCCTTACCCCTTCTCCAGGGAGGCGAGGGAGAAAAAAGTGGTCTCAGTTCCAGTGGAAAAAAAGGAAACGGCCCGGACCGGGCCGTTTCCTTTTTTTTCTGGCTTCTAGAGCCTTCCGGACCGGATGATCGATATAACCAGCCAGATGCCGAATATGCCTGCAAAGAAAAAGCTGAGGAACCCGAGCACCGAGATGCCGAAGACGGTTGGCGGCACCCGCATGGCATGCATTATGGAACCGCTTATTATCATGGCGCTGACGACCATGGCGAAGGCAACGCGGTTGGTTGACCGGTCCATATCCTTTATCAGGTTTTCAAGCCCCAGGTGATGCAGCTTCATATGAATATCGTTTTTAATGGTCTTTCTTATGATCTGATGCGCGTACCTGGGGAGATAAAAGGCAAGCTCTCCAACTTCCTGCGCTTCCGCCCCCATCTTGCCAAGCACATTCCGGGGGCTGAATTTCTGTTTCAACAGCTTTGAGGCATAAGGCTCCGATGCGGCAAAGAAGTCGAACGAGGGGTCAAGCTTCAGCCCTATGTGCTCAAGTATCAGCATTGATTTATTGATAAGCATCAACTCCCCCGGTATGCGCAGGTTGTGGCGCATGGCCAGCATCAGAAACGCCTCAAGGTATTCCGGGAGGTTTATTTCCTCAAGCGTAAGCCCGTACATGGGCTCAAGCAGGTCGGCAAGCCTCGATTTGAATTCCCGCCGGAAGACCTCCGGATCCACGTCTTCCTGAACATATCCAAGGGTGAAATAGTTTTCTATCAATCGGTCGTAGTCCTTGTTTATAAGGGCTATGAGGGTGCTGGCCAGGGCGTCCTTAATCTCGCTCGTGACTACACCGACGATGCCGAAATCCAGAAAGGCCAGTTGGCCCGACGGCATGACGAAGATATTTCCCGGATGGGGGTCGGCATGAAAGAAGCCGTCCGTGAAGACCATCTTGAAATATGCGTCCACCCCCAGCTTTGCAAGCCTTTTCCGGTCGAACCCGGCCTCCTCTATGCTCTTTATGTTGTCTATCCGCACGCCGTCTATGCGCTCCATGACCAGCACCTTCTCCGTCAGATACTCACCGTATATCCTGGGGAACCGGATATCCGGGTTGCCTTCGAAATTCCGCCTGAAGCGGTTGCAGTTCTTCGCCTCCTGTACGAAGTTCATCTCCTTCCTTACAGTGCGGGCGAACTCGTCCACCACTCCCATCGGGTTAAAAAAACGCACGCCCGCAATATGCCTCTCCGTCAGGCGTGCGATCGTGGTAAGGATAGATATGTCTTCTTCTATGGTCTGACTGATGCCGGGGCGCTGGACCTTTACAACCACCCTGGAGCCGTCCATAAGCACCGCCCTGTGGACCTGGGCAATGGAGGCCGCGGCTATCGGGGTCTCGTCAAAACGGAGGAAGACCTTCGCCATCGGGACCTTTAGTTCTTCCTCTATGACCATTCTGGCCTTTGAACCGGGGAAAGGCGGGACCTCATCCTGGAGTTTTTTGAACTCGTCCGCGTACTCCGGGCCCACAACGTCCGGCCTGGCCGAGAGTATCTGCGCAAGTTTTATGAAGGTGGGGCCAAGCTCCTCGAAGGCAAGCCTTAAATTGCGCGGCATGCCGGGGGATTTGAGCGAAGGCCACTGCCCAAAGGCCCTGAGGCGTGTGAGGAAAGGCACGTAGCGGCCAAGACGGCCTTCATCCACTACGCGGCCGAAGCCATATTTCAAGAAGACGTTTATTATCTGCTGCAGTCTTCTTGCCGTCTTATAGCGCTTGCGTAAAAAGGGATTCAAAAAAGGATTTCCGGGACGGGCATATTTTTATTTTTTTATTTTATTTTTCCGGATTCCGCCTTACTCGTCAGGTATTATCTTCTCTTCGGGCCCGCTCCGCGCCTCCAGCCTCTTGACCCGCAGAGACAACGCCTGGACCTTCCGGCTCATGGCCTCCACGTCGTCCTTCGTTGGGAGATTCATCTTCTGGAGCGCCTTTTCAACCACCTCGCCTACCGATTTATTGAACTCCGAGGTGCTTTTTTCAGCTATGTCGGTCCATTCCCTTATCAGTTTGGCACCCTGTGACTGGCTGAGCTCTCCCTTTTTTACAAAGTCATCGACAAGCTCACCGAACTTCTCCTGAATGCCGACCCCTGCCAGCAGCGTTTTCCTGATAATATCCGTTATCATTAGAAACCCCCGCTTTGATAGGTTTTACTTTATTCAATTTAACTTTTTAATTTTTCTTCCAGGTCTCTTTATCCGTTTCTGATCCTCTTTTCGACCATATCGTATACCTTTTGAAGGGCACTGTCCAGTTTTTCAACCTCTTTTGTCCCGCCCTGGGCCAGTTCCGGCTTCCCTCCGCCCCTTCCACCGGCGAGGGCCGCCACCTCTCCCAGTATATCACCGGCCTTTACCTTCCCGGTAAGGTCCTTTGTAACAGTGGCCAGGAGCGCGCCTTCTCCTGTCGCAAGGACGATCACACCGGAGCCGATGCGGTCCCTGAGACCGTCGGCCAGTTCCCGCAGCTCTTTCTGATTGAAACCGGATATCTTTTGGGAAAGCACCTTCACGCCGTTGACAGGCCTTGCCATGTCCATTAGCTCCCCGGCCACTCCCATGGCGGAAACTGTCCTGGTCTTCTGAAGCTCCTTCTCCACGGACTTCAGCCGTTCGATAAGCTCGCTTACTTTCTCCAGGGGCTTGTCGGTCTTAAGCAGAGCGGCCATGTCCTTCAACTCATTTCTCTTGGCCCTTATAAAAGCAAATGCCGCCTGCCCGGTAAAGGCCTCTATCCTCCGAATGCCGGAGGCGACGGAACCCTCAGCCACGATCATAAAAGGCCCTATCTCCCCGGTCGCCCTCACATGCGTGCCGCCGCAGAGTTCCTTGCTAACGGAAGGGACGCTGACCACCCTGACGTTTTCGCCGTATTTTTCACCAAAAAGGGCGGTAGCCCCGCGGGAGATCGCCTCCTCCACGGCCATCTGCACGGTCTCTACGGGCCGGTTGGCCATTATCTCCCTGTTGACGATGTCTTCCACTTCTTCCAGTTCATGGGCCGTCAGCCCGGAGAAATGAGTAAAGTCAAACCGCAGCCTCTCCGGCTCCACCAGAGAGCCAGCCTGTTTTACATGCTCCCCTAGGACCGCCCTCAACGCGGAATGAAGGAGGTGCGTGGCCGTGTGGTTCCCCATCACCGCCTTCCTGATGGGTTCATCCACATGGGCCTCGACGCTGTCCCAAACTCTAAGGCTGCCGTTTTCCACTTTCACATGGTGCGCTATAAAACCATCAATCGGTTTTTTGGTATCGAAAACCATCAACGAGCTTTTTCCGGAGCCTATCCAGCCCTTGTCGCCCACTTGTCCGCCGCTTTCACCGTAAAAGGGCGTTTTATCCAGTACGACAAGAGCCTCTTCGCCCTTGCCGATCTCTTCAACCACATGGCCGTCTTTAATTATGGCCTTAACCACGGCCCCGGTCCTCAAGGTCTCATAGCCTACAAAATCCGTAGGGCCAAGCTCCGCGGCAAGCTCCCTGTATATGGATTCCGCGGCGCCCTCTTCCTGCACCCAAGACGCCCGCGCACGTTCTCTCTGGACCTGCATCTCCCGGGTAAAACCCTCTTCGTCCACGGCGAAGTTCTCCTCCGCGGCCACATCCCTCACGATATCCAGCGGGAATCCGAAGGTGTCGTAAAGTTTAAAGACCTCGCTGCCGGGAATAGCCCTTTTACCCTCTTTTTTAAGGGCGGAGAGGAGGTCGTCAAGCAGCCTCATGCCCTGCTCAAGGGTATTTGAGAACCTCTCCTCCTCGAAACGGAGCACCGTCTTTGTGCGTTCGGCCTCCAACGCAAGCTCCGGGTAAACTGAGGACATCGCGGCGGGGACGGAATCCACCATGCTCCACAGCGACGGACCTTCAAGGCCCAGCTTCCTCGCGTACCGGGAGGCCCTCCTTATGATCCGCCTGAGGACGTATCCCCTGCCCTCATTGGAAGGAGTAACCCCGTCCGCAAGCAGAAAAGAGATCGACCTCAGATGATCGGCAATAACACGGATCGGGATGTTCAATTTTTCATCAGGGCCGTATTTTTTGCCGGAGCGGGCCTCGATGGAGGCTATGATCCCGGAAAACAGGTCCGAATCAAAATTATTGAGCTTGCCCTGCAGTACCGCCGCGACCCGTTCAAGTCCCATGCCGGTGTCTATGCTGGGCCTTGGAAGCGGGGTGAGCGCCCCGGACTCATCCCTGTTATATTGCATGAACACAAGGTTCCATATCTCAAGGTACCTGTCGCAGTCGCAACCCGGCTTGCATTCCGGCTTTCCGCAGCCTATCGACGAGCCCTGGTCTATGATTATCTCCGAGCAGGGGCCGCAGGGCCCGGTGTCGGCCATCTGCCAGAAATTGTCCTTGGCCCCGAGCCTGACGATGCGTTCTGCGGGGACACCCGCCACTTCCTGCCAAAGCCCCGCCGCTTCATCGTCTTCCTCATAGACCGTAACCCACAGTTTTTCAGCCGGGAGTCCGTACACCCCGGTAAGCAGCTTCCAGGCAAACCCGATGGCATCCCGTTTGAAATAGTCACCGAAGGAAAAATTGCCCAGCATCTCAAAAAAAGTGTGATGCCGCGCCGTATGCCCCACATTATCAATATCGTTATGCTTACCGCCGGCGCGCATGCATTTCTGGCAGGTAGTGGCCCTGCCGTAGGGACGGGTCTCCTCGCCAAGGAATACGCGCTTGAACTGGACCATGCCCGCGTTGGTGAAAAGAAGAGACGGGTCGCCAGCCGGCACAAGAGAGGAGCTTCTTACCGCCTCATGTCCGTTGCTCCTGAAAAAATCCAGGAAGGCCTTCCTTATTTCGGAGCTTTTCATTTAATTTCGGTGTTCGGGGAAATGAATTTCCTGGAAGATATCCCCGAGGACGTCATCTCGGTTACCTTTCCGTCCGTAAAGAAAAGACTAGTTTTGGAAAGAGAGAGCGTGTCCTTGTATACCCACTGCTGCCTGCTTTTGCCATCCTTTGTGGGGGACAGGATATTCACCTCAGACGGCGCGCCCCAGGCATACCTCACCTCATCCGGCGTCATGCCCATGGATACTTTCCCTTCTCTTATGAGCTTCTGGGTGGCCTCAGGATATCCGCTTATCTCGGAAGGCGAATATCTTACTTCCTGCTGGCAGCCCATGGCGCCCATAAGGAAAAAAACAACCGCAAGAAAAAAGACAGCTACAAAAGTGCTCTTCGCTTTCATTAATCTTCCTCCTCTAATTTTAAAAAAACCTGCCTTATCGTTTGGGAAGAAAAACCCCGGCGCGACAGTGCGCCATATAATTTTCTTTTCCGCGCTTCAGCGTTTCTTTTCCGTTCCTCAGGGCTTTCACTCCCTGCCTCCCGGCCGGCCCTTTCCATGGTCCTCAGCTTTTTAAGAGCCGTACTCATGGCCCCTTCAAATTCATCATATCCCGCGAGCGCTTCTTCGGCAAGCCCAGCGGATATGCCCCTTTTAAGCAGATAACCCCTGGCCCCGAGCCTGCCCAGCCTCCGTGTCTCCCTGGCAAGCCTCGTAAGCGCCCCTGCAAGGGCCGAATCATTTATATAACCAAGTCTTTCCAGCTTTTGCAAGACTTCATCGGCCTGCTGACCGGTAAAACCCTTCAGGCCCAGCTTTTCCCGCAATTCCGCGCTGCTTCTGCCTCTGTAACCAAGGAGCCTGAGGGCGTAACGGAAGGCGTCATTCACTCCTTGCCCCTTTATCCCTGCAGGAGGAAGGCTTTCCTTTTGGGAGGACAAAAGCACATTTTGCTCTCAGGAAGAAAAAACGCCCGCCCGGCTTTTTTATGTCAGCGGGAGAACCGCTCAATACTTATGTCTCCCCCGCCCTTCTGGTCGAACATCTCCTTGGTGTTGCGCACGCCCTTGACCTTGAGGTCCAGGTCTTCCGGGTTGCTCGCCTGCTTGAGGGCCTCCTCATAGGTTATGAGCCCGGTCTCAAAGAGTTCCAGAATGGACTGGTCGAACGTCTGCATGCCGTAATGGACCTTCCCCTGCTCTATAAAATCATGTATCAGGGAAGTCTTGGCAGGGTCGGTAACGCAGTCTCTTATGGTGGAAGTGGCGATGAGCACCTCCACCGCCGGCACCCTGCCTTTTCCATCGGCTCTCGGAAGGAGCCTTAAGGATGTTATGCCCCTCAGGATGGCCGCCAGCTGTATGCGGACCTGGTGCTGGTGATAAGGCGGGAAAAAAGATATTATCCTGTTTACCGTCTCCGAGGCGTCAAGCGTGTGCAGGGTGCTTAGCACCAGATGGCCTGTTTCGGCAGCCATAAGGGCTGTCTGGATAGTGTCAAAGTCTCTCATCTCGCCGACAAGGATAACATCGGGGTCCTGCCTGAGGGCGGACCGGAGTGCCTTCGCGAAACTCTTCGTGTCGGCCCCAACCTCCCGCTGGTTAAGCAGGCTTTTTTTGTCCTTGTGCGTATACTCCACAGGGTCCTCGATGGTCATTATGTTCACCCTTTTGGTGGAGTTGATATGGTCTATCATGGCGGCAAGGGTTGTGGATTTGCCGCTTCCGGTCGTCCCGGTGACAAGCACAAGACCTCTTTCCTCAAGCGCCAGTTTTTTCAGTATGGGAGGCAGCGTGAGCTCGTCTATGCCCGGTATCCTGGTGGGTATGACCCTGAACACCAGGCCCAGTGTGCCCCGCTGCAAAAAAGCATTGCACCTGAACCTGCCAAGGCCGGAAATGCTGTACGCGAAATCAAGGTCCGCCTCTTTCTTGAAAAGCTCTCTCTGGGGGGCGGTCATGACCGAGAAGGCAAGCCTCACCGCCTCCTCCTTGGAGATAGCCGGGCTGCCTTCCCTTAACTCAAGCGCGCCGTTTCTCCTGAAGACCGGGGGGCTGCCTACTTTTATATGCAGATCGGAGGCCCCGGCGGCAACGGCTTCTTTCAGGAGATCATTTATCTCTATTTGCCCCCCGGGGGCATCATTTGTCCCCATTGGCTCCGTTACTCCGTTTCAGGTTCGCAACCTCGAAAATCTTCGCCTCTATCTCCAAGGCGGCTTCAGGGTTGCCCTTAAGGTACTCTTTTGCGTTGTCCCTGCCCTGCCCTATCCTGGTCCCGCCGTAGCTGTACCAGGAGCCGGACTTCTCTACGATGCCTTTTTCAACTCCGATATCTATAAGCTCCCCGTTTCTGGAGATGCCCTCGTTGAAATATATATCGAATTCAGCCTGCCTGAAGGGCGGCGCCACCTTGTTCTTTACGACCTTGACGCGGACCCTTCCTCCTGTAAGCTCCTGATTTTCTTTAATGCCCTCTATCTTTCTTATATCCAGCCTCATCGTTGCATAAAACTTAAGCGCATTGCCGCCCGTGGTCGTCTCCGGGTTCCCGAACATCACACCTATCTTCATCCTGATCTGGTTTATGAATATGACGGTCGTGCGGGATTTGGCTATGGCCGCAGTGAGCTTTCTTAATGCCTGGCTCATGAGCCTTGCCTGTAAGCCCGGAAGTGAATCCCCCATGTCCCCTTCTATCTCCGCCTTCGGCACGAGGGCTGCAACCGAGTCCAGAACGATTACATCCACCGCTCCGCTTCTGACCAGCGTTTCGGCCACCTCAAGGGCCTGCTCCCCCGTGTCCGGCTGAGAGATGAGCAGTTCCCCCGCGTTGACGCCAAGCTTGCCTGCGTAGTTTATGTCCAGGGCGTGCTCGGCATCTATAAAAGCGGCTACCCCGCCCTCTTTCTGCGCCTGCGCAATGGCGGACAACGCCAGGGTGGTCTTCCCCGAAGACTCAGGCCCGTATATCTCTATCACACGCCCCCTGGGGAAACCGCCGATCCCGGTTGCGATGTCAAGGGTGAGAGAGCCGGTGGGAATGGCGGCAACCCCCTCGGCTACGCCTTCGGCCCCAAGCTTCATTATCGCGCCCTTGCCGAAATTCTTCTCTATCTGCGCAATGGCCATCTCGAGGGCCTTTGTCTTTTCCTTGTTCATGGCTTCCATCTCCCCTTTCACAAAAAGGTTTTTGTTTTTTATTTTTTTAATCTTTGGGCGCGTTTTTGTTTTATGTTTTTTGTCCTTAAAAAAACTAAAAACCGCCGAATTCGATCTTCGCCAACCTGCTGTACCTGGCCCCTCCCGGACCAAGCTCACTCCGCATAAGGCTGATATTTTCGAGATTTATCTTACCAAATAAGGCATCCTTAAGGGTAGCAAGCTCATCAGCCAGCCTTCTGGCTTCCTCCCGCCCTTCTCCGCCCCTTCCAAAAGAGGACATGGAGCCCATGGCCCGAGGTTCTTTGAGTCTCCCAAGGGTGAGGTGCGGGGAAAATCCCCCTTTTTCCTGCTGCCCGTAACCGGCCTTCCCCAGTGTCTCCTCTACATTCCGCGCAAGCCCCGCCAAAAGCATCTGGGGGTCTCTTATCCCCACCCAGAAGACCCTGGGAGAGCCGTGCCCAGGGAATACGCCCGCGCCCGCCACCTCGATCTCAAAGGGTCTGATCCCGCTCACGGCCTCTTTCAGAAGGCCGGTCAGCTCCGGGATATGGTCTTCGGTCACCTGGCCAAGGAACTTTATCGTAAGATGCAGGTTTTCAGGCGGTACCCATTTGACATTTTTTCCCGCCGTGCTCTTTTTTAAAAAAGCTGTATCCGCCGCTATCCGGTCTCTTAATTCCTCAGGAAGCTCAACCGCCACAAAACATCTGATGGAACCTGACATTTCAACGAACCGGATAAAGGAAAAGGAGGGGTATATACATTTTCATTTTCCCTTCATGCAGATATCAGCCTCCATAGGTGAAGGAGGATGTTTGCGGCAATGCCGGCCGCGATATCATCAGCCATAACCCCCACGCCGCCGGGCAGGTTCTCCATTTGCCTTATTGGTGGAGGTTTCAAAATATCAAACGCCCTGAACAACACAAAGGCGGCCACGAGGTAACCATCCGAAAGGGCCGAAAGGGGCAGGAACAGGACGCTCACCAGGTAGCCAGCGAATTCGTCGATGATGATATGGCGGGAGTCCTTGCCAAGCACAAGCTCGGCCTGCCCGGCCGCATAGACCCCTATTAATATGGCAAATACGGCAAAGAAAACAAGCTGAAGCGGCCCCGGTTTTAAAAGCCATACCAGGATTGCCGCAACGAGCGTGCCGAAAGTCCCCTGGGCGGCCGGAACGTAACCAATGAAAGAAAGTGTGGCGATCTGCCGCAGAAAAAAGAAAAAACCTGGATGTTTTTTATCCATTTAAATTCGCTTGGGGGAGAGTTTTTACTCACCTCACCCCTTATCCCCTCTCCCAAAGGCTAGGGGTAAAAGGAAAATTCCAAACCTCATCTACCAGGGCTACCCGATCTTGTAATGATATTTCACCGGGGTGCTGCCCTCAAGCGTTGCCCTCACCGAGCAATATTTGTCCATGGAAAGCTCAACAGCCCTCTTCACCGCCTCTTCGCTTAAGTTATTCCCTTTTATCACGAACTCCACTTCTATGCCGGTGTATCTTTTGGGGTGGTCTTCCGCCCTGTTCCCCTTGACTATTATCTCAAAGCTGGTGACTTCCTGCTTTTTCTTCCTGAGTATCGATATCACGTCCATGCCGGTGCAGCCGCCGAGCCCGGCCAGAAGCAATTCCATTGGTCTGGCCGCGGTGTCTTGCCCGCCGAACTCCTGGCTTGAATCCATCATGACCTCGTGGCCGCTGCCAGTGATCGCCGAAAATCGCATACCGTCCTGGAATTTTATCCTCGCTTCGGGCATATGCCAAAATCTCCTTTTCTATCTGGGGTTTTTCCTCTCCGCAGATTACCTCTCAGGCT
Organism: Nitrospirota bacterium; assembly: GCA_021840255.1. GTDB lineage: Bacteria > Nitrospirota > Thermodesulfovibrionia > Thermodesulfovibrionales > JdFR-88 > JAKAEG01. Next base: position 76,533 of record JAKBYX010000008.1, on the reverse strand, counting down.
AACCCATGGGCCGGATGCCTGTCAATAGACACCAGTTTATGTTAAAATCTGGCCTGTTACGGGAGGGGTTCTGTTTTTTTACACATCCTCCGGAAAAATTTTTTTCTTTTAAAAGCCTCAAAATTTGGCGAATGAAAAAAAGACCGGAAATAAAGATCCTGCTTCGCGGCAATGAGGCGCTGGCCGAGGCGGCCATCAGCGCGGGGTGCTCCTTTTATGCAGCTTATCCGATAACTCCCCAGAATGAGATCCCAGAGCACATGTCCTGGCGGATGCCCGAGACCGGAGGGGTTTTTGTCCAGGCCGAAAGCGAGCTTGCCGCGATCAACATGGTGTACGGCGCGGCGGCAACCGGGGCAAGGTCCATGACCACTTCAAGCAGCCCGGGGGTAAGCCTTATGCAGGAGGCGCTCTCTTACCTTGCGGGGGCGGAGCTTCCGGCTGTGGTAGCCAATGTGCAAAGGGGCGGCCCAGGACTGGGAAATATCTCCGGAAGCCAGGCGGACTATTTTCAGGCCGTAAAAGGCGGCGGCCACGGAGATTACAAGCTCATGGTATACGCGCCTTACAGCGTCCAGGAGATCAGGGACCTGACCATGCTTGCCTTTGACAAATCCGACGAATACAGGAACCCTGCGATGATACTGGCCGACGGGATCCTTGGGCAGATGATGGAGCCTGTCCGGATGACCCCCTACAAAAAACCGCGTCTGCCTAAAAAAACCTGGGCACTCACCGGCTGTTCCGGCAGGAAATCAAATGTCATAAAATCCCTTTACATGGGCGAGGGCGAGCTTGAAAGAAGGAACCGGCGGCTGCAGGACAAGTACCGCCTCATGAGGGAAAAAGAGACCCTTTCCCATTCCTACAGGACTGAAGACGCAAAGGCGGTAATCGTTGCCTTCGGCATCGCGGCACGAATAGCCTTTTCCGCCGTGGACGCCCTGAGGGCAAAAGGGCGGAAAGTGGGGCTCTTCCGGCCCATTACGCTTTTCCCCTTCCCGGAAAGGGAACTCGAAATGCTTTCCGGAAAGGTCAAGAAATTCCTCGTCTTTGAATTAAACGCGGGCCAGATGGTCGAGGACGTAAGGCTTTCCATAAACGGCCGGGCAAAAGTGTTCTCATACGGCCGTCCGGGGGGCGCCATAGTAAGCCCGGAAGAAGTGGCGGCCAGGATCGAAGATATACTCTAGAAAAAAGGCTCTTCCGGCTTTTGTACGGGCGACTGCGCTTTCAAGCTTCAGATCAAATAAGACATCATTGCAAAAAGGTATCAATATTTTGCCTATGATACAAATGCGCCGCTAAGCGCGGCAGAACCCTCCCGTGCGGAATTGAACCTGAAAAGAGCAGCTTTGAAGACCTGAACCGGATACCAGGTAGCCCCTTCAAGTTTAGTATCCCGATGCCGTGAAGCGGATACCAAAGTACTGGGCAAATTCTGCAAAAAAGAATTTTTTTCCAGAATAAAGGTTATTTTCGCAAATCCGCACAGACGGTCTTTTCAAAAAGGCAATATATACTGGAGATATTAATGATATTTGCAGCTGCAGTTTCGTATTCAACCGGGGTCTAATTATGATAAAATCCGGCCACATACAAGCTTTTGAGAGGGGATTTCGGCCGCTATGGTTAAAATCACAAGACCTAAGGTCGCGCAGGTTTTTTTACGGAAGCGCCTTTTCAATTTAGTGGATGATTGCCGCCGTGACCGGCCGGTTGTCTGGGTATCCGGCCCGGCGGGCTCCGGCAAGACCACACTTGTTTCAAGCTACATTGAGCACTCGAAACTGCCCTGCCTCTGGTACCAGGTAGACGAAAGAGACGGAGACATCGCGTCCTTTTTTTCCTTCATGGGGCAAGCCATAAAAAAGGTCCGTCCCGGCGTACGGAAGCCGATGCCCTTTTTCACCCCCGAATACCGGATGAGCATCTCCGTCTTTTCGAAAAACTATTTCGAAGAGATGTCCCGGCGGATCAAGCCTCCTTTTATTATTGTGCTCGACAATTATCAGGAGGCCCCCGCTCAGTCCCGCCTGCACGAGGCCGTCTCCGCGGGCATCTCTGTGCTGCCGGAAAATTTGAGCCTGTTCGTGATCAGCAGGAGTGGGCCGCATCAGCGGTTTTCCAGGTTCCGTGCAAATGGCCTGATGGGTTCCATAGGATGGGACGAGATACGTTTCACAATTGAGGAGATGAAAGGGTTCGTCCGGGACCGGTTGAAGGACAAGGCCCGCGAAATAGCTGAAACAGGCCTTGAAAGATTGCATGCAAAAACTGACGGCTGGATCGCGGGGATCACCCTGATGCTTGAGCACATGCGGACCTGCGGGATACCTTATGCCCTCGATGCGGAGGTGAGGCATTCCGGAATTTTTGACTACTTCGCAAACGAATTCTTTGAAAGGGCGGGCGAGGGACTGAGGAATTTCCTGCTCAGAACCGCCTTTTTGCCTATCATCTCAACCGAAAACGCAGGGAAGCTCGCCGGGACTGGCGGCGCCGCGCAGTTCCTTGAGAATTTGAGTCTGAACAATTATTTCACCACAAGGCATTCAGGCCAGAAGGCGATCTATCAGTACCATCCGCTTTTCAGGGATTTTTTGCGGCACAGGGCGCAGGCCTGCCTTGCCGCCGGTGAACTGGATCTCCTGAAAAAGGACACGGCAAACCTGCTTGCCTCGGCTGGTCAAACCGAGGACGCGGCGGAGCTTTTTCTGGAAACCGGGGACTGGGGGGAATTGGTCCCGCTGGTCCTCACCGGAGCGCGCACACTCATCGAGCAGGGCAGGCACGGCATCCTGGAAAGATGGATAGACGCAGTCCCGCCAGGCATACTTGAAAATGCCCCCTGGCTGCTTTACTGGAAAGGCGTATGCCGGCTTCCTTTTGCCCCAGCGGAGGGTCTCCATTTTTTCAATATCGCCTTCCAGCTTTTTTCGAAACAGGCAGATGAGATGGGAGAACTCCTTTCCTGGTCGGGCGCGGTTGAGGCCATCATAATGGCCTGGGACGGTTTCAAACCCCTAGACCGGTGGATCGACTGGCTTTATGAGCGCCTGGGCCGCCAGCCGTCCTTTCCTTCGCAGGAAGTCGAGGCCTGGGTAGTATCCAGCATGGCAGACGCGCTCATCTGGAGACGGACAGGCCATCCCGATACAAGGGACTGGGTGGAACGCAGCTTGTCCCTGTCCAAAAGAATCCCAGCGCCGGGGCTTTGGCTGAAGATCCATCACAGCGCGATCACGTATTACACATTGCATGGGGATGCCGGCATGTGCAGGGTCCTGGCGCACGAGGTGGAAAGGGCAATGGGCTCCGGCTTGGCCATGCCTCTTTATAAGCTGGGCGCAACGATGTCGCAGGCGTATTTTTACTCCTCTTTCGGCGAGCCGGAAACGGCGATCGGCCTTGTCGCCGAAGGTCTTGAGCTGGCCGCCAGGACCGGCATCCATATGCTGGACATCTGGTTCCATTATTACGGGGCGCTTAGCGCGCTTACAAAGAGGGATATCCCCTTGATTGAAAAACATCTGGCAGGCATTAAGGCGGGCGCTGGACCGGAGCGGGCCGTGGTGCATATGCTTTACTTTCATGTGCTGGCCTGGTACAACCTGCTGCTGGAAAATCTTTCCGATGCCAGGACCCTGGCTGAGAAATCGATAATAATGGCAAATGAGGCGGGAATGCCGGTTGTTGGAGAAGCATGGAACCTCCTGATATTGGCCGAAACGCTTCTCAGACAACAGGACTGGGCTGAAGCGGAGCGGGCCCTCGAAAGCGCTGGAAAGATTATTGCGGGGATGGGGACCCTTGAATACGTTTGGGCGATTATGAAGGCGACCCTCGCCTTTGGCCGCGCGGAGGAAAAAGATGGTCTGGAGGCGTTAAAACAGGCGTTCACTCTGGGAAGGCAGACCGGATGCACCCTTGGGCTCGGGTTCTGGCCGGGCTCCTTCTGGGCCCGTTACTGCGCAAAGGCCCTTGAAGCGGGGATAGAGCCGGAATACGCCCGCAATATCATCAAAAAACTGGACCTCGTCCCTGATGATTCCCATCTGGCGGATGAAAACTGGCCATGGCCGCTCAAGATATACACGCTCGGGGAATTCCGCATCGTCCGGGACGGCCAAACGATTGGTTTCCAAGGGAAACCTCAGCAAAAACCCCTTGCCCTTCTCAAGATATTGATAGCCTTGGGCGGCAGGGACATTCCTGAGGAAAAAATCACAGACCTCCTTTGGCCCAACTCCGAAGGCGACCTGGCGCATAGGTCTTATGAAATGGCGCTCGTGCGCCTGAGGAAGATAATAGGCGAGAAAGCCGTCAGTGTAAAGGGCGGGCTGGCGTCACTCGAAGGAACATACTGCTGGACGGATATTGGCGCGGTTATGCGCATTATTGAGCAGATCGAAGCCGCGTGGAAGGGGGCCGGAAAGCAGAGGACGGAAAAAGCGTTGACCCTGGCTGAACGGGCAATGGACCTGTACAGGGGCGAATTTCTGCCTGCTGACGAATGGCAGGAATGGGTGGTGACGGTGCGCGAACGAGTCAATGACGTGCTCCTGCGGATCATTATGGATGCCGGCGAATATTTGTTGCGCGCCGGGCAATGGGAAATGGCCGCCCGAAAATTCGAGAAGGGTCTGGAGATTGACAGCCTGACTGAGGAGCTTTATCAGGGCTTGATGTTATGCCAGAAAAACCTGGGCTTGCACGCCCGGGCCGCCAGGACTTACGAGAAATGCCGCAAAGCACTTTCCCACGGCCTGGGAATCGCCCCCTCACCCGCTACGGAGGAGATTTACCGGTCCATCTAAGACCGGCCTCAAAATTTTTTGTTTCATTCATCTTTCCGATTCGCCACCAGCCTCGATTTCAGATAGTTTCCGGCATTTTTCATGTGTGAGCTATCCGTGAGTACCCCCCGTGATAAACTCCCCTTGAAAATCGAAAATGCACCTGGAGGACCGAATTGCCGGAAAGCTACATAATCCACATATATAGGCGGGACACCCTGGATCCGGACGCTGTTTACGGGCTTTTGAAAGGCCCGGACCTGAAAGGGGATGTCGACTTTTCGAGCATAGGGGAAGTCGCGGAAATTTTAAGAAAAACAAAGTCCGGGGGGCCGTCGCAAACAGGGACGGTCCGCGAAAAAAGAAGAACGGGAGGCATTGGGAGATGTTAAAGCGAAAAAGTAGACTGGCCTGGCTTGTCTTTTTTATGTGCGGTTTGTTGTTCATGGCAGGTTGCGGCAACGATAATGCTGCGCCACCGGCCAGCAACAGCGTCACCTACAACGGCAACGGCAGCATAAACGGCACCGTCCCGGCCGGTTCGACCAATTACGAGCAGGGAGCTACCGTCACGGTACTGGGCAATACCGGCAACCTCGTAAAGACCGGTTATGCGTTTGCCGGCTGGAATACCCAGGCGGACGGAAGCGGTACGACTTATATGCAAGGGCAGACTTTTACCATGGGATCTGCAAACATTGCCCTGTATGCGAAATGGACGGCCGCCGGGTACGCCTACGTGGCCAATCTGAACAACAACGTCTCGCAGTACATGATAGGGGCGGACGGGTCTCTCACGCCCATGGCCAGCCCAACGGTGGCAGCCGGGTCAGGGCCGAGTTCCGTCACGGTCGACCCATCGGGCAAATATGTTTACGTGGCCAATCAGACTGACAACAACGTCTCGCAATACACGATAGGGGCGGATGGGTCACTCACGCCGATGGCCACCCCAACAGTGGCGGCCGGGATAACGCCGACCTCCGTCACGGTCGACCCATCGGGCAAATATGTTTACGTGGCCAATCAGACTGACAACAACGTCTCGCAATACACGATAGGGGCGGACGGGTCTCTCACGCCGATGGCCACCCCAACGGTGGCGGCCGGGATAACGCCGATCTCTGTCACGGTCGACCCATCGGGCAAATATGTTTACGTGGCCAATTCGGACGACAACGACGTCTCGCAGTACACGATAGGCGCGGACGGATCGCTCACGCCGATGGCTACACCAACTGTGGCCTCCGGGACAACGCCGTACTCCGTCGCGGTAGACCCATCGGGCAAATATGTTTACGTGGCAAACGCGAACGACGGCAGCGTCTCGCAGTACACGATAGGAGCGGACGGGTCGCTCATGCCGATGGACACCACGGCTGTGGCGGCCGGGGCATTTCCGACCTCCGTCACGGTCGACCCATCAGGCAAATATGTTTACGTGACAAACCAGGAGGACGGCAACGTCTCGCAGTACACGATAGGAGCGGGCGGATACCTCACGCCGATGGCCACCCCGACTGTGGCTGCCGGGACAGGGCCGTACTCCGTCACGGTAGACCTATCGGGTAAATATGTTTATGTGGCAAACGGAGACGGCAACAACGTCTCGCAGTACACGATAGCGGCGGACGGGTCTCTCACGCCGATGGCCACCCCGACGATAGCAGCCGGGACAGGGCCAGTCTCCGTCATCACAGCCAGGTAAGAAAGGGGAAAAACACCAGGGGGGGAACCGAGACGCAGGGGATGTCTAAACAACAACCAATTTCTTCCGGGGAGGAGCTATATGCTGAAACGGGCGGTTTTTCTGGTTCTATTTGCCGCGGTGATGATGTTTATTTCGAGGCAGACGTTTGCGACTTCGACGCTGGGCGTAATTACGTCCGGCTATATGGATGGATCGAGTCAATATTTCAATCAGAGCTGGCAGTCGGACGGCAATGTGTCATATGGCCATGCTCCCGGCTCAACCATTGTATACGGGGAGCCTGCGAGCGGCAGCGGCTATTCCGATGCAGGGGGCTATTCTGATTCGGGCAACCCGAAAATGGGCGTGTACTCGGTGTCCGAGTCGAATAATTATGGCTACCCGGGGGCGAGGGGCAGTTCTTCCGCCGGTTCATCGAATTATTTCACCGTAGCGCCTGGGACCTCGGGATATGCCGACGGCGACACTGTGCCGGTAAACCTGGCCTTCCGGCTGGACGGTTCAGCAAACGCCAGCGGATCTGGTGGGTATGCTTATATGTTTGCAAGTCTCGATGTGAGCGATTTGGACAACATGATTACTACATGCCCTGATGGATGTTATACCTATCCCACCCCGGCATTTAATTTCGACGGTCATGCCGGTATTGGATATGAGACTATAAATAACTGGACCGGCACATACCAAGATGGTGCCAGCTGGGAGGATTCGATTAACGGGGGGCCTTACAACTCTTATTCCTCTACGCCTTCGGATTTCGATACAGGCTTGCAGTCAATTGCTTTCGACGCCATAGTAGGCGATACATATGAGGTTGATGCGGGGCTCTACGCCTCCACCGAGGCATTGGGCACATCAACCGGCGAATCATCCTTTAACGATACATTTAGCACCGATTTCACACCCCGGGACGGCACGCAACTCACCTGGTACCCAGAGCGCCCGGCGGTCAACTCCGTGCCCGAACCCCCGACGCTGGAGCTTCTGGCCGTGGGGCTTCTAGGCATGGCGGTGCTAGGAATGAGAAAGCGGTTTGAAACAGAAAGGAGAGAAGGGATATGAAACGGACGTTTATACTTGTTTTGTTTGCCGCGGCGATGATGTTTGTTTCGAGGCAGGTGTTTGCAACCTCAACGCTACAAATATATACAGACAGCACTATTAATGGTTCAGATCAAGAAGTCAATGAGAACCTCACATCGGACAGTAATGTGTCCTATGGCCTACACACCGGAACAGTTGTATATAATATGCCTTCGGACAATAGCGCCTATACCGATGCGGGTGGCTATGCCGATTCGGGCAATCCGAAAATGGGCGCATACGCGGTGTCCATGTCAAATGGCTATTACTGGGGAACGGACGGTTATGCCGACGCCTCTATTACGAACTTCTTTACCGTGACGCCTGGCACCTCGGGGTATGCGGTTGGCGATACGGTGCCGATACAACTAACCTTCCTGTTAGACGGTTCATCAAGCGCCGGCGCACCAATTGGTGACTCTAATGTTGCTGGAGATTCGACCGCGCAGGCCGGCGCATCTCTCAGTGTCACTGATTTGGATTTGCTGACCCCATCGGGCGATGGAGGTCTCTTCCCCACCGAAGTCTTTAATTTCAACATGAATGGTTTAGCACGTTATACAAATGATGGCTCCGGCGGCATTTACAACTATGACTCCGCTAATTGGCAATATTCGGTAAACGGGGCGTATGGAGGATCGCATTCCACTCTGGCTTCGGATTTCAATACGGGTCTGCTTTCACTGGATTTCAATGGCATCCTGGGCGACACCTATGAAGTGAATGCGAATCTTGATGTTTCTTCCGCTGCAAACGAGACATCATCCGCCGCATCATTCTTCAACAAGACATTCTATACCGATTTCACACCCCAGGACGGCACCGGGCTCACTTGGCAGTACCCGGCGGCCAACTCGGTGCCCGAGCCCCCGACGCTGGCGCTTCTGGCAGTGGGTCTTGTGGGCATGGCGCTGCTAGGAATGAAAAAGCGGAGGGAGGGATGTTAAGGAATGTTGGGTTTCGCTGCGCTCAGACCAACCTACTTTACTACATTTACTCTACCCCCCTGTTTCACATGGTTTATTAAAACATTATAGTTTGACGAATCTTTTTCTGAACAGCATCAGTCCTGTAAGCCCTGCTCCAAGCAGAAGGATGGTGTCCGGTTCGGGAACAGATGTAGGCTCGGCGGCGTCTCCGGGGCGCACGGCAACCCCGTAGAAGTAGGAATAGTAACCGTCCTTGTCGTAGTCGTATTGGGCGCCATCGCCGAAATTGAAATCCCATGCGAGGTAGGGGTCTGCGGAAGTTGCCGTACCAGACCAATACAGTGAATTACCATATCCCGAGTAAACTAGATTCCTAAATGGACCCTTGTTCACTAACCCGTAGCCGGGCTGGAGGTTCCCGGATGTATCATAATATCCTTTATTTCCCAACTCTGCATAATAAAGGTAGCTCATCTCATCGCCAGGGTTCGTTATGTTGAATCCATACGTGCCTGTGCCGTCATACGGGTTGCCAGAGTAAGGGGGATCTGCATCCACCGTTGATGGCAACCTCCAGCCAGTAAGGGTCGTGCCATTAAAATTCACCTCAAGGCTTGACGCCCAGTTCACCTGGTTCTGCCACGTATTAGCAGGGTTCGTATAATCCAACCATGTGACATTAAGAGCGCTGTCGTAGATCAGCTGGTGGCCGAGGTTGTCGCTACCAAGGACGGTCAGCGTGGTGGCATAAGCCTGCACCGAAAGCACGAGGATCATTGACATCATGAGCAAAATCAATTTTTTCATCTTCTCTCCTATTTTTTAAGCAATACTGTAAAGAAAGCAAAAAAGATACCAATTTACAAGTATTTGCTTTTTCAAGAAACACCAATTTAACAGAGGGGAAAAGTGTAAAGAAAAACTTACAGTTTGTCGAAAAACTTACATTTTTTATGATTTTTTTGACATTTTGTCTGTTGATTTTTTTTAAAAAATGCTGGCCTGATTAATATCACTTTCAACCAGAATTTGTGGGTCTGCTGACCTGACAGGGGCGTTACATAGAGGGTGAACTCAGCATGATTTGAGGCATCTTGCCTAACGCGGGTTTCTGGACGGACTTTTTTAAGGCGGCTATCGACAAAGCGGGTTCAAAATCGGGTCTCAGGCGCAAAATAACACCTGAAAACCCGCAGTTTCCAAAAGCCGAAAATAGCGCGAATTTTCACTTGAAACCTTGCTGAATCGGGCCCTCTCATTACCTTTTCCCAATACAGCCACTCTATCTCTAGTGGGGACGTTATGAGATAATTGTTTTAAGATGAGACAATCCCGGGAGAAAAAATCGAGCGTGGTTCTGACGAAATGATCTATCGACCCCTGGGCACAATAGGCCGGAAGGTCTCGGCATCAGCCTAGGCGGCGCTCTTTCTGGCTTTCCGTAAAATTTCCATTGCACCGGGATGTGACTTATATTAGCGCTGTTGAACAAGTCACGCAAAAGGAGCAAATATCATGAATGAAGAAAGCAAGAACCCGGTGACAAGCAGAGCTCACGAACATACTGCCGGCGGCGGTACGTCGAACCGAGACTGGTGGCCGAACCAGGTGAGGCTCGAGATTTTGCAACAGCATTCCTCCAAGTCTAATCCGATGGGCGAGGGCTTCAACTACGCGGAAGAGTTCAAGAGCCTCGACTTGGCGGCTGTGAAGAAAGATCTCGCGACGCTGATGACCGACTCGCAGGACTGGTGGCCGGCAGACTTCGGCCACTACGGCCCATTGTTCATCCGTATGGCATGGCACAGCACCGGCACCTACCGCACCGGTGACGGCCGCGGCGGAGGCGGCAGGGGCCAGCAGCGCTTCGCGCCGCTCAACAGTTGGCCGGACAATGTCAATCTGGACAAGGCGCGCCGCCTGCTCTGGCCGATCAAGCAGAAATACGGCCGGAAGATCTCCTGGGCCGACCTGATGATCCTCGCCGGCAACGTCGCCCTGGAAACGATGGGATTCAAGACCTTCGGGTTCGGTGGCGGTCGCGAGGACGTCTGGGAGCCGGATCGGGACGTCTATTGGGGCGCCGAGAAAACCTGGCTGGGTGGCGACCAGCGCTATTCCGGTGAGCGGGACCTCGAGAACCCGCTCGCTGCCGTGCAGATGGGCCTGATCTACGTCAATCCGGAAGGCCCGAACGGTAACCCGGATCCGGTCGCGGCGGCGCGGGATATCCGCGAGATATTCGCACGCATGGCGATGAACGACGAGGAGACGGTAGCACTCATCGCGGGAGGCCACGCATTCGGCAAGACCCACGGCGCCGGCCCTGCGTCCCATGTGGGGCCTGAGCCCGAAGCCGCCCCCATCGAGGAACAGGGCCTGGGCTGGAGGAGCAATTTTGGTACTGGTAAAGGCGGCGACACTATCACCAGCGGTCTGGAAGTCACCTGGACACAGACACCCACGAAGTGGAGCAACAACTTTTTCAGGAACCTATTCAGTTACGAATGGGAACTGACAAAGAGCCCGGCTGGCGCGCACCAGTGGAAGCCGAAGGGTGGCGCAGGCGCTGGTACCGTGCCGGATGCGCACGACCCGTCGAAACGTCACGCGCCATCCATGCTGACCACGGACCTCGCTCTGCGGTTCGACCCTGTCTACGAAAAAATTTCACGGCGCTTCATGGAGAATCCGGATCAGTTAGCAGACTCGTTCGCCCGGGCATGGTTTAAGCTGACGCACCGCGACATGGGCCCGCGCGCACGTTATCTCGGACCGGAGGTTCCGGCCGAAGATCTCATCTGGCAAGACCCTATCCCAGAGGTCAATCACACACTGATTGATGCGCAGGACATCGACTCCCTCAAGGCCAAGATCCTGGCTTCCGGTCTGTCGGTCTCGGAGCTGGTTTCGACAGCCTGGGCCTCGGCGTCCACATTCCGCGGCTCCGATAAGCGTGGCGGCGCGAACGGTGCCCGAATTCGTCTGGCACCGCAGAAGGACTGGGAAGTCAACCAGCCTGCCCTGTTGGCCAAGGTGCTCAAGACCCTGGAAAGCATCCAGAGCGCGTTCAACAGCGCGCAGGCCGGCGGCAAGAAGGTCTCGCTGGCTGATCTGATCGTTCTGGCCGGTTGCGCTGGCGTCGAGCAGGCGGCGAAGAATGCCGGCCACAATGTGACGGTGCCCTTCACGCCGGGACGCATGGACGCCTCACAGGCGCAAACCGACGTGGCATCCTTCGCAGTGCTCGATCCGGTCGCGGACGGCTTCCGCAACTACCAAAAGACCCGCTATGCCGTTTCGACTGAGGAGTTGCTGGTTGACAAGGCGCAATTGCTGACCCTGACGGCACCCGAAATGACGGTTCTCATTGGTGGTATGCGAGCCTTGAATGCCAACTTTGGCAATTCCAAGCATGGCGTCTTTACCAAGCGACCAGATACACTCACCAATGACTTTTTCGTGAATCTTCTCGACATGGGCACGGAGTGGAAGGCGATATCGAGGGACGCTGACGTGTTTGAAGGCCGCGATCGTAAAACTGGTGAACTTAAGTGGACCGGCACCCGTGTCGACCTAATCTTCGGTTCAAACTCCCAGCTCCGGGCATTGGCGGAAGTTTACGGATGTGATGACTCCCAGAAGAAGTTCCTGCACGACTTTGTAGCGGCGTGGAACAAAGTCATGAACCTTGACCGTTTCGACATCGCTTGATCAATAGCATAAGCGCCTTCGAGGGCTTTTGACGGGTCGCGAAGAAACGGTCAGCTAATAACCGGTTCGGCGGCGTATTGCAGCCGAACTGGTACGTGCCTCACCTCCGCTTCGCTCGGTTTGTTTCTAGCGAATATCTTCATTATTGCACACTTCTGAGCTACATTTGTTTTGGGCGTAGTCTCAGTTTCTGAACAACAATTCCTCCGCGATGTCCACCTGACACAACGCAGTTTCAAAAAACCGAAACTACCAAGGATTTACGCGGGAAACATGCATTTTTCCAATGCTCCGGGGCCTCCTCCCTACTAGAAATTTGTTACCCCTTCTACACCACCCAGCATGTAAACTCTTTTAAAAGCTAAGATTCTTCATGTACTTGAGACTGAAGCTTTTTCGACACAGTATCAAGGTTAATACTGATAATTCATACGGGGTGTAAGCTGTGAGATGTTTAGTTCCCCCGCTATTTTGCGTATTCGGTTCTACAGGAGAAATGAAAATTTCAAAAAATAAGCATTAATGACAACCGATCACCGTACGGTACCCCTTCAAAATTCAACTCTCCGAAATGGGGAGAGAAACGTCCGCTCCATATGGCATGTCCGTCGATGTTCACACGGTTATTGATAACAGTTATGTTTAATCGCGCATGCTCATTTTGCCAAACCCCAGCCCACGACTGAGGCTCCGGAGGTGCAGCATGTGAATCTCTTTTCCAGTGAGAAACAGGCAACCATCCAGTTTTAACCTCCAGTGGCCGCTTGCCTGGAACAGCTACACAGACCCATGCATCTTTTTGCATTAACTCGATCCCGGGGACCCCTGATCGTAAGGGCTGCTTGCAATTCGTTGCTTTGTCAAAATCAAGTATCTTACCAGCAAGGCATAGCTTCTCGTTTGCTCCAACACTTGTGTGACCTGAAACAACGCTATCTACTGTTAAATCTCTTTCACTACAAAAATTTGCAGTTGCTGTGACATTCATCGGAAACAGAAGTGCCAAGCAGCAGATAAAAATAGCTTTGAAAATCAAGCATTTCTCCTTCCATACGATTTATCGGCAATTCCGGGGACACAATACTTGATTCTTTCCGGCCTTCCGGACGTCAATTCCGCGGCCTTGCTAATTCGAGGGACGCCTTACTTAATTCTGATTGTCGCCTAAACAACTGCGGATCAGGCCCTCTTATGGCGAAGTTTTATCTCGACGGTCATATCGAGAGCGTCTGCAACTTTCTTAATGGTCTCAAGCGTAGCTTTGCTGAACCCGCCTCGTTCCAGTCTTGATATTACGCTCTGCCTTGTCCCTACGCGCCGCGCAAGTTCCGCTTGGGAAACCCCAGTTTTTTCCCTTGCCTTTATCATGGCTTTTAGGACCTGAAATTCAGGGTCAAGGTCGTCCCATGCCTTTTTGAACTCAGGGTCTTTCATCTGTTCAGCGATATATTCTTTAAGTGTCCTTCCTTTCATCCCACACCTCCGTAACGCTCTATAAAATCTTTCATCCTTTTTTCAGCAAGCTCTATTTCCCTTTCGGGTGCCTTGTCAGTTTTCTTCAAAAAACCGTGCAACAGAATAAAGCGCTTGCCAGTGAATGTGAAGTAAAGAATCCGGACGTGCCCCAAATTGTCCTTTACTCTCAATTCCCTGATTTTCCCCCTAATGTGCCTGGTATATGGCTCATTAAGGCCGGGAATTAAAGGTCGAAACATGCTAAAAACGTAAGCGCCGGCCGCGTCACACTTCCCGGACGGAGCTAACATGAACTATCGGGTAGCATTAGCGGTAAACTTTATCCCTTCATTGCATCCGCAAGTCTGCCTTTTTTCCGGGGGCTCGATCCACAAGACGGCCATGGTTGCCCATCAGCACGTAATAATATAGCCGGAATCTTGTTTTTTTTCACCCGCCTGTATAACTATTTCATAAACTGCTTTCATGGAAAATGTCATGGCCCGGCGTGTTACGATCAGGCTGGCAGATCCGATAGGCATTTTAATTGGGTCCAGTTCTTTAAGCCAAATGCTCTTTGGCTTTTCACGCAAAAAATCTTTCCTCTTTTTTTCTGCAATCTGAATCACAGACGGCGCCCTGGTGCGGCATCTACAATATTTTCAGAATATCGAAACAATAATCTTCAGGCTTTTGCCAGCCGCACAAGATTTTCTTATGGCGCAAAAAATAATCGATAAAAAAAAGACCCTCAGGTATTCGTTTGTGGACGGGGTGTTCGCAAGCTGCATGGGAGGGCTCGTCCAGAATTATCTCACCCCTTTCCTGCTGGCCGTGGGCGGCACTTTGGGACAGGTCGGCCTGCTGGGTGCGATACCTAACCTCTTTGCCTCTTTGATCCAGCTCAAAAGCCCGCATCTGGTGGAGAAGTTCCGGGCCAGAAAACCCATAATGGACCTGTTTGTCCCGTTGCAGGCCATCTCGCTTTTATTCATGGCGCTGCTGGCGGTCTTCGCCCGTTCCGGGCCGGGGGTCTTCATAATCGCTGTGGTCCTTTTCACTTCATTTGGCGCGCTGGTGGCCCCGGCCTGGAGCAGCATGATGTCCGAGATAGTTGACAAGGAGAAATGGGGCCAGTATTTCGGATGGAGAAACCAGGTACTGGGGATCATAACCGTCATAGCTGCACTGGTTGCCAGCACGGTGCTGCATTTCACGAAAAAGACCGGCATTTTCACAGGCTTCGCCATCCTTTTTGGCGCGGCCTTCGTCTTCAGGATGTTCTCCTGGAGGTTCCTGCGGCGCATGGAAGAGCCAGCGCTTGATCAGGGTCCGCCTGCCGTTAAAGGTTTGATCACCGGAAGGAGGGCGGGCAATTTCAGCCGGTTCGTCTTTTTCGTGGGCGCGGTCAGCTTCGCCGCCAACCTGGCAGGCCCGTTTTTTTCCGTGCTGATGCTAAACGGTCTGCATTTCACATATTTAACCTACATCGGGATAAGTTCCGCCCAGGCGCTTGCGCTTTATTTGTCCGTTAAACGATGGGGCAGGCACGCTGACAGGGTCGGGAATATCAAGATCATAAAAGCCACATCCAGGCTCATAGTGTTCATACCTGCACTCTGGCTTGTAAGCAAAAACCCGTTTTATCTGATGCTCGCCCAGGTGTTTTCCGGATTTATCTGGGCGGGGTTCAATCTTGCGGCCTCGAATTTTGCATACGACGCCGCAAGCCCTGAAAAAAGGACAAGAGCCATAGCCAACCTGAACGCGGTGAGCGGCATAGGCCTCTGTTTTGGCGCGCTGGTTGGGGGGCTCCTTATACCATTGCTTCCTCCGCTTTTCGGCCAAAGGATACTTTCATTATTCGTCATCTCCTCTGCCTCCGGACTGGCTGTGGCCTTTTTTATCCCCTTCGGGCTCAGGGAAGTAAGACGGGTGGAGAGGGTAAGTTTCGTCCGCCTGCTTTCGAGCATGGCCGGCATGCCTTCCTCATATGGAAAGCAGGGACCGGACCCCATATGAGATCCCTCAAAAGGCAGCAAAGTATCTTTTAACAATAAAGCCTGCTAGAATTTTTTTGGGGCACCCCACTTCCTAAAAAAGGGTACCGTATGGGGAGATAAACCCACTCTTTATAAAAAGGTCTGGTTGATCCAATGAAGGTCCTTATAATTTCAGCAAACCGCAATATATATCCGGAACCGGTAATGCCTGTGGGGGCATGTGTTGCAGCGGAGGCCGCACAGGAAGCCGGCCATGAGGTGAAATTGCTTGATCTCATGTTCGAGCGCGATCCCGGCCATGCCGTCCGCTCGGCCATCAGGATGTTCAACCCCGATGTCACCGGCATTTCCATAAGAAATATCGACAACAACGACATCGCGGAGCCCGCCATGTTTTATGGAGAATTAAAGGCAATAACCCGCGCCGTAAGGAAGGAGCTGGCTGGCCAACCATTAATAATAGGAGGGGCGGCGCTTTCCGTGATGCCCCGCGAGCTCCTGGTGGAAACCGGGGCGGACCTTGCCATACTGTCGGACGGGGAAAGAGTGTTTCCGGCGGTGCTGGATGCAATCGCTTCGGGCAAAAAACCAGACGGGCTCAGAGGCACAGCCAGAATGGAAAACGGGCTTTTTGTTTCAGTCCCAGCGCCCAGAATGCAATCCGTGGCCGGTCCCCCCGCATATGAAAAGTGGTTGAACACGAGGCGTTATCTTTCCATGCTTTCCACCGCGCCCCTGCTTACCAAGGCGGGCTGCCATTTTGAGTGTGTCTATTGCACATACCGTAAACTGGGCCGGAAGCTGGACGGGAAACCGGATGACGGGAAAGGGCACTATGAATTCATGGAACCGGCGGAAGCCGCCCGCCATATAGAGCGTCTCTTCAAAACCGGCTTCAGGGACATCGAGTTTGTGGACAATGTATTTAATTCTCCTCCGTGGCATGCCGCAGCGCTTTGCGAAGAGGTGATAAAAAGAAAGATTGGAGCAAGACTCCATACTATAGAGCTGAACCCTCTTTTTATATCCCAGGATCTGGTTCAGTCCATGGAAAAAGCAGGGTTTGCCGGCGTGGGCATAACCGCTGAGAGCGCTTCGGACCAGGTGCTGGCAAGGCTTAAAAAAGGTTTTTTAGCTGAACACGTCAGGCGGGCTGCGCAGATCTTGCGTAAAAGCGGGCTTCCCTGCCTTTGGATATTCATGCTGGGTGGCCCCGGCGAAACCCCGGAGACGGTCTCGGAAACCATTCAATTCGCCAGGACAAACCTGAAACCACAGGACGTGGCATTCTTCAATGTGGGCATCCGCATATATCCGGGCACGGAACTTGAGAGGATAGCAAGGGCGGAGGGCCTGTTATCCATTACTCCCTCGGAAATGCTGGCCCCGGTGTTTTATCTCTCTCCTTTAATAAATTTTGACTGGCTTTTCCGGAAATTGGAGGTTGCCATCGAGGGAAATCTGAATATCATAGATATCCGTTCCATGCAGTCAAAATACCTGCCCCGTATAAGGAGGCTATCCGGCAGGTTCGGGGTAAAACCCCCTCTTTGGAGGCATACGGCCTTCATCCGCCGGGGGATGGCCATCCTTGGTATAGGACAGGCCGGCCTTGGGATAGGGACCCGATGAGGTCCGGGCCGAAGATCGCCGCCCTGGCCACCGCGGTGCCTGAGTTCAGGGTCACTCAGAAAGAGGCGGCTAACTATCTTCTCAAACATTTCCCAGATGAGCTTGGCCGCAGGGGAAGGCTTCTGCTGAAGCGGGTTTTCGATCATCCTTCCATCGAGACCAGGCATTTTGCGATCGAGGACGCCAAAAGTTTTTTCCGGGAGGACCCCGATGCCAGGATAGCCCGGTTTACTGAAAGAGCGCTTGAGCTTTCCTGCCGAGCCCTTGAGGCTGCCATGGACGGGTGCGGTCTTTCCGCGCGGGAATTAAAAGGGCTGGTCCTCAACACCTGCACGGGATATATATGCCCTGGGCTTTCAACTTATATGATCGAACGGCTGGGCCTGAAAAGGGACATAAAGGCCTTTGACCTGGTGGGGGCCGGTTGTGCTGGTGCGCTTCCGAACATCGAACTGGCCGGAATGATCGTTAATGATAATCCGGGCGGCGCGGTGGCCTGCGTATCCGTGGAAATATGCAGCGCGACATTTGAGATGAGGGGTGAAATGGGGGGCGAGGCGGGAGACGACCCCAGTCTTATAGTGTCAAACGCGCTTTTTTCTGACGGGGCCGCTGCTGCCATACTGTGGGACAGGCCGCACGGCATGGAGGTCGTCTCCAGCTCAATGCGGTTTGCCCCCGAATTAAGGGAAGCCATCCGCTACGTTCACAGAGGAGGCAGGCTGGTAAACCAGCTTTCCATGGACCTGCCAAGGATCCTTAGAGAACCGGTAAAGGCATCCGTGCTGGACACCCTTGCGGGCGTCTCTCTGGGTGTAGAGGACATTGACCACTGGGCAATACATGCCGGAGGCGAAAAAATCATAGGCGCCATCATGGAAGCCATTGGGCTTCCGGTGGGAAAAACCATTGCCGCCAGAAAGGTATTGAAGGAACACGGCAATATGTCCTCCCCGACGGTCTGGTTCGTGCTCGATGAGCTATTGAGGCAGGGTTTTACGGCGGGGGAATATTGCGCCATGGTATCTTTCGGGGCGGGCCTCTCCGCCCATTGCGCGCTCCTTCTGAACAGGGGAATGATTTTTTAATTTTCTATTTTGATCAGTAACGGAGCCGCCAACTCGCGGTATGCGGCCCGTAATCCACTCCTGCCGATTGTGATAAAATAAAAAGGCGCTTTCTCTTGAAACGGGTCTTTTTCTTTTATAATTTTCACCAAAGGGGTTTTTTTTAATGTCCGGCCAGGACCTTTCCAGGCTTAAAATAGACAAATCAGCCATCCAGTTCCGCCAGGCGAAGCGTGGACGCAGATTTCTGGCGGCGCTTGCGGCCTTTCTTCTCCTTGTCCTGGCCCTTTACATATCCGGCGTGTTTTCCAGGACCT
The DNA here is from genome assembly GCA_021840255.1 of Nitrospirota bacterium. GTDB lineage: Bacteria > Nitrospirota > Thermodesulfovibrionia > Thermodesulfovibrionales > JdFR-88 > JAKAEG01. The sequence continues at coordinate 57,823 of JAKBYX010000008.1, read as the reverse complement.
ATACGGTCCATGTCTCAAGCGTGGCCCTTATGTACCCTTCCCAGGCCCTCTCGGTCCTCAGCGCAAGCGGGTATGTGGTGGCGCAAAAAAAATCGGCCGTATCCTCAAAGATAACCGGCAAGCTGGAGTCTCTCATGGTTGAGGAGGGAAGCAAGGTACGGAAGGGGCAGGTGATCGCCCGGCTTGACGATCTGGACCTTATCGCGGCAAAAGAGCAGGCGGAGGCCAACCTGAAAACAGCCCGTTTCAACCTGGATGAGGCCCAGGCCGGGCTTTACGATGCAAGGCTTTCCTTTAAAAGAAACAGCGAGCTTCTGAAAAAGAACCTTATAGCCAGGGCCGATTACGACACGTCTTTCGCCAATTACCGGAAGGCGCTTGCGGGCGTGGATGCGGCAAAAGCGGTCATAGCCGCGGACGAGGCAGCCGTCCGGTACGCCATCGTGCAGTTGGGCTACACGTATATACGAGCCCCTTTCGATGCCGTGGTCCTCACCAAGAACGCCGACATAGGCGATATAATCACTCCCATAGGGGCCGCCTCCAATGTCCAGGCATCAGTTGTTACGATAGCCGATATGAACTCCCTGCAGATTGAGGCGGACGTATCCGAGTCCGGCATCGAAAAGATATGGAAGGGGCAGCCATGCGACATAGAGCTTGACGCGCTGCCCGGCATCCATTTTCCGGGGAAGGTGCACATGATCGTGCCCACTGCCGACAAGACAAAGGCCACGGTGACGGTAAAGGTGAAATTTCTCAAAAAGGACCAAAGGGTCCTTCCCGAAATGAGCGCCAGGGTGAATTTCCTGTCCAGGGCGGTAGCCCCTGGCGAGGAAAAACCAAGGGTCGTGATAGACCCTGCCTCCCTGGTGATCAAAAAAAAGGACGGCGGGGCCGCAGTTTTCCTGATGCGGGAGGGCCGCGCCATAGACACAACGGTTGTCACGGACGGGCAGATGGGCGGGATGCTGATCATTAAAAGAGGTGTCAAACCCGGAGACACGGTCGTGGTAAATCCTCCCTCCGGCCTTAAAAACGGCTCAAAAATAGAACCAGCCACTTAAAATGGGACCTAAAGAGCCCATAGCGCGCATCCTGAGCCTGAACAAGTCCTACAGGCGCGGCAGCCAGCAGATACGGGTGCTTGAAGAAATCTCTTTCGAGATCGCGGAGGGCGAATTCCTGGCCCTCATGGGGCCCTCCGGCTCCGGGAAAACCACCCTTCTGAACCTTATAGCCGGCATCGACAGGGCCGACAGCGGGGCCATACTGGTGGGAGGGGTGGATATCACCTCTTTATCCGAAAATGAGCTTGCAGGCTGGCGGGCCCTGAACGTCGGTTTCATATTCCAGTTCTACAATCTCATCCCGGTGCTGACGGCAATTGAGAACGTGGAGCTCCCGCTGCTTCTGACCGGCCTTTCTAAAAAGGAGCGGATGGAGCACGCCCGCGCGGTCCTCGATCTGGTAGGCCTTTCCGAAAGGATAGCACACTATCCGGGGCAACTCTCCGGAGGGCAGCAGCAGCGTGTGGCGATAGCGAGGGCCGTTGTGACGGACCCGGTGATACTGGTTGCCGACGAGCCCACCGGGGACCTGGACCGTGTTTCGGCACAAGAGGTGCTTTCCCTTATGGAAAATCTGAACAGGCAGCTTGGAAAGACCATCATCATGGTCACGCATGACCCCAGGGCCGCAGCTAAGGCCCACGCCGTAAGAACCCTCGAAAAGGGCGTATTAACCTGATGTTGGGGGCCTGATGTTCGCGTTCAAGATAATACTTAAAAACGCCTTCAGGCATAAAACGCGCACACTGCTTACCATCGGGAGCGTTGTCATAGCTCTGGTTGCCTTCGGCTTGCTACGGACCGTCGTAAGCGCATGGTATGCGGGGGTCGCGGCATCATCAGCCACACGCCTCGTGACAAGGAACTCCATATCGCTTACCTTTCCCCTGCCCCTGTCTTATAAGGACAAGATACGCCAGGTGAAGGGCGTTACGGATGTTTCCTGGGGCAGCTGGTTTGGCGGGATCTACATAAACGAGAAGAATTTTTTCGCCAACTTTGCGGTTGAGCCCAGGAGTTACCTGAAACTCTACCCCGAATATATAATCTCCCCGGAGCAAAAGTCGGCTTTTTTAAGCGACAGGAGGGGGGCGGTGGTGGGCATAAAACTGGCCCAAAGGTTCGGCTGGAAGGTGGGAGACCTGGTGACGCTCAAGGGGACCAATTACCCGGTTGACCTGGATTTCGTGATAAGGGCCATATACAGGGGAAGGGACAAGAGTACCGATGAGTCCCAGTTTTTCTTTCACTGGGACTACCTGAACGAGTCCATCAAAAAGGCGGCCCCGGACCGCGCGGACGAGGCAGGTTTTTTCATGGAGAGCATATCCGGCCCGCTGCTTGCCCCGTCCATCTCCTCGCAGATAGACGCCATGTTCAAAAATTCGCTGGCCGAGACGCTCACGGAAACGGAAAAGTCCTTCCAGCTAAGTTTCATATCCATGACCGAGGCGCTCCTGATGGTGATACAGCTTGTATCATTCGTTATCATAGCCATCATCATGGCAGTAGCCGCAAATACAATGGCAATGACCGTGAGAGAGCGCATCGGGGAGTACGCCATTTTAAAGACCCTTGGGTTCGGGGGCCCGAGGATAGCCGGGATTATCCTTGGCGAATCCATGGTGATAGTGACGGCAGGCTGCGTATTGGGAATCGTTCTTACCTATCCTGCCGCCCATGCGTTCAGGGCGCAGCTCGGCGCTTTTTTCCCCGTTTTCAATGTCAGCAGGCGCCTGTTTCTGTTCTATGCGGCGGCCTCTGCCCTGGTAGGTCTTGTTGCTGCGGTCTTCCCCGCATGGAAAGCCATAAAAACGCCGATTGCCGAAGGTTTAAGGAGGCTTGGCTGATTATGGGCATACCTTTGTCCTACAGCCTGAGGAACCTCTGGACAAGAAAGCTCACGACAGCTCTTACGGCTGGGGGAATGGCGCTGGTAGTGTTCGTCTTCGCCTCCGTTTTGATGCTGGCCCAGGGGCTTAAAAAAACCCTTGTCGAAACGGGTTCTCCAGACAATGCGGTGGTACTTCGGAAAGGGGCGCAGACCGAGGTCCAAAGCGCCATAGACCGGGACCAGGCGGACATAATTGCGACTTCCCCATATGTGGCTGTGGCACGAGACGGGAAGATCCTTTTGGCAAAAGAGATCCTTGTACTGATTACCCTTCCCAAAAAGGGAGGGGCGCTATCGAACCTGGCAATTCGGGGTATAGGGCCTGAATCCCTTCATTTAAGGCCGCAGATAAAGCTGATTGCCGGACGCATGCCCCGGCCGGGCTCATCGGAGATTATGGCCGGAATTAGGGTGGCAAAACTTTTTAAGGGCGTTGGGCTGGGCAGTACGCTTTATTTCGCAATGAGGCATTGGAAGGTGGTGGGGATATTCGACGCGGGCGCCACCGCGTTCAGTTCCGAGGTCTGGGGAGACGCGGACCAACTGATGCAGGCGTTCAGGAGGCAGGCATACTCCTCCGTGCTATTCAAGCTCAGGGACCCTGCGCTTTTCGGCCGGTTCAAAAAGGAGATCGAACGTGACCCGCGGCTCACCCTCCAGGCAATGCGCGAAAACACGTATTACGAGAAGCAGTCGCGGATCATGGCAAAATTCCTGAACATCCTGGGCATTTCGCTTTCCATCATATTCTCCATGGGCGCGGTCATCGGGGCCATCATCACCATGTACGCGGCCGTGGTGACCAGAACCAGGGAGATAGGGACCTTGAGGGCGCTTGGTTTCGAGCGCGGCAGCATCCTGCGGGCGTTCATGGCGGAGTCGCTTATGCTGGGGCTTTTAGGCGGTCTGGCGGGCCTCTTCTTCGCATCGTTCCTCCAGTTTTTTACCATCTCCACGGTGAATTGGCAGACCTTCTCCGAGCTGTCGTTCTCATTCACCCTTACGGAGGGGATCATCTGGAGGGCCGTCGCGTTTTCCCTCATAATGGGGTTTGCCGGAGGAGTGTTGCCGGCCTTCAGGGCCGCGCGGATGAATATTGTGGACGCCCTGCGGGCCTGAAGTTGTTTGAAAGCTGCCTCGCCGCCTATGCATTTTACCCTGAATTTCTATAAAATAAGAAAAATCATGGAATCGCTTAAGGCGGAAGAAAAAAAAACATTGGCCCAGTTAAAAAAAGGTCTTACCGCCCTCCTGGGAGACAGCCTTGCAGCGGTCATGCTGTACGGCTCCAGGGCAAGGGGGGATTTCGATGAATGGTCGGATATCGACATCGCCGTTATTGTACGCGGATTGACTGGGGAGACCAGGGACCGCGTGCTGGAAAAAACGGCTGAAGTAGAGCTGGAGAACCTTATGCCGCTTTCCGTTCTGGTGTTGTCCGAAGAAGATTTCGAAAATCTTAAAAGGCGGGAGAGACGGATAGCCCTGGATATCGAACGTGAAGGCATCCCGCTATGACGGAAGACAATAAAAAAATCAATATCGCGGAGGAGCTTGCGCGGGCAAAGGAATCCATAAAGGCCGCCGAACTTCTCTTTGAGGGCGGGCTCATAAACGATGCTGTGTCGCGGCTGTATTATTTTGCTCTTTATCATATCAGGGCCGTGCTTTTGTCAAAGGGACTTGAACCAAAAAGCCATGAAGGGGCCTTGAGGCTTTTTGGCCTGCATTTCGTAAAAGAGGGGCAGTTCGAGGCCGGGACCTCCCATGTTTTTTCCAAGCTCATGAAATACAGGGAGGAGGCTGATTATAATCCTTCCTACACCTTCACAAAGGAGGATTACACGGAGCTCAGAAGGGAGGCGGAGGCCCTGGCCGTCAAGGCAGAAACCTTCCTGCGGGGAAAAGGATACCTGTAGCAGGCTGCTAAAAAAAATCCGTCATGTCCTGGCCATGAATTTCATTTTGGCTCTTAATGCTAAGCTGGGGCGGACAGCATTCGCTCCGCTAAAAAAGTGCCGTCCTCCCCTGATAGCCAAAATACCGTGTACCCGCCAAAGTTTAAAAACCAGGGCCCGTTTTTCCATTTTTAACTTTAATGGCACAAAAAAGGGAGGGCAAGATGCCCTCCCTTTTTTGTATAAGACGTGAGCCGGTTAAAACTTGTAAGCCAGGGTCACGAACTCCGTATTGGCGTTGTAAGACGGCGCCGAATACGCTCCGCTCAGGAAGTAAGTATTCGCAGGATTGGAAGCGGCCCCGTATTTTGTAGTGGTGTAGTAATACTGGTAATCGTTAACTGCGGAGTCGTTGTACTCGAAGTGGTCAAACTCGACGCCTCCGGTAAGCGCCAGTTGCTGCGTGAAGTTGTACACCAGCTTCGCGCTCACCGAAGACTCCTTGTAGGTGTCGTACGGCATGTCGATATTGCTCTGGTTGGCTCCGGTAGCCGGGAAGCCGCTGGTGACCCCGCTGGTGCTAAGTGAACCAAGAGAATCGGACGCTGCGCCAGCCAGGATGGACATGTCATTCAGCCCGTAGGAGTTCATGTAGTCGTAACGGATATTGAACCTGAGCTTTCCGGGGATGACATTCACGGTGCTGCCAAGACCCCACTCGTACTCATCGTCTTTTACGTATTCGTCGATGTTGTAGTCGCTCGTGCCTAAATTAGGGTTCGTGACAGCGTTCGTGTGGTTGTTATTACTGAAGAACGTATCGCTCTTTATGTTGTCAAGGTCGAAATATCCGTTGACAGTGGCAACATCACCAAAACTGTAGTTGGCATCGGCATCCCACTCATTGGTCCTCGTGAAAAGGAGGCCGATGAGGTTGTCAGGATAGATGGTGTCGATGTAGTGGTACTGCAGGTCAACATCCAGCGCGTCTATGGGTGTTACCTCAACCTCGGCCATGTAGTCCTTCGTGTGCTGGGACGCGACGTTGAACCACCCCATCTCCTGGACATAAACGTCGGTCGCATCGTAGTCGTGGTCAGCCTTGTCCTGATTGATAGGCAGAGGCCCCCCACCGCTCCTGTTGAAGTCTCTGAAGGAGGCCCTGGGGGTGATCCAATCCAGCCCGTTCCACCTGAGTTCGGCAAAGTAGGTGTTGTCGTTCGTGTTGGGGACGGGTATGCTGGGATTGGGCCTCTCCGTATGGACATTCTCGTACTCCGTGTCCAGATGGAAGTTCTGGGGCAGCGCGAAACCCAGGTTTACGCCGTAGGTGTCCGTCTTGTAGTCAAACACCAGCGGTGCAACTGTAGGAGAAACCGCGCTATTGTCGCCTCCAGGCATCGTCACAAGCACATCCTGTGAGTTGTTCGTGGAGTCATAGTATTTGTAGAACAACCTGCCGTCCAGGAAGGAGACGGGGTTGCTGGTGAGCGTGAGGTACACGTTGGACACATTGCGCTTGCCGTTAAAGGTCGGCGAGCTTATGCCCGTAACGGTATGCCCCGCGTTCGTGGGCGAGCCCTGGAAATTTGCGACCTGATCAACCGAAAGTAGGTCGGCGCTGGATCTATACTGGGATGTAGCGACATCTACGTTGAAATGGGAATAATAAGGCAGCATCAGAGAGGCCTGAAGATAGCCCTTTAAAAAATTATTGTCCGACGGCATAGTTAAAAATTCTGACAGGTCGGCGCCATGGGGTACCTGGAACTCGATGTTCTCATCACGATCGCTGAAATCGCTGTACTGCAGGCCTACCTGGGCGAAAAGCGGCCTGGCCTGATACCTCAGCGACGCATTGTAGTCCTGCGTCGTCCAATCTATCGGCGTAGGCACCTCTATCCAGTAACCGCCCATTGGGTATATGCCCGTTTTGTGCTCATTCATCACCGAAAAATCGGCGGTCAGGTCATGCGGCAGATTTATGCTGACATTGCCGCCAACCTGGTTTCTCCGGGTCTGATAGTCGAAGGTGCTGGGCCACTGGCTGGTATTTGTGGGCAGCGTGGTGGAAGACCACGTTCCGGTGCCCTGCTGGAGCCGCGTGCTACCCACGCCGGCCTCCGGGCTTATGGCGCCAAAGGTGATATTGTGCAGAATCTGGTTGTAGAACGCCCCGAACTTGTACTTGTCGTACATGCCACCGTTGAGATAGTAGCTCTGGTCTTTGTAGCCGATGTCGCTGGCGTTAAACTGCAACCAGTAATTATTGCTGTCATAACCCATGTTGATGTTGCTGAAAAGCCCGCCGCCCTGGGTCAAATCCCTGTAGGGGCTGAACTGGGCCTTGTTGCCCGTCACGTTGATGACCGCTGCGGTTTCGCTTATGCTGCCATGCACAGCGGGCGTATTGCTGACTGCGGTTACCCCCGGCAATGAGCCTCCGGGCGGCATGTAACTGTAACCGGTGGCAAATGCGCTGGCAACCGTCAGGAGGACCATTGCCGCGCTTGCAATCAATATCTTAAATTTCATTATTGTCCCCTCCTATCTTACGAAACATTCCCCGAGTACCCCCGGGTAGTTCGATCCATGGATGTTTGTATGGCAGTTCGTGCACATGCGGCCGACAACCCTGGGGCTAGCATGAAGATTGCTGGGCCCCGTGGTAGGCGGATTGAAGGACTGGAACTCCGTGAAAGGCCCGGTCTGGTGGCCGTCAAGCGCATGGCAGTTCTGGCAGAGAATGGTTATCTTCTCCGTCTGCAGCTTGTTATGGTTACTGCCATGAGGGGTGTGGCATGTCAGGCAGTTTTCCTCCACCGGCGGGTGCTCGTTCATGAACGGCCCTCTTTTTTCCGGGTGGCACCTGTAGCAGAGCTCGGTTACGGAATCGGCCCTGAGCATCCTGCGGTTAAACGTGCCGTGAGGGTTGTGGCAATCCACGCAGGACACCTTGCCCTCCAGGATCGGGTGGTGGGACTGCTTGTGTACCATGTTCCTGATGTCCTTATGGCAATTGAAGCAAAGGTTGAATACGTCATATTTGTTGGTTACGCCCTTAAGGAACTTCCAGCCGCCGTGGTGCATCGAATGGCAGTCCGTGCAGGCAAGGCCTTCCCTTGCGTGCTTGCCCTGGCTCCAGAACGCGGCCCATTTGCTCTGCGCGTGGCAGGCCAGGCATTTGGCCGCCTTCTCTTTTGCGGTGTGCTCCTTATTGAAGGCAAAGATGCTGACCCCTATCCCTCCGCCTTTCGCAACGTGCCCGGCGCCGGCCCCGTGGCAGGTCTCGCATGCCTCCCTGTTGGCGGGGCTATTGCCGATGGCCTTTTTGGCGTGGATGGACGCCGAATAGGTGGTAAATTCATACGGGTGGCATTTCGCGCAGGTAGCCGGCCCTACATATCCGCCGTTTCCCTCCGCCCGCGCCTGCGTACCTGTAAAAAACAGGGCAAGCAGAAAAACCATACAAAGACTTAGCAATGACGCAGTTTTTTTCATTACTTCTCCCTTCTCCGTAAATTGGCTTATAAAAAATAAAAAAACTTGAACAGCAAAGAATCTCGTACGCCGTTACCTGTTTCCCTGATGCGGTTTCAAAGATTTCGGACCACTTTTTTTACATTCCCCCTCCTCCGTCTTTTGAATTGAGAATTCTTTCCACCTCGCTCTCAAACTCATGTATATCGAGCGGTTTAACCAAAAAAGCGGCGCACCCCTCCGCTCTCGCCTGATCTTCCAGCAAGCTGGTGGGACGCCCCGTAATAACCATCCATTTATTGTCAAAGCCTTCTTTTTTAATGCGCCTCATGAATTCAAGCCCGTCAATCCCAGGCAGCTTGAAATCAACTATGAGAAGCCCGAACTCCTCACAGGCAACCATCTCAATAGCCTCGCGCGGATGCCCGGCCTTTTTCACTACCAAGCCCTTCTGGCCAAGCACTCTTTCGACAAGACCCTGCATATCCGGCTCATCATCCAGGATGAGAATCTTTTTTCCCATCGCGTTCCGGATTCGATATGGGCGCGGCCATTCCCGCGCCCATATCTACGGAGGTTAGGAAAGGAAAATATTTTCCTGAATGTGGAGTATAGCAGCATCCATGCCAGCCGGCAACAAAAAATAAAGCGTTTGAATTTAAAGGAATTTCCAGGCCAGGAAGCCGGACAGGAATATTTTTTATTGCGTCAGGAAAGGGTTATTGCGGTTTTTCCATCAAAAAACCAATTAAAAACCGGGCTTTTTCACGCATTCAAGCGCATCGCAAGTTTCAGATTGCACTACAAAAGAAAATCTTGCTCTATCTATTGGGCAAACCTTCGCTACTGGCAATCCTCGGAACTGATTCCGTATTTCTTCATGACCTGCTGCAGGGACTGCCTCATCATGCCGCATTCATCGGCTGTCCTGGAGATGTTGCCTTTGTTCCGGACCAGCGCTGAAGTTATGTACGATACATAAAAATCCGTCAGGGCCTTTTTCTTCGCCGCCTTGAAACTAAGATCGTTGTAACCGGTCTCATTCAAAGAGAGGTCTCTCCCATGGAGCACACAGTCTTTCGAAATGGCGACCGCCCTGGCTATGGTGTTTTCCAGTTCCCGGACGTTGCCCTTCCACGGCCTGTTCGAAAGATCCATCATGGCGGATGGCTCAATCCCTTTTATCTCTTTTTCATATTTGGAGGCATATTTTTCCATGAAATGAAAGACCAGCAGAGGGATGTCCTCTTTCTTATCCCGCAGCGGAGGCATTTCTATCCCTATAATGTTCAGCCTGTAGAACAGGTCCTGCCTGAACCGCCCTTTGAGCACCTCTTCCACCATGTTCCTGTTGGAGGCGCTAATCACTCTCAGATCGGCCTTTTTGTCCCTTGCGCCCCCGACTGAACGGAACTCCCCGTCCTGAAGGACGCGAAGCAGCTTCGCCTGGACGTAAGGGCTCATTTCCGCCACTTCGTCTAAAAACAACGTGCCGCCGTCAGCCTCCTCGATCAGTCCGCGATTGTCCTTGAAAGCGCCTGTATACGCCCCTTTTACGTGTCCAAAAAGCTCGCTTTCGAGGACCGCTTCCGGAAGCGCGGCGCAATTTACCGCCGCAAAACGCATTTCCTTCCGCTTGCTTTTATAATGAATGGCCCGCGCCACAAGCTCTTTTCCCGTGCCGCTTTCGCCGGTTATGAGTATGTGGGCCCCGGTAGGGGCTACGTCCTCTACGGTCTGGTAAATTTTTGCCATCGGGAGACTGGTCCCCACAAGCTCGCTGAAACCGTGGCGTCTTTGCAGTTCCTGCCGGAAATAGCGCCTGTCGTCCAGGAGCATCGAGCGTTCCATCGCCCTGTCCAGCAGCAATATCAGATCGTCAGACTGGAAAGGCTTCGTCAAATAATCGTAAGCTCCCGCTTTCATCGCGTCCACGGCATTCTCTATCGAACCGTAAGCGGTCATGATAACTACGGTCTTTTCAGGCCATTTCTTCCTGATGGCCTCTGTCAGCTCAAGCCCGCTCATGCCGGACATGCTCATGTCCGCAAGAACAACGTCCGCATTGTGGACGTCAAGGATGTCCAGGGCGCTACATCCGTTGCCAGCTTTGAGCACGTCGTATTGCCGCCTGGAAGAAACGATCCTCTCAACCATGGAGAGCATGTCCTCTTCATCATCAACAACCAGTATTTTATGGTCCATGATCATTTAAAAGAGGCAGGGAGATGTGAAAAGCGCTCCCTTTGCCAACCTCGCTTTCAGCCCATATTTTGCCGCCATGGTCCTTTATTATTGCATAGGACACCGACAGGCCAAGGCCGGTCCCTTTGCCGGCCTCCTTGGTGGTAAAAAAAGGGTCGAAGATCCTGGCCAGGTCTTCCGCCCTTATTCCGCAGCCGTTATCCCTGAAAACAACGTGCAAGTCTTCGCCGGCCCTGGTCGCTATTTCCAGGACGCCCCCTTCCTTCATTGCGTCCATCGCGTTTACCATGAGATTTAAAAACACCTGGTGCAGCTTGTCCGCATCGCCGGTTATTTTAGGAGACACAGTTGAAAGATCGCAACGTATCGAGATCTTGTCCGTTAAAAACCTGGGAGGCATCAGTGCGATGGTCTCCTTTATCACCGAATTCAGGTCAACCACCGCCTCGACCCGCTTGTGCGCCCTTGAGAACTTAAGCAGGTCCTCCACTATCTTTTTACAGGCAAGGGTCTGCTTTTCTATTATCTTCAGGTCATTGAACCTGCCGCTTCCAGCCTCCGTCTCGCTGATCAATATCTGGCAGTAGCCCAGAATAATGCCCAGGGGGTTGTTTATCTCATGCGCTATCCCCGCCGTAAGCCTGCCCAGGGCGGCTATTTTTTCGGTTGAGATCATCTGTTCTTCCAGCTTTTTCTTTTCGCAAAGCCCTACAGCCATCTTCTCTATCTCCTCGGATAGTGTTTGGAGCTCGTCACCGGTCTTGAGTCCGATCCTTTGTCCCAGGTCTCCCGCGCCTATAAGTTTGACCTTTCTGACGATCAGATTTATGGGTTTTTTGATCTTGTCCACAAAAATAGAGGCCATGATGATGGTGGAAATGTAAACTGCAAAGACGATGAGCATAAGCCCCTTGAACACGGCAAAGGCCGGCTCAACAAGCCCTGAACCCGTCACTTCATAGCGTGTGGCCCAGCCTGCCAAGCCCGTTTCTATGACATAATGCCCCGCGTTCATGGCGGAGCCGCGCCGCGCCCCGGCAGCAGGGATGCCTGCGCCCCCGTTTTCAGGCCCGCCCTGCCTGCTCGTCACAATTTGCCCGCTCGCCAAAACAGGATGCCCCCTGTCATCAAGGACCGAGAATTTCCAGCCCTTCTGGATGTTCAGATCCCCGAACAGGCGTTTGAGCCCGGCCGCGGACATTACAAGCTCCACCCGCTTGCCCTGAAAGGGCATCTCCATAAGCGGTTCTCCGTGCCGGCCCCGTTTCAAACGGAATGCCCCCGGCGGGCTGCCGCTGATTGATCCAAGGAAAGGCCCAGGATCCTGCCGCACCCTTTGCCCAGATGAGTATGGGGCACCGGAAGAAGCCCCCTCTTCAAATCTGAATACCTCCCTGTTCCCGTCAAAAAACCGGATGCCCTTTATGTCAGGGTCCTCAAGGACGAAAGATTCCAGAAAACTTTTCCTGGCGGCGGGAGGGTTCGCCCGAAGAAAAAGAAGGTCCTTTGCGGCGCGCGATTCGATGTCCGTAAAAAACGCCAGGACACGCTGGGTGTCAAGCCTGGCAAGCCTTTCGCCTTCACTGTATGAAAGCCTTAAAAAAGACCCGGATATCATAAACCAGACAAAGGTTATTACAATGAAAACCGGCATCACAACCGCAATGAGGATATGTGTTATGGCCTTCAGCCTGATGGAAGACAGATTCATGAAAGCCCTGAAGTAGCCAAGCAGGGTCACCGTGAGCAACACGGCGCAAATGCTTCTGAAGAGCTGCACAGGCAAACCTATCTGCCTGTAAAAGGAATAGTAATTATACGAGGAGGCGGGATAGAAGCCTACGGTAGGCCCTATAAGACCGCCAAAGACCGCATAAAGAAAAAAACTTACGGATATGGCGATCCAGTACCTGGTTATCGGGTTATGGGGGCCCTTGAATTTTCTCGCCGCCAGCCAGAAGGCAACCGCGGCAAAAATAGCGCCAGGGAAAGCAATTATGTACCTGGACAGGACATCCCCTTCGAACATGGATGCCTTGCTGCCATGCCCTTTTGCAAATATCCAGGAGGCCAAAAAAAACCATGACAAAAACTGCACATAAGGAACGAAAGGGATCAGTTTCTCAAAAAGGCTGCCGCTTTCCTTTCCGGGAACTCCTGTGCCGGCGCCTCCGCCTCCCGCTGAAAGGTCCTCTTTCAGTTCAAAAAGCAGACCGAACCGGCTCAAAAAGAAAAAGGAGAGCGCCATCATCAGCAATTTGGCCGCTCTCAGCCAGACGGGAAGCCGCCCCTCAAGGATGGCATACGTATGCACAAGCTCCCCCATCCCGTGCAGCAACCCAAAAAAGGCCAGCGAACCCAGTGGAAGGACCAGGAACCTCCTGAAACGGCCCTCCGGCGTTTCCAACGTAAGCAGTTCCGATGCCATCGTTATGCCCAGCATCAAAAAAGGCATGCTGTAAACGAAAACGATAACCGGTATATGGGTTAAAGGGAAATATTTCATTGGGCCAATTATAAAAAAGTGTGGGAAACATCTGCAATCAGACTTATGGAGAGTGTCAGGCCGGGATTTTACTTTTTCCTAAAAGAAAAGGTTTTTTTGCCTGGAATTCATATTGAAGGGATGAGCTTGCCGATCGCCTTAAATATGTCAGACGCGGGCGGATGCATAATTTTTTTACTGGCGGAAGCACATGGAGAACACCGGAGGGAAACAGAACTGATTGATTTCAAAAAAAAAAAAAACTTAATTGGTGGAGGCGGCGGGAATCGAACCCGCGTCCGAAAGCACTACACACAGACTTCTACATGCTTAGGCTGCCTATTTAAATTTCGGCCCGGACCATGCGGGCAACCGCGCCCGGCCGTGGGCCTATCCCCCGTTTGGTTTTCATCTTCCGGCAGAGAGCCATCCGGAAGCTTATCCCGCTGCTTTCGTCCGTCCGGGCCGCGGGCATTCCCGGAAAGACGCGCCGCTTTTAGTTAAGCGGCCAGTGCCAGTTCGTTATTGGCGTTTGTGAATTTTCCATCTTTTAACGTGGTGATGGAGCCACGGCATGCCATCTGAGCCTCATGACCCCCGTCGAAACCTTACGCCCCCTACAGAAAGAGCAGAAAGAGAACACAGAGTCACTGGGCCCTTTTAAGGGCCCTCTCAATCTGGCGGTTGGCTTCTTTTTCTTTCAAAGCCTCCCGTTTGTCAAAGAGCTTCTTGCCTCTTGCAAGCCCTATCTCTAGTTTAACATAGGGGCCCTTGAAATACATTTTCGTTGGAATGAGCGTGTAGCCCTTCTGGATAAGCTTGCCCCTCAGGCGGTCTATCTCCTGTTTTTTAAGAAGGAGTTTGCGGGTCCTCAAGGGATCGTGGTTCATGATATTGCCGTGGCTGTAAGGGCTTATATGGCAATTAAGCAGAAACGCCTCCCCGTCCTTGATAAGGATGTAGCTGTCCTTAAGATTCGCTTTGCCTTCCCGGATAGACTTGACCTCCGTGCCTACAAGCGAGATGCCCGCCTCATAGGTCTCATCTATGAAATAATCGTGGAACGCCTTCCTGTTTTCCGCAACAGACCTCATCGTCCATTTTAGCACGGAAAAATCAAAAAACTTCAGAAACGGCGTTTTTCAGCCGGCACCTTGTTGCATTTGAGATGAAAGATGGACCTTCTCAGATCATCCACGTAGGGTTGAAGTTCCGTCAGCCTGGTTTTCATGTCCTCATCATCCACCCCGTCGGTCTGCTTTACAAAAAGGAGAAGGAGAACGGCAAATTCCGCCGTCTTCTTCCTTATGTCCCACATAGGGGAGTACCCTTTCACGTAATTGCTGCCCCTGAGCGCTGCAAACTCCACCAGTCCTTCAAGAATTTTGTCCATGTGCGGCCCCCTTTCAAATCAAAAAAGGCCTGTCCGCGGGGGAAAGGTCAGTTTTTCTTAGATCTCATATCTTTTAAAAAAAACCTCTCACCTCCGTTTCTTGAGAGCGCTGGACTGAAAAAGCGTCTTTTCACCTTTCTTCCGCAGACGCCAAATCTCCTCAAGCGGATTTTCACGCACCACTGGCCGCTTTATACGGTTTATTGATTTCATAACCAAGATAAAATTGCAAGAACTATGCCGGGAAAAAGAGAAAGACGACACCAGGAGAAGTTTTTATTTGCCCGGAGGGATTCTGATCGCCACTGAAAACGGGCTTTCGGACACGCTGCCCACTGCGGTTATCCTGTAGTCTCCGGATGTGGCGCCGGCATCCAGATAGGAAGGTATGGATGAAAACCCGGCAGATTCCCATTTCCCGTTTGTTTTTATCCGCCTGTAAATCCGGTAGCCGCTTACCCAGGACTCCGGGTTCGCGTTCCAGATAAGCCTTATGCCTTCAGCCGTTTTCAATGCGGTTGGCGCCGCCGGAGTCGCGGGCACAAAATCGGCTGGTTTTACGATCACCTGGGAGCTCTTGCCCTCGTACAGGAACGGCCCGCCAAGCTGAGCCGACACTGAATAGACCGTCACCTGCCCCGTATTGGGAGCAACGTCAAAGGTGTTTTGCGTAATGGGAGAGGCATTAAGGAGCGTTTTTGACTTTTTTGATTTCCCCCCCGGCGCACTCTGATAAATATTGTAAAAAACTTTTTTCCCGTCCCATTTCCCAATATTCTGCCATTTAAGCGTGACAAACTCATTGCCGATAGAAAAACCAAGCCCCTGCGGCTGGGGCGGCGGGGCGAGCGCCGGGACTACTATTCCGGCAGGTCCGCCGATAACTCCGGACGTGGATTCCGCCATGACCCTGAAATCATAGGTCTGCCCAAAAATAACAGGCTGCGAATATGAGCCGCCCTTCACTTTAGCTATCATCCTGAAGGAGGCCTTTTCTTTTTCCCGCCCTTTTCCATTTTCAGGCGGCCCGCCTTTTCCCGATGAAATTCCTTTTTGGATCCTCTCCTCGATGATAAAGTCCTTTACTGCCTCTGCCCCGCCGTAAGTCCAGGACAGACTGATCACATTTTCCCTCTGGACGGCCATCAGGTTGGACGGAGCCTGCGGGGGCCGGAAGGCCTCAAGGGAAAGCGGCGTTTTATGCCCGCAGGAAGAGAGTGCGGCCAAAAAAAATACCGCGCATAAAAAAACGGCCCGGGAAAAAGAAAAAAACAAAAAAGAAAAAATCCTTGAAATGGGCCTCACTTGCCTTTTTTATCTTTCTTTTTCTTTTCCTTTTCCTTTTTGTGCGCGGCCATCCGCCTGGCCACCTCAGACGGGGCCGTCCCGCCCAGGCTTTTTTTGGCCGCAACAGAGGCCCGCGGCGAAAGGACCTGGAAAACATCCTTGTCAAACAGGCCGCTGAAAAGCCCCTTATACTCATCCAGGCTGATATCTTCGAGCCTTTTGCCCTTTTGTGACGCATAGAGGACAGCCCTGCCCACCACTCCATGCGCCTCCCTGAAAGGCATGCCCTTCTTAACGAGGTATTCAGCCATGTCTGTGGCGGTCGAAAAGCCTTCTCCCGCCGTCTCCTCAAGCCTCTCCGTCCTGAAATTTATGACCGGAAGCATCTGCGCCAGTACGTCCAGCACGGATTTCACCGTGTCAACCGTGTCAAAAAGGAGCTCTTTGTCTTCCTGCAGGTCCCTGTTGTAGGTAAGCGGAAGAGCCTTCATGACAGTAAGCATACCCATAAGATTCCCGTAAACCCTGCCCGTTTTGCCCCTGGCAAGCTCCGCCACATCCGGATTTTTCTTTTGCGGCATGATGCTGGAGCCGGTCGCAAATGCATCGGGAAGCCCGATGAAGGAAAACTCCTCCGTAGACCAGAGTACCACTTCCTCCGAAAGCCTTGAAAGATGCATCATCAGGATGGCTGCGTCACTCAGAAATTCAAGCACAAAATCCCTGTCAGACACGGAATCCATACTGTTGGCGGAAACCGCGTCGAAACCCAGGAGTTCCGCAACATATAGCCTGTCTATCGGCAGACTCGTCCCTGCCAGGGCACAGGCCCCCAGCGGCAGAACGTTTATCCTTTTCAGGGATTCCAGCAGTCTCTCAGCGTCCCTGTCCATCATCTCCGCATACGCCAGCAGGTGATGCGCCAGCAGAACTGGCTGGGCCCGTTGAAGGTGAGTATATCCGGGCATTATAATTTCCCTGTGCCTTTGCGCCAGATCAACGAGCGCCGCTTTGAGCCCTCCTACCAGGCCGATGGTCTCTTTGACCTCACTGCGCAGATAGAGCCTCAGGTCCAGGGCTACCTGGTCGTTCCTGCTTCTTGCGGTATGGAGTTTCTTCCCCGCCTCTCCCGTTTCCTCTATGAGGGCGGCCTCTATGTTCATGTGAATGTCCTCAAGCTCCTCCCTGAAGACAAACCCGCCCTCCGCTATGCGGGTGGCTATCCGCATGAGGCCTTTCACTATGAGCTTCGCGTCCTTTTTTGGGATGATGCCCTGCTTTCCAAGCATCCCGGCGTGAGCAATGCTGCCCTCTATATCGTACTTCCAGAGCCTTTTATCGAAGGAAATGGATTCGCTAAATGCCTCCACAGCCTGGCTGGTGCCGCCGGAAAACCTTCCGCCCCACGGTTTTTTGATTTTTTGTTTTGCAGTTTTGGATTTCATTGCCATAAAGGAAAGGATAAAATTTTAAACCTCATGCCGTCAAGTTATGGCCGCCTCTTTTTTGTGTTTTCCCGTTCAAACTGGAAATTTTAATCTCCCGTTTTTAAATGATTTTTTTAGCCGGACTGTTCAAACGTATATGAACATATGCCGTTTCTTTTGGTTTAATTGCAGGTCTTTGCCTTTTTTCTTTTTTCCCTCTCTATCGCAAACCGTGGGTCAAGATCAAACGCATCCATAAAAAACCAAAACTCCTTTCCGGCTTCGGCTTTTTGATTTAAAATGAAAACCCTGCCGCCATCATCATAATCCGCCGGGCCATGATATTGCCACGCAAGCAGTTTATGTAACAGTTTATGTATACAGTAAATGGATAGCGAGCATATCAGTCATCCGAGTCTGCCATTGCCGTCGCGAAACGGATGTATCGTCTCAAACTGATAATGAATTAAAGCGCAATCTACCAGAACCGGCAAGCTGTCCCGTTTTCTGTGGATGTATTTCTCCAGATCTCCCATGGCCTTTTCAGCATCCTGAGGAGGCGTAGGGACAAACGCCAGCTATGCCTGGGGCTTGGCTAAAACAACCGGGAGCTTTCCGCCCGACAGCTGTCCGATGACCGCTGCGGGTATGGATACCAGCACGTATATGAAATGAAGGTCCAGAACAAAAAGCCTGGCAATAATTATGAATGGTATGGACAGATGAATGTATAGAAACCATTTAAACGAGCGCTTGGCGACTTTGCTCCTTAAATACCCGAGCGGCAGGTTCATCGTAAGGGCAAGCAGAAAGAGCAGCGAAGCGCGGTCTATGGTCGACAAATGGTCCATTTTCTAAAATTACCTAATATCCGGAGGGGATGTCAAATGAATTACACGGGTCCTGGACAGCAGTTTGCGGAAAGAGCCTGTGTCGTGGGGCGGATGATTTTAAGGCCGTCATACCGGCGAAAGCCGTTTTATCAGACGTTCATGTGAAGCCTTCAGGTCTTTGATTTCTTAAGGAAAAGACAAAAGTCGCTGGCCTCTTTATATAGATGGTTATACGGGAACAACAGAATCTTCTGAGGTCATAAGGAACTAAAGGCCAGCTGGAAGCTTCGCCGACATCATTTTTTTTCGATTCAACTTGCGCCCATCCACTATAAAGGTCCCATCGCCAACTGCGTGAACAGTTCGCTTCTCCTTTCGCGAATCATCAAAGTACGCGGCAACGCCTTCGAGGACGACAATATTGTGCTTTCTGACGATGTCGATTACTTTACACTCGATATTCGCCAGACATTCTTTTATTAAGGGTGCCTGTACATGCTTCCCTTTCACGGGGGTCAGCCTGAATTTTTCAAACTTGTCCGTATCGGCGCCGGAACATGTTCCCACTCCAACGATCTTATCCATCATGTCAACAGTGGGAATTGAAATAACGCACTCCTTCGATTTTCGAAGAGCGGCAAAGGAATAGTTCCAGGGCCCAGTGGTTATAGCAAATATCGGCGTAAAGTCCATCACCATGGTCCAAGAGATCGTCATTATATTGTTCTTCTTTCCATCACTTGTAGTAACAAGAACAACTGGACCAGATTCCATCAGCGTGAACGCTCTGCTGATTTTCATTTCTTTCATGGTTGCTCCTTTTTGTGAAGATGTTAGGGCAAGTTCATGGGGAGAGTCAAGAAAAACTGGAACTGCATCTGGGGCAAATGCCCAATAAATGATGCTTAGATGCTGGATACCGGACCCCACCGAGCACTGGATCGCGCAGTCGGAGCTCAACTGCGGCGCTGGACCACTGATGCAGGGGCCCTATCTGGAGGTCGGGGTTCTGTCCCTTGCCGGCGGTCGAGACCCTGGCGTAGATGGCGGCTCTCATTTACGCGCTGTCTTCCCCTGCCCTTTCCTTTTGGTAGAACTCTCGTAATTTGTACAGGGCCTCGGCTCTGGCCGCCTCTGGCACAGCCTCCAAGACCTCTCGTAGAGTATGCGTCTCCAGCCATGCCGTGATAGTCTGGTTAACGGGAGACACGGGCCTGTATTTCACAGGGCACTGGCCCCCCTCAATAGCTATCGTTAGCTCCGCCCTGGAAATTCCGTCCGTGATGGTACAGACCATGCAGGGACCATCGGCCGATCTCTCTATACCTGTTACCGTTATTTCTATCATTCAACGTTCCTCCGCTACATATATATTACACCCATAGCGGTTGGTCTCGGCCTCGATACGGTCCAGCTTCTCAAGCCAGCTGATGCGTTCTCCACCGGCTCCGGGTACCGGTCAAAAAATGCGGACAGGCAAAAGCCCTCGCACAAAAGCCAGGCGTCATGCATAAAACCAGGAAAGACAACCGGTCCGCAACAGGGCGTGCGCCTTTCCGGGACGGCCTTACCGAGGCCAGGCCGACCGCGCCCAGTATCTCATCATCCACTATCAATATGTATTTCCTTTTTTCCATCATTTCCTTGGGATCATTATTTCAAATTCAGTCCCATGATTCCTTTTCATTTCGATTGTGCTTCGAGTTGTTTGTCAACTAAATTACAGATGATAAGAAATCCGAGCGAACCGGATTTGGAAATATCTATGCCCTCGGGAAGTCCTGTCCTATTGTCCCGGTATTTAAGATGTAGATTTCAATTTTCCCCGCTAATATTTACTATTATTTTCTCGGGCATTGCCCATGGAAAGGCGTGTTTCATAGAATTTGAAATGAGTTCGTTAAGTACGAGTCCAAGCGGGATCGCTGTCTCCATAACTCCAATTCCGGGAATTATAACAAAAAAAAGGGCCTCGCATGAGGCCCTTTTTTTTGTTAACAAATAATGATGAGTCTTAGTGGTGATGGCATTTGTTGCAATTGCCAGCGGGAGCAAAAGCCGTTTTGCCGTTATGGCACTCACCGCAATATTTGCCCGCCCTGATGTCGGCCATAGAGAATTTCACTCCACCATTTTCAGGCCCCTTCATCGGGAATATCTTCGTATGGCAATCGGTGCATTTCAAGTGGAATTCATTGACATGATCCATCATAGGAAAATGGACATCGCCCATTGCGCCGGCCTTGAACGTAATCTCCTTGGGCATCGCCAGTGCGGCCCCTGCAACGAATACGATGGCTATTACAAATGCCATGATAGCTGCTATCTTCCTCATCTATCTTCACCTCCTTTCTTTTTTATTTCCTACAACTACAGTACCGAGAATTATAACAGAAAAACACCAAAAAGTTGGTCAGAGGGGCCAAAACAGATCTCCTCTTCTAACCCTTTGGCAAAATTTTTTCGCGAGGTCACGTCCACCAGATCGAAATATTCTCAAGGGATCAGGTAAAATTGAAGTTGGCTTATTCGGGCAATCGCAAAGACGCTTTTTTGCTCTTTTTGCTTTTTCCCGACGCGCTTTTGTCAGGCGCTTATGTCGGTTGGCCCTATAAGAATGCTGGGAGAGCCTGTGCCCCCGTAAAACCTAAGATCGTCCCCGACGGCCTCCACATTTTTAAAAAGGTCCAGCAGGTTGCCGGATATTACAGCTTCCTTCACCGCATGCGTTGGTCTTCCGCCTTCTATCAACAGGCCGGATATTCCTATGGAAAACTCGCCGGACACCGGGTTCACCATATGCATGCCCATGGCCTCCGTTATATACAGGCCTTTTCCGGCAATGGCAAAAAGCTCTTCCAGTTTTACGGGTTTTATGCCTCCGGCCTCCCTGAGATAAAAATTAAGCGCTCCCACGGAAGGAAAGGAGGACAGGGATGCTTTTACCGCATTGCCTGTGGAGACCGCGCCGTCCCCGGCCTTTTTTGCGGTATAGGTGTTATGCATGAAGCCCTTCAGGACGCCGGTCTCGATCAAACTTTTTTTGGATGTGGGCACTCCCTCGTCATCGAACGGGGCGCTGCCAAGCCCGCGCGCCAGGAGGCCGTCATCAAAGATGGAAAGCGACCCGCTTATGACCTGCTGTCCAAGTTTGCCTGCGAGCAGGGATTTTCCCTTCTGCACGGATTCCGCGGAGAGCATGGAGGCGAATATCCCAAGGAACTCGGCAGCCACGGAGTTGGCCACGATCAACGGGGCCTTCATTGGAGAGATGTTCTTTGCGCCAAGCAGCTCCAGGGCCTTTTCCGCCGCTCCCCTGCCCACCTGGGCGAAATTGACGTCCTCCATGAACGCGCTGCCCATGAAATCCCAACCCATCTGCGTCTCGCCCCCCTCGCCTTCGGCAACGGCCATGACCTGGGCGGTGGCGGAAGTGGAAGAGTAGCTCCCGGAAAAACCGTTCGAGTTCACTATCAGGACCTCGTTCGAGGAAAACGATGCCGTGGCGCTCCTTACAAGCTTTATCCTTTTGTCCGCTTCGCGCGCCCCCTTCTCCACCACGGAGGCAAGCCTGAAGGCCTCCTCTGTGGTCATCCCGGCGGTTGCCTGGTCAAATATCTCCGTACTCGCGGCGGACGGCAGGTTTTCGTTTATTCCTTTTTCGGGCAGGCTTAAAAAGGGGTCTTCCTCCGTATAGTTTGCGGCCTCCAGGGAGGCGCGCACGACACTGCCCGCATCTTCCATACCGGAGGAATATGAAAAACCCAGCTTTTTGCCTTTTTTGTCTTTTTTGCCTTTTATCACCCGCAGGGCGCAACCCACGTCCCTGGAGGTCTTAACAGATTCAGGGGCCCCGTCCTTGGACTCAGCAGTTACGCCCCTTTTGGAGCTGATGTACGCCTCAGCTTCATCAGCGCCGCCCGCGAGGGCCATCTCAACAAGCCGCCTGGCCAAAAGCTCCATCTCTTTGTTGCCGGTTCCGGTCATGGGTTATTTTTTCTAATCCTCGTAGTAGGTTGCAGAGGCCGTTTCGGACTCCCAGACAGTGACAGCCGAAAGGTGGACCTCTCCATTTAATTTCTTCTTAATAGAATCATATACCCATTTCGCGATGTTTTCACTCGAAGGGTTCTTTTCGGTGAAGGGGAAAACATCGTTCAGATAGCAGTGGTCCAGCGGGGCCACGCATTCGGTCAGATACTTTTTCAGCACATGGAAGTCAATGGCCAGGTCTATTTCATTGAGCCGTTCGGCCAGCACATGCACCTGCACCTTCCAGTTATGGCCATGAAGTCTTTCGCATTTTCCGCCATATCCCCTGAGCTGATGGGCGGCGGCAAATGAGGCTTCGACAGAAAGTTCATACATAAGTCTTCTTGCTCCTTTTTGCAAGGCCCGAAAGGTCTTTCATCTTTAAAAATAAAATGGGGGCCTTAGGTTGTTTTTTTGAAAACCGCTATATAGGGCAGGTTCCTGAACATGTTCGAATAATCAAGCCCGTAGCCTACGACAAATTCATTGGGGATCCTGAAGCCAACATAATCCAGCGCCACATCGACGACCCTGCGGTCCTGCTTGTCCAGAAGGGCGCATATCTTGAGAGAGGCCGGCTCCCTTTGCAGGAAGTGCTCTCTGAGGTAATTCAGGGTAAGGCCGGAGTCGGCTATGTCCTCAACCAGGATCACATGCCTGCCTTTAATGTCCTCTCTCAGGTCCTGATGCATTTTCACTTCTCCCGAGGAGTCCGATCTCACATAGCTCGAACAGGAAATGAAGTCCACCTTTATGGGGATGCGGATATACCTGACCAGGTCCGAAAAAAACATGAACGCCCCCTTCAGGATGCAGACCATTACGATCTCTTTACCCTCGTACTCCCGGGTGATCCTGTCCGCGACCTCCCTGACCTTGGCCTGTATCTGCTCCACCGTAAAAAGCGGTTTGCCTATTACCATAGCTTCCCGGAACGGACCTCCATGCGAAAAATGGATAAGTATTCAATGTATATTAACACATCAAAGTGGAATATTGAACGGAGGACATCTACCGGGAAGGGCCGGGGAAAGCAACGGGGAGGCCGGGCCGCAAACCCCTTAAATTCTAAGGACAAAAAGGGCCATGATGCTGGAGCTGGGAAAAGACGCCCGGCCTTCTCCCAGCCTTTGCCTTCATGCGCCTAGTTGCTCTTTTTGCAGGTCGATATCCCCAAAACCGCATATGGCGGGCACCACCCCATGAGACCCGTAAGCAGCGGCACAGCGCCAAGAAAGGCCCAGGGAGACTTGGGGCCGATTACCGCAAGCGACAGGATAGCCACCCCAGCGATCACCCTTATCACGCGTTCGGCCGAACCGATATTTCTTTTCATCGTTTTCTTTTACACCTCCATGGAAGTTTTTTCGATCTTTCTCTTTGTTGCCTGCTTAAAATTTACAGGGAATACAACTTGAAGTATGTGACATTATCACATAGGGGGCACAGAGGGATTTTTTGTTTTTGTTTTTGTTTTTGTTTTTTTACCCGCCGGGGCGCTCATCTATTGGGAATCTTTTGTTTTTTTGCCGGACGGCGGGAAAGAGGCGGATCGCGTTCCTGTGTACCTCCAGTATTCCCTTTCGCTCAAAATCCTTTAAAAGACGGCTTACAACCTCCCTGGAGGTGCCAAGGTCATTTGCGATCCTCTGGTGTGTGGTATTCAAAAGAAACCCTGTTTCCTCTCCGCCTATTTCCGGCCCGCCTTTTTCCAGTGATCCTCCGGAGGACTTTCCCTTAAGGTATTCGATCAGCCTTTCATCCATTCTTCCAAAGGCCACCTCCTCCACAAGGGCCATGACCGCGCCAAGCCTTCTGCTTAGAAGCGAAAACATGAACTCCCGCAGGTTTGTCTCTCCGGGGGCCGAGGCCGCCATCAACTGCCTGAACCTGCCCGCATCGAGCAAAGCGACTTTCGTATTTTCTGAAGTGACGGCGTTTGCGGGGTATTCCTCTCCGGAAAGGATGGCGGACGCGTTCAGAATGCATGTCTCTCCCGGGCCCAAGTCGTAAAGGGTGATCTCGCGTCCGTTTTCCCCGGTCTTATAGACCCTGATGCCGCCTTCCATGACAAAAGCGATGGCACGGCAGGTGTCCCCCTGGGAATAGATGAGCGCCCCGGCGGGTATCTGCTTCAGGACCAGTTCGCCCCGCAGACCGTCCAGAAGACGCTCAAAATCCGCCCGTTCAAAATCCGGTCGAGAAGACCTTTCCATAACTTCAGATATTTTTGCATAGTTTTTTTGTAAATGGAAAGAAGGGTAATTATTTGGAGAGTTTTTTAAGCTGAACTCTTGCTGTAGCCACGGCCTTCTTCACCTCTGTGTTGCCGGGGTCGAATCTCAAAACGGCCTCCCATTCAGAGATGGCCGCTTTAAGATCCCCCTTCCTGTAGCTTTCAAGGCCCCTTTGAGTAAGCGCCGCGCCGCAATCACTGACCCTTTTTTTAAGGAAACCCGCCTTGAGGTAACCGGCCTTGATGGGCGCGGGCCCGAGATATCTGTAATTCTCCGCCACCAGGTAATAAAGGCTGCCGGCCTTCCCGAAATCCCCTTTTCCAAAAGAGGTACCAGCGGCCCCGTTTGCCGCCAGAAGCGAATCCCTGCAGCCGGAAACCAGCCTTTTGTTGCCGGGATGAAGGGAAAGTGCGCCCTTGTACGCTTCCACGGCTTTTTCGTATTCGCCTTTTGCCATACTGGCCCTGGCCTCTTTTATGACTGGGCCGGGGTCATATACCGGAAGAGCGACGGGGGTTTCTAGCGCAGTGGCCGTGACGGAACTGGCTGGCCTTACCGGCGAAGGGCTTTTTTCGCCTTTTTCAAGGACCGCACAGGAAGAGGCGAGCAGATAAAAAAGCCCCAATGCGGCCAGCAGCACTAAGGGAATGCCGCGGCGGCCTGTCATATCAGATCCGAAAGCATGAAGCCCTCATGCTCGTTCTTGAACGCACCTGCAAAAACTTCGACAAGGCGCGGGTTGAACTGGGTCCCCGAGCACCTCAGTATCTCTTTAAGGGCTTCCGCCTCGGAGCGGGACTTCCTGTAAGGCCTGTTGGACGTCATGGCGTCAAAAGAATCCGCTATCGAGATAATGGAGGCATGCAGCGGTATTTCATCTCCGGCCAGGCCGTCCGGATAACCCTTGCCGTTATACCATTCATGATGGTGCCTTACGGCGGGGATATATTTGGCAAGGCTGGGGGCCTTCGAGATTATATTCATTCCGTCCTCTGTATGGCGGGCCATCTCCCTGAACTCATCCGCCTCCAGCTTTCCCGGTTTAAGCAGGACGTGGTCCGGCGTCTTTATCTTTCCCACATCATGGAAGAGGCAGGCAACCTCCAGGTCCTCAAGCTCTTTTTTTGAAAGACCCATGGCCTCACCCATTTTCACCGAAAACTGGGCCACACGGGCCGAGTGGCCCAGGGTGTAAGGGTCCCGCGCGTCTATGGCGGCGGCCAGCACCTTGAGCGTGGATATGTAAGCCTCCTCAAGCTCCCCCGCATATTTTGCAAGCTGGTCTTTCTGCTCCACGATCAGGGCGGACATGCCATTGAAATTTTCCGTAAGCCTGCCAAGCTCGTCTTTTGAATAGACCTTAAGCGGCTTCTTTCTTCCCTTCTTGAGCTCTTCCACGCCGGAGGACAGTTCCTCGATGGGCTTTGTGATGCTTGCGGAAAGGACGAGAACGCCCGCTACCCCCATTACAAAAGCGACAACAAGGCCCCTGATAACGCTTTTTTGGGCGCTTCGCCTGGCATCGGACAAAAGGGACCTGTTCATGCCAAGCACAACATAACCCAGCCGCTTTTTTAAAAAAGATACCGGGGTAACCACCTCCACTCCGCCCGAGCCGCCCCGGGTAACGCAGCCGTAACGGTCCATCTCCAGGAGCTTTCCGGGGGCCACGTTTACGGTTTTCCCCAGCAGGCTGATATTGCTGTGGGCCAGGGCCTTCATTGAATTATCCGCGATGGCCACGAAATCCACATCCAGATGGGAGGCCTTCACGCGCGACACCACGCTGTCCATTCCAAGCATATCATCTGAAAGCATGCTGTAGGCCGCTGAGGCCGCCGCGCTCTCGCTTATCGCCTGGGCCCTGCTGATCACGTCACTGACTATTTGACCCTCTACGGTCTTCAAGGTAAGCACCGAAAAGGACAAGGTCATGGCTGCAAGGAGAAGTAGGATGACCGCGGCAAATTTGAAACGTATGGTTCGGATTATCGTCATAGATTACTCCAAAAAACTGAACCTATTCTAACATAAAAGCCCGGTGCAAAAATAATGTCTGTGAGCGTATTCACACAATCTGCAAGATCATCAGGAAATGCGCAGCGAGCGTAAAGCGAGCGAACCGTGATTAATTGGGGAAGTCCCTACATTCGATGCCCTCAGGGCATAAAACCGGGATAAGCCCGGCCTTCCCTGAAATTAATGGGAAATGACCGGGGAAATTTCAGTTTGAAACTCCTCTCTTGCATGGTTTATCTTTAAGCATGCTTGAAATTTTCCTTGTCCCCCCAGGTGTGCGCGGCATGACAAAAAAGCTGCTCGAAGAAGCCCTCACGCGGGTGGGAGGGCAAAAGAAGAACGATTTTTCCGGGCTCACATATCTGGCCCCGGCCACCCAGAAAAGAAAAGAGGCCCAGGGGCTTTTTCATGCGGCGGTCTCGCCGGAGACCCGCGGCAAGGGCTATATCCCCCCGCTGATGATGACACCGGGGCAACTGGCAAAAAAACTCCTGAGGGAGCACTCCCAAAGATCCCTTTTGCTGCCTTCCTGGCTGAAGGTGCCCCTGCTGATGAAACTTTCCGGCAAAAACGCAGGCTATGCCGCCACCCTGGCGGGGTTCATAAGAGAAATGAAGGCCCATTTCCCAGGGAGAAAAGCCGCGGAAATACTTGAAACGATCTCCCCTCTGATCGCTGAGCTTGGCATTGCCGAAGAGATAGGCCTGAGGCTCGAAAGCACAATGGCAACCATTTCCCTTTACGAGCAGCGGCTCAATACCCTGGGCTTCATCGATCCTGACGGCCCCGCTCCGGAGGCGGCGGCACTTATCAGGGGCGAAAATGCAAATGAAAATGAAAAAATCCATGCCGAAAGATTCCCTTTGTCCGCGCTCATTCTGGACGGGTTTTACGAGGTCACCCCGGCCGAAAAACTGCTGATCTCCGCCCTGATCGAAAGGGCGGGGAAAACAGCCGCCCTGGTCCCTTTCGATGAAAGACGCCCCGGGATCACGGAGAACTATCTTTCATTTCTAAAGGCGTTCCCGCATAGGCAAACCGGAGTGCCTGCCGGCAGCGCAAAAAACGCAAAACTGAGCTATTACGCCTATCCGTCCAGGGAGCAGGAGGTGGAGGCCGCGGCAAGGAGAATAAAGGTAAATTACATATCGGGCGCGTTTACCGGTCTTTCAAAGACAGCCGTCATTCTGCCCAACCCCCCGGATTATACTGATATGTTAGAGAGGGTGTTCAAAAAATACGGTGTGCCGTGCAGTTTTTCCCCCGGAGGGGCCGGGAACTCCGTAAAGGCAAGACGGGAAAAAGACCTTCTGGCGGTGCTGAAGACAGTTTTTCCTTTTTCCGGCTGTTATGGGGCCCCAGACCTTGCCGCGGTCTTAAGTTCCCCTTTCTTTGCCGGGATACCGGAGGAACTGGGCAGATGGGCGCCAAAGATAACGCTTTCATCCGTTTCGGGAGGGTTTGAGAACTGGCTTGGCCTGGAGGGAGCGCCCACCGGACCAAAAGGCCTTAAATGGCTAAAAAAAAGGCTTTCGCCTCTTGAAAAGGCTATGAAGGAAGGGAAAACCGGGTCCAGCCAGAGGCTCATAAACGGTTACATCGAGGCGCTGAAAGGCCTGGAATTTTCCGCCCTGGGCGCTTTTTCTTTCGAGGACGAGCTTGAAGACAGGCTGCATGGCCTGCTGCTGCTGGACGCAATGTGCGGAGAGGGGCTTGCGCCCGAAGAATTCATGGACTGTGTCAGCCTGGCCGCCTCCGGGATCGATGAGGAAACAGAGGAGCCCGGTGTCAGGATTTTAAGTTTCGGCGAAGCGGAGGGGCTTGAGCCGGAAGGCCTCTATTTTCTGGGGCTCAAAGACGGAGAGATCCCCCGCAGACCCGAAACCGATTTCTTCCTGCCGGAGAGGCTGCGGGCAAAACTCGGTTTAAGGACAATGAAAAAAAACCTTCTCCTTGAGGAGTTCCAGTTCGGCAGGCTCATATCCGGAGCGGGTTTTGTACACCTGAGCTATCCTGACATGGAAGGCGACAAGCTTTTCCTGCCCAGCATACTTATCTCGGAGGGAAATCCCCTTAAAGACCCGGCTTACGGCGTCTTCTCAAAAGAAGAGGAATTTATAAGGAAAGGGAGGCTTCCCTACTCCGTTTATCTGGACGAGATCAAGGACGTAAAGGACAGAATACCCTTTGGCACAAACTCAAAAAGGGCCGTCAGCGTTACCGATGTGGATGCCCTGAGGGCCTGCCCGAGATTTTTCTTCCTGGACAGGGTGATGGGGCTTGCCCCCCCGGAGGCGCAGGAGTTCGGCATTGACGCAAAAACAGCAGGGACCCTCCTTCACAGGATAATGGAGGAACTGCTGCCTTTCACCGTCCAGGACTCCGTCTTGGACAGCTTCCGCAGCCGGGCGGGAAAGGTCATTGACAAGGTCCTTGCTGAAAACCCCGTGCACCCATACTGGGGCAGGCTGCTTAAGGAGAGTTTTCTGGCGGCCCTGCCGTCCATTCACGAGATAGAAAAAAAATTCTCCCTTGAAGGCTTTACCCTGGCCATGCCGGAGTACAGGGTGGAGGGGGAATTGAAGGGTGTAAAGCTAAAAGGCAAGATAGACAGGATCGATGAGAATAGGGAAACCGGCGATCACATGATAATGGATTACAAAAGCGGACCGGCGGCCCTGAGCCCCTCCGATGTGCTTAAAAAAGGGGCAACACTTCAGCTTTTCCTGTATGCCGCGCTTGCTGAGGCCGTGGGAATTAAAGACATACGGAAGGTGGGCATATATTCCTTCAAGGACATGAAGGTGAAAATGGTGCCTGGAAGCCGCGACATATCCGCCGGCAGGACCATGGAAGATTTCATGGAGGCGGCCCTTGCCTGGCTGGAAGAAACGGCTCGCATGGTCCGCGGCGGGGATTTTCCGGCAGACCCGATCTCGGAGCAAAACTGCAGGATATGCCATGAAAAGCCTTATTGTCCGTATATTCATTCAAATAAAAGCAAAGGCGGGCATTCGGATAAAAGCGTGGAAAACAAGCCCGAAACAAGAAAACGAAAAAGTAAAGAATAAAAAATGGCTGAATTTTACAATACAAAAAAGAGCTTCATAATCTCATCCCCGGCGGGCTCCGGCAAGACCGAAAAGCTGGCCAGAAGGTACATAAGCCTAATTGCGGCGGGGGGAGAGGTCGAGCGCGTGCTTGCCATAACCTTTACGGAGAAGGCGGCCTCGGAGATGAAGCAGCGCATCCTGAGCATCCTGGCCCGTGAAAACCCAGAGCTGTACTCAAAGGTGAAACCCAGGGTGCCCCTTATGAGGATATCCACCATACACGCGTTTTGCCTGAAGCTCCTGCGGAGGTTCTCCCTCGACCTTGGTCTGGACCCAAGGCTCTCCGTAGCGGATGAGGGAGTCTCTTCCGCCCTTCTGCGGGAAGCGGTTATGGACGTGCTGAGGGGAGAGGCTGAAGGTCTTGCGCACGCCCTCCCGCCAGATGCCCCGGCCGGTCCTATTTTCACCCTCATGAAGGCGCGCGGCGTAAGGGGGTGGGACTCCGTTTTAAAAAACCATCTTGCGGAGCTGTTCAGGCAAAGGCCGCTTTCGGAGCTTATCCTGGAGGAGCCGCTCGACCTGCGCCCCGTACAGGCAAGTGAAAAGGGAAAAGAAAAAGAAATGATGCTCCTGCAGCTTTTCGCGCGCTGCCTGGAGGTTTACAGGGCCAAAAAGCTGGAGGCCCGCGTGCTGGATTTCAGCGACCTGGAGATACTTGCCTACAAGGCCCTCGCCAAGAGCCCTCACTGGCAAAACATCCTATACAGCTTTGACGAATACACGGACCATATCCTTGTGGATGAATTCCAGGACACAAGCGCCCTCCAGTGGCGCATACTGGATAAACTGACAGAGGAATGGCGCTCCGGCATGGGACCAAAAAGAGAGGCCGGAACGGTGCCTACCTTCTTTCTGGTGGGGGACGAGAAGCAGTCCATTTATCTTTTCAGGGGGGCCGATGTCTCCGCCATGAAAAAAGCGAGACAGAGGCTTCAGGACTTTCTGGGGAACGAATACGAGTTCCATCAGGCCAAGGACAACTACCGCAGCCTGCCCGAGATAATAGAGTTCACAAACAGGCTCTTTGAAAGGCTCATGCCGCGCACCCAACTCCCCAGGCCTTCCCAGACTGGCCCGGACAGACCTGAACCCACAGATGAGGAAGACACCGGCAGAGACCGGCCCGTTTCTACTGAAGACTGGCCCGCTTCCAGTGAAGATTGGCAGGTCGAATACTGTCCGTTCGAGGCAAAGAGACAGGGTGACGGCAAGGTGGAGCTTTTGCTTCTCGACATGCCCCAAAACGGATCGGGATACGCGGACAGTGGCAGGGCCAAAGATAAGCGGGACTTCGAGGCCCGGATGCTCGCAAAGCGCATAAAAGCGATGCGCAGGAATTACCTGGTAACAAACCAGAAAGGCGGGCAGGCAACGGACCCAAAAGGAAGGAAACGGCCGTGCGAATATGCCGATATGGCGGTGCTGCTACGGCAAAGGACGCATCTGGCGGCATTTGAAGAGGCATTCAGGCGTGAGGACGTGCCTTTCCTCGTCATAAAGGGCATGGGCTTCTACGAGGAGCCGGAAGTGGCCCTGCTGAGGGAGTTTGCGACGTTCATAGCGGACCCGGAGGACGACCACAGCCTCTTTTGTCTCCTGCGCTCTCCGCTTTTCGGGCTCGGCTACAAGGCCCTCTCAAACCTCCACTCAAAGGGAAAAAACAAAAAAGGGAAATTAAAAAAACAAAAAACCCTCATCGAAGGACTAAGGGCATCGCGCGTGAAAAAGCATATTGAAACCGCGGCCATGCTGGACAGCTTTATTGAGACTGGCAAAGCGCTGCCCCTTTCAAAGCTCATTGAGCTAATGCTTGTAAAGACCGGGGGATGGAGACATTTCTGGGAAAAACCCAGACATGCGAACGTAAAAAAGTTCATCCAACTGGTGGAGTCCCATGAAGCGCAGGGCCATAACCTGATAGACATAAGAGACAGGCTGCTTGCGGACAGGTCCAGGGCCGATGTGTCCAAGGCCAACGTGAACGCCGAAGGAATGGACGTGGTTAAGCTGATGACGGTGCATGCCGCCAAGGGGCTGCAGTTCCCCATGCTTTTTCTGCCCAGCCTGGACGAGGACATAAACGCAAAAAGCGGGCCCGTCGTCATAGAAGAAAGATCCATGATGGAGGGGAATTCCTCCGGGGTCTTCAGTTTCAGATACGAGCCCGACTCTGAAACCAGGAAAAAGCTGCCCGAATTCGAGCGGGGCAGGATTAAAGAGCTCGAAGAGGAAAAAAGGCTTTTCTATGTGGCCGCAACGAGGGCCATGGACTACATCCTTCTAAGCGGCATAAGATCGCCCAAGCCCAAAGGCAGGCTCCGCTACCTTGCGGATGCCTTTGGATCGGATTTTTTTGTTTTGAATGGACCTGATGCGCCAAAGCAAGCTCTGCTGCCCGGGTCCGGCTGTCCGCTGCCGTTCAATGTCATTACAGCGGAAGAGGTGGAGAGCAACTACGCAAGGTCAGTGGGGATGGAGCTTGTGCCGGAGAGGCATTTCCTTGACGAGCCGCTCTACGCCGAGCCCTTTGAGTACGAACCCCCAGCCAGCACGAAGGACGTAACCGAAGACATCCTGGTAAAAACCCGCCACGGAAGGGACTGGGTGCTGCTTGGAAGGCTCATGCACCAGGTGCTCGAAGAGCTATCGGAAGGAAGGCTGGCCCAGGACAAGATCAGGGAGCGTGCCGTTTCCCTGCTTAAAGGGTTTTATATCTTTGAGCGGCGGAGAGAGAAACTTTTTACGGAGACGATACTGGGTGACATCGAAAAACTGAGGGCTGCGGGCATACTTGAAGAGGTGGTGCTCCCCCGCCAGGGACGAAGATCGTTCACCGAGCTTCCGTTCGTGCATGAAAAGGGCAAGACCCTGTACAAGGGGCGCATTGACAGGCTCATGATTGAAGAGGGCGTCGTGCGCGTATACGACTACAAGAGTTTTCCGGCAAGGCCGCAGGACATAGGGGAACTGGCAGCCAAATACAGTTTTCAGATGGAGCTGTACAGGGAGGCGGCCGAAGGCATCTTTGGCCTTGCCGCAAAGGCGTTTCTCGTCTTTACGCACATCCCGCTGGTTATCGAGACCGGCGGTCCTTAAAAAAATTTAGGAGCTTAGTGATAAAATAAACAGGCATGTTTGGGTACATAGGTAAGCGCTTAATCCAGATGGTCCCCCTGCTTTTGGGGATAACCATTATAAGCTTTGCCGTAATCCATCTTGCGCCCGGCAGCCCCGTGGACGTGCAGATGTCGCTGAAGACCTCTGCCCAGGCGATGCAGAACCTGAAAAAACTCTACGGGCTGGACAAACCCCTCCCAGTGCAATACAAGGACTGGCTCCTGCGGTTCGTAAAGCTCGATTTCGGCAAATCTTTTGTTGACGGCAGAAACGTGCTGGCAAAGATAGAAGAGCGCATACCCATTACCCTTACCATAAATGTGCTGTCCATGATCCTGATCTTCATTGTGGCGGTCCCTTTGGGGGTGATTTCCGCTACCAGGAGGTACTCTCTTTTTGACAAGGTAAGCACGGTCCTTGTGTTTATCGGGTTTTCGACGCCCACATTCTGGCTTGCCCTCCTGCTCATGATATTTTTTGGGGTCCAACTGGGGGTGCTGCCCATATCTGGCATTCAGAGCATAGACGTATCCGGTTTGGGGGCGGCGGGCAGACTTGCCGATTGGGGCAGGCACCTGATACTGCCGGTGTTCGTCTCGGCATTCGGGAGCATCGCCGGGCTTTCGCGCTACAGCCGCTCCAGCATGCTGGAGGTCATACGGCAGGACTATGTCAGGACCGCGCGGGCTAAGGGGCTGCCTGAGAACGAGGTCATAAGAAAACACGCCTTGAGAAACGCCATGCTGCCCATCGTAACCATAATGGGGCTTTCCGTGCCGGGGCTTATCGGGGGCGGGGTAATATTCGAAACGATATTCGCCATACCAGGCATGGGCCAGCTTTATTATCAATCCGTCATGTCCAGGGACTACCCGACCATAATGGGGCTGATGGTGATATTCGCGGTGCTTACACTGGCCGGCAACCTTATAGCGGACATCGCCTACGGGCTGGTAGACCCGAGGATAAGGATTTCGGGCAGATGAGCGTAAAGTCAATAATATGGAGGAGGTTCAGAAAAAACCACCTTGCCGTAGCAGGGCTGGCGGTGATACTGGCGCTTATCCTCGCCGCCATATTCGCCCCCCACATAGCCCCTTACTCGCCCACGGGGATAGACGTGGACCACGTCCTTTCGCCTCCAGGCTGGCGGCATCCCTTCGGTACGGACGAGCTTGGAAGGGACGTGCTTACAAGGATGCTGTGGGGCAGCCGCGTTTCGCTCAGCGTGGGGTTCATCGCCATGGGGATAGCCGTGCTCATAGGGACGCTCGTGGGTTCGCTGGCCGGGTTCTACGGAGGGAAAATGGACGCGGTGCTCATGCGGTTTGTGGATGTAATGCTCGCCTTCCCTTCATTCGTCCTGATACTGGCGGTGATCGCAATAGTGCCTCCAAGCATCTTCATCATAATGGTGGTAATAGGCATAACCGGCTGGATGGACGTGGCAAGGCTCGTCCGCGCGGAATTCCTTACGCTTAAGCACCGGGATTTCGTGCTGGCCTCGAAATCGGCCGGCGCGGGCAGCATGCGGCTCATCTTCAACGAGATACTTCCAAACGCTCTTTCCCCTGTTTTCGTGGCCGCAACCTTCGGTGTGGCGGGCGCGATACTGACGGAATCCTCCCTTTCTTTCCTTGGGTTGGGAGTTCAGCCGCCCCACCCTAGCTGGGGCAATATCCTGTCCTCCGGAAAGGACAATATAGAAACCGCCTGGTGGCTCTCTCTGTATCCGGGGCTTGCCATTCTTATCACGGTATTGAGCTACAACCTTGTGGGCGAAGGGCTCAGGGACGCGCTGGATCCCCGGCTGTGGGAGACGGAGCGTTACGAAGCCGGCGAGGACAGGCAATAACCGGGCAAAAAAGAAAAAATTCAGAAACTAAAAATCTTCTTTGCGGAAGATGCTGTATAGGGGCAGACCGAGGGCCTCGACGTTCTTTCTACCTTCATGTTCGGCCCTGTCCAGAAGGACTATCGCGGCAAGGGTTTTAAGCCCGGCGGCCCTGGCCGCCTCGATGGCTTTTATGGTGGATTTGCCCGTCGTGAGGACGTCATCAAGTATGATAACCTCATCCCCTTCCTCCACGTTCCCTTCCACCTGCTTCATCGTCCCGTGGGCCTTGGGCTCTTTTCTTATGACGAAGGCCTCGATGGGTTTTTGCTTGAGAAAAGAGGAATACGCAACGGCGGTCGAGATGGGGTCCGCACCCATCGTAAGGCCGCCCACGGCTACGGGGGAAAGGCCCAGTTCCATTATCTTTTCAAGGATGATGTTTCCTATCAGGTACTGTCCTTCAGGCGAGAGAGTGGCCCGCCTCAAGTCAAAGTAGAAATCGCTCATCTGACCCGATGTGAGTTTGAATATGGGCTTGTCGCTCCTTAGAAAGCACTTTTCCGTTATGAACGCTCTCAGCTTTTCCCAGTCATTTTTGTTGTCCATGGCGGTAATTTTATCAGAGCGGGCAAGGCAAAGACAAACTTCGCCTTCTTTATTGCCGCCGGGCAAGGCGGCGTACTAAAAAAAAATCAAAAAATCAAAAAAAGAGAAAAATGATAAAATACAAAAGTCTCTTTTTTGGGAAGATAATGGCAAGAAAAAATAAAAATCTTTCAGCGCTCATAGACGGGTTTAAAAAGAAAAGGATCCTCGTGATCGGGGACCTGATACTGGACAGGTACATCTGGGGCAAGGTAAGCCGGATATCCCCGGAAGCGCCCGTTCCCGTCGTGGAAGTCCTTAACGACAACTTCATGCTGGGCGGCGCGGCCAACGTGGCAAACAATATCGTCTCCCTTGGCGGGAAGGCTACCGTAATGGGCATCTGCGGAACAGATGGGGCCGGCCAGGTGCTGAAGGACCTCCTGGCAAATACGGGCATTGAAACGGTCCTGATAGAAGACCCCCGCCCCACTTCTGTAAAGACGAGGGTGATAGCCCATAACCAGCAGGTCGTGAGGTTCGACATGGAAAGCAGGGACCACCTCACCGGCAAAGAGCTGGAATTCATGCTCTCCGCCCTTGGCGAGCAAGTCCGCGAATGTGACGCCATCATAGTATCTGATTACAAAAAAGGGGTTGTATCGGCGGAGATGATGAGGCGCCTGCTGAAGACCGCAAAAGGCAAATTCATTGCCGTTGACCCCAAGGTGGGGCATTTCCACCTGTATAAAGGCGTATCGCTTATAACGCCAAACCTGCTTGAGGCCTCCGAAGGGTCCGCTGTCCACATAAAGGACGAGGCCACGCTTCTGAAGGCCGGCCACACCCTGCTTGGAAAACTCCATGCAGGCTCAGTATTGATAACACGCGGGGAGGAGGGCATGAGCCTTTTTACTCCCTCCGGCGTAAAACACATACCTACTGCCGCAATGAAGGTGTTTGACGTAACCGGGGCCGGAGATACCGTGATCGCCGCTTTCAGCCTGTCCCATGCCGCAGGTGCCACCCTGGAGGAAGCCGCGGTGATCGCCAATCACGCAGCCGGGATCGTGGTTGCCCAGGTTGGGACGGCGGCCGCAACCCCGGAGATGCTTAAAAAAACGCTCAGAGAAAACGGGCTGTAAGAGAGTATTGGACGGAAAAAAATGCCTAAAGCTATCGCACTTTTGTCCGGCGGACTGGACAGCACCCTAGCCATACTTGTGGTCAAAAACCTGGGAGTTGATGTCACTGCGGTGACATTCCTGACCCATTTCGGGTGCGACATCTCGGACACCTCGTCATGCTCCAAAAACCCGTTTCCCGCAGCTGAGAAATTCGGGTTCAAGGTGAAGCTCTGCCATCTGGCCGGCAAGTTCATAGACATAGTTAAAAAACCGAAATTCGGCCACGGCAAAAACATGAACCCCTGCATCGACTGCCGGATACTCATGCTCCGGGAGGCCGGGGAGTTGATGCGCCTGACCGGGGCGGATTTCGTTGTCACGGGCGAGGTGCTTGGGCAGAGGCCCATGAGCCAGAGGCGTGAGACATTCCCGCTCATAGACAGGGAGGCCGGCCTTACGGGAAAGGTTTTAAGGCCGCTTTCCGCAAAGCTGCTGCCCGAAACCGAGGCCCAAAAAAACGGGTTGATAGACAGGGAAAGGCTCCTGGACATATACGGCAGGAGCCGGAAGCCGCAGATGAAACTGGCGGAAGAGTTCGGCCTTACCGACTATCCGAACCCGGCTGGCGGGTGCCTCCTTACAGAGCCCAATTACGCATGGAGGCTCAAAGAACTTTTGAAGGAAAACCCCGATCCCTCGCTGAAGGAATTGCACCTGCTCAGGGCGGGCAGGCACTTCAGGATGGGCGGGATAAAGATCATCGCGGGAAGGAACGAGGCGGACAACAACCGCATAGAGTCGCTGGCCGACCGGGAAGACGCTCTTTTAAGGGCCGAAGGGTGCGGAAGTCCGCTTGTGCTCGTTACCGGCGCGGGTTTCGGCCAGGAGGAGATCGAGGGCGCAGCCGCCATATGCGCAAGATACTCGGACAACCGGCATCTGCCAATGGTGGAGATCACAATTCAGACAAACGGCACAGCAAGAACGGTTATGGCCGCTCCGGCAAGTGAGGAATTCATCGAGACGCACAGGGTACAAAAGCCGGTAAAGCAGAAGAAAAACAAAAAAGCCTGAGCAAAAAGGAGAGCCTTTTACAGCCGGAAGATGGAAGCCTCCATCCCTGCGGTGTCGAGAAGGGCAACTGTGGATTCCCCTTTGTGGAGCCTTGCCACCTTACCGGGGCTTACGATGAGGGTGCCGTCTTTTTTCCTTATTTCGTGCCTGTGAAGGTGCCCGTATATTACGGCGTCGAACCTGCCGCTTTCCGCCAGTTCATCGACCACTTTGGGCTCGTGCATCAAAACAAACCTCTTGCCTCCTGCTTCCATCACATAAGGGGGGTCAAAGAGCCTGCCGCCGGATTTTTTGGCCAGCATCAGCCTGTCGCCGTCATTGTTGCCGAAGACGCCCGTGAACTCCGCCTCCAGTTTTCCCAGCGCCTCGAACGTAAACGGAGACACGAGGTCACCCGTGTGGAGCACAATATCCACTTTTCTTGAATTGAAAAAGACAACGGCCTTGCTTATGGATTCCATATCGTCATGGGTATCCGACATGATGCCTATGATCATTTTTTATTTTCTCTTTTTTTATTTTTTGATTTTAGTTTTTGTTTTTTGTTTTTTGTTTTTTATCTTTGCTCAGGCAGCCTTTTTATGTCCTTCGGGCATCGAATGTAAGGTACTTTTGATTAACCGTATTCGCTCTCTAGCCCTGCGGGCTACGCTCGCTATCCATTTTCCAGACCGAAGGCCTCGTGAAGCACCCTGACGGCAAGCTCCGTGTACTTGGATTCTATGACGCAGGAGACCTTGATCTCCGAGGTGCCTATCATCATTATGTTTATGTTGTGGGCCGCAAGGGTCTCGAACATCTTGGCGGCCACGCCCGAGTGCGTCCTCATTCCGACCCCCACAATGGAGACCTTCGATATGTCGTCCTTCAGGTCCACGCCCTTCGCGCCGAATTCCGCGGCAAACCTTTTTGTGAGATCGAGTCCCCTGGGGCTGTCGGTCTTCGGTATGGTGAAGGAGATGTCCGTTGACTTGCCGTCCGGAGAGATGTTCTGCACTATCATGTCCACAACCAGTCCTGAACCGGCTATCTCGGAAAAGAGCCGCCCGGCGATGCCCGGTTTGTCCGGCACGCCCAGGACTGTAAGCTTGGACTGGTTCTTATCGTAAGTTACGCCAGAGACCACTACCTTCTCCATCTGCTTGTCCTCCTTGACAATATAAGTCCCCGGCGCGTTATTGAAGCTGGACTTCACCACGAGGGGCACACCGTATTTTTTGGCAAACTCCACGGAGCGCGTCTGAAGCACTTTTGCGCCAAGGCTCGCCAGCTCCAACATCTCGTCATACGAGATCTTTTCCATCTTCCTGGCCTCGGGCACTATGTTGGGATCGGTCGTGTATACTCCTTCCACATCCGTGTATATTTCGCAGAGGTCCGCATCGAGGGCAGCGGCAAGGGCGACCGCGGTAAGGTCCGATCCCCCTCTGCCAAGCGTGGTCACATCCTCATCTTCGGTGACGCCCTGAAAACCTGCTATAACTGCCACGGTATCATTATCGAGGGCTTTTTTGACCCTTGTGGCCGTGATCTTTTCTATCTTTGCCCTCGTGTGGGCCTTGTCAGTCCTGATGCCTGTCTGCCTTCCGGTAAACGACATGGCCTTCACGCCCAGTTCCTTCAAGGCAAGGGCGGTAAGAGCCGCGCTCACTCTTTCTCCGGATGACAGAAGCAGGTCCATCTCCCTCTCTTCGGGCCTTTTGCAAAGACTCCCGGCCAAACCTATGAGCCTGTCCGTCTCGCCCGACATGGCGGACACCACAACGGCCACTTTTGCGCCCGCCCGAACCGATTCAGCGACTCTTTGAGCAACCGCCTTGATGCGCTCAAGACTGCCGACAGACGTACCCCCATATTTCTGCACGATAAGCATTTTGTACCTATTCGAACCTGCCTTCCACAAAGTGCTCCATTATCCTGTGGGCGTCGATCCTTAGAGCCCCTTCCAGTTTCGTAATGGATTCGTCATAACCCGCCGCCAGCGCCGGGGGCGCTCCCCACCCGTGGTTCCCCCCGCTGCCATAAACGGCGAAAGGCACAGGGTCCTTCGCATGGGTCCTTATCTCTATGGGTGTCGCGTGGTCCGGCATAAGAAGCACCCTGAAGCTGCCCCACTCCGGCAGTCCCCTCATGACGGTGCCCACCACCAAAGCGTCGAAATCCTCAATGGCCTTTATCTTGTGCTCGATGCTGCCCTCATGGCCCGCCTCGTCGGGAGCCTCGACATGGATATAAACCAGGTCGGACTCCTCAAGCGCCTGGAGCGCATACTCCGCTTTGCCGGCATAGTTAGTGTCCAGCCAGCCAGTTGCGCCAGGGACATCTATCACCTTGAGGCCCGCCGAGATGGCAAGCCCTTTTGCCAGGTCGACGGCGGAAACCATTGCGCCCTTCAGCCCGTAGAGTTTGCTGAACGGGGGAAGCTCCGGTTTCCCTCCCTGTCCCCAAAGCCAGATGCTGTTTGCGGGCCTTTTGCCTTCGGCAATGCGTTTTTTGTTCACAGGGTGCCGCTCCAGTATATCCACCGAAGCCAGCATCAGCCGTCTTACAAAGTCTTCTTTTGCGCCCTGAGGAAGATAATGGGCTATCTCCTTGCCCAGAATGTCATGCGGGGGGGTGCAGTCAACGGACGCATCTCCGCCAGACCACAGCAGCAGGTTACGGTAGCTCACACCCGGATAGAATTTAAGGGCGTCATTTCCGAGCTCCCGGTTCAGATCTTTTATGAGGAGGCGTCCTTCTTCAGCGCTGATCTGTCCGGCGCTGTGGTCCTCCATATATATCTTCGTCCTGTCCTTGTTATACCGGAGGGTCACGAAATTGCACCTGAAGGCGACATCCCCGGTTTTAAGCGGTATCCCCATGCTGGCCGCCTCCAGGGGGGCCCGGCCGGTATAATATTTTGCCGGATCATAGCCCAGGATGCTCAGGTTGGCTACGTCAGACCCGTTTGGAAGCCCTTCCGGCAATGTCCTTGCCGCACCGGCCACGCCCTCTCTGGCTATCTTGTCCATGTTGGGAGTGAAGGCCGCCTGAAGGGGTGTTTTCCCCCCGAGTTGGGCAAGCGGACGATCCGCCATCCCATCGCCTATGAGAATGACATATTTCAAAGTATCTTCGCTATCACATCTTTTATTACAGCCAGGTCGTTTTCCACCTTCAGCGGGGAGGCAGACATACTCTTGAAGACAGAGTCCGGGTCCTTGAGTCCATGCCCCGTAAGGGTACAGACTACCCGGTCGCCTGGTTTAAAGAAGCCTTCCCTGCCCAGTTTCAAAACCCCAGCCACGGACGCGGCGCTTGCCGGCTCGCAGAAGACGCCCTCGGTGGAAGCGACAAGGCGGTATGCATCCAGTATCTCCTCATCCGTGACCGCCTCTATCCTGCCGCTGGATTCCGAGATGGCGTTCAGAGCCCCTGTCCAGCTTGCGGGATTTCCTATGCGTATGGCGGTGGCTATGGTTTCCGGGTGGGCTACAGGGCTTCCCAGCACTATGGGCGCCGCGCCTGCCGCCTGAAAACCCAGCATCCTTGGAAGGGTCTGTGCCCTGCCAATCTTCCTGTATTCATTGTACCCCTTCCAGTAGGCCGTGATGTTCCCGGCATTGCCGACGGGCAGCGCGTGGCACGCAGGAGCCCCGCCAAGCGCATCCACTATCTCGAAAGCCGCTGTCTTCTGTCCCTCGAGCCTGAAGGGGTTAATGGAATTGACCAGCTTTACCGGGTATTCCGCAACTATCTTTTTCACAAGGTCCAGGGCGCTGTCGAAATTACCGTTTATCTGAAGGACATGTGCCCCGTGAATGATGGCCTGGGCCAGCTTCCCGAAGGCGATCTTCCCCTCCGGGATAAGCACTACCGCCTTGATCCCGGCGCGTGCGGCGTAAGCGGCCGCGGCAGCCGAGGTATTTCCGGTAGAGGCGCAGATGACCGCCTTGCCGCCCTCTTCGAGGGCCTTGGGGATCGCCAATGCCATCCCCCTGTCCTTGAAAGATCCCGTGGGGTTTGCGCCTTCGAATTTAAAGTAAAGCTCTATATCGAGGCCCTTTTTCGCTGCCAGGTTTACGGCCTTCACCAGGGGCGTGCCGCCCTCCAGCAGGGTCACTGAAGGGGTGTTCCCGGTTACGGGCAGAAACTCTCTGTATTGGTCAACTATCCCTTTCCATGCCATTTTTTAAAAAACCCTTCGGATTTCGAATGCAAGGTTTTTTCTATTCATCACATTCGCCCGCTAACCGCTCGCTGTCCATTATTCATTCTACTATGTCGCCCTCGACGAGCTCCACCACAACGCCCTGGCTCCTCAAAAATTCTACGCCGCGCGTGAGGTCTTCTGGTGCGCCTTCAAGCTCAAGGACCATCTCTCCTATGGTCTCGGTGACCCTGGCCCTCCTGATATTGGGCATAACGTTGAACTGCTTGGCCATCCTGAAGATGACAGGCTCTTTTATGAGCTGCTGCGGAAACGTAAGCTTTACCCGCTGTTTCATCTTTTTACCGCCTTCCGCCCGCTATGGCAGGCACTATGGACACCTCGTCCCCGTCCTTTACCACCGTATTTTCTGCCTGCAGGAACCGGATGTCCTCTTCGTTCACGTAAACGTTGACGAACCTTCTTATCTTGCCGCCCTCGGAGATCCTTTCGGCAATTCCGGGGAATTGCCTCTCCAGGTCCTGGACAATGTCGCTGACCTTGCCGGGCTCCGTGCTTACCTCCTCTTTCCCGCCTGTGATCCGCTGAAGCGGGGTAGGAATCCTCACTTTTACTGACATGTCCCGATCACCTCCCTATTGCGTTAAGGACATCCTCGAAGGATGCCAGATTAGGCTTTATGCGGTGCACGCTGGCCGTATGCCCGGCAAGCGCCTCCGCTGTTTTAAGCCCGTTGCCGGTGATGCAGACCACCGTGCGCGAATCCCTGTCTATCTTTCCTGCAGCTATAAGTTTTTTTGTGGCGGCAAGCGTTACGCCCCCCGCCGTCTCGGCAAAGACACCCTCGGTCGCGGCCAGAAGCTTTATGGCCTCTATCAGCTCCAGGTCGGAGACATCCTCTCCCGCACCGCCCGTCTCCCTGACGATGGCCCCGGCGTAAAATCCGTCGGCGGGGTTCCCGATGGCAAGGGATTTGGCCAGTGTGTCCGGCTTGACCGGGCGTATCACATCAACGCCCTGCTTTATGGCGGTAACAATGGGCGAACATCCGGTGGCCTGCGCGGCAAACACCTTCGTTTCCAGCCCGTCCAGGAGGCCTATCATCTTGGCCTCCTTGAAGCTCTTCCATATCTTGGTTAGCAGCGACCCGCTTGCGCAGGGTATGACCACGTTGTCCGGAGCCGTCCAGCCCAG
The DNA here is from genome assembly GCA_021840255.1 of Nitrospirota bacterium. Taxonomy (GTDB): domain Bacteria; phylum Nitrospirota; class Thermodesulfovibrionia; order Thermodesulfovibrionales; family JdFR-88; genus JAKAEG01. Next base: position 15,363 of record JAKBYX010000008.1, on the reverse strand, counting down.
CTGTTCGAGTATCTCGAATCCCAGCGTCTTGGAGCCCTCGGCATAGTACGGCCTTATATTGATGTTCACGAACGCCCATTTATACTTGTTGGCGATCTCGCTGCAAAGCCGGTTCACGTCGTCGTAGTTGCCGTCAACCGCTATCAGGTTGGGGGAATACACGATGGACGCGGTGATCTTGCTCTGCTCAAGGCTAGCCGGTATGAACACGAACCTGTTAAGCCCGGAACGCGCCCCCAGAGCGGAGACCGAATGCGCCAGATTGCCCGTTGAAGCGCACGCCACCGTGTCAAACCCGAACTCCATGGCCTTGGTAAGTGCCACGGACACCACCCTGTCCTTGAAGGAGAGCGTGGGATGCATCACGGTATCGTCCTTTATGAAAAGCTCCCTCACCCCAAGCACCTTTGCCAGGTTGTCTGCCTTTAAAAGCGGGGTGAAACCGGAGCTCAAACCTACCCGGGGCTCCCCATCTATGGGCAGCAGTTCCCGGTAGCGCCACAGGTTTTTCTCGCGCCCCTCGATGGTTTTTCTGTCAAGCACCTTGCTGATGCCGCTGTAATCATAAACCACCTCCAGGGGGCCAAAACAGAACTCGCACACATAAATGGGCTCCACGGGATACTCCCGGGAACACTCACGACATCTTAGAGCCTTCACATAACCCATAGCCCACCTCTCCTTCCGGCTGAATCAAATCAAAACAAAACAAAAATGGCAAAATGGATAGCGAGCGCACCCCGAAGGGTTAGCGAGCGAATCCAATAAAACCTGAAATTCCTCACATTCGATGCCCCCGGGGGGGCATAAAATGGGAAAAAGGTTATTTTACTCCAATCGCTTTTATTTTGAAAGTGGCTGTTAAATACCGGGACTCGGAATCAAAGTAAGGGCGAGCCATTTCAGAGGCTTAATGATGCAATCGCCTGGTGCAAATGGACCAAGCATGAAAAAAAATTTTCAGATTTTCCGGCTTGGCAGACCCTGCCTTCCCATCTTTAGTATTGATGGCCTGTGGGAGGCGTTTCGGTTGCCTGGCCAATGTGGCATTTGTTGCAGAGGACAGTTTCATTGGTGGTGAAGTGGGTCGCCTGTCTGCCATAATATGCCTGCTGGGTCTCAGTTGTCGTGCGCCCCATTGCATTTGAGGGGTCAGTAAGGGGATCAGGATATACCGGAACGCCGCCGCCGTTATTGTCGGTCATAGTCTCCCTATAACCGTAGTTGCCGTCATTTATTCCATTGTATTTAAAGCGCATGATATAGTCCCATCCAGAAGCATGCGCCCTGTGGCAACTCAAACAGGACACCAAGTCTGTGCTTAGAGGGTCCGGATATATTCCATTAATATTGGCTTTGGACTGAAGTGTTGCGTAATCTGTCGTGTTCATTTCATAGGGTACAAGTGAAGAGTAGGAAGCGCTGGTTCCGTTATAATTTCCCGTATAAATATATGAAATGTAATTAGCTGCAAATTGGCCGCCCAGCTCATCATTTGCGGGGACACTTACATTACCTGAAGGATGTGATGTATAGCCAGGGGTGTCCTGGGGCTGCGGGAAGCTTTCCGTAGCACCAGTGGCGTTCTGGACATTTTGAGAATCGTTTCCATTTCCCGTATGCATGTTCGGGTGGCAGTTCCTGCACCATTGGGACATTCCCACCCCGTAAGCAACAACAGTCTGTGTAGTGTCCTCGGACCTGTTATAGACAGAAGGGGAAATGGCGGCGGGGGGCTCATAAGCAAAGGCATAGGATGGGTTCCCCGACAAATCCAGGGGGAGATATCCCACGCCCCCGAGAAGCCTATAGACCCCGACCGTTTGGCCTACGCCCGGCGTGGGACTGGTGTCATATGACCCCGAAGCTATTATAGGGCCACCGCTCAGGCTGTTTGTTATGCTGCCATCAGGCTTTCTCCTGTATGTCCCATGAGGGTCATGGCAGCTTATGCAGGTCAGATCGGAATCCGGATATATGCCGCCGGGTGCCTCATTGTTTGTATTGTTGGTAGAGTCCACATTGTACTCGAAATCTGCCGCAACTATATTATGGCCATGCCTGTCCCCGTTATCCGTGTAAATGGGGCTTGTTCCCCAGGTATAGTTTTTTTTTAGCCAGCCGAAATCTCCTCCGGGGGTCAGCTCCAGGGGGGGAGAGCCCGTGGGCATGTCAGACGTGGCGGTGCTTATATAAAAACCAGTTGCGGCTTTGCCGGTCTCCTCATGGCAATTAAGACATGTGGAACTTGGATCGGCACCCCTGAGGAGGGATGCGGTCGTCCCGGCGCCCACTGCCCCTCCCCGATTGACGACAGCGTTTGCGCCCGATCCGATACCAGTCCATCCAGTTACATTGCCATTTAAAGAAACTTGATTGGGCTTAAAATTTGGTGACGTACTTGCGGTAATCGAGTTGTGCATCGTGTGACATCCCTCGCATGGCCCAGCTCCGCCTTCATGGAAGGCCCAGACTTTGCCGTCCGGTAACAGTAAGAGCAGGGCCGCCGCAAAGAGAAAGGCTACCTGTGAAAATTTCATAAGCATACTATTTTAATCGTGCTGATTTTAAAAAGTAAAGGAAAAGCGCAACACTTAGTGTCCCGATACCCTTGCATGCCCGGCCTCCGCATGGACAATCAATTCCCGGCGTTGACACCTGCCACTCCCGTAAGGATATACTATTGTGGTAAGTATTCACTTACATAATTATTTTTGGGGTCTTCTGAAGAAAAAATGTCTTTTAACGTTTTCCGGTCTCTAAAACACAGGAACTACCGCCTCTTTTTTACCGGCCAGGGGATATCCCTTGTTGGCACCTGGATGCAGCAGATAGCCATGAGCTGGCTTGTCTACCGAATGACGGGGTCCGCCCTTCTTCTGGGGCTGGTGGCTTTTTCGGGCAGGATCCCGACGCTACTGTTTGGCCCATTCGCGGGCGTGCTGGCCGACAGGCTTAACAAGCACCGTCTGATTGTCATCACTCAGACGCTCTCCATGATACAGGCATTTGTCCTTTCCGCCCTGGTGCTTACCGGGGCAGTTAAGATATGGGAGATAATACTGCTCAGTGTCTTTCTGGGGTGCATAAACTCCTTTGACATTCCCATCAGGCAGGCCTTTGTAGTAGACATGCTGGAAAGAAAAGAAGACCTTGGCAACGCCATCGCTCTGAATTCCTCCCTGGTAAACGGAGCAAGGCTCGTCGGGCCCGCCATGGCCGGCATTTTGATAGCCGCCCTGGGCGAAGGGTTATGTTTCCTGATAAACGGCATAAGCTATCTGGCGGTAATAGTTGCGCTGCTCATGATGAGGATAGGGAAACCCGTCATAAGACCGGGGGAAAAAGATTTTATAAGTGAGCTTTCGGAAGGGTTTTCTTACGCGTTCGGCTCCCCGCCGATAAAGGCCATTCTGCTTATGCTGGCCCTGATGAGTTTCCTTGGTATGCCCTATCAGGTGCTAATGCCTATTTTTGCCGGCAAGATACTGCACGGAGGAGCGCACACGCTTGGTTTCCTCATGGGCGCCTCCGGCCTTGGCGCGCTCATGGGCGCGATTTTTCTGGCCTCCTGGAAGGACGCCAACCGCCTTGGCATCACTACCCCGCTATCGGCGGCCATCTTCGGGGCAGGGCTTATTACTTTTTCCCTTTCCCATTCCCTTTGGCTCTCAATGCCGCTTATTAGCCTGGCGGGTTTCGGGATGATGGTACAGATGGCCTCAAGCAACATGGTGCTTCAGAACATCGTGGAGGACGGCAAACGGGGCCGTGTGATGAGCTTTTTCACGATGGCCTTCATGGGCATGACGCCGTTTGGAAGCCTCTCCGCCGGATGGCTGGCAAGCCGTATAGGCGCCCCGGACACCCTCTTTATAAGCGGGGTCTGCTGCATTTTGGGCGCACTGGCGTTTGCAAGCAGACTGCCTTCCCTCAGGGAACAGCTGGCGAAGTCATATGAAGAAAAAAGTTGATCTGAGCAATACGTTTTTATTACACATCCCTGCCTTCATTCACCCAGACCGTTAATGGCCTGAAGCATTGCCAGGATCAAGCTTGCGGACTATTTGGAACTCTCTGGCGGCCTCCTCCGGAAATCCTTCCTTTTGATAGCACTTCCCAAGCAAAAGATGGGCTTTTAGAAGGCCGGGGGCCAATTGAGCAGCCATTCTGTACCCTTGTATTGCTTTTTCAGTTTTACCCTCATCCTCATAGGCAATCCCCAGGTTTAGCCACGCTTGGACAAAACGGGGGTCAATGGCAAGTGCGGCTTTAAGCTCCCGCACCGAATCCGGCAGACACCCTTCCCTATAATAGGTAACGCCAAGATCCAGATGCGCCTCGGAAAGGCCGGGATCAAGGGCCAGCGCAGCACTAAGCTGCCGTTCAGAATCGGCGGCAAGACCGCGCTGAGCAGAAATCACGCCGAGATTCATCCATGCCATAGGAAGACCGGGATTAATTGACAAAGCCGTTTTAAATTCGCGATAAGCGTCCCCTGGGTCTCCGCGCTTCATATAGCTGACCCCAAGATCGTAACGGGCGATAGGATTCTCGGGGTCAGATCGAACCAGACTCGAATAAAGGCTAAAACTGTCCTTCCAGATGAAATTCCTCATAAAGGTTCTTGCTGACAGAGGTATCACTATAGCGAAGGTCATGGCTGCACCCGCCATTATCCTCTTTTTTTGCAGCCCTGCCAGAAGATATCCCAGGATAAGCACGAAACCAAAAATGATCGTGTACTGGTATCTGTCGGCGACCGGGGCACTTGGTATCTTTACAATGTTTGAAACCAGGAGCAGACCCCAGAATATCCACTGGGCCCCGGCCCGCACCGGACTTGGCGTTCTCTTGGCCAAAGAAAAATAAAGCAAAAGAAGAATCCCTGTAATGGCAACGGCCCCTTTAACCATGGTAAAAGGTACTGCCCTGTCCACATAAAGCGCATTGAGAATAAATGGAAAAACAAAAAGCCTGAAATGTTCAAAATAGACAGCAGCTATAAGTTTTAGCCTGGAAACAGAGAGTTCGATCCCTGTCGAGGATGTGAACGCGCCCAGCACAAGACGCCGTATAAAAAAATAAACGGCTGTCACCGCGAAAAAACCGATTAAAACGTCTTTTTTAACCTTGAATTTTTCTTCTCTGGCGGTGAGCCCAAAGGAAAGGAGGAAAAACGGCAACACCACCGCCGGCTCCTTGCTCAGCAGGGCAAGAAAATAGGCTAAAAAAGAAACTGCAATGCGCTTTCGGCCTCCTTTTGCCAAAAGCAAAAGAGAGACAAGGGAAAAAGCCGCGCAAAAAAGAGTGTTTCTGCCGCTGATAGAATCCACCGCCTCGGTATTTACAGGGTATACGGCGAATAGAAGAGAGGCAAGAAAAGCGATCCGCCCATCTTCAAATGCTTCCATCAAAAACAGATAAAAAAGTATTACAACCATGGCATGAAGCAGGAGATTCTCAAGATGGTACCAAAAAGGATTAAGCCCCCATAAATAATGGTCCAGCATAAAAGTTAGAGTGTTTAAAGGCCTGTAGTAGGGGAATTTCTGGCCGAGGGGTGCGTCGCATGAAGTTAAAATTTTGATAAAATTCGCCGGATGACTGAAAAAAACCTGTTTTTGGATAATGAGCCTTTCGTCGTCTCCAACAAAGCCGGACATAAGACTATTGGTATACACGACGCCAACAATCAGCAAAAGGAGTATCAGTTTCTTTTTGTCTTTCAAAGGACTTTTCACTTCCGTTCCATTATCCATAACATGACCAAATTTTGCCCTTTCACGGCTCCCAAAGGAATCAATACCCCAAACGGCTTCGTATATTATTCAAATTGCCGATGGCCTGAAGATTGCTAGGATCCAGCTTAAGAGCGATCTGGAACTCGCGGGCCGCTTCTTCGAAAAGCCCCTTCTTTTGATAGCAGGAGCCCAGCAACAGGTGCGTCTTAAGCAATCCAGGGTCCAACACGGAGGCCATCCTGTACTCCTGTATCGCATCATCCAGGCGTCCTTCTTCCTCATAGGCAACCCCCAGGTCCAGCCGCGCCTCGGCGAATCCGGGATCAATGGCAAGCGCAGTTTCAAGCTCCCGCACCGAATCCGGCAGACGTCCCTCCCGAGCATAGGTCACTCCCAGGTTCAGCCGCGCCTCAGCAAGACGAGGGTCAATGGACAGGGCGGTCTTAAGCTGCTGTTCGGCGCCGGAAAGGAGACCGCGCTGATAATAGATCACACCGAGGTCCATCCATACCTTGGAAAGTCTGGGGTTAATAGACAACGCCGTCGTGAACTCACGCATGGCGTCTTTGAAATCGCCATGCTCTGCGTAAACACTGCCCATATTGCAACGGGCCAAGGCGTTTTCGGGGTCCGCGCCGATCATGCTCGAGTAGAGGCTCGCGTCATCCCTCCAGACAAAATTCCTTTCAAAGGTCCTTGTGCCAAAGGCCAGCGTAAGCGCAAGGAGGACGGCAGAGCCAGCCAGCGTCCTTTTTTTATGCAGCCCCGAAAGCATATATCCAAGGACAAGACAAAACCCTAAAATTATTGTGTACTGGTATTTTTCGGCAATCGGGGCGCTCGGTATCTTTACAATATTTGAAACCGGCAAAAGCCCCCAGAATATCCACTGCGCCCCTGCCCGCACAGGGCTGGGAGTTCTCTTTGCCAGGGAGAAGTAAAGGAGCAGAAAGAAGCCCATGGCCGCGACTGCGGTCTTTAACCAGCCAAAGGAAAGCCATTCCACCGTGTAGTTGGCGTTTAGCTTAAAGGGGAAGAACATAAGCCTGAAATGCTCAAAATAGACTGAGGATATGAGCTCCAATCTATGAGGTGAAAAAGAAATCCCCGCTTTGGAAGTAAACGCCCCGAGCACAAGACGCCTGATTATGAAATAAAGCGCGGTGATCACAAAAAAACCGGACACCGCACCCTTTTTTGACTTGAAATTTTCCTTCTTAAACCCGCCCGCCAGCCCGAAAGAAAGGAGGAAAAAAGGCAGAATCACCGCAGGCTCTTTGCTCAGCAGGGCAAGGAGATAGAACAAAAGCGAGAACAATGTCCATCCGTGCCCGCCTTTTTTAAGGCTGATAAGACAGGCAATGGAAAAAAGAGCGCAAAGAAGGACATTCCTGTTGAATATGGCATTGACGGCTTCAGCGTTCACAGGGTACACCGCAAACAGGAGCGCTGAAAAAAATGCAAGCCGCCTGTCCTCAAACACCTCAACCAAAAGCAGATAAAAAAGCACTGTCACCAGGACGTGGAGCAAAACATTTTCCAGATGATACCAGAAGGGATTTAGTCCCCACAGGTGGGAATCAAGCATGTAGGTAAGTGTGTTAAGGGGCCTGTAGTAAGGGGTTGAATGTTCATCTTCCAGAGCCATGTCCGGCGAGGTAAAAAGGACAATGGCATTTCTTGCATGATGAAAAAACTCCTGTTTTTTTACTATGAGCGACTTGTCGCTCCAGACAAAACCTGAAAACAGGCTGTTGGCGTAAACGCTGCATGCAACCAGCAGAAGCACCAATATGGCTTTCTTACTTTTATTTTTCAGCATTTTTCATCTCTCCATCCGGCGCTCGACCCCGTCTAGATATCGGATGGCCTGCTTATTGCCTGGATTCAACGCGATGGCCATCCTGAACTCCCGCGCTGCCTCATTCAGTTGGTCCTCTTCCATATAAACAACCCCGATATCCATTCTCGCCAGGTCCAGACCGGGGTCAAAAGCCAGGGCACCCTTCAACTCCCGGACCGCATCATCAAAGCGGCCTTCCTTTGCGTAGACAACACCGAGGTTAACCTGTGTTTCGGTAAGGCCGGGGTCAATGGCCAGCGCCGTCTTGTACTCCCGTTCGGCTTCCCCCAGACGGCCGTCCTGTTCGTAGGCTACCCCCAGGTGCGCCATGGCCTCGGTAAGGCCGGGGTCAATGGCCAGCGCCGTCTTGAACTGCGTAATAGCGTCCTCAATCCGGCCCTCCTTCGTATAAGCAATTCCAAGGTTCATCCAGGCCTTTGGATAGCCCAGGGACCGGGCCGCCTCAAATTCTCCTATGGCCTCCTCCGTATTTCCTGTTGAACCGTAAAAAGTGCCAAGATTGCAATAAGCCTCGGCGTTACGGGGGTTCTCATGGATCATGCTTGAAAAGAGACTGATGTCATCTTTCCATACGAAATTCCTCTCGAACGTACGCAGACCGAGGGCAAGGGCAAGAACGGCGGCCGCAGCCGCGCCGGCAACTGCCTTTTTCCCCTGCACCCTTGAAAACAGGTACCCCGGGATAACGGCGAACCCAAAGATAATAGCGTACTGATATCTTTCCGCAACAGGAGCGCTGGGTATTTTTATGATGTTTGAAACCGGCAGAAGGCCCCAGAATATCCACTGCGCTCCTGCCCGCACGGGGCTTGGGATCTTCCTTGCCAAGGAAAAATAAAAAAGAAACAGCACGGAGAGTACAGTGCCTGCGGCCTGCATCCAGCCAAATGGAAGCGCCTCCGGTGTGTAATTGGCATTGAGTTCGAAGGGGAAAAACATGAGCCTGAAATTCTCGAAGTAAACGGAAGAAACAAACTCAAGCCTCTCAAGCGAAAACTCGATTCCCCCTCTTGGCGTAAACGAGCCAAGAATAAGGAGCCTGATCATGAAATAAATCGCAGTAATCGCAAAAAAGCCGGCAGCCGCGTACTTGTGCGTCTTGTACTTATCTTTCCATTGCCCCCCAGAGGTCAATGCGAACGAAAGGAGGAAAAAAGGCAGGACTGCCGCGGGCTCCTTGCTAAGAAGAGCCAGCAAATAGGCCAAAAGCGAGAGCAGCGTCCATTTAAGACCTCCCTTTGCCACGAACAGTAGACAGGCAAGGGAAAATGCCGTGCATAAAAGCGCGTTTCTTGCCGAAATGAAGTCCACTGCCTCCGCGTTCACTGGGTAAACAGCAAACAGGAGCGCAGAAATAAAGGCAAACCTCCCGTCTCCGAACACCTCCACTAAAAGCATGTAGAAAAGCATCACCACTATGGCGTGGATCAAAACGTTTTCGAGATGGTACCAGAAAGGATGCAAACCCCAGAGATAATGGTCAAGCATATAGGTAAGGGTGTTTAACGGTCTGTAATAAGGAGTTATCACCCCAAGGGGGGCATCCGGTGAAGTTAAAATCCTGATCGCATTTGTGGGATTGTTGAAAAAAGCCTGCTTCTGGACAATCAGCGTGTTGTCATCCCATACAAAACCTGAACTAAGACCGTTGGCGTATACGGCGCAAACAATCAGAAACAGAAACACCAGTGTTCTTTTGTTTCTCACTGTTTCAGAGCCCGCCCCGGATTTTATTTAAATATTCGAGTGCGCTCGCGTTTCCGGGGTCCCATTTGAGAACGTTTTGAAATTCCGCGGCGGCTGCTTCCAGCCGCCCCTCTCTCGCGTAAGTCACCCCCAGATTCAATCTGGCCTCGGTTAATGAGGGTCTGCAAACCAAAGCGGCCTTAAACTCCCGGATCGCCTGATCGAGATTCCCTTGCCCGGCGTAAACTGCACCAAGATTGCAGTGCGCTTTTGCGTTTTGAGGGTCTGAACGGACCATGCTGGAGTAAAGGCTCATGTCGTTTCTCCAGACGAAATTTCTTTCAAAGGTTTTCGCGCAAAGGAGCAGTGCCAGTGCCGAAACCATCACGGTTCCCGCCAGCGTCCTCCTTTTTTGAAGCCATGAAAAAAAATACCCTATTATAAGAACAAACCCGGACAGGATCGTATATTGATATCTCTCGGCCACCGGCCCGCTTGGTATATTTATTATGTTTGAAACCGGCAACAGCCCCCATAATATCCACTGCGATCCCGCCCGTACAGGTTCCGGGGTCTTCTTTAAAAAGGAAAAAGACAGCAAAAACAGTATGCCCAAAACAGCTCCAGAGGCCTTTACCCAGTTGAATGAAAGCCACTTGGCGGTGTAATTTGCATTCAGCCTGAAGGGAAAAATCATCAGCCTGAAATGCTCGAAGTAAACCGAAGCTATAAATTTAAGTCTCTCCGGGGAAAGCTCGACCCCGCTCTTTGATGTGAATGTGCCCAAAACAAGATACCTTAAAATAAAATAAAGGGCTGTAACCCCAAAAAAACTGATCAAGATATTGTTTTTTATTTTTAATTTATTGTCCTTGGAAGTAAACCTCAGCGATAAGAGAAAAAATGGCAGGACCACTGCGGGCTCCTTGCTCAATAGGGCAAAGAAATAGGCAAAAAGCGGCAATACGGTCCGTTTAAATCCTCCATTGAACAAAAACAAAAGAGAGCACAGAGAAAAAGCCGCGCATAATAGAGTGTTCCTTGCGGAAACCAAGTCCACAGCTTCTGCATTTACCGGGTACACGGCAAATAACAGCGTCGCAATGAAAGCCAGCCTTCCGTCTTTAAAAACCTTCACCAAGAGAAAATAAAAAAGCGTTACAACCAGAGCATGAAGCAAAAAGTTTTCAAGGTGATACCAGAAAGGATGCAGACCCCAAAGATAATGGTCAAACATATAAGTCAAGGTGTTTAACGGCCTGTAATAGGGATTCTTCACCCCTAAGGGAGCATCGGACGAGGTTAATATCTGAATCACGTTTGCCGGATCGCTGAAAAAGGCCTGTTTTTTTATAATGAGCGCCTTATCATCCCAGACAAAACCGGAAAAAAGACTATTGGCGTAGACGGCCATAACGATCAGCAGCAGCGCAAGCACCGTTTTATTTTTCACCGGCCACCCATCATTGCCTTCATTTTGTTCAGGTATTCGATGGCCTGCGCGTTTCCGGGGTCCCGTTTGAGCACACCCTGAAATTCCCCGGCGGCGTCCTCAAAACGGCCTTCTTTGGCGTAAGCCACCCCGAGGTTCAATCTGGCATCGAGCAGTGAGGGGTCGGCCACCAGTGCTTTGCCAAATTCCCTCACAGCGCCTTCAATATTACCACTGCTCGCATAGATCAAACCAAGACCGGAATGTGCCGAGGCATCATCGGGCTCCAGTTGCAATACTGTCTGGAGTTCGTGCCCGGCTTCTTTCATTCTGTTTTGCCTCAGGTAAAGCTCTGCCAAGTCTATATGGGCGCCCACATCATAAGGATTGAGGCTTATAACAGCCAAGAATTCCCGTTCAGCATCCAACGGCCTGTTTCCCTGCGCATAGGCCACCGCCAAGTTCATATGGGCATCTTTAAGGTCCGGGGTTACCTGCGCCGCCTTCTGGAATGCCGCCATCGATGCCCCGGTAAGACCCTGCCTGGCGTAGACCAGTCCAAGGCATACATAAGCCTCCCCGTAATCAGGATTCATTCTAACCGCTGCGCCGCACTCCTGCGCAGCCTGTTCCAGTATGCCCCGCTTTTCAAAAGCCAGCCCCAGATTGCAGCGTGCAAAGCGATTGCCGGGATCGGAGCGGACTTCGCTGGTGCAGAGGCTCAAATCATCATGCCAGATAAAATTCCTTTCGACCGTCCTTATGCCCAGGCCAAGCACAACCACAGCAGTTACGGCCGCGCCCGCCAGCATTCTCCTTTTTTGAAGCCCGGCAAGAAGATATGCAATCATAATGACAAACCCAGGAAGAATAGTATACTGAAACCTTTCGGCCACCGGAGGACTTGGTATATTTACGATGTAAGAGGCCGGCAGTAACCCCCATAATACCCACTGGGCGCCCGCCCTGACCTGTCCGGGGACTTTTTTCTTCAGTGAAAAATACAAAAGAAGCAGCATAGCGGAAACTGCTACAACAGCCTTGGGAACACTAAAAGGCATACTCCTTTTTATATAGAACGCGTTCAGCTTGAAAGGAAAAACAAAAAGCCTGAAATTCTCAAAATAAACCGAAGATATAAGCTTCAGTCTCTCGATGGAAAGATCGATCCCGCCTTTTGACGTAAATGTGCCCAAAATAACATGCCGCAAAACAAAGTAGAGGGCAGTGATCCCCAAAAAGCCGGCCAGGGCGCCGTTTTTTATTTTTAATTTGCGGTCTTCAACGGTAAACCTGAGAGAAAAGAGAAAAAAAGGTATAATCACCGCCGGCTCCTTGCTCATTAAAGCAAGGATATAGGACAAAAGTGACAATATGGTCCATTTAAATCCGCGCTTGCTCAAAAGCAAAAGGGAGAAAAGAGAAAAGGCCGCACACAACAGCGTGTTCCTTGCAGAGATCAAATCCACGGCCTCCGCATTTACCGGATATACGGCAAATAAAAGCGCTGCAAGGAAGGCCAGCCGCCCGTCCTCGAACACTTCCATCAAGAGAAGATAAAAAAGCATCACAACCAAGGCATGAAGCAAAATATTTTCAAGGTGGTACCAAAAGGGGTGCAGACCCCAGAGATAATGGTCCAGCATATAGGAAAGCGTGTTTACCGGCCTGTAGTAGGGGGTTTTCTCCCCGAGTGGGGCGTCAGATAACGCCAGAATTTTAATTGAGCTGCCGGGATGGCTGAAGAAGGCCTGCTTTTCAACGATAAGCATCTTATCGTCACTAACAAAACCCGCAAAAAAGTTGTTGGCGTAAACGAGCCCCACAACCAGCAGAAGGACCACTAGCGCCTTTTTATTTTTCATTGCCCACCCAATGCCCTGATTTTGTTCAGGTATGCGAGGGCCTGCGCGTTTCCTGGGTCCAGCTTCAGCACGTTTTGAAATTCCTCAGCCGCTTCTTCAAGCCGCCTTTCTCTCGCGTAAGCCACCCCAAGGTTCACCCTGGCGTCGATCAGCGCCGGATTAAGAGCCAGAGCCCTCTTGAATTCCCTCACGGCGCCTTCAATATTACCACTGCCGGCGTAAATCAACCCGAGTCCGGAGTGGGCTTGAGCATTACCGGGGTCCTGGTCCAGGACCGCATGGAATTCACGCTCCGAGTCCGACATCCTTTTTTGTCCAAGGTAAAGCTCCGCCAGATCCATATGGGCGCCCTCATAACTGGGATTAAGGCCGGTAATGGTCCTGAACTCGCGCTCGGCGTCCGCCACCCTTCCTTCATTCATGTAAGCCACAGCCAGATTCATATGGGCTTCGCCATTGTCAGGGCCGGCCTTCACTGCCCGCTGAAATGCTTGCAGCGATTCCATTTGATGGCCCTGCTTTGCGTAAACCAGTCCAAGGCAGACGTATGCATCATCATAGCCCGGGTCCATCCTTTGGGAAGTACCGCACTCTTCTTCCGCCTTTTGAAGCATGCCACGTCTTTCATAGGCCAATCCCAGATAACAATGAGCCAAGGGGTTCGTTGGGTCGGAGCGGACCATGCTTGAGCAGAGACTTATGTTGTCATGCCAGACAAAATTCCTTTCGAACGTCCTAGCACCAAAAGCAAGAACAAGAGCGGAGGCCAATGCGGAACCTGCCATAACCTTTCTTTTTTGAAACCTTTCCAGAAAATACCCAAACATAAGGACAAAACCGAAAAGGACCGTGTACTGGTACCTCTCGGAAACCGGAGCACTTGGTATCTTTACAATATTCGAAACCGGCAAAAGCCCCCATAGTATCCATTGCGCGCCCGCCCTTAGCGGCGCCGGACTTTTCTTCCTCAATGAAAAATAGAGAAGAAGCACCATGCCCGAAACCGCACCGGCGGATTTAAGCAGGCTAAACGATATGCCTTTTTCCGTATAAAGCGCGTTCAGCTTGAATGGAAAAACAAAAAGCCTGAAATGCTCAAAATAAACTGAAGCTATAAGCTTTAGCCTGGAAACTGATATGCCTGCTCCCGCTTTCGACGTAAAAACACCAAGCACAAAATGCCTGATCATGAAATAGATAGCAGTGGTTGCGAAAAAACCTATCAAAATGTCCTTTTTTATTTTAAATCTCTCTTCCTTCATGGTAAGACTGAAGGAAAAAAGAAAGAAGGGCAGGACTACCGCGGGTTCCTTGCTGAGCAACGCAAGGAAATAAGCCAGAAGCGATATTGCCTTTTTGCCTTTTGCCAGAAATAAAAGGGACACAAGCGAAAACAACGCGCAAAAAAGTGTGTTCCTGTTAAAGGCCGCATCGACCGCTTCGGCGTTAACTGGGTATACGGCAAACAAAAGGGCCGCAAGAAAGGCAAGCCTCCTGTCCTCAAATACTTCCATTAAGAGAAGATAAAAGAGCATCACAACCAGGGCATGAATCAGGACGTTTTCAAGGTGGTACCAGAAGGGGTGCAGCCCCCAGAGATAATGATCCAGCATATAGGAAAGCACGTTTAATGGCCTGTAGTACGGCGGGGTCAGTTTGGATCCAATGGTTAGATCGGGCAAAACAAACAAGGACAACGCATTTTCAGGGTGGCTGAAGAACTCCTGTTTTTTTACGATTAGCACTTTATCGTCCCAGACAAAACCTGAAAAAAGACTGTTGGCATATACAGCCGCTGTTATCAGCATCAAGAAAAAAATTGCTTTTTTATTTTTCAACCGATCTTTCCCTACACACATTTGCGTTCCCACGTAAAATCCTCGGCTGCATGCCTGAAGCCTGTCCAGGACCAAGTGCAATATTGTAAAAGTTTTCGCAAATTAGATACAAGAGTTCCTTTTTGAAAGGAAATTGGCAGTGGCAATGATGAGAAAGGCGCGACGCACAAGATTCACAATCCAGTTTGTTCCCGTATATTATTCAAATTGTTAATGGCGATCGTGTTGCCCGGATCCAGTTTGAGACCATTTTGGAATTCCACCGCCGCCTCTTTGAAACGTCCCTCTTTTTCGTAACCCATCCCAAGGACAAAATGGGCCTCCGGAACAAATGGGTCCAGACTGACAGCGGCCCTGAACTCACTAATTGCGTCATCGAGCCGGCCTTCTTTCGCGTAAGCCACGCCAAGGTTGAGCCTTGCTTTAGCCAGATCGGGGTTTATGGCCAAAGCGGCCCTGAACTCCCGAATAGCCTCATCAAGCTGTCCCTCTTCCGCACAGATGATCCCAAGATCAACCCGGGCGCTGGCAAGGGAGGGCCTGAGGGCCAGAGAGGTCCTGAACTCACAGACAGCCTCTGCCAGGCTACCGCGCTTCTCGTAAGCGAGTCCAAGATCATAGTGCGCCAGAGCGTTTCCGGAATCGGAACGGACCATGCTTGAGAAGAGTGTGACATTGTCATGCCAGATGAAATTTCTCTCAAACGTCCACGCACCTAGTACTATTGCGAGTGCGGCCACCGCGGCTATGCCAAAAGCGGCTTTTTTCCGCATTAGAACCTCCATCAGATACCCGAGGACAAGCATGAAACCAAAAAGAATTGTGTACTGGAACCTTTCGGCAACTGGGGCGCTTGGTATCTTCACAATATTCGAGACCGGCAGAAGCCCCCACAATATCCACTGGGCTCCCGCCCTTATAGGGCCGGGGCTTT
>JAKBYX010000027.1 GCA_021840255.1 Nitrospirota bacterium | reverse complement strand
TTCCGATCTGCTGCGGAGGAGGCGTCTTCCTCGATGGACGAGATGGCCTCTACTATCATGCAGAACGCGGAAAACGCGCAGCAGACCGGAAGCATTGCCACAAAGGCCGCGGGCGACGCCAGGGAGAGCGGTGCGGCCGTTTCCGGAACGGTGAAGGCCATGAAGGAGATATCGGAGAAGATATCCATAATAGAGGAGATAGCCAGGCAGACGAACCTGCTGGCGCTGAACGCCGCCATCGAGGCTGCGAGGGCCGGGGAGCACGGCAAGGGGTTTGCGGTGGTGGCCTCTGAGGTGAGGAAGCTTGCCGAAAGGAGCCAGACGGCGGCGGCCGAGATAAGCGCGCTTTCAAAGGGCAGTGTGGAGGTTGCGGAGAAGGCGGGCCAGATGCTTGCCAAGCTGGTTCCGGACATACAGAAGACGGCTGAGCTGGTGCTGGAGATAAGCGCGGCCAGCAAGGAGCAGAACACGGGCGCCCAGCAGGTAAACCAGGCCATCCAGCAGCTGGACCAGGTAATCCAGCAAAACGCGGGGGCATCGGAGGAAATGGCCTCCACCGCCGAGGAGCTTTCTTCCCAGGCGGAGCACCTGCAAAACACGATTGCCTTCTTCAAGGTGGGCTCGGACTACGCGCCATCCGCAGGCGGACACGGGGTCCACAAGAGGGCAAGAGTAGCGCATATTGCAAAAAGGGCGGTCCATGACGGCAACGGCCACGGCGTCACCGGCGGCCATTCGGCCCATGGCGCTCTGAAGCCTGCGGGGGTTGTGCTGGATCTTGGTAGCGGGAGCGGCGCAGGAAACGGGCATGGAGACGCCGATGATGATCAGTTTGAACAGTACTAATGCGATTCGAAAAATATCGGGGCAGTTCAAGCAATACCGGGGCCCTGTAAAAATTAAAAAATGTCACCGGAGGGAAAAATGAGCGTGCCGGGCATTATGCATATATCGCAATATTTAACGTTCAGGCTTGGTGATGAGGTCTTCGCCCTGGACATCGCGCAGGTGCGCGAAGTCCTCGATTATACGTCAATTACGAGGGTGCCCCGCACCCCGGATTTCATGCGGGGTGTCATAAACCTGAGGGGAAGCGTTGTGCCGGTCGTGGACATGCGTCTGAAATTCGGCATGCCAAAAACTGAGAGGACCATCAACACCTGCATAATAATAGTGGAGATAAAGGCGGGGGACGAAAGCGTCCTTCTGGGCGCCCTGGCCGATTCGGTACAGGAAGTCATCGAGCTTGGGCCAGGGGACATAGAGCCCGCTCCCAGGATAGGCACGGGTTTGAAGGTGGATTTCATAAAAGGGATGGGTAAGAGGGATGATAAGTTCCTGATCATTCTGGACGTAGACAGGGTGTTCTCCGAGGAAGAGCTTTCAGACATCAGTGCAGGCATGGGATCACCCACAAACGGCGACAGCAAGGAAACTGTGAAATCCTGAGGCAAACAGAGGGGAAAAGAAGCATGAAGAACCCAAAGAGTGAGGGCATCCGGTTGCCTTCGCTTTCAGCCATGGCAGGATAACCATGTTTCCGGGTGATGCAAAAGCGCCGGTGTAAACAATTCCGGCCGGTAGCAAGGTTTATGAAAGCCCGAATCGCGGGAAAGAAAGGACAAGGCATAGAAATGTTTGAATTCCTAAAAAAGGAAATGCTCGATGAAAATGCCAAATTGCGCGCAAAGATTGCAGACCTTGAGGCAGAAGTGGCAGAGGCCAGCGCCCGAAGCAGCCGGTGCGAAGCGGTAGTTGCCTCAGTTGCGGCCCCTATGTACACTGTGGATACAAATCTGGTTATCACATACATAAATGATGCAGCTCTCAAAGTCATGGGATACACACGCGATGAGGTGGCTGGCAAGATGACTTGCGGGCAACTGTCCAGGACTCCTCTTTGCGGTACCTCGAACTGCACGCTTAAAAACTGCATGCGTACCGGAAAAATCATTTACGGTGAAACGGTTGCTGAAAGCAGAGACGGAAGAAGGATTCCCATCAAGGCGGCATGCTCTCCCTTGCTCGACGAGAAAGGTGTGGCTTACGGCGGCAGTGAGGTCATTATCGACCAGACCGATGTCGTCCGCGCCAAATGGGAACTGGATAATATCCTTACCTCTGTTGCCGCCCCGATGTTCACCGTTGACAAGCACCTGAAGATAACCTCTGTAAACGATGCCGCCCTGCGCGCCCTGGGATACAGCCGCGATGAGGTGGTCGGCAAGATGACTTGCGGGCAGCTGTGCAGGACTCCTCTATGTGGCACCTCGAACTGCACACTTAAAAACTGCATGCGTACGGGGGAAATCATCCACGGTGAAACCGTTGCCGAAAGCAGAGACGGCGCAAAGATCCCAGTCAAGGCGGCATGCTCTCCTCTGTTGGATGAACAAGGCCAACCTTACGGGGGAATGGAAGTCATAATAGATATAACCGAGATAAAAAGTCTTCAAACTGAGGCGGAGGCGCAGAAGGAGTACCTGGAAAAACAGGTCCGTACGTTAGTGGAGAGTCTGGACAGGTTGAGTAATGGAGACCTTACTCTAAACCTGAATACTGAACGGGATGACGAGATCGGTCAGCTGATCGAGGCTGTAAACCGGACGGTTGAAGCACTGAAGGATGTTGTCTCCGAGGTGAAGTCTGCCGCGGAAAACATCGCGGCCGGAAGCCAGCAGGTAAGCTCTGGCGCAGAGCAGCTCTCTCAGGGGGCAACTGAGCAGGCGGCGGCTGCCGAGGAGGCCTCTTCCTCGATGGACGAGATGGCCTCCACCATCATGCAGAACGCTGAAAACGCGCAGCAGACCGGAAGCATTGCCACAAAGGCGGCGGATGACGCAAGGGAGAGCGGTGTGGCCGTTTCCGGGACCGTAAAGGCCATGAAGGAGATATCGGAGAAGATATCCATAATAGAGGAGATAGCGAGACAGACGAACCTGCTTGCCCTGAACGCCGCCATCGAGGCGGCAAGGGCGGGGGAGCACGGCAGAGGATTTGCCGTAGTGGCTTCGGAAGTGCGGAAGCTTGCGGAGAGGAGCCAGACGGCAGCAGCTGAGATCAGCGGCCTTTCAAGGGGGAGCGTGGAGGTTGCTGAGAAGGCGGGCCAGATGCTGGCCAAACTGGTTCCCGATATCCAGAAGACGTCGGAACTTGTCCTTGAAATAAGCGCGGCCAGCAAGGAGCAGAACACAGGTGCCCAGCAGGTAAACCAGGCCATCCAGCAGCTGGATCAGGTAATCCAGCAAAACGCGGGGGCATCGGAGGAAATGGCTTCAACTGCCGAGGAGCTTTCTTCCCAGGCGGAGCATTTGCAAAGCGCCATGTCATTTTTCAAAATAGAGGGCGCTGGCCACGAACCGGCCGTCAATAGCAGAAATTCCCTCCCAAAAAATATGGCTAAACCAAACCATCGCAGCAGCAAGGAAATTCGGTTCCACTCTGTCAACCGGCATTCGGCAAAAGAGGTTTTAAAGCCCGCGGGTGTGGCCCTTGACCTGGGTAATGATCACGCGGAAGCAGACGACGGCGAATTCGAGCGGTACTGATCGGAAAAATTCGTGATGCTAAAAACGGCAAGGTCCATAATCAGAAACCATGAGGCTGTAAAACAAGAATAATGGGAATTCCAAAGAGTGAGGGCCTCCGGTTGCCTTCGCTTTCAGCCATGGATTTTGCAAGACTCGGCAAGTTCATCAATGAACGCACGGGGATAAAGGTAACGGACGCTAAAAAAACCCTTTTTGAGTCCCGCCTGCAAAAAAGGATCAGGCGTCTTGGAGTGAAAGACTTTGGAGAGTATTGCGATTTTTTGTTCAACGGCGAGGACGCCGGGGCGGAGATCGGCCACCTGATAGATGCCGTCACCACCCACAAGACTGAATTTTTCAGGGAACCCGGCCATTTTGATTTTCTTGCTGACATTGCGCTGCCTGAATTGATGAAGGCCGGCAGGGGCCGCAGGCTGGCGGTATGGAGCGCCGCCTGTTCAACCGGGGAGGAGCCTTACACCATAGCAATGGTCTTAAGTGATTATGGAAGCAGGTCCGCTGCGGGGAATTTGGATTTTTTTACTGTTCTTGCAACCGATATTTCAAACGGTGTCCTTCTGGCGGCTAGAAACGCGGTCTACAGGGAGGAACAGGTACTGCCTATACCAGTGCACATGAGAAAGAAATACCTTTTAAGGAGCAAGGACAGAACGAAAAGAATGGTGCGCATCGGGCCCGAACTGCGGAAAAAGGTCCGTTTCGGGGCCATTAATCTTATCGAAGATGATCTCGGCTGTATAGGGACGGCGGACATTGTTTTTTGCAGGAATGTAGTCATTTACTTTGACAGGGATGTCCAGCAGAGACTCCTGCGCCGCATTTACGGCAGGCTAGCGCCCGGCGGATACCTGTTCATGGGCCATTCGGAGGCCATTCATGGGCTTGGCCTGCCGCTTGCCAAGGTTGGTCCGTCCGTTTACAGGAAAAAGTGAAAACCTGATATGGATGTTGGTATGCCAAACATCTACCTGAAGGCAGGAGAGTTCATAATGTCATCCGGCCCCGCCCGCGTGATAACAGTCCTTGGCTCCTGCGTATCGGTCACGATGTTCAGTGAGAGGCTTGGCATCGGGGCGATCTGCCATGCCCTTCTTCCCAAAAGGGCGGGGGCTGAAGACGATTTCAAGTTCGTCGACTCATCAATCGTGCAGATGGTAAAGGCCTTTGAAAAACTTGAGATCCGCCGTCATGAGATAGAAGTGAAGCTCTTCGGAGGGGCGGACATGTTCCCGGACAAAACCGGGAACATGCTGTTTTCCCCGGTAGGCGAGCAGAACGTGAGAATTGCCTTAAGCACCCTTCAAAGGGAAAATCTGCGCCTTCGGGCGTCGGATGTCGGCGGCCGTTCGGGCCGCAAACTTTACTATTACATACACGCAAACAGGGTGCTTGTCAGGAAACTTAAAAAATAAAAAAAGAAATTTTTTTATTTTTTTTGAGGCTGGCCGCCCGGGCGTGAATGAAGGGAAAATGGGCAAAAAAATCAAGGTCCTGATAGTTGACGATTCTGCGGTTGTAAGGCAGACGCTGACCGAAATATTGTCATCGGACCCGGCAATTGCGGTTATCGGGACTGCAGCCGACCCATTCATCGCGGCGGAAAAAATAAAAGAGGAAGTCCCGGATGTCCTGACCCTGGATATTGAGATGCCAAGGATGGACGGGATAACCTTTCTGCAAAAGATAATGAGCCAGCATCCAATTCCGGTCGTCATATGCTCAAGCCTGGCCGGGGAGGGGTCCGAGACGGCGCTAAAGGCGATAGAATGCGGCGCGGTGGAGATCATACAGAAGCCGTATCTCGGGGCCAGGCGGTTCTTCGAGGAATCGAAAATACATATTATAGATGTTGTAAAGGCGGCCTCGCTGGCGCATTTGCGGCGTCTTGGCAACAAGGCTCCTGACAGGCCGGAGCCGAAACTCACGGCAGACGCCATTTTGAGCAGACCAGTGAAAGTTTCCATGGTGAAGACAACGGAAAAGGTGGTGGCCGTGGGCGCTTCAACGGGGGGGACGGAGGCGCTCAGGGTGCTGCTTGAGGGTATGCCTGTGGACTGCCCCGGCATGGCAATAGTCCAGCACATGCCGGAGCATTTTACGGGGGCCTTTGCCAGGCGCCTGAATGGTCTGTGCGCCGTGGAGGTAAAAGAGGCGGAAGACGGAGACCCCATATTAAGAGGCCGGGCCCTGATCGCTCCAGGAGGCAGGCATATGCTGGTTAAAAGGAGCGGTGCGCGCTATTACGTGGAGATCAGAAACGGCCCGCTGGTTTGCCGCCATCGCCCTTCAGTGGATGTGCTCTTCCGCTCGGCCGCCCGTTATGCGGGCCGGAACGCCGCCGGGGTCATTATGACGGGGATGGGCGATGACGGCGCCAGGGGGCTCCTTGAGATGAAAGAGGCGGGGGCGTACACCATCGCCCAGGATGAGGAAACCTCGGTGGTTTTCGGCATGCCCAGGGAAGCCATAAAAATCGGCGCGGCAGACAAGGTGCTTGCCTTGGGAACCATAGCTGAAAACCTGTCCCTGTTTGCAACAAAAAACCTGTAGAGATCAAGGGCGCCAGTATAACAAATCATGGTAACGGAGTCGCCAGTACCGTTTTTTAATTATTATGGCCTTCGATCTCCCTGATGCCTTCCACCGCCGCCTCGCGCACAACCTGATGGCCGTCAAGAGCGGCCCGCTTCAAATATGGAACGGCCATGCCCCCGATGAGCGAAAGCAGGTAGATGGCATCGGCGCGCACCGACGGGTTGTCATTTTCAAGGGCCGCTGAAATGGACGGCAGCAGCGCCTCTATCTCGCCCCTGTTTTCCCCGAGGAACGTCTCGGCAAGCACCACTGCGCCTATTCTTACCCTTTGCCTTTCATCGCTTATGAGAACAGGTATAAGCTCAAGCAGTCCTCTTTCTCTCCTGATCATGTCTATTATGTTTTCAAGAAAGCCGGCGTCCATATGGTCTGCAACCGTTTTAAAAAAATCTTCCTGCATGCAGATATGATACAAAATCGGTCTCTTCTTTGCTCCGTCATTTTTCAGTTTTTTTTTTTTTTTTTTTTTTTTGAAAATTTTATGTGTGC
>JAKBYX010000019.1 GCA_021840255.1 Nitrospirota bacterium | reverse complement strand
ACGCGGCGTCGCTGCGTCAGGGTTTCCCCCATTGCGCAAAATTCCCCACTGCTGCCTCCCGTAGGAGTCTGGACCGTGTCTCAGTTCCAGTGTGGCCGTCCATCCTCTCAGACCGGCTACCCGTCTTAGGCTTGGTGGGCCGTTACCTCACCAACTACCTGATAGGCCGCAGGCCCATCCCAAGGCGCATTGCTGCTTTCCCCGTGAGCTTCCATACTCACGGGCTTACGGGGTATTAGCCCAGGTTTCCCCAGGTTGCCCCCCGCCTCGGGGTAGGTCACCTACGTGTTACTCACCCGTCCGCCACTCCAAGCACCCAGCCACTCAACCCACTCCTCAATCCAAATGGGCTTAGTGGCTGAGTGCTCAGCGTTCGACTTGCATGTGTTAGGCACGCCGCCAGCGTTCGTTCTGAGCCAGGATCAAACTCTCATCTGTAACTCATACTGAACTTTCGAATTAATCGGGTGCTACGCACTTTTTAGTCTAGTCTTTTCAAAGAGCAACTTTATTAACTTACATGAAGGCCAAAAGTTTGTCAACCTTTTTTAAAGAACCATTAAAAAAAACAGGGCGCAAAATTGATTTTCAAAGTGGCCCTCCTTAAAATCCGGAATGAGGACCCGCCATTATCTCCGCGCTTGTCTATATTATATATAATGCAGGTTGAAATAAGGGGAAGCGTAGAACGAGTCGTATTTTATAATGCGGAGAACTATTACGCCGTGATCAGGTTAACCCTTGCTCTGCCGTCGGGGCCTGGTGAAGTTGTCACTGTGACCGGCAATTTCGCAAACGTCCACGCAGGCCAGATGCTGCGGATAGAGGGAAAATGGGAAGAGCATCCCAAATACGGCAAACAACTCAAGGCCGCCGGTTACGAGGTGCTCCCGCTGCACTCCGCTCATGCAGTAGAGCGGTATCTTGCCTCCGGTCTTGTAAAGGGCATCGGTCCGGTCATGGCAAAAAAGATCGTCCAGAAATTCGGCGCGGAGACGATGAAGATCCTGGATGAAGACCCCTCCAGGCTTTCCCAGGTGGAGGGGATCGGTGCAAAAAAGATAGCCGGTCTCCAGAGTTCTCTAAAAGAGCAGAAAGAATTAAAAGAGATGATGATAGCCTTCCAGGAATTCGAGATAAGCCCCCCCTACGCCATGAAGATATACAAACAATACGGCGCACGGGGGATCGAGATACTGAAGGAAAACCCTTACAGGCTGGCCGGGGAAGTTACCGGGATAGGCTTTATAAAGGCGGACGCAATCGCCTCAAGGACCGGCATATCCAAAGACTCCCCCTTCCGCGCCGAGGCCGGCATCCTATATATGCTAGAAAGGCTCTCGGAGGAAGGACATGTCTATTATCCGCAGGACCGCCTGATAGACGAGGCCGGGAAAGCCCTCTCCATCTCAGGGGAAAACCTGGCCAGGGCCGCCTCCGCACTCAAGGAAAAAGGGAAGATAATCATCGATAAAACCGTCAGTCCGGACGGGGAAAAAGAAGAAAAGGCGGCGGTTTACCTGAAAACGCTTCATGATGCCGAAACGGAGGTGGCGTCGCGCCTTAAAACACTGCTCAATTCCCGCGGACACGCCGGGATGCCCGATGCCGGGGAGGCCGCGGCCTGGGTGCAAAAAGAGCTTCCGTTCGGGCTTTCACAAAAACAGATCGAGGCGGTAAAGGGGGCAACAGCCGAAAAGGCATTTATCATAACCGGCGGGCCTGGTGTCGGCAAAACGACGATCGTAAAAGCGATACTGAAGATATACAGGCGCTGGGGCAAAAAGGTACGGCTTGCGGCCCCCACGGGGCGGGCGGCAAAAAGGCTCTCCGAACTTTCGCACGAAGAGGCAAAGACCATACACCGCCTTTTGGAATACACTCCGGCGCAGGGGTTCAGGAGAAACAGTCTCTACCCCATAGACGCGGACGTGCTGATCCTGGATGAAAGCTCCATGATAGACACGACCCTCATGGCGCGCGTGCTGTCCGCGCTGCCGCCCAAATGCGGCCTCATACTGGTTGGCGACTCAAACCAGCTCCCCTCCGTCGGGCCGGGTAATATCCTGGGGGACATGATAGCTTCGGGAGTCGTGCAGGCCGGAAGGCTCGATGAGATATTCAGACAATCCAAGGAAAGCATGATAGTGGTGAACGCCCACAGGATAAACAGCGGCGAGATGCCCTATTTCCACGGAGGAGCAGGCGATTTTCATTTTTTGAAGATTGAAGAGTCGCAGGCCGTGCTGGACAAGATAGTGGAACTCTGCACCAAGACACTCCCTTCCCGGGGGCTTGACCCTTTCAGGGACATACAGGTGCTCTCCCCGATGCATAAAGGCGTTCTGGGCGTTTCAAATCTGAACAGGACGCTTCAGAGTGCGCTCAACAAGACCGGCGAAGATATTGCCAGAATACAGGGAGCAAGCGGCATATTCAGAGTGCTCGACAAGGTAATGCAGACAAAAAACAATTACGATAAGGACATATATAATGGAGACACCGGAAGGATCACGGACATAAAAAAGGGCGCGATAACCGTGGATTTTTACGGCAGGCATGTGGTTTATTCTCCGGCCGAGACCGGGGAGCTTCAGCTTGCATACGCGGCTTCGGTGCACAAGAGCCAGGGCAGCGAGTACCCGGTTGTCCTGATGCCGGTGGTAACGGAGCATTTCATGCTGCTGCAAAGGAACCTAATTTATACCGCTGTCACCAGGGCAAAACGGCTCATGATGCTCCTGGGCCAGCCCAAGGCCCTTGCCATTTCGGTAAAAAACGCCAAAACAGCGCTCAGGCACACGGCCCTTAAAAAGCGGCTCACCGGCAACTGAAGCGGCCCCCTATCCGCCGGCCCAAAGACGTTACTGCCGCTCCGATTTAATGTTATTATAAACACTATATGCTAAACGTCATAAAGAAGATATTCGGCACCCAGAATGAGAGGGAGATAAAATCTTATCTGCCCATTGTGGACAAGATAAATTCCCTCGAACCGGAGATTTCCCGGCTTTCGGATCCGGCGCTCAGAGACAAGACCGGCGAGTTCAAAAAAAGGATCGAGGCAGGCGAGACGCTGGACGACATCCTACCGGATGCGTTCGCCGTCACGAGGGAAGCGGCAAAACGGACCCTCGGGATGAGGCACTTCGACGTGCAGCTCATAGGCGGCATCGTTTTGCACAAAGGCAAAATAGCCGAGATGAAGACCGGCGAGGGCAAGACGCTTGTGGCCACATTGCCCGTGTACCTGAACGCGCTGGACGGCAGGGGCGTGCACGTGGTCACCGTAAACGATTACCTGGCCCGCAGGGACGCCCAGTGGATGGAACCCGTCTATAACATGCTTGGGCTGAGGGTTGGCGTAATAGTGCACGGCCTCTCGGATGAGCAGCGGCAGGAGAACTACGGGGCGGAGATCACCTACGGCACCAACAACGAGTTTGGATTCGATTACCTTAGAGATAACATGAAATATGATATCTCCCAGTACGTCCAGAGAGAGCTCAATTATGCGATCGTCGATGAGGTGGACAGCATACTTATTGACGAGGCGCGCACGCCGCTGATCATCTCTGGCCCCTCGGAGGAATCAACCGACAAATATTACAAGATAAACCGCATTATCCCCAATCTTAAACTGGAAACTGATTTCACGCTTGAGGAAAAAAACAAAAGCGTCGTCCTTACCGACGAGGGGAACTCCAAGTCGGAGCGCCTGCTGGGCCTGGGAAACCTCTATGACCAGTCCAACATAGAGATAGTGCACCATGTGCTGCAGGGCCTCAGGGCCCACCATATGTATAAACGTGACGTAGATTACGTAGTTAAAGACGGAGAAGTTGTTATAGTTGATGAGTTCACAGGCCGTCTTATGCCGGGCCGAAGATGGTCCGACGGTCTGCACCAGGCGATAGAGGCGAAGGAGGGCGTCAAGATCGAGAACGAGAACCAGACTCTTGCCACAATAACCTTCCAGAACTATTTCCGGATGTACAACAAGCTTTCCGGAATGACAGGAACCGCGGACACGGAGGCGGAAGAGTTCGCCAAGATATACAACCTGGACGTAACCGTGATCCCTACACACAGGCCCATGGTGCGGAAAGACTACCAGGATTCAATATACAAGAACGAGAACGCCAAATTCAGGGCCATAACCGGAGAGATAGAGGGGGTCCATAAAAAAGGACAGCCCGTCCTTGTGGGCACCATATCCATTGAAAAGTCCGAGGTCCTTTCCCAGATGCTCCGCAAAAAAGGCATCCCCCATTCCGTGCTCAACGCCAAGTACCACGAACGGGAAGCGGAGATAATTTCCCAGGCCGGCAGGAGCGGGGCGGTCACCATCGCCACCAACATGGCCGGCAGGGGCACGGACATAATACTCGGGGGGAATCCTGAAGGGCTTGCCAAGGAACTCCTGGACGACAAGAAGGACCCCGCCCCTGAAGAACACCAGGCCATAAAAGAGAAGGCCGCTAAACAGTGCGAAGAGGACAAGAAAAAAGTCCTTGAGGCGGGCGGGCTTTTCATAATGGGCACTGAAAGACATGAGTCCAGGAGGATAGACAACCAGCTCAGGGGCCGCTCCGGCAGGCAGGGGGACCCGGGAGCGTCGCGCTTTTATCTCTCCCTTGAAGACGACCTGATGAGGATCTTCGGCTCCGACCGCCTGCACGGCATCATGGACAGGCTTGGCATGGAAGAAGACGTGCCGATAGAAAACAGGATGGTGTCCAAGGCCGTGGAAAACGCCCAGAAAAGGGTTGAAGCCCACAACTTTGACATTAGAAAGCACCTGATAGATTACGATGACGTAATGAACAGGCAGAGAACGGAGATATACGGGTTCAGGCGGGAGATACTCTCCGGAGGGGAAAACCTGAGGGACCGTATCCGTTCCATGATGGAAGACGCCGTGGACAGTCTGCTTGATGTATACTGCCCGGAAGACAAGCATGCCACCGAATGGGACATAAAAGGGCTCAAAGACGCATTCTACGGGATGTTCGCCGTTTCCGCGGGCCCAAAGCCGGAAAGTACGGTCGAGACCATAAGGGAAGAACTGCTTTCGGCGCTCACCGGCTTCTATGAGGCCAGGGAACAGGAAGTGGGCAGGGAAATGATCGAATACCTGGAAAAAGTCATACTCCTTCAGGTAGTCGATGCCCAGTGGAAGGATCATCTGCTTGCGATGGACCACCTGAGAGAGGGCATTGGGCTCAGGGGCTACGGGCAGAGAGACCCGCTTACAGAGTACAAGAAGGAAGGTTTCGATCTCTTCGGCGAGATGACGGACCGGATAAACACGGAGACCCTGAGCAGGCTCTTCAAGGTCCGCATACAGACGGAAAACGAGGCCCACAGGCTTGAAAAAAAGCAAAAGCTGATTTACAACCGCGGGGAGTCCTCCGAGCACACTACCGTGAGGAAAGAGAAGAAGACAGGGAGAAATGATCCCTGCCCTTGCGGAAGCGGCAAAAAATACAAAAAGTGCTGCGGGGTCAATGCATAGAATCTTTCTGATAGGGGATGCCTTGCCTCCCCTTTCGGACGCTTTGCCGGCCTTAGGTTACAGGATCACCCGGTTCCGGGACCCGGCAAAGGCAGTTCCATCCATCTCGCGCGCATCGTTCATAGTCATAAACGGCGGGTACAGCCTGTCCAGGCAGGAGCCGATAAAAAAGCTTATCTCCCTGTCCGAAGGGACGCCCAAGCTGTTCGTTTCAGACAAGGGGCCGTCTTTCTCAAGGAAAAAAAAACTGACTTACCAGGTAAACGCCAGGCTCACGGGCGGTGAGTTCCTGGGCCGCATACTGGAGCGTTTAGGAGAGGAAAAAAAGCTCCACGACGAGGCTGCAGCCCTTAAAAAAGATAACAGCGCGTTAAGAGATGAACTGAAATTCTTCGAAGACTTGAGCCACGTCCTCACGTCCTCCTCCGAGAGGTCCGACGTCCTTACGCTTCTGATAAAAAAAATAAAGGAAAAAACAGAAGCGGAAAACTGCACCCTTTACCTCATTGACGAAGAGACAGGGGGGCTGCAAGTGGAAAAAACGGAAGGCTACATCTGGAAAAAAGATGCCGGCAAGTCCGCGGTATCAGGAGACTCCATCGCCTCAAAGGTGGCCAGGGACGGCAAGCCCCTGCTTATAAAGAACATGTACAGGGAAACCGGCCTCCTGATGAAGATGGAAAGGGACCTTCGCCACAAGATAAAAACCGCGATATGCGTGCCCGTCAGAAGCAAGGGGAAGATACTTGGCGTGCTTGAGCTCATAAACAGGAAGTCAGGCGATGAGTTTACCCGCCAGGATCTGCTTTACATGGCGCGGTTTACCGATTATGCCGCAATAATCATCGAGAGATCCATCCTGTATGAAAAAATGCAGGAACTTGTGGTCACTGACGACCTTACGAAACTCTTCAATACCCGTTATATGATGAGGACCATCGGAACGGAGGTCCTCAGGAGCAACCGCTACAATACGTCCGTAAGCCTCATATTCATGGACATAGACCATTTCAAGTCGGTAAACGACAATTTCGGGCACCTTGTTGGAAGCAGATTGCTGGTGGAGATGGGGCAACTCCTTATCAAGCACCTGAGAGAGCTTGATATCGTCACCAGATACGGTGGGGATGAATTCGTCATAATCCTGCCCCAGACCCCTCCGCAAAAGGCAGCCAAGACCGCCGAGAGGATCAGACAAACAGTGGAACAGCACGTATTTTTAAAAAAGGAAGGCTATAACCTGAAGCTCACAGCCAGTTTCGGTGTGGCCTCCTATCCGGAAAGCGCCCATTCCCAGGAGGAGCTGATACGTCTTGCCGATGAATCCATGTACAAGGTAAAACGGCGTACCAGGAACGGCGTCTATGCTATAATCGGAAATGGCGCTGTTTAACTACGCCTCAAAGGAACTCACTCTCAAGGTAGTCTACTATGGTCCAGGATTAAGCGGAAAGACCACCAACATCCAGCATCTGCACGCCACGCTGAACCCCGAAAACAAGGGTAAACTCCTGTCCCTGGCGACCGAAACGGACAGGACGCTGTTTTTCGATTTCCTGCCGGTGGACGCAGGCAAAATAAATGATTTCAGCGTCAAATTCCAGCTCTATACGGTGCCGGGGCAGATACGCTACAACTCCACCAGGAAGCTCGTACTCAAGGGAGCGGACGGCGTTGTGTTCGTGGCGGATTCCCAGCGGGAGATGAGACAGTACAACAAAGAGAGTTTTCAGGGCATGATTGAAAACCTCAGATCCAACGGCATCGATCCGGGCGGCATCCCCATCGTCCTTCAATACAACAAGCGAGACTTAAGAACTTCAATGTCCGTGGATGAACTAAACGGCGACCTGAACACAAAGGGATACACCGTTTTCCTTGCCTCTGCCGTAAAGGGAGACGGAGTGGAGGAGACCTTCAAGGGGATAACTGAAATCCTCATAAGGGACCTTGAGAAAAAAAATGGCGCGGGAGACGGAAAGAGCCCCCAGGAAGAAGAGGAAAAAACCGGGCCTGAAATGACCGGCGAAGAGACAGAGCCTGGCGCCCCGGAGACCGGGGAAGAAGATGAATCCGCAGCCAGAGGATTTCAGGCGGGGCAGCCCTTCGATCTGGAATCCCTGCAGCCCACCCTGATCAATACGCGCGCTGAAAGACTTTTCTTTGACGAGACCGGGCCCGGGGAGATCGGGGGGCGCGAAACGGCAGAAGATGCCTCCGGCCATGAGAGATACACGAACGGGCTCAATGTTTTAATGGCCCGGATGGAGGAGATACAAAAGGCCCTCGATGGTCTGACCCTTAAGACCGAAACCATGGGCAATGAGTTAAAGTCTTCCAGGGAGCAGGCCGGGGCCCTCCTGGAGATGGTTCAAAAAAATCAAAAAGAGCAATCAGAGCAAACTGCTCAAAATCCGCTTCCGGAGCAGAAAATATCTGGTAATGCCGGGCCTGCACATATGCTTTTGCCGCCCAAAACAGAAAAACAGATAATGGAGATAAGGGACCTCCTTTCCAGGCTGCCCGCGGCAGTCCTGCGCGCCGTCTCCCCTTCCATCGAGTCTCTTCAGGCAGACCGGACGGCAAAGGGAAAAGAAATGACCGGGATATCCCAGACCATCGTTTCAGGCTTAACGGAACTAAAGCACATGCAGGAAGAATCTCTTTCCCATCTGAAGCAGCTCCACGAGGAAACGGTAAAGATATCAGCGGGAAAAAAGAAAAAGGGGTTCTTTTCCCGCCTCTTCGGGTAGTTAAAGAAGACACAGAGCCTTATCAAAAAGCCTTATCAAAAAGATTGACATCTGGACAGTTTTTCGATTATCTTATAAAATTCATGAATCCAGAGAGGCTAGGAAGGTGAAGGATGAAGACCCAGTTTGCAAAAAAGAACGAAGTCGAGCGGAAGTGGTATGTTGTTGACGCCAGAGATCTGGTGCTTGGCAGACTGGCCACCCGCATAGCAGTATACTTAAGGGGCAAGCACAAGGCAATATTTACCCCGCATGTGGACACCGGAGATTTCGTGGTGGTCGTTAATGCGGAAAAAGTGAGGCTTACCGGCAAGAAACTTGACCAGAAGGTTTACTACAGGCATTCAAACTACCCCGGAGGACTCAGGGCTGAAACGGCCAAAAGTCTGCTTTCGAGGAGGCCGGAACAGGTGCTCGTGAACGCGGTTCACGGCATGTTGCCAAAAAACAGGCTCGGACGCCAGATGATCAAAAAACTCAAGGTGTACAGCGGTCCTGAGCACCCTCATTCGGCACAGCAGCCGGAGACGCTTTCCATCCAGTAAAAAGCAAACTAACCGAGGAGATATATAGAATGGCGGAGATCTCATACAAGACGACAGGCAGAAGAAAGACTTCGATTGCGCGGGTCAACCTGGTTCCCGGGACAGGACAGATCATCGTCAACAAAAAACCGGTAGATGATTATTTCCCGAGAGAAACCCTCCGGATGATGATCAGGCAGCCAATCGAACTGTGCGGACTCACCGGGAAATATGACATTACCGCCAACGTTGAGGGCGGAGGGATGAGCGGACAGGCCGGAGCGTTGAGGCACGGCATATCCAGGGCCCTCACAGCTCTGGACAACGACCTGAGGCCGAAGCTCAAAAAGGAAGGCTTCCTCACCAGGGACCCCAGGCTCAAGGAAAGAAAGAAATACGGCCAGAAGGCCGCAAGAAAGAGATTCCAGTTCTCCAAGAGATAAAAAGAGAAGTAAAGTCATGTTAAAGGTAGCTATCTGCGGCGCCAGCGGTTACGCTGGCGCCGAGCTTTTGAGAATACTATCGGGACACCACGGCGTCCGCGTTGTCTCGGTGACCTCCGAAAAATCGGCTGGCAGAAGCCCGGTTGAGATATTCCCGCATTTAAGCAAATACGGAGACATCCTCTTCGAGCCGCTTGAGCCGGCAGCTCTGCTTGAAAAAGCCGATTTCTTTTTCATGGCCCTCCCCCACAAAGCGTCCCAGCCTGCGGTCGCCCTGCTGCACAGGGAAGGCAGGAAAGTGGTGGACCTGTCCGCTGATTTCAGGATCAGGGACCGTTTAGTCTACGAGCAGTGGTACAATACTCCTCACGAGCACGGGGACGTGCTTAAAAAGGCCGTCTACGGCCTTCCGGAACTCCACAGGACAAAGATTAAAATGACAAGCCTCGTGGCAAACCCCGGCTGCTATCCTACCGGGGCCATCCTGGGTATCTATCCCGCTCTCAAAAGCGGACTTGCAAGTCCCGATGGCATAATCGTGGATTCCAAATCCGGCACCTCCGGAGCCGGAAGGCAGTCCGATACAAGGTTCTCGTTCTGCGAGGTAAATGAGGGCTTCAAGGCATATTCAGTGGGGGTGCACAGGCATACCCCGGAAATCGAGCAGGAACTTTCTTTAATTGCAAAAAAAGAGGTGACCATCAATTTCACCCCTCACCTGCTTCCTGTAAACAGGGGGATATTGACAACCATCTACCTGAAAACCACGAAAAAGCTGGCCACGGAAAGCGTGATCTCTATCTATGAGAAGGCGTACCGGGGAGAACCCTTTGTGCGGGTGCTGGGCCATGACGAGCTGCCCAATATAAGCGCGGTCAAGGGCACGAACCGCTGCGACATAGGGCTTAAATTCGATGCGCGGACCGGAACGCTTATTGTGATTACGGCCATAGATAACCTGGTGAAAGGCGCGGCCGGCCAGGCAGTGCACAACATGAACCTGATGATGGGATTCCCGGAAGACACCGCCCTCTCCACTCTCGCCGCTTTCCCCTAAAAATAAAAGTTTTTTTAACAGGCTGGCCTTCTCCATACTTTTTATTTGATTTGATTTGATCAGGTCCCGATGCAATGATCCCCCATTAAAAACCCGTCACTGGCCCCCTCTGGACCGCAACATATATTTATACCGCGAATGGTGGGGACTATGGCACACTGTGCATTTTGTGGCCTTCACGGGCGGGTGGGTTTTTACCATTTCCGTCCTGTCATGGCATTGATAACACAAACCGGAAATGTTCTCCGGGACCGGCTTGAATTTGTGCGTTCCTGTCTTGCGGTGGCAGAATAGGCAAGCGCCGATGGCCACCGGGCCATGAACAAATTTGTCCTTGTTTATCCCACTGTGGCACTGCCCGGTGACACAGCCGGACGCCCCGGCTGCAAATGCCTCCCTACCCCCGGCTGGCAACAGGCAGAAAGAAAAAAACGCCAGGACCGCCACCTCTAAAAAAACAGAAAAAACAAAAAAAGAGACTCGTCTGAGCTTTATCATTTCTGACTCTCCGTAAAGAGATTTTTTTTAAAGAAGCTTTTTTAAATCAAATAAAAATTTAGCTGAAAGAGACTTTATTTGTAAAGCGGAAAGCCTTCCATTTTAACATTTCCTGGCCTTGAATCTTTGGCCGCTCTCCCCCGAATTCGGTTCAAATGCAAGCCTCGACGGCCCTGCATGAAATAACATACATCCGTTACGGCCGGTTTCAGAAAAAACCGGGGAAAAAATTCATTTTTTGAAATAATATATAATTGACCGGATTTATAGGGCACAATAATAAAAATAAAAAAATTTATCTGAAAGGTTTATTCCCGAGATGAAGATTCCAAAGGGTTTCAGTTTCGGCGTAGCGGAGGCGGCCATAAAAAAGCCCGGCAGGCCCGACATGGCAGTGATATTCAGTGAAAAGGAAGCGGCTATTGCCGGGGTCTTCACCACAAACAGGATAAAGGGCGCGCCTGTAAAGCTGGACATCGAACGCATAAAAAAAGGCAGGGCGGGGGCGATTGTCGTAAACAGCGGCAACGCGAACGTCTGCAACGGCCAGAAGGGGATAAGGGACGCCAGGGAGATGGCCCGCATCGCCGCGCTTGGGCTGGGAATCGATGAGGAGACGGTTTATGTGGCCTCAACAGGCGTCATAGGAACGCCAATGCCGATGGAGAGGATAAAGCCGGTGCTTGCCGCCATGGCTAAGGGCTCAGGGGCGCTGGTTTCGGGATTCGAGGATGTTGCCCGCGCCATGATGACGACCGATACATTCCCCAAATACGCGGCCAGGAGCTTCAAACTGGATGGAAGGGAAGTCCGGATCGCGGCGGTGGCAAAGGGTTCGGGGATGATACACCCCAATATGGCAACGATGCTCTGCTTCATAATTACGGACATCGGGATCGGCAAAGCCGCGTTGAACAGGGCGCTCAGAGATTCGGTTGATAAATCGTTCAACCGTATAACGGTGGACGGGGACACCTCTACATCTGACACGGTTTTGCTAATGGCAAACGGCCTTGCCGGGAACCCGCCGGTCAAGATATCTTCCGGGGGATACGCCCAGTTCAGCCGCGCGCTGGATGACATAACAACAGAGCTGGCCCGCATGGTCGCCAGGGACGGAGAAGGGGCCACCAAATTGATAGAGGTGCATGTAAAAGGGGCCAAAACAAAAAAAGACGCCCTTTCAGGCGCCTTCACCATAGCCGATTCACCTTTGGTTAAAACCGCCTTTTTCGGAAACGATGCAAACTGGGGCAGGATCATGGCGGCCCTTGGTCGCTCCGGGATAAGCATAGAAGAGGAAAAAGTCGATATTTACATGGGAAAGATCAAGATCGTTGGCGGGGGCAAGTCCAAAGGGAAGGACGCCGAGGCCGGCAGGCTCCTTAAGGCCAGCAAAGAGATAAGCCTGGTGGTTGATCTGAACCTTGGCGTCTGGAGCGAAAAAGTGCTGACCTGCGATCTCACCGATGAATATGTGAGGATAAATGCAGAGTACAGGACGTGATGAGGAGGCATATTCAGCAAGATGAGATACGCCGGGTTCGACCGTCACCGGGTGCTCACCTGCCCATTTTGCGGAAGGGTCCCTGAAGAGCCTCATGCAATGCAGCTGCGCTTCGGCGAGATCACGGGGGGGCGGTGCGAATGCGGCGCCGTCTATGCGTATGATGAGACCGGACGGCTGCTGGGCGAGGCGTTCAATGACGCGCTGACCTTGCTTTATAACGAGGACTATGACGCCGCCCAGAATGCATCCGAAGCCGATTACCAGGAAGAGATAATCAGCTTCGACAAGAGGCTTGGCCGCTATTTCCGGGGGCCGGGCGGCGCGGAAGGCGTCGGGGCACTACTCGACCGCCGTCCCAAGTACCTGTTCCTTAAAAAGACAACAGGGAAGAATTGAATGGATAGCGCGCCGCATGGAAACTCAATTTTTAAAAAAATAATATAATAATCAAATGGGTCTTTTAAGGATCAGGACTTACCCGGACCGGGTACTGAGAGAAAAAGCGAAGGATGTGTCCAATATAACGGGCGACCTTCAACGCCTGATAGACGACATGGTTGAGACCATGTACGCGGCGCCCGGCGTGGGTCTTGCCGCCCCGCAGGTGGGGATATCCCAAAACCTCCTGGTGATAGATGTTAATTCCAGGGAAGAAAAGAAACATCCGCTCATCACACTCGTCAATCCAGTCATTATTGCCGCTGAAGGGATCTCGGAAGAGGAGGAGGGATGCCTGAGCCTTCCCGATTTCAAGTCGTTGGTCGAACGGGCCAGCAAGGTCTTTGTGAAAGGGTTCGACCGGGAAGGCAAGCCGATGGAAATAGAGGCCAGCGGGCTCCTGGCGATAGCGCTGCAGCATGAGATAGACCACCTGTACGGCAAACTTATCCTCGATAAGGCAAGCCCGCTTAAAAGAAGCCTTTATAAAAAACGCATTTTCAAGAAGGGCCGCGCAGAGTAAAAAGATCATGTCCATCGTTTTTTTTGGCACCCCCATGTTTGCCGTCTCGTCCTTGGAAGCCCTGCATGGATCAGGAGAGGAGATCGCGGCGGTAGTTACACGCAAAGATGCGCTTTCCGGCAGGGGGAAAAATAAAAAAAGCCCGAAAGCGCCGCCCGTCCAGGAAACCGCTCTAAGGTATGGGCTTCGCGTCCTCCAGCCAACTTCCCTTAAGGGCAGGGAGTTCGTGGAGGAAATCAAAAGTTACTCGCCCGAGTTCCTCGTGGTGGCGGCTTACGGCAAGATACTCACTGAAGAGGTACTCTCCATACCCAGGATCGCTCCGGTGAACGTGCACGCATCGGTTTTACCCCAGCTGAGGGGCGCCTCTCCCATCGCCAGGGCAATAATAAGCGGGTTAAAAGAAACAGGGGTCACCACGATGCGTATGGATAAGGGGCTTGATACGGGTGACATCCTTCTTGTGGAAAAAACCGCTATCCGAAGCGATGACGATGCCGCGTCCCTTTCTGAACGGCTGGCTGAAATAGGGGCCGCGCTGCTTTTAAAAACACTGAAAGGAATGAGGGAAGGAACAGTAAAACCCCGTCCCCAGGAGGGAGAGGCAACCTATGCGCCGCCCCTCAGAAAAGAAGAAGGGCTGATCAATTGGGGGCAAACCGCCGGAGAGCTTTTTAATTTTGTTAGGGGGATGAACCCGTGGCCCGGCGCCTTTTTTTTCCTGGACGGCGAAAGGATAAAGATATTGAAAGCGGAAACCAGAAGCGGCAGCGCAGCTCCGGGAGAGGTGGCAAAGGCGCGGGGAGAACTGCTCGCAGGCACGGCTGAGGGACTGCTATCGCTTGTTACCATACAGCCGGAGGGGAAAAACCCGATGTCAGCCCAGGCGTTCCTGCAGGGAAGAAAAATAAAGGAAAAGGACATCTTTAACGGTGCGGCCCAGAGTAAAAGTAACAAATAAAATCCTTTCCGCCTTCATTGTCTGCATGGCCTTTATGACCATATGGGTGCAAACCTCCAGGAGCGCGGGGTCATCGCCGGGGGAGATTGTGGCCGTCGACGCCGGCCATGGGGGATACGATGACGGAATAGTCTACAACACCCGGAGCGGCCAGCAGATAAAGGAAAAAGACGCAGACCTTGAGATCGCCAGGGCGATAATCTCCACCCTCAGGGCCGGTGGAACGGGGGCGTTTGCCGTAAGACCAATAGACCGGTATATGGACCTATCCCAAAGGGCCAGGGCCGTCCAGGCCAAATCCCCGGACCTTTTCCTGAGCATACACCTGTCTTCTACCGGGGCCTTTAATATTTATGTGACCAGCGTACCCCAGGGCCAGGACGATTTAAAGCAGTTTTACCTCTACTCCAACAGACAACGGCCCTATATAGAAAAAAGCAGGGGCTTCGCTCAAGCGCTTGAGCAGTCGATAAGGCAGGCGTTTCCCGGCGTAAACGTATCCTATATGGAAATACCCCTTCCGCTTCTCGACCGGATCGGGGCTCCCGCGGTAATGCTTGAATGCCCGGGCCCCGCATATTTCAATTACAGGGACACGAACACTGCCGGGCGCATTGCCCAGGTTGTGGCAAATGCGGTAATGGTCTTTAATGCAAAACGCTAAGCACGGACGCAAGGTCATTTTAACAGCGGCGCTGCTCCTTCTTTTTGCCGGCGGATTGACAGCAGGGTATCTCTATCTTTCCCAAGGCACGAAGCAGCAGACACAGAAACCCACAGCTGCCCAGGTGGAGCAGGAAGTACAGGGCAGCACGGTTTTGAAAATATATTATCCTGTGAACGGCTATCTGCAGATGGAAGAAAGGGTGATTACCCCGATGATATTGACCCGGGAAGACGCCGCGCGCGCCACCGTCCAGGCATATCTGAGGGGACCCGCGGGAATGCTTGATCCGGCCATCCCTCCGGACGTGAACCTACTGGGGACATATTTCAGCTCGGACGGGGTCCTTTTCATCGACCTGTCCGATGCCTTCCGCAGGAATTTCCAGGGCGACGCGCTTACCGAGTACCTGCTTCTGCGGG
The DNA here is from genome assembly GCA_021840255.1 of Nitrospirota bacterium. Classification (GTDB taxonomy): domain Bacteria; phylum Nitrospirota; class Thermodesulfovibrionia; order Thermodesulfovibrionales; family JdFR-88; genus JAKAEG01. The sequence goes on along the minus strand of JAKBYX010000019.1, from coordinate 18,026 downwards.
GGCTTTACGAGAGCATTCTTTCAAACGTCAGCGGGATAAAGGACGTGCGTCTGCTTATCGAGGGCAAAGAGATCGAAACCGTCGGGGGCCATATGCTCGCAAACGTTCCCCTGGGACAGGAGCTGATAATAAACACCCCGCAGGCGGGGGCCACAAATTCACCGGGGGCGATGGGGATATCGAATTCTCCTCAAACCACAGGGGTTGCCAATGGAACACTCGGTAAATAGCGCGCCCATAGGCGTATTCGATTCAGGTCTGGGGGGGCTTACGGTCCTTAGGGAGATAATCCTGGAGCTGCCTGGAGAAAGCACTATCTACCTGGGGGACACGGCCCGGGTGCCATATGGCATAAGATCGCCAGAGGTAGTCACAAGGTACAGCTTCGAAAATATGGGGTTTCTCCTTTCCAAGGGCATCAAGATGCTGGTGATCGCATGCAATACCGCAAGCGCGATCAGCCTGGAGGCCCTGAGGCAAGCGGCGCCGGTGCCGGTGATAGGAGTGATCGAGCCCGGGGCAAGAGCGGCGCTCAAGGCGTCTGTAAACGGAAGGATCGGGGTCATAGGGACAGAGACCACCATAAAGAGCGGGGCGTACGCCAGGGTGCTTGAAACCCTCTCCCCCGGAGTAAAGGTCTTCTCCAGGCCATGTCCTCTGTTTGTGCCCCTTGTCGAGGAGGGATGGGTGGACAACGAGGTGGCCATACTTACGGCTGAAAATTATCTTTCCGGCTTTGCCGAAAACGGGATAGACACGGTCCTCCTGGGCTGCACCCATTATCCCCTTTTGAAAAAGACCATCGCCGCCGTAATGGGCAAAGGCGTAACCCTGATCGATTCCGCGAAAGAGACCGCAAAAGAGATCAGAAGGGTGCTTGGGGAAAAGGCCCTTTTCAGGGACGCTTCCCTTCCTCCCGCGAGGGATTTTTACGTAACGGACGCACCCGACCGGTTCAGGATGCTTGGCGGCAGATTTCTTCCGGGAAGTGATATCCAGGGTCCTCACGATCCCGGGTGCGGGCCGGATGGAGATGCAATAATAAAGGAAGTCAAATTAATGGAGGTTTGGAATGAGGCCGGATGGCAGAAAAAATGACGAGTTCAGATGCATCAAGTTGACCAGGGATTTCATTAAAACGGCCGAAGGTTCCGTCTTCATCGAAATGGGGGGCACCAGGGTAATTTGCACGGCCAGCATAGAGAATAAACAGCCGCCCTTTTTAAAGGACCAGAAAAAAGGCTGGGTGACGGCGGAATACTCGCTTCTTCCCCGGGCCACCCATACAAGGACCACACGGGAGGCGTCGTCAGGAAGGGTAAGCGGCAGGACCCATGAGATACAGCGCCTTATAGGCAGAAGCCTTCGCTCCGTGGTCAACCTGGAGGCACTTGGGGAACGCACCGTCTGGGTGGACTGCGACGTGATCCAGGCCGACGGAGGCACCAGGACGGCGGCCATTACAGGCGCGTTCATAAGCCTTTGGGACGCCTTGTCCCGGGCCGTAAAAAACGGGGTCATTGCCAGGATGCCCATAAATGACTACCTTGCGGCGGTGAGCGTTGGGATCATAAACGGAGAACCGAGGCTTGACCTCTGTTACGCCGAAGACTCAGGCGCGGAGGTGGACATGAACGTGGTCATGACCGGAAACGGCAACTTTGTCGAGGTGCAGGGCACGGCCGAAGGCGCCCCGTTCAGCAGGGAGAAGCTGGCCGAGCTCCTTAAGCTGGCTGAAAACGGAATAAAAGACATCATAAAAATACAGAAGAGCTTGCTTGAAGGCCATTGAGAAGAAAAAGAAAAAGAAAAAAAACAGGGAGCAGATTTTGCCTCATGTGTTAAATTTGCCTCGTATGTTAAAATAGATTTTGGAGGTTAAACCATTAAGTTGAATCTAGCAAAAGGTCTGTTCGTGTGGCTCCTCATAGGAGTCCTCATGATACTTCTGTTCAATCTCCTTAACACCCCGAAAGAGACGACCGAAAACATCGTTTTCTCGGATTTCATGCAAAAGGTGCAGACAGGCGGCGTAACGTCTGTGCTGATCAAGCAAAACAGCATAACCGGAAAACTCAAGGACGGCAAGGAATTTAAAACATACGCCCCTCCGCAGTACGGGAAGCTGGTTGACGTCCTCGAATCGAAGAACGTAACGATAGCGGCCAAGCCGCCGGATGAAAGTCCCTGGTACATGAATTTCCTGTTCTCCTTCGGCCCGATATTGCTCCTGGTGGTCATATGGGTTTTCTTCATGCGCCAGATGCAGACAGGCGGCAACAAGGCGCTTTCCTTTGGCAAGGCAAGGGTAAAACTCATGTCGGACAAGGCAGTAAAGCTCACTTTTGCTGACGTTGCCGGCGTAGAGGAGGCAAAAGATGAGGTTTCGGAGATAATCGATTTCTTGAAGGACCCGGGCAAGTTCTCAAAACTGGGCGGCAGGATACCGAAAGGCGTGCTCCTTGTGGGTTCGCCGGGCACAGGCAAGACCCTGCTTGCAAAGGCGATAGCCGGCGAGGCTGGCGTGCCTTTTTTCAGCATCTCCGGTTCGGATTTTGTGGAGATGTTCGTGGGTGTCGGGGCCTCCCGCGTCAGGGACCTCTTCGACCAGGCCAAGAAAAATGCTCCCTGCATCATTTTTATAGACGAGATCGACGCCGTGGGAAGATTAAGGGGCGCGGGATTGGGCGGCGGGCATGACGAACGGGAACAGACCCTGAACCAGTTGCTCGTTGAGATGGACGGCTTTGAAGGAAAAGAGGGGATAATCATCATCGCGGCCACGAACCGGCCGGACGTCCTGGACCCGGCCCTGCTCAGGCCGGGGAGGTTTGACAGGCAGGTCGTTGTCCCTCTGCCGGACGTCAAGGGCAGGGAAATGATACTGAAGGTGCATACAAAGAACATCCCGCTTGACGGCAATGTTCAGCTTGAAAAGCTGGCCCGCGGCACACCCGGTTTCTCTGGAGCGGATCTTGCCAATCTCGTGAACGAGGCGGCGCTCATTGCGGCAAGAAAGAACAAGGCCGCCGTTGAGACCACCGATTTCGAGATGGCAAAAGACAAGCTCATGATGGGCGTTGAGAGAAAAAGCATGATAATAAACGATGAGGAAAAGAAGAACACCGCCTATCACGAGGTGGGCCATACCCTTGTCGCAAAGCTTACCCCTGGCACTGATCCCGTCCATAAAGTAAGCATAATACCCCGCGGCCGTGCCCTGGGGGTGACGCAGCAGCTCCCCATAGACGACAGGTACACTTATTCCAAGGAGTTTTTGTTCAAGACCCTGAGGGTGCTCATGGGAGGAAGGGCCGCCGAGGAGATAGCCCTGAACCACATGACTACCGGGGCGGGCAACGATATCGAGAAGGCGACAGAGCTGGCCCACAAGATGGTCACCGAATGGGGGATGAGCGACAAGCTGGGCCCGCTCACGTTCGGCAAAAAAGACGAACAGATATTCCTGGGCAGAGAGATAGCGAAACACAAGGACTACAGCGAAAAAACCGCGGAAGAAATAGACTCCGAAGTCAAACAGTTCGTGATGGATGCATATCAGGACGCCAAAAAAATGCTGCTTGAAAACAGGGGCCTTCTGGAGAAGTTCACTGCAAAACTCCTGGAGCGGGAAACGATGGACAACGACGAGATAGAGAGCCTGATAAAGGATTATAACAGCCCGGGCATACAGACCGCATAAAAAACCGGACTTTTACTTTTTTGTCCACAGTGACCCGGAGATTTCTTACCACCTGAAACAGCTTCATTCAATAACTGATTAAATTGAAACTCCAGGCAGGCGGGCACATCTTTGATTTTTCCAAGCGCACCTTCATTATGGGCATACTAAACGTAACCCCGGATTCATTCAGCGACGGCGGACTGCACATGGACCCCGGAGCAGCCGTGGAACATGCCCTTGAAATGGCCTCGCTTGGCGCGGACATTATCGATATAGGCGGAGAATCCACGAGACCGGGCTCTCTTCCCGTAAACGAGGAAATGGAAATCGGCCGCACGGCGCCGGTGATCAGGGCCCTCAGAAAAAGATCTTCCGTTCCGGTCTCCATCGATACTTACAGATCCGCGGTGGCCAGGGCAGCCCTCGATGCCGGAGCCGATATCATAAACGATATAAGCGGCATGAGGTTCGACAGCGCAATGCCTGGACTGGCCGCAAGCTACAAGGCCCCTGTGGTCCTGATGCACATAAAAGGCACACCAAAAGACATGCAGAAAAACCCGGTTTACGAGGCCCTGATACCGGAAATACTGGATTATCTCAGGGGGTCCGTCCGTATAGCCATCGAGGCGGGGGTGGAAAGGGACAAAATAATGATCGACCCCGGCATAGGGTTCGGAAAGACCACGCCGCAAAACCTTGAAATACTGAAAAATCTGGATATTTTCACCGGCCTGGAACTCCCCATCCTGGTAGGGCCTTCAAGAAAGGCTTTTATCGGTAATGTCAGCGGCGGGCTGCCGGTTGGAGAAAGGTTGGAAGGAACGCTTGCCGCCCTGTCCGCCGCGATCCTGAACGGCGCGGATATCGTGAGGGTCCACGACGTCAAGGAAGCTGCCAGAGCCGCTCGCGTTGCGGATGCGATCAAACGGGCCCGCAGCTTTTAATATTCCCCATCCTCTTTTATCCTGCCCTTTTTTCAGCCGATAATACCGCGAAGTCTTCCACCGTTTTCAAACAGGAGCTTTTCGGCCTCTTCCCTGGATACTTTTTTTGCGAACATGACAATGGCGGTTTTCGGGTTCATCCCCGACATCTCAAGATAACGGCCAGCTTCCCGCTCATCGCATCCGGCGCAGGAGGAAATGATCCTTTTCGCCCTTTCAACGAGTTTTTTGTTTCCAGGGACGACATCTACCATGAACCCGTCGTAAACCTTTCCCAGTTGCACCATTACGGCGGTGGAGATCATATTAAGGCAAAGCTTTTGTGCCGTTGCGGCCTTCAGCCTTGTAGACCCCGCTATCAGTTCCGGTCCGGTAAGCAGTTTTACTACCCCGTCCATAAATCCGTATTCGACCTCATTGGAGGATATTAGCCAGACCGCGGCGCCCTTTTCTTTCGCCTCTTTCAAAAAAGCCAGAACGAAGGGCGTAGTGCCGCTTGCGCTGACGCCTATGGCGACATCCGATTCTCCTATGACGGCACGGGCGATGTCCCTGGCGGACGCCCGATCGTCCTCTGCCCCCTCCACGGCCTTTGCCATGGCCTCTGGACCGCCAGCGATTATGGCGCCAAACACATCAGAGCCGAACGTGGGCCTGACCTCCGAAGCATCCATTACGCCAAGCCTGCCGCTTGTTCCGGCCCCGGCATAAAAAACCTTTCCTCCGGATCTTATGGCCTGCACGCAGCGCAGCACAACCTTTTCCAGTTCAGGCAGCGCCGGACCGAGGGCATCGAAGGCCTCCCTTCCGGACACATGCATTAACTGCAGGAACTCCGCGACTGCAAGGGCGTCCATGCCCTTCGACATCGGGTTTATACGTTCAGTATCTCTCATTTGGTCCCTATTTTTAAGCACACTTTAGTCCCGGATAAATGATAACACAAGTTTGGCCCTTTACCCTTTACTTACTGCCGCTATTTCTGTTAAGTTAAGTTGGACTGGGGGGCAGAACTTTTAAAAGGGGTCATATTAGATGTTCAAAAAAAATAAAACACTCCTTCTTATAGTCCTGATCTTAATGACTGCCGTTTCCTGCACCACAACGGAGCAGAAAAAAGAGGCCGACCTGCACTACAAACTGGGGCTCGCCCAGCTCCGGTCCGACCAGTACCAGTCCGCTTTCGTGGAGTTCCAGAAGGCCCTTGAATACAATGATGGGGACAAGGACATTTATAACGCGCTCGGATATGTTTATCTCAAGTGGGACGATCCTGATAATGCCTGGAAAGCTTTTTACATGGCTGTAAAAATAGATCCGGATTTTTCCGAGGGCTATAACAATCTCTGCCTGGTTGAATACAAGCGCAGGGAATATAAGCAGGCCGCCGCCTATTGCGGAAAAGCGCTGTCGAACCCCCTTTATACGACACCGGAGAAGGCCTATTTCAATCTTGGCCTTGCCCTGTTCAAACTAAAGAGATATAACGCTTCGATAGAGGCCCTCACGCAGGCAACCACAAGGAAAGCCGATTACTATCCGGCCTATTACGAACTGGCCCTCATATATAACCTTACCGGGGACTACGGAGACGCCTCCAAGAGCCTGGAGCGCGCCATAGCCCTTGATCCCCGCTTCAAGGGGGACATGGAAAAAGCGGAACATTTTTTCCAGAGCGGCGGAAATCTTCCCTGGTGCCCTGACAACGGGTCGCAGATCCTTGAAGTTTTCAAATACTGACGGAAAGCGGGATTTTTAAAGCCTCTGGATATTTTTATTTTGCCGCAGGATATTGACAGGCTGATAAAGGCTTCCAAGAAGGCAATTGCCTTTTCGAGTCCTCTTTATTCCGGCTTCCGCGTGGGCGCGGCTTTGCTCTCCGGAGACGGCAGGCTTTTTACGGGGTGCAATATAGAAAATGCTTCGCTTACGTTAAGCGTCTGCGCCGAGCGTGTGGCGCTTCTGAAGGCCCTTTCAGAGGGCGCAACCGATCTGAAGGCTATAGCCATTGCATGCGCCACCGAAGAGCCCTGTTATCCATGCGGGTCCTGCAGGCAAATGCTCTTTGAGTATGCTCCCGGAATAAAGATACTACTGCCTTCAAGGCGCTCCATAACTGTCCTGGGTTTAAAGGAACTGCTCCCCATGCCTTTCATAAAGGAAGCCCCTTAAGAACAAGAAAGCCTGTTTTATTTCTTTTTTGTCTTCATCTTATGGCACTTAAAACAGGAAAATTTGGGTGGATGCGATGCCGGCATAGAATGGCTTTTGCCGGGCCCATGGCACCCCATACAGGCGGCCACAGTGGCAGCCCCGCGGTGGACCGCGTCATCAGGCAGAGGGGGCCATTTATGTTTCGGAAGAATGAGAAGCGCGCCCACTATCAGTATTACCAGGATCAAAAAACCCAAGGCGCCTTTCATGCCTCATTGTAGCATAAATACTCATGTTTTCCGCGCGGCTTGTCCGCAATACAACCTGAAACATGAGCTGCGAGCCAATTCCTTTTTAAAATTTCAGGGTTGGCTCTTTATCTTGCGGGATCAGAGAAAATATTCGGCCAGGTTGATGCCGTATTTATTATGGTCCACCGTCTTGCGGATGCTCCTTAGGTACCCACCGGCGGCATTTTTCCCGGTCAGATCGGCCACCCATGGCTCTATTCTATCTCCTCCGGGGCCGGTTATGATCTTTACCTTGGGTCTCATGTTGTCAGCCAGGTTCGCCGCGAAGACTATCCCCAGCTCCATGGTATCCAGCATCACCAGGGTCCCGACCGGATAAGTGCCGACCAGGTTTATAAAAAACTTCATAAGAAGAGGGTCCAGCTGGGATGAAACACGTTTTACCATGATGGCCAGCGCCTTGTCGGGCGTCATGGGTGTCCTTGCATAGATCCTGGAGGAGGTCATGGCGTCATACTGGTCGGCTATCGCCACGATCCTGCTGAACAAGTCAAGCTCCTGCAGCGGCTTAACCCCGGGATAACCCGAACCGTCCGGATGTATATGGTGCTCATAGGCGACTATGGCCGCCCGCACGCTGGCCGAATCAAAACTCTTCATGCGGAAAATAAGTTTCACCCCGGATAGCGGGTGGCGGGTCATGACCTTCCAGTCCTGCTCGTCGAACGCTCCCGGCTTGTTCAATATCTCGTTAGGTATTACCGTTTTCCCCAAGTCATGGAAAAGGGCGACAAGACCCAGTTCCATCAGGGACTTCTTGTCCATTCCCAGTCTCTGCCCCAGCGCGACGGAAAGTATGCTCACATTGACGGAATGATGAAAAGTGTACTCGTCATAATTCTTGATGACCGTCATCCCAAGGAGGAACTCTTCCTTGTCCAAAAGTGTGTCCACCATGGTTTCGACTACCCTTTTGGCCTTCTTCATGCTTATGCGCTCGCCCATTTTTATCTTGTTCATGACGCCCCTGGTGAAGGAGACCGCGTTAAAGTAAGTCCTCTTTACGGCCTTCCTCATATCCAGGTCGGACTGCTCCGATATCCTGCGGAGCCTGCCCAGGCTCATGCATCTCAGGCCTTCGGTCTTAAGCTGGAGGTCTTCAAACGGTTCCGGCGAGAACTGGCAGGAGGTAAATGCGGTCAGGAACGCCTGCATGTCCGGGATACTGACTTCACACATGAATTTTATGCTGCCAATGGCGCGCTTTTTGAACTCTCTTTGCAGAAAATCGAAGTTAAGGAGATACTCCATAGTGAATTTGACCCGTTCGCCGTTCAAATAGAAGTACTCGCCCACGATCTCGATGTCCACCGAGCTTTCCTCCATGACGAGCGCATTCGCGGCGGCGACGAACTTCTCTATGGAAGTTGCAACCGCAACGTTCCTGGGATCGTGCAACTGGGAGGTCCGCACGATCACCGCCATCTGGCTTACTATCTCCCTTGCTAAACGGTTAATGTCCCGGTTGCTGTCCATACTCTATCCGTTTTATTGCCCTGTAGGAATAATCGCTTAAAAGCCTGTTTTTTGCGTTTTTCAGCTTTTCAAGCTGTTCCAGCGCGCCGCGGCACCCCAACAACCCCAGACTGTAAGCGGCGCAGGCCCTCAGTTCCGCCACCTTGCCTTTTTTAAAAAAAGAGCCTGTCCTGAGCACACGCAAAAGGAACTCCTCCGTTTCCGGTCCGGGCCAGTTCGCCATGACCTCGAAGTGCTCTTTTTTTTCATTGAAGTCCAGATCGATAAAACCCTTGCTGTTAATACGGGACAGGATGATCTTCTTTGCGGGGTCAGATTTCATCTTGCCAAGCGCCCTTACAGCCATCATCCTTATGGACGCCTCAGGGTCGTCCAGGGCCTCTTTTAAAGCCGGCAGCACTCCGGGCCCTTCAAGCTCCCCGAACGCGCGCAGCACTTCCATTCTCACCCGGACATCCTGGTGGTGGGCGGTCTTCACCAGGAACTCGATCACGCCTTTGTCCCTGATCAGCCTGAATATATAGATAATATTCCGGACCACATACCATCTGTGGTCGGACAGGCCCTTTGCAAGGGCATGTATGTCCTTTCCGCCAAGGAAGACCAAGGCGTTGATGATCTTTTTCCTGGCCTCTATCGTTTTAAGCTCTCCCAATATGGATATGAAGGAAGGCACCGCCGCTTTGTCCAGGCGGCGCACGTATTCTTCAAATATCTCCGTTTCGAACATCTCCCCGGAATCCAGCCGCTCCCCAAGCATGTCCACTATCCTTGGCGAACTGGCGAATTCGAACAGGCGCTCAAGCTCTTTTTTCATAAGCAGGACGTCCTGCGCTCCGGCAGGCGGATCAGAGGCCCTGTCAAGCAGGCCGACCGCCGAGCGCAGGTCACCGGTGTTTATGCTGTATTCAAATGCTTCGATCATAAGATCCACAGTGTCCGCGTATTCGAAAAAACCGGCGGAATGGAAAAAATCAAAAAGCATCCCTGTCAGCTTTGGGAGTTTGCTGGCGGAATCCCTCTCAAGCTCTTTCATAAGCTCAAGCAGGTCGGCCTTCGTAACAGGAGCGACCTGCGGTTGCCAGGCGCTGTCCTCCTCTTTCAGTATCTCGCCATAAATACGTTTAAGTTCGGGCTCATCATTGCCCTCCCCTTTGGCCTGAGCGATGGCATGGTTCTCATAAACGCCGTCCTCCAACAGGAAGTTTTCATCTATGACGTATTTTATATGCTCAAAGTCCCGCTCCCACAGCAGGGTAACAATGTCCTCTTCCTCCTCGTGCCTTTCAAAATCGAAAGATATGGCCCGCAGGAATTCTCCCAGCTCCCCTGATGAAAGCCCCCTCCTGAAAGTAAGCTCTCTCACCCCGTCCCTGAAAAAGAAAAACGCGAAGTTGTCTTCCTTGTCCTGGCTTTGATATACCACCTGGTCCCCAAGCACTATCTCGTTCTGCCTGAATTTAAGATCGAGATCGCCGTATTCCAGGAGGAACCCGTCAGCGCGCCTGAAGGCGTCCTCTATCGTTCTGGCGTAAATGGGGTTATTGGCCGGGTACATGCGAAGACTCTTCCTCGCACGTTGAAAGACCTGGATCAGCTCCTGTGCGGGCTTTAAAATATCCTCGGCAGGCATGGTATTTAACTTAGCATACGCAGCAAAAAGGGGTCAAATAGGCGTCTTCAAATATAGCCCTGCCCCCAAAGCTTAAAAAAAGTTTTCAGAAAATAATTACGCGCCTGGCCCTGGCAAAATTCCTTATGACCATGGCGGCGCCATAGAGTCTCTGAAGCCTCAGGTTTCTTACCCGGATGGCCTCGATCTGCCCATGAGGAAATTTTTCCGCCCTTATCTCTGAAAGGCATTTCTCAAGCTCCGTGTAAAGGTCCTTCAGGTCCTCTATCTCGAATGGCTTTAAAAAGATCGGGTTCACGGAGGTATATCCCTCCGAGATGTCCCGTGCGATGGACTTGAGGCTTTTACCCCTCGGGCTGCCCAACGGGAGACCTCTTTTTGCCGAATATCCTGGCGCCGATAATACCAAACTCATACAGGATTATCATCGGCAGCGCCATGAGGGTCTGATTGAAGGCGTCCGGGGTGGGGGTAAGGATGGCGGCCACTATGAATGCAGCCAGAACGGCGTATTTCCTGTTTTTTGCCAATGCCTGAGCGGAGACCACACCCATCCGGGCCAGCACAACTAAAACCATCGGCAGTTCAAAGACCGCGCCGAATGCCAGTATGAATTTCAGGCAAAAATCCATGTAGTTGCCCACGGATATCATCGGTTTTACATATTCGGTTTGATAATGGAGAAGGAAATTAAGCGCGAACGGCAGCACCACAAGGAAACAAAAGGCCGCCCCTGAAACAAAAAAACCTGTGGCAAAAAATACAAAAGGGGCCACAAGCCTCTTTTCCCTGGCTATGAGACCCGGAGCTATGAACCCCCATACCTGCTGGAAGATCAGGGGGAGGCACAATATAAAAGCCGCGATGGCGGCCATCTTTAAGTACATCCAGAAGGCCTCCGTCGGCGCGAGGAACACCAGGCTGGGGGTACCGGCCCTTTGGGCCAGATGATAAAAGGGATAGACCAGGTTTATCTTTGGGTATGACCTTAACGGTATGGTAAGGACCTTGAAAATAGCCCCGGAATAATAAAAACACAGGCAGAAGGCGGCAAAAAAACCGGCGGCGGAGATAAATATCCTCTTGCGCAGCTCGACCAGGTGCTCGGTGAGGGGCATCCTTGCATCGGCCATCGTTTATGCCTTCTGCTCCGGGGATCCAGCGGCATGTCCGGCGTCCTCAGCTTTTTTGCCGGATCCGTCTGTTTCATGTCCACCTGTTCCGGGCATGTTTGTTTCAGGCAAATCCATTTCATGCCCGCCTGTTTCATTACTGTCCCTGGCACTCTCATATTCGGGGACGGCCTGCGCCTTTTCCTTTGTCTCCATCTCCCGTCCGGCTTCACTTGCCTCTTCCCTGGACTGTTCCATCCGGGACTTGGCGTTGATCTCCTGGTCCAGCTCGAACCGGACCTCCGTCAGGGCGCGTTTAAGCTCCCCAACGAACTTCCCCGCAGCCTTTGCGACTTCGGGCAATTTCTTGGGGCCGACGACAAGGAGGGCTATTATAAAGATTACAAGGAGCTCCTGGATGTCTCCGAACATGTTTTTATTATACTATTTTGATAGAAGATTAAAAATTAAGCGGCCATGTTTTTTCTTCAGCGTCCGGCCAGACGGCCGAAGGAGGCCCCGAATGCCAGCATCAGCCTGAACTCCGGATGCCTGTTTTTAAGGTCGAAACCGATGCCAAGCGTGTTGTAAACGCCTCCGCTGGACAGCCTGTAACCAAAACGTATCTCAGACAGGTCCACCCTGTTCGAAAAAGCGCTTTTTCTGAGCTGGAATTCCCCCAGCATCTTCAGGTTATGGGCCGCGGCGAAGTCCAGGCCGGCAAGAAAATCAAACTCGTCCTTGAGGCTGCTTTTGCCGGAGACCGTATAGATGACATTTGCATGCGCCATCAGCGGGCCCAGCTTCCGGCTCAGGGCTGCCCCGGCGCCCACACCGCCGTCGCGGCTCAGGGCATCCCTTCCGGTAGGCAGATAACCCATTACCAGAAGAGAAGCGGCCGGCGAATACCTGCCCTCCGCCCGCAGCCTGTATTTAAACGCGCCTCCGATATCCTCAAACCCGCTGCCCCCCTGAAGATTGTCTATATAGGGGACATTGAGCGTAACTTCCGCCCTGTCCGATATGCCGTAGGAAAGTCCCAGGAGGTGGAGGTAATAGCTGGGGTCCTTGGAACGCTCGATATCATAAGAGATGGATGTGCTTCCCTTCGGCAGAGAAAACGCGCTCCACGTCCTGAAAACGGAATACGGGGCAAGAGGGACTACAAGGCTCAGCTCCTCAGCGTCCGAACGTACGGAGGGGATCAGCAGAAAGAACAAAAAAAAAGAAAAAAAGAAAACCCGGATGCAAAAGAAAAAAGAAGCGGGCATGGCGATTTTTTTCATGTTAGAAAATAACAAAATCCCTGTTGCCTGTCAAATGAGCAAGGACGGACGCAACATCCAGCAACACCTTGCGCTCGGAGACCAGCACCTCAAAAGACCCTTCGGGCATGAACCTCAATTTCCCGGCGAAATCCTTCAAAAGCGTTTCCACGGGGGGAGACGCCTCAGGAAGGAACCTGAACCTGGCTTTTGCCCCGGCCTGTGATATCGCGGCGACCGCTGCGCCCTCGGCCGCTATCCGCAGAGACATCACCTGCGCCAGGTTTTTCACCTCTTCAGGCAGCGGCCCGAACCGCTCGGCAAGCTCGCCTGTTATGTTCTTAAGCTCACCGGCGTCTTCAGCGCCGGCTATCCTACGGTAAAAACCGATCCGCAGAGAGACATCCTCAATGTAGGTCTCCGGTATCAGGGCATCCACTTTCAGGTCCACTGCCGGCAGTTCCCTCTCTTTTACGGGCTCACCCTTCAGTTCCGCCACCGCCTTCTCCAACATCTCCACATACATCTCGAAGCCGATGTCGCCAATATATCCGGACTGCTCCCCGCCCAGCAGGTTGCCCGCTCCCCTTATCTCCAGGTCCTTCAGGGCTATCCTGAAACCGGCCCCCAGGTAACTGAGCTCCTCCAGGGCTTCAAGCCTCTTTTTGGCGTCCTCCGTAATGATATCGTACCCCGGGACAAGGAACCATGCGTAGGCCTTGACATTGCCCCTGCCTACCCTGCCCCTCAGCTGGTAGAGGTCCGCAAGCCCCATCATGTCGGCCCGGTCCACTATTATCGTATTGGCTGCCGGGATATCCAGCCCGGCGCCTATTATCGCGGTCGACAAAAGAAGGTCCAGCCCTCCATCCAGGAATTTGACCATCACCTTTTCAAGATCGCTCTCCTTCATCCGGCCGTGGGCCATGCCCATTCGAATATCGGGGAAAAGCTCCCGGAGCAGGCGCATCAGCTTTTCAATGTCCTCTATCCTGTTATGGACGAAAAAGACCTGCCCTCCCCTTGAAAGCTCCGCCTCCACCACCTCTTTTATAACTGTTTTGCTGAAAACGGCAATGGTGCTTTTTACCGCAAGGCGCTCCTCGGGGGGCGTCTCTATCACGCTTAAATCCCTTATGCCGGAAAGCGCCATCTGGAATGTCCTGGGGATCGGGGTGGCGGTAAGCAAAAGCACATCCACATTTTTCCTTACTTCTTTTATGCGCTCCTTCTGGGCGACCCCGAAACGGTGCTCCTCATCTATTATCAGCAACCCCAGGTTCTTCATTTCCAGGCCGGATTTAAGCATGGCATGCGTGCCTATCAGTATGTCGGTTTCACCCTTGTCAAATGCCATGGAAGCGGCAAGGTTTTCGGCCCTTTTCTTGAACCTGCTGACAAAATCTATCTTCACCGGGAAGGCGGAGAACCTCCGCGTGAACGTCCTCCAGTGCTGTTCGCAAAGCAGGGTCGTGGGGACCAGGACGGCCACCTGCTTGCCATCAAACACCGCCTTGAAAGCGGCCCTCATCGCGACCTCGGTTTTCCCGTAACCCACGTCCCCGCACAACAGACGCTCCATCGGGCGCGGCCCCTCCATGTCCTTTTTTATATCAGCCACCGCGCGGGACTGGTCGGGGGTCAGCTCGTAAGGGAAGAAACTGTCGAACTCCCCGTGCATCTCCGTGTCCGGGCTGAATGAGAACCCCTTTGATACCTCCCTTTCGGCATATATGCGGACAAGCTTCTCCGCCATTTCCTTAAGGCGCTTTTTCACCCGCGCCTTTCTTCGCTCCCAGGCTTTTCCACCAAGCCTGTCGAGCTGAGGCTTTGCGCCTTCGGGGTTTTTGTATTTATGCACCTTCTCTATGCCGTAGAGCGGCAGGTAAATTCTCGCTTCATCGGCATAATCGATCATCATCAGGTCCGCCCTGGCGCCGTCGGACTCCTGCTTCGTGATGCCAAGGAATTTCCCTATGCCGTGGTCGCTGTGCACCACATAGTCTCCAGGCTGCAGGTCATCCATGGTATGGATAAGCCCTGACAGCCGGGAGCGTTTCATCGGCTTCCAGGCGGGCTTTTCCCCGAAGAGTTCCCTGTCCGTAACGATCAGGAGCCCTGGCAGACCAAAGCCCGCTGAAAGTCCCTGTGCAACGTATGTGGCGCAAAGGCCGCCGGTATACGGCGAGACCTCACCGGGTTCCAGGACCGGCATGTGCAGTCCGTCTTCCCATAGGATGTTCTTTACCCTCTCCGCCTGCGAATGGGAGGAAAGGACGAAGAGTATCTCATATCCGGCATTTCTCAGGGTCTTTACGGCTCCGGGGATCTGGTTCACATCGCGCCGCTCATTGCTCAGCAGTCCGTGGCCGGCCAGGGACGATACTAGCGCAGCCATTTGCCCTTCGGGTTCTGCTTCCTTAAGGGGAAGTCCCGAAAGGGTTACGAACGGGTAACCGGAGAAAACCGCCTCCGGCATCAGCGAAGCATCTTCCAGCGCAAAAAGAGTAAAGCCGTCCAGGGCGGCGGGGTTGCCTTCCTCCGGCTCTTTAACCGGCAGAACGGCAAGGGAAAAAATATCTTTTGTGTGCATCTGGCTTTCGACATCAAAAAGTTTCATGCTGTCTATATCGTCCCCGAAAAACTCCACGCGGGCGGGGTCCTCCGCGCCAGCCGGGAAGATATCCAGTATCCATCCCTTCATCCTGAACTGCCCCGGCATGCTTACGACAGGTACGGGCTTGTATCCCATGGCGGCCAGACGCCTCTCCAGCTCAACCCTTGGGAAAGAACCCGGATACGACAGACGGACTATATTCTCCTCCAGTTCCGCAAGGGTCCACAAAGGAGCTTCAAGCGCGGCCTTTGAGGCAAAGAAGATCGTCTCTTGCTTTCCGTGGCCGTTCACATCACCTGCCAGAAGGGAAAACCGGGCGCGCCTGCCTGATACCTCAGGGCCGTCAGGCTCAGGCAATAAAAAAGTGTCTTTTTTTTCAGCCTCTGCGCCAAACAGCGCCAAAAAGAAACCCGTGTCCCTCTGGAGCCGGATGGCATCCTGCTCGGAAGGCGCGGCGCAAAGGATGGGCTTTTTTCTTTTTCTGCCTTTATTTTTGTTATTTCCCTTGTCCAGCGCCTCCAGTTGGGCAAGGGCAAGAACCAAAGCGGGACTTGAACCCCTCAGGGAATATATACTGCCCCCTTGCGGTTCCTGTTCTTTCAGGCCGGAAACGGGGAAAAAACCTTTTTTGAATTCCTCAAAGGCCTTCTGGATGTTCACTTCGGAAGGGATTGAATCTTCCGGATCATGCCGGTAGTGGAAAAACCGTCTTCATAGGGGAGAGAAAGCGTGACGGGCACGATGTCTGAGCCGGCGATGTCCTCCTTTTTCCAGTCGCCGCCCTTTACCAGCACCTGGGGCTGCAAATACCTGATCAACTCATAAGGGGTTTCCTCGGGAAAAAGAACTACATAGTCCACCATTTCCAGGCTGGCGAGCACTTCCGCCCTTTCTTTCTCTCCATTTATGGGCCTGCCCGGTTTTATCCGCGAAACGGATCCGTCCGTATTCATACCCACAACCAGTATATCGCCCAGTTTCTTTGCCGTGCGCAGATAACGGACATGGCCCACGTGGATAATATCAAAGCAGCCGTTCGTAAAAACAACCTTCGCGCCCGGCCGCCCCTTTAAAACCGTCTCCAGCTCCGATTTGAGCTCTTCCCTGCCGATTACCTTTCCCATCCGCCGCGCCTTTTAAATTGGATTTTCAATAAAACAAAATAAAATCAAACATTGCCTTGCCAATCGATCATTTTTTTTGCCTTCTCCAGCATCTCCCTGTCGCCCTTGTACGAAACGGCGCCGAGGGCCTTCTCTATCGGGAACCATGCGGCGGCGTCCACCTCCCAGTCGTGGTCCTCCGTGCTTCCGCTTATGTATCTCATCAGGAAGAAGTGGACCGTCTTTTTGCAGCGTATCTTCTCCGGGAGAAAATACCAGTAAGTTATCTCCCCAAGCCTTCCGGCCAGCTCGCCTCTGAGTCCGGTTTCTTCAGAAACCTCCCTGAGCGCGGTCTCCTCCAGGCTCTCTTTGCCATCGGCCTTGCCTTTTGGCAGCGTCCATACCTTCCCCCCCTTCACGGAAACCAGGGCCACCTCTGGGGAAAAACCGCCGGGAGACGGCCTGTATATAACGCCGCCCGCGGAGGTCTGTATCTTTACGGCATTTTTTTTGATCCCTGTACTTTTTTTTGTTTTTTTCGGGCTAAAAGACATCAACCGCCCCCGATGAGCCTCACTATGTCATTTCTGACCGCAAAGGCCATAAGAATTACAAGAAGAAAAAGCCCAAACCTCTGAAGGTTCGTCTGGGTAGTTTCGCTAAGCGGCTTGCCCCTTGCGGCCTCAACCGCAAAAAAGAAGATATGCCCCCCGTCCAGTATTGGAACAGGCAGGAGGTTCAGGACGGCGAGATTTATACTGATAAAGGCCATGAACATCAGATAGGCAAACAAACCAAGGGACGCAGCCTTGCCGGATTCCTGGACAATGGTGATGGGGCCGCCGATGGAACTGAGAGAAAAGACCCCCGTGATAAGGCTCTTTACGGACTGGCAGATAAAGACCGTAAGCCTGTAAGTTGCGACCGAGGCCTTGTACGGCACGGCCAAAACGCTTTTTGCCGTTATGATATAAAAAGGAATGGCGTCCCCGGCCCTCTGAATGCCTATCCTTCCGACCGTCACCATCTGCCCTTCCATCGTCTTTTCCTTAACGGCTTCCGGGACCAGCTTGAAATTCAGCGTCCCGCGTCCCCTTCTGACCGTAAGGGATATCTCATGCCCGGCCTGAGAGCTGACCACCGCCACAAGTTCCATCCAAGTGCTCACGGGCTTTCCGTTTATAGCTGTTATCAGGTCTCCGGGCATGATCCCGGCCTTTTCCGCGGGGGAACCCTTCATTACCGCACCCACATTCGGGGTAATATCGGAAAATTTGGGGATGTTTATGGGAAGTTTGACGGCCAGCAGGACGCAAAAGATAAGAAAAGCCAGAAGGACGTTGAAGAAAGGTCCGGCAAAAACGATCGTTATTCGTTTCCAGACGGGCTGAAAATTGAAGGCGAAGCGCTTTTGGGCAGGGTCCAGCTCTTCACCCTGTTCCTCCCCAAGCATCTTCACGTATCCGCCAAGCGGCAGGGCCGACAGCAGGTACTCGGTGTCCCCTTTTTTGAATCCGGCGACCCTCGGCCCGAAGCCAAGGGAAAATTTAAGGACTTTTACGCCCAAGAGTTTGGCAAACAGGAAATGGCCGAATTCATGAACGAATACAAGTATGCCCAGGAGTACAACGGCCCAGAGCAGGATCAAAAACTATCTCCTTCTTTCCCTCTTTATTTCTTCCACAAGGCTTGCTGCGGATTTCCTGGCAGCCGAGTCCGCGAG
>JAKBYX010000007.1 GCA_021840255.1 Nitrospirota bacterium | reverse complement strand
CGCGGCCTTTGTGGCAATGCTTCCGGTCTGCTGCGCGTTTTCCGCGTTCTGCATGATAGTAGAGGCCATCTCGTCCATCGAGGAAGACGCCTCCTCCGCGGCCGCCGCCTGCTCCGTGGCCCCCTGGGAGAGCTGCTGCGAGCCGCTCGAAAGCTGCTGGCTTCCGGCCGCAACGTTTTCCGCCGCGGATTTGACGTCGGTCACTACTTCCAGGAGTTTTTCAGCCATTCTCTTTATATCGGAATATATACCGATCTCGACCCTGTTAGAGCTGAATTTCATGGTCAGATCGCCATCGGCGATCTTGCGGGCGATATCGGCTATAACACGCGGCTCATCCCCCAGCTGCCTTAAAAGGTCACGCGACATGGCAACAGATATCAAAATTACCAGTAACATGGCGATTGAGACCAGGATTATTTGCGCAGTCCGGATCCTGCCTACAGCTGTCACCGTGGCCGCGGTATTTACTCTTGCCTCTTTGGCGTACCGCTTCTGGAATTTGCCGAACACCTGCATCATCTGTTCGCGGGCGCCATCGAAGCCGGTCATCGCCGCATTTCCCGCACCAATGCCCTTCTCCACATATGCGTGCGCCATTTTTACGCCATTTGCATAGTATTGGTTGAAATCGGCCACGAGATCATCAATATCCTGGGCGGATTGCAAGTCATTTCCCTTGGTGAACATCTCTTTGAACGTGCCGGCATCCTGCCTGAACGAATCTGCCATTTTCGATGCGTCGTTGAAATCATCGGTAAGCTGGTGCGTCGCCGAGGCGTCCGTCAGGGCGTCGGATATGGCAACGATGTTCAGGTCCATCCTGTCGATCCTCATGATGGACGGCGTGGTCCTCTGCTGTACCCGGATCGCGCTTTTCTCAGCGCCATTAAGGTATACCATCGTTATTACGACCGCTGTCAGGAAAGACAGCAGTATTACTCCAAATCCCAAACCCAGCCTGAGCCCCATTTTCATGTCTTTAAACATGACAAAAAAACCTCCTCATCAAAATTCTCTATATTTCCGCCAGCAAAAAACGGCTTTTTTGTTCCCGCGTAATTCAGCTTTCTGATCGCGGCCGTTTTTTATTTATTTTTTTAAAACAAAAACCCCATGCCCGCCCCGTAGTAATGGGTGAAGCCTCCGAGGCCGCCTGTAAGCCGCACGCCTTCTTCCGCGTCCACCTCCATCCAGTGGGCAATAAGGTACTGCACTCCGCCATCGAAGTTGTAGCCCGCCCCCTCGTCATGCGAGGTCTTCGTTTGGCCGTAAACCTCTCCGTAGAACTGCAGCAGTTCAATGGGGTCCCACGTGGCGGTAAGGAACTGGTTAAAACTCGTGAAGCGGCCGCCTCCCGCTGAAACAGAGTCGGTCTGGGAGCTGACGCCCAACTGGAGGGACAAGCCGATCTGATCCGTAAGGGAATACGCGGCTATACCGCTAAATGTTGCGCCAAGACCCCTGCTGCCAAAGGCGTCATTGCCCGAGGGCAAGGTCAGGACGGCCTCCACCGAGCCAAGCCACTTGGCGTCATAGCCCAGTTCGTGCTTAAAACCGATGCTGGTGGCTGAAAGGCCCGAGGATGCCTCTTCCGGAGCCCCAGACCTCTGGCTGGTGTAGTTGGACGCCAGGAGTTTAAACTCGTTTCCGCCGGGAAGCCCGTACCTCAGCTCCGCCTCCGGATAGTTATCAGCCGTGCCGCCTCCCTCACCCCTTGCGTCCGCGTGCATAAAGCCCAATTCCAAAACGGCATGCCCAAGCGGTGCGGAACAGGCGCTATCTGAGAAGGTCGGGCGGTCCAGAAGGGAAAGCAGGGCCGATGGATTAGATGCGGCGCAGGGGCCAGGAACGCTGATATTGCTAACGCGGGCATTGCCGTCTTTGGCATATGCCTTTTGACCACAGGGAAAAACCACCAGGGACATGCACAAGGCGGCCGGAAAACAAAAATACAAAAACACAAATAAAAAAATACGTCTCATGATCAAAAAACTCCCTCTTTAATTTTTATTCCGCCTTCGGAGACGGTGGTGCTCTCTAACCCGTTTTGTTCCATCCACTTTATGATCTGCGAAGCGGAGACGATCAGCGCTACCGAACCATCCCCGAGGATCGTGGCCCCCGATATCCAATCCGTATTTTTAAAAGTGCTCCCCAGTGTCTTTATCACGGTCTGGTTTTCCCCGATCACGCTGTCCACCAGGAACCCCACCCTTTTGCCATCCGCCTCGGTAATTACTATCTGTTCTATTTCCGGACGGGCCCCGCTTATGCCAAAAATGCTTCTCAAGCTTATGTATGGCACCATCTCGCCGCGCACATTGGCTATCCGCATGCCATTATGGCCCCCGGTGCCCGTCCGGGAATGCTCAACGCACTCCTTTACGATAGAAAGCGGGATAACGAAACGGCTGTCAGCTATCATCACAAGCAGCCCGTCGATTATGGCAAGCGTAAGAGGCAGCCTGAGGGTTATATTCATCCCCTCTCCCTTGCGGCTTTCCACATCAATGGTCCCGCGGAGCGACTCGATATTCTTTTTCACGACATCCATGCCAACTCCGCGGCCAGATACTGTTGTGACCTCTTTTGCGGTGGAAAAGCCCGAGGTAAAAATAAGCTGATAAAGGTCCTTGCCAGTAATCTCCGCCCCGTGTGAAACAAGACCCCTTTCGACGGCCTTTGCTTTTATTGCAGCGGGATCAAGGCCCCGGCCATCGTCCATCACCCTTATGAACACGTTCGCACCGGAATGGGCCGCCTGGAGACGGATCACACCTTTCCGCGGTTTTCCGCAAGCCTCACGCGCCCGAGGACATTCGATGCCGTGGTCTATGCTGTTTCGAACAAGGTGCACAAGGGGGTCGCCCAGCTTCTCTATCAGCGATTTGTCCAACTCGGTTTCCGCCCCTTCAACTTCAAGCTCAACTTCTTTGCCAAGTTCGGCAGAAAGGTCGCGGACAGTCCTTTTAAGCTTGCTAAAGACTGTCTCAATGGGGACAAGCCTTATGTTCATGATGGTGTCCCTCAACTCCTCCGTCAGGCGCTCGACGCCTTCGGAAACGGCAGTCAACTCCGGGCTGTTATTGAGCAGTGAAAAACGGCTAAGCCTCGCCTGCACCGTAACCAACTCGCCTACCAGGTCCGCCAGCTTGTCCAGTTTAAGGGAAGGCACGCGTATGCTGGAGGCGGGTTCAGCTTCCCTGGTTCCGCTGCGCTTCTCCCTGATGCATTGCTGTCCGGCAAGCGCCGATGCCTTGCCATCGGTAACAAGACCCTGCCCGGCCATGGATTCCCCGATGGGTTTTTGTTTTTTTGGGGGGAGTATCTTATCCAGGTCCTTCAGGGCAAGGTCTCCCTGGTCAACCGGTATCTCCCCAATTTTTTTATAGCCCGCCTCATTATCCGGACAACCTTTTTGTTTTTTCCCGTCCAGCACATCCACCTGGAGCTCCGAGTCTCCTTCCACAAAAATGAAAACATCCCTGACGGCATTCAGGCATTCTTTTGTGGTAAGAATTATGTCCCAGTAAATATAGCAGGCCTCCGGATCAAGGGCTTCCAGCTCCGGTATGGCCTCTACATGCGCTATTGCTTTGCATTGGCCCAGCCGTCTCAGTTCATCGATGAGCAGCACGGGGTCCGTTCCGGTGGACAGGATATCAGGAGCTGGGCGAAAGCGGATCCTGTATGTGACAGGGAGTTCACCATGGCCTTTTGCGTCTTTTATTTGTACTGGCGCAGGCGCCGGGCCCTGGGATAAAAGGGCCTTTGATGAAGGCGCCTTTTCGGAAAAAAACAAAAACTTCCTCAGCCTGTCCAGTAGCGCAGCGGCGTCATTTTGGGCTCCGGTTTCCGGATCCAGCAATTTTTGCAGGAGGTCCCTGGATTCAAGCGTTATGCTTATCAGCTCATTTGTGACAGGGACTTTGCCGTTCCTGACCAGATCAAAAACCGTTTCGAGCTCATGAGCGAATGCCACCAATTCGCAAAAACCGAACATGGCTCCAGAACCCTTGATGGTATGCAAGGCCCTGAAGGCCCGCCCTATCTGTCCAGCATCCTCCGGGTTTTTTTCCAGCTCCAGGAGAGAGAGCTCCAGTTCGCCAAGGAGCTCCTGGGCCTCCTCCCTGAAGATCTCCCGTTGTCTGCCCTCGTGGTCTTTCATCTCAATCGTCCTGCCCGAACGCCTGGTCCGGCCAGAGGCAGTCACCGTGCGGGTTTTCTTTACAGATATCCGGGAATAGGCCTGCCGCTTTTACCGCCTGCCTGAAGGCTTCGGAACAGACAGCTATCGACATAGACTTTCCGGACCTGGCAGCGCTCCTGCAGGCGGCGCAGAAGAGTTGAAGGCAGGAAATATCTATTTCCTGCACTTCGCCAAGATCTAGAACTATGCGGCCCCTGCTGAGCGCGCCAGTCAAGATCTCTTTTATCTCCGCGGCGCTCTCCACCCTGAGGGCGCCCTTCAAAGCCAGCACTGGTAAGCCATCCGGTTTTTGTTTTTTTTCTCTACGATCGCTTCCATATAAAAACCTCTCCAGCGTTTTTCTTCTATCTGCTTAATTTCCGGCCATCTTATCTGATAAACTTTCTGATCTATTTGATGAATTTCCTGACGGTGGAGACAAGCTGTTCCGGCGTAAAAGGTTTTACTATCCATCCGCTGGCCCCTGCCTGTCTGCCTTCGGCCTTCCTTGATTCCTGCGATTCCGTTGTCAGCATTACGATCGGGGTGAACCTGTGCCCTGCCGTCTGCCGCACGTGTTTTATCAGCTCGATGCCGTTCAGGTTTGGCATGTTCAGGTCAGTGATTATCATCTGCACCGCGGCACTGCCCAATTTTGCAATGGCGTCCTTTCCGTCCACGGCTGCCATGACGTCAAACCCGGCGTCTTGCAGGGCAAAGCTTACCAGCTGCCTCATGGAGACCGAATCGTCTACTATCAATACTGTTTTGCCCATGGCCTTCCTATCTCATTGAGTTTATTGGTCTCATTTCGTTTATTTGGCTCTTTTTTTTCTTTTGGCCCGCTTCTTTCGTTTGGCGCGGGCCTGGCTGCATTCAGGGTCCTGGCCAGGACGGCCCTCTCGGACTCCATCGTGTATGTCCTGTCAAGGGAGCCGGCCAAGGCGCCGTCATCAAAACCGGTATCTTTCAGCGAACCCACTTTATCCAAAAATACTTCCATGTCTTTCTTCAGGGTGAGGAGCGGACCCGTTACGTGCTCTATCCGCTGCCTTGTGATGTCCTGAAACTGCATGGAGACCATTATTCCCCCTATATCACGAGTCAGCGTTACAGATTCCGATGAGAGTGCCCCCAGTTTGGAGCCTGCCTGCCTGACGGCTTCATCCAGATCCCTAAGTGTGGACCCCACAACCTCTTCCGCCGTTTGCGCCTTCAAACTGCTTTCGCCGATTTTTCCCTCCACCTTGGAATAAATGACGTGCATGTCAGACTCCACCTTCAGTATTATCTTCTGTATCCCGACGACGGCTTTGTTTGTCCTCTCAGATAGTTTTTTTATCTCTTCCGCCACAACGGCAAAACCCCTGCCGTGTTCCCCCGCCCGGGCGGCCTCGATCGCCGCGTTCAGCGCTATGAGGTTAGTGCGGTCGGAGATGTACTCTATTTCCGCGGTGATGCTTTTGATATTTTGGGCTTCACTTATAAATACTCCCAGGTCCGTAAGGACCTCCCGTATAAGACAGTTAAGGTCTTCCAGACTGCGCGTAACTTCCGCAAGGGACATCTTGCTCGAGTCTATAAGAGAAGAACTTCCGCTGCCTCCGGCAAACTGGGTGAAAACCTCCGACGCCATTACCGTCTGCCTCCGGGCGCGCTCCACTATTTTCATGAACCCATCGCCGATCTTCAACGCCGCCGATTCCGTCTCGGTTACCGTCTCGCCAAGCTGGTTCACAAAAACAGGTATGAGCTGCGTCCTCTCCTTGAGAAATCCCCGGACCTGCTCCATCAGCTCCTCTGCCTGTCCGGCCTGTCCGGAATGTCCGCCAGGAGTTTCACCATGTCCCAGGCTCATACCCTTGGCCTTCCGGCAATCGACCAGATACAACGCGCCTGCTGCGCATAGACATGCCGCTGCGGCAAGGGCCAGGCGGACTGCCGCTTTTTCGATTTGGCCGGCCACCAAAAAGATTCCGAACACGGCAAGTTGAACGGCAACTATCTTCAATAAGTATTTGTTTTTTTTTGAATTAGGCATTTTTTATTTTTTTATTTAGTTTGTTTAAAAAAGTTAATTATTTCTTTATTCGGATTTTCCCAAAAAAACTTTAATGGGCTAATTAAAATTATCAATAAACTTTAAAAACGCAATTTTACTCAGACATAAAAGTGTTTGAAAAAAGAAAAAAGATATTTTTAATGGTGAATTCAGGAGGATACGCGTAAAGATTAGGCATCGGGATCCCGTCAAAAAATTTTTGCACAACTGCCCTTCCGCTGCCTTTGGCATGGCCCTTTGGAATGGCTGGTACGTATGATCTGCTTTTCCGGAATAAAGCCGCGATAGTTAAAATAGCAAGGAGTGTCAGCCTAAAATGTCTGTTTGCAACGTATCAGGTTTGAAAAAGAAAAAAGAAAAAAGAAAAAGCAAGAGGACTGCCAGGGCATGGAAAGAGGGATGAAGAGAACTTCATCCCTCTTTAGGCCTTCTTTAACGCCCTCCGTCCCCTCCACCTCTGTTGCCGTCCCTTGAAGGCGAACTGCGTTTTTCTCCGCCGCCACGCTGATAACCTCCACCGCCTCGCTGCCCGCCGCCGCCTCGTTGATAACCGCCGCCCCCTCGTTGATAACCGCCGCCCCCTCGTTGATAACCGCCGCCACGTTGCCCTCCTGGATAACCTCCTCCGGGCGCTGCGCGTCGTTCTTGCGGCGCTCCGCGATATCGTTCAGATGGCGCTCTGCGATTGGGGGCATAGCCTGGCTGGCGTCTTCCGCTTGGCGCCCTGAATTGCCCGGAGGACCTGAGTGCGCGGCGCATGGGCCCGACATTGTAATGGGCCCCCGCCCTGCTGGCCCGTACAACACCGCGGCCGCTGAACACACCAGGCCTGGGCGTGGCCGCAATTGCAGGGCGGCCATGGTTTTCAGCAGCACGCAGACCGGGAACAAACCGCGCGGACCGTTCCTGCTGTCTTTGAATTGGAACGGCGGCAAGCCGCCGCTGACTCGCAGCGGACATCTGCGCGGCAGTTGGCCGGCCCCTTATGCCGCCCGGTCCGCCATTATAGCTGGCCCTGCGCACGGTAATGCTGCGGGCAGGCACACTTCTGGAATAAAAGGTCCTGACGTTCGTAACATTGACGTTGTTAACGGTACGGTTGTAATAGAATGTGCGGCCACTCCAATAGCCGCCCCAGTAGCCAAAACCGGTATAACCAAAGCCATAGTTAATACCGCCGTAAAAGCCGACCACAGGGCCCCAATATCCTCCATGCCAGAAATACACTCCGTTTGACCAACCCCAATAGCCCGGGGTCCACAGCGCGCCTGGAAAAGGGGCCAGCACCCATGTGCCAGGCACCCAGTAATATCCATAGACCGGGTCCCAGACCCAGTAGCCCGGCGTCCAGATATAGCCGGGGCCAGGGCAAAGAGGCTGAACGTAAACGGGAATGGCCGGCGGAGCAACTGTAACCGACACGCCCACCGCCACGTATGCGGAAGACGGAGCCGGAGTAAGTAAAATTGCGGCAGGCAAAAACAAAAACAAAAATAAAAATAAAAAAACACAAAAAGAGAAAGCCGCCAACAGCGCCGGAACCCGTCCCTTGCGCCAGGGGCCCACGGCAACAGTCCCGTTTTCGCCAGTGCGGGTCAACAGCCTCATAAAAGATTTCATCATGTCTCCCGTGTTTTGAAATTTCTGTGATCCCGAAACGAAAAACCCTGTGTTTTTAATATAGCCAATGTCCTCTACCTGGACAAGGAGGCCTGCTCCAGGTCCACCTTTTTCCATGTTTTATCGGGATTGTATGAGGCCATCCTTGCCGCCAGTTCTTCCGTGTGAGGCCCGAGGTCCTTCTCATACAACATCCCCTTCTGGTTCACGATGAACGTCATGACACCTGAAACCCCGTATTTTGCGGGATAAGCCACCAGGCCGAACCCCCGGGACATCCTTCCGCCCACCACATAATCCATCTCTCCGCCAGGGGCATATTTGCCCTGCTCCTTGAGTATATTGTAATAATAGCCATAATATGGCGTCTGCTTGCCGATCTCCTTTCCGGCGGCATTCCTGCGGCAGGCGGCACGCGCAAAAAGCGGCCCCAGCGGGCTGTTCACCTTACCCGGCCAGTAAAGGCCGTCCCCGTCATCCCTCTGGCTGACAAAGCTCTGTGCGTATTGCAAATGGCCGCCTTTGCTGAGGGCGTTTTGGGCATACTCGCGCTGCGCCGCCACATAGGCAAGCGAGGCGCGAATAGTATTGAGTTCATTTCTTCCTATCCTGCGGTCCAGTATCTCCTGTTTCCCTTCATCGGTGTCGAACAGCCACAACTTTCCCTTTTTTATTATTGGTATGGGAAACGTCCAACCGTCCTTGCCTACAAGGGCCAGATAAGCGTTTTTATTAAGAGGCCTGAACGTGACCCCCCGTTTTGCAGACCTGGAGAACCGGGCGCGGGCATTCGTATCTGCAATGGGGTCGCCCGATGATATGATGTCCTTCCCATCCGGCCCGAAGACGGCCAGCAATCTCACCGTATCATTGCTTGCGGCGGCGTTCACGAGCACGGCAAATGCCTCCTGCGGGGACGCAAATTCCGTTTGCTTCACATTAGCGGCAACTGCACGTCCCATGGCGGCAACGGTGGCCGCTGGCAAGGCATAAGCCGGCACCCCGGGAAAAACCGTAACAATGACAAGGGGGGCAACGGGCAGGAATGCCAGCAGGCATCTGCTTATAAAGGAATTTTTGATTATTATCCTGTTTCCACTCATTCTAAAATTCTCCCTCCGTTATTTAAAAAAGAGCGAGCGCTAACGGCGGAAGCCGCCACCGCCGCCTCCGCGAGGCGCACCGCCACCGCCACCGCCGCGAGGCGCTCCGCCGCCAAAACCTCCGCCGCCTCGTATGAACCCGCCGCTGCCGTGGAACCCATCGAAACCGCCTCCACCGCGGGGAACTCCCCCGGACGGCGCCCTTGCAGGCGCAAAGCTCCGCGGGGCGGACGTTGGCGGAGCAGCAAAGCTCCTTGCCGGAAGCTGGCCCGCCGAAGACCGGCTCTGGAACCCGCGGGTGCTTGCGGCGCCCTCAAACCGGCTGCTGCCCCAGCGCTGAAAGGCGCCGGAACGCGTCCCGGCAGTGGGCCGCGTAACGCCGTACCCTCTGAATTCGGCGGACTGGCTCCTTCTGAGTATCGCTTGCGCCCCCCTTGTGGCCGCTGGGCTGAGCACCCTCTCGCCGCTCCGCGTGAAAACCCCGCCTCTGGCCCTGTTCGTAGGGTCGACACGGAAAACCCTGCCCGTGCCGGGATCGCGGTAATGGTTGCTGACAAACTCTCTGTGGTGGTGATGGTCGTACCATACCACATCAAAGTCTACAAGGCAGTAATAGCCTGGATACCAGAAATTCGCCCACCAGAACGGATACGGCACCCAGGTATAAAGATACGCATAATCCGGAGGCGGGGCGTAGTACGTCACTACAGGCGGGCCCTGGTCATAGTAATAATTGTTAACCACGGTAGTATCAGGATAATTCTCTTCAGAGGGCTCCACCGCCTCCTGGGCGCCGCCGGCCTTAAGAGGCAGACCATATCCGGACAGCACGTCCTGGAAGGCCGAAAGGGCTGCGTCCCTAGCCATAGGCAGTTTGCCCGCGTCTGCCGCGGAACTGACCGATGCCTGGATCTCTCCGGCAACGTCCGGGGTGACCGGATAATCAGCTATCCATCCGTTTTTTGGAGCGATGCCCAGGGAGGCAAGCGTGCTTTCCGCCTGGGATTCATCGCTGGTCGTGCCCAGGTTCAGGGCCTTCACAAGCTTAACGGCGAAATCACCTTCGCGGACAAGGGTCTGGGCAATAGGCGCGTTGCTGACCGCAGCCGTTTGGGCCATCGCGGCCCCGGACACAAACAGCAACAGCAACGCAAAAATCATGATCCGGAAAAACGGGACTTTCCTCATTAAAGCCACCCCTTTATCCCCGCCCTCTTTTTATATTGTACCACCGCCGCGGCGCCCCGCAATATGATATGCCGGCCACCGGTTCCGTCCGTTATTGCTCCATCATTTTCCTCCCAAAACAGGGCCAGCCAAGACATGGCGGGGCCGCTTTATGATAAAATGCAAAAAAACAAATCCATGAAGAAGACAACTGTGCAGGAGCTTTTAAAAAAGAAGTCCGAAGGCCGGAAGATCACCATGCTTACGGCCTATGACTATGCCTTCGCCCGGATGGTGGATGAGGCTGGCATCGACATAGTGCTCGTCGGAGACTCCGTGGCCATGGTGGTGCAGGGGCTTGAAAACACACTTCCCGTCACCATGGACGAGATGGTCTATCATACCAAAATGGCAAAAAGAGGCATAACCAACGCCCTTTTGGTGGGCGATATGCCCTTTATGTCCTATCAGGCCGGGCTGTCCGATGCGCTTAGGAATGCCGGAAGGTTCATAAAGGAGGGCGGGGCCGGGGCGGTCAAGCTAGAGGGCGGGCTTGAGGTGGTCCACACGGTGGAGGCCCTCACGCGTGCGGAAATACCTGTCATGTCACACATAGGCCTGACTCCCCAGGCGGTCCACCGCATGGGCGGCTTCAAGATCCAGGGCAGGACTGAAGAGGCGGCAAACAGGCTCATAGAGGAGGCCCGGGCGATGGAAAATGCCGGGGCATTCGCCATCGTACTGGAGGCCGTGCCGATGGAGCTTGCAAAGCGCATCACCGAAAGCGTCTCCATTCCCACTATCGGCATCGGGGCCGGACCCCATGTGGACGGACAGGTGCTGGTGCTGTATGACCTCCTTGGCATCTTCGAAAGGTTCCTGCCCAAATTCGCAAAGCGCTATGCCCAAATGAAGGAAGATGGGATCAGGGCAATAACACAGTTCAGGGAAGAGGTCGAAAAAGGCATATTTCCGTCTGAAGATCAGAGTTTTAAATAATAGCCCCGAAGGTATTCCCCAAAAAAATGGACAGCCGGGTGTGGTGTTTCAAATTTCTTGCATAAATCCTTTGTCATTCCCGCAAGCGAAGCAACGTTAGGGTGAATTGTCACTCCTGTCACTGGAAATTGGGCCCAGGAAATTTTAAAATTCACGAATATGATCCTGCTTGAGGAGGTTTTAAATTATCCTGAATACAAGACGACTCAACCCGGTTATCAATATCTGTTTCCTGCTGTTTCTTTTTTTCCTCATCCCCGCATTTAAAAACGCCCATGGGGCGGAGCCGGGCTGGGCGCGCATAAGTCTCCTGAGGGGCCAGGTGCAGGTAAAATTGGCGGGCTCCGGCCAATGGGGCCTGGCCACTCTGAATGCGCCTCTTGGCGAGGGCGACCAGGTGTGGGTGCCTGACGGCGCCAAAGCAGAGCTTCAAACAGACACGGGGTTCATCAGGCTCAACCAGGACTCCTCTTTGCAAATACTTTCCATGCAGGACGGGTCTTCCCATTTTTATCTCTCGCAGGGCCAGGCCTATATTAATTTTTTGCCGGACTTTTTGCCGTACAATGAGAGCGCCCTGCAGGTGGACACGCCGGATTCGACTGTCCGCGCTTTCGACACGGCCATCTTCAGGATAGACATATCGGACCAATACCGGTATACGGACATTTCCGTATATGACGGAGAAGCCGAAACAGAAAATGCCTCCGGCCAGACCTCCGTGCCTTCAGGCTACATGATCTCCGTGGGGGCGGACACTGATGGAGAGCTCGCGGAACTTGGGCCGTCTGGCCAATGGGAAAGATGGAACAGATGGAGGGATTCCCTTGTTGGCAGGCAGGGGATAAGCGAGCGCTACCTTCCCGCTGCGCTGGATGCGTATTCCTACGATCTGGACAACAATGGCAGATGGGTTTGGGTGCCCGGCTACGGCAACTGCTGGACCCCCACGGACATGCCCCCTGGATGGGCGCCTTACAGGTTTGGCCGCTGGGTATGGATAAACGGCGTATGGACCTGGGTTTCCAATGACCCCTGGGGGTGGGCCCCATATCATTATGGAAGATGGTTTTTTGCCCCCGGCGACGGCTGGTGCTGGGTGCCGCCCGCACCCGATGAGGTGTACTGGGGGCCGGGATACGTGGGATGGGTCGTTACTGACGGTTACGTGGGATGGGTCCCGCTGGCCCCGCGCGAGATTTATTACGGGTACGGTTATTACGGCCCTCACAGCGTGAATGTTACCAACGTCAACATCACCCGGGTTAACGTCACCACGGTGTACCGCAACGTATACGTCAATGGGGCAACGGTCGTCACCAGGAACACCTTCGCCACCGCTTCGCCCAGAATGGTCCGGATCGCGCCTACGGCGGTCCGGCGGCAGGTCTTTACAATAAACAATATAAGAAGCGTAAACAGCGTCACCGCCAGAAGGACGGCGCTTCGTCCGGCCAGGGCAAGTGTCATCCTGTCGCCAAGGCCTGTCCCGGGCGCAAAACTTCCTCCGGCCAGGGTCAGGAACATGCAGGTGTCACGTTTAAGGCAGTCGCGCCCATTTGTGAAAAATCCTGCCAGGTCGGTCTGGAACCCGGGGACCGGAACCCAGAGGCTACATGTGAGGACAGCCCCCGGCAAACGCGTGCCTTTAAAAACGGTCCCTGCGCTAAGAACGTCAATTCCTGCCGCCAGGGGGATCATGCCGGGCGCGCATGAAAAAAAAATATCGAGGGAAACAAGACAAAATATATCATCGGCGCAAAAACGCGGTACAATTGAGAAAAGGACATCCGTCCCTCAAGAGGAATTCAGACAGCCCGGCTGGTTTGCGAGTCCATCAATGGGAAAAGTCCCTTCAAGACGGGCCGTGGAAAAAGAAAAAATCGTCCCTTCGGGGTCATCTATGGAAAAAGTCCCTCTGAGGCAGTCCGAGGGCAAAAACACTTCGGTGAGGGGATTCGGGCCGGTTTCAACACCTGGTTTAAGACGCGTATCCCCGGCCGGGAATGAAAGAAGGGCTTTTGTTCCCCAGGGCCGCCCTTCCGCGAAGAAATCCGGCGGCCGCGCCGGGCAAAAAAAGAAAAAAGAAGGACACGGGAGGTCTCAGGGCACAGAAACAAGGTAAATAAAAACCTGCAAAAATAAGGCTTTTCCCCAATGGGAGAACTGAATCATGAAAAAATATCCCCTTCTCCGCATTACAAAGATTTGGGCCTCATGCATTTCGCTGCTGGCATTGGCCTTTTTGGCTTCCTGCGGCGGCGGTGGCGGCGGCGGTCCGGCCCCGATAACCGGCCCGGGGTTCGTAGGTCTCGATGACACAACCAACAAAACCGCGCCGCTGCTGGTTGTGACATACACGGATTCAAGCGGCACGGTCACAGTAAATATCCTGAGCGATCTTTCTTCGGACGGAGATATCGCATTCGATCCGGTCACCAATACCTACACAGTGACCCAGAGCCCCTCCGAGGTCTTTTTCGGAGAGGACAGCTCTTCCGCTGATCTGCCGGAATACAGGGCTTTTCTGACATTCCCTTTAGCCAGCATTCCGTCCGATGCAACGATCGATTCCGCAACCCTTGAGGTTTTCGTGGATGAGGCGGACTTCGCATCCACCATCCCAACGTTCGTAGACATGATACAGTACCCTGTCGGGGCGCTGTCCGCCGCGGATTTCAATGCGTCCCTTGTTACGTCGACCTCATACAGAGCGATAGACTTCTTCTCCTCGGACACGGGAAACTTCGTCGATATCGACGTGACAGGGCTCATGCAGGAAGCTCAGGTCCCCCCGGCGCTCGCGGATTTGCAGATAAGGTTCGGCCTGCAAAGCCTGTTGGCAGGGTTGGTCAGGGGCACCGCCGTGCAAGCAAAGAGAAGCGTGCATAGCCAGCCTCGCTCACTTGATACACTCAAGCGGGAAAGAAATTCTGCGGGAAGGAGCACGCCCGGACAGAGAGGGGCCCCGGTATCAAACTCGGAATAAATAAAATATGGCTCTTCAGGTGTTCCTGTGGGCACTTTACTTCATTAAGCACGGAAACGCAATGAGGGGCGGATGGCATGAGCGCAGCGGGCGGCGCGGGCGCGTCACATGTGGCAGCGGCAACAGAAAGACACGGTGCGGTTAACACGGCACGCCGTCAAAACAGGGTGAGACGGCGCTTTAGTGGAGCGAATGCCGTCCGCCAGCCACACAAATCCATGAAGGGCCTAAAATATAACCGCCTGGGTAAATGTGGAACCTGCCTCAAAAT
Source organism: Nitrospirota bacterium (assembly GCA_021840255.1). Lineage (GTDB taxonomy): Bacteria > Nitrospirota > Thermodesulfovibrionia > Thermodesulfovibrionales > JdFR-88 > JAKAEG01. The sequence goes on along the minus strand of JAKBYX010000007.1, from coordinate 111,147 downwards.
CGCCCTCCGAGTCAAAAGAGACAGGTTCTTAATCGCCTTCGAACGCGGCAAGGGCAAAGACGCCGTAATTTTTTGCCTTCAGGCGTTTTTCTCCACCTGCGTCCGGGAGGTTCACGATAAACGCCGTTTCGAAAACCTTACCGCCAAGTCTCTCAATTAGGGCGGCCGCCGCCAGGGCCGTCCCTCCCGTGGCCAGCAGGTCGTCTATAAGAAGGACCCTTTGGCCCTTTACTATGGCGTCCTTATGTATCTCAATACTATCCGTGCCGTATTCAAGCTGGTACTCCTGGGATATTTTTTCTCCGGGCAGTTTCCCCTTCTTCCTTATGGGGACAAAACCCTTTCCCAGCGTATAGGCAAGCGCGCCGCCAAGTATGAATCCCCTGGATTCGATGCCCGCGATCAGGTCAAATCTCCCGGCTTGCCCCCCGGTATGCTCAATATATCTCTGGGTAAGCCCGTCTATCACCAGCCTGAAGCCCACCGCGTCTTTTATCAGCGTGGTTATGTCCCTGAACATGATCCCCTTTTTTGGATAATCGGGTATGGTCCTGATGCGCGACTTAATTGGCATGGCTTCTCCTTTTTACCGGGCTTCCGGTTTCATGCAGACCCAAAAATTATGCTAAAATACGCAGGAAATCTTCAACCGGGGGAGTTTTGATCCAATGATTTCCATGAACCCTTTGTGCATCAATGCCAAAACCATATCGGACGCATGGTTTCAGCTGATATATAATCTCTTCGACAATTCATACACACAGAAGATACAGAGGGGGTCCTTCGAGAAGGAGCAGTACCGGCTTCAATATCCGGGGATCGCCGTTTTTATCGAACACCCTTCGCAGGACATCGTGCCCGTAATACCGCCCGGATTGAACATCCCTGCGCCCTCCACCATGGAGTACATAGAGGACTATTTTGCCAATTACCTGATGGACCCCGATCTGAGTGAAAATGAGACCTATAAATACGCAAGCCGCATACACCACCCTATGCCCAAGGGCGGCTCACAGTTGGACAGGGTAATAGAGATGTTAAAGTCTACGCCCCTTACCAACCAGGCCGTGGTAGAGGTTGGAGATCCTGAGGACCACGACATATGTTACGGAAACGATGGGAAGCTGGACCCGCCCTGTTTAAGGCTGCTGGACTTTAAGGTCATTCCCTCACCCCTACCCGAAGAGGACGGCAAGTTGTATCTTACCGTAAGCTGTTATTTCCGCTCATGGGATCTGTGGGCGGGTTTCCCCACGAACCTGGGGGGCATAGAACTGCTTAAAAGCTATGTCGCCGGCGAGGCCGGGCTCAGTAATGGGCCGATGTATGCCTACAGCGCGGGCGCCCACATCTACGGCTACCAGGAAGACCTCGCCAGGTTGAGGACCCTTAAAACCTTAAAGAAGTAATTTTTTAATAAAACGAATGGCGCTAGCCCCGGCGCATTCCGGCAAGACATGTTATCCCGACTTTCTTCCCCCACCTCTCCCTGTGATACAATAAAAAAGATAAAAAAGAAAAAAACTCTCTAAAAAGGAGCATTCAAATAGATGTCCTATGTCATCGGTTTTGCGGGAAAAGGCGGCACCGGAAAGACCAGCCTGGCGGGAATGGCGATCCGCTACCTCATTGAAAAAAAGAATGGTCCCGTCCTTGCCGTGGACGCTGACAGCAACTCCTGCCTGAACGAGGCCCTTGGAGTGGAGGCGCACGCCACTATAGGGAAGCTGCGGGAAGAATCCCTTTCAGCGGTCCGCAGCGGGGGCTCAAGGCCGGGCGGAATGAGCATGGAGGAGCTTTTCGATTACCAGGTGCAGCAGTCCATCATCGAAGCAAAAGGGTTTGACCTTCTCGTGATGGGGCGCCCCGAAGGCCCCGGCTGTTATTGCGCCGCCAACAACATAATAAGGAAATACACAGACAAACTCTCCGATGAATACCCATATGTCGTCATAGACAACGAGGCTGGAATGGAGCATTTAAGCAGGAAGACCACGCATAAAGTGGACCTGCTGCTTGTTGTAAGCGACGCCTCGAAAAAAGGCATACTCACGGCAAAGAGGATCGACTCCCTGGTGGATGAGCTCAAGCTTGACGTGGACAAAAGGGTCTTCATCATTAACAGGGCCCCTGAGGGCCAGGAAGAAGGCATCAGGGCAGCAGCCAGCGAGCTTGGAGTGCAGGTGTCGGGCCTGGTCCCCGAGGACAAAACACTCTTCCAGAACGATATGCAGGGAAAAGCGGTGCTTGATTTGCCCACCGGTTCGCCAGCCCTCGCGGCTTTTTATGGCATACTGGACGGGCTGAATATTCCGTAAATAACCTGAAACGGAGGACAGCATCTTTTATTTCTTTCCGTGCAAATAGTTATCTATGCAGCCTTGACAACGGAGGAACGAATTTTTTTAAATAAGGGCAGATTAATAAAGTTTGCCGGTCTAGGCTGGGGTGAGGAAGGTAAAATGGGTTTCAGAAAAAAAATATCGGGAGTATTGATACTGCTGGCGGCGGGGATATGCGCGAACGTGTTTTTTTTCGTGTCCGCAGCGGGGGCTTTTGGAGACCCTTTTTTTCAGGCGATCGACGCCGATGATATCAAGGCTGTTCAGACAATGCTTGCCCAGGGCAGAGACGCAAATGCTAAGAACGCTTTCGGCATAACCCCGCTGATGGAGGCTGCCGCCACCGGTTCCGGAGATATTGTTCAGCTCCTACTAAAAAAGGGGGTAGATGTGAATGTCCAGGACAGCGACAGCGGCATGACGGCACTGATGAACGCCGGCCTCATGCATCAGGCCAAAATTATGCAAATCCTTATAGATCATGGCGCGGATGTAAACGCGCAATCCAAAGACGGCACGACCCCATTGATGTTGGCCGCCGCCGACGGTTTCGAGGACATTGTGCGACTCCTTATAAAAAAAGGGGCGGACGTAAACGCGACAGGCAGCGGACATAGCGTGCTGGACTGGGCGAAAAGATCCGGAAAGCCGGGGATATTGCGCATCCTCGAACAAGCTGGCGCAAAATAAGACAGTATCCTATTTGCAATGTGCGATTTTGCTGAAATGCCAAGGCAAGGCTGGACGAAGCACGAATGAGGAAAAAGAGATATGTCTCGCTTATGGCCATGAATACTGGAGTCATGGCCTCATAGGGAAAAACAAGTCCATCTTTGGCCGATTCCTTTCAAGTATGTTTCAGCATTATTTTTTCCAGCATGCTTGCAATCCCCATTCCCAAAGAATAGATATATTCAATATTAAGGTTCTCTTCAGCCGTCCTGTCAAAAAATAAATGCAGTTCTGATTCGAGCCCATCTTCAGGACTCCAGTAACAAATCAGGATGGGGAGCCTGGGGAAAAGAGAGGGTTCCAGGTTGCACCGCTTTTCAGTTCTCTGAAAGGCACCCATTCGCCTGCAGGCTCTTTCCCTGTGCTAAATAGAAGATAGCTCAATAACGGTATTGCGAACCAGGCATGCTTATGGCACTCTGAGGTAAGATTGGCCTCCGCATCGATTTCGAATTTCTTGCCAAGACATTTGACTGTTATTTTTTCGCCATTACTCTCAGCACCAATGATTTCCGTTCTGGCGAGAAAATTCATTTTCGCAATCTTTTCTTTTAAATCCTTCAGTGAATCCATCCACCGCAGTTCCATACTTGACTGTGCGATCGAATCCTCTTCAAATTGCTCAGTTGTGGCTTTATCCAGAGCCGGGCAATCGGCAAGCTTTTTTTGCGCCTTGAAGACCGCTGCGCAAAAGGCCATGCACGTTGGTAAATCACACTGCCTGCAGTTGGTCTTCGGCAGGATTTTATAAATTCCCAGGGGGCTGTTAAATTTTTTCATTTTTTAGCTTAAGATTCCAGATTTGAAACCAGTCGAATTATAACAGATAAAAATGCGATTTTTACCCGTTATTTGCGTGAGCCCTGATTCTTAAACGTGTTAAAATTCTTCCCGACGCGGCGCAACACCTGATTGATATAAGTTACAGGCGTTAATACTCCCCCTTGCCGTCATTGCGAGGGGCGCTAGCCCCGTGGCAATCTCGTAATGGCATTTTCGGGACAATGGCGAAGCAGAAAAACCCGTTTGCCTCACATTCGTGACACATACCTATGCTGGGTTCTTAACCCCGGCCCACCCGCCATTAAAGGCGGGCGGGCGCTTCACAAATGGTATAATCTAAGCCATGAAAGTGGTAGACTCCAGCCAGATGCGCGCCATAGATGAGCGCACGATAAAAGAGTACGGCCTGCCAGGACAGGTGCTCATGGAGCGCGCCGGGCTTTCAGTTGTCCGAAGGATAAAAGAACTGTTCCCCAAAAAGCAGAAAACCATCATCCTTGCCGGTGGAGGCAACAACGGCGGAGACGGCCTTGTAATAGCCAGGCTCCTTAAAAACGATGGCTGGAATGTAAAAGTCCATTTCCTTTCAACGCCTCAAAAGGCAAGTCCCGATTGCAAAACGCAGCTTGAGACCGCAAAAAAATTCGGCGTGGCCATGATCAACACCCCTCCGGCGCGGGCGGATTTCCATGCCGCCATAGTGGTGGACGCCATACTGGGGACGGGCCTCAGCAAGGACGTGACGGGTAAATTCAGCGAGGTTGTGGAGGACATTAACCGCTATGGAGAGCAGATAGTGGCTGTGGACATACCCACCGGCATCTCTTCCGATGATGGCCAGGTGATGGGCGCCGCCGTAAGGGCCGGCTATACTGTGACTTTCGGCCTGCCCAAAAGGGGGCACATTTTAGCTCCGGGCGCCGAATATGCCGGGAGGCTTTTCGTCGAGGAAATCGGGTTCCCGCGGGAGCTTTTGACGGGAGATGACCTCTTGTGCGAGCTCATTGAAAAAGGCCATGCCGCGGCCCTCATCCCTGAAAGACCGGTTTTCTCGCATAAACAGACGTTCGGCCATGTCCTTGCCCTGGCCGGCTCCAGGGGCAAAACCGGGGCGGCCCTGCTGTGCGCAAAAGCGGTGCTTAGAACCGGGGCGGGGCTCGTGACAATGGGCATCCCGGAGGAGACGGCGGCTGTGTTCCAGTCCATGGTAACCGATGAGATGACTCTTCCGTTGCCCTCGAATGCGGGCTCCCTTTCGGGCCAGGCGCTGGAGCGAATATTTTCGTTCATACACGAGCGCGCGGATGTGGTTGCCGCCGGCCCTGGCCTTGGCGTCACGGCAGACACTCAAAGCCTTGTTCCTGATATCGTCAGGGCCTGCCCCGCACCGATGGTCCTGGATGCGGATGCCCTTAACTCCCTGAATGGAGATATCAGTCCGCTGGCCCAGTCAAAGGCGCCTATTATCATAACTCCCCATCCGGGCGAGATGGGAAGACTGGTAGGCATAAAGACCGCTGACATAGAGAAAGACCGGATAAGGGCGGCCGTCTCCCTCTCGTCGGAGACCGGGGCATACGTCATCTTGAAAGGCGCCCGCACGGTTATAGCTTCTCCCGAAGGAAAAAGCTTCATAAACACCACAGGAACTTCCGGAATGGCAAAAGCCGGCACCGGGGATGTCCTTACCGGTATGGTCGCCGGGTTCCTTGCGCAGGGGCTTTTGCCTCTTGATGCGGCCTTGCTTGGGGTTTACGTCCACGGCCTTGCCGGGGAATTGGCCGCGGCCCGCCGCGGGCTTCACTCCATGCTCGCCTCGGACATGCATGACACGATCGGAGATGCTATTCATCACCTAAAAGACGGGCATCACTTAAGCGACGGGCAGGACCCGTGCAATGGCGGAGAGTTCTTTGTTCCTGTACCCTGAGATTTTTTTATTTCAGGGCAACCCGGACGGGCCAGGGCTTGCCGGCCGGAAGATCCGCGCCTTTTTCACGGGAAAAGTCCCCGGCGTGGACAGGCAGGCCGTGTGCCGCGAGCTTGATACCTCTCCCTGCAACCTGTTCATGCCCGTGCAAAGGCACACAAACGCTGTTATTGTCTATGAGGACTGTACCGCCACCCAGGTCAAAAACCCGCCGGAGGCCGATGCGGTCATCACCGCAAGAAGCGGCGTGGCCCTTGGCATCATGGTGGCCGACTGCGTCCCCGCGCTCCTTTATGATAACAAGACGGGCGTGATAGGGGCGGTCCATGCAGGCTGGAGAGGTACGGCCAAGGGGATCCTTATAAATACCATAGAAAAGATGAGGTCCGTCTTTGGCAGCCGTCCGCATGATATACGGCTTGCCATAGGACCGGCTATAAGGGGGTGCTGTTACGAGGTGGACCTCGACGTACTGAAGCAGATAAAGACCTCGGCATCCTCAGGCAATAAAGATAACAAAACGGTAAATGTCCTCTATTACGGGGTAAAAGGGCCAAAGGCATACGTAGACCTCCCGGAGGCAAACAGACAGCAGGCCCTGTCCTGCGGCGTAAGGACGGAAAACATATGGCTTGCCCTGATGTGCACGTCCTGCCTGCCTGAAAAGTTCAACTCCTACAGGCGGGAGTTCCGGTTGGGCGCAAAAGCGGCGGGAAGGCAGGGAGGGTTCATAATCAAGCGTTCCTGACCTGAGGGTAAAAAAAAAAAAACAAGAAGCACCAGAAAAGACAAAAGAGCAAAAAAGAAAAAAATTTTTCGCAGGAGGGACAAAAAAGAAATGCCGCTGGCCAGGGACATCATGATACGGGACGTGATCTCGGTCTCGCCGGATATGACGGTGGAGGAGCTTGGAAGGCTTTTCATTGAAAAAAACATTAGCGGGGCGCCCGTTGTTAATGAAGAGGGCGAACTGACCGGGATAGTGACGGAAAATGACCTTGTTGCCCAGGACAAGAGACTCCATATCCCCACCCTCCTCAGGCTCTTCGATGCCTACATCGCCCTTGAGCCGCCCTCGCTAATAAAAGAGGAGCTGAGAAAGATGTCCGCCCGCACGGTGGGCGACATATGCACCAGGGAAGCGATCTCGGTTAATGAAGAGACCCAGATGGAGGACGTGGCCACGATAATGACGGAAAAAAGGGTCCATATCGTGCCCGTGGTAAAAGGCAAAAAACTCCTGGGCATCATAGGCAGGCATGAGATAATAAAGGCCGCAATGGCCCCCTAGACTAAAGGGAGGCAGCCATCATAAAACTCATATCCAGAACGCCGAAAGAGACCATGGCGGCAGGCAGAAGACTTGGCGGTTTCCTTAAACCGGGCGACACCGTTTATCTGCACGGAGAGCTGGGAAGCGGCAAGACCGTTTTTGTAAAAGGCGTGGCCATGGCGCTTGGAATACCCCCCGGCGACATCACAAGCGCAAGCTTCACGATCGTTGCCGAGCATGAGAGCGCAACCCGGAAAATACCCTTCTACCATATAGACCTCTACAGGCTCGAAGACTCGACTGACGCGGAAGATATAGGGATAGAGGAGTACCCCGGCAGGGACGGCATAGCTGTCATAGAGTGGGCGGAAAGGCTTATGCCCCATGCCCGGGGCGGCATCAGGGTGAGCATTACGGTGACCCGCGGGGCACCCGTTGCCCGCGAGGGGCCAAGAGAGATTATAATAGAGGGCATCGATGAAAAAGATTGGAATAATAGCCAAAGAGGGAACGAATGGGCCCGAAAAGATAATTGAAGGGTTGGTTCCCTGGCTTAAGGAAAAAGGGTTTGAGCCTTTGGTGGAGGCCGGGCCCGCAAAGGCCCTGAATATTCAGGGTTATTCGAGGGTGGACATAGCCAAGGCCGCTGACCTCATAGTGACGCTTGGCGGAGACGGGACGATTCTTTCGGTTGCCAGGCTTGTGTGCGCCAGGGGCGTGCCCATCCTTGGCATTAACATGGGCGGATTGGGTTTCATAACCGAAGCGGGCGCGGAGCAACTGTACGAGGCGGTGGAAAAGGGGCTGTCGGACACCTGCCCGTACGAGGAGCGAATGATGCTCGGGGCCAGGATAAAAAGATACGGAGAGCTGATAGCGGAATATACCGTTTTAAATGACGTTGTCGTAAACAAGGGGTCCACCTCAAGGATAATTGACATAGAGGCATACGTGAACGGGGCGCACATATCCACTTTCAGGGCCGACGGACTTATAGCCTCCACACCAACGGGTTCCACCGCCTATTGCCTTTCGGCGGGAGGTCCGGTGCTCCACCCTGCCGTCCCCGGCATTGTGCTGACCCCCATCTGCTCTCACTCTCTTGCCATGAGGCCCATAGTTCTGCCCCAGGAGGCTGAGATAGAGATCATCCCGGTGACCAGAAACACAGAGGTATTTTTGACGATGGACGGACAGGTTGGCATTACTCTCAAGGACCAGGACGTGGTGAGGATAACAAAATCTCCGTATATAACAAAGCTGCTGACGCCTTTGAAGCGTGATTATTTTCAGGTGTTAAGGGAGAAATTGAGATGGGGGAGCCGGTAAGCAGGACGGATCTTAGACATGTGTTTGAATTTTACAGGGCGATGGGCCTGGATGAGGTCCCGCTCGGGGCCGGTGTTGAAGTGAAAAAGGAAAAAACAAAAACACAAACAAACACGCAAAAAAAGCAGGAAAAACGGAAAATGTCCGCAGGGGAAAAAGCCGCCGCACTGGAAAAACTCTACCACGAGGCGCTAGAGGGCTGCACGGGCTGTAAACTATCCGCCGGGAGAACAAACATAGTCTTTGGCGAGGGGAACCCCTCGGCAAGGATCATGTTCATAGGCGAGGCGCCGGGCGCGGAAGAGGACAAACAGGGCCGCCCGTTCGTCGGCAGGGCCGGACAACTGCTCACAAATCTTATCATCAAGCTGGGGATGAAGAGAGAGGATGTCTTCATAGCCAATATAGTAAAGTGCAGGCCCGAGGGAAACAGGGACCCGGAAGAAGATGAGGTTAGCGCTTGCCTGCCCTTCCTTAAAAAACAGATAGGGATAATCGCTCCCGAGGCCATAATTGCTCTTGGAAGGGTGTCCGCGCAGACCCTGCTGTGCACGGAAGTCCAGATAAGCAAATTGCGCGGCAGATTCGCCAACTTTGAGGGGATCCCCTTCATGCCCACATATCATCCGTCTTACCTGCTCAGGAACCCAAAGGACAAGATACTCACGTGGCAGGATGCCTTGCAGGTCCTTGAGCTCCTGGGCCTGAAGGCCCCATGAAGCAGCTCTGGACGCCATGGCGCATCGAGTACATCCTGTCCCCTGAAAAAGGGGAATGCATATTTTGCCAATACCCTAAAAAAAATAAAAATGAAGACAGACAGACCCTTATCCTTCGCCGGGGCGGGACCTGTTTCGTTATGATGAACAAATATCCTTATAACGGCGGCCATCTGCTGGTGGCCCCGTACAGGCACGCCTCCCACATCGAGGAGCTTAATGATAATGAGCTTTGCGATCTGATCCGCCTGACAAGACTCTCCATATCATGCCTGTCCAAGGCGATACAGCCCGAAGGGTTTAACACGGGCTTCAATATGGGCAAAGCTGCGGGCGCAGGCATAGAAGAGCACCTTCACATGCACATAGTCCCCCGCTGGACCGGGGACTCAGGTTTCATGGCCGTCCTGGACGAGGTCCACGTAATACCGGAGCATCTGCTGTCCACCTATGACAAGCTCCGCCCCCTTTTTGGCGAACTCTCTTTTGAGGCCAATTTTGAGACACCTTCCCCAGGCGGACCGGCTTTATGATACGGGAACTCAGGATAAAGGATTTCGCCATCATACGGGACCTGGACATCTGTTTTTCAGAGGGCCTCAATGTGCTGACAGGAGAGACCGGCGCGGGAAAATCGATAATAGTGGACGCGCTGGGGATCGCGCTGGGGGGCAGGGCCTATGCCGGGATGATAAGGTCCGGATGCGAAGCGGCAACGGTCCAGGTCTATTTCGAGACAGAAGACAGGCCGCCCGTGCTGGAAAACCTGGCTATCGGCGAAGACAACGGCAATGCAATGGTCCTGAGGCGAATAATCTCGGCCTCCTCCGGCAAAAACAGGGCCTTTTTGAACGACGTAATGGTTGGGGTCCAGGCCTTGTCCGAGCTGGGCAAAGACCTGGTGGACATCCATGGCCAGCATGATCACCAGAGCCTCCTTTCCCCTCAAAACCAGCTTAGGATGCTCGATGAAGCGGCCGGGTTGTCCGCGGAGAGAAAACTGGTCAGCTCTCTTTATGAACAGGCTGCGGGCGCAAGGGAAAGGCTGGCCAGGATCGGCTCCGGCCTGGAGGAAAAAAACAGGAAGCGGGAGCTGCTCTCATTTCAGATAGAGGAGATCGGCTCCGCCCAATTGACAGCAGGCGAAGACTTGAAGCTGGAGGAGGAAAAGAACATACTCATTCACCTTGTACGGCTGAGAGAGCTCATGGAGTCCGCATATGCGCTTATTTACGGGGCCGACGGCTCCGCCATTGAGGACCTCTCCAGGGCTAAAAACGCGCTGCAAGAGGCCGCCTCTATCGATCCACAGGCCGGCCAGCCCCTGGAATTCATCTCGCAGGCCCTGCCCTTACTTGATGAGGCGGCCATGTTCCTGAGATCGAAAAAAGACTCCTACGAGCCGGACCCGGACAGGCTTGCCCAAGTGGAGGAAAGGCTTGAGCTCATAAAAAAACTCAAAAAAAAATACGGCGGCACTATTGAAGACGTTCTGGGACAGATGGACCGGGCCCGCGCGGAGCTTGCGGGCCTGCTTGAGGAAGGCGAAAGCGCCGTCAACATTGAAAAAGAGCTTAAAGAGACGGAGACCAGGCTGGCCCGGGCGGCGGAGGCCCTTTCCTCCAAAAGGAAAAAATTCGCCCTCGAAGCCCAAAAGGCCGTTACCCGTATCATGAAAGAACTGGCCCTTGAAAAGGCCCAGTTCAAGATAGAATTTTCCAGCTGCGAGACCGGACCAGGCGGGGCGGACAGGATAGAATTTCTTTTTAACGCCAATCCCGGCGAAGGGTTAAGGCCGCTCCATAAGGTGGCTTCAGGCGGAGAGCTGTCCAGGCTGATGCTCGCCATAAAAAGCGCCATGAGGAGCAAGGGGGTGCCGGTACTGGTATTCGATGAGGTGGACGCCGGCATCGGCGGGAAAACAGCCTGGAACGTGGCAAGAAAATTAAAGGAGCTTGCCGGGTCTCACCAGGTGCTCTGTATTACGCACGAGCCCCAGATAGCCGGCGCCGCGGATACCCATTTCGTTATAGAAAAAGAGGCCGGCCCCGAGGGCACAAAAGTTATAATAAAAGAGGTCCGGGACGGCGCGAGGCAGGAAGAGGTGGCAAGGATGTTAGGCGGAAAACTGACTGATGCGTCTTTAAGGCACGCAAAAGAACTGATCGAAAGAGGGTTTTTAGCAACATCATGAAAACGGAAAAAACTAAAAACAAAAACCAGGCGAACGGCCGCAGGCAGGGCAAAATAAGCATCAGCACGGAGCTTTGCAAAGGCTGCAAGTACTGCGTCCTGTCGTGCCCCAAGGGAGTCATCGAGATGGACAAAAAACTCCAGCCTGCGGGATTTTACACCGCACAGGCCGTTAGGATGGAGGATTGCTCCGGGTGCGCCATCTGCGCCAGGATGTGCCCCGAGGTGGCCATAGAGGTCTGGGCATAAAACAAAAGGGGAAAAAGAAAAAAGCCTGAAATCCGGTGGATTTCAGGCTTTTTTCTTTTTCTTTTTCCTTTTTTTCTGCTTACTTTATATCCAAAATCTGAACGGCAAAATTCAGAGTCTTGCCTGCCATGGGATTGTTAAAATCGACGACCGCTGAGTCCTTCTTGACCTTCACGATCTTCACCGGGAAAGGCCTCCCATCGGGTCCCCGCCCGTATAGCGTCATGCCAGGTTTGATATTTACGTCCTTTGGCAATTTGCTTTTGGGTACTTCCACGATGGCCTTCGGGTTTATTTCGCCATAGCCCTCTTTAGGGGAAACAGTGAAAGATTTTTTCTGCCCCACTTTCATACCCATGAGCCCCTGTTCAAACCCGGGGATCACCTGGTGCTTCCCGATAGTAACGACCATGGGGGTCCGCTTAAGCGAGCTGTCAACAACCTTGCCATTGACTGTAAGGGTGTAATTCAGCTTGACCACCTTTCCTTCAGAAACTATTACCGCCGCCTGCGCCCCCGCCGCCACCATTGCTATGCCGAAAACGAGCATGATGCAAAAAAGCACCATCTTTCTGATTTTCACAAACCGCCTCCTTGCTGCCGAAATAGAATCAACAGATTCTTTGATCTTTTTTGCTTTTTGCTTTTTGCTTTTTTGACGTCATTTCCCTTCTGTTTCCGCGATCATTTCTCTTGGTGGAACCGGGCCCGGGTGTAAGACAAAAGCCCCCCGGCCAGAATAAGACCGGCTTCGCGTTCCGTCAGGTTGGACAAAACCTCAAAGGAAAGCCCGCTGGTGAGGTCCTGGACAGTGTAGGACTGGCCACCCTTGATGGCGGCCTGGACGTTCTCCATGAGAAGCATGTCACCAGGTTTTATTCTATCATGGTCCCCCTGGTCTTTGAACAACAGGGGCAGGATGCCAAAGTTTATGAGGTTAGACCTGTGTATGCGTGCAAATGATTTTGCGATAACCACCTTTACGCCCAGATACATGGGGGCCAGCGCGGCATGCTCCCTGGATGAACCCTGGCCGTAATTTTCGCCGCCGATGATCGCGCCCCCGCCTGTTTCCTTCGCTTCCAGGGCCCGCTTGCTGAAATCTGCGTCTATCCCCCTGTAAACATATTGGGAAATGGCCGGAATGTTGGAGCGCAGAGGGAGTATCTGTGAGCCCGCGGGCATAATATCGTCGGTCGTTATATTGTCGCCTACCACAAGAAGGGCCTGGGCGCGAATCTCCTCTCCCAACGCCTCTTTCAACGGTACCTCCTTTATATTTGGCCCTTTTTTTATAACGGAGTTCCTGTTTTCACCGGCATCCGGAGGTATGAGCATCTTGTCATCGATCGGGTAAACCGCCGGTTCCTTGATCCTCTTGACCTTTATCTCTTCTTCTTTCATGGGGTCGACCACCTCCCCTTTCAGCGCAAAAAGGGCGCACAAGAGGGGATTGGCCAGATATACCTTTGCGTCTTTTGTGCCGCTCCTGCCCATGAAATTCCTGTTATAGGTGCGGATGGACACCTGCCCGCTGCCGGGCGCTCCGCCCATTCCTATGCAAGGCCCGCAGGAGGACTCCAGCATCCTTGCGCCGGCGCCAAGAAAATCGGAGGCGGCGCCGTCCTTCGAAAGCATTAGCGCGACCTGGCGGCTGCCCGTGTTTACAAGCAGGCCCACCCCTGGAGAAACCACCCTCCCCTTCAAGGCCGAGGCAACCTCTTTGAGGGCCACAAAAGAAGAGTTCGTGCAGCTGCCTATGCAGGCCTGGTCTATCTTCAAGCCGGCCAGCTCCCTTGCCGGTGCTACTTTATCCGGGCTATGGGGGGCAGCCATCATCGGCTCCAGCTCAGACAGGTTTATGCTTATCGTATCTGAATAAGACGCGTCATCGTCTGCCTTGAGCTCCACCCAGTCCTTCTCGCGGCCCTGGGCTTTCATGAAAAACAGGGTCCGCTCGTCGCTTGGGAATATTGAGGTCGTGGCCCCGAGTTCCGCCCCCATGTTGGTTATGGTTGCGCGCTCGGGAACGCTTAACTGCTTTACACCCGGCCCGGAGTATTCGACTATCTTGCCCACTCCGCCCTTTACGCTCAATCTCCTCAAGAGCTCAAGGATGACATCCATGGCGGTTACCCACGGCCTTCTGAGCTTGCCGGTAAGTCTCACCCTCAGGACCTCTGGCACTTTAAGTTCAAAGGGCGCACCCGCCATCACCGTGGCGGCGTCAAGCCCACCTACGCCTATGGCCATCATGCCGATGCCGCCCCCGGTGGGGGTATGGCTGTCCGTTCCGAGCGCTATCCTGCCGGGAGCCGAGAACCTCTCCAGATGGATCTGATGGGATATGCCGTTGCCGGGCCTCGAAAACCAAGCCCCGAACTTCCCCGCCGCGGTCCGCAGAAACTCATGGTCATCCGCGTTCATGAAATTCGACTGAAGCATGTTGTGATCCACATAAGAAACGGCCAGGGGTACCTTCACCCTGTCCACCCCGATCGCCTCGAACTGAAGCCACGCCATCGTGCCGGTGGCGTCCTGAGTATAAACATGATCTATCTTCAGCCCGGCGCGCGAGCCGGTCTTCACTTCCCCATTAACTATGTGAGCATCCAGTATTTTCTCTGCTATATTCCTGCCCATGAGCCTGTCTCTTATTTCCCTCCGGATAAAAAATAAAAAACAAAAGATAAAACCTTAAAATTACAATTTATAATTTAACATATCGCAGCAAGAGCTTACCAACGGGTAAGCAGCAAGAGCTTAATCAACGGCGGGCGGCGGGGCTCTTTCCACTCATACTGAGACGCTGCTGGGATGAGGGGTATTGATTTCATGAGGAAAGATGTGATAATTTATAGGCTAAACAATAGCGCCTAAGAGGAGGATCAGATTGCCGGCACCAAAGAAGAAAAAGAACCCGTCTGCTGAAAAAAGAGTCAGGCAGGCCGAAAAAAACCATTCGAAGAACGTCGCTGTCAAAAGCGCGCTGAAGACGGTTTCAAAAAAATTGACCAAAGCGGTGTCAGAAAAGAACGCGGAGGCTGCCTCTGGCACCCTCAAGGAGGCTGTAAAAGCCTACTCCAAGGCGGCGTCCAAAGGGATAGTACACAGAAAAACGGCTTCCAGGAAGATCTCCAGGCTGGCTAAAATGGCCAACAAGGCCGCAGTCAAAGAGTAGTTTTTTCTGTTTGTGTTTGTCATTCTCTTAAAGAATCTTTTTCTGACCGGATTTTAAAACAAAACTCTTCAGACGATCTTTAAAAGTCTGGCAAGAAGGTCCTCTACAGGGTATATCCCGTAGAGGGCCTTTGATTTCATGTCGGCATCCCGAAGCAGCTCGGTCGCTTTTTCATGTACGTCCTCCGGCGTGCCCGCCCTGGAAAACTCCTTGTTAAGAGCACCCATAAGCATTACGATATCCTGCTGTCCTCTTAGTTCGCGGGCCAGCCTGAAGACTTTCGCGGAGTTTTTTGCGGTCAAAGCCCTGATCAGATCAAAGGCGTTATGCTCGGACATGTCCATTATAAGCTGCCGCACATCCTCCATCCCTATTCTGGGTCTGCCCGCCAGGGATAGCTTCTTCAGTTCGGAGGCTATAAGGCCCGGCTCGGATGAGTAGTTATCATTAAGCCAGGCAACCACTTCCTCCGAAAGCTCGAACCCCTCGTCTTTCGCCTTCTTTTTTATCCACAGCGGCACCTCCCATGGCTTCATGGACAGGGGCAGGAGCTTTACCTCCGGAGATGCAAAACCCTGCGGCTCTTTCCTGGACTTCATGAGCATGAAAAGAAGGCTCTGAGGTTCCGGGCTCCGCGTATAGGACTGGACCTTTTTAAGAGTTTCGGCCTTGAGCGCATCCAGGTTTTCAACTATAACGATCTTGCGCCCGCCAAAAAAGGGGATGGACCGGACCGCCTCCAGCATACCCGCCACGGAAAATCCGTCACCTCCGGCATCAAGGCTTTCCACGGACATGTCCGCAGATTCGGGCGGCACAGTCCTCTTAACCATTAGCTTCGCCTCATAAAGCAGGTAGAGGTCGGCGCAATAGGCCAGGTAAACGGGCCCAGGCAATCCTTTTTTAAGCTCTTCAAGGAATGTTTTCACGTTTTTTAGAGTTTTTTTCTTTTTCTTTTTTTTCTTTTTCGGCCATTTCTAAAGTAAAAATAAAAAACAAAACAGAACAGAACAAAAATCTATTTGGGGGACACCGTATTCAGCAGGCCCGCGACCATCTGTGAAGCGAAGCTCTGCATCCCCGTTTTGATGGCCTCCTGTCTTTGCGCGAAGACATCGTTCAAGTCCCCCTGGGCGGAAAAGGAAATAATGAAGGGAGAT
Organism: Nitrospirota bacterium; assembly: GCA_021840255.1. Lineage (GTDB taxonomy): Bacteria > Nitrospirota > Thermodesulfovibrionia > Thermodesulfovibrionales > JdFR-88 > JAKAEG01. The sequence goes on along the minus strand of JAKBYX010000007.1, from coordinate 95,256 downwards.
GCGCCAGCAAGGACTATTTTTCCCCCGCCTGCTCCCTTGAAGACAAACCTCCCCGATATCGTCAGCTGGTATGACGTAAATACCTGGTTGTTCTCCGCAACCCCCTGAAACTGGAAAATATTCAGGGTGCCGTATATCCTGTTTGGGGAGTTTTGGTCCACGTCTATCCCCTGCTTCATCAGCTCATCGGAAAGAGCAAAGTAAAGATACTCCTCAAGACCTGGCTCCGGAGTCTTGTTCTCTATCGGGCCGATGCTGACGTTTGTGGCCACAAAGCCACGCCTTCCGACCATGGAGTAGCCGCATCCGGCCAGCGAGGCCGTGAGAAAAAGAGACACAAGCAGAATAGCCAGGGCGCTGTAAGTTTTTGTTTTTTCCCTCATTTGACCACTATATTTACAAGCCGTCCCTTTACGGCAAAGACGTTTATTATCTGCTTGCCGGAGACCGCCTCCTGTATCCTTGGAAGGGTCATGGCCCGGTTCTTCAGTTCCTCATCCGGAAGCCCCTGGGGGACCATCACCTTGGTCCGCACTTTGCCGTTTACCTGTATGACAAGCTCTATCTCCTCTTCCCTCGCCGCCTCCTCATCGTATCCGGGCCAGGGCTCAAGCTGGATGGATGAAATCATGCCGATGGCCTCCCACAACTCTTCCGCCACATGCGGGCAGAAGGGGCTTATCATCAGCAGCAGTCTTTCCAGCGCGAAGCGCATCTGGCGGAGGTCATCCTGTCCGGAAGGCTCAAGCGCCGCAAGCATGTTGAGAAGCTCCATCATGGCGGCTATCGCGGTATTGAAATGATATTCGCGCTCGATGTCCCTTGTGACCCGCATTATGGTCTGATGGGTTTTCCTCATCAGGGGCGATTTGCCCTCCGGAGGCTGCCCCTTCACGGCGGCAAGCTTTTCCAGGTTGTCATGGACGAACGCCCACACCCTCTGGATGAACCGTTGCGCCCCCTCCACCCCTTTTTCCGACCATTGCAGGTCGTTTTCCGGGGGGGCGGCAAAAAGCGAGAAAAGCCTCGCGGTGTCCGCGCCGTAGGTCTTTATCAGGTGGTCCGGGTCCACGACGTTCCTTTTCGATTTTGACATCTTTTCGGTCCTGCCGCGCTCCACGGGTCTTCCGCATTTGGCGCACGCTCCGCCTTCGGCTTCAGAGGGATAAAGCCATCCGTGCTCCGGGCATTTTATGGTCTCCATGCAGACCATACCCTGGGTAAGCAGCCTCTGGAAAGGCTCAGAGACATTGGAGAGCCCCAGGTCCCTTATCACGCGCATGAAAAATCTTGAGTAAAGCAGGTGCAGGACGGCATGCTCCACGCCTCCCACATACTGGTCCACCGGCATAAAATACCCGATATTCCCTTTGTCCAGCGCAGGCTCGTCCTTCCTTGAACAATAACGGACATAGTACCAGGAAGAGTCCACGAAGGTATCCATCGTGTCCGTTTCCCTCCTGGCCTTTCCTCCGCAAGAGGGGCAGACGGTGTCCACAAAACTTTCGGATTCCGCAAGCGGAGAGGCCCCTTTACCCGTGAATTTCACATCTTCCGGCAGGACCACAGGAAGGTCCTTCTCCGGCACCGGCACGGCACCGCAACGCTCGCAGTAAACAATGGGGATAGGTGTGCCCCAGTAGCGCTGCCTGGATATCCCCCAGTCCCGCAAGCGGTAATTCACAACGCGTCTGCCCATGCCCTTGCCTTCAATGAACCCGGATATCTTCTGGCGCGCCTCAGCGCTCGCTAACCCCGTGAACTGCCCGCTGTCAGCCAGCACACCATCCTCCTCGAAGGCCTTTCCGGCAGGGACATCTTCTCCCCCGCCTTCTCCTCCCCCGTCAGGTCTTATGACCACCTTCACCGGCAAGCCGTATTTTTGCGCGAACTCGAAATCCCTCTGGTCGTGGGCCGGAACAGACATTATCGCCCCGGTCCCGTACTCCATCAGCACGAAATTGGCCACATAAATGGGTATTTTTTCGTCATTGGCCGGGTTGATGGCATAGCGGCCGGTAAAAAGGCCGTGCTTCTCATCCGCCTTGCCGTAGTGCTCCCTGATCTTTGCAAGGGCATCCGGCTCCGCGAATTTTTCCGCAAGCGGGTGTGCCGGGGCAAGGCAGATGAATTTTGCCCCGAAAAGGGTATCCGCCCTGGTCGTAAATACGATTATCCGGTCATCGCTTCCATCCACCCTGAATATTGCCTCAAGCCCCTCGCTGCGGCCGATCCAGTTTTTCTGCATCAGAACGACCTTCTGCGGCCATCCGGCAAGGCCGTCCGAGGCATCAAGGAGTTCCTGCTGGTAGTCCGTTATCCTTAGAAACCACTGCACCAGCTCCTTCTGTACGACCATGCTTTCACACCGCCAGCACCTGCCTTCTGTCACCTGCTCATTGGCAAGCACGGTTGAACAGGAAGGGCACCAGTTTACGAAAGAGGCCTTCCGGTAGGCAATGCCTTTTTCAAACATCTTGATGAAAAACCACTGGTTCCACCTGTAATATTCCGGCAGGCAGGTGGCCAACTCCCTGGACCAATCATAGGAAAGCCCAAGCCTTACGAGCTGTTTTTTCATGTAGGAGATGTTTTCATGGGTCCAGTGCGCAGGGTGAACGCCTTCTTTTATGGCTGCGTTCTCGGCCGGCAGCCCGAAGGAATCCCAACCCATCGGATGAAGCACATTATAACCGCGCATCCTTTTATACCGGGCTATGACATCGCCTATGGCGTAGTTCCTCACATGGCCCATGTGTATCTTCCCGGAGGGATAAGGGAACATCTCAAGGCAGTAAAATTTAGGTTTTGTGTTCGAGACCCTGCTTGAAAAAATATTTTCTTCTTTTTTGGCCCAGATCGCCTGCCATTTAAGCTCGATCTCCCCGGGCTCGTATCTTTTTTTCACCTTAAGCGGAATACCTCCCCCGGAAAAACTGTCCGGTTATTATAAAAAGCTGTCCCGTTATTATAGAATTTCCCGGGGAAAGAATAGAAGATTCTTCCCCCGCAGCCCTTCCAAAACACTCCATTCCGGCGGAAGTTTTAACGCAGGAATGGAATGGTCTTTCATTTGCCCCCCTCCTGCTCCCCGAGGATCGCCCTCTGCCGCTACTAAAGAGGTTTCATAACCTCCTCGCGCAAACAATAGGGACCAGCCAATACACAACCAATGGTACATGTAAATTTCCGCTTGAATTACCAGGCAAACCCTGACCCGTCTTTCATTTTCAAGTCGTTTTTTCATGGGATTTCGTGATTTGCCCCACTTGCTACGCCATATTGCGCTATTCCAAATGTTTTTCGCTTCCGGATTTGAACACAACCGTCAGTAAACATTGGCCCAACGGAGTCTTTCGCCAGTTTCCAACAATAAACATCCATGGGCACGTTAATTGCTAACCACAACCGGCGGGAGGGATCATGCCCAAAAAAAACAACCATGAGGCGTGGAGGGTAACGGCAGGAGTTACTGTTCTTTTTTTCATTTTGGGCCTGTTTAACTTCCTCACAGCCGCCACCGTCTCGGGAACCGAGCTGTTCCATTCCGGCGGAGTGGGCTACTGCGAAGGTTGCCACGTAATGCACCCGGGGGGACCTGGCGAGCCACGCGGAGGCCCGGGCTATACCAGGGGCTCAGACCCAAGTTCCACCTGCTTGAACTGTCACGCCATGAAGGGACAGCCATACCAGGTGCTAAGCACGGACGGGAGCGTATTTTCTCCGGGGGGTGATTTCTTCTGGATAACCGAAAGCGGCACTGTGACGATAACCAACCCGGACGGCTCAAAGACCAGTGCGGCATATAATCCTTTCAACAAGGGCCACAATGTAGTGGCGATAGATTATGGGCTGACCAACAACCCGGTTATGGAGTTCCCGCCAGGAAATACCAGTTGTGACTCGAACTCGCCAGGTTTTACCGTAACCAGCGATGATCTCTCCTGCATAAACTGCCACGACCCTCACGGCAGGCTGCCAGACAACACTTATGGAGGCAACGGCGGGGTCTCTCTGCCGCCCATCAGCCAATCGGGTTCATACGGAGGAACCGCTCCGTCGGGCTCAAATCAGGGCAAATACAGACTTTTAAATCGAACTGACTGGAATAACGTACGCACAGGAGCGCCTCTTTGGGATCACGGAGATCCGGTTGCCGCCGCCGATCCGGACCCAAAATATCATTTTTCCGAGACCGCCGGCAACAGGCATCACGTGGATTACGGCTCGGGCATGTCTGAATGGTGTTCAAACTGCCATTGCGATTTCTTAAACAACGGCAATACATCATCGGCCCACAGGCACCCATCCGGCGCCAGGGCGCTTTTAACCAAAGTGGCGGGCACCTACAACTCTTATATAAGGACAGGCTTTTTCAAGGGCTCAGAAACGGATTCATGGCTCTCCCTGGTCCCCTTCGAGCGAGGCACAAATGACGTGACACAGTTGAACGGAGAAAGGACGGACGGGCCATCCACAGGCAAGGAAAATGTGATGTGCCTGACCTGTCACAGGGCGCACGCATCGGCCTTCGACCATGACACGAGATGGGATACGTATGCCACATTCCTCAACGAATCCTCACCCGGCCCGATCTACAACGTAGGCCAGAACCTCACAAAACCATATGTCGCCAACGCTCCTTATTACGGGAGGAACATAAACGTGGTGTTCGGACCAAACCAGAGGTCATTATGCAACAAGTGCCATGCGGAGGATTAGAGGGAAATGGGTAACATACTAAAAATATTGGGCCGTCAATGGAGATTCATGAAGAGAGCCTCAGGGAGAACGGTTTTTATAGTCATCGTGACGGCGGCCGCAACGTATGTATCACCATGCGGCGTTCATGCCTTCCACAACGGAGGCGCCGGCTTTTGTGAGGGCTGCCACACAATGCATAATTCGATCAGCCCAGGGACTGTAACCAGGTTTTCTCCTGGCCAGAGTTCCACAAATGGCGGAGTGAGAGGATGGGACGGTGAGCCTGTAAACCGCGGGGGGTCCATCGGCAACACGCCAAGCCCGTATCTGCTAAGGGGCTCGGATGACAGCTCCACCTGTCTTAACTGCCATGCGCAAAAAGGCGTGCCCTACAGGGTGTTAAGCGTTGACGGGAACGTCAATATCGATCCAGGGGGAGATTTCTACTGGCTCAGCCTGACCGTCACTTATACGTCGCTGGAAAACGGGACCGCCTATGTGATCAAAGGGCAGGACCATGGCCATAACGTCATTGCGAAGGACTTTGGCCTTGCCGCCGACACCAATTTCACAAATGCGCCGGGCGGCACATATCCCTCTTCCGCTCTAACGTGCACGAGCTGCCATGATCCCCACGGACAGGCAAACGGCGGAACCGGAAACAGGCAAAAGCCCGTAAGCGGTTCCGGCTCTTACGGAGGCACACCTCCAGCCGGCACCATCTTCGGTAACTACAGGCTCCTTGGAGACACGCATTACAAGGGCAACAGCCTGGCCTCTTACACTTTCTCCAACGGTGCGCCCATGGCGGCCGCGGATAACTCACCGGCATACAACTTTGCGGAGACCGCGGACAACAGGCACCATGTGGATTACGGCACTTATATGTACCCGCCTTACGATGACATGTCTCTGTGGTGCGAAAACTGCCACCCCTGGGGCCAATTCGCCCATCATCCAGTTACGGGAACGGCGGCTGAAGGCGTTCCCTTGTTGTATAACGCATATATAGCTACGGGAAACCTCCTGAATAAGACCACAAACGCGGCCGGTGCATGGCTTTCGCTGGTGCCTTTTGAAAGGATAATATCCAGGCCCTCGCAGCTAAACGGAGAAAATACAAGCGGCCCCACGCCTTCTGTCCCCGGGTTCCCTTCATGTCTGACCTGTCACAGGGCGCACGCCTCGGCTTTCGATTGGTCCACGCGCTGGGACACAAGGGCAACCTTCCTTGTAAACTCGGTCCCCGGCCCCGTATATGACGCGGCCCTGGAACACAGCCCGTATGGGGCTTACATCGTAAACGCCCCGTACTACGGCAGGGACATTAAAACACTTTTCGGCAAATACCAGAGGCAGCTTTGCAACAAGTGCCACGTGCTGGACTTTAATGACAAAACCGGATATCTGCCCAGCCTTTATTGAAAGAGTTTCACATATTCAACTGAAATTCCGGGCTCCCAAATGAAGAGTTGCCGGTTTCAAAATTTTGTAATTTCACCCACGGCCTGCGTCATTTTCCGCAAAAGCACCGTTCCATGCCGGACCGCACGGGAAAGGCTCCAGATCGACATTCCGGTTTTAAAAGGGATTTTTCAATTCAAAACGCAAAGGCATGTTAATTGCTACTCAGATTGCGGGAGGGGGCTCCCAAAATAAAAAAAACAATCGCCCGCTTAGGCTGGAGGGCTCTTCTTTATGGGTCCTTCCGGCCTTGGGCGATGGCTTTTCTGACAAGTCCTACCCTGTTTTCAAAACGCCTCGTGATCTCCTCCGCCTCTTCCGTGTTGCTTACAATATGTGGAGTGACCATGACAATGAGCTCAGTCCTGTCCGTTGTGGCCTTGGTGACGGAAAAAAGATAACCCAGGATCGGGATCTTGCTGAGGAGCGGTATCCCTGCCCTCGTATAATTTTTATTTTCGCTTATAAGCCCGCCGATAAGCAGCGTTTCTCCGTTTCCCACCGAGGCCGTGGTGTAGGCCCTGCGTGTGTTGAACCCCTGGAAGTTCTGCCCGGCCACTGGGACCGGCTGGCCTGCCTCGCTTACCTCCTGCTCTATATCCAGGGTCACCATGTTCCTGTCGGTGATATGGGGCAGCACGGACAGGATGGTGCCTACGGATTTATATCTTATCTGTCCGGCGGATACAAGTGTGTTGCTTATCGCGGTGCTGGGCTGTTGAAAAAAACCTGTCGCTACCGGCAACTCGCTGCCTATCTCTATCCTGGCCCTCTTTCCGTCCATGGCCAGTATCTGCGGACTGGCAAGAACGCTGACCCTGTTTTCCTGGGCAAGACTGCTTAAGGCCGCAGCCAGCGCAAGCGAATCCACCTTTCCAGTCAAAGCGGTTGAAAACCCCTGTGCAAGGTTGGCAAAAGGCTCACCGTCCGGGCCAATGCCAACGGAACCCTGGTTGAAACCGCCGACTACCGTGAAGTTGGTGCCGGTCTGCTTAAGAAGCCATTCAAGGCCCAGTTGTGTTGAATCGGTAAGCTGCACCTGGGCAACGAGAACGTCTATCAATACCTGCCTTGGCGGCACATCGAGGCCCATGAGCAGCCTGAGCAGCCTCAGATAGGTATCCGGAGTGCATCTCGCGACAAGTGCGTTTATGTCGGAATAGGAGGTCAGTTCAAAGGCCTCTTTACCGCCTTCTGAAGGCCCGGGCCTGAATACCTTTTTGATCACCGCTGCAAGCCTTCCCGCCTCGCCGTTTTCGACCCTGTAAACCCAGTTCAGCCGGGCAGCTTTTTCCTGGGAGCTTGTGTCCACGGCGCGAACCATCTCAATGAACTTTTGGAGTTCAGGCGCACGCGCCGATACTATTATGAGGTTGTCAGGCTCGTATATCTCCACACGCGCTTTAGGCGGAGCAAGTTCGCGAATGGCTGTCACGGCGTCCTTCCAGCTGACATGATGAAGGGGGATTACCTCGTTGATCAAATGGCCGTCAAACGTTACAACCTTCCCAGGGACTGCCTCGCGCGGCGCAATGTCTACCACCTGGCCGCTCCGCACGGTCTTGAGCCCGTTGGCCTCAAGCACAGACCTGAATATGCCGGCAAGCGCATCCGCGGGCACCCAACCCAGGGACTGAATCGTCATTTTGCCTTTTACGCAGGGCTCAAGGCGAAACCTCTGTTTAAGAGCCCCATCGAACTCTGAGATTATTTCAGGTATAGCCGCCTCTTCAAAATCGACAGAGGCATAGAGCCCCTCCAGGCGGATGGGTTTCCTGAATGCAACCGTTGATGTCTCCCCGTTGGCGTTCAGCGCGGCCTTTACAGGCATACCGGAGGGTACCAGAACCGTCCGGGCGCCAGTGCCTGAGTGCGCGCAGGAGACCGCGATAAAAAAGACAAAGAAACATAAACTGATAACAGCTGCCTTAGGAAAAGTTGTCCGGTTCTCCATAGATTCCGTATATGCATACGATAGACAAAATTTCCGTAATCTAACACACAGAAAAATTTTTGTGGGAAAATTTATCGCACGAATTTATAAAGGAAAGAGCTGAAAAAACGGGAAACCCTCAGGGTTTGATCGATGCAACCCCGAAGAGGTATTTCAGGTCCTCGTCCTCAAACCTCAGGCCCCCGCCGATGAAAGGTCCGCTCCAGTGGGCGTTAAGCGGGTTGTCCCAGCCGGCATTGAGATAGATGTTCTTGAAGAGGAAATATTGGGCGCCCGCCCTTAAATGGGCGTGCTTGGCGAAGGCCTCCTTGGCGCTGAAGTCCCATGCGTCCAAAGAGAGTTTCAGCCTGTCGTTCATGTAGAACTGGTCCACGCCGGCGCCGAAGGTGTTGTCGGTGACGCCGATGCGAAGGGCCGTATTTTTAAATCTGCGCGCGAACTGCCCTATGAATTCTATATCCGAATGGACGTTTTCCGATGTCGTCACAAGCTGATTGGTCTGCGGGTCAAATACCTGTATATCGTCTATCCTCGCGACGGGATTGGAGACCACACCTACTATATAGTAGTGTTCAGGATTGGGCTGCAGGGTAAGCAGGAACGTGCCTTCCCCGTTTGACTGCCTGGTAAGGTAATTCCCCTGGAAGTCCAGGTAGACCTTGAAACGGTTTATGGCGCCAAAGGTCTTGTTCAGGCTCTTAACGCTACTGTTAATGTTGTTGTACAGTGTCTGGTCCGTCAGGAGCTTGCCGATCGTGCCCTTGCCCTCACGCAGATTGGTGGCTATCTGGCTGGTGCTGTTGACGAAGGACTCTATGCCGGGGCGGCTTTGGACCACAAGTTTTTTGATCGCCCCGCTCGTGTCCCGGATGTTGGCCAGCACACCGGGGGCTTCCTCGTCCAGTGTCCTTGAAAGGTCCTTCAGGTTGGCGAGCAGCTCCGTTATGTTCCTGTCGTTCTTTTTGACCGTTCCGTTCAGATCTTTTACAAGCGAATTGACGTTGTCCAGGGTGGTCTTCACCTTGGCATTGTCCTGCACGACCGCGTCGTTAACATTCTCGGTGATCAGTTTTACATTGTTAATGGCCGACTTGAGCGCGTTTATCTGCTCGGGCGACAGCACTTCGTTTATCTTGCCGGTGATCTTGGTCAGGCTGTCTGAAAGAGAGGAGAGCTTTCTGAAAAGCTGGTCCATGTCCACGCTCTGAATAACGCTGGTTATGGTATCTCCCTGCTTAAGGACAGGGGGTTTCGAGCCCGGCTTCAGCTCCAGGTATTTTTCACCAAGGAGGCCCATTGAGCTTATTCCTGCCTCCGCGTCCGAATAGAGGGCAACACCCTTGTTTACCCTTAGGGTCAGTTTTGCCCTGCCGTCCACAAGTGCGATGTTTTCTATATAGCCCGCCTCCACTCCGGCGACCCTTATCTTGCTCTTCGTCTCCAACCCGCTGACATTGTTAAAATATACATATACCTTGTAGCCGGGCTTTTTGAGCCATGCAAGCCCTCCCACCCAGAAGGTCATCAGGGAGAGTATCGCAATGACGAGAAGCGCGAATACGCCGACTTTGACTTCGGTGGTCGCTTTCATCAGGCCCTTTTTAACTCGACCCCCTCTATCTTTATGGGTCCCTGCGCGCTGCCCGTAATGAACTGTTTTGTATAAGGGTTCGAGGTACTCTTTATCTCGTCCGGCGTTCCGCTCTCGATGATGTTCCCCTCGTAGAGAAAGGCTATCCGGCCGGCGATCTTGTATGCGCTTTGCATGTCGTGAGTTATCGCGACGCTAGTCACATTGAGTTCCTCGCGCATTTTTATAATAAGATCGTTAATGGCATCAGCCATGATGGGGTCAATGCCAGTGGTCGGCTCGTCATAAAGCAGTATCTGCGGCTGATGGGCTATGGCCCTAGCCAGGCCAACACGCTTGCGCATGCCGCCCGAAAGCTCCGATGGCATGAGGTCCTCAATGCCGGAGAGTCCCACCAGACGGAGCTTTTCAATCGCCACTTCCTTGGCCTCCTTGGGTTTCATTCCGCTTCTTGTAAGCGCAAAGCTCACATTTTCCCATACTGTCATGGAGTCGAACAAAGCCGCACCCTGAAAAAGCATGCCGAACTTCCTGCGGACCTCGTACAAATGCCTTGCGTCAAGCCCCGTTATGTCCTCTCCGTCTACGAATACCGAGCCTTTGTCCGGTTTAAGAAGACCTATTATATGCTTAATAAGCACGCTTTTTCCAGAACCGCTGCCCCCGATAACCACCATGCTCTGGCCGTCCTCCACCAGAAGGTCCACCCCGCGCAGCACGTGGTGGGAGCCAAAGGATTTGTGCAGCCCGGAGACTTCTATCATTGTATTCCTTCCTGGTTACGCCCGCCATTCATTTTAGCAACCAGGCCCCCAGGAAATAGTCCGATATCAATATGGTCATAAAGGACATGACGACCGCCCCCGTTGTTGCCTTGCCGACGCCTTCGGCCCCTCCCTCGGTATAAAAACCCCTGTAACAGCATACGATAGCGATGGCCGCGCCAAAAAAACAGGCCTTCGCGAGCCCGCCGTAGATATCGTTCATCTCCAGGTAATTCCAGGCCCTGCGCCAGTAAAGGGCGGAGCTCATTCCGTAAAGCCAGACCGCTATGGCGTACCCACCCAAGATTCCCAGCATATCCGCGATGATCGTGAGGCATGGCAGCATGATCATGGAAGCGACAAACCTTGGGACTATGAGATATTTGACCGGGCTTGTCGAAAGCGTCTCAAGGGCGTCTATCTGTTCGGTCACGCGCATGGTGCCCAGTTCCGCGGCCATGGCAGCTCCGGCCCTGCCTGCGACGACCAGCCCCGTAAGGACGGGGCCCATTTCCCTTGTCATGGAAAGCGCCACGACCGTGCCCACAAGGGCCTCGGCCCCGAACCTTTTAAAACCCGTGAAGGTCTGAAAGGCCAGGACCATCCCGGTAAACACCGCCGTTATAATGACAACCGGCACACTCTTTATGCCGACTTCCTGCATCTGTTTAAAGGTGTTTTTTATTTCAAAAGGAGGGAAAAGCATCTCCTTTAAGGTCTCGGCAAACAGGATCAGCACGCTCCCCAGCGTCCTGGTGAACCTGATGCATGCGGAACCCAGAAACTCCAGAAGCCTATACAGAGAAGGACCTCCTGGCATGGCCCCCCAGAGAGGTCATTATTTCATAAGGGTTGGTCCCGGCCAGGTCCGCAAGCTCCCCTCCCGTCACCCCGTCTCCTAGGAGCACCACCTCATCACCCTCCGAAACCCCTTTAATAGCCGTCACATCCAGCATTGTAAGGTCCATGCAGACCCTTCCGGCCACACGGGCCTTCTTTCCCCTCACCATGGCGTACCCTTTGTTTGAGAGGGCCCTTGAATATCCGTCCGCGTAGCCAACGGGCATGACCGCTATAAGGGACTCGCGCGCAGTAATGAACGTCCTGTCATAGCTTACCGGCTGGCCCTTGCCGAACTTTTTTATAAGGATGATCCTGGTCTTTATGTTCATCACTGGCTTGAGGCCGGTCTTGTCCCCCTCAAATGGAGAAGCCCCGTACAAAATAAGCCCCACCCTCAGCGCATCCAGATGTGCCTCCGGTAACAGCAGGGCCCCAGCGCTGCTGGAGATATGCGCAAAGGGGCGCAGACCCTTGAGCGCAAGCTCATTTCTGAGCGAGTTGAATTTTTCCAGCTGCAGCCGTGCAAAACCCATATTGTCCGGCCCCAGCTCCGAAAAATGGCTCATTAGCCCCTCCACCCGTATTCCAGGCAGGGATGCGATCTCCGCTACTTCCTTTGCCAAAAAAACATCATCGCCAAAAAGCCCCATCCTTCCCATGCCCGTATCCACTTTGACGTGGACGGCCAGCTCCCTTCCCCGTTTCTGAGCCTCTCTGGAAAAGCGCCTGGCCGACTTCTTTGAATGGACCACCGGTGTGAGCCCCAGGTCAAAAGCAGGCTGCGGCTCCTCATCAAAAAGCAAGAGTATGGGGCTCTTAACCCCTTCTTCCCTCAGCGTCCTGGCCTCTGACCCGTAGGCAACCGCAAGGGATAAAACACCCTCTTTCTGGAGTCTCTTTGCTACCCGCACCGCCCCGTGTCCGTAGGCGTCGGCCTTGACCACCGCGATCACATCCCCGCCTTTTCCCGGCACCCCCCCATGGAGGGATTTTATTTTTTCAAGATTGCCGGCCAGGGCGTCTAGGTCTATCCTGGCTTCCTGTCCTCTCAACATTAAATCATTCCCTTCATCTATCCTTAAAAATATTTTCCCGCCTGGAAATCCGCATCTTTTTCTTTTACCGGCCCGGCTTCCTTTTCCGTGGACTTCCGCCAGGCGGCGTGATGTTGATCTCGCCCCGCCCCGAGGCCTCCCGCCTGAAATTTTTTACGGCCGCGCCAAGGCCTCCAGCGACTTCCCTGAGCCTGGATCTCCCGGCCGCCAAAAGTACGATCAGAAGGATGATCAGCAGATCGCCGATTTTTATGCCCTCCGGGCATCGAATGTAGGGAATTTTCTATTAGTCATAGTCCGCTCGCTTGCCCTTCGCGGTACGCTCGCTGCCCATTTTAGAATACCTCCTGCTGCGTCCTGACAGGCTTTTTTTTATGTTTATTATTAAATGCCGTCTCCATTGCGCTCTTCAGATCATCCTCTGTATTAATGTTAATAAATGAGCGTCCCTGGGGGTCAATCTCTTTTACGGCATCTTCCTCAAGGAAACGGGTGGAAGCCGTCTCCAGGAACTTCCGAAGCGATAATTCCTTCTCACCGTTTAGTCCGGCCAGGATACTTTTTTCAAGCAACGGCAGGCACCGCGAACTATAGAACGAAAAAAGTGGCTCCGGCCGCCCCTGCCAGAGAGGGGCCAGAACATCCCACCCGGAGGTCCTTGTTTCATACAGCCTGGCCGCAAGCTCAACATTTATGGAAGGCATGTCGCAGGCAACAAAAAAGGCCTGCCCATCCGCATCCTCCATCCACGACAGGACCGAAAATATGCCCGTCATCGGCCCCCGCACAGGGTAGACATCCCCTACCAGCGGGACACCCAGATAGAAATATTTTTCTGGCTCGTTCGTGCTTATTGCCAGCCTGTCAAAATAGGCGGCGAGGCGGTCAAGGATGGTCTCTATGAGCCTCCTGCCACCGATATCGATGAGGCCTTTTGTGACGGGGAGCCTTTTGTTCTCCCCACCCGCGAGGACCACGGCAAGCATCAGGTTAGTTTATGAGAAAACAGCGAAAAAGACAAGGAACCGCAAGATCGGCCTTTTTGTTATGCGTCTTCCTGTTCGAGGGTTTTTAGTATCTCATCTATGAGGCCGATTGCGTCCTTGGCTGCGGCGTCGTCTATTTTCTGGATGGCGAACCCTGCATGGACGAGCACGTATTCCCCCACGGAGGCGTCCTCAGGAAGGAGCATCAGGTTTACCTTCCTTCTTGCTCCGTAGATGTCCACCGTGGCCTCGAAACCGTTTTTGACGATTATCTTTGAAGGTATGGCCAGGCACATATTTTATCTTACATCACCCCGTTTGTTTTCCCAACTTGTCCGCCTGCCACTTGCAGCCCGCTTCCCACTTGCCCGCTTCCCACTTGAATTAAAGCCCGCTTTTTCCTTTACGCTTATTCCCCAGCCGCCGAGCCTTCCCACCACGGCATCCGAAACGCCTGGAAGCGCTTTTTTTACCTCCGGGGAAAGCTCCAGCCCCAGATCGACAACTTTCGGCACGACGCCCACCAGGCAGGCGTGGGAGGGCCTTTTTTCCATGATGTCAAGTGCAAAGAAGAGGTCCTGCAGGCCTATCTGGTGGACCGAAAATTTTCCGGCAAGCACCGAGGGTATTTCCGGACCTTCAAGTATTTTTATGGTGCCGGGGGGCGCGCCTGAATCAATGGCGTCGATGACCAGCAGTTTTTCCGTGTCTTCAAGGTAAAAGATAAGGTCTAGTCCCAGCGTTCCGCCGTCCAGAAAACGGACGCTCTCCGGGAATTCATACCGTTCCCGGAGAGCGTCCAGCGCGCGAACACCCGCCCCTTCGTCGCCCATGAGGATATTGCCCAATCCCAGGACGGTTACAGTTGCCTGTGCGGGGCCAGCAGTGCTGTTTGTTGATCTATCCAAATTTTACCAACTTCCCCTTCGGGGCAGCGTCCATCATTCCCACTCCTTGCCTGTTATGAACTTGTAGCCCCCGAAGATGGAGCCCATAAGCCCGTTGCCCTCAACGGAATCAAGCCAGACGGCCAGATACACATGAATAAGGGCTATCACCCATATGAAATACATGACCATATGGTGCCAGAACCTGATCGCCTGGATATTCATGAGCGAAGTCAGCCACCCGCCCAGGACCTGGTGGACAAGCCCCGGGCTGTTGTACGAAAAAAGCGCAAACCCGGAAAATATCTGGAACAAAAACAGTAGAAAAAGCACAAAATAGGCGATCCCCGCGCACATGGTGTGCCCGGCGGCGTACGGGGGTTTTTTGCTCACGAAAAGGTAATATTTCGTGGCGTCGCCCAGGTCGTGCCTCTGCCTCCCGGTAAGCGGCAAAAAAACCCGCCAGTTGGCGTACCTGTTACCGGCAAAAGACCAGTAGACCCTGATGACGATCATCATCAGGAGCGTATAGCCCGCAACCAGGTGGATAAACCTCATCCAGCCCATTGTAAAGCTCTGATCGGAGGTGGGATGGATAAAAGGCCCGCCAATGTATATCCCCGTTACCGAAAGGAAGATGATAGCGAAGAAATTGACCCAGTGGGTCAACCGGACCGGGATCTCCCAGATATAAGTCCTCTTCCGCTCAGCAGCCATTTTGGCGTCCTCCCTTCCTCAAGATACCTTCACCTTGAGAAGCTCTTTCCTGTTTACGTCGGTTACGTGAACGGCGCAGGCAAGGCAGGGGTCAAACGAGTGCACCGTACGCAATATCTCCAGAGGCTCCTCCGGTTTCGCCACGGGGGTGCCAATGAGCGCCGTCTCATACGGCCCCCTTTGCCCCTTGGCGTCCCTGGGAGAGGCGTTCCACGTGCCGGGGACCACGCACTGGTAATTGGATATCTTGCCGTCCTTGATCCTTACCCAATGGCAGAGAGAACCGCGCGGCGCCTCGTGGAAGCCGTAGCCCTTGGCCTCGGAGGGCCATGTGGAAGGCTCCCACTTCGAGTTGTCGTGTATGCGCAGATCCCCCTTCTTCATGTTACCGGCAAGCTGGCCTATCCAGTCCGGCAGCGCCTCGGCCACCACAAGGGTTTCGATCCCCCTTGCCGCTGTCCTGCCCAGGGTCGAAAAGAGCGCCGCAGGCCCCACGCCCAGTTTCTTCAGGGCGCCATCCACAACTTCCTTTACTCTCTGGTGGCCGGACGCGTACGCCACAAGCATCCTTGCAAGCGGGCCCACTTCCATGGGCTTGTCCTCGTAGCGCGGGGCCTTGACCCAGCTGTATTTCTTGTCTGTGTCAAGGAACTCGTACGGAGGCTTCGGCCCCGTGTACTTGTAATCCGTAACGCCGTCCCACGGGTGCTTTGAGACGTTATTGCCTTCAGGGTAGGTGTACCATGAATGGGCTATATACTCGGCCACCTTCTGCTGGTCCACCGGATGGACCTTCGACAGGTCCTTCTCCAGTATCCTGCCTCTGGGCAAAAAGAGGTTGTCCGTATTTGAGACGTTGTCTTTAGGGAACTCGCCATAAGACAGATAACTGCCCACACCAGCCCCGATGCCCGCCCAGTCCTTGTAAAAAGAGGCTATGGCCAAGAGGTCTGGCACATAGACCTTCTCCACGAACTCCTTCGCGGTCTGGGCCATCTGCAGCATATGGGCTATGCTGTTTGCGTTGAGCGTGGACTCGTCATTCGGGTTCATGGCCGTTGCCATCCCACCCACCAGATAGGTCTGCGCGTGCGGGTTCTTGCTGCCCAGGATGGCATGGATGCGGATGATGTTTTTCTGCCAGTCCAGGGCCTCAAGGTAATGCGCCACCGCCATCAGGTTGGCCTCCGGCGGCAACTTGTAGGCCGGATGTCCCCAGTATGCGTTGGCGAAGAGGCCCAACTGGCCCCCTTCCACAAACGACTTGAGCTTGTCCTGCACCCCGGCGAAATAGGTCTTGCTGGAGTTGTGCCAGTCCGAGATGGACTGGGCAAGGTCAGAGGTCTTGCCCGGGTCCGCCTTCAGGGCGCTGACAATGTCAACCCAGTCCAGGGCGTGCAGGTGGTAAAAATGGATGGTGTGATCCTGCACATACTGAATGCCCGTGATAATGTTCCTGATGATCCTTGCATTGTCCGGTATCGTTATCTGAAGCGCGTTTTCTACAGCTCTCACGGAGCTGGTGGCGTGAACCGTCGTTCAAACGCCTCATATCCTCTGGGCGAACGCCCAGGCGTCCCGAGGGTCCCTGTTCTTAAGTATTAGCTCGATGCCCCTGAACATTGTGCTGGATGACCATGCGTCCTTTACCTGCCCCCCGTCCACCTGCGCCTCGACTCTCAGATGTCCCTCGATCCTGGTTATGGGATCAATAGCGATCTTAGGCATTTATTATTTCTCCTCCTCCTGGGATGATTTCTTTTTGGAAGCCCTCACTATCCTGTGGACAATAAGGCCCGCGGCGGTGGCCGCTGCAAGACCCGCGCCGACCTTGTCCGCATTGGCCTCTACCCCAAAGCCCGGCACGTGCTCAAGCCTCTTGTAAAACGGGGTCATCGTGTCCCAGAAATGGGGCGCCGCGCACCCTATGCAGCCGTGCCCCGCCTCGACGGGCCAGCTTGTGCCCTGGTTCCACCTCTGGGCGGGGCAGTTCTTGTAGGTCTCAGGGCCCTTGCAGCCCATCTGGTAAAGGCACCAGCCATGTTTATGCCCTTCGTCTCCCCATGCCTGTACGAACCGGCCGGCGTCGTAATGGGCCCTTCTTTCGCAGTCGTCGTGGATCCTGCGGCCGTATGCAAAAAGCGGCCTTCCCATGGAATCCGTAAGCGGCAGGCTTCCAAATGTCAGGAGATGCACTACCGTGCCGGTGAGGTTTACGACGTTTGCGGGGCAACCGGGAAGATTGATAAGAGTGATGCCCTTTACCGCGTCCTTCACCCCGACCGCTCCGGTGGGATTGGGCGCAGCGGCGGGGATACCCCCGTCCCAGGCGCATGCCCCCATCGCTATCGTGGCCATGGCATTGCCGCAGACCTCTCTCGCTATGTCGACAGCCGCCCTGCCCCCCACCGTGCAGTAAACGCCGCCGTCCTTAAGCGGGATGGCCCCCTCAACCACAACAAGGTACTTGCCTTTCTGGTTTTTAACGACATCGGAGAGAGATTTTTCAGCCTGCTTGCCGGCTGGGGCCATTATTGTTTCGTGGTAGTCAACGGACAGGAGATCGAGAACGATCTGGGCGACTGTGGGGTCATTTGCCCTCAGGAAGGATTCTGTGTTGCCGCAGCAGTCCTGGTATTCAAGCCATACGAGCGTGGGTTTTTGGGCCTTTTCGAGCGCCTGGGCTATCTTGGCTGCACCGCCAACCGGCAGAGCCAGGGTTGCCGCCATCAATGAGCAGAACTTCATGAAGTCTCTTCTTGATACCCCTTTTTTCCTCAGGGAATCATAAATGCTCCCGCTTGCTTCCGCCATGGAGATAAACCCCCTTTTCTTCTCTTTTATGCAGGATTACGGCTTGCCTATTAAGTTATGCCTCCCTCTTTTTTGAAAGATATTAATTCAAAAAAATTTTTATTTCAATAAGAATTTTTTATATTTATCAATAAGTTTCGCAACTAACACTTAGATTTTGAATTGGCTTTTTTTGTCCCTGGCCTGGACAACCTCTCTTTTTTTGTCCTCGAACCCCTTTTTACCCATGAGGCCGAAAGTCAGCCTTTTCCCCTCCTCAACAGAGGGTTGGTCAAAGGGGTTTACGCCCAGAAAGTGGCCTGCAAGGACAGTTACCACCTCGAAGAAATAAAAAAGCATTCCCAGGTAATAGGCGTCCACCTTCGGAATGGTAATGGCCATGTTGGGCCTTCCCGCCTTGGCCAGGGCAAGCTCGGTGGCTTCCTCCTCCGCCTTTATTAGCCCTGCCAGGCTCTGCCCCCGCAGAAAAGACATGCCCTCATACTGGCCGAACACATCCGGAATGGTAAAGTCCGCCTCGTAATCCTCCACCCTGAGGAAGGTGATCACCTTGTCTTCCGGCCCCTCCATCCACAGCTGGACCTGGGAGTGCTGGTCCGTTGTCCCTACGGATGGATAAGGCGTGAAGCCCCTGCCCTGTTTGCCAAGGCTTTCGGACCAGAGCTGGCAAAACCACTCGGAAAAGGATTTAAGCCGGTCGGCATAGGGGATCAAAACATCTATTGCCCTTCCCTCATCCCTCTGCATCACATAATAGAGTGTTGCGGCAACTATGGCCGGGTTTTCCCAGAAGTTGCAGTCCAGGCATTTCTCGTGAGCCTCTTTCGCGCCCGCAAGGAGTTCTTCGGAATCCGCCCCGATAACCTCCGCCATCAGCAGACCCACCGGTGACAATACGGAATACCTTCCGCCGACGCCAGGCGGAATGGACAGAGCGCTCATGCCGGTTGCGGCAAGTTTCCGCAGGTCACCCTTTTCGGGGTCCGTCGTAAGGACAAACCTGTTTGCGGCCTCCCTGCCAACGGCTTTTTCCAACATTTCATACAGGATCATGAAAGAGGCGGCGGTCTCGGAAGTGCCCCCGGACTTGCTAATCACGTTAATGCCTGTTTTTTTCAGGTCAAGGCTGGAAAGGATGTATTTGAGCGTTGCAGGGTCCACATTCTCATAGACGAACACCTTGGGGCCCTTGCCTTCCCTCAGGTTATGAAACGGGCTTAAGGCCTCAAGAATGCACTTTGGCCCCAGGGCCGAGCCGCCGATACCCAGCAGCAGGAAATTATCCAGATCCCTCAGCTTTTGCGCGGCTTCCCTTACCGGGGAAACATCCTGCCAGGGAAGCTCCATAAAAGCAAGACCAGGATGGCGCTTGCGTTTTATTTCCTCGATGGCTTCAAGGGCCTTTACCCTGAAACTCTCCAGTTTGCGCCCTGTAATGCCTTTTGACCCAATGGCTTCGGCCATCATGAATGAATAATTCAGACCCAGCATGTCAGGGCCTCCTTCGTTCTGTAACTATCTTAGCAAATTTTTTTTTTGTCCAAAAAAGGAAGGGGATCGAGGTCAGGAATTTATCTAACCGGAATTTATCAATAAGGTACGGGGCCATTTTGAGGTCATTATAGCATCTTCCCCCTAATCTGTCTTAGCTTTAAAAAATTTATTAAGGGATAACTCTTTTCAGCAACTCCTTGCCCCCCTCCGCGAGGATAACGGTGAAAACGACCGTCATACCCAGGATCACGCCCAGAAGGTCCACAAGCCGCAGCTTCAAAAGGACGATCAGCACGGTCAGTATTATCGCGAACCGGAGACCACTGAACAGGATCATCTTGCCGGTGGCTTTTTTGGCTCCCAAAAAGCCTGTCACTCCCCATGAAAGCGCCTTGAAGTTGGCAAGCATGAGCAGACCCCCGGCCAGGATGCCAGCCGGTATTTTTACCGGCATGAAAAATGCCGAAATAGCCGTAAGGGCCGCCAGGCCCAAACCCGAAATCTTATAGACCCTTTTTTCCATGTTTTTTCCCTTTTCCTTTTTCCTCTTCCTCGTCTTTGCGCCTGATATATCTCAAAACCTCCCTGAACCCGGCAGTCATGCCAGCGAAAAAAAACAGAAGTGTGAACCACGGAATGGTGTGGAAATGCCGGTCTACGAAATAGCCGATCAATCCTCCGATAAAGGTTGAGATCACCAGGTTCAGACCCACCTGGCTTGCGTCCATGATCTGCTTCCAGGGAAGTTTTGGCATGAATAATTATAGCCTATCGATTTAAAAAAGGCCCTTTCGCCACACAAACAGGCCCTTTTTATAAATAAAAATATTCAATAATGAATCACCAGCTACTGGAAACTGCAGAGTTTTTTAAAAAATCGGCTTCAGCAGAAGTCCTGGGTTATATAGACCTTTCCGTTTTTTACGGCTATGCCTATGCCTTCGGACCTGAACGCCCGCGTAAGGATGTTTCTCCGGTGGCCGGGGCTCTGCATCCACCCTTTTACTGTAGAGCGCGCGATCTCTTCAAGGCTGTCCCAGTTGTAATAAGCCTTCCCGTTCATGTACTCAACCGAGGAATAGAGGTTGTTCTGGAATATGTTTTCCGCCCCCAGGTATATCCTGCTCCCGGCCTGAATACTGCATTCGAAACCGTTTTTTTTGTATCTGGCCAGAGGGTCTTCGCCTTCGGGGGTTATATGGGAGAAGTAATTTCTGAGCGCCATGTCCCGGCTGTGCTCCCTGGCTATGGCGCTCAGTCTTCTATTCATCGCAAGGGGCCGCAAACCCGCCTTGCGCCGTTCGGCATTGATGAGTTCGTGTACCCTTATTTCCAGCCCGGATATATTAATCCGTGGCTTATGGGCTTTTTCTTTTTCTTTTCCTTTTTTTACGGCAAACGATTGGAGAGGAAAAACAAAAAAAACACAAAATATAAAAAATATAAAAACCCCTTTTTTAATCATTGTATGAAAAGGGGTTTTTATATGATTTTGTTTGCCCTGTTTTGTTTTTTATTTTCAGCGCTTCCTGGAGGAAAGATATTCATGTATCGCGCGGGCGGCTTTTCTACCCGCGCCCATTGCCGAGATAACGGTGGCCGCGCCGGTAACGATATCACCCCCCGCATAAACGCCGGGGATGCTGGTCTTTCCCGTTTCCGGGTCTGCCTCTATATAACCCCTGCGCAAGGCAAGCCCAGTGGCGGTGCCGGTAAGAAGGGGGTTTGCGCCGGTGCCGATCGCCATTATTACCGTATCCACCGGGATCTCGAATTCAGAGCCGGCAAGGGGATTTGGCCGCCTGCGCCCGGACTGGTCCACCTCGCACAACTCCATGCGGACGCATTCGATGCCCTTAACCCATCCGTCCCGGCCTATTATCTTCGTGGGAAGGGTGCACATCTCGAAGCGAAGGCCCTCTTCCTTTCCGTGGTGCACTTCCTCCGCGCGGGCGGGAAGCTCCGCCTCGGAACGCCTGTAAACAAGGGTAACTTCTTCCGCCCCCAGCCTCATAGCCGTCCTTGCCGAATCCATTGCCACGTTGCCGCCGCCTATTACCGCCACCCGCTTTCCGGTTTTTATGGGCGTATCGTACTCCGGAAACTTGTAGGCCCTCATCAGGTTGGTGCGGGTCAAAAACTCATTGGCCGAATAGACACCGTTCAAGTCCTCTCCGGGGATGCCCATGAACCTTGGAAGCCCGGCCCCAACGCCTATGAAGCAAGCGTCAAATTCCTTCATCATCTCATCAAGGGTGATAAGCTTTCCCGCCACGGAGTTTGTCATTATCCGTACACCCATCTGCCTGAGCGTATCGATCTCCCCGGTCACTATCTTTTTTGGAAGACGGAACTCCGGTATGCCGTAAAAAAGAACCCCGCCCGGCTCGTGAAGGGCCTCGAATACCGTGACCTCATGGCCAAGCCGCGCAAGGTCGTAAGCGCAGGTTATCCCGGAAGGACCGCTGCCCACAACCGCCACCTTCATACCGGTGGGCGCCGCGGGCTCAGGCTTTGCCTGCACTCCGTTTTTCCTCTGCCAGTCGGCGCAAAATCTCTCCAGCCTGCCTATCGCCACGGGCTCATGTTTTTTACCCAGGGTGCAGACGCCCTCGCACTGGTTTTCCTGAGGGCATACCCGGCCGCAAACCGCGGGAAGCACGTTGGCGCTCCGGATTATCCTGTACGCCTCCGCGAGATCGCCGTTCACCATGGCCGCTATGAACTCCGGTATCGGCACGCCGACAGGACAGCCGGCCACGCACGGCCTGTTCTTGCATCCAAGACACCTCGCGGCTTCGAGTAACGCCTCCTCCAGGCCGTAACCGAAGCTCACTTCCTCAAAGTTTTTCTTTCTGGTACCGGGATCCTGCTCCCGCGCAGGCGTCCTTTTCGGATTTAATTTTTTTGGGGTTTTTGCTTTTTTCTGTTCTTCGTCCATATTTAAAAGTTTTCCTTAAAAAACGCCTTTCTCAGGGCAGATTATGCCGTTTTTTCCAGGCCTCAAACGATTCCTTTTCTTCCGTCTTATACATCCTCTGCCTGTTTATCAGGCAGTCCCAGTCCACAAGATGCCCGTCGAAGTCCGGTCCGTCAATGCAGGCGAATTTGGTCTGGCCGCCCACATGCACCCGGCATCCGCCGCACATGCCCGTGCCGTCTATCATGATGGCGTTCAGGCTCACGATGGTCCTTACTCCAAAAGGTTTTGTCGCGTCGCACACCGCCTTCATCATCGGGGCGGGCCCCACGGCCATCACCGTATCCGCGCCGGAGGCCTCAAGCTCCGCCTTGAGCGCGTCAGTGATTATACCCTTCATCCCGGCGCTGCCGTCATCGGTCGTTATCAGGACCTTGTCGCTTATGCCCCTCATCTCGTTTTCGTATATCAGCAGGCTTTTGCTCCTTGCGCCCATCACCGAGACCACGCTGCTGCCGGCCTCGCGAAAGGCCTTGCCTATCGGATAAAGAGGGGCAATGCCGAACCCGCCGCCCGCAAGGATGACCTTCCCCGCGTTTTCCGTATGCGTGGGATTTCCCAGGGGTCCGCAGACGTCTTTTATCGCGCCGCCCTCTTCCAGCGCGGCCATCTCCCCTGTCGTCTTGCCAACAGCCATGACTATAAGGCTTATGGTCCCCGCGGACGGGTCTATGCCGGCAAGGGAAAGGGGTATCCTTTCGCCTTTTTCGTGAAGCCTGATTATGACGAACTGCCCTGCTTTCGCCTTTGCGGCGACAAGCGGTGCGCTGACTTTGAAGAAAAAGACGTCAGGGGGGCGAAGCAGCTTTTTTTCTAAAATCCTATGCATTTATCTTCCGCTCCTGACTTTCCTGTTTTTTTCCTTTTCCATCTGGGCAAAGCCTCCGCCTCTTTTAAAGCCCTATATGCGGCTTTGCGCTCTTGCCGATATCTCTTCTTGCGGCCATGTCCATGAGCACACGCTCCGTGCCGAACCTGCCCGGCTCGTACTTCTTGAGCTTCAGGGCCGCCCTGGCCATGTCTATGTACTCAAGGGCAAGGGAGAGCACCTTCTCCGGGTCCTTCTCGAAATGCAGGCAGCCCAGGAACCTCTCATACCACACATTGGTCATGATGTTCGTGACTTCCTTGCTGGCCGCCACCGGGGACTGTCCGCCTCCGAATATTACCGGAACGCCCGAGGCCGCGAAGTAGCAGGCTATGGCTATGGCCTTCTCGCTCATCCACTCGGGGGCGATGCCAACGGCGGGCATGCCGCCTATCTCGTCCGAAAGGCCGCCCTCGGCCGCCATGGCCGATGCGACGGTAAGTATCCTTGAGTTGTCCACACAGGAGCCCATATGCAATATGGGCGGAATGCCTATGGCCTCGCAGACCTCCAGCAGCCCCAGGCCCGCGTGCTCACGCGCGGTCTCAGGGGTAAGATAGCCCGCCGCGCCGTAAACGCCTGCGCCGCAGCCAGTGGTCACCACAAGGACGTCCTGCTTGATGAGCTCAAGTGCCAGGGTCTTGAAATACCCGCTTGCAGGCAGTCTGGGGTTGTCGCAGCCCACAAGGCCCACAATGCCGCGTATACGCCCGGCCATGATGGCGTCATTGAGCGGCCTGAAAGATGCGCGCCACTTGCCGCCCTGCATGTATTCTATGTACTCGTGGGAGAACCCGGCTATTACCGGGGCCTTGTCCGACTCCACATATTTGCCTTTTTTCGTCCTGTTGGGATAATTGTCTATGGCAAGGCGCACGATCTTCCTTGCCGACTCCTTGGCATGGTGCTCATCGAAGGAGATGTGAACCGCGCCCTGCGTCATGGCCTTCTCCGATGTGCTTATGACCTTGGTGTGGAACTTCTTTGAAAGCTCGACGATGGCCGGCATGATGCACTGCACATCTACCGAAATGGCGTCTACAAGCCCGGTCATTATGCCCAGTTCCTGGTTGGTGAAGCTGCCGGAAGTGGGTATGCCGTGCCTCATGAGCACCTCGTTGGCCGTACAGCACATGCCGCCCAGGTTTATGCCCTTTGCTCCCTTGGATTTCGCGTACTCTATGAGCTCCGGTTCGGATACGACGTCCACGATGGATTCCGCAAGGGTCGGCTCATGCCCGTGCACGACGATGTTGACCTCGTCTTCCTTGAAGATGCCGAAGGACGCCTGCGCCTGTACCGGTTTTGGCGTTCCGAAAAGCACGTCGGAAATATCCGTAGATATCATTGAGCCCGCCCACCCGTCGGCAAGCGAGGTCTTCAGTGCATGCAGAAGCAGATGGTCAGGGTCGTGGTCCACGCCCATGTTCGTCCTGTGCATGGCCTCCACCACTTCCCTGTCTACGGCGCGGGCCTCTATGCCCCACTTTTTCCACCTGTCGCGCGTCTTCTGGGGAGCGCGTTTGGCGTAATTGAGCTGCCCGTCTATCCTGTTGAAATCCTCAAGCAGTTTCAGGGCGACCAGTCTCGCGACTTCCTTCATCTCCTTGCCATCCACCGGGATATCCAGTATGGCCGCCATGCGGAGGAGCTTTTCGGGATCCTTTATGCCGTAATCGTCCGTCTTCCCCTCGCCCACTGCCAAAAGCGTAAGGGCCATGCTCCTGCCGTGGTCCGAATGGGCCGCGGTGCCCGCAGCGACCATCCTCAGGAAGTTCCTCGCGGCGATAGTGGAAACGTTCGCGCCGCAGACGCCCCGTGCCTCTTCCTCGGCATTGGCGCCCACGAGCCTGCAGGGGCCCATGTGGCAGACCTTGCAGCATGCCCCGGACTCGCCTATCGGGCAGGGCTTCATTTTCTCCGCCCTCTCGAAACAGGTGACCAGACCCTGCGATACACCCCACTCGATTATCTTCTCTGCGGCCTCATTCGCACTCTTTATTTTATGTTTTTGCTCCATAAAAGTTTTCCTCCGGTGCCGTTTTAGCTTTTTTGCTTTATTGCCTTTCAGTTTTTACCTTTTTGATTTGCTTCCCACGCCGTTCATGGCACGATCTATATCATCGGATCCATACCGAGCGCCGGGTGCCCCGTGCCGGAAAGATATTCCAGAAGCTTTTCGGAATCCTCGGCCGCGGTCTCATCCGCTATCATGTCCAGAAGCCCTGGCACACCCTCTTCGGCGGCCCTGGCATCGAATGCCTCCTTCAGGCTTTCCTTGAGGTTTTTGGTCATCCAGACTATCCTCTTTATGCCTCCGTCACCGGCAAGAAATTTCTTGCTGGTGATGAAGTTCCTGCCGATGCCCATGAAGCCCGGGGTCTGCATGCCGCCCCCAACGGAGCCTGCAAGTGTCGAAAACTTCATCCCGGCCGGCGTCATGCCCTGGTGCCCTCTTTGCACTATCATGACCCCGTTTGCCTCCGGCACTATTGCTATGATGCACTCGAAGCAGCCGCAGGAGGTCATGGGGTTTTCCATTATCGTGTACAGGTTCAGGGACTCGACCGCGCCTCCGGTTGATTTCTTCAGGTATTCGTCCACGCCCGTGTACCGGCCGTACCTGGAGTCAAGGAGCTGTCCCTTGGGGACCGGCTGGTTGCCGCCCGTGGGATCGATCTCAAAGGCCGCCCTGGCGTCCAGCCAGTTGTACGCGCCGCAGAGCCCCAGCCTTTCAGCCGTTATGATGCACACGTGGCTTGGAGCGAAGCTCTGGCACAAAAGGCAGGAATAGAATGTTTCCACGGACTCGTCGGTCATCGCGCCAAGCCTGTGGTCCCTTTCGGTATAGGCCTTTCTGGCCTCGTCTCTCATGGCCGTGACTTCCTTCTCATCCGTATAGATGGTGACCTGCACCTTGTCTATGATGGAGCGGAAGGTATGGCGCATCATGGTGGAAAAGATAAGCCCCAGATGCTCCAGGGTAATGCCCGCGCCTTTGGCGGCGTTGCTTATCCTTATCCAGTTCAAGTCCCTCTGGCCCATGTGCCACAGTCCCTGCGCCTCGTTTATGCTGTGATGCACTTTTCTTTCAATGACGGACTCGAAGTCCTTCTGCATCTTCCTGCCCGCGACATCTATCACGAGCCCAAGGGGCATCTTGCCGCCTTTTTCATAGAGCTCCTTCCAGTTATCGCCGACGATGGTGATCTTGCCGTCCTCGACCTCGTCCATCTCGCGCATGCGGACCCATTCGAAGGCCGCGGTCCGCTGGCCGCCGAACTCTATGAACATGTCCTCTTTGCGGATCCTCTCACCTTCGAAGGCCGGGCCGTAAGAGACCGGTATCGGGGGCTTTTCAACCACTATCTTCAGTCCCCTCACCTCTATGGCCTTCTGAACTATCTTTGAATGGTCGAATTCCTTGTCGACTTCTTCATAGATGCAAACGCCGGTCGGATGCACAACAGGTATATCGGTATCGGCAACCGCGGGGAAGCCCATGTTTATGGCCCCGGCCCCGGTTGTCCATATTATGTCGTTAAGCTCGCCAAGCACCAGGGCGAACGCAAACACCCTGTCTTTCTGGTATTTGAGGTGCGCCTTGTAATCCCCCGGCTTCTTGCCGCCAAAGATGAGGGAGGCCCTTATGGCCCAGTCCAGCGCGTAAAGGGTGTGCTGCGTTTCGGGCCCCAGGGGCACTATCCTGGAGTCCCATCCCAGCGCTACGCCTTTCCTTAAAAGCTGCTTGGTGACGCTGTTGCCGTTCACATTGCCCGAAAGGAAGGTAAGGATGTTCTTCTCCTGCAGCTCGGAGACTATCTTGACCGCCGTATCGTCATCGGGCGCGGCTCCGATGATGGCGGCAAAACCCGGCATGGTGCCGTCAACAAGCTGAATGCCCAGGTTTCTCTGTATGGTGTCTGTAATGAATCCGTTGTAGACATAACCCGTTTCCGGATCAACCGCCGGCTCCAGCCCCAGCACCGTCCTTGCCGCAAGCCATATTTCCTCCGCAAACAGGGTGGCCATGCCGGAATCCAGGGCCTCGCCCAGGTACGGCTTCCAGATCTGCTCCGCGGGCTCCTCATGCAGCAGTTCCCGCGCAAAACCAAGAGCGGTCCGCATGTCCCCAAGCGTTTTTACCGGAAAGCCTGTCATCGCGTAAATCATTGGAAGATAGAAAGCGGTATCGACGAATTCGAACCGGTACCCCTCACCTTTTTCGGCTATCGCCTTTTCAAGCAACTCCCCGGCTTCTCTGTATAACCGGTTAGCGCCTCTTATCGCCGCTGTGGCGATTATCTTGGACATTTTGCCACTGACCTCCTTCTATCCTCGGTAGAAATGTTTGATTCTATCATCAGACTGCATTTATTTTACAAAAGCCTTTCTTTCTAAATCAATTTTTACCAGATTAGTATTATATAACAGAAAAGGAAAGCAACCGATTCCTGCTTATGAAAAAATAAAAAAAAATAATAACATAGCGCATTCGGGATCTGAGAAAACGGAGGGGAAAACCGGGAATGTGATTTTTTTTGCCCACCCCCGTGCCCTGCTGAAGGGCGCAGGAGGGCGGGCAAAAAATAAATTTTTTTATTTTTTATGCGCGGACCTTCGCCTCCTTGAGCCAAAGGAGCCTTGACCCGCTTATCACAGTGGCGTTCAGGGACTCGATCATCTCATCGGGCTCCACATCAAAACCTTCCGTACGTTCAAATGGTCTGAACTTTTTTTGCGTCTGGGCAGCCTCGGGAAAACCCCCGCCGGCCTCTTTTATGTCCGCGCCCATCGCCTTTGCCACCTCGGCGAATATCGTCCTGTGCGGCCTGGCAAGGCCAGCGGGCTCGATGGCTTTGCATACCTTCCGGAGCCTTCCCAGATAATCGACTATGGTACCGTCGGCCTCAAGGTACGCCGCAGAGGGCAGCACCACATCCGCCTGTTTGGCAAGCTCCGTCATATGCGAGGCCTGGACAATTAGGAAATCCGTTTGGGGCCTCGTCTTGACAGGCACCTCGCCAACTGCATAAAGCGCCTTCACCCCGCTCGATGCCATTTCTTTGTAAGACTTTCCCGCTCCTCGCAGGCTGATGGCGGCAACCCCCTTCGCGTTGCTCTCTAGCGGGACCGAAACAACCTTCCCCTTCAGCAGACCCAGGTTCGCTGCGGCAAGATACATGGCCGGAGAGACAAGCACGACGGGTTTTTTGGCCTGGGCAAAAAGGTCCGCGGCTTTTTGGGCATCCGCGCTGACGGACGCCCCGGAGACCGCGGAGGCCAGCTCCTTATTACCGTTAATCCCCTTGTCGATCACGGCCTTCACGAAAAATTTCAGGGAATCCGCCTCGCTGCCCGTCAGGTTCACTGAAGCCACCTGGGAAAGCGCCGATTCCCGGCTATTGATAACAACAAGTTTGGTCCCTGCTTCCATCCTCTTTCTTATCGCCGCGTCGATCCCGGGCAGAACCCTTTTCCACTGGTCCGGATACAGGTCCACAACCACAAAAAGATCACAGGACTCAAGACCGTCCTCGCTGTCCGACATGAGCGTCTCCGGGGTTGAGTAAAGGCTGGCGGTCGTATCGATATTGGATATCCCGGCCGACTCAGCCAGACCCTTGAGCATAAGTGCGTCCTCATTCAGCAAACCGGCTGTTGCTATGAATCCCGCGTTCTTGCCAGCGGCCTTAAGACCGTCCGCAGCCGTTTGAATGGCATCCTCCCAGGAGGTTTCCTTAAGCTCTCCTCCCACGCGCTTCATGGGGACGGTTGCCCTGAGGTCTGCCTCTATGCAATCGAAACCGTATCTTCCGTACGCGCAGATGTACCGTTCGGCAGACCCGGCGGACGGGCCGGCGTTTATCTTCATTACCCTGCCGTCCTTTGTGCTTGCATTTATTGCGCAGCCGTTGCCGCAAAGCAGGCATGTGGAGTTGACGCCCTTGAAATCCCATTCCCTTCCCTTGCGCCACCTGTCCGCCTCAAGCAGGGCGTTCACGGGGCACACATCCACGCAGCTGCCGCAGAAGGTGCATCCGGACTCCTGAAGCGGCCTGTCTTCCGCCGTTACGACCTTTGAGCCAACTCCCCTGCCCATGAATTCCAGCACTGTCGTCCCCTGGCTTTTGCAGGCCCTTACGCACCTGCCGCACAGAATGCAATACTCGGGGTCGCGCTTTATGAACGGGTTTGCCTCGTCCGCCGGATAGCCCTGTTTCTTTCTTGTAAAGGAAGACTCTTTTATCCCCATTTCGTAAGCATATTCCTGAAGGCTGCACACGCCAGCCTTGGTGCAGGTCATGCAGTCCAGGGGGTGCATCGAGAGGATAAGGTCTATTACGAATTTCCTTACGTCATTTATCTTCTCGCTGCTCGTGATGACGGCCATGCCGTCTTTGGCCTTCGTGGTGCAGGCGGTGAGCGGGGCCTTCATGCCCTCCACCTCCACAAGGCACAGCCTGCATGCGCCGATACCCTTCATCCCCTTGAGATAGCAGAGGTTCGGTATGTGCACGCCGGCAAGCTCCGCCGCCTCTATAAGGTTCACACCCTCAGGCACCTGGGTCTCCCTGCCGTTTATCTTTACCTTTATGGTCCCAGACATTTTTTCCGATATCCTTTCCGGCAACTTTTCCGACACTTTCTCCGACATGGGGGAAATTCCTCCTGATCCGGGCTTTTAAATTTGATCTGATCTAAAATTTCTCCGAAACCTGCTTCTGTATTCAGGCCATCACCGGTTCTGGGGCACGGTCCGCGATCTCTATGGCGCCTTCTGGACAGGCCCGCAGGCAGTCTCCGCATTTAACGCACCTTTTCTGTCTTATCTCGAAAGGCGGATAACCCGTGAGATAATGTTTTCTTTTCTCGCCGAATATCGCGCCATGCGTACAGGCGTCCTTACAAAGGCCGCACCTTGTGCATTTCTCCGGGTCCACCCTGAACTCTATGAGCCCCAAACACTGTTTTTCGGGACACCTGCCACCCGCACCGGACTGTCCCACATGGACGGAAAACGAGCCAGCCTCCATCCACTCCAGCAGAAAACGCGCCGTGTCCTTCCCCTTTTTACACATGGAGGCCTCAAGCATGGATCCGGCTATACGCTTAAGCACGCCTATGTCCGCTTCGGTTCCACGTCCCTCCGTGATATTCTCCAGCCTCCTTTTGGCCTCGAAGCTGCCAAGGGAGCACGGGAAGCACTTGCCGCACATGGGGCCCTCAAGGAAGCCCGTCACATAATAGAGAGCCTTCTGCACGGGGCATCCTTTGGCCTGCGCGGCGGTCTTTATGTCTTCGACTTTAAGTTCCTTCTTCTCATCCATGAAAGATCACCCCTAGTAGATGTCTTCGGCCATGAAGATGATTTCAGGCAGCATATACGAAACCAGGTCCCTGTAGGAGACAATCCCTATTATCTTTTCGTCCTCCATCACGGGAAGGTGCCTTATCTTCCTTTCGGACATCAGGCTCACCGCCACACTTATGTCCGTGGCCGCATCCAGCGTTACGGGATTTTGCGACATCACGTCCTTCACCGTTTTCTGCTTGAACAGGACATTCTTGGCGAAGCAGTGCATGATGTCCCTTTCGGTGAATATGCCGACCAGTTTCTGCTGGTTATTGAAAACCAGTATGGACCCTACGTTCTGTCCGTCCATCTTGGTTACGGCATCGGTCACGGGACAGTCTTCGCCACAGGCCACTATGTTCGTGGGCTTTGCTTTTACGAGGTCTTTAAGCGTCATGCTGACCCTCCTTTCAAGTATCTCTATCTTATCCTCGGGGATCTTGAACTGCTCCTCCAGCCTGGCCACGCTGTGCTTCCTTATCTTCACCGCGCCCACCGGGCAGGCGTCATAACATGCCTTGCATTTCTGGCAAAGGTCCTGGTCTACGAAGTACTTGTCCTTACCCTCTTTTACCGCGCCGTAGGCGCAGGCCTCCTTGCAGAGGCCGCACCGTATGCACTCCGTGAGGTTTATGGCGAACACCCCCATGCCCTTGCAGGCCTTCGCCCTGCAGTATTTATCGTAAATATGCTCCTCGTACTCCTGCCTGAAATACTTTATGGTGCTTAAAACCGGATTGGGCGCGCTCTGACCAAGTCCGCACAAGGAGCCTCTCTGGACCATATGGCCGATGCTTATGAGCCTCTCTATGTCGCGTGTCTGCCCCTGCCCCTTCGTTATCCTCTCCAGTATCTGGAGCATCTGGTAGGTGCCTATCCTGCACGGAGGGCATTTGCCGCAGGATTCCGACTGGGTGAAGGAGAGGAAGTATTTGGCCACGTCCACCATGCATGTGTCCTCATCCATTACGACCATTCCGCCGGAGCCCATCATGGAACCGGCCTTCCAGAGGGAGTCAAAATCCACCTTCAGGTCCAGGTAGCTGGCGGGAAGACATCCGCCTGAAGGGCCGCCGGTCTGCACGGCCTTCAGCTTCTTGTCGCCTATTATCCCTCCGCCTATGTCGTATATTATTTCTCTCAGCGTCATACCCATCGGCACCTCGACGAGGCCCGTGTTCTTGACCTTGCCGGTAAGTGCGAAGACCTTTGTGCCGGGCGATGTCTCTGTGCCTATGCTCCGGAACCAGCCCGCACCCTTCTCCACTATGGGCGCAACGCACGCATATGTCTCTATGTTGTTTAAGTTGCTGGGATAGCCCCACACGCCGCCGCCCCTCTCCGAGAGCCTTGGGGGACGCGGCCTCGGAAACCCTCGCTCTCCCTCTATCGAGGCCACCAGCGCAGTGGATTCGCCGCACACGAAGGCCCCGGCGCCTTCCCTCACGTCCAGATGGAAACTGAATTCCGTCCCAAGTATATTGCCGCCAAGCAGTCCCAGTTCCCCGGCCTGCGCTATCGCGTGCTTCAGGTGCTTTACCGCAAGCGGGTACTCGTGCCTTACATACACGAAACCGTATTTCGCCCCTATGGCGTAGGCGCACAGGAGCATACCCTCAAACAGGCTGTGAGGGTCACCTTCCATAATGGAGCGGTCCATGAAGGCCCCCGGGTCTCCCTCGTCGCCGTTGGCTATGACGAACTTCGTGTGCTCAGGGCCGCTTTTTGCATGTCTCCATTTTTTGCCGGCGGGAAAGCCCGCTCCGCCCCTGCCCCTGAGGTTCGCCTTGTCCACCTCGTCCATCACCTCATCCGGGGTCATGGTGGAGAGGGCCTTTTCAAGAGCCTTGTACCCGCCCACCGCGATGTAGTGAAGGATGTTCGTAGGGTCTATCTTGTCATTGTTTCTAAGCGCTATGCGCGTCTGTTTTTTATAGAAAGGCAGCTCCAGCATGTCCGCTACCGGCTCGCTCAGGATGTCCTCTCTGTAAAGGGCGTTTCTGTACGGGGTCTTTCCCACCATTGTGTAGCCCACGAGGTCCGGCACCTGACCGGCCTTTACCCTCTGGTAGAAGATGCCCTCCGGCTCCACCTTCATGACCGGGCCCTTCTGGCACATGCCCTGGCATCCGGTCTTTATTATCTCGACATCGATGCCCCTTTTCCCGGCATCTTCCTCGAGGGCGCTTATGACTTTGTGAGAGCCAAGGGCTGTGCAGGCGGTGCCGCAGCAGACCCTCGCCCTGGCCCGTCCGGGGTCGAAAAGCTCAGTTTCGAGCCTCGCCCTGAGCGCCTTCAGGTCATCTATGCTTTGCAGTTTCTGGTTTTTTATTTCCATAAACTCTATTCGCCCTCCCCGCCCCTGGTCCGCACTTTATTTATTATCTCCCCTATCTTTTTAGTGCCCACTTCTCCGATGACCTCATCGTTTACCGTCACTACAGGAGCCAGTCCGCAGCATCCGACGCACCCGACGGTCTCAAGCGTCAGGGACATGTCGGCCGTGGTCTGCCCCTCTTTCACTCCGAATTCGTCTTCTATCTTCTGGAGCACCTTGGAAGCGCCCCGCACATGGCAGGCCGTTCCGGTGCAAACACAGACAATGTTTTTGCCCCTGGGCTTGAAGTAGAAGTGCTTGTAAAAAGAGGCTGTGCTGTATATCTCGGCAAGGGGGATGCCAAGCTTCGATGAAAGGGTCCTTAACTTGTCTTCGGGCAGGTAGTTATGCTCTTTCTGCAGCCTTTGAAGGGCGTGAATTAGCACCCCCTTTTTTTTCTGCTCGTCCGTGAGGACTTCGCCTATCTCCCTGTAATGGCCGTCAACATCGATATTTTCTATATTCATGATCTTTGTCTTGTCCTCCGACTTTAAAAAAAAATGACCTCGGGATTTATTTCAGATCTTCAGCCGCTTGATGGCTTCTAGGGTAAAGCCGGATTGAACCACGCAGTTTCTTTCATAAAAAGAAAAGAAACTGCGCAGCCGCATCCGGCTTTGTTTCGATATACTTCGTTAAAGAACGTTAATCCAGGTTCTTAAAGCTAACTGTATAATTTACTGATATATAAACAAATTTACAAATTGAAATAAAAAATACAAACAGTCCTAACCTGCCCGTCCCCTGGGAGACAACCTTCAGGGAATCAGGTGGATCAGGCCCTTGACTTCAGGAACGCGGGCAACCCGTTTGCTTCTCTGGGGCCGACCGTTATCTTCCAGCCGGGCAGCTTGTCCTCTATGGCGCCGCTCAGAATGGCCACATAGCCCGGAATGATGAGTTCCTTCTGCTCAAGCTCTCCCTCTATGCCGCTTTCCGTTATGAACTGGGAGATCTTCGAGGCCGTGAACTTGCCCGCGGCCCATGCGGTAAGGACCGAAAGCCCTTCGGAGTCCATTACGGCAAGACGGCAGGGCACCTTGCAGTTCTCTATCTCGCCCGAAACTATGAAGTAAGTGAGCGAAAAATTAGTTGTAATGAGGAAGGGGGATTTGGGCCCCGGCTCCCCGATCTTGTAAATCTTCTGCTGCACCTGCATCGGGACCTGGGGGTCCGTATATACGTTCTGCCTCAGAGAGAAGAGCGCCAGGTCCTTCCATTTCCGGACTGAGCCCAGAACAACGATGGAGCCGTATTTTTCGACCGCCAGCCCGGCAACCAGCGTCTCGAGCATCTCGTCCTCGCGCAGGGCAAAGTTTATGACCGGGTATCCAACCGGCTTGAAACCTTTTTTAAGGGCGGCCCTTCTTATGTAGGTGTTGTCTCTCAGTATCTCCCCGGCCTTGCGCGCGCCGGAGTCTATCACCATGTCCTCAATGCCAAGCCCCTTGGCCTTTTCGGTCAGGTCGGAAAGCTCGTCCAGGTTCTTGGCGGCTATGCCCAGTGTTGCCTTCGCTGCCTTGGCCTTTTCAGCCATCCCGGCCAGATTGCCCGCATCCGCTCCGTAGAGCACGGCGTTCTGCCCGCTTAAATGTCCCAGGGCGGCCCCTGCCGCATCCGGGTTCTTCGTGGAGATTATTACCGGCACGCCGGGCGCTTTCTGGGCAGCCAGTTTAGCCAGCGCCTCCAGCTTTGCGGCGTCTCCCGAGTCGTTCGAAAGAAAAAGGGCATCCACCCTCAGCTTCTGTCCGACCCTGTCAATCTCGGAAGCAAGCACTTCTTCCATTTTCTTTGCGGCATCCGCCTCGGTAAGCGTGTCTTCTATCTTGACGGCAAAGGCGCACGGATTTACGAATTTCTTTTCATGCCTGAAAAGGACCGTTTCCTCGCCCATTTTGACAGCCTTGTCCCCCGTCCCCAGCTTTATAGGCCTGATGGGCGGCGCGGAGGCCTCGCCCAACTTCTGTTTTGCCTCTTCCGATACATCCGGGCACTGGTCGAGGGAGGCCTGCCTCTGAGCAAGCTTCATGGCGAAGGCAAGGCAGGTCGGCTGCCCGCACTTCTTGCAGTTGGTTTTGGGGAGCATCTTGAATATTTCGACTCCGGTTAGCGCCATTTTCTATCTAGACCTCCATCTCGGCTATGAACTTTTTGACCGCTTCGACGGCGGCTGGGTGTCTCATAATGAGCAGTTCCGCCCCTGATATAAGGAAGGACGAGGCAGTGACCGCTTCCCATGCGATGCCCCTTTCGGCCAGTGCGCCCCACTCCGGCAGATCGGCTTCCGGGGCCTGGGTCTCCTTCACCTTCCAGACGTACATGCCTACATCCGCAAGCATGGGAGGCTGGAGGACCGGATCGTTCTGGGCGAGCGCCGCCAGCTTTATCCTCTCCATCACCGAATATGTATATTCAAGGCCATAGCTCAAGGCCGAACACATCGGGTCTGTTATCAGCTTCTCCCTGTCGAAGCCCATCTGGGTGATAAGGATATTGAGCTGCTTTGACAGGTTTATGTCCAGCTCGCTCATGGCTATAAGCTTAAGATCGTTGGCCATCGCCGCGGCGGCTATCGTCTTGTAGTTCGCCTCCTGGGCCTTCCCGATGGCGCAATTAGATCCTTTTGCCGCCTCCGCCGTCTTGACCAGCACTGCAGTATCCTTCTCCGCATGGTTTGAACCCAGAATAATAAGGGGCACCTTTATGGCGGCAAGCACTTTCTTCACCGTCTCTGCTGCCTGCTCGGCGCTGATATCGCCCCTGTCCGGGTGGGTGCCCGCAAGCCTCAGGGCTATGGCCTCCGCGCCAAGATTATCCTGGCAGTACACGGCCCAGGCCACGGGGTCTCCGTAGACATCCTTATATACTTCCCGCACAGTCTGCGGCCAGTCATCGGGGACTATGTCCTGCACTTCCAGTGCGATTACCGGCTTTCTTGGGGTGCTCCCCTCGAAGCCATGGAACGAAAGGACATTTTCGCCGCCTATCGCGACCGCTTTTTCGCCGTTACCAAGGCCAAGCTCGAAGATCTTTCCGTTATAGCTCTCTTTAGGCGGTGTAAATGGCATTTTCTTTCCTTTCCCTCCTACATTTCCAGATATGAATGGGCATAAAGCGTCTTGCCCATGATTACATCCATGGTCTTGGCTATCTCCGAGAGTTCAACCGCGTCCGCTATGGCCGAGGAAAGACCGTGATACATAAGCAGGGCAAAGTACTGCCTGTTCATAAGCGGTCTTACGTGCTTGGGGCAGCCGTTTGAGATATTACTTAATCCTACCACTGTCTTCATGGCCGGGTCATTGAGCTCCTGGAACATCTTTATCGCTTTTATCACATGCATGGCATGGTCTTGCGAAGTCGCTATCTGCAGCACGAGCGGGTCAAGATAGAGGTCCTCCAGCGGCACCCCGTATTCCATGGCCCTTGCCATTATCTCAGCCGCTATCCCGCACCTCTCCTCCGCGTCCGCCGGAAGCCCGCCTTTACCCACGGTGAGCCCTATCACCTGGCAATTGTACTTTGCCGCAAGCTCCAGTATCGGGAACCTTTCCGGATCGTTGGAAGTGGAATTGATAAGGGCACGGCCCCATTGGTTGTCATGCGCCTTGAGGCCCGCCTCTATAGCCTTGGAGTTGGTGGTGTCCAGGCATATCGGGGATGGGACAGCCTCCTGGATGGTCCTTACCATCCATTCCATCAACTCCTCTCCCCCGTCTTCCGCGGGACCGATGTTGGCGTCTATCATCCTGGCGCCTGCATTCCACTGCGCCTTTGCAATCTCCTGGATGGGGCCTTTGTCCTTCTTGAACATCGCCTCGCGGACCCTTTTGGCTATTATGCTCAGTTTTTCGCCTATGATAAGCATTTCAAAAATCCACTCCTTGGCCTGTATTTTTCCCTAGGTCTACAA
The DNA here is from genome assembly GCA_021840255.1 of Nitrospirota bacterium. Lineage (GTDB taxonomy): Bacteria > Nitrospirota > Thermodesulfovibrionia > Thermodesulfovibrionales > JdFR-88 > JAKAEG01. Next base: position 58,488 of record JAKBYX010000007.1, on the reverse strand, counting down.
AAAACCTTAAAGTTAGAGAGTATTGAAAATACCATAGTTCAAAAAATAGTTCAAAAAAATTTTTCTTATAGATTTATAAATGAAACATGAACGTGCCCAGGCTGGCGAGCGAATACTGTTAATCAGCCCATTCCCTCACATTCGATGCCTAAGGCATAACAAACCGAGGTATACTTTTTATAAACATGAAACGGACCGGTTTCATCTATGACGATATCTTCCTCAAGCACGCCGTACCCGCAGGGCATCCGGAAAGCCCGGAGCGCCTCAGTGCGATAACAAAAGCGGTCCATGCTTCCAAGATCAGCTCAAGGCTTGTTTATGAGGGCCCCCGGAGGGCCGGCCCCTCAGAGATAGAAGCGGTCCACGATCCCGAATATGTACGCCGGATGGCCGGCTTTACCGGCTATTACGACCCGGACACCTATGTTTCTCCGGATTCCTATGAGGCGGCGCTCTACGCCTCAGGGGCGGTTTTAAGGGCGCTCGAACTGGTAAAAGAGGGCCGGCTGGACAGGGCCTTCTGCGCGGTAAGACCGCCGGGCCATCATGCAGAAAAAGACCGTGCCATGGGCTTTTGCATCTTCAATAATGTGGCCGTCGGCGCCAGGGGAGCCCAGAAGCTGGGGATGAAACGGGTGTTTATCGTGGACTTCGACGTGCACCACGGAAACGGCACACAGCACATCTTTTATGAAGACCCCTCTGTCTTTTACTTCAGCACCCACCAATACCCGTTTTATCCAGGAACCGGCGCAGACTCGGAGCAGGGAGCGGGCGCGGGCATGGGCGCTACCTATAATGTGCCCATGGCGGCAGGCTCCAGCGTGAAACAGTACCTTAGGATATACCAGGACCTGCTGCCGCCGCTGATAACACGGTTCAAACCGGACGTTATCCTTGTTTCGGCTGGTTATGACATTTATACAGGAGACCCGCTTGCGTCCATAAACGTCTCAGAAGAGGGAATAAGGGGAATCGTGGGCGGCATTGTTTCGGCCTCCCCTTCCGTTCCGGCCATCTTCGTTCTTGAAGGGGGTTACGCCACCCAGGCGTTGGGAGAGCTTGTTGTTATTACCCTGGAGGGACTTCTTTATTCGTAATAGTGGAAGGTCTTCAGGCCTTCCTTCTCAAGCTTCCTGGCGGTGGCGTCACCCTCCGCGGGCGCGCTGAACCTGCCCACCAGGACCTTATAGATGGGCTTTCCAGCCTTTTCAGATTTAAGGACGTAGGTCTTAAAACCTTCCACTTTGAGCTTGCCTGAAAGTTTCTCTGCGTTAACCCGGCTGGCAAACGCCCCGGCCTGCAATGAATAGGAGCGGTGGGCGGTCATCTTTTTTGCGGGTTTTTGCCTTTTTTGCCTGATCGTGCCCGTTTTCTTTGCCGGTTTTTCCTCTATTGCCTTTCCCTTGTCCGAGTCACGGGTTTTCATCTGAGCTTCTTCCTGCTCAAGAAGCGCCCAGTATCCAGGGCTTTTGTGCTCCTTCCTGACTTGCGAGGAGGCCGCTTCCTTCCCATTTGAAAGGGCCTTGTGGGCAGCCTTCAGCGGCCGGGTCTTTACGTCTTTTTCTTTTTCTTTTTCTTTTTCAGCCGCTCCTGCGGATGAGGCCGCGATAACTTTTTTGTTTTGGGGGGCGGGCTTCAGTATCTGCGTCTTTTGATTTTGAGCGGCCGCTTTCGGCCCAGCCACTTTTACCTGCGGGTTAAGCTTTGCCTGCCCTTTTGCCTCAACCTGGCCCGCTTTAGCGGTCTGGTTATTATTCCGGGCGGCGGGTTGCTTCTGGTTTTGCTGCAACGCCGTATTGGCAGCTTGCGGCTTCTGCTGTCCTGGCGCGGCTGAATTGACTGGCGGCGCGGCAACGGAGGGCGTGTTCTGCTCTACGATAACGGGCTGGTTTTCAGAGGAAAGCGGCGCGGCCTGTACATTCCCGCTTCCAGGCTTTTTGGGCGACATATACATTAAAAAGAAAAAGGAAGACGCGGCCCCAAGCAACACTATCCCAAGCGTCCAGAGAACACCTTTGCTTATTACGCTTTTCTTTTTCTTCTGTACGTGAAATGCCGATGGCATGATGTCCTCCATGCCCCCTTTCCGTTCTTCGGGTATCAGACGGTCCCCGGCAGTTGGGCCGGCCACGGACTCCTCAATGGGCACATGCACTTCCGCCTTCGTTTCCGTTTTTTGTTCTTCCATTTCTTTTTCTTCGAAAAGCAGTGTCTCTTCCCTCATGCTGGCCTCGAATGCACTGCCAGAGTCTCCGGCATTGTCAGCGGGCCCTGATGATAGCCCTGCGCCTGAAGAGGCAATATCCCTCACATCGGGACCTCTCTTATCAGAATGAATATCCTCACCGTCGCCGTCCGGCCCTTCATCAGAAACGCCGCTTTTCGAAGGCACGGAAGGTACGTCTATCCTGACAATGAAATTTTCATTAATATCTTCATTCACCCGGGGTGCGCTTTCGTTTTTATGATGAATGCCGTCTTCGTGGGAAGCCGGATCAGAGGCCTCCGCGCCGGTATATCCGGATGCTTGATGTTCGGAAAAGGACCTTCCGGCGCCAATGTCTTGCGAAAGCGGAGGAGCGTCTTCCACGACTGGGTCCTTAGCGGCGGGTTCGTCCCTAACTGAAGGATCGTGAACCGGTATCTGCTCCAGAGATGCCCTGCTTTTGGCTATTACCTCGTTCTCGTCTACAGGGAGGTTCACGAAATTGACTATGCCGTACATGTTTCCGTACTTTGTCTCATATTCCTCCTGCTTTTGGGTAAGAAGAAGGATGGGGACATTGTGCAGGAAATCCAGGGCCCGGAGCTTCTTTAAAAATTCCACCCCTCCGGCGTCCCTCATTAGAAGATTAAGGAAAAGCAGGGAGGGTTTTACCCTCCTGGCCATTACCAGCCCCGCTTCGGCGCTGGACGCTGTGAAAACGAAGTACCCCTCGCCCTCAAGGGCCTTGGCTATCTGCCTGGAAGTCTCGAAATCCCGCTCTATTACAAGTACGTTCTTGGACATCTTAGCGTCACATTATTTCATAATAAAACAATAAATTTCAAGTATCTTGTTAAAGTTCCGCTTTATTGTCCCGGCCTGTCCGCCATACGCTCGATTATACCGGCGGCAAGCAGCGGGAACATGATCTCATGGTGCCCGGTAAGCGCGTAGGAGGCGCCTCCCCGAAGGGTGGGTCTCATCAGCACGTTTTCCCTTGGCCTGTAATGCTGGATAAAATCCATGTTGACCGTTGTGATATCCCTTGTCATGTGGCCCAGGTTCCTGGCTACGGTAAGCGCTTTGAGGAAGACCTCCGGCATGACTACTGCCGAGCCGAGATTTATATACACCCCTCCCTCAAGCCCTGAAAGCACGGATGCAAAAAGCCTGAAATCCCTCATGGACGCCCCGCCTATCGCGGCGCCGTCTGCGTTTGGATGCATATGGATTATGTCCGCACCGATCGTCACATGCACTGTCACGGGTATCCCCAACTCGAACCCGCAGGCGAATATGCTTTTTTTCTTGAACGGGAAGCGGCCCTTGCTTATAAGCGCGCCTATGGACTGCCCCAATCCCTGTTTCTTTTTTTCCCCATTTTTGATCGCCCGGTTAAGTAAAAGCCCGGTCTCCCTGGCCATGCCGAAGGTACCTTTGCAAAGCTCTTCAGCCACGTCCTCCGAGGTGCGGCCGAGATACGCAAGCTCGAAATCGTGCACGATGGCGGCCCCGTTCGTGGCTACGGCGGTAATTATTCCCCGGCGCATCAGATCTATTATCAGGGGGGACAAACCCACCTTTATGGGGTGCGCCCCCATGCCCAGGACCACCGGCCGGCCCTTTTCGCGCGCAGTGGCCACGGCCTCCACGATCTTTTTGATATTAGAGGCCGCCAGCACGCCCGGAAGCCCGTCCCAGAAATCCATGAAACTTCCGCTGGCCAGTGGGGGCCTGGCCGCAAGCTCAAGCTCCACCTTGGATTTCCTGCCCGCAAGCGGAATGGTCTTTATCTTTTTTATATCAAGCAGTTTCAGTTTTTTGTTTTTTTTGTTCCCGGCCATCCGGCATTTTAACATACTTTTACAGGTGCAAAGAGGGTACAGGCAAAGAGGGCGAGCAACCCGGAATTGATCGTTTCCCTTCCCCCTGTTACGATTGTGTTACAATTAAAAAGAATGGAAGAGATCGGCGTTGTCATAAAAACGATCGGACGGCTAGCCATGGTTTCCGTCGAAAAACCGAAAAGCGCTTGCGAACACTGCACGATGGGGACCTGCCATATGTCCAGTGACAAAGACAAACAGGAGTTGGAGGCCCTGAACTTCGTCGGGGCCAGGGAGGGGCAGAAGGTCAAGGTTGTCCTTAAGCCCATGTCCTACATGAAAGGCTCCCTCATAGTTTACGGATTGCCGGTCCTGGCGCTTATTCTGGGGGCCATAATCGGCAAACAACTCGCCTTAAGCAGTCTCAAGGGACACGACCCCGACTCCATATCCGCCATATTCGCCTTCGGGGCATTCGCCCTTTCTTTTTTGATCGTTAAAATCTGGAGCTCAAGAGCCGAAAAAAAACTGGAATACAAGCCCATAATTGAAGAAATATTAGACTGATCCCTTATTAAAAATACCGGGAGGTTACCATGGCAACTTTAACGGTTCGGGAGATAAGGAATGTAGCTTTGATTGGGCACGGCGGTTCGGGCAAAACTTCAGTAGCGGAGGCCATGCTTTACACGGCGGGAGCGCTGGATCGGATGGGCAGCGTTCCAAACGGCAACACCGTGATGGACTTCGAGGCTGAAGAGATAAACAGAAAGATAACGATTGACACCTCTGTCGCGTTCTGCGACTGGAAAGACACAAAGCTTGACATCATAGACACACCCGGCTTCATAAACTTCATAGAAGAAACCCACGAAAGCCTGAAGGCCGCCGATGGCGCCGTGCTGGTGGCAAGCGGGGTTGACGGGGTAAAAGCCGAGGCCCTTAAGGTATATGAATACGCCTCGGAGCTTGAAGTCCCCGTTATCGCTTTCATTAACGGGATGGACAAGGACATGGCCGATTTCCAGGGCACCCTGGAACAAATAGAAAGGTCTTTCGGCAAAGAGGCCATCCCGCTGCAGGTGCCCATAGGCTCTGGTAAAACGCTCAGGGGCCTGGTGGACGTCATCCGTATGAAGGCCTACCTCTACGAGAATGGGAAAGCCCCCAGCGCCGCTGATATACCACCGGACATGGAGGCCGAAACAGGGAAATACCGGAAGAAGCTGGTCGAAAAAATATGCGAGGCCGACGACAACCTGCTTTCCATCTACCTGGACGGCGGGGAGATAAAAGAGGATGAGCTGATAAACGGCGTAAAGACGGGCTCCATCTCAAGACAGTTCATCCCGGTCCTGGCCGGTTCCGCGACAAGGGCCATGGGAATAGACAAGCTGATGGACGCGGTCCTCTTATGCCTGCCCTCTCCGGCAGAACATGCGAAGGTGGCCCCGATAACCGCTCAAAACGCGAAAACAGGCGAGGCGGAAACCCTGACACCCACCGCGGATGCCCCGTTTTCCGCTTATGTTTTCAAGACGATAGCGGACCCCTTTACGGGCAGGCTTTCTTTTTTCCGGGTTTACTCCGGCAAGGTTGGCACGGACTCAAACGTGCTTAACACCTCCCGCGGAGCAAAGGAGCGCGTGGGACAGGTCTTCTACCCCTTCGGCAAAAAGCAGGTGAACGCCCAGACGCTGGGCCCCGGAGAGATAGGCGTGGTGGCCAAACTAAAGGAGACCAACACGGGCGATACCCTCTCCGATGAGACCCACCCGGCCCGCTACGAGAAAGTTAGGCTGGCAGAGCCGGTGATCTCCTATGCCATAGCTTCAAGATCCAAGGGAGATGAGGAGAAGGTCAGCAACGCCCTCCATAAGATCCTGGAGGAAGACCAGGCCCTCCATTTCCACCGGGACGAGGAGACGAAAGAGATGATACTGTCCGGAATGGGGCAGCTGCATCTTGAGGTCATAATCGAGAAGCTTAAAAGAAAATTTGGCGTTGAGGTGGAATTGAAAACCCCGAAGATCCCCTACAGAGAGACCATCACAGGGACGGCAAAGGTGCAGGGCAGGTACAAAAAGCAGTCCGGCGGCAGGGGGCAGTACGGCGACTGCTGGATAGAGGTAAAACCCCTGCCCCGCGGGCGCGGCTTCGAGTTCATTGACAATATCGTGGGCGGCGCGATACCCAGAAACTACATACCGGCGGTGGAAAAGGGCGTGATCGAGACCCTGAAGGAAGGCATTCTGGCCGGCCACCCCATGATAGACATAAGCGTTACCCTCTTTGACGGCTCCTACCACACGGTCGATTCCTCCGAGATGGCGTTCAAGATAGCGGGATCCATGGCCATAAAAAAAGCGGCGATGGAGGCAAAACCCATCCTGCTTGAGCCTGTAATGAAGGTGGTCGTCATAGCGCCGGAGGAGACGCTTGGCGCGGTCATCGGGGACCTGAACGCCAGGCGCGGGAAGGTGCACGGCATGGAACAGTCCGGCCATAACCAGCGTGTTGCCGCGCATGTGCCGATGTCCGAGATGCTGACCTATGCCAACCAGCTGCAGGGCCTGACCGCTGGCAGAGGGATGTATACCATGGAATTTTTCGATTACGAGCAGACGCCCCCGCACATCGCCCAGAAGATAGTGGCGGAGGCGGAGGCGAAGAGGAAGAAGGAAGAGTAAAAAATGCTCCCTCACGCCGGCCCTCTCCCGCAGGGAGAGGAAGCATAAAATTAAATTGATCTCGTTTGAAAGCCGCCAGATAATGGCGGCTTTAGTTTGTTGCGGATTTATTTTATTCATTGCTTTCGGGTTTGCATCAGATTTCGCGGGGGGAACTTTTTTTCTCCGCTGTTACGGTTGCCAGCAGCGAAATCCGCTTCATCTGGCAGCAAGCCATAGACGAGAGATTCGTCCAGGAAGTCGTGCCTGGACGGCAGACCTGTAATTGCGGCTTACAGTAGAGTAGAGAGCTGGCGTAGTGGCCGGACGGCCCTATCTCCGGCTCCCCCTCATCGAACTGGACGTTCGGTTTTCCCGAATACAGCTCTCCGATTATCTTCCTCCAGAGGTTTTCGCAGATTGTGTCCATGGAGCTTTCGTGGGTACATGGTAAAGACCTAAGGATTCGTAATAATAGCTGTTCGGAAACGCCTTGTATCCATAGCTGCGGAACTTGTGTTTCCGGCGCATATATATACGCATCCTATAGACCAAATACTCTTCCAAAGCCGACATTGCTTGTGTGCAGTTGCCATAATAAAAATAGTTCACCCATCCTCTGACGACCCCGTTGACTCTTCTGATGACGGCTTCTGTCGGAATCGCACTATATTGCTCAGTTGTCAGTTTCTTGATTTCTGAGCGTATGTGCTTCATCGCTCCTTTGGACGGCCTGGAGGGGGTTCCCTTTCGGAACCTTTGTCAGGAAACTTAGTGCTTCAGGTTGCCCTTTGCACCTCCCTCAAGCTACGTGGGTAAACTACCGAACTCCCACGACCGGACTTTAACCGGCAAGTCATACGTTTTACACTGCATACCCTGATACACCGCAGTTTCCAAAAAAAGAAACTACCGAGGATTTACGCTGGAAACATGCATTTTCCAAGGCTCCGGGACCCCTTCCTTACCAGAAATTTGTTACCCCTCCTACTCATCGTTCATGGTATAAATGATTGGCGGATGGGTTTTACCCATCATCCAGAAGGCAGGAGAACGGTGGTTACCCCTGGGTCTTTGAACCCTTCTTGAAGTGTGTTCCCTGCCTCCCAAAACCCTGATAGGTTGATTGGGCCGAAGAGCCCTTGTCACGATGGAGGTTTGGTCGGGAGGCATTCCTGTCTTTACTCATAATAGCTTCTAAAGGGGGTGCGGATATTGTCTGCGTGTTACGTCGGGATTGATGTTTCAAAGGATACATCTACTGCCCAGTGCCTAAGCCCGGAAGGGGAAAAACTTTTTTTTATCGAGTTTTCGATGAATGCAGAAGGGTTTTCAAAGCTTCTGAGCGCAATACTGGCGCATTGTAAAAACCTTTCCAAAGTAACAGCGGCGATGGAGTCCACCGGGTGTTATCACTCGAATCTTTTTTGTTTTCTGGCCTCAGAGAAAGTAAATTGCTTCGTTATTAATCCGCTGCTCATAGCCAATTTTTCCAAGCTTTCCCTTAGGAAGACGGAAACTGATAAAAAAGATGCTCTGACCATCGCACAATTTCTGCTGCTTCATAAAGATTCCCTTTCCAAGGCAGCCCCGGTACAAGATCTGCAGGATATAAAGGACCTGGCTAAGGAAAAGGAATCTCTCACGTGCCTTATTGCCGGTCTAAAAAACGATATCAAGAGGATGTTGCAGATCACCTTTCCCGAGCTTGAATCCTTTTGTAAGAAGCTCTTCACCGAGACAATGAGGGATTTTCTTAAGCAATTCCCATCGGCCCGTATGGTCAGGGCTGCAAAGCGCAACGATATTGTCAAAGCCCTTACACATGCTGATGGACGGAAAAGGGTTATTGGTGATCCAGATGAACTGATAGGATTAGCTAAAAAATCAGTGGCCTCTGGTAGTGCCGCTAAAGAGCTTATTCTTCCGGAGAAGATTGCCACCTTGGATCACCTCATAAATCAGAAGGAACGCATTTCAGAAGCGCTCGTAGAGGCGTGTCAGGCTTTAATGATCGACGATATCAAGATTATCACCTCAATTGGAGGAATAACGGATACGACAGCTTCCTCGTTTCTTGCTGAAATTGGAGATTACAAAGCGTTTCCCTCATACAAGCATCTGATTGCCTTTGTCGGAATCGATCCATCGGTCCGGCAGTCAGGCAAATTCGAAGGGAAAAGCAGGATATCAAAACGGGGCAATAGGCATCTGCGCCATATCGTTTATCTGATGACCTCCTGCGTGGTCAGGCAGGATAACATTTTCAGAGCCTATTATCAAAGAAGGCGGGCCGAAGGACTTCCCTTTAAAAAGGCTATATTGGCGACAGCCCACAAGCTCGTTCGCATAATCTTTTCGATGCTGCAAACCAAGAAAACATTTGAAGTGAGGGGGTGATGCGGAATAGTTGACTTCCATTCCACACGCTTAAGGGCATGCGGCCAATACTAAAGTACTCCCTTAAGTCCGCGCATGCGGACTTTCCTGCAGTGTGAAGATTACGAATGAAAATTAGCAAGAAATCTGTTTCAAAATTCGATAGAAATTTTTGAAAAAAAATGCTTGACAATCTAAAAGCAATTCTTCTTAATAGGAGCAGCTCGCAATTTTTAATTGCAGAGCCAACGAAAAGGCAAACCCCGGGTAACCGGGCGACGCAAAGCTACCTGCCCTGAATAAGGGTAGAGGGGCCGCCGAAATGGCTGAAATTTTTTTGGAAGCCCACCTTTTCGAAGGCGGGCTTTTTGCGTTTATGGGAGGGATATGAATTTTAAAAGTATTAAGTTTTTATTTTATCGTGAACCGATTTAATCGGTTTTGATTTCAATGCCTGCGAGAGCAAGAAGGAGAAATCATTATGGAAAAAGCTGCCAAACCTCAAAATCAGCAAACTGAAAAACAGAATCATGGGCCGGTAAAGCAGAGACAGATACGTTTTACAGAAGAAAGGGTTCAGACGCAGTACGCGGGCGTATTCAATATCAATTTCGGAGCGGAGGAAGTTTATTTGGGTTTCGGCAATCTATCGATGGATCCGGGCGTGGTGCGCATTGAATCGAAGGTTGCGGTTTCTTTGAAGACCGCAAAACGGCTTGCAATAGCTATGGGCGATCTTATCCGGAGATATGAGGCAAACAACGGGATACTTGAAATATCTTCGAAGGCCGCTGCCGGGGAAAGCCGAAAAGATGATAAGACAGGAATGTGAGAATAATAGGAGTCTAAGTTTTATTTTTGATGATATTGACGACTGGGATGTATATGAAAGAAGATTTGGCAGGAGCTAGAGATGACATTTTTTAGTATTAGTTTAGTCCTTGTGTTATCAATGCCTATATTCTTACATGGGTCAATCAGAGCGCTTGCTCTACTTTTTAAACATATGAGATATCGGATTAAGCACATCGGCGAAGAAAACGGGTTTAGCATTGGACAAGGTGAATCGCCCCTGTTAGTTTTGGAGTATAACAAAAGCCAGTTGCTGAAAGGCCAATGCTTACTCATAGCTTTTCTTGCGCTTTTCTTAGGTAGTTTCTTTTCTGCCGCTTCTGGTGCGCGCGGGGATATGTATAGGCATTTTTTTTTCCTGACTGCGGGACAATCATACATTCTCTATTACTGGGCATGGAAAATAGACAGTTCTGTTGCAGTAATTTCTTTGGTATATTTGCTTTTTAAATCTTTTTATGGCAAAGTCCTTTTTTTTAAGAATGGAATCATTCGTAAAAATTATTTCTGGTCCAGAAGATTCGGCCTGAATAATAACGTTTGGCTTGTTAAAAATGCAAATCATAATGCTTATTGTCTATATGACAGCGCGAAGGAAATGAAAATTTCGATATTTAGCAGAAAGTTAATGATATTGGATGACCAGAAGGAGAGATTGCTGAACGACTTTTTAAGTAAGGTGCCGGAAAAAAAGAAAAAATTTATTGCATATGGGGTTTAGAGATATAACTTAAGGAGGGGCAAAATGGGTACTCAACCAGTGGACATTGCGGGCTCACTTGAGACGTTTTTTTCGACTTGGGTGGGAGACGCTTTAAAAACAACAGCAACTCCAGAAGGTGTACAAGTTCTTGCTACGGGAATGATGACGGGGCCTATACTTGCTTTTATAAGCGTGGGCGAAATTGATTACTATGTTAACAATGGGGATACTCTTAGCGATGCAATCGCCAAAGTAGGATGTGGAGTTTTAGGGGGACTTGCGGCTGCCGCTGGTATAAAAGGAACTGCCTCTCTCTTCGACCTCGCCATGGATAATCCCTATATTGCAATTCCTGTAGCTGCAGCCACTGGAATAGCTGCATACTTTGGTACGGAGTCAGGTATTGCTCTGCAAACCCGTTTATCAAACCTCTTTGCTAGCCCGACATCGTCCAATATACTGCTTGGTTACTTATCTGCGCCGACCGGTTTCACGGCCACCCCCACTCCCACTCCTGGCGGCCTGGCAGGCACCTACAACACAACCACGTCCCAGTCAATCGCCACCTGGCAATTCACACCCGTTACCGCATCGGCTGTTCAGCAGGCTGAGAGTTCCGGGTATTACGTTGTGCAAGCCGGCAATACATTATCCGATATCGCCAAGCAGTTCGGGACCACAATGGAAGCCCTTATGGAGGCGAATCCCGATATAACAAATTCGAATATGATATACGCTGGCCAGCAAATAACCTTGCCCACGAGCACCAATACAACGACAAGCCTGGACCCGGCCTCCTATCAGTTTGTCAACGGCAATCTTGTATCCTATACGGACTCGACCGGGGCGACCACCAAATATGGTTACGATTCAAATTACAATCTGACGTCAATAACTGACCCCAGCGATAACTACCTATAAATACGACTCATCCAATAACATGATATCGGCCACCTATACCGCTCCAAACGGCATTGTTACTGCGAACACATACGACACAAGCGGTAATCTGCTCACATGTATCCAAACGGACCAGAACGGGAAGACGCTCAGCTCCCTGATAAACACATATTCGAACGGGCAAATTACCGAAAGCAGCTATACGGATTCATACGGAAACACGGATAATAATGTCTTTACTTATTCAAATAATGTCCTTAGCTCATCCGTTGAGACCTACACCGAATTAAGCGGCTATAAAACGACAACAGAGAATACTTACGATTTAAACGGCAACGTGCTGACGAGCGTCCAGCAGGACCAGAGCGGCAATACAATCAGCTCCCTGAATAATAAATATGATCCCAACGGCAATCTTACAGAAAGCACTTACACCGATCAAAATGGTACGGATACCACGTCTAATACATTTGACGCAAACCATAATTTGTTAACGAGCACGGAAACCAAGACCGATCCAACCGGGGCTGTAATTTCTACCGACTATATTGTAAATTCTTATGAAAGCAGCACGGAATATTACTCCAGCTCAATCGGCTTAACAAAAACCACAACGAATTTTGACTCCAACGGCAATTTCATTTCCAGCACAAGCGACCAATACAATCCTTCAGGGAGCTTGGTCACTGAAGTGGACACGGATTCCAGCGGGAACGTTACCGTTCATAATAACATCACTTCGAATCCCACCGCCGCCGATTATCTCACTCTGAGCACCGCTATTTATGGACTTGCCAACGCCGGGGCACCAACACCGCCTCAGGGCTGGTCCTTAATGAAGTTTGATGATGGAACGCCCGCGTACGTATCTCTTTCAAACGGGATGCAGGCGGCCGCTTTCCAGAATGATACCACCCACCAGATCGTCATCGCGTATGAAGGCACGAATTTAGGCAATGTTTCCTCTTCATCGTCTTCAACGTCTTCAGCGGCGGGGGTCAACCAGGCTTTTTTCAAGGGGCAGATGGCGGATGAGCAAGCTATCCAAACGGGCCAGAGCTTTGGCGCCAATACCTCCGCGCTGGACTTTGCGGCCCAGGTGGAGACGATTGCCCAGGGGAACCCCATCTATGTCACAGGGCACTCCCTGGGGGGCGCGCTTGCGGGCTTTCCTGCAGTGTGAAGATTACGAATGAAAATTAGCAAGAAATCTGTTTCAAAATTCGATAAAAATTTTCGAAAAAATGCTTGACAATCTAAAAGCAATTCTGCTTAATAGAGGCAGCTTGCAATTTTTAATTGCAGAGCCAGCGAAAAGGCAAACCCCGGGTAACCGGGCGGCGCAAAGCTACCTGCCCTGAATAAGGGTAGAGGGGCCGTCGAAATGGCTGAAATTTTTTTGGAAGCCCACCTTTTCGAAGGCGGGCTTTTTGCGTTTATGGGAGGGTGAATTTTAAAAGTATTAAGTTTTTATTTTAAAAAAGATTTTTGTTTTTTTAAGAAAGTCTTAGGAGGGGAAAAATGGCAAATCAAATATCTCCAACGGGCCTCGCTAACGGATTGAGCGAGCCGGGTGAAGAAGTATTTGGAAACAAAGTTTCCGGCATGCCGGAAGGAGCAGAAGGTATAAAATGAGTGCAAGCCTTATTATATTGATATTGATGCCGATGTTTGTATTTCTTTTAATCAGTTCTCTCCCTGATTTCTTTAAATATTTGCTTTACAAAATATCAAGCTTGGGGAAAAAAACGATTATTGGTGAAACCGAGCAGCCTATACTGATTTTGGAATACAAGCAAATGTTTCGTCGTGGGCAAGTATTTCTTCTTCTGGCTGCAGTATATATGTTTTTTTATGCGGCTAGATCAACAGCCGCTCAGGACGCGATGTATAGACCCTTTTTTTCATTGAGCAAAGCGCAATCGTATGTTCTTTACTACTGGGCAATGAAAATCGATAGCTTCGTGTTTTTAATATGGTTGGGTTTACGATCCATAAAATTTTATAACAAAAGAGTTCTCTTTTTTAAAAACACGGTAATTTTGGAAAATGACATTTATGGTTCGAAAAAATTCATATTGAATAATCATGTTTGGCTAGTTAAAAGTTCTAAACAGATCGTCTTCTGGTTATATGATGACCAGAAAGGGATGAAAATCGAAATCTTTGATAGTAGAAATATGATATTGGATTCTCAATTAAAAAAGTTGCTAGATGATTATTTAAACAGGATTCCTGAAAAAAACAAAAAAGTTTATTTTACGACATGAGAAATACACGAGGAGGTCAAAATGGGGTCTACGGCAATAGATATTGCAGACGCACTGAATAGTTATTTTATCAGCGTAGGCGCGAATTTTTTGCGTTTTATAGGAACTTCCACGGGACTTACATTAGCATATAAGGGAGTTGGTTCGGCGGGGATGTTAGGGGTAACAGCCGTTACTGATTATAACGATTTTATCAGTCAAGGGTATTCTTCATCTGCGGCTATTGCCAAGGTAGGAAGTGAAATCATCGTAGGATTGTCTGCCGCAACATTAGCAGACGATCCTGCGGCTTCACCCTGGATTGCGGCAGGCATTGACACTTTTTCGACATTGGCAGGCGAAAAATTCGGCGGTGCACTATATGATTTTGACACATGGCTAAATGGGCAGACATATAGCCTGATACAGAACCTTCAGTCCGATTTGTCAAATTTCTTTGCCAGTCCGGCATCTTCAAATATTCTGCTCTCCAATTTGACAGCGCCCACGGGCTTTACTACTACTCCCACTCCTGGCGGCCTGGCAGGCACCTACGACGCGACCACGTCCCAGTCAATCGCCAGTTGGCAATTCACGCAAGTCACTGCCGCCGCAGTTCAGCAGGCAGAAAGCACGGGGGTTTACGTTGTTCAAGCAGGCAATACATTGTCGGATATCGCCAACAAGTTCGGGACCACCATGGAAGCCCTTATGAAGGCGAATCCAGACATAACAAAAGCGAACATGATATACGCCGGGCAGCAGATAACCTTGCCCACGAGCACCAATACAACGACAAGCCTGGACCCGGCCACGTATCAGTTTGTCAACGGCAATCTTGTATCCTATTCGGATTCCACCGGGGCGACCACAAAATATGGATACGATTCAAACAACAATCTGACGTCCGTAACAGAGTCTTAAAGCCGAGGCAAGAGAACGCTTTAAAGCCGAAATAAAGGGCAAGAATAAAAAGGGACGGTTCTATTTTTCCCGCAAGAAACTGAAAAAATAAGCTGCCATGACAAAAAATTAAAATAGAACTATTCATTTTTTGTGAAATATGAGTGAAAACAAAAAAATAGTCATCATCGCTGGGCCTAACGGCGCGGGGAAGACCACCTTTGCCCGAGAGTTTTTGCCTAAGGAGGCTGGTTGCCCTGTTTTCGTGAATGCGGCCCTGATAGTGGAGGGCATTTCTGTTTTCAGTCCAGAGACGGTTAAACTATATTTGAAAGGAGTTCATTATGGGGACTATTAGCAAAGAGCTGGCAGAAAAAATAAAAACTCTCCCGGACACAGAGAAAATAGAGCTTGTGGACTCGATTTTAACGCAATTGGATAGGCCCGATCCCGAAATTGATCGTGTATGGGCCGACGAGGCTCGCAAACGCTGGGAAGCTTATAAGGCCGGCAAGGTAGAGACTGTACCTTATGAACAGGTAATGGGAAAACACCGGGCCAGATGAAGGTCCTTTTTTTAATACCTGCCCAAGCTGAGTTGGATGATGCTGTCGCCTGGTATCAATCTCAGTCACAGGGACTGGGGACGTATTTTTTGGATGACCTTGACCGAGTAATTCGGAGAATTAAGACGTATCCCCTCGCCAGCTCGGAAATTGGGCGGGGTTGAGGCGTTGCCTGCTTTCGCGTTTTCCTTACGGCGTTATCTATGGCATTGATTCAGAAGCCATTCTTGTCGTTGCGGTCGCCCATCTGCATAGAGAACCGCGATATTGGATTGATAGGTCATGCCCGAAAAGTTGGACGTGGAAGACTTAATGAACCGGCTATATCTCCTTCAAAAGATCGAGGCTGGGGAAATAGATATCGCTGAGGGCAAAACAGTTCCGCACAAGGAAGCTGATGAAAGACTCTCAAAAAAATGGCAGAACTGATCTGGTTCAGCAGGTAAAAATTCTACCCGCCTGGCAGTGGTCGCACAACAAATTCCGTTAGAAACATACAAAAAGTCCTATCTTCTGCCTGGTGTGACGTACTGTGAGTATTGTTTCCTTCTGCTTTTCTCAAAAAACCAGGCCGCTGAACTCCTTACCTCCGGTCTGATTCCCGCGGATACACACATCACATAAACTGTTTTATAAACTGTTTATGTGGACAGTACCATGTCCCGGCGGATTATGATGAGACTGGAAGGGCTTTTCAAAAGCCGAAGCCGGAAAAGAGTTTTTTTTGAGCAAAATTGGGAGATTTGAACAGCCTGGGCTAAAAAACAATTTAAAAATAGGAAGTTAAAATCTTTATCTTGAACAAAAAACTGCAAAAAAAGGGTGATGCAGTCCAATAAAGATTCGAATACGCCAGCGGCACACAAGCTGTCCCATTGTGTTAAAATGTTTCGATAACCAATGACCAGGGAGATTTTTTTGCGATGAGCGAGAACGAAGAAAAGGATTATAAGGACACCCTCAACCTGCCCGCAACCGATTTCCCAATGAAGGCAAGCCTGCCCCAGAAAGAGCCCCTGATGCTCCGTATGTGGCAGGAAACAGGTCTGTACGGAAAGATGCTCGCAAAGAACCAGGACAAACCCAAATATATCCTGCACGACGGCCCGCCGTATGCAAACGGCCATATACACATGGGGCACGCCCTTAATAAAGTGCTTAAAGATATCATCATTAAATACAAGACAATGCAGGGTTTTTCGAGCCCTTATGTCCCCGGCTGGGACTGCCACGGGCTCCCGATAGAAACCCAGGTAGACAAAACCCTGGGATCCAGCAAAGACCAGACCGGAGTGCTCGAAAAGCGGAAACTCTGCCGGGAATACGCCGCAAAGTTTGTGGATATCCAGCGCGAAGAATTCAAGAGACTTGGCGTCTTCGGCCTCTGGGACGAGCCCTACCTTACGATGACCAATGACTACGAGGCCGCCATAGTCAGGGAATTCGGCCGGTTCCTGAAAAAGGGCTATGTGTACCAGGGGAAAAAACCGGTGCACTGGTGCCCGAACTGCGTAACAGCCCTGGCGGAAGCCGAGGTGGAATATGCCGAAAAGGAATCTCCCTCCGTTTACGTGCGTTTCCGGCTGCTTGAGGAGGACGCCGCAAAGCTGGGAATAGACGGGGAGACATATATGGTCATATGGACGACTACGCCCTGGACGCTTCCGGCAAACATGGCCCTTGCCGTTAACCCGGATACTGATTACGTTGCCGTTTCGAATGCTGGCGGCACTCACATACTTGCGGCAGGCCTGTATGAGGGACTTAAAGAGGCCTTGGGCATTGATGGCGAAATAAAGCTTACGATAAAGGGGCATGAGCTGAAAGGCCTCAGGGCCAGGCACCCGTTCATAGACAGGCTCTCCCTCATCATAACCGCCCAGTTCGTGACGACCGAAGAAGGCACCGGGGTGGTCCATATAGCCCCGGGGCATGGGGAGGACGACTATAAGGCCGGCCTTGAATGCGGTCTTCAGGTCTACGCCCCGGTTGACGACCGCGGAAAGTTCTCCGGCACCGGGATAGAGCGGCTTGACGGAGAATTCGTCTTCAAGGCAAACCCGGTTATCATCGAGATGCTAAAGGAAAAAGACGCCCTTCTGCTGGGAAAAAAGATAACCCACTCCTACCCGCACTGCTGGAGATGCAAAAAGCCCGTTATCTTCAGGGCCACCGAGCAGTGGTTCATCTCCATGGAGCACAATGGGCTAAGGGAAAACTGCCTCTCCGAGATAGAAAAGGTCCGCTGGGTACCCGAATGGGGCAGGCAGCGGATAGAGGGCATGGTGCAGAGAAGGCCGGACTGGTGCGTTTCAAGGCAGAGGTCCTGGGGAGTGCCTATAGCGGTGCTTAAATGCTCCGGGTGCGGCAAGGCTGTAACGGAAGACGCAGTGCTGAACAAGACGGAGGCCCTCGTCCGCAGCCACGGCTCGGACGTATGGTTTGAAAAGCCGGCCGCCGATTTCCTCCCTGAGGGGTCTTTTAGCTGCCCGTCCTGCGGAGGCAAGGAGTTTATCAAGGAAAAAGACATACTGGACGTCTGGTTTGACTCCGGCGTAAGCCATGCGGCGGTGCTCGACCGGAGGGCCGGGCTGGCCTCTCCCGCGGACATGTACCTTGAGGGCTCAGACCAGCACAGGGGCTGGTTCCAGAGCTCGCTTATAACGGCCACCGGCATCAAGGGCGGCGCGCCTTACAGGGCCGTCCTCACCCACGGTTTTGTCGTGGACGGCAAGGGAAGAAAGATGTCAAAGTCCCTGGGCAACGTCGTTTCCCCTGAGGACATAATAAAGAAAAACGGCGCTGAGATACTGAGGCTCTGGGTCTCCGCGGAGGACTACAGGGACGACATAAGGCTTTCCCCAGAGATAATAGAGCGCCTGACGGACGCTTATAGGAAAATCAGGAACACCGCCAGGTTCCTGCTTGGCAACACAAGTGACCTGGACGGGGGTGATCTGGATACGGGCGATCTGGAGGGGGGCGGTCACGGAGACGCCCTCATGGAAATAGACCGCTGGGCGTTGTCCAGGCTGCAGGGGCTCATCTCCGGCATCGAGCAGGCATACGAGAATTTCGAGTTCCACGAGGTCTACCACAGACTGTACAATTTCTGCGTGGTGGACATGAGCTCTTTCTATCTGGATATCCTGAAAGACAGGCTCTACACCTTCAGGAAGGATTCAGCGGAGCGCAGGGGCGCCCAGTGGGTGCTGAAAGAGATACTGGTTTCGATGACAAAACTGATGGCCCCTGTCCTTTCCTTTACGGCAGAGGAGATATGGGAACAGATAAGGAAAAATAAAATGTCCGCAGACGGGAAAAACATCGGGGAAAGCGTGTTTCTCTCCGAATTCCCAAAGGCCGGGCAGCGAGACCTTGCGCTTGAGGAAAAATGGGGGCGCATCATCGGGGTGAGAACCGAGGTGAACAAGGCGCTCGAGTTAAAGAGGCAGGAGCGTATGATAGGCAATTCCCTTGAGGCGAAAGTCACCCTGTACGCCCCGGAGGACATATTTGATCTGCTTGGGGACTATGGGGATTTCCTTCCCGTGCTCTTCATCGTATCTCAGGCGGAGCTGATGCACAAAGAGGACATCCCGAAGGAGAACTCTGAGGGCGCATATGAATCCGTCGAGATAAAGGGGCTTACCGTAAGCGTTCGAACGGCTGAGGGCGAAAAGTGCCGCAGGTGCTGGACGAGAAGCGTTACCGTGGGCACAATGCCTGGCTCCCCGGATATCTGCGACCGCTGTTACGGGAACATCTCATGATAATGTGGGCACTTTCCATAATACTGGTGGGGCTGGACCAGGCCTCAAAGTACATCGCCCATCGTCTGGTCGGGCCGGACGATTCCGCGCGCCTGACCTCTTTCCTGAACATAGTGCATCTGAATAATCCCGGCGCCGCGTTCGGAATCCTTCAGCACGTGGGAAACATCTTTTTCATCATCGTCTCGGTGGCGGCCATAGCCGTAGTGATCGTTATACTGGCGAAATCGCAAAAAAAACCGGTGGGGCTTGTCCTTGTCCTTTCAGGGGCGGCGGGCAACCTTGTAGACCGGCTGGCCCTGGGACACGTGCGGGATTTCATAGACGTGCATGCGGGAAGCCACCACTGGCCGGCCTTCAACTTTGCCGATTCCTATTTGAGCATAGGGATCGCCCTTCTCCTTATCAGCTCTTTTCTGAAGACAAAAGACGGGCAGGAGTAGTTTTTTTCTCCCTTCTTTAATTTAACCCTCACCCCCCTATCCCGGCGGCAGAGGGAACAACGAAACGTAAGGGCGGGAAGAGGGGGGCTTTTAAATTAAAAGCCCCCCCTCTTCTTTACCGGCGATTCATTTCAGGTTCTTGCCATTGTTATGGCATTTCGTGCAGTTGCCCGCCGGGGCAAAGGCCTTTACGCCGTTGTGGCAGGAGCCGCAATACTTTCCGTTTCTAATGTCGCTCATGGTAAACCGGTCAGCCCCGAATTTCATGGTGAAAGGTACGGGCTTCAGGTTCTTATGGCAGTCCGGGCAGCTAAGACCTTTGCTCAGGTGCATCTCCGGCGTCATGGTTACGTCGCCCATCATGTTCTTAAATACGATAGGCGCATGTCCCATGGGAATGGCCATAGCGGAACCCGCAAAAAAGACGGCAGCCAGAACAAGTATTACCGTAGACGTTCTCATCACGGTCACCTCCTTTCCATCAAAATTCGCCTGATATTTTTATTTTTATTTTTTCTCATCTGTATGTAATCAAGCATCATTTGTGCCATGGAAATTGTTATTCTTTTTCTTTCACCGCCGCAAAAAGGCGGCTAGGAATTTTCAATTGTTTATCAGCGGACTATGGCGGCTGCGGCCTTTTATCAAAGCGGGATCCAGGCAGGAGGGGAAAAAACCTCGCCGCACAGCCTTCCCCATTCAAGAAAATGAATTCCCGTATGGGGAAACCAGGGCAGGATGATAAAAACGTGCATGCGGGTAACTGAAACTGCCGCTGGCAATTGCAACAGTTATGCGGAAAAAAGGCCGGTTACTTCTTGTATCCCTCTCTCAGGATAGCCACCTTACCGGTGCGCACAAGGTCTTTTATGCCCATGGGCTTCATTAGCCCGATGAAGGCTTCTATCTTTTTTTCGTCGCCGGTGACCTCTATGGTGTACGTGTTTTCCGAGGAATCCACCACCCTTCCCCTGAATATGCCTGCCAGGTTGAGAACCTCGGTCCTCTTCTCAGGCTTGGGGCTGACCTTTATGATGATCATCTCTCTTTCGACATGCTCGAACTCCGTCACGTCCGTGACCTTTATAACGTCCACCAGCTTGTTGAGCTGCTTCGTTATCTGCTCTATTATCAGGTCGTCCCCGCTGGTTACTATGGTCATCTGAGAGTATTCCGGATCTATCTCCTCGCCGACCGAAAGGCTTTCGATGTTGTATCCCCTGCCGCTAAAGAGACCGGATATCCTTGAAAGGACACCGAACTTGTTTTCAACAAGCAGCGTTATCGTATGTCTCATTTAACCACCTTCAGCCTTTTCTTTTTCTCTTCCTTCACTTCGGTTTCCTCAAAGAGCATATGGTCTATCGGCGCGCCCGCGGGTACCATAGGGTATACCTTTTCTTTCCAGTCCACGGAGAAGTCCATGAAGACGGTCTTTTTTATCTTGAAAAGCCCTTCCTTAAGCACGTCCTCCACCTCGGAGGGTTTAGTCGCCCGGAGACCCACTGCCCCATAGGATTCCGCCACTTTTACGAAATCGGGGACAACATCCAGGTGGCTGTAAGAATAGCGCTCCGCATAGAAGAGCTCCTGCCACTGCCTGACCATCCCCAGGAACCCGTTGTTGAGGATTACCACCTTAACGGGCAGCTTGTTCAGGACCGACGTGGCAAGCTCCTGTATGTTCATCTGTATACTGCCGTCCCCAGCGATGTCGATGACGAGTTTGTCCGGATAGGCAAGCTGCGCCCCTATCGCGGCGGGGAACCCAAAACCCATGGTCCCAAGTCCGCCAGAGCTCAGGAAGGAGCGGGGCACATCATATTTATAGAACTGCGCGGCCCACATCTGGTTCTGGCCCACCTCCGTGGTTATGATGGCGTCCCCTTTCGTGAGCTCATAGATCTTTTCGACCACGAACTGGGGTTTTATGGTCGTGTCGCTTTTTGTATAGGTAAGCGGCCTTTCCTTTTTCCAGTCATCTATCTGCTTGAGCCAAGCCTTCCTTACCTGCCCCCACTGGGCCTTCACATCCGTTTTCAATGTCTTGTTGAGCACGGTGAGCACCCTCTTCACGTCTCCCACAATGGGAATATCCACCCGTACGTTTTTCCTTATCGATGTCGGGTCTATGTCCACGTGGATAATGCTTGCCGCCGGCGCAAAGGCATCCGTCTTTCCGGTGACGCGGTCATCGAACCTCATCCCCAGGGCTATCAGCAGGTCAGACTCCTGAATGGCCTTGTTTGCGTAATACGTGCCGTGCATCCCCGGCATGCCCAGGGAAAGCCTGTTGGTCTCCGGGAAGCAGCCTATGCCCATGAGGGTAGTGGTCACCGGCACCTGGGTATGTTCGGCAAGCTCGCGCAACTCCTTGTACGCGCCGGATATGATAACGCCCCCACCGGCCACGATGACGGGCTTTTTGGCCTTCTCTATCATGTGGGCGGCCTGATTTATCATCCATTTGTTGCCTTCGTACTTTGGCTTGTATCCAGGCAGTCCGACCTTCTCAGGCCACACAAAATCAGTTTTGCCTGCCGTTACATCCTTGGGCAGGTCTATCAGCACGGGGCCCGGCCTGCCCGTCATGGCAATATGAAAGGCCTCCTTGATGACCGTTGCCAAATCGTTTACGTCCTTCACAAGAAAATTATGCTTGGTGCAGGGGCGGGTGATGCCGACAATATCCGCCTCCTGGAACGCGTCATTGCCGATAAGCATCGTAGGGACCTGCCCGGTTATCACTACCAGGGGCACGGAGTCCATGGATGCGGTGGCTATGCCGGTTACAGTGTTGGTTGCGCCCGGTCCGGAGGTCACCAGCACGACCCCGGGCTTGCCAGTGGCCCTGGCATAGCCGTCGGCCGCGTGGACTGCGCCCTGCTCATGCCTGGTAAGGATCAGCTTTACGTCCTTGTCTTCATAAAGCATGTCGAAGATGTTGAGCACAACCCCTCCGGGGTAACCGAAGATGTGCTTTACACCTTCACGCTTGAGGCATTCTATCAGTATCTCAGAACCGGTCAGCTTCATTCCAGCTTTCATAAAGTGAAAAACCTCTTTAAAAATATAGATGTGCTAGATATATTATCATACCCGGCGGCTGGGACACCAGAGCCGGGTGTATGTATTTTGATATGCCAGGCAAAAAAAGACTGACGATAACCTTGGCGTTTATCAAACAGGAGGGCGCTATCAAAGGGAGGCACTGATCAGGAAACAAAAGCCGCCATTGACTGGCGGCTTCATAACAAATTTTGCAGGGATTTTTTCTAGCTAAGCACCGCGCCGCGGGCGGCCGAGCTTACGTTCCTTGCGTAGCGGGCAAGCCATCCCTTTTCTATCTTTGGCTTGGGCTTTTTCCAACTCTCAAGCCTTTTTGCTATCTCCTTGTCGCTTAGCTCCACATTGAGCTTCCTGCCAGGTATGTCTATGGAAATGACGTCCCCCTCCTGAACTACCGCTATCGGGCCGCCCTCCATCGCCTCCGGAGATATGTGCCCTATGCACGGCCCGCGTGTGCCTCCTGAGAACCTCCCGTCGGTAATGAGCGCCACCGACTCCGCAAGCCCCATGCCGGCTATGGCGGCCGTGGGAGAAAGCATCTCACGCATGCCGGGGCCGCCCCTGGGGCCCTCATACCGGATCACGACGACATCCCCGGCTTTTATCTTCCCGTCCATTATCGCCTTCATGGCCTTCTCCTCTGAATCGAAAACCCTGGCTTTACCCTTGAAGCGCATCATCGCGGGGCCTACGGCCGATTGCTTTACGACCGCCCCATCCGGCGCGATGTTGCCTGAAAGCACGGCGATGCCGCCCTCTTTGTGATATGGCCGGTTGACGGGCCTTATTACCTCCGGGTCCTGCACCTGTGCGGCCTCCGTTATCTCAAAGATCTTTTTCCCGCTTACAGTAATATGATCGTTAAGGAGGCCTTTCAGGCTCTTCATTACGGCGGGAATCCCCCCGGCGTAGTCCAGGTCCTCAAGATAATGCCTTCCGCCAGGCAGCATGTCGGCAATGTGAGGGGTCTTTTTGGACAGCCTGTCAAAGGGCTCGATGGTCATATCCACGCCCGCCTCCCGCGCTATGGCAGGCAGGTGCAGGCATGTATTGGTAGAGCCGCCCAGGGCCAGATCGACCACGATGGCGTTTTCAAGTGATTCCCTGGTCACCACCTTCGATGGCCTTACCCCTTTTTTGACAAGCTCTACAACACGCCTTCCGCTTTCAAAGGCTATCCGCTTTTTCTGCGCGGAGACGGCCAGTGCGGTCGCACAATAGGGCAGGCTCATTCCCATCGATTCAGTGAGGCAGGCCATCGTGTTTGCCGTGTACATCCCCTGGCAGGAACCCGCTCCGGGACAAGCGCAGAGCTCAAGCTCCTCCACCTCGCTGCTGCTTATCAGGCCTTTTTTATACTTACCCACCGCTTCAAAGGTATCGTTCACAAGGGAGAGGCGCTTGCCCTTTAAATGGCCTGAGAGCATGGGGCCGGCGGTGACCACCACTGTAGGCACATCCACCCGCAGAGCGCCCATAAGCATTCCGGGCGTTATCTTGTCGCAGTTGGTAAGCAGCACAAGACCGTCCAGCTTGTGGGCCTCCATCACCGTCTCTATCATGTCCGCGATAAGCTCGCGGGAAGGAAGCGAATAGTGCATGCCGCTGTGCCCCATGGCTATGCCGTCGCATATGCCGGGCAGACCGAAAAAAAATGGATACCCGCCACCGGAATGCACGCCCTTTTCTATGAACCGCTCAAGGTCCCTCATGCCGGTATGGCCAGGTATTATGTCCGTGAAGCTGGAGGCAACCCCAATGAAGGGCTTGCCCATCTCCGACTGGGGGATACCCGTGGCGTACAACAGCGCCCTGTGCGGAACGCGCTCTATCCCTTTTTTGATCGCCTCAGACTTCATCTTAATTGCGGAAATTTTTTTATTTTTCCCAGAACTACGGGTCTTTCCTGAAGCAGATTTCATATTCCCTGACAGGCGGGCCATTTGTAAAAGAATCCTCCCCTTCGTTTTTTTGAATAAAAAAAAAGCAAAAATAAAAAACTGCCAGCCGTTTTTTTGTTTTTTCCTTTTTCTTTTTCTTTTTCTTTTTCTTTTGAAAAACGGCTTTAGTTAATAGAGTGGTCTTTCTTGTATCGTATTATCAGCTCCTCCATCTGGTCTTTTTTGAGGAGCTTCAACTTCTGGATCCTCTTTCTTTCCAGCTCTTCTTCAGCGTTCAGGTAGTGCTTTACAGAAAAATTCGTGATCCGGCTGTCCAGGCGTCTGTGCTCACTTGCAAGCTTTTTGAACTCGTCATTCTCCCTGGTCAGGATCTCCGCGATCTGCTCATCTCTCATATCGGGCCTCCTTTTTTACGCTGTTTATACTGTTAAATCTCTCTTTCGCTTCAAAATCAATTTTTTTGAACCAGGTTCCTAATGAAAAAGTAACATACAACCCATTGAAAAGACAATATTCAGGAGACGCTTATTATATTTTGTGCCAGTTTGAAGGAATTGTCGATACAGTCGTTCATTGCTATGCCCCGGAAGGCGTTGCCGGTAATAAAAAGCCCCCGGTGGGCGGCAACCATTTCGTCCATCTTTTTAAGCCTTTCCAGGTGTCCCAGCGGGTACTGAGGGATGGCCTTCTCATGGCGGAATATCCTTGTAAAATCCGGGTCCGCCTTGAGCCCCAGCATTTCTCCAAGCTCTCCCATAACCGTAGAGAGCAGTTTTTCGTCCGGGAGCATCGCCAGCGCGGAGGCCCTGGCGCCACCGGCCATCACCCTTAAAAGCACATGGCCCTCCGGGGCACGCTCAGGGAAGATGCTCGAATCGTACAGGGTTCCAAGTATCTTCCTGCCTTCCTTGAAAGGCACAAGAAACCCGAAGGCCTGGGCATCAAAAGGGATCTTTTCCTTTTTGAACCCCAGGCTTACCACGGAAACCGCAGGGTAATGAATGTCCGCAATCAGCCTTGAAAGCCCGTTGTCGAAATCCTTCAGCACCAGAGACGCCTCGTAAGCCGGGCAGGCGAGGACCACATAGTCGGCCTCCACAAAAGAGGATTTCCCTTCCCCTCCGATATGCACCCGGTAGCCCGTTTTCAGTTTTTCGATGCCCTCCACCCTGTGGCAAAGTTTCACCCTTTCATCGCCCAGGGCTGTCTTTGCGGCGGTTATCAGCTGCCCCAGGCCGCCAGGAAAAGAAGACAACGTTCCCCCGGGACCTGCCCCCACTGGGCCTTTCCCGGTCTTTTTTGCCTCCTTGCCCAGCTTCATCATCCCCTTTATAAGACCGCCGTACTCTCTTTCTATCTTCTTTATCCTGGGAAAGCAGCTCTCCACGCTCATTTTTGCGGGGTCCCCGGCGAATATGCCCGAGGCCATCGGGTCTATAAGGTTTTCAAACGCCTCCCTGCCCAGCCGCCTTGTCGCAAACTCTGCAAGCGTCTCGTCATCCATTTTTGCACGGATAAACGGCTCAAGCGCTATCCGCAGCTTGCCAAGCGGGCTAAGCACACCGGAGGCCAGGAAAGCCTTCGGGCTCTCAGGAAGGAGTTTCAGCCCGCCTTTAAGAAAAATGAACCTTTTTCTTGAGGCATCGGTACTCCTGAGAGGTTTAAGCCCAAGGCCCTGGGCAAACTCAAGCGTGTGGGGGCGATTGTCAAGAAAACCGTTTGCTCCCCATTCAGGCAGATAGCCATCGGCTTTCTCCGTCCGTATCTTTCCTCCTGGCCGTTCTTCCGCCTCCAGGACTACCGGCTCTATTGCGTTTTCCTCGCCAGGATTGGAACCTGCCATAAGAAACCAGGCAAGTGACAGCCCGGATATGCCTCCGCCAACGATAGCTACTTTCAGGCTCACCAGCCAAGCTCCTTTTTCTTTCTGAGGATCATTTCCTTAAAGGCCCCGATCAAAAGCGGATGAGAGTTCAAGGCCTGAGTGCGCCTCAGATCTATCCCCAGTTCCGCCGCAAGCCCTTTATATAATATATCTATCTCGTAAAGGGTCTCGATATGGTCCGAAACAAAACTTACCGGCACCACTAGGACTTTTTTCACTCCCCGCCGCCCGAGATCCCTGAGCATCTCGTCGGTGTAAGGGGTGAGCCATTTTACGGGCCCCGTGCGGGACTGATAGCTTAAGGCATACTTCCCGGGCGACCCCTTTATGTTCATTTTCTCCGCTACGGCCTCTATAGTGCGGTTGATATGCTCCACATAAAGGTCGTTTCTGGCTATCTTTACAGGCAAGCCGTGGGCGGAAAACAGTATGAATATATCATCGCTGCCGAAAGAGGCCAGCCCTTTTTCAATCGTATCGGCCAGGGCCTCTATATAAAGGGGATGGTCGCACCACTGGTTTATGGATTCCCAGACCATGGGTTTTTTTTTGTCTTTCAATTTCTTCATCTGAAGGTCAAGCTCGTGCAGGGAAGAGCCGGTTGTCGCAATGGAATAATGGGGATAAAGGGACACTGCTATGACCCTCTGTATGCCGTCGCCTTCCATCTCACGGACGGCATCCGATATGTAAGGGCGCCAGTACCGCATGCCGGAATAGACCCGGAAGCCGCCCTCCCCTTTAAGCGCCTCCCCGATTGCCCGCGCCTGGGAGGCGGTGAACTCGTTAAGCGGGGACTTCCCGCCTATGAGGGCGTATGCCCTCTTTGCCTTGCCTGCCCTGGCAGTTGCGATGGCCCAGGCTATGGGTCTTTGCAGAGGGGCTGGCCCGAGCCTCATTATCATCCTGTCCGAAAAGAGGTTCAGAAGGAAAGGCTTTACTGAATCAAGGCTGTCCGGCCCCCCTAAGTTAAGGAGCAATACGCCTATCTGGCGGACATCTTTCAGCGGGCGATGGCCTTTCCGCTTAGTTCGTGCACAAGCTCTACGAGCGATTTGGCGTTTTCAACCGGTATTTCAGGGAGAATGCCGTGGCCCAGGTTGAATATATGGCCCTTCGCGGCCCCCCGCGCCTTGTCCAGGATGTCTTTTACCTTCTCCTTCATGATCTCACGCGGCAGAAGGAGCGCGCAGGGGTCCAGGTTTCCCTGAATGACCGTCTTTTTGCCAAGCGTCCTGGCTGCCTCGCCTATGTCCACCCTCCAGTCTATGCCTATGGCGTCCGCTCCGGAGGTCTTTATGTCTTTCAAAAGGCCCGCGCACCCGTTGACAAAATAGATGATGGGGGCGCCTTCACTTTTAAGCTCCTTTATTATCCTCTTCACATATGGGAGCGCAAAGACCCGGTAGTCGTCCGGGGAGAGCACGCCTGCCCACGTATCGAAGAGCTGAACGGTGTCGGCCCCGGCCCTTATCTGGGCACGCAGATAGGAGATCACTGTGTCTGATATCTTCTCCATCAGGCCGCTGAAAACGCCGTGGTTCTGATACATGACCCTCTTCGTAAAGAGAAAATTCTTTGAACCGCCACCCTCTATCATGTAGGTCGCAAGCGTAAAGGGGGCACCCGAAAACCCTATGAGGGGCACTTTCAGCTGCGATTTCAACAGCTTTATGGTCTCCATCACAAAAGGCATGTCGTCTTCGGGATCCGGGACGGTCAGCTTCTCAAGAAGCGCCCTGCTCCTGATGGGCTCCGACAGGACCGGGCCGTGTTTTTCCGAAAATTCCAGCTTCATCCCCATGGCCTCTACCGGTATGAGTATGTCCGAAAAAAGGATGGCCGCGTCCACCCCAAGGATGTCCACCGGCTGG
Organism: Nitrospirota bacterium; assembly: GCA_021840255.1. Classification (GTDB taxonomy): domain Bacteria; phylum Nitrospirota; class Thermodesulfovibrionia; order Thermodesulfovibrionales; family JdFR-88; genus JAKAEG01. Next base: position 30,284 of record JAKBYX010000007.1, on the reverse strand, counting down.
AGAGATACCTTCGCTGCAAGCTCGGGGGTCTTGCAGAGGGTAAGAAAATCCACTCCCTCCCTGACCTCCCTGTATTCCTTCAGGTACCTGCCCGCCTGCCGCATTATCCAGATGGGCGTGTAAGGCGTCTCCTCGCCCCTTAAGGCCTTAAGAAAAGTATCGTTCATAAGTTTTTTTAAAACCCCCCGCCTTGAATGGATGAACTTTTTATTAATTCAAGAAGAAATCTTTCGCTTTGCCAGCTTGAACGGCACATGGCTGCAGAAAGGCTCCTCCGCCATGTAATCGCCGTGTATGGAATAGGCCCTTGCACGGCACCCGCCGCAGACGTTTATATACTCGCAGGAGCCGCACTTGCCCTTGTAGCTCTTGAAATCCCTCAAATCCCTGAAAAGCTCCGAGTTCTCCCAGATGTCCTTGAAGGAGGTCTCTCTTATATTGCCCGCAGACTTGGGGAAATAGCTGCACGGAAGGACGTTTCCGTCCACGTCTATCAGGCAGATGAGCTGCCCCGCGATGCATCCTTTGGCGCCGCCCGTGGAGAATTTAAGGGTTCTTCTCTCGAACTTTGATTGCTCGTCCTTTGCCCGCTGCAGCACCACCCTGTAGTAATGGGGCGCGCAAGTGGGGCGCACGAGCATGTCTTTTTCATCCTTTTCCATCCGGTAGTGCCAATCCAGTATCTCCTCGTACTGCTCCTTGGAGATAAGCTCGTTCATGATCTCCTCGCCCCTTCCGGTGGGCACTATCATGAACATGTACCAGGCAGTGGCGCCCAGCTCCTTTGCCAGCCTGTAGACCGCAGGGATTTCCTCCTGGTTCCGCTTTGTGAAGGAGGAGTTAATTATGAACTCGATGCCGTGTTTTTTGAAAAGCCCGGCAGCGTTCGTTATCCCCGCGAACGCACCCTTTACGCTCCTGAAATCGTCATGCACAGCCTCCGTGGAGCCGTCCAGGCTCAAGGATACTATCCTGATGCCGGAATGCTTTATCTTTCCGCATATCTCGTCCGTAACGAGCATACCGTTCGTGGCCAGGCACATCCTGAGCCCAAGCCCGGTCCCGTGCTTTGCTATTTCAAAGACGTCATTTCTCAAAAGAGGCTCTCCGCCGGACAAAACGATGACGGGCTTGGCGTAAGAGGCTATGTCCTCAAGGGCTCTGTAGGCTTGGCCGGTCGTAAAATCCGGATGGCCCGTCACTTCCGCCTCCGAAGAGGAGCGGCAGTGCACGCACCTTAGATTGCATCTCCTGGTTATCTCCCAGGCTATCCATTTAGGGGCAAATTCCATGACGGTTTATTATACCTTTATTTCGCAGGTTTTTCTTTTAAGGACATCCGGACAGAAGGTATTTTCATAAAAATCCGCCTAAATATTTCATAAAACCGCACTTTTTTATAAAATTTTACAAAAATTTCCCCGCAGGCTCTTCCCAAACCCGCTGCTCAAGGTTCTCCAGCAGCGGGCCCAGAGTGGAGGAGTCGCGGCCGGATATCAGGATGGCCCCGAAACGCTTGCTGAGAGCCGCAGCCTCCCGGGTGGGCAGCCTGTCAGCCTTGTTAAAAACAAGCAGTCTGGGTTTTTTTGAGAGGTCAAGGTCCTCCAGTATCTTAAGGACAGAGTCCATCTGCTGAGGGAACCTGGGATTAGAGGCGTCCACCAGATGAACAAGGAGCGCCGCATCCTCCAGTTCCTCCAGTGTGGCCTTGAAGGCCGCCATAAGATCCTTGGGCAGGTCCCTGATAAAACCGACCGTGTCGGTTATGATAAGCTCCCGCTCCCTGGGGAAGCGTATACGCCTGCTCGCGGTATCCAGTGTGGCAAACATCCTATCCTCCACGACGGTGGACGAGCGGGTGAGGGTATTTAAAAGAGTGGATTTGCCTGCGTTCGTGTATCCAACTATGGATACTATGGGAAGGCCTTTCTCCACTCTCCTTTGCTTCCTCTGTTTCCTTGCCAGAGACAGGGCCTTAAGCTCGCGCTCAAGGAAGTTAATGCGGTCCCTCACGCGGCGGCGGTCTATCTCCAGCTTGCTTTCGCCAGGTCCTCTGCCCCCGATGCCGCCCATGAGCCGGGACATGGCGGTCCCTCTACCGGTGAGCCTTGGCAAAAGATACTTAAGCTGGGCCAACTCCACCTGGACCTTGCCCTCGCGGCTCCCGGCCCTCTTGGCAAAGATGTCCAGTATAAGCTGGGAGCGGTCTATGACCTTAAGCTCCGTGAGCTCTGTAATGGATTTTATCTGGGAAGGGCCGAGGTCCTGATCGAACACCAGCAGTGTCGCCCCTTTGTCCAGCGCGTCTATGACCAGTTCCTTTATCTTTCCTTCCCCCATCAGGTATTTTGGGTTTATCTCCTTTATCCTCTGGATAACGGCGCCAAGGACTGCAACGCCGGAGGAATGGCACAGCTCTTTGAGCTCCTCCATCGATTCCTCCAGCTCGTATCTGGGCCTGGTTGAAACGCTTATAAGTATCGCCTTCTCGCCTTTGCCGGCCTGGCCAAAATCAAAAAACCGCTGCCTCTCCATCTCGCTTTCCAGGGAGGAGACGAACTCCCCGAAATCAAGCCTGAGCCTGCCAATATCCGGAAAATCCAGGATCTCAATCTTTTTTTTCTGCTCCTCCCCATGGGGCAGCAGATGGGCCACCTGCACCGCCCCCGGCTGGCCGTCATCCCGCACCCCGATGGCCGCAATCAGATCCAATCTCAGGAGGGCAAGGTCCGTAAGGTCATCGCGTGTGAGGTTTTTGTCCTTTAAATGGGTATGAATGAGCCTGAGGCCTCTAAGCGCCTTTCTGCCAAGGGGATGATCTTCAAGGGAAGGTATCAGTATGCCGCCCGAGTCTCCCACTATCACCTGCAGGACGGACCCACGCCTATTTATAAGGACGCCTATCTGCCTGCTGAACCGGGAGGAAAGCGCGGCAAGCTGCCGTGCAAGTTCAAGGGTAACGACCTCGGATGGGGGCACTTTTCTGCGCGAGATCCTCTCCAGAAGGTGGAGTTCACTTCCCCTCAGGCCGGATGTATTGCCGGATACGGAAGGTATTTTTAAAGGCCCTCTCTCATGCGGTTTTTTGTTTTCCTGCTTTTATTTTATCACAGAACATTTTTGGTTTTTTTGTTTTGTCTTGCCGGGATTTTTTGCCGGGACTTAGGCATATCACGGAACGAATAACCCATAATGCCATGAATGTTAAAATAGAACACCGGGGGGATCGGTGGCCCTTTCAAATTAAAAAAATGGGCGCATACAACTAGAAAAATTGAGAAAGATCAGGCTGACGATCGAATATGACGGGACCCGCTACTCCGGCTGGCAAAGCCAGAAGAAGATGCCTGCGTCCCAGTCCATGCCCGGTATCCGCACGGTGCAGGAAGAGATCGCAGACAGGCTAAATCGTCTCGTTAAATCCGGAGGGGTGTCCGTCGTCTGCGCCGGCAGGACCGACGCCGGCGTTCATGCCCTTGGGCAGGTGGCGGCCTTCAGCGTTAATGCGGGCTTCGGGCATACTCCACAAGCGGTAAAAAAAGCCCTGAACGCGATGCTTCCGGAAGATATACGGATAGTGGAAGCGGACGATTGCCCTCCTGATTTCCACCCGCGGCATGACGCCGTAAAAAAGACCTATTTCTACCTAATGGCCCTTACCCATGATCCCCCTGTTTTCATGAGGCGGTACTCATGGGAGATACCGTGGCGGCTGGACGTGGAGGCCATGAGGGATGCCGCCCACTTGATTGCAGGTAAAAAGGATTTTTCGGCCTTCAGAGCGGCGGGATGCGGCTCAAAAACACCGGTAAAGAATATCTTCTCGATCGAAATAGCCAGAATGGCAGAGATAGGTTTTTTAACGGCAAGCCTCAGGGGGGATTTTCTAAGGATAAGCCTCACCGCCGACGCCTTCCTGAGGCATATGTGCAGAAACATTGTGGGCACGCTGCTGCTGGTGGGAAGGGGCCGTATAACGCCCGGAGACGTGCAAGGGATCATTGATTCCGGGGACAGGAGGCTTGCGGGTCCCTCCGCGCCCGCGAAGGGCCTTTTTCTGGAACGGGTTTACTACTAGTGTGGCGTCCCAAAAGGTCATTGCACTTGTTCAAGTGTTCTCATTCCCGTGGTATTAATCGGGATTCCATTTCGTCTTAAAAAACCCTAGTCCCGGATCCCCCCTGTACAGGTCTGACATCAAAATGAGGCGGGACAACGAAGACAGTTCAAAAAAATAAAAATGCCCGGGTAAAAAATTTTCCCCGGGCACTCACTTTTTCGAACAAAAATTTTTGACTTAAAACTCTTAGATGCCGGACTCCCGCTCCATAGCCTCCATGACCTCGCGCCTCTCCTGGTCATCTTTGCAGTATATGGCGAAAGGCATCACCTTCAGACGCTCGATGTCTATCTCCTCACCGCAGTCTTCACAGATGCCGTATGTGCCCTCGGCGAGTTTTCTTAACGCCTCATCGATCTTGGTCAGGTTCTCACGGTGGGTGCTTAACTGTTTGAAGCTTATGTCCTCCGAAAGGTCCACAACAGACCAATCCCCGTCGTCCAGGGCGGTCTCGACGATCTGCCTGTTTTCCCCGCTGATGATCCTGCTTATTTCCCTTTTTGCCTCACCCAGAAGGGAGGCCCGTTGCTCAAGAAGCTCCTTTCTGAGCTGAAACGACCTGTCGGAAAGCGCGGCCTCTATCTCTCTTCTTTGAGCGGAAGTGATCTTTTCTGATGGCTTTTCCTTCACAGCTGGCTTCTCCTTTGCCGCAGATGCCGGCTTGCTCTTTTCCGGCTGCTTCGGCGCGGAAGCGGATTTCACTTTCGGCTTCTCAGTTTTTTTAGAGGGCATAATTTATTTTTTCTCCTGCTGCGCGGTGTCGTTCTCCTTGTGTATCTCCTGAATGCTCTTTATCTTGATGCCGGCCTGCTGCAGCGCTTTCTGTATGTCCACGGCCTTTGCGTCCTCAACTTTCACCATGAAGTTGGATTTCATGACCCTTTAGACCTCCATTATCTCTTTTTCCTTTATGTGCAAAAGATCATCGACCTTCTTGATGTAAGCGTCGGTCATCTTCTGGACCTCATCGATGGTCTTTTTCACTTCATCCTCGCTTATGTGCTGGTCTTTCTCCAGTTTTTTTACGTGCTCGTTCATGTCCCGGCGGATATTCCTAAGCGCCACCTTGGTTTCCTCCGCCCTTTTCTTCACCACCTTCACCAGGTCCTTCCTGCGCTCCTCGGTAAGGGGCGGCACAGGGAGCCTGATCGACTTGCCGTCGTTGGCGGGGGTAAGGCCCAAGTCCGATTTCATAAGGGCCCTCTCTATCTCCGGTACCATCTTCTGTTCCCATGGCTGTATAATTATGAGACGGCTCTCCGGAACCGAAAGGGCCGCAATCTGCTGAAGGGGGGTGGGCACGTTGTAATAATCCACCATTATGCCATCAAGGAGGGCCAGAGACGCCCTGCCGGTCCTAACGGTGCCGAATTCCTTCCTGAGGGCGTCTATCGCGCCGTCCATCTTGTGCTGAAGCCTGTCTTTCAGGTCTTTTTCCATATTTATTCCTTCAGTGCCTTGTCCATGTCGTTCCTTCAGTGTCCTGGTTTTACCTTTGCCACATCACTCTATTATAGTGCCTATTTTTTTGCCCGCAATAAGCCCTGTTATATTGCCCTTCCCTTTGAGATTAAATACCACAATGGGCATATGGTTGTCCATACATAAAGTTATGGCCGTGGAATCCATCACCTTGAGCCCTTTTTTTATGACATCCAGATAGCTGATCCTGTCATATTTTCTGGCCTTCGGGTCTTTAACGGGGTCCGCGGTGTAAACGCCATCTACCTTGGTCGCCTTGAAAATAACGTCCGCATTTATCTCCATGGCCCTCAGGGCAGCGGCCGTATCGGTGGTGAAATAGGGGTTTCCCGTCCCGGCCGCGAAGATCACAACCCGGCCTTTTTCAAGGTGCCTCACAGCCCGTCTTCTTATATAAGGCTCGGCAAGCTCCCGCATCTCTATCGCGGTCTGCACCCTTGTGGGTATGTCCTGCTTCTCAAGCGCGTTCTGGACGGCAAGCGAATTTATCACGGTGGCCAGCATGCCCATATAATCCGCCGAAGAGCGCTCAATACCCTGGGCAGAGGCCTCGACACCCCTGAATATATTGCCCCCTCCTATCACCAGGGCCACCTCCGCGCCAGCCTTTGTCGCCTTGCCGACCTCGCGGGCTATGAAGTCCACCGTCTCCGGATCTATGCCATAGGAGCGGCTGCCCATCAGGGCCTCGCCGGAAAGTTTTATCAGCAGCCTTTTAAAAACGACCTTACTTTGCCGTTTCACCAAGCTGGAACCTTGTAAAACGCCTCACCAGGATGTTTTCACCGACCTTGGCCACCTTTTCGGTGATAAGGTCTTTTATCTTCTTTTTACCCTCGGGATCCTTTACGAATATCTGGTCCAGAAGGCATATCTCCTCATAAAATTTTTCGAGCTTCCCCTGGATTATCTTCTCAATAACGTGCTCGGGCTTCCCCTGGACCTGCGTCCTGTAAATGTCCATTTCCCGGTCGACGACGTCCTGAGGGATTTCCTCCCTTTGAAGGTATGCCGGGCTGGCCGCGGCGATGTGCATGGCTATGTCCTTTACGAGGTCCCTGAAGTCCTCGGTGCGGGCAACAAAGTCCGTCTCGCAGTTAACCTCTATCAGGACGCCTATTTTGTCCATGTGTATGTAAGAGGCCACCAGTCCCTGCGAGGCCGTGCGCGCCGCTTTCTTCTGAGCCGTGGCTATGCCCTTCCGCCTGAGGGTGTCCACGGCCTTATCCATGTCCCCGCCGGTTTCCTCAAGGGCCTTTTTGCACTCCATCATTCCGGCTCCGGTCTTTTCTCTAAGGTTCCTGACCAGTTCGGCAGTTATCATTGAGCCGCCCCCTCGCTGGCCGGGGCAGCCGGTTCGACTGGCGTTTGCGCCGCTTCTCCCGGCTCGGTGTCCGCGATCTTTTCCTCTATTTTCGACTCTTCGGCCTTCTCGGCAGTCTTCTTGTTGTATATGTCCCTGCCCGCGATAACCGCCTCGGCCATCTTGGAAGATATCAGGGTTATGGCCCTTATGGCATCGTCGTTGCCGGGTATTACGTAATCGATCTCGTCAGGGTCGCAGTTGGTGTCCACGATCGCAACGCAGGGAATGGAAAGCTTCTGCACCTCCGCGACCACTATCCTTTCCTTCCTGGGGTCAACTATAAATATGGCTCCTGGAAGAGCGGGCATATCTTTCATGCCGCTCAAGTATTTTTCCAGCTTACCCCTCTCCTTCTCAATGCGGGATATCTCTTTCTTGGTAAGACGGTTGTAAGTGCCGTCCTCCCGCATCACGTCTATCTTTCTAAGCCTCTCGATGCTCTTCTTGATGGTCTTGAAGTTGGTGAGCATTCCGCCAAGCCAGCGCTGGTTCACATAGTATGCGCCTGCCTTTTTGGCCTCTTCCGCTATTGAATCCTGGGCCTGCTTCTTGGTCCCTACAAAAAGGATGGGCTGGTTGGTTGCGGCCACTTCCCTTATGAAGTTGTAAGCCGCCTCAAGCCCTTTCAGGGTCTTCTGAAGGTCTATTATGTAGATACCGTTTCTCTCGCCGAAGATGTAACGCTTCATCTTCGGGTTCCACCTCTTGACCTGGTGCCCGAAATGGACGCCTGCCTCAAGGAGCTCTTTCATTGTTGCTACCATTTTCTCCAACTCCTCCTTCATGGTTTTAATTTCCTCCGCCCTCGCCCCGGCACCCCTTAAAGGGGACCAGTCCGGGTACGCTTTTATGGGCGTGTGTAAATTAGCTTTATACTTTAGCATGCAAGCCTCTTTTTTACAACATGCAAAGGGATTTGGTAATGCTGCAGTTTGGATTTCAAAATACAGGATGGGCGGGAAAGCCGCCATCCGATGGTGGATTGAGCGACTCCGCACACCCTATCCGCTTCATGTTAGAATCATCGTCATGATAGGGCTAATCTCAGCCGTCGCCTTCGAGGCAGGTATGATAACAGGACAGCTCAAAGAGGATAAAGTCTCTCCTCTTCTTGCCCAGGGCACAGTTTCCGGGAAAAAAGCCGCCTACATATGCTCAGGCATCGGGGCTGCCAATGCGGCCCGGGCTGTGTCCATCCTGGCTGAAAGAAAGAAACCCGAGGCCATGATCTTGTTTGGAGTAGGCGGGGCATACCCCTACTCGGGCCTCAAAAAAGGCGGACTGGCTGCGGCGGAGGTGGAGATCTACGCCGATTGCGGCCTGGTGGTCCAAAGGCCCGCCGGATCAGAAGGTCCGTCGCGCGGCTTTGAGGCGCTTGGGTTCCCGCTTCTCAAAAAGGGCCCGAAGGAATATTTTGACAGTTTTCCGTTAGACAGGCCTCTTCTTGCCAAGGCAAAAAAAATGCCGGGCCTCGTCACCGGGGCGTTCCTCACGGTATGCGCCACTGGAAGATCGGTCAGAAAGGCCGGGCGGCTGGGCGAAAGGCACGGCGCCATCGTAGAGAACATGGAAGGGGCGGCTGCCGCCCAAACAGCCCTGTTTTACGGCATTCCGCTTCTTGAAATAAGGGGCATAAGCAATATCACTGGAGAGCCTCCGTCAAAATGGCTGAAGGAAGAGGCCGCTGCGGTCTGCCAGGAAGCGGTGCTAGAGATCCTGCAGGTCCTTTAATATTTCCAGAAACCTTCCTGCACTTTCGCGGATGTCCCCGGTATATAGCGCGCTGGAGACGGCTACGGCGCCAGCCCCGGCGCCAATAGCCTGCCGCACGTTTTGCAATGTGATGCCTCCTATGGCGACAACCGGTATCTTGACCGCCCCGCAGATCTCCGCAAGCGCTGGTATCCCTTTTTCAGGGCCCGCGTCTTTTGTGTCAGTGCGGTAAACTGGCCCAAAGCCGATGTAATCCGCCCCGCCGGCCCAGGCTTCTTTCGCCTGCGCCATGTCGTGAGTGGATATGCCTATCAGTTTTCCGCCCATGACAAGCCTTGCCTCTTCAAGCGGCATGTCATCCTGCCCCAGGTGCACACCGTCTGCGCCGGCTGCGAGGGCAACGTCCGGGTAATCGTTTATTATCAGGGTCGCGCCGTGCTCACGCGCGAGCCCGCCTAAATAAAGCGCCGCCTCCCAGACGTCCTTCCTTGGAGCGTCCTTCATCCTTAACTGGACCCATTTTATACCAGCTTCAATGGCGGCCCGGCCCTGACTGGCCGCGCTCAAGCCGCAGCGGGAGCACTCTCCGGTGAGAAAGCAGATGCCGCCCAGATACAAGGATGGTTTTTGTTTTTTATTGATTTCCTTCATGCCCGAATCTGTCATGGGAAAAACCGCTGGCCCTACCAGGAAAAAAGAAGGGCCGGTCCTGGTTTTCTTATGAAGCGGCGGGATTATTGAGCTTGTCAATGAATCCCGTGTCTATCCTGCCCTCAATGAAGTCCTTGTTTTCCAGCACCCTCTTGTGGAACGGGATCGTCGTCTTTATCCCATCGATAACAAACTCATCCAGTGCGCGCTTCATGCGGGCGATAGCCTCCTGCCTGTTGCTGCCATAAGCTATGAGCTTCGCTATGAGAGAGTCGTAATGGGAAGGCACCGTCCAGCCGCAATATGCGGCGGTGTCAACCCTGATCCCAGGGCCGCCGGGTTGATGAAAAAACTCTATTTTCCCCGGGCATGGAATGAAACGGTCGGGGTCTTCCGCGTTTATCCTGCATTCTATGGCGGACCCCCTCGGCTTGAACACCTTCTTTGCAGTGATGGGCTGGCCTGCCGCAAGGAGTATCTGCTGCTTGACCAGGTCCATGCCCATGACCATTTCCGTTACAGGGTGCTCGACCTGCACCCTCGTGTTGAACTCCATGAAGTACACTTCCTCTTCGGGTGTGACGATGAACTCCACGGTGCCTATGTTCTTGTACTTGACCGCCCGGGCCGCCTTGATCGCAAGTTCGCCAAGACGCTTGCGCAGCTTCTCCGTTACGAACGATGAAGGAGACTCTTCAATGAGTTTCTGGTGCCTCCGCTGGATGGAGCACTCGCGCTCGCCAAGGTGGATGATCCGGCCCTTGTTGTCGGCAAGCACCTGGACCTCTATGTGCCTTACGTTCCGTAGATATTTTTCAATGTACAGTTCGGAGGACCCGAAGGCTGCAAGCGCCTCTCTCTGGGCCATGAAAAAGGCGTCCTGCACCTCTTCCTCGTTGTTTATTATCTTCATCCCCCTGCCGCCGCCGCCCATGGAGGCCTTGATGATGGCGGGGAACCCAATCTTTTTTGCGGTCTTTACGGCGGAAGCGGCGTCTTTCAGCGGACCGTCGCTGCCGGGCACTACCGGCACCCCCCTTCTTTTCATCACCTGCTTGGCCTTGGACTTGTCGCCGCCAAGCCGGATGTTCTCCGGAGTGGGGCCTATGAAGGCGATGCCGGAGGCGGCGCACGCCTCGGCAAACTGGGGGTTTTCGGAAAGGAATCCGTAGCCCGGATGTATCGCCTCTGAATCCGTTATCTCCGCGGTGGTCAATATGGCCGGAACGTTAAGATAACTCTGTTCAGCGGAGGCGGGCCCTATGCAGATGGCGTCGTCGGCAAGCCTTACGTGCATATTTGCCTTGTCCGCCTCGGAATATACGGCTACGGTGCGAATGCCAAGCTCACGGCACGCCCTGATCACCCGGACCGCTATTTCTCCGCGGTTTGCAATAAGTATCTTTTTGAACATTTTTTTATTTTTCTCTTTTTATGGCGTCGAGGGCTCAATGAGGAAGAGGGGTTCCCCGTATTCGACCGGCTGGCCGTTTTCCGCAAGCACCTTTACGACCACCCCGTCCACTTCGGACTCGATCTCGTTCATAAGCTTCATCGCTTCCACGATGCACAACACCTGTCCCTTTTTCACAACGGTGCCGACTTCCGCAAAGACAGGGGCCTCCGGGGAGGATGCCCTGTAAAAAGTCCCTACAAGCGGGGCGGTTACAGTTACAAGGCGTTCCGTGCCCGCCTCCTCCACATGCTTTAGCTGCGGCGGAGCAGGAGATGCCGGCATCTGCGGCATTTCCACGGCAGTGTAGAACCTGCCGCGCGTTATTTTTATCTTGGAGCCTTCCTTCTCCAGCTCAAGTTCCGTTACATCGGTTTCCTTAAGCAGCTCAAGGATGGCCTTTATGTCCTCTATCTCCATTTACTTTACCCTTTCGACGTATTCCCCGGTCCTCGTGTCGACCCGGATCTTGTCCCCCACGTTGATGTGGAAGGGGACTTTTACGGTGGCCCCGGTCTCAAGCTTGGCGGGTTTGTATCCGCCAGCCGCGGTGTCACCCTTGTAGCCGGGTTCCGTTTCAGCTATCTGAAGCTCCACGAAGGTGGGCAGTTCTACCCCTATCGGGACGCCCTTGTATGAGAGCACCGATGCAACCGTGTTTTCCTTAAGAAACAGCCGCGAGTCGCCAAGCTGACCCTCTGTGAAGGGTACCTGCTCATAGCTTTCCGTATCCATGAAATAATAAAGCCCGTCCTGGAAATACAGGTACTGCATCGCCTTTTGCTCCAGTTCCGGACGGTCGAATTTATCCCCGGAGCGGAACGTGTCCTCAAGGACGTTCCCGGTCTTCAGGTTTTTCATCTTGGTGCGGATCACGGCCCCGCCTCTGCCCATCTTAACGTGCTGGAAATCAACTATCTCACAAGGCTCTCCCTTGTAAACTATCTTCATGCCTTTTCTGAAGTCACTGGTGGAATACAAAGTCTTATAGAACCTCCCCCGAATTCTTTTTTGAAAGATTGAAATTTAAAAAATAAAAACAAAAAAAGCTAAATCTTGCCTTTGGGCAGATTGGTAAGCACCTCCGGCCGGCCGGATGCCAAATGCACCATATCTTCTATCCGCACTCCGCCCAGCCCCGGCACGTATATTCCGGGCTCTATAGTAACAACCGCCCCAGCTGGCAGCGGCTTATTGTCCTTGCTGCGCGGCGAAAGACCCGGCAGCTCATGCACCTCCAGACCCACGCCGTGCCCGGTCCCGTGCCCGAAAAAGTCCCCGTAGCCTGCCTGTTTTATAACATATCTGGCTGAATTGTCAATATCTTTCGGCCTTTTCCCAGCATCGCCGTCACTGGTTATGAAAGCTATGGCGTTAAGTTGCGCCTCCAGCACCGTGCGGTATATATTTCTTTTTTCCGCAAGGCGCTGTCCGCCTCCATTTGCAAAATCCCCTTTAAGCAGAAACGTCCTCGTCATATCGGAGAAGTAGCCTTCATATTCACCGCCCCAATCTATTACGACGAGGTCACCAGGCTGCATCCTGCGCTGGGAGGGCCTTGCATGGGGGATCGCAGAGTTCGCGCCCGAGGCCACTATCGCCGGAAAAGGCAGTTTCGAAGAACCGCCTTTCAAGAGGGCCTCCTCAAGCCGCACGGCCAGGGCTTTCTCAGTTACACCCGGCCTTATATGGGCCTTTACCTTTTCAAATGCTTCCTCGGCCCGTTTTACCGCCTCTTTCATGCACCTGATCTCATAGCCGTCTTTCGAGACCCTGAGCACCTCAACCGTATTACCCATCGGCACCAAAGGACCCCGGCCAAAAACAGCCGACAACTTCTCATAGAACGCATAGGAGGCGGTCTTCTCGAATCCCAGCCTTTCGATGCCCATCTTCCCCGAGAGCCGTTTTAAAAGAGCCCAAAAATCGCCCTTCACAATAACAGTCTCATAAATGTCCGCCGCCTGGCCCAGCGCGTCCTTGCCATATCTGGAATCGGTAAGGAAGAGCGCCCCTTTTTGAGAGACAAGGACAAAGCCCGAGGAACCGGCAAAACCGGTCAGATAACGGACATTAGGCATATTGTTTACAAGAAGGGCATCCGTTTTTTTAAGCGATCTTCGCAGCGTGGACAGCCTTTTTTGGATCGATCCTTTCATGGACAGGCTGTCCGGCCTCTGAACGTTATGGGGAGACCCGGTTTTTTTCATTTAAGGTTTTTTTTGCGGCTCTCTGTCCATGAGGATCTTCCGGGCTGCCCTGAGCGCAAGCATGTAGCTGCCAGGCCCAAAACCGCTTATCTGCCCAACAGCGACCTCCGCAATGAAAGAATGCCTGCGAAACTCTTCCCGCTTATGGATGTTGGACAGGTGGACCTCAATGACCGGTTTGGACACGGCCGCGATCGCGTCTCTAATTGCGATGCTGGTATGCGTATAGGCGGCGGGATTTATTATGAGAAGGTCATAATCCGTTTTATGTATGGCGTCGATGATATCCGCCTCGCTGTTTGTCTGCATGGCGGAAATCTCCAGTCCAAGCTGGTCCGCCAGTTCTTTCATGGCTGAGTCTATTTCGGCCAGAGACCCGGTGCCGTAAACCATTGTCTCCCGTTTCCCCAGCAGGTTCAAATTAGGCCCGTGTATAACCTTTATCTTTGGCATATTTTTTAGTCCTTCACAACCTTGTATCCGGCGTCCGTTATTGCCCGCTCGATCTCTTCAGGCCCGACCTTCCCTTCATCGTACTTCACGGTGGCCTTGCCTATCTCCACCTGCGCGCTTCGCACGCCCTTGAGCCCTTCCACCGCCTTTTTCACCGCCATGACGCAGTGCTGGCAGCTCATCCCATCTATCCTGAAGGCAGTTTCGCGCATTTCGACCGTCCTCCCCCGAAAAAAATTTTTTGTTTTGAAGCACTTTTACCTTAATTTAAAATCTTTAAAAATAAAAAATATGAGATCACGCCCGCCAAGGCATTTTTCTTATAAAAAAAACAGCAAGCGGAATTCCAGACGCAATAATTATATAGAATGAACTGCTCTTTTTGAAGGACTTTTATTTATTGGGGTTTTTGCTTGTTTTTTTCTTCCAGGGCGCCGTTCTTCCTTTTCTGCGCAGATTGAAGGAAGGACTCCAGCATGGAGGCCCTTATCTCGTTTTCCAGCCCAAGCAGCTTGATGAGCACTTTCAGCTCTTCCAGTTTTTGCATGGCCATAAGGTCCCCGGGAAAAAGCTCCAGCCTCCTTCTAAGAACCATAAACCCCAGTGCGTATTGGCCACTATGGATAAGTTCATCGGCCCTCTTTAATTCCCCGGCGCTATCATCCAGACCGCCTTCCCCGGCGCTCCCTGATATCTCCTCGCCAGTTGAAGGCCCTGAGACTGAAAACACCGCCGTCTCCGGCTGCCCGTTCTTCAGATGCCAGTTCTCCAGCTCATCAAGTTCATCTTCAAGCATCCTCTTAAAGGGAGCGTCAAAAGGCGGGCCCGCCTCATGGGCTTCCTTAAATGGTATCTCTTCGCCCTTTGAGGTATCCGCGGGGCCCGAGGGCGCAGACTCGTCGAACCAACAGGATATATCCCGCGGGCCGGATATATCCGGTGCACTCTCCAGGCCTTCCCCTCCGGAGAGGTCTTTGTTTTTTTCTTGCCCCTGGCTCCCTTCCTGAAAGGATTCTTTGCCGAATTCCTCTGCCTGCCCGAATTCATCCGCATGATGGATTTCGAGATCGAACGGCGCATCGTCTTTCGAAAGGTCTCTGTTTTCCTCCGCTCGGTACTGGTCTATTCCCTGTGCCCGGTCTTTCGTAACAGGCTTTGGCTCTTTTTCTTCCCAGGCTGTGCCCCCGGCTATTTCCCGGTTCCCCTCCGTTATTTCGCTATCCCCCTCAGTTACCTGGTCCTTGGTTACCCAATCCATTGTTTCGCCGGAAAAATCCTCATTTGCCCAGGATTCCCCTCCTGAAACGGGAAATGACAGGTCTTCAGAACTGTTCATCTTTACTTCAGTTCCGGACGGTGCGCCTTCATCCGGCGCAGGTAAAACCCCTTCTTTTAACCTTCGAAGGGCCTCTTCCGCCGCGGTGTCCAGCGGATTAAGACGGACAACGGTTTCAAATGCGGCCCTCGCCTTTTCAGCGTCCTCCATCATCATGTATATGCCGGCAAGCTTTCTTTGGGCAAACAGGTTGTCAGGTATTGCCTTTGCGACCAGGCTGAATTCGGTGAGGGCGTTATCGAGCTTGTTTTCCTCCAGGTATATTTTTCCAAGCGCGACGCGCGCGCTCATATAATCCGGCTGTCTCTCAAGACCTTCCGTAAGGACGCGCACCGCCTCTTCAAGCATTCCTTCTTTTCTGTAGAGGTCGGCAAGGGAAATGAATAGCCTGGAGTTAGGGTCCTTCCGGACCTTTTCTCTCAATCTCTCCAGTTCGGCTGACATGTTAGATTTTTAAATAACCATGCATAAAAAATCAAGTGTTTAAAAGGGGTTTTTTTATTTATTTATTTGTTTGCTTTTAAATTCGTTCCGGGCAGTAAGACCATTATCCGGTCCAAGAGAAGATGCGCAAGCTCTTCCTTTCCCATGACAGGGACATCCTCCCTGTGAGCGTCCCGGCCAAAAATTGACACCTGGTTGGTATCGCAATCAAAACCGGCCCCCGCCTTGGTAACGTCATTAAATATGATCATGTCCAGGTCTTTTTTCCTGAGCTTTTCCTGGGCCCGCTCAAAAAGAGGCCCCGTTTCCGCCGCGAATCCGACTGTAAAGGGCCTCCGCTTCATCCTCGAGACCTCAAGCAAAATATCATGCGTTGCTTTAAGTTTTAAATCGTACCGGCCAGATTTTGCTATTTTCTCTGAAGATGATGATTCCGGAGTAAAATCGGCTGGTGCGGCGGCCATGACAAGTATCCGGGAAGACGGGGCCTCTTTCAGGACCGATTCCATCATTTCTTTTGCGGTTTCCACCCGGATGAGTTTTTCGATGCCGGAAGGGGGTGTGAGGGCCGTGGGGCCGGTCACCAGGGTTACGGCAGCACCCCTGGAGGCTGCCGCCCTTGCCAGGGCAAACCCCATCTTGCCGCTCGACCGGTTAGAGATGAACCTTACGGGGTCAAGCGGTTCTCTTGTAGGGCCCGCAGTCACAAGTATGCTTTGCCCTTCCAGATCTCGGGGAATAAAAGCGCTCCTTGCGCCCTCAATGATACTTTCAATGCCCGCCATGCGTCCGACGCCTTCAGCCCCGCAGGCAAGCGCGCCGGTTTCAGGCGCTATTTCGGTTACGCCAATGGACCTCAGGAATTCCAGATTTTTTCTGAACGCATCATGCGTGTACATGCCTGGGTTCATCGCCGGAGCTATCAGAGTGCGGCCATGCCATGCCAGGAAAAAAGCGGATAGCAGATCATCGGCGATGCCGTTTGCCAGCTTGCCAAGAGTATTGGCGGTGGCCGGGGCTACGATAAAGAATTCGGCCCAGGCCGCCAGGTTTACGTGGGCCAGGGGCTCTTCCCAGAGCCCTGTCAGCGGTTTCGCTCCGCTTGCCAGCTCCAGGGAAAGGGGCGTTATAAAATTCAAGGAAGCAGACGTCATTGCCACCCGGACGTCTGCTTCCTCATCTTTCAGCCTTCGGACAAGCTCCACCGCCTTATAAGCGGCAACGCTGCCCGTAACGCCAACCAGTAGTCTTTTATTCTTTAGAGGGCTCCTCTTCCGCATCCTTTTCAGTTTCCGTAAACAGCTCTTCGAGGCCTTCCTTGCCCTTTTCCTCCTTCTCGTGCAGGTAAACCCTGAGGTCGCGCTCCAGCTCGGAGAGCTCTTCAGCCCTGGCTTCGCGCTTCTTCGTCTCAAGGAGCCTGCGGAGATCGAGTTTCTTGGCCTCTTCTAGTGCGGTGCGGGCCTCATCCCCGGTCAGGAACTCAAGCTGGTCCTCCACCGCCTCCAGTATACCCTGGGAAGCCATCTTCCTGTACTTGCTCGGAAGCTTTGGTTTTGCGCCATAGGAGAGCTCCTTTGCCCTCTGCGACGCTATGGTAACCAGGCGGAACCTGCTGTCTATTTTTTTCTTATCCATCTTGACTGGAAGAGAAATTATATCCATCATTCAGGAAAAACCTCCTTTTTGGAAAGATTGAAATTTTTATTAACCCAGGCCCGGTCAACCCTCTTAAGGGCCGACCTGTCAGCCATTATCACCGCTTTCAGGCGCTCCAGCGCATCATCGAGCCTGTCGTTCACTATAACATAATCGTACATTTCATACTCTCTTATCTCTCCCAAAGCGTTTTGAAGCCTTAACACAACCTGCGCCTCCCCCTCGGTATTCCGCGCGGTGAGTCTCTGCCTTAGCACATCAAGTGAAGGGGGCAAAATGAAAATGTAGACCGCCCCAGGAAATGGCGCTTTCGTTTTCAGCTGCCTTGCGCCCTGGGTGTCTATGTCCAGGATAACGTCCTCGCCGCCGGCCAGGATCGACTCCAGGTCCTTGCGCGAGGTCCCGTAGTAATTACCGTGCACCTCGGCGCTTTCAAGGAATTCGCCACGCCCGGCCATTAGAACGAACTCTTCCCGGGAGATAAAATTGTAATCCGCCCCGTCCCTCTCACCTGCCCTGGGCTTCCTTGTGGTGTAAGAGACAGACTCTCTCAGGCCCTTGATCATCTTCATGATCTCCCGGCCAAGCGTGGTCTTACCGGCGCCGGATGGAGCGGATATTATGAAAAGCCCTCCCCCCGCTTTCATTGAACTTGCGGGGCCCCCCTGCCGGTCTTTTTCCATCTCCTGGTCTCCCGCCTGTTCGGGGACATCTGCATTATGTATTCCGCTCATTCCGCAGGGATGGGCTTGCCCAGGAATCTCTGGGTGATCGTTTCGGCCTGAAGGGCTGAAAGTATAACGTGGTCGCTGTCGGTTACCAGGATGGAGCGCGTGCGTCTGCCTTCGGTGGCATCCACCAGCTTGCCCCTTTCGCGGGCCTCTTCCCTCAGGCGCTTTATGGGTGCGGAGCCGGGCGTCAGGATGGCGACCACCTTGGCCCCGGCAACCATGTTGCCGAAGCCTATGTTCACAAGTATGGGGGCAAGATCGTCTTTTTTAACTGTCATGTTATTGAAGGTTCTGCGCCTGCTGCCTTATCCTCTCAACCTCTGTTTTAAACTGGATATCCCTGCCGGTGATCTCCATCTCGCCAGTCTTGGAGCCTATGGTGTTGGCTTCCCGGTTGAGCTCCTGCAACAGGAAATCGAGTTCCCGCCCTATTTTATCATTTTTCCCGCTGATCATTTTTTTCATATGTTCCAGGTGGCCGGTTATCCTGGTCAGCTCCTCCGCGATATCTGCTTTTTCTGCAAGCACTGCAGCCTCCTGCGCTATGCGCCCCTCGTCTATGCCCGCCTCGGCCATCATGGCCCTGATCTTCGCGGCGAACTTCTCCCTGAGGGCCAGCGCCGTCTTTGGCAGGAGCTCTTTCATCTCGCTGTTCAGGCGTTCCAGTATCTCCGCTCGCCCGGATATGTCCTGGGCTATGATGCGCCCTTCGCCCAGCCTCATCGCTTCCACCTGTGCCAGGGACTCGTCGAAGGCATCCTTTAAAGAGGCAAGGTCGTGCCCCGATTCCTCGGACAGAAAAAGGTCCTTAAGCACGATCAACTCCGCCATGGAAGGGGAATCAGGGATCCCAAGCTCGCGCCTCAGCCCATCAAGCCCGGCGTACAGCTCTTTTGCCTTCCGCGCATCCAGGCTTACCATCCTCCTGCCTTCCTTTACGCTTACGAACACATCGAACCTGCCGCGCGCGAATTTTTCCTTTATGATGTTTCTGAGAGGGACCTCCTGCTCCAGCAGCCCGCAGGGCAGCCTGAAATTCATCTCCAGGTACCTGCTGTTCAGGGAGCGCACCTCTACCCGGAAATCGCCTTTCTCGCTCGATCCGAAACCTGTCATTCCTTGAAGCATAGCTAAAATATTAAATCAGGCCCTTGTGTTAGTCAAAGGAAAAAATCTAATGGACGGCGAGCGCACCCCGCGGGGCATAAAATGGGCAGCGAGCGGTGAGCGAACAAACGATGATAAATCAGAAAATCCTTACATTCGATGCCCGCAGGGCATAAAAAAAATGGACCGGCTGTTCATGAGGCGTTTGAGCAAGTGGGGTCATAAAATGATTTAAAAACGGTAAGTTGTGATTTTAAGTTTGAACGGAAAGAGACAAAAAAGCAAAAAAAGCAGGAGAGGGAATTTGGATGGATTCAAGGAGAAAAACCTGCCGGTGCCTGTGTTTGCGGTCATACCGTATGTTTGAAATCAACTGCTGCATGGACTTGAAAAATGTTTCCATTTGCTAAGCGTCATGAACACCATTCCATCTGTGAATGCTTTGATTATCGATGGAAGCGCCGGGACGATATTCGAAGGTTTCGTCTCCTTAGCCATTTATCTGCCTCCACGGCAATTATGACTGTCGCCGCAACGGAAAGAATGTGCAGCCAGTCAGACATCGTTATCGGTTCGGTCCTGAACACCCATTGAAACGCTGGCATGTAAAGAAATGCAACCTGGGCAAAAAAGGCGGCAATCATGCTGAAGAACAGAAAAGAATTATCCAACGGGTTCATCGAGAAAAGCGACCGCATTTCCGAGCGGCTGTTGAAAGCCTGGAAGAACTGGAAAAAGACCATCGTAGTCACTGCCACGGACCTGGCCTTTTCAATCGGCTCACCCGCCCAAAAGGCCCTTACGAATGTATAAATCACCCCCAGTGAGATGACAAGTCCTACTAGCACGGTCCTCTGGATGAGAAGCCCGGACATTATCCCCTCGCCCGGAAGTCTTGGAGAACGCATAAGTACATCCTTTTCACCGGGTTCAAAGGCAAGAGCGACATCCTGAAGGCCATTGGTCACCAGGTTTATCCAGAGCAGTTGCGCCGGCATATAGGGGATCGGCACTCCCAGTACGATTGCGCCAGCTATCGACAATATGGCAGCAACCCCCGTAGGTATCAGAAAGAATGTGACCTTGCGCAGGTTATCGAATACGATCCGGCCCTCCTTCACTGCCGCAAATATGCTCGCAAAATTGTCGTCGGCCAGGATCATGTCGGCCGCCTCCTTTGCGACGTCAGTGCCGGTCCTGCCCATGGCAATGCCTATGTGGGCCGCTTTCAGGGCCGGGGCGTCATTAACGCCGTCCCCGGTCATAGCGATGATTTCCCCGCGGCGTTTTAGCTGCTCCGTTAGCCTGAGTTTGTGCTGAGGGGCAACGCGTGCAAAAACCGGGATTTTCATAAGCCGGTGAAACAGGTCCTCGTCGCTCATCGATTCCAGTTCACTGCCGGTAAGCACCCCTTCGCCGACGCCGCTTATGCCCATTTGCTCCGCTATGGCCTTTGCGGTTATGGCGTGATCTCCGGTTATCATGATGACCCTTATGCCGGCTGTCTTGCAATCTTCGATGGCCTTTATCGCTTCTGGCCTTGGCGGGTCTATCATGCCCTGCAGGCCGGCAAAGACAAGGCCGGATCCGGCATCCCGATGAGTAAGCTCCACGGTATCGGCTGACGCCTCCTTCCAGGCAAAGGCGAGCACCCTCAGCCCCTGCACAGCGAAATTTCCGGCGACAGTCGAAACGGCGTTCTTATCGAGGCTGGCTCGATGGGCCTCCGTTTCGCACATCTCCAGAATACGCTCTGGAGCTCCTTTTACGAAGATCAGTTTCCTGCCGTTTACGGTAAAGAGAGTGGCCATGTATCCGCGCTCCGATTCAAAAGGTATAAGCCAGGTCTGCTGATATGTCTCCTTTTCGGCTTCCGCCAGAAGACCGGCTTTCATGGCGGAAACAATGAGCGCCGCCTCCGTAGGGTCGCCATCCGCCTTATATTGGCCATTTTCCTCATAAACGTCGGACTCATTGCACAGCAGTCCGATGCGGAGCACTTGCAGAAGCCTTTCCTCTTCCGCCGGATGTACACGCATTCCCTCGTGGAGTATCTCCCCTTTGGGCTCATAGCCGCTTCCGGTGAACTCGTAAACGTGCTGACCGTCATAGGCGGCCTTAACGGTCATTTCATTTTTTGTCAGGGTGCCAGTCTTGTCCGTGCAGATTACCGTCGTGCCGCCAAGGGTCTCTACGGCCGGAAGCTTTCTGATAATGGCATTATGCCTCGCCATCCGGGATACACCTACCGCAAAGGCTATTGTTACAACTATCGGAAGCCCTTCCGGTATTGCAGCAACTGCGGCGGCCACCGCCGTCATGAACATTTCCCTGATGCTTTCTCCGGCTATTAGGCCGGCGATAAAAAGGAGAGATGAAGCCGCCAGCACGAGCACGCCGATGGCCTTTGCAAAGCGTTCGATCTTTTTCTGAATGGGTGCCTCTACCAGGCCAATCTCTTTTATCTCGCCGGCAATGCTTCCGAGGATGGTGTTCGCGCCGGTCTCGACTACCACACCCCGGGCCCTGCCACTTACTACGATCGTACCCATAAAAGCCATGTTGATCTGGTCTCCGGGTATCAGTTCTTCCTCCTCAAGGGGAGATATTACCTTTTCTACCGGCACGGATTCGCCCGTAAGCATTGCCTCGTCGATCTTCAGCTCAACTGAGTGCAGCAGCCGGATATCGGCAGGGATCTTTGCGCCGGACGCTATCAGGACAATATCGCCCGGAACAAGTTTCCCGCTTTCAATTTCCTTTTCCAGCCCAGTCCTCAGCACGCGCGCCGTGGGGACGGCCATCCTTTTGAGCGCCCTGACGCTCTCTTCCGCCTTGTGCTCCTGGATAAACCCAATGATAGCGTTAAGAACGACTATAAAAAAGATTACCCCTGCATCCACATATTCACGAAAGTAAATGGTCATCATACCAGCGATGATCAGGATATAGATGAGCGGGCTTGTAAACTGATGCACCAGTATTTTGAGCCTGTTTATTTTCTCTTCTTCGGCGATCCTGTTTGGCCCATAACGGAGAAGACGTTTCTCGGCCTCACTTAAGGACAGGCCGGCTTCCGAAGTTTGCAGTTTCTCTAAGACCTCATTTTGATTTAGTCGATACCAACGCATTTTTAGTACCAAAAGACTGATGCTGATTTCCTTTCATAATTGAAATTTAAAAGTTCTTATTGTGTACAAACAAGTATTTAAATAGAAAATCCAATGTTCATAACAAAACCGGTAAGCTGATGGAATTTTTTGCATTTTCCCGCCAGTCAATAAACCCGTTTTTTAGTAATTAAAAATGTGCGGTTACGATACTATTTCAAAGCGAATTGATGTACGCATTTCTTACAGGTGACGACCCTGCCACCCTTCTTCTTATCTTTGAAGTATTGGACCTTGCCGCACTTCGGACATTTCTTGTATAAAGTCACTAAGGCGGACCAAAATGCACTGAAGTAAAGCATATCCCATGCTACCATAAGACATATGGAATCTGAATTCTTCAGATCTTTGGTTATCATTTTTGGAGTCTCCGCTCTTGTGGTGTTTCTGCTCCATAAATTGAGAGTCCCATCTATTGCAGGGTTTCTTGTTGCGGGGGTTATTTCGGAGAGAGTGGGGTTCCCGGGAAAGCGGGAGGGGCATGTAATAATAAACGGTTCCGGCCTCCGTTATCCGGGGGCAAATTGACAGGAATCCCGATAAATTTATATAATCTTTCGTATTTTCCGGGAAAACCAAAAAATCAAGGAGGGACGGGAGACGAGAACATTATGAAAATTGGAATTCTCATAACACAAACCCCTCACGCCAACAAGATCGTGGAGATCACCAAAGAGGCGGTCAAGAGGGGGCACAGCGTGAGCTTGTTCATGACCGATGACGGCATTTACCTGGTAAAAAACTGCGCGATCGCAGACTTGAGAAAGCTCGATAACGTGGACATGAGCCTCTGTAATTACAGCGCAAAAGGAAGGAACCTGGACGAAAAGGAAATCCCGGAGGGCATCATAAACGGCACGCAATACCAGAACGCGCTTATCCACAACGAGTGCGACAAGGTCCTGGTTTTTTAGGAGGGGAAGGATATGGCAAGAAAGATAGCTATTTTAGTGAGAGACAGGCAGAGCGAGGCATTCAGGATCAGCGCCGGCCTTATCGTGCTGGACGATGTGATCGATATATTCGTGCTGGACAGGAAGGTGGAGGCGGACCCTGACACGCAGAGGAACTATGAGCTCTGCAGGGACATGGACCTGAAGTTATTCACCAACAGCAGGGAGAACCCGGAGCTGGAATTCCTTGCCGCGGACGCCATGGCGGACAAGCTCACCGAATACGATTTCATAGACCCTTATTAGGCAGGAGGCATACGCTACCCCATGAAGATATTATATATTTTGAAGAAAGACCTGGACGCGACCGGCCAGCAGCTGCTTGACAGGCATAAGGCTACCCAGCAGGTGACGGTTGTCAGGCTCAATGAGAAATCCGCATCCGAGATACTGGACCTGATAGAATCCCATGACAAACTGATCATGTGGTAGGTTTTTTTGTTTTTGTTTTCTTTTTGGGCTTTAACAAGACCAAAAAAAAGGGCGGGAAAAAATTCCCGCCCTTTTTTTTGGATAATTTTACCCTCCAGCCTACTTGTCGTAAGCGGCCATAAGACAATGGCGCAGGTTCCTAGCCAGCCTCATCATGAACTGCATGCCCATCTGCACCTCGGGGTCCCTCATGGTAGACATCAAGGCCTTGAACCCCGGCTTCGGGGGATCGGACTTTGCCTCTTCCACGGTCTTTGACATACAGCTGAGCGTGCCCCTTATGATGTCGGTAAGGTGCGGAGTTGCAACCTCCTCGACAAAGGCCGATGTGAAGGAGGCCAGCCTCTGGACCATGCTGTCCGTCATTGCGTTCGTCATGAAAGCCAACATGTACGAAGCCTCGGACAAGGTCTTCAGGTTCCCGGATTTCTGGAGGTTCTTGATCTCACGAACCGCTTCCAGCATGGAGGGATCAGCCGCCTCGTTGGCGATGCTGTAAAGCTCCTCCATTATGGCCGCGTTCCTCTCGACCATCTTGGTAGTAGTAGAGTTCAACATGAAAGAGATGTTGTCTGTAAGCTCAAAAAGGTCCTTGAGCTTTCCCGTCCGGTGGATCTCCTTCAGTTCCTTCAGGGATGCCATGATCTCCGGGCTTGCGGCCTCGCTGGCGATCTCCATCAGGCTTTCCGCCATGGCGGCGTTCTTGTTGACCATCGTGTCGGTCATGCCGTCTTTCATGAAACCGATGGCCTGCACCGCCTGGAAAAAGGAGTCCATAACGCCCGTGGCCTGCAGCTCCGTCAACCTGTCTATCAGGCTGGTAAGGGCGTTAATAGTGGCCGGGTCAGACAGCTTTTCAGCCAGCTGAGTGCCCGCGTTTCTACCTTCTTCCATTACAATACCCCCCTCGCTGACAGCCAGTACAGCCTGTTATACCCCAGCTTCATCCAGTGGAGCATCTTTGAAGGCGGGGTCGGCTTCGGGGGATTCTTGTAATTGAACCACACATAGGTGGCCTCATCGAAGCCGGTCTCGACAAAACAGACGACCTTCCCGTCGTACTCCGTCATCGTGCCGCCTTCCTGTATCTCTGAGGCGATCCTCTCCGCCACGACATCGGATTCGAAGTGGGCAGTCGAGCCGGCCTTGCTTATCGGTATATCCGTGGTGTCTCCGACCACGTAGACATTGTTGTGCCCCTCGTTCCTCAGGGTCTGCTTGTTGGTGGCCACCCAGCCGCCTTTGCCCATCCCGGAATCCTCGATCACCTGCGCGCCCTTGTGCGGCGGGATGGCGATGAGCAGGTCATAATTCAGATGCGTGCCCTCCATGGACTTGAGTATCTTCTTTTCAGGGTCCACCTCTTCCATGTTGAAGAGCACTTCGTACTTTATCCCTTTCTTTTCAAACTGTGGCACGGCCCAGTTGGCAACCGGCTCAAGGGCGTGCACCCTGTTGATGGGATAGGTGTAGTAAAGCTCTACCTTGTCGAGCATCCCTTTTTGCTTGAAGTAGTCATAGAGCATGAAGGTGATCTCCAGGGGCGCCACGGGGCACTTGTGCGGAACGCCCACAGTGATGACTACCCTGCCCCCTTCAAAGCCTTTGAGGGCCTCCCTGAGCTTCTGAGCGCCCGGGAGGTCATAGAACCAGTGGGCGCCTTCCTTAAGGCCCGGGATGGCCTCCGGGACTATCCTGGAGCCGGTGGCGACTATCAGATAATCGTATGGGAATTCCTTACCGCCCTTTGTATGGACGACGTTTTTCTCCCGATCGATCTTTACCGCCGGGTCAACAAAGAGGTTTATATGCGGATCGAGCAGGTCCTGCTGTTGCCTGATGATCTCTTCCGGACGGACCTTGTCAAAAGCGATATACAGGAACCCGGGCTGATAGATATGCTCCGGCTTGTCCGTGATCATGTTTATGATAACCTGGCCGTGTTCTATCTGGTGCATCAGATTCCTGGCCAGCAGATTGCCGGTTATCGTCCCTCCGGCGCCACCCCCTACAATGACTATCCTCTTTGGCATTTTCCCACTTGTCCTTTCTTTGTTTTATTTTATTTTTTTCGCAATGATGCTCCAGTGATCTCCACGCTCCTCAACCTTTACAAGCTCCTGCCCTACTTTCTGGAGCCAGGCCGGGGCGTCCACGCTCGTCCCTTTTTCCGAAGACAGAATCTCGATCACAGACCCGACGTTCTCCTGTTTCATCGCCTTGATAAGCTCCATAAGAGGGCCGGGGCATGCCGCTCCGCGCGCGTCGATGGTCTTGTCAATTTTAATATCGGCCATTTTTACCTCCTTTCTCCCCAATTTTAATGTCTAGTTTATTTAAAAAGCGAAATTTTAGCAATAGTTTCTCCGGATGCCCCGCAAACCGGCCGGAAGCTCGCTCGCCAGGGCCGGAAACTTGTCTGCACTGGAAGTGAAACCCAAATGGATATTGTCTTGAAATCACAGGAATGGCATCCAGGCAAAATTTTAAAAAAAGTCCATGCCCGCAGCCAGGCGGGCAAGACATTTTTACCGCATTTTTTTGAATTTTTATTTTAAAATTAATAACTTAGAAATCTAAACTGAAGTTTTAATTTTAGATTGGCAACATCCCATCCCGCGAGCTACGGCGTTTCGCAATGCGCCGGACAGCGTTAAATTCTAATCGGGAACAACAGGGCTGTCAGACCTTTCCAAGAGCCCTCCCCAGCAACGATTGACAATGCGCCTGCAGGTGGTAAATTTTAATCAGACGCAAAAGAGTTGTCCTTCAGACTCAATCCCATAGAAAAAAATATCCTCAGAACAAAGCGCGCGTGTAAACACCCTGTAAACAAGACGCTCAGGCTCCGGGCGATCCTCAAAGGCTGGGCCGGATGATAAAAAAAACAAAAACCTTAAAAGCCATTTTATTATTGGCAGTGCTTGCGCAACCCGTTTTTGCGCGGGCAGGATTCCACAATGGCGGGGTGGGAGAATGCAACGGCTGCCACACCGTCCACAGGGCGCCGGCCGTCGCCAATGGCACGGCGACCCAAAGCGGCCCGTATCTGCTCAGGGCGACCGATCAGGGCTCGATCTGCCTGAACTGTCATGAGATGCCCAACCTGACGGGCCCCTCCGACCGGTACATAAGCACCCCTGAATCGGAGATGCCCCAGGGCGTTCCGCCAAAGCAGATGACGCCTGGCGGGGATTTCGGATGGCTAAAAAAAACTTATACCTGGATGTCGGGCACTAACGTTTACACCGACCATGGATACGCGCACGGGCACAACATAGTGGCTGCCGACTACGGGTATGCCGCAGATCCCATGGGCACCGTGGCCCCAGGCGGCACATATCCCGCGGAGGACCTTACCTGCATAAGCTGTCACGATCCGCATGGGGAGTACCGAAGGACGGTAGGCGGCAAAATTATCGAAGACGGACTCCAGAACTCCTGCGCCTCCGGTTCCTACGACACAAGCCCGGACCCGACGGTAAGCTGCCCGGTCGGCGATTACAGACTGCTGGGGGGCATAGGGTACTCTCCTGTCAGCATTCCAGGTTATGCGTTCACCGCCGGTCCGCCTGTGGCGGTCGCCCCTTCCGTCTATAACAGATCGGAAGCGGTGACCCAAACCAGGGTCGCCTACGGCGAGGGGATGTCCGAATGGTGCGCCAACTGCCATCCCGCGTTCCTGAATTCCCAGCCAAGCACCTCGGGCGCCTACCGTCATCCCGCGGGCAATGGGGCAAAAATGGGCCGTTTGGCCGATAACTATAACAGATACATAAAAACAGGGGATATTTCTGGTACAAAGACCACCTCATATCTTTCCCTTGTGCCCTTTGAAGAGGGCACAGGAGACTACACTATATTGAAATCCCACGCAAAAAACGATAATTCCTATCTCACCGGGCCGGATGCAAACAGCAATGTGATGTGCCTGACCTGCCACAGGGCTCATGCCTCCGGATGGGATTTTATGCTTCGTTTCGATCCTTACGGGCAGACCTTTATCACCGCGGATCCCGGTGGCCAGTCCGTCTGGCCAGGGACGGATGTGCCAGGAGACTCCGCGCAGGCAATGGGCAGGACCCAGGCGGAAACCAGCAGGGCGTATTACGATATTCCCGCAAGCAGGTTTTCTCCGTTCCAGCGCTCCCTCTGCAACAAATGCCACATCCAGGATTGAGTTTTTCAGAATCAAAGAAAACGCTTCAGGAGAGAAAAGTCGATATTTTTTTGGGCGGCGTCCCCGATCACCCCGGCCGAAATATCATGCAGGAACGGTAACTCGCCTATGACCGGGACAGGCGAAAGCTCCCTAATGATCCTGGGGTTTGTCTTTTCTGCCAGGCCCTCTGCGTGGCCCAGTTGATTGCCCCCATGGTTGACAATCACCCCGGCCACCTCCGCACCCGCGCCAAGAGCGCACCTCACCGTCAAAAGGGTATGGTTTATCGTCCCTAAAGACAGGCTTGCCACTATGACCAGCGGCAAACCCAGCTCCAATGCAAGGTCCAGAACGTAATACCCGCCTGTGCGCCCTGAGGGCTGATCGCGCTTTATCGGGACCAGCAGCCCCCCTATCCCCTCCACTATGACCGCGTCATACCCTGCGCTTAGCCTTTCAAACCGGCTTATTATCTTTTTAATGTCTATCCTTACCCTTTCGATTTCCGCGGCCGCCATCGGGGCAAGAGGGGCCTCAAAACAATACGGGACCACCTCATGTACGGACTCTTCCATTTCCGCCATCTCCCTTAAAAAAACGCCGTCCGCCGGGACAAAAAAAACCCCGCCACCGCTTTGCCCACCATGGGAAACAGCCGATTCAATTTTCCTGCAGCCGGATTCGACCGGTTTCATGGCGGCCACCTTCAGTCCTTTGTCCTTTAAAAGACGGATAAGCGCCCCGGCCACGACCGTCTTTCCCACGCCGGTGCCGGTTGCTGTGATGAAAAACCCTTTTGCCATCAAAACACTCTGCTTTCGATAGGGTAGACCTGGCCGGTCACGCATTCCATCCCGGCCAGCAGCGTTATGAAAGACGCCGCTTCTTCCGGGTCCGACAGCCGGCCCAAAAAACTGTCTTCCCTGGCCCTGTTCATCGCCGCCTCCGCGTTTTCTCCCATGCGCGTGGGCATGTAGCCTGGAAGAACGGCATTGACGCGGATACTGTGGCGGCCAAGCTCGGCGGCGGCGCTTACAGTAAGACCGATGAGCGCGGCCTTTGAGGCGCTGTAGGCGGACTGCCCTTTTTTCCCTTTCAACCCTGAATAAGAGGATATGTTTATTATATGCCCTCCCCCGGACTCCGCCATTATGGGAGCAAACGCCTTTATGGTATTGAAAACCCCCGTAAGGTTCGTCCTTATGACCTCATCCCAGGAGGCAGGCTGCAGTTTTACAAGAAGGGCGTCTTTTGTTATGCCCGCGCAGTTAACAAGCGCGTCAAGGCCTCCCCACCTGTCCTTTACCGCCCGGGCCATGTCCTCCACCTGCCCCGGATCCCCGACATCAGCCTTAACGGCAAAGGCCCCGCCGCCCATCTCACTTACAAGCCTTTCCGCCCCAGCCCTGTCCCTATGGAAATTTATGGCCACCCTGTAGCCGTTTTCATATAGCCTGGCGGCGAGCCTGCTTCCAAGCCCGCCCGTGCCCCCCGTTATAAGCGCCCTCTTTTTTCCGGTTGCCGTCATGCTGGAAATATAGCAGATGCAAAAAATATTTTAAAAGTTCAAATGAATCACCTTGCAGCAAGCTACAGGGAATTGCAAATTAAATCAATCAAAAACCGATTTGAATAGTTGGGGGAATATCAGTTATCATGGTAGCCTGTGCTATGAAAGCGGTGGAAAAAACAGAGATAGAGGGCGCCCCGAAGCCGCGGCGCGGAAAGGTCCGGGACGTTTACGACCTGGGGGACAAGCTCATCATCGTCGCTACGGACAGGGTGAGCGCTTTTGACGTTATACTGCCTGACGCCATAGCCGAAAAAGGCAAGATACTTACCGCCATATCGCTTTTCTGGTTCCGGCAGACGGAAGACATAATCGAAAACCATATAATCTCGGCGGACGTTAAGGATTTCCCTCCTCCTTTCAACAGACACCGGGAGCTTCTCGAAGGCCGGAGCATCCTCACAAAAAAGGCGCAGGTCCTGCCGGTTGAATGCATAGTCCGGGGATATCTTTCGGGTAGCGGGTGGAAGTCTTACAGGGAAACAGGCTCCGTCTGCGGCATAAAACTTCCCGAAGGGCTTAAAGAGTCCTCCAGGCTCCCTGAGCCCATCTTCACCCCAAGCACAAAGGCCGCTGAAGGGCACGACGTGAACATCTCTTTTGAGGAATGCCAGAGAACAGCAGGGACCAGGGAGGCCGGGCTGCTAAAGGATTACACCCTGAAAATATATGAGCGGGCCCTCTCCATAGCAGCGAAAAAGGGCATCATCATAGCGGACACCAAGATGGAATTCGGTCTCATGGACGGCAGGATCATCCTCATAGACGAGCTTCTCACACCGGACTCCTCCCGGTTCTGGTCTGCCCAGGGCTACCGCGAGGGCGCGGGGCAGGACAGCTTCGACAAGCAGATAATAAGGGACGCCCTTTTGGCGATGGGATGGGACATGCTGCCCCCCGCCCCCAGACTGCCTGAGGAGGTGCTGCTCAAGGCCACCGAAAGATACAGGGAAATTCTAAAGACCCTCACCTCCTGATGCCCGCCGTAATCAGCGTAGAGGGGCTCACGAGAAAGTTCGGCCAGCTTACCGCGGTCGACAACATATCCTTCCAGGTAGAAGAAAAGACCATATTCGGTTTCCTTGGGCCAAACGGTGCCGGCAAGACCACAACAATAAACATCCTCTGCACGCTGCTTAACCCGACCTCCGGCAGGGCTCTGGTAAACGGGCACGATTGCAAAAAGGAGCCCAGGCTTGTAAGAAGCTCCATTGGCATAGTGTTCCAGGACAGCACCCTGGACAAGGACCTCACAGCCTATGAAAACCTCGTGTT
>JAKBYX010000006.1 GCA_021840255.1 Nitrospirota bacterium | reverse complement strand
CCTAAGAAAAACTGGTGGGCCTATGCGTATTAACCAAATAGGACATTTCTACTTGGCCCAAATGAGGACATTTCTATTTGGCCTTGACATCCCGTGCGTCGCGGCTTGTAATCTTGTGGCACACGCGGTATTATGGGACATCTAAAAAATTTTTATTTTTTGGCGTCAGGGGTCTGGATTGATTAACAATATTCCAAGCTATAAACTGTACGGCAATGCCGTTGCCGATTACCTTGCAAGCCTTGCCGTAATAGCCGGCGGGATTCTTATCATATGGATTTTCAGGCGGATCTTTCTAAACCGTCTGAAGGCCTGGGCAAAAAAAACCGGGACGAAGATAGACCACCTGGTTGTGGCCGGAATCGAAAAGGCGGCCGTGCCCATCGCTTATCTCGGCATTTTCTATGTGTCCATCACCCGCCTGCACCTCTCCAAAGCCTTTTCAAGAGACTTTAATATCGTCGCCGCGGTCCTTCTTACCCTGCTTGCCATCAGGTTATTAATAGCTGTCATCAGGCATGCCCCGGGTTTGTATTGGAAAAGGAAAGAGGACGAGGTAAAACAACAGATATTCGAAAAGCTCTTCCCGGTAATACAGGTGGCCGTCTGGTCCCTGGGCGTCATATTCCTGCTTGAAAACCTGGGGTTCCACATTTCGACTCTCGTTGCCAGTCTGGGGCTTGGCGGCGTGGCCATCGCCCTTGCCGCCCAGGCGGTCCTGAAGGATGTCTTCAGCTATTTTGTCATACTGTTTGACAGGCCTTTCGAGCTTAACGATTTTATCGTTGTAAGCAGCGACCTGATGGGGACCGTGGAACACGTGGGCATCAAAACCACCCGCATAAGGAGCTTGAACGGCGAGCTTCTCGTCTTCGCAAACAGCGACCTGACGTCATCCCGCATCAGGAACTATAAATCCCTTAGGGACCGCCGCGTGCAGTTCAATTTAGGGGTCACATACGATACGAGTCTCCAGAACCTCAGGGAAATACCCGGCATAATAAAGTCCATAATCGGGAGCGCCGGGGATTTGGTTTTCGAGAGGGCGCATTTCTTCTCTTTGGACGCTTCGAGCCTCACGTTCCAGGTTGTCTATCACGTCCTGAGCAGCGATTATAATACATATATGGATATACAACAGAAGATAAACTATGACATCGTGGAGGAATTTGGAAAACGCGGCATAGAGTTCGCGTTCCCCACACAGACCATTTACCTGGCCAAAGAGGAATAGGCAGGGAGCCTGCCAGCCTCCCTGAGCGCGTTTAACTTTCTCCTTATTTCCGGCATGGCCTGCCAGGCCGCTTTTTCGCCTTCCATGATGGCCAGGTTCCTTTTTGAAAAATCCCCCGAGCCGATATTGCCCACCTTCGGCCTGATAACCACATCGGCCTGCGAGGCGCCCGCCTTCTCCAGTTCGGCATACATGATCCCAACGGTCTTAAAAAGGATGCCCGTTATGCCATCAGGCTGGCCGGTGTCCAGGTCTGACGATATGTCAACGGCTATCACAAGGCTGGCGCCGTATCTTCTGGCCTCTTCCACCGGAAGGGGGCTTGTAACCCCTCCGTCAACATACATCTGGCCGCCGATGCTGACCGGCTGGAACACCCCCGGTATGGAGCAGCTGGCCCTTACGGCCATTCCCGTATCCCCTTTGCCGAAGATGACCTCCTTGCCGCTGTCTATGTCCGTGGCGACTGCGTAGAAGGGGATCTTCAGTTTTTCCATAGGCGTGTTCCTGACGGCATGGTCCACAAAATCCTGGAGTTTCTGTCCTTTTATGAATCCGTCATCAGGTATACCAAGGTCGGCCAAGTCGCCCTTCTTTATGGAAATGGCCATTTTTTGAAGATCATAGGGGCTGTAGCCGTAAGCGAACAGGCTGCCCACAAGGCTGCCCGCGCTGGCGCCGAAAACCATGTCTATGGGCACATGGTTTTCTTCCAGCACTTTTATGACCCCTATATGGGCAAATCCCCTGGATGCCCCCGCCCCGAGAACAAGCGCGATCTTCGCGGGCTTCGGCGCGGGATGACCGATGGCTGCCTGATTGACTTGCGCGGGACGTGGTGTTGCCGGAGCGCAGGAGACGATATAAACCAATAAAATAGCGGAGAAAATAAAAATGGCTGAGGAAACAAGCCTGCGTCGCATGAACTAGTATATACCACTTATCCGCCCTTTTTCCCTTTGACTGTCTTGCCGGCCGCCCCTTCCTCTCCGGGATAGGTAATTTTTGTCCCTTCCGCCTTCAAAAAAGGGGTCAGCTCATGGGCCTGAAGCCCCTTCACCCCCATTATGTGCTCTACCCGCACACCGCGCACGGTAAGGGCATCCGATATAAGAAGCCTGTGGCAACGCCAGGGGACGGCCTCCGCGCACATGATGGCCGCTTTCTTTTGGGAGGCGATCTTCAGAAGCTCTTCCACATTCTGCTCAAACTCCGAGGTTTGCATATAATCGGCAAATCCCCGGAAAGAAGCGTTGTTCCAGCCCGTATTTACCGATTCCTTTTCCGGCTTCCTAAGCCCGCCCAGTCCCTTCATATAAACGTAATCTATCCCCTCCTTTGAAAGCTCGCCAGGGAAAATGTCCTTGTTGAACTGGGGGTTGAAGGCGCTCCTGGGCACGGAACGCACATCGATGACGATCTCGATCCCTTGTTTTTTCAATAAATTTATGACATCCCTGCCAGACCGCGTAGAGTGGCCTATGGTATAGACGGTTATACCTGGGTTCACACGGATACCTCCTCCCTTTCCATGGGCAGGAAAAGCCCTTTTGCCTTAAGGTTTTTAAGAAGCAGATGAAAATATACCAACCCGCCGTATGGGCGCCATCGGGCGGCGATCCGCCTTACGCCCTCATAATCAAGCGGGGCCTCTATTGCAAGCCATTCCTTCAGTTTCGCGCGCGCCCCCACATCATCCCCCGGAAAGACGCCAAGCCTGCCCATGCCCCGCAAAAGGACGTATTGAGCGCTCCAGCGTCCCACCCCTTCGAGTGACTCAAGTTTTGTTTCCGCCTCCTCGTCCGCAAGCACCTCCAGAGCTTCAATATCGAAAGTAGCGCTGCCCGCCTTCCCGCATCCGGAGGACCCCGGATTTCCCGCCGCGAAGCAGGAGATCCCCTTGATGTACTGCGCCTTCCGGCCGCTGAAACCCAGGGCGCGGACCGCCGCCGGTCTTGCCTCCGCCAGGACATCCGGGGATGGAAAAGCATATTGCGGCCCGTAAGATAAAGAGTCCGCAAATGACTTGCCATAGGCCTGCGCAAGCCTGTTTAACAGCCTGACCCCTACCAGAAGAGACATCTGCTGGCAGGCCACCGCGTTTACCAGGGCCTCGTAAACGCTGCCGAAACGGGGCGGCTTCACCCCCTGAAACTCTCTGGCCAGCGGGCCCAGAAGCTCATCCTTTTTGGCCAAAGCGTAAAAATCCGCCAGTTCCACGTTCAACCCCAGTATCCTGGTGAGCCTGCGACCTATTGTTTTTATGTCTTCCGGGGAAATCTTATCCCCCTCCACTTTCACTTCCAGCACAGGGTCCCTTGAGAATCCCCGTTGGACGACCGAGACGGCGAAGACCGCCGTCCCAAGATCGAATACCCTTTGATACCGCCCATCTTCCCACCGGTCAACAATGTTGTCCGGCCTCCTTCTTAGCGCCCAGACGGTATAGTCCAGCCTGAAGGGCGCAACAGGCTTGAGACTGAAAGAAACCAGCTTCATAGCACAAGTTTATCACGGTTTTCCCCGGCTCTTTGCAGGCAAATCCGTTTGCTGTTTTTGCTGACGAGGCCAGTGTTTCACGAGAGCGAAAGACGCCAAAAATCCACTTTATATATATGATTATTGCTTTAAGATGACAAAACCTTTTAAAATGGGGAGTAGAGGGAATGGGGGAAGTCAAGAAAGAGGTTTTTTTCTTTTCTTATGGCTCAAGTTTTCAGATTAAATGGATAATGGCCGATAAGCGCAAAGACCCGCGGGTAATATTCAAAAAACAGGTGGTCGTGAACAACCTTCTTGGGGCCACCGGACTTGACCTCAGCAAAAGCGGCATCTATATCCACACCGGCCGGCACTTCATAAAAGGCTCCGTAGTAAACGTCTCCCTTCCGCTGGGCAGCACCACCCTGGAGCTTAAGGCTCGTGTGCAGCACTCGAAACCAGGGGTAGGGATGGGCCTGGAGTTCCTGAATATTACCGGGGAGCAAAAGCAGCTGCTTTTCGATTTTATCAAGATGCACAAGGATGACGCCGTCCCTGAAAAATCCGACGAAAGACAAAAAGTGCTCATCGTGGATTTGAACGAGGCCACCAGGCGTGTTTACAGAAGCAATCTCGTCCTGGAGGGTTTTACGGTATTCGAGGCCGGCAGCAACTCTTCCGCCAGGGATATAATCGAAAGAGAAAAAATAGACGCGGTGGTGTACATGAGCGGGGCCGATGAGGCCGAACTGTTTTCCGTCATCAGGCAAAAGCCTGAGCTAAAAGGGATGCCCATCCTTGTGGTCTCAGCCAAATCAACCCCTGGCGCTCCTGAGGCGGCGGTAAAGGCCGGGGCCACGGAGTTCATGGTCAAAATGTTTACCTCTCCGGCCAAGCTGGCCGAGCGTATAAAGTCCCGCCTGAAATAATTTTATTCCGCCGTATGGCGCAGGCAAACATACCCTCCCGAAAAAACAGACCATAAAGGGCCGCTAAAAAACAAAAAAGGCAAAAACCCACACCCGGAATTGGAAGTTTTTTCAAGGCTTTTGTATACTTTTATATCTTTCCATGGAAGGGGGCCGATGATCGGGCGGGGAAAACATAGCGAAAACGCCATCCTGGTGGTAGATGACGAGCCTTTCATACTGGATGCGCTCTCCTGTCTCCTGAAGGACCAGGGTTATCCCGTAATTGCGTGCTGCGGGGCCAGGGACGCCACCAAAACGCTTGAATCCCTTAGAGTGGACGTAGTGCTTGCCGACATCAAGATGCCCCACGTGTCCGGCCTGGACCTGCTTGAAGAAATACGCCGCGAGCATCCCGAGATCCCCGTTATCCTCATGACCGGCCATGCGGACATGAACGTGGCAATAACCGCGGTAAAGAAAGGGGCCTTCGATTTCATCGTAAAGCCTTATAAATCGGTGCACGTCCTTCACTCGGTGGAGAGGGCGGTCGAGTACAACAGGCTCATCCGGATGGAAAGAGATTACAAGAGAATGCTTGAGGAGACCGTTAATGAAAGGACGAAGGAACTCGCGGACGCACTTTTGATGGTCAGGAGCCTCAATAACGAGATCGTCCAATGTCTCACGGCGGTTGCCGAGTACAAGGACAACGAAACAGGAGCGCACAATATCCGTATAGGGCTTTATTCCAGCATCATGGCCCAGGCCCTGGACATGCCCTCCGATTTCGTGGAGACCATATCTTTCGCCTCTCCGATGCACGACATAGGGAAAATAGGGATCCCGGACAACATCCTGCTAAAAAAAGGACCTCTGACCCCAAATGAGTTCGAGGTGATCAAAACCCACACCATAATGGGTGAGAATATCCTGAAGGGCTCCCGGCATCCAAAGATGCAGATGGCCGCCCGCATCGCCTTAAACCATCACGAAAGATGGGACGGCACGGGATACCCCAAGGGTTTGAGGGCAGAGGAGATCCCCCTGGAAGGCAGGATAGTTATGATCTGCGACCAATACGACGCCCTGGTGAGCAGGCGGCCCTATAAGGCTCCTATGAGCCACGATGAGGCGGTAAAGGTGATACTGGAAGGCGATGGGCGAACCCTGCCCGGCCACTTCGACCCAAAGGTTGTGGAGGCGTTTTCCGTTACAGCCCCTTCCTTTGACCGCATATACCGCACCTCAAACCCGGAAGGCGAAAGACAATCTCTTTAAAATAATAATCCGGGCCTGCTTTTTATGTCCGCTGCCCGCCGTTCATGTTTTATGGCCGCTTTTAAGTTCTTTGCCCGTTTTTATATTCTTTGATTATCCAGCGCTTCCCTTACCGCCTGCAGAAGCCTGCCGCTTGTGAACGGTTTTTTAATGAGGGCGTCTATGTTTTTGTTTTCTCCGTTCTCATTGTAGCCTGTTATGGCTATTATTCTTGCCTGCGGGTTTATGCCCCTGATGTTCCTTGCGAGCTGGCCGCCGTCCATTGACGGCATGACCATATCCGTGATCACCAGATCGATGCTGCCATTATTCTCCCTGTAAAGCTCCAGGCCCGAAAGGGGATTACCCGCGGTAATAACGTTAAAACCCTTGCCGGAGAGGGTCTCCTTTATGAACTCAAGCACAGGGGCCTCGTCATCTACGGCAAGTATGGTTTCATCGCCCCAGGGGGCAGAACTGGCCTCCGCGCGGGCAAAGGAAGCGGCTGGGGCCAGTTGATCTTTGGCCCTGCTTTTCAGATACAGGGGCAGATAGACATTGAAATCCGCCCCCCCGCGCTGCCTGCTTTTCACGGTTATATATCCCTTGTGCTCCTTCACTATGCCGTAAACCATGGCAAGCCCCAGACCGGTTCCCTTGCCTTTGTCCTTCGTGGTAAAAAAAGGCTCGAATATATGGGGGATATCCGCTTCGGGAATCCCCATGCCGGTGTCCCTTACAAGTATATTTACATATTCGCCGGGCTCGATGTCGGCCCCGATGTCCAGGTCATCCGCGCCCAGGGTTATTACGGAGGTCGCCACGGTGAGCGTGCCGCCTTCCGGCATCGCGTCCTTTGCGTTTATGACCAGGTTCATAAGCACCTGGTCCATCATGTTTATATCCCCTTTTACAATGGCAACCGGCGCCTGAAGCTGTTTTGTGAGGGCAATGCTCTCCGGTATGAGCCTGGAGATCATCTCGAGGGTGTCGGTTACCGCCTTGTCGGCGCTGAACGGCACCGCCTCAAAGTATCCCCTCCTTGCGAAGGAGAGGAGTTTGGAGACCATCTGGGCCGCTTGCCTGGAGACTTTGTCTATGGTCCTTACCTTGCCCGCGATCTCCTCGTCCAGGTCTTCTTTGAGCAATATGAGCTCGGTAAAGCCCAGGATAGAGGTAAGTATATTGTTGAAGTCGTGGGCGATGCCGCCGGCCAGCTGTCCTATGGAGTCCATTTTCTGCGAATGCACGAGCTGCGTCTGCATTTTCTTTTTTTCCGTTACATCCCGGTAAAAAGACTGGATGAGCTTGCGGCCGTCGATCTCTATTACCTTGGAGCTGACCTCAAGGGATATCTTGCTGCCGTCTTTCCGGTAGTGGCGCGTCTCATAGAGCAGGGCCTCCCCGTTCAGTATCCTCTCCATGCGCTCCTTGAAAAGGGGTTCGTTATCTTCGGTCTCAAGCAGCACCACGTTAGCGCCGGAAAGGGCGCCAGGGTCGAAGCCGTGGAGGTCGCAGAGCGCCTTGTTTGCGTCCAGTATCTTTCCCTTCTCGTCCATGATGAGTATGCCGTCCTGGGCGTTCTGGAAAAGGGAGCGGAACATGAGCGCGGACTTGTTGAGCTCCCTAGTGCGCTCCTGCACCAACTGCTCAAGATTGGTGGAGTAGGACTTCAGCTTTTTTTTGTCCTGGTCCAGGTCATACTGGAGGCTGTATGTATTGACAATGACTTTCTGACTGAGTGACCGCCAAACCAAAGCAATTATAAAAGTCGAAACGAAGAAAAAAATATTACTAATGAAAACAGGATAATTGGTTACTTTGTCAAATAAATATATCGGTATGAAGTAGATGGCATAGATCAGTCCTGCGCACACCAGAGATATTGTCAGATTCAAAGGCAAAAAGCCCAAAACACAAATTATCAAAAGATTTAAGCCAGCATAATATGGAGAAGTATGACCTCCGAGATTCAAGATCATAAATTCTATAGTCGCTGCTGAAAGAATTGTCGCGATTATAATTACAGGATATAGGTATTTGCTGCTTTTCCATCTG
Organism: Nitrospirota bacterium; assembly: GCA_021840255.1. Taxonomy (GTDB): domain Bacteria; phylum Nitrospirota; class Thermodesulfovibrionia; order Thermodesulfovibrionales; family JdFR-88; genus JAKAEG01. The sequence goes on along the minus strand of JAKBYX010000006.1, from coordinate 118,679 downwards.
GTGGAAGTGTATCTGTTCAGAAAGAAAAAAGAAGTAAGAACAATCGAAATAGCTACCCTTAAAAGGAAAAATTGGTCGAAATTTTGAGGGGAAAAAAAATAATCCATTATCCCCAGCAGCAAAAAAAGCAGGGTTCCCAGGATGAGAATTATATTGAACCAGTAGTAGGTTAAATCCAGCAACTGGCTTTTTATATATTCCTTTTTTTTCACCTGACCGCCCGGAAATTATTTAAGGCCTAACCAGAGTGTAAAAAATAATTACCCCGGAAAGGTCTCGCTCAGTTTGCACGCAGTTTTCAGGGATTCCGGCCTGATCTATCAATTTTCTGCTTTCTGCCTCCGTCCTTTGATAAAAGGCACTCCAGTCTACAAGCCAGTGGTAATCGTATGTTTCATACCGTTTACAATCCTTGAAGCTCGCAATCAGTTTACCGCCTGGATTTAATGTCAGATAAAGCTCCTTGAGTAGACGTACAAGCACATCGTCAGTGAGATAATCAAAAAGGCCTATGCTATATATATTGTCCTGCAAGCCGAATTCTTTTATATTTCTTTCATGGCTTGCCATGCGCAATGCGTTATATTTGCGCATGGCAATTTGAAAAGCGATATCGGTATAAGAGAGCCGGCTTAATACAAAATTTATCGCATCGGAATCCAGATCCACGCAGGTAAAAGTCGCGTCAGACTCCTTGATTTCCACTGCAAGTTCGAACAGTTCTCTCGTAGAGCCGCTTGCTATGTTCAGAACGCGAAGCCCCTGGCGGCCTTTAAGTTCCCTTTTGAGCATATCCTTTATCCAGGAAAGGCGTGTCCTGACCGCATTTGCCAAAGTGGTGGAAAGGAAATATGAATCCAGCAGATAACCAACTCCTTCGGAAAGCGGTATATTCCTGTAAATCGCCTCCAGTAATTTGTAATCTCCCGGATAACCTTTGGGCCATGTGCGGGCATGATTCATGAAATAACTCTTAGAGAAAAAAATGTCCGTTTTATTTCTGAACTCCGCCTGCTTTTTTCTCAATAAATCTTTGTTGTCTGACAAAGCGCTTTCCATTTTTCTGGCGAAGTCATAAAAATCATTTATTGCATTGTATGTCTTCTCGTGCAAGACCTCCGTATCAGCCTGCCCGAATAACCGCAGATCATTCTCTATGAGCATCAGCTTTGCATTGACCGCATTAATTTCCGAATCCAAATGCCGGATAATTTCAGCCACATTTCCACTGATAGCGGCTTCTGAATTTTGCTCCTTTGAGAGATGCGTCTCCATCCCGCAATCGTTGCATCTGGCGCTTTGGTCCTTTAAAGCGGCCCCGCAGAAGGGACAGACGGTCTGCCCGATATTTTCCTTTATATATTCCCAGAGGGCGGACTTTTCCTCCTGCCCCACTTCCAGGAACTTCACGGCCACCCCGTTTTGCTCCTGCCTTAAAACCGTCCCATCCACTTCCAGTTCCCCAGTAGGCAGGGGCGCCCGAAGTTTTACCTGGGTATTTTCAGGAAGAGACAAAGAGGAGTTTATAAAAGCGCCGCCCAGCCCCAGGTTCGATGTAACGGATTCCAGATTCCCGTCATGCCCCTTTACCATTATGATCACGGGTATACGGGCCTTGCACCTTGCATCGAGTCTTGCCATCTTAAACCCTCCCTCTCGTTGAAAAAACCCTTTTTAAAGAAGACTCCCCAGCGAATATTAATACATGACAATAAATTTTTACAATAGGTTATATATAAAGTTATAACCAGGATTTCAGGTAATTCCCCCGTGGCGTGTTGCCCGGTTTTAAAAAGGCAACCATGGCATGTGTCCACATTTGAATTCAAGCGGGTCAGGCGGCAGAGGACTTTTCTCAGCAAGGTGTTTCTGGGTTTTGTTTGAACGGCGGCCCGGGGAGGTTTTACTTTTATCTTATGGCGGACAGGTCTATACCGTACTTCTTTATCCTGTAGGCCAGTTTCCTGGGGGTAATGCCCAGGGCAAAGGCGGTTTTCTGCTGGATGAGGTTGTTCTCCCTAAGCGCCTTTATTATCCTCTGCCGTTCGAGGAGCTTGACCTCCGCGCCCAGAGAGGTATCGGCGTCAAATACATGGGTCTGGGGCACGATAACACCCTCCGAGACCAGATTGTACGGCAGGTCTTCGGGCTCCAGCACATCCTTTTCGGCCATGATCACGAGCCGTTCGATGGTGTTTGCAAGTTCACGAACATTGCCCGGCCAGGAATATTTGGCGAGACTTTCCATGGCGGCAGCGCCCGCCCTCACTTTTTTCCCGTATGCCTTGTTGAACTTCTTGAGGTAGTAGTCCACCAGGAGCGGGACGTCCTTCTGCCTTTCCCGCAGGGGCGGCAAAACTATCGAGACCACGTTTAACCGCCAGTAGAGGTCCGCCCTGAAGGTGCCCTTTCTCGCCTCCTCTTCCAGGTTGCGGTTCGTCGCGGCGATTATCCTTACATCCGCCTTCATGCTTCTGGAGGAGCCCACCCGCTCGAATGTCTTTTCCTCCAGGACCCTTAAAAGTTTGGCCTGAAGCACAAGGGGAAGCTCGCCGATCTCATCCAGGAAGATGGTCCCGCCGTTTGCGGCCTCAAACCTTCCCGTTCTCCTCCGGTCCGCCCCGGTGAAAGCCCCTTTTTCCTGTCCGAAGAGCTCCACTTCCAGCAGGTTTTCAGGCAAAGCGGCACAGTTTACCGCAACGAAGGGACCCTTTGCCCTGGGGCTCTGGTAATGCGTGGTGCGCGCGATGAGCTCTTTACCGGTGCCGGACTCTCCCAGCAGCAAAACGGTGGTGTCCGTGCCGGCCACCTTCATTATGACCTTAAGCACACTCTGGAACTTCTCCGATTCCCCTATGATATTTGGCAGGCTGTAGCGCTCGGCCAGCTCCCGCCTGAGTATCCGGCTTTCTTCTTCGACCTTCTTATAGTTCCCCCAGAGCTTCACGAACTGGGCTATCAGCGAGGAGACTATCTGCAGGACCCGTGTGTCATCATCCACGCTGCCCCTGGAGGCGGAATATATCCTGTCCGCCGTGATGACCCCCATTATCTCGTCCTTGAATTTTATCGGCTCGCAGATAAAGGATATGCCGTGTTTGTCAGGCCTGGACCCTGTTTTGTTCAGAAACTTGGGTTCTTCCCCTATATTGGGAATGAACATGGCCTTGCCGCTTTCCATGACCCTGCCCACTATACCCTCGCCGATCTTGTACTTGCCCCTCAAGATCTCTTCGGATGAAAGACCATGGGCGGCAACTATGCGTACCTGCTGGGAGGAGGGGTCCTTCAGAAAAACACAGCCGCGCTGCATCTCGAGCAGGCTGCTTAGAACGCGCATGACCGCCCCAAGATTTTCCTCCAGATCGAAAGAGGCCGTCAGGACCCGGCTGATCTCCAGTATCGCCCCCAGCTCTCTGTCTTTTCTTTCCAGCAGGCCCGTATCAGACCGGTCCACCATGAAAAACCCTCTCTTATTCAGAAAATAGTTATTTACATCCAGGTCGTCGGCAAACGATTGCCGTCCACATAATTGTAAACAACCCTTAAGCTAATTAGCAAGGAACGGATATTGATATTCCGGATAGCGGGCGTATCCCGCAGGGCCAGTGAGCGAATACAATTAACCTGACAATTCCCTGCATTCGATTTCCGGAGGAAATAAAAATGGGGAGGTTTTTTTGCCTCCCCATTTCATTTTACGATCTTTTTTAAGACACCGGTGTTATAAAAAATTTTACTGAGCTGCAGGCGCATTGGCTGCCGGAGCATTGGTGGCCGGAGCAGGAGTATTGGCTGCAGGCGCGTTGGCCGCCGGAGCATTGGTCTCCGCGGGCTGCTCCTGTTTCTTCTGGCATCCCGTCACAGACAGGAAAGAGATTGCAAGCAGCGCACTCATTAACAGAATTACGAGTTTTTTCATTTTCGGTTTCCCCCCTTTCTTAATAAAGTATTTTAAGACTTCAATTTCAACTGAACTCTCTTTGATATCAGGCACATTTGATATCAGAAAATATAATACAAGAACTATGCCATACCGGCAATTATTCAAAATATCTTTAAAAATGTCAATAAATATATTGACCGGGAGCTTCGTTTACTTTTACAAGCCCCTGTTTTATAGTAAAAAGCCATGGCCAAAATGGCATACATGACTAAGAGGAAAAGACATCACTTACGCCAAAATGGCACAAATTGAAGCGGCTTGGCGGCCATTCCTGGGAGGAAGCCTGTGGAACTGAATATTCTTGCGGTCGAAGGGGAGGGGAAGAAGGAATGGGAGAAGTTAAGGGCATACCTTAAAAAAAAGGGGTTCGCTGTATACCAGGCCGAAACGGCGAGGGACGCCTACCGCATCCTCCGCAACGAGCCCATCCATATCGTTTTGTCGGACTTCAGGCTGAAGGGACCGGGCAGCATGGGTTTTTTAAGGAAGGTAAAGGCCGCAAGGCCGCCAATCGAGTTCATATTCCTTTCCGGGCGGGTCCCCCTGTCAGGCGCGATAGAGGCGATGAAAGCCGGGGCTTATGATTTTTACGAGTTCCCGCTGAACCACAGGCTCCTTATGGCGGTGATCGAGAAGGCCCACGAAAAACAGGCGCTTTTCGTTGAGAAGGTCGAGCTTGAAAGGAAGGTCAAAGAACGGTTCAATTTCGGCAATATAGTGGGCAGGAGCAAGCCCATGCAGCACGTTATCGAGATAGTGGGCTCTGTTGCGCCCAAAAATGTGAACATCCTTCTTTCGGGCGAAACCGGCACCGGCAAGGAGATGATCGCAAACGCCATCCATTACAACAGCCCGCGCTCCTCAAAACCCTTCATAAAGGTAAACTGCGCGGCCTTCAACGAGGGGGTGCTGGAATCCGAGCTCTTCGGGCATGAGAAGGGCTCCTTCACCGGGGCCATATCAAAGAGACTCGGCCGGTTTGAGCTCGCAAACGGAGGGACCATATTCCTTGACGAGATAGGCGATGTGCAGCCTGCCACACAGATAAAGCTCCTGCGCGTTCTCCAGGAAAAGGAGTTCGAGCGCGTGGGCGGAAATGAAACGATAAAGGTGGACGTAAGGGTAATAGCGGCCACGAACCGGGAGCTGAAAAAACTCATAGACGCCGGGAGGTTCAGGGAAGACCTTTATTACAGGCTGAACGTGGTGCGCCTGGAACTGCCTCCATTAAGGGATAGAAAGGAAGACATTCCGCTTCTGGCAAGCTACTTCATCAGCAAGCTGGCCACTGAAAAGGGCTACGGCGTAAAGGGCATCACCAGGGAGGCCATGCAGGTGCTCCTCACTTACCGGTGGCCGGGAAATGTAAGGGAACTGGAAAACGCCCTGGAGTCCGCCATGGCGCTGGCCGAAAAAGACGTCATAGAGGCCAGGTATCTGCCCTCCTTCATGCTGCTTGGCCAGCCCCAGGACGGGGACCATTACCATATACCCATAGATCTGCCCCTGGAAGAAATAGAGCGGGAGGTCATAAGACACACCCTTGCCAGGGCCAAGGGAAACAAGTCCCTGGCATCCAGGTTGCTAGGGATAGGACTTAGGACCCTTCAACGAAAGGTCAAAGAACTTTAGAGCTGAGGGGAAAGGTTTTTGTTGTTTTTTCAATCTTAAAGGCTCCTGCCGGGAAGTCCTCTTTTTTGGGGCGGCAGGGAACTTTTTATTTTTTGCACTACGGAGGTCTTTGGAAGCGGCATCGTGCTTTTGATCAGCCTGGCTTTTTTTATATCGGGAGCGGTTTTTTTCGCTTTTGCGCCTAAAAAAGGTTTGCATTACTTTTACCTGCTTTATGCGGCGGGAGCGGGCCTGGCGGCTTTTTCATTCGCCCAGGCGCTTTATAATTACGCTTATTCGGCCGCAGGGGCCCCTGCCCTGTCGTTTGCGCTGCAAATATCCCCGGCCCTTTCCATGGGTTTTAAAAGCGGGCCGCTTCAGGATTTCTTCGGGCTCCTGCTTTCCCTGGCCGCCTTTGCTGCCTCTGTCTATTCATCAGGATATATGAAAGGTACCGCCGCCCCGCGTTTCCAGGGCATCTTCTACGGCCTTTTCATCCTTAGCATGGGGGCGGTCTTTCTTGCCGCTGACGCGCTTTCCTTCCTCATCTCGTGGGAGGCCATGTCGCTTGTTTCCTATTTCCTCGTGGTCTCCGACACGGAAAGCGAAGCGGCGCAGAATGCCGGACTGACCTACGCCACAATGACGCACATAGGTACGGCTTTCATCATAGGGGCTTTCATGCTTGCGTTTTCCGCCACCGGAAGCCTGGATTTTACTGGAATGGCCGCGGGCCTTGCGGGGCAGTCCATGACCATCAAATCCGTCATATTCATCCTTTCTTTTATCGGGTTCGGGATGAAAGCGGGCATCGTCCCTTTGCATATATGGCTGCCCAAGGCGCATCCCGCGGCCCCTTCCAACGTCTCCGCCCTGATGTCTGGTGTCATGATAAAGGCGGGCATCTACGGGATAATGCTCATGTGCCTGCACGTGCTTGGCGGCCCCGGCGCCCATTACGCCACCTGGTGGGGCGTGGTGGTGCTGGCAACGGGCGCGGCCTCTTCTGTTCTGGGCGTGCTCTACGCCCTGATGGAGAAGGACCTGAAAAGGCTCCTGGCCTATAGCAGCGTTGAAAACATAGGAATAATACTTTTGGGCACAGGGGCGGCCATTGTCTTTTATTCGTTCGGCCAGACGGCGCTGGCGGGCCTGGCCCTTGCCGCGGCCCTTTACCACACGATGAACCACGCCATGTTCAAGGGCCTGCTGTTTTTAGGCTCGGGCTCGGTCCTGCACGGAGCTCATTCAAAAAACCTTGAGGATATGGGCGGGCTCTTAAAGCGAATGCCTTACACGGGGCTTTTCTTTCTTGCGGGCTCGGTGGCCATATGCGCCCTGCCCCCCTTTAACGGCTTTGTCAGCGAATGGCTTACGTTCCAGGCCCTGATTCTGGGAAGCAGCACCCCGCTGGCGTACTCAAAGGTCATAACCCTTCTCGGGGGGGCCGCACTCGCCCTGACAGGGGCCCTGGCCGCCGCCGCTTTCGTGAAGGCCTTCGGGGTGGCATTCCTGGGGCTTCCGAGGAGCCCGAAGGCGCGCGATGCGAAAGAGGCGGGTCTTCCAGTCACCGCCGCCCTTGGATTTCTTGCCGCCATGTGCCTGCTTCTGGGCGTGGCGCCGCGCATCATGCTGCGGCTCATAAGCGCCATGCCGTTTGCCGGGCTTAAAGAGATGGGGAGCGCTGGCCCCCTCCATTCTCCCTTGATCATAGCAGGCGGTTTTTCCGGGTTCTGGCCCGCCGCCATCCTTGTTTCAATGCTCTTGGGGCTCCTGATCATTCTTGCCCTGGCCGGCACGTGGGGCAGAAATAGAAAAATAACCTATGCGAACTCCTGGGACTGCGGCATCAGGGCGCTAACACCGCGCATGCAGTACACGGCGACCGCCTTTACAAAGCCCTTGCGGGTGATATTCAAGACCATCTACAGGCCAAGGAAAGAGGTAAGGATATCCTTTAAGCTAAAACCCCTCTTTGTTTCGGGTATCACCTACCAGTCCGGCATCACGCCTTTTCTCGAAAATTACCTGTACAGGCCCCTTACCTCCTTTGTGGGCAAGGCGGCCTTGAAGATACGACACCTTCAGTCCGGGAGCCTTCCGCTTTATCTTGGCTATATAATGCTCACTCTTATAGGGCTTCTGATGGCATGGGCATGAGCAACCTGCAGTTTTTGATAATAATCCTGCTTTCGCCCCTGCTCCAGGGCATCATAAAGAAGATGAAGGCCTATGCGCAGGGCAGGGTTGGGCCGGGGGTGCTTCAGCCCTATTGGGACCTGGCAAGGCTGTTCAGAAAGGACATGGTGATATCGGAGACCGCCTCGTGGATATTCCACGCCACGCCCTTTATAGTCTTTCTCTCCACGCTGGCGGCATCCCTGATGGTGCCGGTGATAACCCCGGATGCGCCGGTTCTGGCGATAGGGGACATCATCGCGCTTCTGTATACCCTTGCCCTTGGCAGGTTCTTTCTGGTACTGGCCGGCCTTGACGCAGGCACCGCGTTCGGCGGAGAGGGGTCCAGCAGGGAGGCCACCGTGGCCATACTGGTTGAGCCCATGATGATGCTTGCCATATTCACTTCGGCCGTGGCCGGGGGCTCCACAAAGCTCTCGGTGATCTCCAAATCCATGCACATCCTGGACTCTCCGGCCCATGTGCTGGCCTTTGCCGCGTTCTTCGTGGCCCTCATTGCGGACACCGGCAGGGTCCCGGTGGACAACCCGGACACCCATCTGGAGCTTACGATGATACACGAGGGGATGGTGCTTGAATACTCCGGCAGATACCTCGCACTTCTGGAATGGGCGCACTACATGAAGCAGATGCTCCTTTTCACCATAGCGATAGACCTCTTTTTCCCTTTCGGCATCAAGGGGGACGCGCTGCGGTCCGCCCTCTTTTACATTATCAAATTGCTGGTGCTGGCCGCCGCCATGGCCGCCACGGAGTCTTCAAGGGCCAAGCTGCGGTTTTTCCAGCTGCCTTCGCTTCTGGGGGGCGCCTTTGTGCTGTCCCTGTTGTCCCTTATAACCTTTGTGATGCTGGGGAGATGAGAAGAAAAAATGCCGCTTATTAAAAGATGGATCGAGATATTCGGGGCGATAGACTTCATCTCCGTCGGGATGCTTTTAAGCGTGGTGGCCATGAGTTCCGCAAAGCGCATAGAAAGCTGCCTTAAGGCATATGTGATAAACTCCTGGCTCCTTGCGCTCCTGATGGCGGCCTTCGCCGTCTACCTCTCGATACCCCATCTTTATGCTGCCGCCTTTTTCACCATAGCGGGCAAGTGCGTACTGATACCTTATTTCCTTCGAAAGATCATCCGGGATCTGAAGGTCACCCGGGAGGTGGAGCCTTACCTGAGCATGCCCGTATCGCTCATCATCTCTTTCGGCCTGGTCGTGCTGGTCTATTCATTCCTTGCCAGCGGGATATTCGTGGCCGGGGTGGCAAGGAACGTCCTGAAGATCTCCGTCTCCATCATCCTGATAAGCCTGTTCACCATGATGAACAGGAAGAAGGCGGTAACCCAGGTGATGGGACTTTTATTCATGGAAAACGGCCTTTTTCTGGCGGGCTTCTCGCTCACTTACGGCATGCCCACCATCATAGAGCTGGGCGTGCTTTTCGACATGATGATGGGGGTCATGATACTGGGGGTTTTCCTTACGCAGATAAAAAAGAGTTTTGTGAGCGTGGATCTGGATAAACTGACCAGTCTCAAAGGATAATGGGGGCTTCATGGGATGGAAAGGGGCCGGGGAAATATGGCAAACGCAGGAGTGAAAGGTAGATAAAAATGCTTTTTTTTGTACTTGTGCCGCTGATGGCGGCCCTTGTATGCCTGGCGGGGAAGAGCCCCCGGGTAAGTGAGTATGCCACTCTGGCAGGCTCGGTGATCGGGGCCGGATGGGTGCTGCGGCTTGCCGCGGGCGCGGCCGGGGGGACCATATACTTCAGCCGGGGCAACACCTTTTACTGCGACAGCCTTTCGGCCTACATACTGCTTGTTATCTCTCTTCTTGCCGTGGCTGCATCCGTTTATTCGATAGAGTACATGAGGCAGGAGCACAGGGCGGGCACGGTGACAGAGGCAGGCATGCGCTATTATTATTTCCTTTTGAACCTCTTTGTCCTGACGATGATGCTTGTGCCGCTGGCCAACAACCTTGCGGTGCTCTGGATGTCCGTGGAGGCCACTACGCTCGTCTCGGCCCTCCTTGTGGGCATATACAGGAAAAAACAGTCCATAGAGGCTGCCTGGAAATACATCATGCTCTGCACGGTCGGCATAACCTTCGCCCTCCTTGGCACGTTCATCATTTATTACGCCGGAGCGGGTATCGTGGGGGCAAAGGGAGAAGCGGGCTCTCTGAACTGGACTGACCTTATGCTCTCGGCCCGCCTTCTGAACCCCGCCACCATGCGGCTGGCCTTCATCTTCGTGGTGGTGGGTTACGGCACAAAAGCCGGGCTGGCCCCGGTGCATAACTGGCTGCCCGACGCCCACAGCGAGGCCCCCACCCCGGTAAGCGCGCTTCTGTCCGGCATTCTCCTTAACTGCGCCTTCTACGGAGTGATGCGTTTTGCAGCCATAGTCCGGGTATCCTGCGGGCCGGCTTTCGTCCAGGACATAATGATTGCGTTCGGCGTTGCGTCAGTCGTGATCGCGTCCCTGTTCATGCTCATACAAATGAGCGCTAAAAGACTTCTGGCCTACAGCAGCATAGAGCACATGGGGATAATATCCCTTTCTTTCGGCCTTGGCGGCATTTACGGACTTTACGCCGCCCTGCTGCATATCCTGAACCACGCGATCGTCAAGCCGCTTATGTTCTTCGTGACCGGGCGCATCCACTCCGTGAGCCACGGGGCAAAGCTGGACAGCGTGAGCGGCTTTCTAAAAATGTCCCCTTTGACCGGCGTCCTCGGGTTTGCGGGCATCGCGGCCCTGGCCGGCGTGCCGCCGTTCAACGTCTTTTTAAGCGAATTTCTTATGCTGAAGGGAATGGCTGCGGGCTCGCACTGGTACATAATGGCCGTATTCCTTATCGCAAGCGGCCTGGTGTTTTTCAGCCTGCTTCGAGGGTTCGGGGGGATGCTGCTCGGGAAACCCCGGTTGGGACAACACCGCGCGGAGTCTGACACTGAGTTAACCCACACCGGTAAAACCTCCCCGGAGATGGTCCGCACCTGGTGGCCCGCAAGCGTGATGATGGCCCTGCTGGGCGCCAGCCTTCTTTTCCTGGGGCTCAATATCCCCGGGGGCATCGATAGGCTGATAACCCGCTCAATGGGGCTTTTCATGGGCGGACGAGTTTTTTAATTTAATTTAATTTAATTTGAAATATTATATTTTATGACCGGCAACGAGATATACAGGGATGTAACAAAGGAAGAGTTTCCGCAGGAGTGCTCGAGGCTCTTTAACGGGGGCAACGGGCGCTTGAGAACGATGTTTGCCGCCGACCTGAGGGAGACGGGAGAGGGGTTTTGCATTTACGCCGTCTTTTCCCGCGCCCAGGAAGACCGGTTCGAGATATTGCGGCTTAAAAATATTGAGGGAAAAGATGGGGCGTATTCCTTCCCCAGCATCACTCCGGCAGTACCCGCCGCGCACTGGTATGAAAGACAGATAGCGGACATGTTCGGACTTGTGCCCTCAGGGCATCCGGACCTCCATCCGCTTGTGCTCCACGGCCTTTATCCTCCGGAGGTGTATCCCTTGAGGAGGGATATAAGCCCCGAGGCCATTGGCAGGCAACTCGCGCTTGAAAAAGAAGACCTTTCACCTTTCATGGAGGTGAAGGGCGAGGGAATCTATGAGATACCCGTGGGGCCGGTGCATGCAGGCATCATAGAGCCGGGCCATTTCCGGTTCAGCGCCGTGGGGGAAACGATATATTATCTGGACGCCAGGCTCTTTTACACCCATAAAGGGGTAGAGAAGCTTTTCGAGCGCACAGGCTTCAGGGCGGGGGTAAGACTGGCCGAAAGGGTCTCCGGCGTTTCCTCCTTCGCTCATTCCGCCGCATACTGCATGGCCCTGGAACGCATGAGCGGGACATTGCTGCCGGCAAGGGCGGCCGCGATACGCACATTGCTTTTGGAGATGGAGCGGCTCTATAACCATGTCGGGGACATCGGGAACATGTGCGCCGGCACCGGCTTTGCCGTGGGGTACGCGCAGGGGGCATCTCTTAAGGAAAGGTTAATGGCCCTGAACGAGCGCCTGACCGGAAGCAGGTATCTAAGGGGTGTGAACGCTCCAGGCGGGGTATTGGCGGACCCCCTCGATGAGCCGGCCGGGACGCTTCGGGAGATAGAGGACATAACGAAGGAATACAAATCCTTCATCTCTTTCCTCACGGACTCGGTCTCTCATGTGGAGAGGCTGGAGAATGCGGGCGTTCTTTCGCGGCCGGTGGCCCTGAGCCTTGGCGCCACGGGGGTTGCCGCGAGGGCCTCCGGGCTGAATGACGATATCCGCACCACGCACCCCCATCTTTATTACAACCAGCTTGTCTTTGAAACGCACACGAGGATGAAGGGAGATGTATTTGCCAGGATGATGCTCCGGGCGGACGAGGTGGAATGTTCGATAGCCATAATAAGGTCGATACTCCACAAGGCCAAAGGGAAAAGGATCGAGGGGAGCATATTATCGGAATGGGAGGCGCCCGCAAACAAAAGCGGCCAGGCGCTTGGCTACGTGGAGGGGCCCAGGGGCTCGGTGTTCTATTTTGTCAAATCCGCGGCGGACGGCACGCCTCTGAGGGTGAAGCCGCGCGCGGCCTCCTTCTGCAACTGGCCCCTCATGCCCTTTGCCGTACACGGCAATATCGTCCCTGACTTCCCTCTTATAAACAAGAGCTTCAACCTTTCTTATTCGGGGTCGGACGCGTGATCGCAGGTCGCGGGAAAAAGTGGCAGGCGGACGGCAGAAAATGACAATGAAAGGTGAAACTGGAGAACCGGTTAAAAAATATTCATGCTAGGGCGAATTTTTTATAACATAATAGGGAAGAAACGGGTTTTGCCCAGGGAGCAGATTGTTGCGGCCGCCCCGGAGGCGCTGCTGGCGGGGGAAAAGGAAAACGGGAAAGAGAAAAGGATTTTTAGCGGTGAGTTCACACGCTCGGTCAGGATCAGGCAGGTTGATGCCGGCTCCTGCAACGCCTGCGAGTGGGAGTGCACCGCGCTTACGAACCCGGTGTATGACATACAGCGCTTCGGCGTAGATTTCGTGGCCTCGCCAAGACACGCCGATATCCTGCTGGTAACAGGGCCGGTTTCCGTTGCCATGGCGGGCGCGCTTAAAAAGACCTGGCTTGCCACGCCGGACCCCAAGATAGTCATCGCCTGCGGGGACTGCGCAAAGGACGGCGGCGTATACAAGGGCAGCTACGCGGTGACCGGCGGGGTGGACAAGGTGGTGCCGGTGGATGCCTTCATACCGGGCTGTCCCCCAAAGCCCGCGGAGATCGCCGCAAATATAATGCAAATCGTGAAAGTATTCTCTAAAATAAAATGAACCGTGAGCATTCAGCGAGCGAAATATGATTAATTGTAAATTCCTTGCATTCGATGCCCGGAGGGCATAAAATGAGCCGCGTGAGGGGCCCTTGGCCCTTTATTTCCAAGCAGGAGGATGTGATGGAGATACTGATCGCTAGAGATTCAGAAGAACCTCCAGGCAAAGCCGCTAACGCCGTTTCCCAGCCGGCCGGTGAGAGCGGTTCCCTTTTTAAAGCCGACGATCCGGCGGGAAAACTGTGGCCCAGCGTGACCAGCGAGCAATGGAACGACTGGAGATGGCAGATGTTGAACCGGGTAAGGACGATGGAGGACATCTCCTGCCTGCTTGATCTGAAACCGTATCAGAAAACGCGGTACAAAAGACTCATCGATGCATTCCACTGTTCGATCACTCCCTATTACCTTTCCCTGATCAGGGACCTGTCCGACCCCGAAGACCCCATAAGGAAACAGTGCATACCAGACCTGAGGGAACTGGAGTTCCAGATGGTGGGCGTCACCGACCCGCTTGAGGAGGAAGAGGACATGCAGACGCCGGGGCTTGTGCACAGGTACCCGGACCGGGTTCTGGCCATAGTGACCAACACCTGCAGCATGTACTGCCGCCACTGCACGCGCAAACGGATATGGCACGAAGGGGAATCGGTCAGGACCAAGAAAGAGCTTAAGGGCATGGTCGAATACGTGCGCGCCACGCCTGAAGTGCGGGAGGTGATCGTCTCCGGAGGAGACCCTCTCACGATGAACCTTGAGCTTCTGGACTGGTTCCTGGGCGAGCTGCGGATGATATCCCATATCGAGGTGCTGAGGATCGGCACCAGGGTGCCCGTGGTCATGCCCATGAGGGTGACCGGGGAGCTTGCAGGCATGCTGAAAAACCACAGGCCCTTATGGGTGAACACGCAGTTCAACCATCCGAGAGAGGTAACGGCGGAGGCGGCGGAGGCATGCGACCGCCTGCTCACGGCGGGTATTCCCGTCTCCAACCAGTCCGTGCTGCTTAAAGGGATAAATGACTCGCCTGACATCATGAAGGACTTGTGCCATGCGCTTCAGCGCATCATGGTCCGCCCATATTACCTGTTTCAGTGCGACCCTGTAAGGGGCGTTGAGCATTTCAGGACGAGCCTCTGGAAAGGCATAGAGATAATGGAGACCATGCGGGGCTACACGGGGGGGCTGGCTATCCCCACATTCGTCGTGGACGCGCCCGGCGGAGGAGGCAAGATCCCCCTTCAGCCCTTTTATCTGCTGTCCGTAAATGACAAGGACGTGCTCTTAAGAAATTACGAGGGGATGATAATAAATTATTTCAACCCCGGAAATAACCAGTTTGAAAAAATCAGAAGGCCGGGCGGAAACGGCAAAAAAGTAGGCGGCACAGCCCAGCTCCTTAAGGGACAGAGAAAGGCGCTGGTGCCGGAAGAGACCCAGAGGTATAAGCGCAGGAAACAGAAAAACGCGCTTTTCCCCGTGGGACAATCTGATCGGGCCGATGTGGCTGATGAGGCGGGACGATCAGAAGAAGGGGCCAGTGGCCGGGCTGCTATGGAACGGGCCTGCCAGAATGGGGATGCCATGAATTCCATAGAAGGAACGGGCATGAAAGGGACGGAACGGGCTGAGGCCCTGAGCCCGAAGGAGGGACCTGCCACGGAACTGTCCTTCTCAGCCATTCAAGGCGGAAAGAGGGATTTTTGACCTGAATGGAGAAGCGGGAATAAAATAAAAAACATGAAGATAGGCCTTGTCTATGATCTGAGGAAAGAATACCTGGAGATGGGTTTCTCCGACGAGGAAACAGCGGAGTTCGACAGCGAGGAGACCATAAGTGCGCTCTATCAATCCATTAAGGATCTGGGGCACGAGGCATGCAGGATCGGCCACATCTATGAGCTTACAAGACGCCTTGCTCTGGGCGAGAGGTGGGACCTGGTGTTCAACGTGGCCGAGGGGCTCTACGGCAGAAGCCGCGAGGCGCAGGTGCCCGCCCTTCTTGAGGCCTTCAACATCCCTTACACCCTTTCGGACCCCCTCACGCTGGCCCTTGCGCTCGATAAGGCGATGACAAAAAGGATATTCCGCGAAAACGGCATACCGACCCCCGATTTTTTTGTAATAAGCTCGATCGAAGAGGCAGCAAAGCTGCAGGAGGGAGCGAAGGCGCCTGTGCCGTTCCCGCTTTTTGTAAAACCCGTTTCCGAAGGGACGGGCAAGGGGATCACTTCCTCTTCCATCGTGCACAACCTGGCGGAGCTTAAAAATCAGGCCAGAAGGCTCATTGCGAAATATAACCAGCCCGTGCTCGCCGAAGCCTTCCTGCCGGGGCGTGAGTTTACCGTAGGCGTTACCGGCACGGGCGCCAGGGCGCGCGCCGCGGGTGTGCTTGAAGTAAAACTCTTAAAAGGGGCGGAGCCCGGGGTGTATTCCTACGCCAACAAGGAACTCTGCGAGGAGCGGGTAAAATACACCCTCATAAAAAACAAAAAGCTGGCAGAGGAGGCCACTGAGCTGGCGCTTAAGGCTTACAGATCGCTTGAATGCAGGGACGCAGGCAGGGTGGACATAAAGGCCGGCGAGGACGGCCGGTTTTACGTGCTGGAGGTAAACCCGCTGGCCGGTCTGCACCCTACACACTCGGACCTGCCCATTCTCTGCCAGCAGGCCGGGATGGGATACAGCGAGCTCATAAGGAGCATCCTGGATTCCGCCCTTGAAAGAAAAAAACAGACACCCGTTTCAGGACTCTTAGCCCCGCAGGAGAGACGGCCCGCGTGGAAGGCGGACTGAACCGGTAACCGGGGCGTGTGAATGAGAGTGGCTGTCGCTTATAACGAGCCCCTGCCGGGGGACCCCGATTCCCTGGATGTGCTCGAAGAGGTCTTCCTGGTTGAGGAGGCCCTCCTTGCGCTTGGGCATGAGCCGGTAAAG
The DNA here is from genome assembly GCA_021840255.1 of Nitrospirota bacterium. GTDB lineage: Bacteria > Nitrospirota > Thermodesulfovibrionia > Thermodesulfovibrionales > JdFR-88 > JAKAEG01. The sequence continues at coordinate 102,646 of JAKBYX010000006.1, read as the reverse complement.
ACGCCCTTTTCCGGCAGCTTTCCTGAGCTTCTGAAAAAAATAGACCGCCTGGCCCCCGAAGTCATATTCAATCTTATTGAGGCCGTCCGTGAAAAAACGGAGCTGCATCCGGTGGCGGCGGGGCTGTTCGAGGCTGCGGGCTACCCTTTTACCGGCGCCGGATACGCCGCGCTCCATTCGACCACGGACAAGCGCATCACCAAGGCGGTGCTTGCCGCAAAGGGCATCCCTACCGCAGGGTGGGCCGCCTATGAGCCCGGCGCCTCCGGCAAAAATAACAAAAAACCGGATATCGGCCGCCTCGATTTTCCTGTCATCGTAAAACCCGCCTGCGAGGACGCCTCCATAGGGATAACGGACGAATCTGTTATCCGCAGCAAAAAGACCCTTTTGCAAAAGCTGCCGCAGATCCACAAACGCATGGGCGGAAAGCCGCTTCTTGTGGAGCAGTTCATAGACGGCCGGGAGTTCAATGTGTCGGTAATGGAGCTGGGCGGCAGGCCGGAGGTCCTTCCTCCCGCCGAGATGCTTTTTGCCAACTGGCCCGCGGGAAAGCCCAGGATAGTCAATTACAAGGCCAAATGGCACCCCGATGCCTTCGAGTATGTGAACACGGTGCGCACCTTTAAGCCCGAAAACGCTCCCCTGGAAGATATCCGGCGCATCTGCCTGTCTTGCTGGGACGCGTTCGGTCTTTCAGGTTATGCTCGGGTGGACCTGCGCTTGGATTCCCAAAACAGGCCTTTCGTCATGGAGGTAAACGCAAACCCCTGTATAGCGCCTTTTTCAGGCTTCATCCAGGCCGCAAAATACGCGGGATACAGTGAGAAAGATGCCGTCGGGGCCATGCTGGAAGCAGCGATAGGCAGGGTCTGCAAAAACGGAAAAATATCCTTGCAAGATGGCAGGGGAAAAGAAGCAAAGAACAAGGCGGAAACGCCAAAGAGACGCGGGCCCCAAAAGAAAAAGAAAGAGCAAAAGATCGTGTTCAGGGGGGAACCCGTCCCGGCAGACAGAGAGCGGCTCAGGGAAATGCTGGTATCCACCAAGGCCTTTTACAGGCGGGAGATCGACGTGGCCATCGAGCTTCTTGATGACAGGCTGAAAAAAGGCGTCAAAAGCGAGTACATCTTTCTTTTTTGCGAGATAGACGGAAAGACGGCGGGTTATACGTGCTACGGGCCGATAACCATGACCAAAGGCAGGTTTGACCTCTACTGGATAGCGGTGGATGCCCGCATGCAGGGCCTGGGGGTTGGCAGCGCGCTTTTGCTGGAGGCCGAAAAGAAGATGGCGGAGCTTGGATGCAGGCATATATATGCGGAGACCGCTTCCAAGAAAAAATACGCCCCCACAAGAGAATTTTACAGGAAAAACGGGTATTTTTTTGTGGCCCTTGTGCCGGAATACTACGCGGCGGGCGACGACAAGCTCATATTCATGAAGACGCTTGGTGTTTGACCCGGTTTGATCCGGACGGGCCTGCGGCCTTAATCACCACCCGAGTCCCGACCGGGACTTTGCCATCACATTTACCCGCGCCTTGTCCCATGGAGAAAGGTTCAGATGGCTGTCTATGCAGCCCACCAGTTCCCTTGACTTGCTCTTGTCGCCCAGAAGCCCCACGCGCACGCTTATTCTTGAGTCAGAAACGGTTTCGGAGTCTATCTTTATCCATATGTTCGCCCCATCCGCGAACCTTGATTCGATCCTGGCGGAAAGGGAATCATGGGCGTCCTTGACCACCGGGAGATGGAAGTCCTTAAGTGTGTCCATCGCGGCCCCGTAGACTTTGGGAACGGGCCGGTCCAGGTCCTGGGAAAGTTTCCCGTTCAGGTAAGCATACGTGCCTCCACCAACGGCGCCACCGGCCAAAACGGCCACGCATCCGGTTAAAAAAAGCATTATGGCAGGCAGACCCGCAAGCAACCTTAAATAAGCCCTGCGCCTTCCAGCCTTCATTTTTGCCTTTTAGCCTCCAGCAGTTTTTCTCTGATAATAATAAATGATTTCCCATAAAGAAGTCTTCCGCTGCCGCTCTATCTGCTAAAATAAGCCGCGACTCGATTTTTTTTAGGGGGAGAAACGGTTTTTAAAATGGCAGACATTCGGTGAACGGGGCAGCGAGCGGGGTAATACACGCGGCCATGCTGAAGCTTGGGAAAATACTGAATCCGGAAGCCTTTGGGATTAAGACACCTCTTGCGGGATTCTTTTTGGGAATGGTCCTGCTTGCGATGGGACGCAGGCTCTTTTGGCTCTTTGTGGGCGTGGTGGGCTTTATATTTGCCTTCGATGTTGTGCGGCGGCTGCTGCCTCAACAACCTCATAACACCGCCCTGGCCATCGCACTGGCCGCAGGGCTGATCGGCGCTCTGCTGGCCGTGTCCCTGCAGAAGATCGCCATCGCGGCGGCGGGATTTCTGGCAGGCGGGCACCTGGCTCCCCAGGTTTTAAGGGCGCTTGGCATCGCCACCCACCTGAACCATTGGGTGCTATTTGTCATTGGCGGCATTACCGGCGCGGTCCTGATGCGCCTTGCCTTTGGTTTTACCTTGATCGTGCTGTCATCGCTTATCGGGGCGGGCCTGGTCCTCCAGGCGCTTCATGTAAAGGGGAGGTGGTTTTCCATCCTGTTCGTCCTCATTTCAGCCGCAGGCTTTTTGTTCCAGTCCGGCTTGGCCAGGCCGGGACACAGGGGAAGCAAAGACCAAAGATGAAGAAAACGGAGATAAGGAATTTTCCCTGAAAAACAAAATTTTCCAATCAAATAAAAGCTCAAGGACAAGACCTATTCAGAATGTCCTGCCGAGATAGAAATACCCGGCGTTAAAACCTCCGTCCGCATGTCCGAAGGCAAGGTAAAAGGGCCCCAAAATTGTGTCGTATCCCGCAAACAGGCTTCCGGCCAGCCGAAGATTGCCGAGATCGAACTGTTTCTCGCCTTCTTGCCAGGCATTTCCGGATTCCAATGATCCTCCCAGATAAAAATCGCCAATGAAGGAGTGCCCCATCTTGTGGTAAGTGATCAGCCTCCAGAGCATCATTGATTGTCCAAGCAGCTGGTTCGTTTGCAGCCCGGAGAGATCGAGTAACCCCCCAAGCGTGAACTGATCGTAGAACGGCAGGGCATTGCCAATGCGAGATCCGGCTGAAAGGGAAGATAAAAATGTCTGCTTACCGAAGGTAACGGCCCAGACCACGGAGCCCTCCAATTTGTTGTATGCATCATTTGAACCCAGAGCACGCAAGGACGAAAGGAAATTAAACTGTGCCACATACCCTTTATTTGGAAAATTCACATTATCGAGCTGATCAAACCTTCCCTTGGCGACAATGGCTCCGCGCGTTGCATGGTCTTCAGGCAAAACAACACTTCCAGTCTGCGCCTTTGCCCTGAAACTGCCGTACAGAAGGCCCAGTCTCGCCTCACCATACATCCAGGGCTGATAACCAAAGTCGAAGCCGCCGCTATAGCTTGTGACGCTGTAGGACGCTTCCCTGTGACTGCCGGCATATACATCGTACAGCTCCCGTTTCCACTGGGCACTGGGTGATACGAAAAAAAGATGTGAGACGGTAAGGGGCTGGTAAAATTCCGAGTAGATGCCGGTCATCGAGCCCAGATTAAGCTGCGTCTTCCACTCTGCGCCAAGGCTGTTGACCCAGCGCCGGGTGTAATCAAAGAGCATATTGTATCTGCTATCGCCCTCAAAATCGCTTTCGAGGGCAACACCGAAACGGAGGTAATTCGGTCCCCAGGATTTTTCCTTCGCCTTCACGAGAAGCTCGTAACCGTTTTCCCGCTTTTTGACATCCAGGTCTACGCGCTCGAAATCGCCCGTGCCGTATACTATGCCTGCCTCTTCCTTCAGCTTCTCTGTATTGACGATGTCGCCGGGTTTGATGGAAAGCCTGCTGGCCACGACCTCCGGCGGGATTTTCGTCTCACCCTCCACCAGGACCTTCACGGAGGCAATCTTCACCTCTTTCACCATACTGCGGCGATGACGTGCAGCAAAGGCGGCATACTCTGCGCCGGACACGGAGTATCTCTTCAGTGCCGCCATCTTTTCCCTGGCAGCTTTCTCGCCGATACGGTCGATCTCGGCTGACTTGTCGAAATCCGTGGAGTCCAGTTCTCCAAGCTCAGGGTGAATGTAAACATCATTCGGGCCAAGGGTCCTGATCTGGGCATCTACATTCTTTTTCATCATGATATCGATCATCTGGCTCATTATCGAAACGGGGTTGACCAGATATTTGCCGGTCTTCAGTGGTTTGCCAACATCGACGCAGATAATTATGTCTGCGCCCATCTTTCTGGCAATATCGATTGGAAGATTCCGGACAATGCCTCCGTCGATCAGGAGCCTGCCATTCAATTCTATCGGGGGAAACACACCCGGCACCGACATGCTTGCCCTGGCCGCATTCGCAAGGCTCCCGCTCTTCAACACCACCATCTTTCCGGTCTCCGCGTCCGCGGCTACCGCCCGGAAGGGGATCGGAAGCTTGTCGAAATCAGTTATGCCAGCCGCATGGAGCATAAGTGTCTCAAAGAGCACGTTCACATTCTGGTCCTTGATGAAACCTTTCGGCATGACGATTTTGCCGTTCTTGATGCCCAGCGACAGGCCGGTCAGGATCTCATAATCTTCCCTTTTCCTCCGGTAGTCGATATCCTGGCGGCTGGGTTCCCCCGAAAGAACATCTTTCCAGTTGATCGATGTCACTTCCTTTTCGATCTCCTCAGCAGACAAGCCTGAGGCATAGAGCGCGCCTATGATAGCTCCCATACTGGTGCCTACAATGTAGTCGACCGGGATCTTCAGTTCTTCCAGCACCTTCAGCACGCCGATATCGGCCGCGCCCTTTGCTCCCCCCCCTCCCAGCACAAGACCGATTCTGGGCCTGTGGTCATAGCCAGCCTTCGAAGCGCAGGCCGCAAAAGAGGCGTTGACTAAATCAAAAACAATAAAGATAAGCGTGGCAAGAAGTACATAGAATACACGGCGGGTTTTTCTGGTTTCGTTGCGGACACCCCTGGGATTGAATGCTGGCATGGCAGCTCCCACCATTGCGACGTATAAACAGTTACATTGTAGTATACGTATCAGCCTGCTTCAACCTCGCCGTTCTGGGCCTCCTATCCGGACTCTTATGAAAACCCGCTGAGGCTGCTTCCATGCTTTTCAAACCGCCCCACGCGTGCTATAGTCTGTCCAGTAAAGGAAACGGCGGGAGGCTTCATGTCACAGTCTGGCGATATGACGGATGAAGAAAGATTTGAGCGGCTGGAGCATGACGCGGCAGAGACAAGAAAAATGTTCTTCGGGGCCCTTTCCATCGCAAAAGAGATGTGGCAAGACGATTTTTTGCAAAGACCGGAGGGCGTAGAGCTTCTGCACGAGATCGAAAAAGCGGCTGAGTCTTTCATTGATCTGTCGCAGCAGGACAGATTCAAGAGATTCGAACAGACGCTCCATGTTGCCAGTCAAAGAGCAAAGAGTATTTTTGACCTTGTAACATATGCCGCAAAATACAGAAAATAACCCCCCAAAAAAATACAGCTGCCGGGGCATCCTGCATACGGACGGCATTCCTGCGCCATTTTGTTTATGTCCTTTGGTCATAGGGGCCCAAGGGCGGGGAAAACCCCGCCCCTACAAAAAAATCTTGCCCCGCCCTGTTTCCCTTTCCGCAACAGAATCTGGCCATGTACGCATTTCCAACCTGGAGCATACAACTGTAGCCATGGCTATCCTGCAAAATGGACTTGCGGATTCGCGGATAAATACTAATATTTATATAAGGGCTGTCTAAAATGCCAGCACGTTCTCCTCTGATAACACCCGTACCCAAAAATGAAAAAAAATACACCGGGACAGAAAATCTGTGCTTTTTTTTCACGCGGGATGCGATCAATAAAACGTCACCGTCAAATGACGCTCTGGTGTCGCACGTTTGCCGTTTTTCTGGCCCTGATGCTGATGGCCGCAAACTCGCCAGCCTCACCTGATAAGGACTCTGCTCAACAAAACGAAAAATCAGCCGGGGACACCCAGTTGCCTTCACGCCTGAGCCAGCTTGGGCTGGAGCAGCTGATGAACATCGAGGTTACCACTGTGTCCAGGACGGAAAGCACCGTTGGACGATCTGCGGCTGCCGTTTACGTTATAACCCAGGAGGATATACGGCGATCGGGGGCCACAACGATCGCGGAACTGCTGCGCAGAGTGCCGGGCATGGATATGGCTCGGATCAATAACGATACCTGGGCCATAAGCGCACGCGGATTCAACGATCAGTACGCCGATTTTCTTTTGGTCCAGGTAGACGGACGCACTGTCTATAATCCGCTATTCGGGGGAGTTTACTGGGACTCTGTAGTCTATCCGCTTGAAGACATAGAGCGCATCGAGGTTATACGCGGCCCAGGCGCCAGTGTTTGGGGAGCGAATGCGGTAAATGGGGTTATCAATATTATTACCAAACCGGCGAAAGAGACGCAGGGAGGATTCCTGGCCACGGGCGGCGGCAACCAGGAACTGGGGTTCGGCACATTGCGTTATGGGGGCAAATTGGGAGAAAACGCCTGGTACCGGGTATATGGGGAAGGTTTCGACCGGCTTAGAGAGCAATTCCCCGAGAATACTGATACAAATGACAGATGGTATAACGGTGACCTTGGCGCACGCGTGGACCTGAACCCCAGCATAAATGATGCGGTCCGGATTGACACGCAATATGTCCACTCCAGGGCCGGCCAAAGCTATAACTATCCCCAATTGGCCCCTCCGTTTTCCTTCCAGGATCTGGAGTATGAGATCACAGACGCCGGACACTTATTGGGAAAATGGACCCATACGATAAATAAAGACTCCAGTTTGTATCTGCTGGCCTACTGGGACCATTTCGGGCAGAAGATCGAGAACCTGGCCCAGTATTTACGATGGGACACATACGATGTGGACTTCCAGCACAACTTTCCGATCGGAGACAGGCAGAAATTTGTATACGGATTCGGGTACCGGCTGGTGGATTCTTCGCTTGAGAACAGCCAAATGGATAATGGTTTCATATTTACCTGGGACCGCCCGCACCGCTTTACAAACCTGATTAGCGCATTTGTGCAGGACCAGATCGCTGCAGTTAAGGACAAATTAAGAGTGACGCTCGGGACTAAAATAGAGCACAACGATTTCACCGGGTTCGAAATACAGCCTACGGCTCGCTTGCTTTGGACCCCTACGGCTTTACAAAGCGCCTGGATGGCCGTTTCACGGGCCGTCAGGACCCCTTCGCTCCTGGAGGAATCAATCCTTCTGACCCTGGCTCCGGTCTCTGTCTCCCCGCTGGTTTTTCCACGTATCACATTCAATACCGGTTTCAAATCAGAAGAGGTGATCGCTTATGAGCTGGGATACCGTAACCAGATATCAAAAAAGTTTTCCGTGGACACGGCGGCTTTCTATAACGACTATCAACGTTTGCGGGTGGGTGTGTTTGAAAGCCCGTCTCCCGGCCCCGGCGGATCGTTTATTGCCCCTCTGTTTATAGAGAACCGCATGCGGGGTGATACTTACGGGTTGGAAGTGGCCGCCAACTGGCGTCCAGCCAAATTCTGGCGGCTTTACGTGGCGTATTCTTTTTTAAAGATGAGACTGCATGCAGACCCGGCTTTGGCACCGGACATAATAGCGGCCGCGGAGTCCTCCCAGGGCCATAGTCCCGAGCACCAAGTTTATGTCCAATCTTCCTGGGATCTGGGCCGGGAAGTGAAATTCGATCTTATGGGACGATATGTCAGCAGGCTGACCGGTTTCAATCCAGGAAATATTCCGGGTTTTCCGAACGAGATCGATCAATACATCGCAGTGGATACGCGCCTGGCCTGGCGGCCGCTCAAAAAGTGGGAACTCTCCATAGTAGGCCAGAATTTGTTTGACAATCATCATCCCGAATTTATAAGCAGCCCGCAAGGACCGTTACTGAGGACTCCGGTAGCCGAGATCAGGCGCAGCGTTTACGGAATGATAAAATGGAATTTCTGAAGATAATCTGGGGCATTTCAGCCTGCATACTGGCGCTCACGCTTTCACAGATGCCGGTGCTGGCCCAGGAGGCCCCGGAATATCAGATCAAGGCAGCCATGCTGTACAAATTCGCGCTTTTCGTGGAATGGCCCGCCGGGGCTTTTTCAGGCCCTGCCAGCCCATTTGCCGTCTGTGTGCTTGGGACAGACCCGTTCGGGCCGTGGCTGCAGCATGAAATTGACGAAACACCAGTAGGCAAACACCCGGTAGTGATCCGTTACCTGGGAAAAGCGGAAGAAGCCGGGGGATGCCAAATGGTCTTTATCAGCCGCTCGGAGCGGCCGCGTCTCAAAAAAGTGCTGGCGTCACTCCAAAACACACATGCGCTGCTTATCAGCGACATCAGTCCTGCAAACGAATTCTGCCGGGCGGGAGGGATGATCGGACTGATAATTAAAAACAATAAAGTGCGTTTTGAACTGAACGCAGCGCTGGCGGGAAAAAAGGGATTCAAGATCGACTCTACAATGAAGAGAGTGGCCACCTCGGTGAAATGCGGCGAGGAGCCATAAAAAACCATGCAGATATCTCTACGCGTCCGGAATTGGCCCATCCAGCGCAAATTGCTTATGATCATTCTGGCGGCCATTTCCGCATCACTGGCATTGGTGTTGGTTGGCATTGCCGTGTATGAGATAACCACGTACCGCACCCATTTGATGAAGGAAGTGCCGGATGTGGGCGATTTTCTGGCGGCCAACAGCGCGCCCACGCTGGCATTTGATGACCCGAAGACCGCGCGGGAAATATTACAGACGGTGAGGGCCACGCCGGAATTGACCGTTGCAGCCCTGTACGCCGTCAATGGACAGGTATTTGCCTCCTATGTCCGCGCTACCCGTTCATTTGCCTCTGTGCCGCCAAAGCCGGGGCCTGCCGGCTTGCGTATCAGGGGGTCGCATATCGAGCTCGTCCGGCCGGTTAAACAAAAAGGGGTCACACTGGGCACGCTCTACCTGCGCGCCGACATGGCCAGCGTGTATTCCCGGTTGAGGGGCTATGCCGGAATCGTGCTTGTGGTCGCTCTTGCGCTCTGGGGAGGCGCATTTCTGCTCCAGGTCCTGTTGAAGCGGCTGGTCTCGGACCCTCTCTTCAGGCTCTCGAAGATGGCGGCCCGGATCGCGGGCGGAGACCTCAGGGTGAGCGCGCCGGAGGATTCAGGTGATGAGATCGGCCAGCTTGCAAAAGCGCTCAATCATATGACCGCTGAATTGGCCCGTTCTTATTCGGAACTTCAGGGCAACCTTAAACAGCTCCAGACGGCAAACAAGGAACTGGAGGCTTTCTCCTATTCAGTATCCCACGATCTGCGCGCGCCGCTGCGCCACATCATAGGATTTGTTGACCTGCTTTTTAAAGAAGCCGGGGACCGCCTGGATGAAAACAACAGGCACTATCTTGAAGTGATCCTGGATTCCGCCCGCATCATGGGCAACCTGATCGACGACCTCCTCGCGTTTTCGCGCAACAGCCGGGCCGAAATGGCAATGCAATGGTTCGATTTCAATTCCCTGCTAAACGAGGTCATCGATGATTTCAGCGTGGAGACCAAGGGAAGGAACATAGAATGGAACATAGAGAGCTTGCCGGTTATTTTTGGGGACCGGACGCTCCTTAGACAGGTATGGGCCAATCTTGTATCGAATGCCATCAAGTTCACCCGCCCCCGGGACCGTGCGATAATCATGATAGGGAGCAAGCGCGAAGAAAACGACTTCATATTTTTTATCAGGGACAACGGTGTCGGGTTTGATACGCAATATCAGGACAAGTTGTTCGGCCTTTTTCAGCGTCTCCATGACCCTGATGAGTTTGAAGGCACCGGGGTGGGACTGGCAAACGTGCAGCGCATCGTTCGCCGCCACGGCGGCAATGTCTGGGCTGAAAGTGTTCTGGGAGAAGGAGCGGCGTTCTATTTTTCACTTCCAAAAAAGGGGGGTGCGCAAACCTGATGGAACTGGGACGGATCCTGCTGGTCGAGGACAATAAATATGATGTCGAACTGACATTAAGGTCACTGGCCGAATTCAATGTTGCCAATGAGGTGATCGTAGTGACCAACGGCGCTGACGCCCTCGATTATCTGTACCGGCGCGGGACATTCGCCGCCCGCCACGGAGGGAACCCGGCGGTCATTCTTTTGGACCTCAAGCTGCCGAAAGTCAGCGGCATCGAGGTGCTGCGGATCATAAAGGCCGATGAGCAACTGAAGATCGTTCCTGTAGTAATACTTACCTCTTCGCGTGAAGAGCAGGACCTTATGGACAGCTATAAACTTGGAGTAAACGCCTATGTGGTAAAACCGATCGGGTTTAATGAGTTTGCCCGGGCCATTAAGGGCTTAGGCGCTTTTTGGGCCATTATTAACGAGCCGCCGCCTGGAAGCCCCAGGAAATTCTGATGAAGTTGAATGAAAAACTTCATATATTGAATCTTGAAGATGATGCCTATGATGCCGAGCTTATACGGGCCACCCTCGCGGCGGAAGGTATTCAATGCGGGCTCTCGCGCGTTTACAAGAAAGCGGATTACATCCGCGCCCTGGAAGAGGGCGGATTCGATCTCATTTTGGCGGATTACTCGCTCCCCGGCTTCGACGGCCTGGCAGCCCTGGCATTGGCCGTTGAAAAAAGGCCTGAAACTCCCTTTATATTTGTGTCCGGGGTGATCGGAGAAGATTTTGCGATAGAGACGCTCAAAAAAGGGGCGACGGACTATGTCCTTAAAAACCGCCTCCAGAGACTTGGGCCGGCCGTAAAGCGGGCGGTCCTTGAAGCCAGCGAGAGGGCCGAGCACAGACAGGCTGAAAATGAATTGCGGAAGGCGCACACCGAACTGGAGCGGCGGGTTGAAGAACGGACGGCGGAATTAACCAGGCTTACAGCCTCTCTGCAGGAAGAGATCGCCCAGCGCAACCAAATGGACGAGCAGATCAAAAGATCACTGCAAGAGAAAGATATCCTGCTTAAGGAACTCCACCACAGGACAAAGAATAACATGTACGTTATATCGAGTCTTGTAGACCTCCAGACAGCGCAAATTGAAGACGAGGCATTGAGGTCCGTTTTCAGGGACATCAAAAACCGGATCCAGTCAATGGCGCTGGTACATGAAAAGCTTTACAAATCCAAAAGCCTGTCCAAACTGAAGGTCCGGGAGTATATAACGGACCTAACTTCCGCCATCATGAAGACTTACAAAGGCATGTCTGAACGTATACAGGTCGAACTTGATGTGGAGGACCTGGACCTGGACATAGATACAGCGGTTCCCGCGGGACTGGCGCTTAATGAGCTTATATCAAATTCATTGCAGCATGCCTTCCCCGGGCAGAGGCCCGGAAAGATAACGATAAGCCTGCACGGGACCGGCGGGACGCTTCATATGAAATATCGGGACGACGGGATCGGCCTTCCCCCGGATTTTGATATTTCAAAAACCGGCTCATTGGGACTGAAGCTTGTATACAATATAATTTACAAGCAGTTAAAGGGCAAAATAAAAACAGGGGCCGGCCAGGGAACCGAATTTGAGATCACATTGCAAAACAGATGATGGAAGAAAATAAAAAACATATATTGGTAGTGGACGATGAGATCATCGGCGCGATGAACCTTGCCCAACTCGTGCGAACGTGGGGTTTTTATGATTGTGAAATAGCAGGCTCGGTTGAAGAGGCGCTTAAGCAGGTGGAGGGCTGCAGGCCGGACCTGATAATCATGGATGTCAAGCTGGGGAAAGACACCAGGGGAGGCATAGAGGCCGCAAAAAAAATCCTTACTAAACATAGGGTGCCGATAATCTTTATAACCGGGTACGACATAGAAGAACTTCTGGCGGAGGACCCTGGCGGACTGACCGCGTTCCTGAATAAACCGCTTGACCTTAAACAGCTTAAGACCACCATAGAATCATTTCTCGAAAAGGCAAGGCCTTAAAAGTATTTTATACCCTTGGAATTTCAGGGTTCCGGTGCGCTCTCATTTTTTGCATCATGGGCGCGCACTCCCATGGCCCTGGCCGCAAGCTCGCTCCTGCGCCTTATTTCGAGCTTTCCGAATATGTTTTTCAGGTGGTCCTTCACGGTCATTTCGCTTATGAAAAGCCGATCCGCTATCTCCCGGTTGGAATAACCCTGGATGACCATCGCCGAGACCTCTTTTTCCCGCCCGGTGAGATCGAGACCGTCGAGCCTTGGATCTATCCTGTGCCTGGGAGGGCACGGCTCCAGGAGCACTATTTTTATTTTTGCCCTGCCGTCATTCCTTTGCACATTGCCAAGCGGCACCGTGCGCACGCGGAACGTCAGCCCCCTGTTTTTAAAGAAGACCGGCGCGGCGCCGAGGCCGGGGTTAGGAACGGCCTTCAGCGGCACTCCACGGAGCGCCTTTTTGGCCTCATCGTTCATGAATAACGTCCTGCCCCCGCCGTCCGTCATGATGACGCCGTTATCCCCACCGCGCGGGTCCGTCATACGCAGCAGTCCACGTATATGAATGGCCCTGGCAATATGGGGCAGGAGGATATTTATGATCTCCTTGTCGCGGCGGCTGAAATTGCCTTCGCGCTTCTGCCGGTGAATGCCCAGCATCCCGACAGTATCGCCCTGGATGCCAAGTGTGGAGGCAATCACATAAAATACCGAGGCCATGGGCATAAGAAAATCGCAGGCGAACTCGGTTTTTATCAGTTTCGGCATAAGGTCAGTGTTCCGCGCGGCCTCGTTTGGATGGTCTCTGAACCAGCCGCATGAAACGAAAGGGTCTTGCTGGGCATAGTAGGCAAGATATGCGAGCATGGCCCCTTCCTGGTTGTTGAAGATCTCATAGCCGCTGAAAAGGAAAACCCCGGTTTCGGGGTTCGCAGGGACGAAAATTGCGCTGTAGATTCCTATGAATTTACGTAACTTCTCGCAAAGGGTACGGAACATCGCGCCGGTATCCGGGACGGAATAGATGACATCGATGCTCTTCAGAGCCTCCCTGTAGTCTCTGCGCGAAAGGGCCATGGCAGGCTCATCCCCTCACGTAAGGCGCGTTTCTGCTCTTAAACCGTCCATTAATCCCGCCCATCCCAGCTGCTAAAAGATAACATAAAAAATACTTAAAAATCCCTCTTTCGAGGGATGTAATTCAGATGCCCTTTTTTTATTATAATTCAGATGCTTTTTTTTCTGCTAACAGCAGAATGGACAAAGACACGGAAACGTCAAATCCATGACTTATGCGGAAAAACAGAAGATCATTGAGGCCTTGAAGGCCCTTGAGGGCATAAAAAAAGAGGATTACTTGAGCTGCTTAAGAAACAAGAGCCTATCCTCAGGCGGTAAACGAGGGCAACGGCTGCGCCGCAAAATGTAATTGCCGTACTTGTTTTTTGCTCCCCGCCTGTGATAGCGTTTCTTGCGGATAAAAAATCCGGTGCTTCCGCCTTTGAAAGCCGCATGGGGAAGCGCCGGGGAAACAGGGAATGGTTTTACCGCTAGAGGCACGTACGTTTTTATTGGGTCAACGGTTGTTGACAACCATTTTAGGAGGTCTTTATGAGAGGTAAGTTTGGCGGAAGGTTTTTTACGATCGGGGCTTTGTTTGTTTCATTATTAATGGTGCTTTCGGCATGCGGTGGAGGAGTCGGCGGAAGTTCATCCGGCCCATCTGGTTCATCGGGCGGCACCATTAGCGGCGTGGCCGCCACGGGTACGGCCATTCAGGGCGTTACGGTTGAACTGGTGGACAGCAAGGGGCATACGCTTACAACATCAAAGCCTACCGGCAGTGACGGGTCCTATTCCATCTCCGGGACGGGAGCCCTTACGCCGCCGTTTCTGCTTAAGGTCACATCCAATGCCGGTTCCACCAAAGGCGAGGTCCTCTACAGCGTGAGCGCGGGAGCCGGCGCAACGCAAACCATTAATATCACTCCGCTTACGGACATGATCCTCCGCACTTACTACCAGGTGCAGGGCACGAACGCGGATGCGGCTTTCGGCGGCCTTGTAAACGGCACGACAAGCGGAAAATACACTCCGCCCACCCCGGCAGTAGTGGAAACGATAGCTGCCACGGTCAAGACCATAGTAAACAGCGTCCTTTCGAGCGCGGGCATCAGCAACGCATCCAATTTTGACCCTATAGCCGGAACGATCACGGCCGGCACCGGGCAAGGGTATGACAAGGTGCTGGATGATATAACGGGCTATACCCCGACCACAACGAGCGTCTCCGTTGTGCTCAATACCGGCGGCATAGCCAACACCGTCATTGTCACCCCGTCCACCGACGACGGCACTGTGACTACGACAACCATCAATTCCAGCGGAACGTCGACCACTTCGACCTTGTCCGCCGCAAACTATACGGCAAGCGGGACGTACACTTATGACCAGAATACCGGAGACTTTACGATCAACACCACAAGCTCCACTTTCCCCTGCAACGGGCCGGAGGCAGGCAAAACCGAATCATGGACGGTCACGTATCCTTCTTCCACTTCGATGACGTGGACCAAGGGCAGCGACGTCATGGCGTGGACCGCCTCCGGGACGGTCAGCGGCATAATCGGGACCTGGACCCACACCGATCTATCCACTGGCGCCACGTACACGGCGACCATCAATTCAAACGGAACATTCTCCGTTTCCGGCACTGCGACGTCCTGCAGCGGAAGCAGTTCGAGCGTCCAGGACGCAAGCGGTACTTTTACTTACAGCAACTCGATACTGTCGATAGCTGTTTCGAGTTCCACTTTCGTCAACTGCACCGGGCCGGGGACGGCGGGCAGCTCCAGTTCATTTACTGTTTCGAACCTCGGGGCCACTTCAATGAAGTGGACTGACACTAGCGATTCTTCCAATATCATGAACTGGACCCGCTCGGGCTCAGGCAGCGGTCTCTACGGTACCTGGACCATGACCGACTCTTCGACTGGTAATTCCTATACCGCGACTATCAATTCAAACGGCACATGGGCCGTTGTTGGAAATATCGTGGCTGAAGATTCCTGCGGCGGGAGCTCTTCATCAGGCAGCTCAACTGGCGAGGGCACCTATTCGGCAAGCGGCACCGCCAGTTACGCCTCCGGCACCATGACGATCACCCCCACAAGCTCCGACTACCCCTGCAACGGGCCGGAGGTGGGCCAAGCCCTTTCATTCGCAGTCTCGAATGCTACACCCACTTCGATGACATGGACGGGCAACGGCACTAACGATAACGGTTATGTCCTGAATTGGACGATTACCTCCGGCACGGCGGGAAGCAATCTTGCAGGGACGTGGACCGCAACCGACACCAGCGGGGATTCCTACACGGTGACTGTCAATCCGGACGGCACGTGGTCTATGACCGGGACTGTTACGGCATGCTTTGGTTCACAAGGCGATGGGACATACACCGGACTCTGGACCGACAACGATGGCTACGCGTCCGCTTCGGGCTCATTCACGCTTACGGTGTCCAACGGACAATTGACAAACGACCAGTTCACTATCACAAGCGGGGGTTTCGGCATCCCCGATCTTTCAGGTTCTGTGGATTCTTCAACCGGGAACTTCACGTTCACGTCCATGAGCTACCCGTCCGGGTGCCCTGCCAGCGTAGGCACGTACACCGGAAACATTGACCCCACGACTGGAGTGATCAGTATGACGTGGTCCCGCCCTGCCGATACCAACGGCGGCTGCGTGGCGGAAAGCGGCAGCGCATCCGGCACGCTGGCCACCAGCAAGCAGTATTCCGTTCCGGTGCAGATAACGGGCAACACGACCCATGGCACCAACATCCAGGTATGCGTGAATTACGGGTCTAACAGCGCCTGCGGGCCGAACGGAGGTTTTGCGATAGGTAGCACGACCGGGACGATTACGGTCACGGCGCTCTCGGGCGCAGGCTACACCGTAACAGTGCCCAGCAATCAGCCTATGGCCTCATATTGCACCGTCTCACCGACCGGCTCGTCGGGCACCTTCGGCAACTCGATACAGACCGCAACCGTCAACTGCCAGTAAACAGCCTGGCCGCTGACGCGCTCTCTTGAATAAGGGGCGGGAAGAAATAAATTTTTCTTCCCGCCCCTCTTTTTTTCCCTCTTCATACATACAAGGAATTTTTTGGTGGCGGGGGAGGATGGCGGGAGCAAGCGGATATGGCGCGGGCGCGTCACATAATGCAGCGGCCAGCCAGAGGACCCGGTGCGGTATACGCGGCATTCCGGCAAAGCGGGGAGACGCATCCGCGAAGCGAATGCCATCCGCCCCCTCACTTTGCGTTTTACCGCCGGTCTGTTTCATCCGGCATTTTAAAAAGGTATATTAAAAGCATGGACATTGGCAGGATCGCTGGCGGCCCACAACAAAAGGACCAGCCGCAGAGGCCGGGGGCCGGCCCCCTGGTTGTCAGCAAAGGTGATGTATTAAAGGCCCTTGTTGTTAAGGTCATATCGGAAAACAAGGCCGTCCTGGAGATAGCAGGCAGAACCATTACCGCAAACACCGCCTTATCGCTGGCCGGTCTGGAAGGCAAGGCTGTGCTTTTAAAATCCATGGGCAGCGGCGCCTCCGGCGAGCTGGTCCTGAAACTGGCCGGGCAGGCCGGTGAGGAAGTTTTCTCCGGCCAAACGGAGGGCCTGATCGCGCAGCTCCAGTCCTCATTGGAGACGGGCGGCGCAACAGGCGCCCTGTTAGGCAAGCTTGAAAGCCTTCTGCTTGAGACCTTCGCCGCCGGCGGTTCACCCGCGGCCGGGGACAAACAGGCGCTCGCGGGCTTGCTTGTCCGGTTCCTGGCAGCCGATGGGGACGGCTTCAGCGGGAAGCTTTCGGGGTTGATCTCCATGATGGATTCACTTGCGGAGGGGATGGGTTCCCTTTCGGCGGGGAATGATGAAGCCTTGAGCCAGAAATTGCTTGCGGCCATCTCCTCTCTTTTCCCTGAAGCGGAGGGGTTGACCGCGGCATCCCTTGAAAAGGCCATAAAGGGAAGCGGGATACTTCTTGAATCAAGGCTTCTGGCAGGTTCGGCGGCCCTCGCGGACGGCTTGAATAACGAAGACCCCGCAAAGGCAAAAGAAAAAGGAAAAGGGAAAGATGCCCTTTTGGAGGGCGATCTGAAGGCCCTCCTTTTGAAGCTGAAGACCGCATTCGGTGAAGAAGGACTGGCAGGGCAGAAGGGCGCCAGGCTGCCCTCAACACTGATTGACAGCCTTTTAAGGGACATGCGGGCCTTCCAGTTCATTTCAAAGCTTACAGACTCTTTGTATGGCTTTCTGCCCGCCAGATGGGAAGGGTTGAAGGACGGACGGCTTGCTTTTAAACCGGATGGGCAGGCGGGAGGCTCCTGCCTCATAAATCTTGACCTGGAGGGGCTTGGAAAGATCGCCGTCTCCGTCTTCATGCGCGGCGGGGAGTTTTATGTCACCCTCAGGATAGAGGACCCTTCATTCAGGGACGCGGTAAACGGAGAGGCCAGCGGCGCGCTTAAAGAGGCCTTCAGCGGGAAGGGCCTTTCGCTAAGAACGGTAAATGTGACTGATTATGAGGATTCGCCAAAAAACCACCTTGAGTTTCCCGGCGAACATATCATCAGTATTAAATTATAAAGCGGGCCATATTATAAGCATTAACTGGCAGGCTGGCAGCATAAGGCGATAAAAAAGGGAAAGAGTTGAAAAACAAAGATAAAACGATAAAAGCGGCGGCCCTCAAATACAGGCGCGGCGAAGACAAGGCGCCCGTGCTTACCGCAAAGGGCAAGGGCAAGACGGCCGAGACCATAATCCGGCTTGCCAGGGAGAACAACATACCGCTTAAGGAAGACCCCAGGATAATAGACCTGCTTTGCACCCTGGAGCTGAACCAGGAGATACCGCCCGAGCTTTACAAGGCGGTGGCCGAGATTCTTGCCTTCATATACAGAATGGGAGGAAAACAAAAAAGCCTGTCTGGTGAAATAAAATAAATTAAATTGAATTGAAAATCCATTGAGCCACCTTGCCAGCCTCGCCACACTGATTTTTGCAGTAACCTACACAGGCATCGCCCTTGGCGGCCTGCCCGGACTTGCCATCGACAGGACGGGCGTAGCCCTTTTGGGGGCCATTGCAATGGTCGCCACGGGAGCCTTACTTCCGCGAGAGGCTGCCAGGGCCGTAGATTTCCCGACCATCCTTCTTCTTTATTCTTTAATGGTGGTTGCGGCACAGCTGAAACTGGGGGGTTTTTACAGCCGGGCGGCCATCTGGATAAACAGGTACATTAAAAGGCCGGGTGTCTTTCTTGGCGCGCTCATGCTGGTAAGCTCCGTGTTTTCGGCCCTGCTGGCAAATGATATAGTCTGCCTGGCGTTCACGCCTGTCCTGTGCGAATCGCTTCTTGGCGCGGGGCTGGACCCCCTGCCATTCCTCCTTGGGCTGGCCTGCGCAAGCAACCTGGGCTCCGCGGCAACAATAATCGGCAACCCGCAGAACATGCTCATAGGGCAGATGGCGCGGCTTGGCTTCGGAAAGTTCCTGCTGTGGTGCGCTCCGCCCTCCGCGCTCTCCCTTGCGGCCTGCTACGGGGTGATCCTGTTTTTATACCGGGGGAAATGGGGCAAAACAAAAAAAGTTTCACCCGGACGGCCGGAAGAGGAAAAACGAACGGCCCTTTCTACTGACCCGCCTGCTGCCCTTTATACTGGCAAAAGCGCCTGGCCGGCATATGACAGGCACCAGACAAGAAAAGGGCTTCTGATCACCGCCGCGCTCATAGCCATGTTCTTTACGCCCGTGCCGCGGGAGCTTTCAGCCATTATCGCGGCGGGCGTGCTGCTGGCCAGCAGAAAGATACCGACCCGCGCCATCCTTGGGCTTGTGGACTGGCATCTCATAACCCTTTTTTGCGCCTTGTTCATAGTGGTGGGCGGCATAGTCAAATACGGGCTGCCCGGGCATGCGGTGGCTTACCTGGGAGGGCACGGCATGGACATAAACCATCCTTACGCCCTTTCGGTGATCGCGCTGGTTTTAAGCAATATGGTAAGCAACGTGCCCGCGGTGATGCTCCTTCTTAAACATATGGACCTGGGCATGACCAAAAACCTTTATGTCCTTGCCCTGGCCAGCACATACGCCGGCAACCTCTTTATCGTGGGGAGCATCGCAAACCTGATAGTAGTGGAGCAGGCCCGGATTCACGGCGTGAAGATAGGCTTCCGGGAGCACGCCCGGGTGGGCGTTCCGGTGACCCTGCTTTCCATGCTCATCGCCTTTGCCTGGATAGCCGTGGCCGGATAGACCGTTGTTGACTTCACAATTCCCGGCTATATAATGAAATTATGGAAAAGGCGGGAAAATTTTCATGAAAAAGGCGGCGCTCCTTTTCATCGTCATGCTGCTGCTTGCCGCCTGCGCTGCTCCCGTAATAAAAAAGGACCTGCTTGCACAGGGCCTGCGGAACGTGCCCATAAGCGAGATAGCGGGCCATCCCGGGAAATACAAGGACCGGATGTTTGTCCTTGGGGGCATCATAGCCAACACCACCGTGTCGGACAAGGGAACTTTTATTGAGGCCCTCTTCTTTCCCGTGGACGACAAGGGCTACTTCAAGAATGAATCAGGCATGGGAAGGTTTATTGCCTTCTGGCCAAGGGCAAACGGCATACTGGACCCGCTGCTGTACAGACAAAACAGAAGGATCACCGTGGCCGGGACATTGGCCGGGACAATGAAGGGCAAGATAGGCTCCGCAAGCTATGTCTTCCCCGTTATAGACGTGGTGCAGATACACCTGTGGAGTGAAGCGCGTTACTATTACCCCCCCTACTACTATTACCCGTATTACCCCTATGATTACGGATACCCTTACCCTCCCTACTGGGGATATGGATTTTATTGGTGAGGCGGGAAACAAAAAAATGAAATCTACCTGCGCTCATAAAAAGTGTTTTCCCTTCCCGGCCACAGGGCATTGGCGCGGGCTATCGCCGGCCATTTGGTTTCTGCTTGCAGCGGTGCTTTTTTTGCTTTTTTTTGTTTCCTCATGCGCCGAAAGCCCGATAAGGAGGGTTTACCTGGAGCATGCGGCAAGGGACGTCTCGATACCCGTTCTGCAGGCCAATCCAGGCCTGTACAAGGGGCGGCTTTTCCTGCTTGGAGGCATAATAGTGAACACCACGGTGACGGATGAAGGCTCTAACGTATACGCGATCTATGTTCCCGTGGACCCGGATGGAATCCCCCAGCCATCGGGAGGGGCAGGCGGAAGGTACATAGCCATATGGGCAAAGTCCAACGGCACGCTGGACCCCCTTGTATATAAGAAAAACCTGGAAATAACGGTTGCGGGCGAGTTCGTGGGCCTCCGCAAGGGCAGACTGGACAAGACCGGTTATGACTATCCCGTGTTCAGAATAGAGCAGATATACCTTTGGAGGGGAGAGGAGTATCAGCCTTATTATTACCCATATTACGGATACCCATATTACGGGGGTTACTTCTATAGTTATCCTTCTTACCCCTATTACTACCCATACTCCAGCTACCCTTATTACAGAAATTACTATTATCGCGGCGGGCCTTATTACTACCGCCGTTGAGAAAAAAATTCTTTTAAAAGTGGAATAAACAGCCACCCTTAGCCTTGACAACCCGCAAACCAACTTCTTATACTCAAACCTGGTATGCATTCACCTCTTGAAGGTCTTCGCGCCCTTTTACAGACTCGAAACCAAATATATATAGGGAACCGCGTGCAGGATGCCTGACGTAATAAACGCTCCTCTTCTGGAGATCAAGGACCTGGACATCTCTTTCACCCATGCAAAGGGCGGGGTTAAAGTGGTGAACAAGGTGGCCTTTTCCATCCCCAGGGGCGCCATATTCGGCCTGGCCGGCGAATCAGGCTCCGGCAAGTCCCTTACCGCTTTATCCATCATGGGGATACTGCCTGGCGGCGCCAGGGCCGAGGGCAGCATAAAGTTCAAAGGCGGCGAGATCCTGAACCTGCCTTCAGAAAAAATGCGCTCCATAAGGGGCAAAGAGATCTCCATGGTGTTCCAGGAGCCGATGACGTCCCTAAACCCTGTGCTGAAGATAGGATACCAGGTAAAAGAGGCTCTGCTGGCCCATCTGCCTCTATCTAAAAAAGAGGCGCAGGACCGGGCCGTCCGCCTGCTGCGCTCCGTGATGATCCCGTCTCCGGAGCAGAGGATAAACGATTACCCCCACCAGCTCTCAGGCGGGATGAGACAGCGCGTAATGATCGCCATGGCCATCGCCTGCGATCCTTTGCTTCTGATTGCGGACGAGCCGACGACCGCCCTGGACGTAACCATAGAGGCCCAGATACTGGATCTGATAGACACCCTAAGGGCCGAAAGGGATATGTCCGTTCTGCTTATAACCCATGACCTGGGTGCGATAGCCCGGCATGCCCGGACCGTGGGCGTAATGTACGCAGGCAGGATTGTGGAGCTTGCGCCCGTGGAAGAGATATTCGCCGGGCCCAAACACCCGTACACGATAGGACTTCTTGAATCCATCCCCTTCAAGAACAAAAGGGGGACTCCGCTGAAACCGATCCCTGGAAGCGTTCCGCCTCCCTGGGGGCTTCCGCCCGGCTGCAAGTTCTCTGACAGGTGCTCCTTCGCGATACCAGCTTGCCGGCAGGAAGAACCGGCACTGGAAGAGATCACCGCGGGCCATTTCTCCAGATGCATACGCGCCAAGGAGATGAGATGGACTCTTTGAGGTCCTTGCCTTTGAGAAAAGGGGAACCCGTGATAAAGGCACAGGAGCTGAAAAAGTTCTTTCCGTTTAAAAAAGGGCTCTTTGGCACTGAGCTGGTGCTAAAGGCGGTGGACGGGGTAAGCCTGGAGGTGGCTGAAAACAGGGTGCTTGGCGTGGTAGGGGAAAGCGGCTCCGGCAAGTCCACCCTTGCCCGCATGGTGACCGCGCTGGACAGGCCGACCTCAGGCGATGTCCTTTTTTATGGCAAGAGCGTCTTTGCCATGGACCGGCATGAGCTTAGGCAGTTCAGGCGTTCCGTACAGATAATCTTTCAGGACCCTTTTGCCTCCCTTAACCCCAGGGCCACTGTTTTTGATACCATCGCCGAACCCTTAAGGATACACCGGCTGGCCGGGAAAAATGACATCGAGCAGAAGGTGGCCGGGCTTCTGAAGGACGTGGGGCTTGGCAAGGAGATACTCCGCCGCTATCCCCACGAGTTCAGCGGAGGCCAGAGGCAGAGGATATGCATAGCGAGGGCCCTTGCGGTGTCGCCCCGGCTGATAGTGGCGGATGAGCCCCTCTCTGCCCTTGATGTAAGCATCCAGGCGCAGATACTGAACATACTCTCCGGCCTTAAAAAACGCGACCAGCTGTCTTTTTTGTTCATCAGCCATGACCTGAGGGTGGTGGAATATTTGAGCGACGAGGTGGCGGTGATGTACCTGGGGAAGGTCGTGGAACGCTCCGGGGCTGAGAGGCTGTTTGAAAAGCCCCTCCATCCGTACACCGCCGGGCTTTTCGCATCGGCCCCGGCCATAAGGACAAAGGAGATGTCCGGCGCGCCTCCGGAGAAGATGAAAATTGCTGAAGAGATAAAAAAAGAGGCACCCAAAGGGGACATCCCAAGCCCTATAGACATACCCCCGGGCTGTCCGTTCCACCCAAGGTGCCCCAGAAGGTTTGCTCCCTGCGACAAGATCCTGCCCCGGCTTATGGAGCCCGCGGGCCAGCCCGGCAGGCTTGTAGCCTGCCATCTCTGGAACCCGTACTAGGCTTGTAGCCTGCCACTTATGGAATTAACGCCTCCGGACACCTAATTATAATCATTCTCCCTCTCCCCGCGGGAGAGGGCTGGGGTGAGGGTCAAGATCTCCAGACTTACCTGAGGATCTCTTTTATATCGCGGTCGATGGAAGCCTGACTGGGGGCGCCAATGTATTTTTTCACTATCACGCCGTTGCTGTCTATGAGGAAAGTGACCGGGATGGGCATCACGCCGTAAAGGATGTGCACGGTCGAATGGGAGTCTATCAGAACTGGATAATCTATGGGGTGCGTGGCCTCGAAACTTTTCACCTGGCTTGCAGTGTCCTTGGTGACGCCAAAGACCCTTACGCCGCGCATCTCATATTTTTTATAAAGCCCGTTCAGCAGCTTTATCTCGCCCACGCAGGGGGGGCACCACGTCGCCCAGAAATTCAGCACCACAACGTTGCCCCTTAACCCTATGCCTGAAAAAACCTTGCCGTTCACATCGCTTAAGGAGAATTCCGGGGCCGCCACGCCCACCTGAAGGGCCAGCGCGCCTTGCGGGATCATTATGACCAGCAGGAGCAGGAGGGCAAGCGTCAAGGCTATGGTTTTCCCCATGAGGCAATTATATCAGATAAAACAGGGCAGTACGGCAGAAAACGGGCCTGAAAATATACTTTGCGCCTACTGATGATTTTTCTTGACAACTTTTGCATTTTTGATGTAATTTAACTGCTTGAATAAAGGGCGGTAGCCCTTAATTTACCGTTAGAAGGGGGGTAGAGAATTGCATGCCTTAGGAACCCATCTTTTAGTGGATTTAAGGGATTGCAACATCGAGGCAATTAGGGATCTGGAGTATGTGAAGGACGCGCTGGTACAGGCCGCAAAAGCGGCATCAGCTACAGTAGTGGATGTCTCCTTCCATGAGTTCAATCCGTTTGGAATAAGCGGGATGGTCGTTATAGCGGAATCTCATCTGAGCATTCACACCTGGCCCGAATACGGCTACGCAGCGGTTGACATCTTCACCTGCGGGGACGTCATAAAGCCTGAGACCGCCGCCGAGTTTCTGATAGAGCGGTTCGGCAGTCAAACTCCGTCGGTGGTAGAGATGAAAAGGGGCATAATTTCGCCCTTTAACCAGAAGCTGCCCCACAAGGTAGAAAGTCTCTCATAGAAAAGGCCGGCGATAAAAGCCGGCCAGATCAAAAAACAAAGCGGGGAAACAGCAACCATCCGCCCGCGCGGATTTTTATTTTTCTCTTTTCATATTCCCCGGCGGTCCAGGACCGCCGGGGAATATGAAAGAAAAAACGCTTTTTGTTTAGCTGTCCTCCATTTTATGCCCTTTGGGCATCGAATGTGCGGACTTCTCCATTAATCGGATTCGCTAGCTGGCCCTGCGGGGTGCGCTCGCTATCCGTTCATTTCCGGTCCTTGAGCGCCGCTATGCCCGGCAGCTCCTTCCCTTCCAGAAGCTGAAGCGATGCCCCTCCGCCCGTCGAGATGAAGGAGATGGAATCCGAAACCCCTGCCCTGCTTACCGCCAGGTCCGTGTCGCCGCCGCCCACGATGGTAAGCGCATAGGCATCGGCCACCGCGTGCGCTATCGAGAAGGTGCCGCGGCTGAAGGCGTCCAGCTCGAACACTCCCATCGGGCCGTTCCAGATGACGGTCTTGGCGTTGGCCAGGGCCTCTGAAAAGAGTTTCACCGAGGCTGGCCCGATGTCCAGGGCCTTCCAGCCCCTGGGTATCTCCTGCCAGGTGACAAGCTTTGTCTCGGCTTGGGGCTCCACGCTCTGTGCAACCACGCAGTCGACCGGCAGGTAAAATCTGACGTTGTTTTTTATGAGGCTCTGCCTTATCTTTTCGGCAAGCTCAAGCATCTCGTTTTCGACCAGGGAATCGCCCACTTCATAGCCCATCGCCTTTATGAAGGTAAAGGCCATGCCGCCGCCCACGATGACCTTGTCCACCTTGTCTATGAGGTTTTCGAGGACCCCTATCTTGCCGGAAACCTTTGCGCCGCCCAGTATGGCGGTGAAGGGCCGGACGGGATTGCTCACCACCCCCTGCAGGTAACCCACCTCTTTTCTGAGCAGGAAACCGGCAACGGCGGGAATGAACCTTGGTATGCCCACGATGGAGGCATGATCCCTGTGGGCGGCCCCGAAGGCGTCGTTCACATAGATCTCCGCCAGGGAGGCCAGCTCCTGCGCGAACTTCTCGTCATTAGACTCTTCGCCGGGGTCGAACCTCAGGTTTTCGATAAGCAGAACGTCTCCGGGCCTCATCTTGCCTATCGTGTCCTTCACGCCTTTGCCATGCATCTCCTGGCTGAAGAGGACCTCCTTGTTCAAGAGGCGCTGAAGCCTCCTGGCAACAGGGGCCAGGCTCCATTTGGCGTCCGGCTTGCCCTTGGGTCTTCCCATATGGGAGGCGAGTATTACCTTTGCCCCTTCGTCTATCGCATAGTTTATGGTGGGGAGGGCAGAGCGTATCCTGCGGTCGTCGGTTATCATCATGTTCTCATCCAGGGGCACGTTGAAATCCACCCGGATGAATACGCGCTTGCCCTTAATCTCGACGTCCTCTATGGTGAGCTTTCCGAAATCGCCTTGTCCAAAGGCCCCCCTTGCCATTTCCTATGCCCGCTCCTTGATATAAAGGATAAGGTCCTTGAGCCTGTTGGAATATCCCCACTCGTTGTCATACCAGCTTATGATCTTTGCCATCCGCTTCTCCAGAACGGTAGTGAGCTTGGAGTCCACCATGGAGGAATGAGGGTTGCCGTTGAAGTCGATGGAGACAAGCTCCTCTTCCACAAACTGAAGGATGCCCTTCATTCTGCCCTCCGCGGCCTCCTTGAACCGGGCGTTTATCTCTTCCTTTGTCGCGTCCTTGGAAAGCTCCACGACGAGGTCAACAACGGAGACATTCGGCGTGGTCACCCTTATGGACATGCCATCCAGCTTCCCTTTCAGCTCAGGCAGCACAAGGCCAACCGCCCTTGCCGCGCCCGTTGTGGTTGGGATCATGCTTACCCCCGCGGCCCTCGCCCTCCTCAGGTCCTTGTGGGGGAGGTCCAGGATGCGCTGGTCGTTGGTGTAGGAATGGACCGTCGTCATGAGCCCGCGGACAATCCCAAAGTTGTCATTGAGCACCTTTGCTATCGGGGACACGCAGTTTGTGGTGCAGGAGGCGTTCGATATGATCCTGTGCTCCTTCACGTTCAGTTTCTCTTCGTTCACGCCCATGCAGACCGTCACATCCGGGTCCTTGGCCGGTGCGGATATCACAGTCCATTTGGCGCCGGAGTCCAGGTGCTTGGATGCCGCCTCCCTGTTGGTGAACAGGCCCGTGGATTCGAGAACCAGGTCCACTCCCATCTCCCTGACCGGTATCTTCTCGGGCTCCCTGAAAGAGGTGATCCTGATATCCTTCCCGTTTACCGTTATGCTGCCGTCGCCGTGGGATATGGAGGCATCGAATATGCCGTGCACCGAGTCGTATTTAAGAAGATGCGCAAGCGTTGCGGGGTCCGTTAGGTCATTGATGGCTACTACCTCGATCCCGGAGCCAAAGCTTGTGCGGAAAAAATTTCTGCCTATCCTTCCAAAACCGTTAATGGCCACTCTCATTTGCTTTTTTCCTCCTGTCAGCAGTTTTTATTTTGTTTTGTTTGTTTTTATCTGATTTTTTATTTCTGTTTAAAAAACCGCGTCTTTTGATGCTTTGAGTTTTTTGTTTTTGTTTGTGTTTGTGTTTTTTACCCCGTGCTTTTCATACGCGGCACATGACGAAGCCGGTCATTATCTTGGGATAGAAGTAGGTGGATTTTGGCGGCATCCTCTGCCCGGAAAGGGCCACCTCCATCACCTCATTGACGCTGGTGGGGTTCAGGAAGAAGGCTGCATCCCAGGAACCGGCATCCACAAGTTCACGGGCGCGCGCGGGGTCCATCTCGTAGGCGAGCTCCGATGCGTGCAGCTTTTTGCCAAGCACAAACTCATGGAGTATGACCACGTCCAGCTCCCGGAGCGAGGGATGGAAGTCCCCCAGGTCCATGCCGTCGTACGAGGCGATATAACTTTTCCCCTCCGCATAAATGCCGAAGGCGTTTTTCATCCCCTTTATGGCCGCCGGGATGTCCGCGCCCGCGGGAAGCTCGCGCGTCTCGAAATGCTCGCCCATGGCCTGGGGTATGTCCAGCTCCGGGGAATCCTTGAGCTTGAAAAGCCTGTGGGTGGGCAGCACAGTGAGGCCGCCGTCCGAGATATTGGAGAGAAACATCATCACGTAGTTAAAGGGGGCATCTTCTTGAACCTGGTTTTTCCCGGCCAGCCCCAGCTTTTCCCTCATCTGGCGCTGATTTTCAAGCGCGGTCTCATACCTGTGGTGGCCGTCGGCGATGAAGACCGGCTTGCCGTCAAGGTCCTTCTGGAAGGCCGCTATCTCTTCGGGGGAGTCTATTATCCAGAGCCTGTGCCTGAACCCGTCCGCGTCGGAGGCCTCCAGGTGCGGGGGCACATCGCCTTCGGAAAAGCTTTTAAGGATACCCGATGTCCGGCCGTGAGTGTTTTCGTAAAAGGAAAAAACGGGGCTTGTGTTCATGCCGGTGGCCTTTATAAGGCTCAGGCGGTCCGAACGCGCCTTCGCGTGGGTGCATTCGTGCGGATATACGCCCTGGCCCAAAGGCTGAAGCCTTACCATGGCAAAAACCCCTAACAGCTTTTTTGCTCTTCCCTTTACCGAGTAGCGGACCTCATACGCATACAGGCAGGGACGCGGAGCCTCTTTAAGAACGCCTTCCTTGAGCCACTCATCTATCAATGATGCCGCACGGGTATATTTGTTGCTGGTCTCATTGTCGTCCGGCTGGTCCTGTCCGGCGTCTATATGGACGATGTTGAACGGGCTTTTTGCAAAAAGGGCCTGCTTCGCAGCGGGCGAAATGACGTCGTAAGGGGGCGCCATAACTCCAGCGGCATCGACCTTCTGGGGATCGTAACAGATACCCTTGAACGGGATGACCTCTGCCAAAAGACAGCAATGCTCCTTTGTTTTTTCTTTTTTTGAAGATCCAGCGCGGTTTTTGGGGACCGGGAGGAACCTCAATAATATAACAGTTTTAAATATTATCATTATACTCCGCTGGATTTCAATTGAAAGGACCCGGATTAACATCGCTTCCAGTGTCATGCCGGGCCCGTGTGCCGCTTGTGCGCAAAACCGGTCTGTGATAGCATTTTTCTGTATCCACGCCGCCCAAAGGAGGACCTCCAGTCATGAAAACCAGGACCACGCTGGTATTTTTGATGCTTTTTGCTTTTATCTGCCTGCTTCCCTCTTTTTGCTTTGCCCTGGACTATTCGGCGGACATGGTCTCTTATGTGGACCAGAAACCGCAGATGACAGGGAAGCTCTACATCTCCGGCAAAAAAGCCCGGGTGGAGATGGCCTCTGGTATGGTTGCCATCACAAGGCCGGACAAATCCGTGGTCTGGATCCTCATGCCGGAACAAAAAACGTATATGGAGCGCCCCATCAAGCCTGAGGACATGGCCACCGCAAAGAAGATGAAAGGCGAGGTCAAAAGGACTTACCTGGGGGAAGAGAGCGTTGAGGGCAGGGTGGCTAAAAAATACCGGATCGAGTACGACTACGAAGGCAGGACAGGCGTTTTGTACTCCTGGATAGACAAGGGGCTGCAGGTCCCGGTAAAGGTATCGGATGAGAAGGGCAAATGGATGGTCATTTATAAGGATATAAAGACGGGCAGCCAGCCGGATTCGCTCTTTGAAATACCGGCGGGCTACAGGAAAATGCCCACTTTCGGTTTCTCATCCGGGCTGTTCCATGGGAAAAGCGATGTAAGCAACAGACCTTCCTCCGAAGGGGAAAGCAAAAAAACAAAAACCACGGAGGAAAACAGGGAACAAAACAAGGTCACACTGCCTGGAGGCATAAAGGTACCCAAATTCTGGTAGTTCCTGTTTTCCGTATTTTTATTTAATAATTTGGGGGGCATCCGCCGCGCTTATCGTCTGCACCCGCACCCTTGCGATGCCCTTTTTATAGAAGCCAAGTTTTTTGGCAGCACCCATGCTTAAGTCTATTATCCGCTTGCCCGCCTGCGGGTTTCCCTTTGCGGGGAACGGCCCCCTGTCGTTTACCCTTGCTATTATCTGCCGCCCGTTTTCCAGGTTGGTTACCCTCACGTAGCAGGGCAGGGGAAGGTACTTGTGGGCGGCCGAAAGCCAGTTGGGATTGAAGACCTCTCCGTCAGCCGTCATCGCCCCCTTATGCTGCCTTACGGTTTCGTAGCCGTACCAGGAGGCCAGGCCCGTCTGATCGTATGTCCTGGCCTTTTTTAAGCTCATGGGCCGGTAAGTTTTGCCGTCAACCACATAAGGCTCGGTCCTGACCCTTCCAGTGCGTATGGCCTCCTTGGGGGGCAGGCCGCCTATGGATTTTATTTCGCCATGGGTGAGCGGCCATTCGATCGGAGCCTTGACGACGTTGAAGGTGAATTTTCCTATCTTATAGACAGACACCACGGTGCCCGCGGCCGCCTTGCAGCCTGTCTTCACCGTCCATATGCTGCCTTTAACAGCGTCCTTGGTGACGTAATACGGGACCTCCGCGACGACACAGGAGTTAAGGAAAACCGTCAAAAAAATGAGCGCGCCCAGCCGTTTCATGAAAGTTGTCTAATCTAGCATGTTTTAAATTAAAAAAGCCGTGCTGTTCCTACCCCTTTCCAGCATGAAAACCGGCAATTTCCCCCTGTGATATAATTTTTCCAATGTACCTGGTAAGCGCCTGCCTTGCCGGTTTCAATACAAGATATGACGGAACCAACTGCCTGGATGAGCGGGTTAGAAAACTCGTTTCCTCCGGGATGGCCCTGCCCGTCTGCCCTGAGCAGCTTGGCGGGCTCCCGACGCCAAGGCCCCCCGTAGAGTTTTCTTCCGGCGACGGCTCGTCCGTTTTGGATGGCACAGGTGGGGTCTGCATGGCGGCGGAAGGGATCGGCCTGCCCCCTGATCCGGAGGCCTTTAAAGCCGCGCTTGTCAGGGGTGCGCAGGAAACCCTCCGTATGGCGAGGGCCTACGGCATAAAAAAGGCCATCCTTAAGGATGGAAGCCCCTCATGCGGTACAGGCTATGTTCATTGCCGTGAGAACTGCGGAGGGCATTGCCGTGTGCGCGAAGAAGCCGGAACCTTCGGGAGCGGGAAGCGGCCCGGAAGGGGCGTCACCGCGGAGCTCCTTTGGAGGGAAGGCATAGAGGTGGCGGGCGTTGATTCCCTACAAGGATGACAACCCTACAACCACAACCCCGTATGTGACGTTCGGCATAATCGCGGCCAACTGCCTGGTCTTCATATATGAGCTCTTTTACCCTGGCGGCCTGGAAAAATTCGCCTTAAGATACGGCGCCATTCCGGTCAGCCTTCTCACCATGCACTCCCTGCAGCCTGTAAACCCCCTGGTCTCCGTGTTCACCTCCATGTTCATCCACGGCGGTTTTTTGCATATCGCCGGCAACATGCTTTACCTTGGCATATTCGGCAACAACATAGAGGACAGGGTGGGCCACCTACGGTTCATTGTCTTTTATCTTCTGTGCGGCGTGGTGGCCGCGTACTCCTTCGCCTTTACCGACCCCACCTCGATCATGCCGATGATAGGGGCCTCCGGCGCGATATCGGGAGTGCTGGGTGCGTACATCCTCCTTTTCCCGGGAGCGCAGGTCTATACGATCATCTTTCTTGGCATTTTTGTCCAGATCATTAAACTTCCGGCCCTTGTGGTGATAGGCCTATGGGCGTTCCTTCAGTTTTTAAATGGGGTGCTGGGAGGCCTCAGGGGGATAGCCTGGTTCGCCCATGTGGGCGGATTCATCTGCGGGCTGCTTTTAATTAAATTAATGATACCCAGGAGAAGAGGAAGGGGTTTTCCCAGATAGGATCAGATCGCAAGTGTCACTTCCTTGTTACGCTCTCCTCTATCGTCCTTACAATGACTATGCTCAGCGCAAGCCAGGCAAAGCCCGCGGCATACCCGGCAAGCACGTCGGTAAGCCAGTGAACGTCCCAGTAGATCCTGCTTGCCCCCACCAGAAGCGACAGGGCCGCGGCAAAAAAGAGGACGGTTGCCCTGAAAACCTTCCTTCTTTTTCTATGTTCCTCTTTTCCCCCTGCCGTAAAAAAACTTACCCAGCCGGTATAGGCCCAAAAACCAAAGATTATTATGCTGCTGTAGGCATAGCCGCTTGGGAACCTGAAGGTAAACCCCCGCCTTTGGCTCACCCCTATTTTCAAAAGAAATAACAGGGGCGCCCCCGCGCCCGCGGCCAGCATAAAAGCATAAAGCCGCCACCAGTCTTTCTTCAAGAGTAGAAAGAGGCCAAGCGCGGCCGCTGCGGCCGCTATGACGTAGAAATCCAGTATGTTCGAGGCCAGGGTCATGGCCCTGGCAAAGCCAGGGCTCTCAATGCTTTTTATGAAGGCGGCCGACTTCAGGTCCAGGCGGTAAAGGAGCCCCCTTCTCGTCTGGCTTTCGATTATCTCGCCAAAGGTATGAAAGGCAATGAAAATGGAAGACAGCGCCACTGTAAGCCGCAGTCCCCACCACCTGCCCGCGTCCAGACGCGCTTTCAGGAACCCCCAGGTCATTGGCACCTGGGCCGAAAGTGTTTTGTCCAGCCAGTCCAGCCGTTGGATAAGCAGGTGTTTCTTCCTGCTGAAAAGCCGCAGGATGAAAAACAGCGCGGCACCCGTTATGAGCACAAAGAGGCCGGCTTCCCCCAAGTAACGCCTTATCTGCTCCCAGCTGTCACCCACCAGATAGCCCAAAAGGGAGTATCCCGCCGCCCATACCAACCCGCCTGCGGCGTTGAAAAAAACAAATTTAGGGTAGCTCATCCGCGACGAGCCAGCCACAAATGGGGACATGGCCCTGAGCCATGCGGCAAACCTTCCCAGGAAAACTGTCTTGCCCCCGTGCCTTTTAAAAAAACTCTCGGTCTCCGCGATGTACGCTGTTTTCAAAAATATCCTGCCGCCGTATCTGGCAATGAGCTTCTGCCCGAATTCACGGCCTATCACGTAGCCGGTCTGGTCCCCGAGTATCGCTCCAGCCGAGGCTATCAAAACGACGTTTCCAAGGTCCAGCACCCCTTTCGAGGCCAGAAGCCCGGAAATGACCACAATGCTTTCGCCAGGCACGATGAAACCAAAGAAAAGGGCGGTCTCAAGAAAGGTCATTAAAAAAAGTATGTAGTAACCCTCGTGGCTGAAATAGGGGGAGATGATTTTAAGGATGCCTGCCATCTGACTATTTCTATACCAGAGACGTGCCGTGGTTGTCAAAAAATATGCGCCGGCAAAACCTTTAAAAGAGATTTTTTTCGAAAAAAAAAGATAAATAGCGAAATCATGGATTATTATCCATTATTTACCCAAATGGGCCCTCTTTATGCTCTTGCCTGAACCCCCATATTGTTATATATTTTTTAGCACTCACTAAATATGAGTGCTAACAAGAAAAACAGGTGATAATTTTTTTTTGAATTAAAACCTAAAACCAGGAAAGGAGAGAAAACGGATGAAATTCAAGCCTTTAAAGGACAGGGTGTTCGTAAGCTACGCGGAAGAGGAGGAAAAGACCAAGGGCGGCCTCTACGTGCCTGACACGGCGAAAGAGAAGCCGCAGAAAGGCAAAGTCGAGGCGGTAGGGTCTGAGGTGAAGGAGATAAAGGTAGGGGACGCGGTACTTTTTGACAAGTATTCGGGTTCCAAGGTGAAGATGGAGGACAAAGAGTACCTCATCATCAAGGAAGAGGACGTTCTGGGGATAGTGGAAGGATAGATAAATTCCTTTCTGCTTTTGCCGCAAAAAGTAAAAAGTAAAAAAATAAAAAGACCGGATTTAAAACATAAAGGAGGATATTTAAAGGAATGGCAAAACAACTTTTATTTGATGAGCCCGCAAGGCAGTCCCTTCTGCGGGGCGTAACCATATTGGCCGACGCGGTGAAGGCCACGCTCGGCCCGAAGGGCAGAAACGCGATACTGGACAAGAAATTTGGCGCTCCCACCATCACGAAGGACGGCGTATCGGTGGCAAAGGAGATAGAGCTCAAGGACCCGTGGGAGAACATGGGCGCACAGCTCGTAAAGGAAGTGGCCTCCAAGACCTCGGATGCGGCAGGTGACGGCACGACCACGGCAACCGTTCTGGCGTATGCCGTGCTCCGCGAGGGCATCAGGAACGTAGTTGCGGGCGCAAACCCGATGGACATAAAAAGGGGCATCGACAAGGCCGTTGAGCTCGTTATCGAGGAGCTCAAAAAACTCTCAAAGCCCGTTGTGGACAAAAAAGAGATCGCCCAGGTAGGCACCATCTCCGCCAACAACGACCCCTCCATAGGCGAGCTGATCGCCGAGGCCATGGATAAAGTCGGCAAGGACGGCGTTATAACCGTGGAGGAGGCCAAGAGCATGGCCACCACCCTGGATGTGGTTGAAGGCATGCAGTTTGACCGCGGCTACATATCCCCGTATTTCATAACTGATCCTGACAGGATGGAGGCGGTCATCGACGACGGCTACATCCTCATCCATGACAAGAAGATCTCCAGCATGAAGGACCTGCTTCCCATACTGGAGCAGATCGCAAAGATGGGTAAGCCCCTGCTCATAGTGGCCGAGGACGTTGAGGGCGAGGCGCTGGCCACCCTGGTCATAAACAAGCTGCGCGGCACGCTGCAGGTCTCCGCAGTCAAGGCCCCGGGCTTTGGCGACAGGCGCAAGGCCATGCTGGAGGACATCGCCATCCTTACGGGCGGGCAGGTCATAGCCGAGGAAGTGGGCCTCAAGCTTGAGAACGTGAAAATAACGGACCTCGGGCGCGCAAGGAAAGTGACCATCGACAAGGAGAACACCACCATCGTCGAGGGCGCCGGTGACGCGGCCCAGATCCAGGGCAGAGTGAAGCAGATAAAAGCCCAGATAGAGGAGACCACCTCCGACTATGACAGGGAAAAGCTCCAGGAGCGCCTGGCCAAGCTCGTTGGCGGCGTTGCCGTCATCAACGTGGGCGCGGCCACCGAGACCGAGATGAAGGAGAAGAAGGCCCGCGTGGAGGACGCCCTCCATGCCACCAGGGCGGCCGTTGAAGAGGGCATAGTGCCCGGCGGCGGCGTTGCCCTGCTGCGCTGCATCTCCGCTCTGGAGAAGCTCAAGATGACGAGCCACGACCAGCAGATCGGCGTCAACATAATAAAGAAGGCGATCGAGGAGCCCATAAAGCAGATCGTCAACAACGCGGGGCTTGAAGGCTCCGTCGTGGTCGAGAAGGTGAAGGCATCCAAGGACGCAAACAGCGGCTTTGACGCCAACATCGAAAAGTATGTGGACATGATAAAAGAGGGCATCATAGACCCCACAAAGGTCACGCGCTTTGCCCTGCAGAACGCGGCATCCGTTGCCGCCCTGCTGCTTACCACCGCGGTGATGATAACCGACCTTCCGGAGGAAGAGAAGGCGAAGATGCCCGCAATGCCCGGCGGCGGCATGGAAGGCATGTACTAAAAAAAAGTACAACAACAGGCAGCAAGCAAAAATGAAAGAAGAGGGAGGGCATCAATGCCCCTCCCTCTTCTTTTTTAAGAAAACCCAAAAAAGAGGATGACGTCCCCTTATCCCTCAAGCTGCCGGGGAAAATGCCTTATGGCCATTTGCTTTCAGGCGATGTTTTTTCCTGATAGAATTAAGCCAGCGGCAAGGCCATCCTGTGGAATTTTGGTAAACAGGCCGTATTTTTCTAAAAAATCCAAAGGGGAAAAAACAAAAAACGCCAATGGATGAGCCCACGTACAATTTCCTCCAGAAATTAGTCTCGCGCCCCGGCCAGGGGGATGTATTGGAGCAGGCCGGGAAGCTCCTGCGCAGGCAACAGCGCCGCAGACTGTACGAGATGATCGATCAGATAGACAAAGAGAAGCTTGAAAAATTCGTTGTCACGCTCGAAAAATACGTTCCGCAGCTTGGAAGGAAAAGGGCTGCGTTTATGCGCTTCTCAATGCCCAATTGGCAAGGGTATGACGAATTATTCTGGCAAGCCCTGGGCGATTACACGATCCTGGCGCTTCATCGCGTGAAGGACGTTGCTTACGATGTAACCAGGGCCAAGATCAAGGTCCAGTATTTTGCCAAACTGGAAGGAGATATAAAATCTCCGGAAAGAGTACGCGAGATCATCCGGGGGATCGCTTATCTGATAGACACCGAGGCGGTGCCTACGGACTTCACGCATTTCAGAAGAATGACGGAAAGACGCGGGACCCTGGGCGCGATGAGCAAAGAAGAAGCCGCGCTGGTCGGGGCGGCCATCACACTGGCATTCGATCTGGCCAAAAAAATATAAAGACAAAAAAACAAAAAATAAAAAAGGGGGCTTTCATTCGAGCCCCCCTTTTTATTTTTTTAATGTCTTCCTGCCTACTGCATGGAAACCGTCACATAGAAGACCGAGCCGCGTCTCCAAACGAGAAGGAGCGCGCTTTTGCCCTTGGTGATCTTGCGGGCTTGGCTGAGATAGGCCTTTACGTTATTGACCTTCACGTGGTTTATCTCCATGATAACGTCTCCGGCGTTAAGCACATCGCTGGACGGGCTTTCCTCCGCAACCCTGGTGACAACCACTCCCTTTATCCTTGCCGGAAGGCTGAGTTCGCTTCTAACCCCGGGCGTGATGTCCTGCACGTCGACCCCGCTTAAGGCGTTCTCAAGGACCGGCGCCTCCGCCTTGGCTGTTTCTTTTGGCTGCTCGGTTATCTTCACGCTAAGCGTAACGCGCTGGCCGGACCTTATCACTGTTATGGGCACGGAGGTCCCGGGGGCGGTATTGGCGACCATGTTCCTGAGCTCATTGGGATCGGTGACCTTCTTCCCGTTATACTCCACTATGAAGTCGCCTCGCTCCATTCCGGCTTTCCTGGCGGGGCTCCCCTCGACAAAATCAGAGACCAGGGCGCCTTGCTTGTTTTTGAGGCCGAACTGCTTTTGCAGATCGCTGTTCACGGGCTGTATCCAGACCCCAAGCCACCCGCGTATGACGCGTCCCGTCTTTATAAGGTCGTTCATAACCACCTTGGCCATGTCGCTCGGGATCGCAAAGCCTATCCCCTCATATCCCCCGGTGGTGCTGAATATGGCGGTGTTGATGCCCACCAACTCGCCCCTGGCGTTCACAAGCGCTCCCCCGGAGTTGCCCGGGTTTATGGCCGCGTCCGTCTGGATGAAATCCTCATAAGCGGCTATGCCCACGTTGGCCCTGCCCACGGCGCTAACTATGCCGGAGGTAACCGTCTGGGTCAGGCCAAACGGGCTCCCTATGGCAAGGACGGTGTCGCCGGCCCGGAGCTTGTCCGAATCGCCCCATTTTATCGCGGGCAGCCCGGTGGCGTTTATCTTGACCACCGCCAGGTCCGTCTTCGCGTCCGCGCCGATGACCTTGCCCTTGTACGTGTTCTGGTTGATCGTGACGGTGATCCTCTGGGCGCCCTTCACGACATGGTTATTGGTGAGTATTATGCCGTTCGGGTCCACAATGACGCCGGAGCCCAGGCTCAGCTGCTTGCGTTCCTGCGGCTGCTGGAACTGGTTGCCGAAAAATTGCCTGAAAAAAGGGTCATTGAAAAAAGGGTTCTCAACGCCTTTCGTCTTGACGATGCTTACCGTGGATATGTTCACGACGGAGGGTTTTACAACCGCCGCCAGGTCCGCCATGGCATCGCTTACCTGGGTAAGGGTTTTCACTGCCTGTTCCGGCACCTTGTATTCCTGACTGTACACATTGGTGTTGATGTTAAGAGTGGAAGATAAAACCAGGCCCGCGATCAGGCCCATGATGATAAGGCTGGTAGCCGCGATAACATATTTAGTCTTGGATTTCACCGCCATGCCCTCCTTTTTTTAAGGGATTTTTTTTATTTCCGGCTGAGGAACTTTTTTTTCTTTTCTTTTTTCTCTGATTTTTCTAAATCTTATCAAAAGTAAAACATAAATATGAATATTCTATGAAGAGATGTAATCGTTCACTCTTTCAGGTTCAAAAACCGGGGAATCGAGCACCCTATGGATGAACCGGAAGATGAGGCTACGCCCCTCATCCCCCAGGCGGGGGTAAAATGCCGGGTTTGCCACCACCACACCCCTGAAGGCAAAAAATGGCGCAACCAAGCCCAAAACAGCCTCATCCCCCGTGAGACCTATGTATTTCCCAAAAAACATTTTTAGCGCCTCGAGGCAGGCCCCCTGCACCTTACCATGCCTCTGGATGGAGTAGAAAATAAAATTTATAGCCAGGGCGGTCAGGTCATCGGCCGCCTCGCCCCAGGGGCCGCGGCTCCTGTCCAGAAGCGTAAACTCAAGATATGATCTTTGCTTTTTCTTACCTGCGAAGCCAGCCACGGCGGGTCTCTCATGAAACCAGATGTTTCCTGGGTGGAAATCCCCGTGGATGCGGCACAGCCTCCGGTAAAAATGGGCCTTCCCCTTCAGCCTGGCGCGCCAGTCTATGCATTTTTTCTCTATCTCCGCCATCCGGACCGGAGGCACCACTCCCCTGGGATAGGAATCGAACACGCCCATGAGGCATTCCCCGTGCCCTATGATGTCTCTCAGTTTCCTCAGATAGAGATCCTTTGAGGCCTTCCTCAGAGAATGGATCTCCGCCAGGCAGGAAGTCAGGCGGGTTATCTTTTGACGGTCCCCCGGGCCGAGCGCTTTTTTCCCTGCCAGCAAGTCCAGGTCCTCGAAATAGCTTTTCCCGGCCGCCCTCTTCATAAGAAGGTAGTATTCCTTACCGCCCCCCACGGACCGGAGCGAGCCGTCAGCGCGCAGGTCCAGAACATCCAGGGCCTTTACGTGGTTTGGCAGGGAATTATAGGTATCCAGAGCCAAAAGGAACAGGCCAGCCCGGTCGGAAGGATAGTCGTGCCCAAGCCCGTTGGGCCTTACGGATTTTATGACGAACTCCTCCGTGCCCCCGGCCCCCTTAGCCCGGATGAGCCAGCCCTCGCCGTGCACCCCTCTGCCCAGGGGCCTCATTTCAAGGACCTCTCCCATTCCGGAGGCATGAAAGTATTTTTGAAGAGCGCCTTTTTTTATGGCCCTTTCCATGCCCCAATTATACAGAGAGCGAAGACCGCTAACGAGAAAATTTTTTATGGCACATGAGAAAGGCATGAGGCGCAATAAGACACGAAAGAAGATGAGGGGACAGGAAAAACCGGCAGACCGTTTTTTGTTTTTTGCTCTTTCCGGGCAGCGAGGCTGCCCAGGATCAGGCGCCGGCGATATAGTCCTTCAGGTGGTGTATCTCTGCCTTGAGCTTGCCGATATGGGCCTGTATGACATCCCTTGCCGAAAGCATCCCTATCAGGACGCCTTCATCGGTTACCGGAAGGTGCCTTATGTTCTCCTGTATCATAACGGCCATCGTTGCCTGCAGATCCTCGGCGGCCTCGGCCACGATCAGGTCCCGCGTCATGGCCTGCCTCAGGCTGATGCTCCGGAAGCTCCTGCCTCCCGAAGCCACGTAGCTTTTTATCACATCTCTCTCCGTAAATATCCCAACCGGGTTGCCCTCCTCCGTCACGACAAGAGAGCTTATCTTCCTGGCGTTCATGGCCTTTACAGCGTCGTCCACGGAAGCGCTGACATCCATCGAAATGATTCCCTGCCCCTTCGATTTAAGAAGATCCCGAACTTTCATTTTTTCCTCCGTCCCAAAAGCAAAAAGTCAAAAATCAAATAAAATAAAACATCCGGAAATGGCAAGCGGCCCGTTCCCGGCCCGTTCTTAAGCCCATTATTAAGAAATGGACTCCCTATCATATACTAATGTACACGCGGGGAGGAAACCGAATCAAGTCAAATTTATTAATGGCTCCATAAGGGGCCCGGCCTTTCAGGTCTGGCCAGTCTATATTTTGCGGGCCGTTTATTTATAATAAAGAAGGCCGGAAGGCAGCGATAAAAACAAAAAAGTAAAAATAAAAAAACAAAAATTTTTTGGATGTGCAGGACTGAGAAATGAAAACGCCCTCCCTTTTTTTCACCCCCTTTGAGTCCCTGAAGGAGTTTTTAAAAAGCGCCTCCAGGGACGCAAAACCCAGCAGTAAACCCAGGGAAAAACACAGAGACGCCAAGAAGGATGAGCCCGTTTGCGGCGAGCCGTCGCGGGAAGAGGGGCGGGAAGATAAAAAAACGGAACGGGAGGTGTTCCTGGAGGCAATGGCCGGCGTCAGGGAGATAAAGGAATTCAGCGGTGCTTTTACGGAAAGCGGTGCGCCTGTGCGGAGACCTCAGAAGCCCAGGCAGGATTTGAACGGGGACCCAATGGTTCTTCTGGAGGAACTGGTATCCGGCAAAAAAAAGATAGTCCTTGAGCAGACAGGCGAGTATATCGAATGGGCCGGTCCCGGCGCAGGCCCTGATATTACAAGGCGCCTGCACAGGGGGGAGTTTGCAGTTAGGGAATATATCGACCTGCATGGCATGAGCAGGGAGGAAGCGCTTGATGCCCTGCAAGCTTTCTTCCGGGAAGCCATAAGGGAAAAGGCCTTCTGCGTAAAGGTTATCCACGGCAGGGGGCTCCGTTCGCCAGGCGGGCCGGTGCTTAAAGAAGCGCTGAGGAAATGGCTGCAAGGCCCTTTCAGAAAACACGTCCTGGCCTACGCTTCGGCCAGGGACTGCGACGGGGGTCTCGGGGCCACTTATGTGGTCCTGAGACAAAGGGGCGGCACGAAACGTTTTACCTGAGCAAAAACAAACGTTCTAACTAAATACAAGGGCCTATTTTCAAATAGAATCAATTTTGAAGCGGGTTTCTAACTAAACGGATTCCCCTTTTTCCGGGGCAGCAGGGCCGCCGGCATCATGGTTATTCTGCACCACGAAATGCGTATGGACGCTCGGGCGCATGAAATGTTTGCTTGTGTAGTATGAAAGGAGGCTCCTGACCAGCTTTTCCGGGTCTTCGTCATGAAGCACCTTTGAGCCCGTCTTCTTTTTTATGACCCTCAGGATGTATTTGATCTCCGAGGTTATGCCGCCCGTGCCAAGCACCACACCGATCAGCTTGCCCTCGTCATAGGCTATCGAGAACTCCCCCAGAGTGCCGGACCGGCCGCCGATTATAATCACGATATCGGAGGTCCTTATGTTCACCACCTCGCGGCCCATAAGTCCGCTTCCCGTATATATGAGCAGGTCGTGAAACTCCACCGGCGAGTGATAACGGTGCACATGCTCCCACTCGCTCAGGGCCGGGGAGATGCCCACCACCATGCCCCCCGCGTCCTTTGCCCCCCTGGCCGCATCGAGGGGAAGCCCGGGGCAGGCCCCGGTGATGGTTATGCAGCCGTTTTGGGCGATCGAACGGCCAAGTCTGTAGGCGGTATCCAGATACCGTTTGGGGATGTCCCCGGAAGCCGAACCCATTACACCGATCTTCAATTGCATAAAAACGCTCTCCCCGATCTCTTCCTTTTTCTTTTTTAATAAAAAACCGTCTTTTCTTTATTTTCTTCGCTCCTATGATATCACTATTGCTCATCCGTTTGGAACGCCTGGCCGGAGCAATGAAGCACCCCAGGGCAAGCTGCAGGGTATCAAAATTAAAAACCAAGGCCCAGGACTCTCCCACCCTAACCCCTCTCCCACTGGGAGTAAACACCAGTCGTCTATGAGACACTACAGTAGCAAGCTACAGGGAATTGCAAGGTAAAACCTTGCGTGAATGGCAACACAATGCGGAAGCCGCCAAACCCGGCGGCGGAAAAAACAGGAAGGCCCTCCTGCGCCTTTTTTCTTTGGCGCGGGAGGGCCTTCCCCACTTGGTATGTTTTTCTTTCCTGCCTAGTAGGAGAAGTGGTCGCTTCTGTTCATGGACCAGCACTTCTCACTGTGCTCGGTGCAGAGGGGCTTGTCTTTGCCGTAGCTGACGGTAGAAAGCTGGCTTGCCGGCACCCCAAGGGCCATGAGGTAATTCTTGGCCGCATTAGCCCTCTTGTCGCCAAGGGCCAGGTTGTACTCCTCTGTTCCGCGCTCATCGCAGCGGCCCTCGATCATCACCTTTGCATTGGAGTTTTTCAGAAGGAGGTCCGAAAGCTTATGGAGCTTGTCTTTTGCGTCCGCGTTCAGGCTGTACTTGTCAAAGGCGAAATGTATATCGCCGATCTTCTTCTCCGCTGCCACAACGGCGGCTTGCTGCTTGGCCTCGTTCGTTTTGCCGGTAACATTTTCCGTGCTGGCGGGATTCAGTTTTTTCTCCGCCGGGGCCTTTTGCACGGCCTTCTGGGGAGCTGCCGCCTGTGCTGCCTGTTCAGGGCTCTGCTTCACGGCGTGCGAGCATCCTGCCGCAATAAACCCTAATGCCGCCAATATCAAAATCGCCTTTTTCATTTCGTCTCCTTTTTGTTGTTTAAACTTTTTCTTTTTCCGTTTTTATCGATTTTAAGCAAAAATTTAAAAAGGTAAGAATACATACCTCCCCGGCAAAGAAGATCAGACCCCTGGCGGAGAATGTGTCAGATATATGGACATGAGGTCACGGCGGGTATTAACTTCCCGGCAAAGGCACTGGCTTACTTTTCCGTGGGAAAAGGATTGCCATTCGGAGGCCGCTCTTACAGCCGAAGGGCCGCCTTCAGGCACCGGCGCGATCAACGGCTCTTCTTTCTTGTTGGCCCGCTGCTTGTTGCAAAGCACCATTAAACCGGGGCTCTTTTTCCCGGTTATGTGCCTCTTGCAAACCAGCTCGCAGAAATATATATTAGGGCCGCTTTTCTCAAGCCGTCCGGAGGACGTGACCGCCGCCCATGCAAATACCGGGGACACGGCATAAGCCGTCCACAGTGCCAAAAATATTAAAATAAGCCTTTTATTAAGGCCAGGTCTTTTGCCGGAGTGCAAAATCATTTTTTTAAATAAGTCCTTAAACATACAAAAAAGACTGTCAGGAAAGTAAAACAGATTGGATTAATCCCTGTCAAGAGGTCAAAAAAACGCAAAAAGCGGGTCTCCATTAACCGGCCTGAATTTTATCCTTAAAATACATACGGCCGCTTTTTTTAGTCATTAATGTAAATATTCTTAGTTCGGGGGCCCGTACTCGAATATGTCCATTTGCTCTCCAAGGTTGGGCAGGCCGGCCAGCTTCCATGCGGTTGCAGGATCGATGAAATCCTCGGTTATGCAGTCTTTTGGCTTGTGCACGTTTTTGCACACTGCGCGGATGATCGGGAAGAACTTGTAGCGGCTGTAATACTCGCGCATGAACTTGAGGGCGTCCAGCATTCCGGGGGCAAGCTCCTTTATGCCTGCCTTTCCGGCCAGGACGCGGGCGACTTTCTCATCCCAGTCCTCGTAATTCACCAGAAATCCGTCTGCGTCCACGCTAACCTTCTTACCGTCTACATCCAGCTCTGGCATTTTTTCTTCCTCCTAACTGCCCATTGTATCACCTTTTGCCCAAAGTGATAACTTGCGCTGCGGGCAGTCTGCGGTTTCTTTTTGGCACGGATGAATTCAGGGCAGACATGGGTGAACGGGTGGACATTATTTGCGTTTGGTGGTAACAGTTTGTTAAAGACAATAATTTCCGGCAAAGACGGACAAAAAAATAAAGAAAAAGATCCCCCTTTCCCTCTGACAAAAAACAGAAAAATGCCCAAAAAGGAAAAATATAAAAAGCCCGGGACCGGCCCGCTTTTACGGGGCGCTCATTTACTGAGCCCCTTTTCACTGAAAATGTATGTTTGGCTCAAAGATGTCCGTGGATGGCTGAGGGAGCTTTTCAGTTTCATCTTCCGCGTTGTCTCCGGGTTCAAGCGGAACCAGGGCCTTCTTCTTGGGGGCGCCCTTGCCTACTACACCCTGCTTTCCATTGTGCCCATGTCTATCCTGGCCCTGATAGGGCTTTCGCACATTGTGGGGGAACAGCAGCTGTACCGTACGCTCTCCACATTTTTAGACATGCTCATCCCCGGATACGCAGCAACGCTGACTGCCGAGGTGCGCATATTTGTGGCCCACGGAAAGGTTATGAGCCTGGTAGGGCTCCTGATAATGGTTTTTTTCAGCTCCGTGGCTTTCACGGTACTTGAAAACGCCATGTCCGTGATCTTTTTCCACCGGGTGAGAACGAAACGGCGCCACTTCATGGTCTCTGCGATCATCCCGTACGTATACATCTTTTTCCTTGGTCTGGGGGTCTCTGTCGTCTCTTTCATAGCGGGGGCGGTGCAGGCCCTCCAGAGCAGGCACCCGGTGTTCCTTGGGTGGAGCCTCCAGTCAGGCAGCGCATACGCGGTGGCGCTTTATGCCCTTGGCGTCATAGGGGAGATATTCATGCTGACCTCCGTCTACCTGGTCATGCCCGTAGGCAGGATGACATTTCGCCACGCCATCGTTGGGGGAATAACCGCAACTGTCCTCTGGGAGGCGACCCGCCGCCTTCTCGTCTGGTATTATTCAACCCTCTCCATGGTCAACCTGATATACGGCTCATTCGCAACGGCGGTGGTTGCCCTGCTTGGCATAGAGGCGGCCTCACTGATACTTCTGCTGGGGGCGCAGGTGATAGCCGAGCTTGAAAGAAAGAGACACGGCCATCCGGAGGGCCGAGTCTCGGGTTTCGAGACGTAAGACAGAGAAACGAAAAAAACTAAGGCAGAAAAGCAAAAAAGCCAGGGAAACATACAAGGAGCGAATGCGTCCGCCCCACACCAAAAAATCCCTTGATGACCCAAACAAAAAAAAAAAACCTAGAGCATCTTCTCCAGGAGCCCTTCCAGCTGCTCCAGGCTGTAATACTCTATATGGAGCGAGCCGCCTTTCTTGCCCTTGTGCTTCACCCGCACCTTGGTGCCTAAAGATCTTGAAAGCCGGTCTTCCAGGTCCAGAACGTTAGGGTCCGCCAGGCCCGTCTTTTTGCGGCCCTTTTTTGAGTCAGAGACGGGGTTTTTGGCCTTTATAAGTCTTTCCAGTTCCCGCACGGAAAGCCCTTCGTTCACCGTCCTGGCCGCCATCCCGGCTTGTTGAGATTGAGAATCAATACCCAAAATCACCTTGGCATGGCCCATCGAAA
Organism: Nitrospirota bacterium; assembly: GCA_021840255.1. Lineage (GTDB taxonomy): Bacteria > Nitrospirota > Thermodesulfovibrionia > Thermodesulfovibrionales > JdFR-88 > JAKAEG01. The sequence continues at coordinate 58,642 of JAKBYX010000006.1, read as the reverse complement.
GCTTCCCGTCCGCCAAAAGAGCCCTGACCTCTTCCGGCAGTTTCAGCAGGCGCAGATGATTCGTGATGGTGGTGCGCTCCATTCCCAGCCTCCCCGACAGCGCCTCGTGCGTAAGGGAAAACTCCTTCTGAAGCCTGTCAAGCGCCTGGGCGGTCTCCACCGGGTTTAAATCCTCACGCTGGAGGTTTTCTATGAGGGCTATCTCCAGGGAATCCTGCGAGGCGGTCCTTTTAAGTACCGCGGGCACACGTTTCAACCCCGCCAGCCTGGCGGCGCGAAGCCTCCGCTCCCCGGCGATGAGCCTGAAAGTCCCGTCCCCTATGGGGCATACAAGAAGGGGCTGCAGCACCCCTTTTTCCTTTATCGAGGCCGCAAGCTCCTTCAGACCCTCTTCGGAAAAACGCTTCCTTGGCTGGTCCGCCCATGCGGCCACCCGCTCTATGTCGATCTCAACGGCTTCCATGCCCGACTTGGGCAGGAGGGCCTCAATTCCCCGTCCGAGTGCAGTTTTCATTCCTTAAAAAAAACTCCTTTGCAAGTGCAAGATAGCTCTGCGCCCCTTTTGAGCGGGCGTCGTACAAGATGGCAGGCTTGCCGTGGCTTGGGGCCTCGGCCAGGGCAATGTTGCGGGGGATGACCGTTGAGTAGACCTTCCCCTTGAAATGCTCCCTCAATTCGGCCTCAACCTGCCTGGTAAGCGTGTTCCTTGGATCGTACATGGTCAAAAGCACGCCGTCCAGCTCAAGAGAGGGATTGTAAGACCCCCGGACAAGCGACAGCGTGTGGGACAGCATGCCGATGCCCTCCAGTGAATAATATTCGCACTGCACGGGCACGAGCACGGACTGCGCGGCCACCAGGGCGTTAAGCGTAAGGAGCCCCAGGGATGGCGGACAGTCTATTATGATATACCTGAACCGGTTTCTTACCGTGGAAAGGGCATCGGAAAGGATTCGCTCGGCCCCGGCCCGGCCGGCAAGCTCTATCTCCGCCCCCAGAAGGTCTATAGTGGAGGACACGACCCAGAGCCTGTCCTGTGGGGCGGGCTTTATGGTCTCCTCTATGCCAAGTTTTCCGGAGAAGATGTCATAAAGGCCGGGGGGATCTTTTTGGAGTCCCAGCCCGCTGGTTGAATTCCCCTGCGGGTCCGCATCGATAAGAAGGATGTCTACCCCGGCAAGGGCCATGGAGGCCGCCAGGTTTACGGCGGTGGTCGTCTTGCCCACCCCGCCTTTCTGGTTAACTATGGCAATGGTCTTATCCATAAGCATTTTCAGTTTTTTTCTTTTTCTTTTCTTTTCTTTTACTCCGCAGGAAAAAAAACCGCTAACAACTCCCCCCAAATCGGTGAATTATTTTAGCACGGGTGCGGCGCATGAAGATATAGCAATAAAGTTACCATTTTAACCGGCCTTTTTGCTACAATGTGTGCCGGTATGAAATGCGTGCCGGCATGAAAAAGATACTGATCGCAGACGGCCTTAACCCCTTCATCCGGGAGGAAAAAACCATTCTGGCCCGGGAGGATTTCGAGATATTCACGGCAAAATCCGGCCTTGACGCCCTTGAGATACACCGCTTGAATAAAATGGACCTCATCCTTGCTGACCTGAACACCCCGGACATGCCTGGCGACGAACTGGCAAGGGAGATAAGGAAAACTCCGGACCTGAAGCACGTCTCCATCATAATGATAACCAGCCTCAGGAGGGCGGATCTTGAAAGGTGCGCGACCTGCGGGGCTAACGATTATATTACCCGCCCCATAGACTCCCGGAGACTCCTGGAGAAGGTTGCGTGGCTCATAGACGTTCACGAAAGAAAAGATTTGAGGGTTTTGATAAAGGCCAGAGTCATCGGCTCCTTCGGCCAGGAACCGTTCTTTGGCAGCACCTGCAACGTAAGCGTTTCAGGGCTGCTGCTTGAGACCGAAAAGATACTTGCCAGGGGAGACGAGATCTCAACCTCTTTTTTTATCCCTGATATCGAAAGGATCACGGCGAGGGGCCTGGTAGTCCGCGTCGTCAGGCAGGAGAGGATGTTCCATTACGGCATCAGGTTCCTGAACCTCCAGGAGCGGGACAAAAGGACAATAGATGATTACATCTCAAGGAGTACCGCTTCTTCCTGACCATTGTTCCACGTGGAACATTTTACTTTTCCGGTTTTTGTTTTCACCTTCACTTGTAGACTTTTCCCAGGATATCCACCCATATATAGACCGCTGAAGCGGAAATGACCCCGGCAAGGAGCCATCTGAGGAATTTCGTGTTCGCCTTTCTGCCGGCCTTTCCCCCAAGGTAGGCCATAGGGACCGCGCCGGCCAGAAGGGCCGCCGCCAGGCCGAACCGGACCTGCCCGGTAGCTATCTTTCCGGCTATGCCCGCAGTTGCAGAAAAAAGCCCGATGGCAAGCATACTGCCCAGCGCCACCCGCAACGGTATCTTAAGGATATAAAGCATGATCGGGATTATGATGAAAGCGCCGCCCTGCCCAACCATGCCAAGCAGGAAGCCCGTGGCGGCCCCGCAAAAGATGGCCAGGGGGCCATTGAAACTCACCTGCCCGCCTGAAATATCGTCTCTCGCGTAGCTGCGGGGGACAAGCATCATTATGGCGGCAAAAAGAGCCAAAACCCCATATATTTCAAGCAGCGGGCCGTCGCCCACCCCCTTTGAAAACAGGGAGCCGGCCAGAGAAGAGCAAAAAAGGGCTAGCCCCAGCGTAAGAACGAGTTCCCTGCTAATAAGCCGCTCCCTCCTGTAAAAAAAGGTTGCGGTAAGCGTCGCAAAGAAACCCTGCGTCATGGTAAGCCCGGTTATTCCCTTGACCCCCAGGGGCGGCAAGCCGAAAAGGGCCGGCATATACAGAAGAAGCGGGAACATGATGATCCCGCCCCCTATGCCAAGCATCCCTGAAAGAAACCCGCCCAGTCCGCCCGCGGCAACCAAAAAAAGATAAAGCAGGACCGGCATCATGCCTCTACATTTATTCTGCTTCCGGTTAACGACTCCCCTTCGGCCACATCGCCTATATGGGCCGCCAGGATATCTTCCTTCCCAAGCAACCGCGAGAGTGTTCCCAGTTTTTCCCGGGGCGCAAATATCAAAAGCCCGCCCGATGTCTGCGCGTCGTTGAGCAGTATCTTGTGGACCTCGCTCACATCCCCTGCCCATTTTACGAAAGACTCATAGTTTTTAAGGTTAGCCATCGTTCCGCCCGGCACAACATTCTGCGCGACAAGCTTTTCAGCCTCACTGAAAAAAGGTACACGGCCCGCGTAGAGGTTTGCCTTCACGCGGCTTGCCGAGAGGACCTCGCTCAAGTGGCCCAGCAGACCAAAGCCTGTGATGTCGGTTGCGGTGCTCACGCCTACCTGCACCATTATCTCGCTTGCCCTTCTGTTAAGGGCCGCCATTGATCTTGTGAACTCATCGATGACGTCCTGCCCCACCCGGCCGGACTTGATGCCCGTGGAGATTATCCCCGTGCCTATGGGCTTCGTGAGGACGATGGCGTCGCCAGCCCTGGCCTTCGAATTATCGAGTATCCTGTCCGGATGGACAAGCCCCATGACCGTGTAGCCGAATTTGGGCTCTTTGTCCTTAATGGTGTGCCCCCCGATGATAGGCACTCCCGCCTCGGCCATCTTGTCTATCCCGCCCTGGATTATCTGTTTCAAAACAGGGAAAAAATCCGGGTCGCCGGGAAACATGGCCACATTAAGGCTCACCACCGGCCTTGCGCCCATGGCGTAAACGTCCGAAAGCGAGTTTGCAGCGGCTATGGCCCCGAACATATACGGGTCATCGACGATCGGGGTGAAGAAATCGACCGTAAGAACGGCCGCCGACTCATCGCTTACCCTGTATACGCCCGCGTCATCGGCATTTGAAGAGCCTACAAGGACATTGGGGTCCATTATAGGCGGCAGCTGCCCCAGCACCTGGGACAGGTCCTTAGGACTGAATTTCGCCGCTCAGCCGGCGCAACTGGACATCTCGGTCAACTTGAAATTTTTCTCTTTCTTCGCCATGAAATCCATTTGCTCCACCTCCCTTTCTTTCTTGAGGCCTTTTTCCTCTTTGTTTTATCTTCTTCTTTCTCCCGGATACTTTCCCTTTCTGGTAACAGGGCAGCAAGCGGGAGCGGGCAACGGAGAATCATACTGTTTTTTCAATATTCCAAGCAGGTCCGGGATGAAGGCATCGACAAGGAAATAGCACCGAAGCCTGCCATCCATGTAGAAATCTATTACTCCCTTGCTTCTAAGCGCCGCAAGGTGCTGGGAGACGTTGGGCTGGTTAATGCCTAAAAAATCACCGAAATCGCTTACGCATTTCACGCCCTTGGCGAGTTCTTCCAGTATTTTTATCCGGGCGGGATGGGCCACGGTCCTCAAAAGCTCTATTTTGTCCCTTTGATCGTCCATCATACCTCCGGCTTGGAAATCACATGCAAACATTAGCATGTTGGAATATATATGTCAATATTTTTCTGTCTTCCTCCAAATCCAGCCGCTAATGCAGTTTTTCATAAATAATTGACATAAGTCTTGTCCTTCCGGCTTGTCCGGAATCTGTCTTTAAGAAGGATTCCCGACGCGCTTCACTTGCGGGAATGACACGGATTTATGCAAAGAACTTTTGAAACATCACACCTGGCTATATGTAAAGAAGCGTTGGAGACACTATTCTAGCGAGCATTATCATCCGCATTTGGAGGCGGATGTGGAGATGGCAGGGGCTGCCTGATGATTCGGGCCGGGAATTCCCGCATCCTTCCCGCTAAAAAATTTTCTCTTACTCCCCGGCCCCCCGCGGGATATCTATCCCGTAGGCTTTTATCTTCCTGTGAAGGTTGGAGCGTTCCACCCCAAGGATCTCCGCGGTCTTTGAGACGTTCCAGTGGTTTTCCGAGAGTTTTTTCGCCAGAAAATCGCGCTCGAAGGCGTCCTTTGCCTCTTTCAGCCCTTCAAAGCCAAAGTAATCCTCCGTATGCAGCTCGTGGTTCAGGAAAATAAGGTCTTTCTCCTCAATGCTTTCGGAAGCATTCATGATGACCAGCCGCTCCACCGTATTTTTCAGCTCTCTGACGTTGCCGGGCCACGGATATGCGGAGAGCCGCTTGACCGCCTCCGGAGATATCCGTTTGGGAGAGCGGCCGTACTCGACCGCCAGCGCCTTCAGAAAATGGTCTATAAGGGCCGGTATGTCCTCCCTGCGGTTCCTTAAAGGCGGCACCACTATGGGGATGACGTTGAGCCTGTAGTAGAGGTCCTCGCGGAAATTCCCGCTTTTAACCTCCCTGGCAAGGTCTTTGTTGGTTGCCGCGATGAGCTTTACATCCACCTTTATGTTTTTGGCCCCGCCCACATGCTGGAACTCCTGGGTTTCAATAGCCCGCAACACCTTGGCCTGCGTTGGGAGGCTCATATCGCCAACCTCATCCAGAAACAGGCTGCCGCCGTCCGCAAGCTCGAATTTGCCCTTTCTGCTTTCCTGCGCCCCCGTGAAAGAGCCTTTCTCGTGCCCGAAAAGCTCGCTTTCTATGAGCTCCTGGGGAATTGCGGCGCAGTTTACCTCCACAAACGGCAGGTCCTTCCTTGCGGAAAGCTCATGCAGCATCCTGGCCACAAGCTCCTTGCCCGCTCCGGATTCTCCGGTGATGAGGACCTTGCTGAAACCTCGGGCTGCAAGCTCGATCTGTTCTCTCAGGTTCCTGATGGCAGGAGAGTCCCCGATAATGTTCAGCTTGCCTTTTACCGACTCTTTTAAAAGACGGTTTTCCTTTTCAAGGCGGTACCTTTCAATCCCCTGGCGCACGGTAAGGATTATCCGCTCCATGGAAAGCGGCTTTTCCATGAAGTCATAGGCGCCCATTTTGGTCGCCTTCACGGCCAGTTCGGTGGTGCCGTGTCCGGTTATCATGATCACCGGGAGGTCCTCCTTCTGTGCCTTCAGGCGTTTCAAGGTCTCTAGGCCGTCAATACCGGGCAACCAGATATCAAGAAGTATAAGGTCGGGAGGCCGTTTTTTTACCGACTCCACAGCTTCTTCCCCGGAGGGGGTCATATCCACCTCATATCCCTCGTCGGAAAGTATGTCGGCCAGGCTCTGCCTTATGTTTTCCTCGTCATCCACTATGAGGACCCTGGGCATATCAGGAAACTCTCCTTTCAAAAAGCGGAAGCTCTATGACGAATGAACTCCCATGCGGGCTGTTTCTGTTTTCGCTTATGCGTATGTATCCGTTGTGTTCGGAGACGATCTTGTGGACTATCGCCAGACCAAGGCCCGTCCCGTGTTTCTTTGTGGAAAAATATGGCTGAAAAAGCTTCTCTCTGACCTCTGGAGGGATTCCCGGCCCGTTATCCGAGAGCTCCAGGAACAGCTTGTTGGCTTCGGAATCCGATGTAATTTTAACTGAAACGGTCCCGGCATCGCCCATGGCCTCCCTGGCGTTGTCTATTATGTTTACGAGCACGCGCCTGAACTGCTCCGGGTCCAGATCGACCGCCGGGAGCCCGGCAGGGGCATCGATCATGATAACGAAGTCCCGGTACACGCGGTAGAGGTTTTTTACTTCTTCCACCAGGCCTGGCAGATCGGTGCGTCTTTTCTTTATATCGGGCATCCTTCCAAGCCTAGAAAACTCATCCACCAGCGTGCGCAGGCTCTCGACCTCCGCTATTATCGTCTTTGTGGACCGCTCGAACACAACCGGGAAGTCCTTGTGTCCTTCCGTCCACTTCTTCATCATCCTTTCGGTGGAGAGTTTTATCGGGGTAAGCGGGTTTTTGATCTCATGCGCGATCCTTCTTGCCACTTCCTGCCAGGCAAGCACCCTCTGCGCCCTGACCATCTCGGTCAGATCGTCAAAAACGACCAGAAGCCCCAGCTGCCGCCCCTTGGCATCCCTCAGCCCGGATATAAATACCCTGAGAAGCGCCTTTTCCCCTTTTGGCCCCAGTCCAGCCCATATCTCCTGTTCCAGAAAATTTATCGTACGCACGTTAATGCCTTTGATCAGGGTCTTAAGCTCCACGGAATCGATGTGCGAAAGGACCGCCTCGTATTGTCTGCCGATCACCTCAGGCCCCCTTATGCCCAGTATCTCGCATGCCCTCGGATTTATTGTAAGCACCGCCCCCTCAGGAGAAAGCGATATGACACCGGAACGGATATTTTCCAGTATGCCTTCCATGCACAGCCTTCTTCTGTCGGACTCCAGGTAGGCGTTCTCAAGAGACTTCTTGCCTTCCTTGAGCTCCGCCACCATCCGGTTGAAGGACTCTATCAACAACCCCATCTCATCGGAACCCCTCGGCGGCACCCTCAAATCCAGGTTCCCGCGTGCAATCTCCCCGGTAGCCGCGGCCAGCTCGCTGACCGGGCCGGTGATCCCCCTGGCCAGCCGCAGCGATGCCAGCAGCGCGGTGAACATTATCGTAAGCGCGATAAAGCCAAGCACCAGGTAGAAATTGGTCCTGATGGGGGTGCGCCAACCTTCGAGTTTTATGAGGCTTGCGTTTGCCTGCTTTATGTTATCTATATAGGCGGTGAGCTTCCGCGGCAGATGCATGCTTGCCACAATCACACCACCGCCCCGGCGGCGCGGGACGATCCCCCTCACTATGTCCCCACTGGAAGTCGAAAGCACCTCCGCGCCCCTTTGGCCTTTAAAGGCTGCCTCCATCCCGGGGGTGGTGTCCGGCGGCAGGCTGCGCACATACTTTATCCGGTAGGGGCCGATGGCATTCGTGCTCCCCGTTTGAAGGGCGCGGGAAGCGGCATCCAGAGCCCCGTCCTTTTCCTGCTGGTAAATGGTGCGCGCCATTCCCAGGGAGGAGACAAGGGGGTCCCTGAACTGTGTGTTGAATATCTTGTCCATGTAATTGGCCGCAAGGCCGCTTGCCACCGCGTAGACCATTACAGTGGGGGTGATGCTCAGCAGCATGAACAGAAGCAGTATCTTTGCCCTGAACTTAAAACCGATGACCCTTCGTTTAACTCCCAGATAAAGCTCTATGAACCCCTTGCCCACCAAGTAGATAAGAGCGAGGAGGGCAAAGAGGTTCAGGTTGAAGAGGAGCAGGTAAAGCAGGGTCTCGGGGAACTCCCCGACCTTTAAAAATCTTATCTCGAAAGGCAGAAAGATTCCCAAAAGCACAAGGGCCGCCCCAAGCACATAGAGCGCCTTCAATTTCATGCCCTTTTTCATTTCATCCTAAGGCCTCTCTCCAAGGTTGATCATGGGCGAGTCCCGGTGCACCGAAAACTCCTTGTCCTTGATGAAAAAAAACATCTGGCCAAGCAGCGGGGGCAGGTTCCGCAACTTTGACTCCGCCGTGACCCTGACAAAATAGTTTCCCTTTGTCAGCTCCCTGAGGTTGGACAGCCTGACATTATTCAATGCCAGGGAATTTTTAATAAGATCGTCACAGCTGCCGTACCTTGTCTCCTCGGCCGGCCCTCTCCCTTTGGTGGTCATCATGTACTCGCCTCTCACGCTGTCGCAGCTTAAGTATCTCTCTATCCTTACCCCAAGGATGTACTCGTCAGGCCAGCTTGACCAATGCCTGAAGAGATCGACGTAGAAGACAAGGTCCTTCTGTATGCCGGCCCTGAGGTCTCTTATGAGCGGGGGGGCCATGACGAGCCTGGCAGAGACAAAGACATCGTCACCTTTTTTGGAAACAGAAAGGGAATTTATCTGCGTTGCCCGTGCATTAAGCGGCAGGAAAAGTACAATTGCAAGGGACAAAAGCAGGATCGCCTTTTTTAAAAAGCGCATTTTCGGATCTCTTTTATTAAAAGCCTTTCAAACAGGACAATTTTTTGATTATACCACGTAATTCATGGGATTTTTGATTTGCCCTGACTGCCGCCGCCCAGGTGGCCGCGGTTTCCGCTTGACTTGGGAAGGAGCCATGATCTATATCATAGCGGCCCGCCCGCATCATCATGTAATTTGTAACCATGAGTGAAGACAGGAAGGAAAAGATAACCGCAGAGGACATAAGGAGCGCCCTCACGCAGATGGGGGTATATGTGGACGTCACCGAAGACGACCTCATGAAGATATACGCGCTGGCGCTTGAACACGCAAAAAAGGAGGCCGGAAGAAAAATACTGGTCAAGGATATTATGACGAGGGAGGTCATAACGGTGGATGCCGGCGCAGCGATGCCCCAGATGTCCGCTCTCATGTATCAGCACAGGATCAGCGGTCTGCCGGTGGTGGATGCCGGCCGCAGGGTGATAGGCATCGTTACGGAGGCGGACCTCATCGCCAGGGTCTGTATAGAAAGGGGACATGCGTTCAAAAGGACCTTGAGGCATCTTTTCGGAGAGACAGTGCCGGTTCCAAGGACGCCTGAAGACACGGACGGCACGGCAAAGGACCTTATGAACCAAAAGGTAATAACCGTGCATCCGGACGACGAAATAGGCAAGGCTGCCGCCATCATGGACGAAAAAAGGATAAAGAGGCTGCCCGTTGTCCATGCGGACGGAACCCTGGCAGGCATAATTTCCAGGGCGGATATAGTGAGGACCCAGATATCCGGAGGGACAGGCTCAGCAACCGGGAGGCACGAATGACGAAGGCTTATTTTGCAAAGATGAAGGGCGGGGCGAAGAGCCCTCCCGGAGTGGGCCTGCCGGAGGTATTCTGGTCGCTTGTGGGCTCCGCCCTGGGGATAGGGATCTGCGGATATCTTTCCTCCCGGTACTTTGCCCCGCGGGACCTGACCCTGATAATCGGCTCCTTCGGCGCCTCCGCGGTGCTCGTTTATGCCGCAATAAAAAGCCCGCTGGCCCAACCCAGAAACCTGATCGGGGGGCATATAATAAGCGGCCTCGTAGGTGTTGCATGCTGGAAATTCTTTGGCCACGACGTGTGGCTTGCGGGGGCGTTTGCGGTTTCGTTTGCCATCACCGCCATGCTCATGACAAAAACGCTCCACCCGCCTGGCGGGGCAACGGCCCTGATAGCAGTTATCGGAGGAGCAAAGGTGCATAACCTTGGTTACCTGTACGCCTTTGTACCGGCAGGGCTTGGCGCCCTTGTCCTTCTGCTTGTGGCCCTCGTCGTAAACAACATGGCCTCCGGCAGGAGATACCCCGAATACTGGCTGTAAAAAAAACCAAAAATAAAGGACTTGAAATACACAAAAAAAATGCGAAACTTAGGTAAAGAAGTTTTTGTTTCGCTTTGATCTGTCTTTAGCCTGTTTCCCTGCGGCATCCAAAGTCCAGGACCTTATTTTTTAAAAAACTTTTCTGATTTGACCTAAGCCCGGTATTTCAGGTTTTTTTGTTTGATCAAATTTGATTAAAAACAAAGCAAAACGCAAACAATAAAACAAAACAAAACAAAAACCCCAAAGAATGCGGGGGGCCCATGGAAGATAGAAGAAGCCATCCAAGGACGTGTCTGGCAGTCCCTTTGAAGTGTCTGTGCCGGCTCAAGGAAGACGAGAACCTGAGCATGTCGGTAGACGGCGTCACCGCGGACATAAGCGACACCGGGATACGCTTTTATACCGAAAGGAATCTAAGCGACTGCTCCAAGATCGAGATCCGCTCCGGGACCTGGAGCGGCGCCAAAAAAGGCAAGATAATGTGGCAAGCCATTATGGCGGACATGGGCATATACCAAGTCGGTGTGTCCCTTCAGCATGAGGACCAGCAGTTTGCGGGCCGCCTGAAACCCGCAAATACTTTTTAACCAATCTTTCAAAGAAAATGGCCTTCAGATGCCTTTTACGAGATATGCCAGAAGAAAAATCCCGGTAATGAGGACAAAGGCGGTCAGCGCAATATTCAGGGCCGCCTTCGGATGATATATCTGCGCATCTATCTCTTTTCCCACTTCCCGGTATCTTATGAAGGCAAAAACGGCAAGCAGGATACCAAAAACCACAAACACTATCCCAAGGACCGCGGAATATCCGGGCGTATGGAACGCGCTGAGCGCCTTGCCTGCCTCCGCGCCCGCAGGTTGGCCCGCAACCCTCAACCCGATCTTTTCCAGCAGAACAAGCCTCGTAATAAAGAAGGAAAATCTTTCGAGCACGAAGCCGAAGGCCATTATTCCCAGGCTCGTCCTTATCCAGGCAAGAAAGGTGCGCTCGTTAGCCAGGTGTTCCCTGCTATGGTCCTTCAGGTTTTTTCTTACTCCAGTTCCGCTTTCGTTCATCTGGTTTCCAGTTTTAAAAAAATGTATCAGATCAAAAATTCCTGCGGCCGGTCCTTCCGGAAATGAAATCCAGAAACCCCAGCAAGAAATATTTGAGATTGCAGGGCTGCCGCTTGAGCAATCTCACGATCGTGTGCTTTGCCAGATAGGCCAGGGGCACCAAAGGCAAAAACCACGGATAGTATTTTTTTGTAAAATAAAGCCCGTTGCGCACCCAGTAATAGTCGGCCTTTCCGCTTATCCCGCTTACCGCCTCTTTGTTACCTTCTTTGCTGCCCGTTTCTTTGCTGATTGTCGCGCCCTCTTTATGCACCACCCTGCTGGAGGGGCAGTAAACAAGTCTGAAGCCCGCCCGCCTGGCCCGCACTCCCCAGTCCGCATCCTCCCAGTACAGGAAATACCTCTCATCCAAAAATCCCACGCGGCAAAGGACCTCTTTTCTTACAAGAAGGCTGGCCCCGCATATGTAATCGAGTGGAAACGGTTTATCCCACTGCCCATCGTCCTTCTGGCCGGAAGCCACGATAAAGGCGTTTCCTGCCGCGGGCCATATCATACCGCCGCCCGCCATCTGCAGCGTCTCCGTTTCATGGGCATAAAGCAGCTTTGAGCCGGCCATAGCGGCCCCCGTCTGCCTTGCGCAGGACACCAGTGCCTGAAGGGCGCCTGCCTCCGGAAGGGTATCGTTGTTAAGGAGCCACGCGTATTCAAAATCTCCCCTGGCCAGCCCATACCTCAGCCCAACATTGTTACCGCCCGGATAGCCCAGGTTCTCCCCGTTCTGTATGAACACCAGGAGCGGCCTTTTGCCGGAGGTCTTTTTCTTTTTTGCGTCCTCTTCTTCCGGACGGCCCCCGGCCAGGGCCTCCTGCCTGGTGTAGCTCACAAAACCGGCGCCGGCCCCCATGGCCCATTCCCTGAATTTTTCCTCCGGCCCATCACTGGAGCCGTTATCGAGCACAACCAGCCGGCAGTCCGGGAAGTCCAGCTTAAGGAGGGCATCCAGACAATCCCTGGAAGCCTCCCAATTGTTCCAGTTAAGAACGAGGATATAGACCATCAATTATTTTAAAACAAACCCGCGGGCTGAAAAAGGGCATGAAGGCAGAGAGCTGCCGCCTGCTGACAGTTTTTTACAAAGAGCCTATAAAATCTTTAAGCGCGTCTTCCCAATCTCTGGGCCTTATGCCTCTCTCGCTTTCAAGCGGGGACCAGAGCGGCCTTCTTGCCTTTGTTTTGTAGGCGGTATGCGGGACAGGGGTAATGTCCGCCTTAAGGCCCGCAAGCTCCGCTATCTTTACCGCGAACTCATACCAGCTGCACACCCCTCCGTTTGAGGCATGATAGAGCCCGAAGGGCCGCTCCTCGGTTATGAGCCGCCATATCTCCCTTGCCGCATCGGCGGCGTTTGTGGGAGACATATGGATATCGTCCACTATCTTCATCGGCTCGCCTTTTTTCGCCTTGTTCAGTATGGTGTAGACAAAATTTCCGCCCTTGCCGCTTGCCCCGGCCCTGCCATACAGTCCTGCCAGACGCACTATGTAATGGCTGCCGGTGAAATTTGCCACATAAAGCTCCCCGGCGTACTTCGATATGCCATAGGTGTTCAGGGGGTTGGGAGCATCGTCTTCGTTATAGGGAGAGGGTTTTTTGCCGCCGTCGAACACATAGTCCGTGCTTATGTGCACAAGGACGGCCCCGGTCTTCTTGGCGGCCATGGCAAGGTATTTAACTCCAAGGGCATTTACCCTGAAGGCCTCTTCCGCCTCGTCCTCCGCGTCATCGACTCTCACGTAGGCCGCAGTATTGATTATCACATCCGGGCGAAGCGTGATCAAAACGGATTCCGCCTCTCCGGGCCTGGTGATATCCAGAGCGTTCCTGCCAAGCGGGACCAGCTCAACCTCCCCGGGCTTGGAGGCAACTATCTCCGTACCAAGCTGTCCTGCCGGCCCTATAAGGGCAACCTTAAGCATCAGGCAGAGAAGTTAAAACCTTTCCCGCTCTTCATCTCCTCAAAGCGCTTCCTGAGCTGTCCGGTAAAGGCCCTTGCCTCCGCCTCCTTTTTAAAAAGCCAATCGCTTTTCATGCGGTACCACTCCACGGTGCGCTCTATACCCTCGTCAAAACGTACGCGGGGCCTCCAGCCTGTCTCCTTCTCTATCTTCGAGGTGTCCACCGCGTACCTGAAATCGTGCCCCGGCCTGTCCGGCACAAAGGTTATGAGCTCCTCTCCCTTGCCAAGGAGCCGCAGGATTGCAGCTATCACATCCCTGTTCATCTTCTCTTCGTTGCTGCCTATATTGTAGGTTTCCCCCTGCCTGCCTGTCTCCAGAACGCGCATGACCGCCTCCGCGCAGTCTTCCACGAAAAGCCAAGTCCTTATGTTCTCCCCCTTTCCGTACATGGGTATGTTTTCCCCGCGTATGGCCTTGGCTATCACAAGGGGGATAAGCTTTTCCGGGTACTGCCAGGGGCCGTAGTTGTTGGAGGGCCTGATGGTGGTTACCGGAAGCCCATAGGTCTTCATGAAGGCCCGCACGAACATGTCGGCAGAGGCCTTGCTGGCCGAATATGGGGAGTTCGGAAGCAGGCAGTTGGCCTCCCTGAACTTTTCCTCCCCGGCTGAAAGCTCACCGTATACCTCATCGGTGGATATATGTATGAACTTTTCGATACCGTGCTGAAGCGCCAGCTCCAGCAGGTTTTCCGTCCCTATCACGTTGGCCTTTATAAAAGAGGCCGGCTCCAGGATGCTCCTGTCCACGTGGGTTTCCGCGGCAAAATGGACTATGGCCTGCGGCTTTTCAGCGCTGAATATTTCCGTCAGGCGGGCCCTGTCCGAGATGTCCGCCTGATGAAAAAAGAATTTCCCCTTTACGGCCTCAAGCCGCTCCATGTCTCCCGCATAGCTTAAGGCATCTATGCAAACGGGGGCCAGGCCACCCTGTACGGCAAGGCGGGTAAAGGCGCTCCCTATGAACCCGGCCGCGCCCGTTACTATTATTTTCATTGGGTTTTTTCTCCATATATAAAATTATTCTGTGCCTCTTTCAGGGAGGGCAGCCGCGAGTCTTTGTCCGAGACAATAGGGTTTTTCCCTTTTTCTTTTTCTTTTTCTTTTTCCAGGGGCCATTCCACGGATATTTCCGGGTCGTTCCAGATTATGCCCCTGTCGTGCTCCGGGGAGTACTCATCCGTTGCGCAATATTGGACGTCCGTGTCGTCTTCCAGAGTGAGAAACCCGTGAGCGAAGCCATGCGGTATCCACAGCATGGCCATGTTGCCGCCAGAAAGCTGGGCGCCGACCCATTTGCCAAAATAAGGCGAGCCCCTCCTTATATCCACCGCCACATCGAATATCGCGCCCCTTGAGACTCTTACGAGCTTTCCCTGCGCCCTGGGGTTCAACTGGTAATGCAGCCCCCTCAAGATCCCTTTTTTGCTCCGGGAGTGGTTTGACTGGGCGAAGTCCAGGTCTATGCCCCCGCCTCTCAGGAACTCCGAGCGCTTGTAGGTTTCCAGGAAAAAGCCCCTTTCGTCCCCGAAGACGCGGGGTTCTATGAGGACAACATCAGGGATATCGAGTTTTTTAAAGCTAAATGGCATAAGTAAAACCGCCCCCTTCGCTTTTCATCCGTTGATTATACTCAATTTTGCCCGAAGGTTTTTGTTCTTTTTGTTTATTTTGTCACAAAATGCGTTTTTTGGGCGGTGTTTTTGGATGGCGTTTTACCGGCGATTTTGCCGGAAAAGGGGGGGCCACCCCTCAGGCTTTTTGGTTTTGCGGGGCCTCGTCTCCCTTGGCCGCCTTTATGAGGTACTTCCCGTATTCGGTCTTTTTAAGGGTCTCGGCCATCTCAAGGAGCGCCTCTCTTTTTATCCAGCCCCTGGAGTAAGCGATCTCCTCAATGCAGCCAACCATGTAGCCTGTCCTGGTCTCTATGGTGGCTATGAACTTGCTTGCCTCAAGGAATGAATCATGAGTGCCGGCGTCAAACCAGGCGAAACCCCTGCCGATAGGGCTCACGTGAAGCGCGCCCTTTTTCAGATATACCTCGTTCACACTCGTGATTTCAAGCTCGCCGCGCCCGGAGGGTTTTACCCCCTGCGCTATCTCGCAGCAATTCTTATCGAAGAAATAAAGGCCCGTCACGGCCCAGTTGGATTTGGGCTTTTTTGGCTTCTCCTCAACGGAGATGGCCACCCCTTCCGGGTCGAACTCCACGATGCCGTATCTTTCCGGGTCCTGCACGTTGGAGGCAAACACATATGCCCCGCCCTGTTTTTTCATCCCGCGCACCGTCTCTTTTAAAAGGGCGGGCAGACCGTGGCCAAAGAATATGTTGTCGCCCAGTATCAGGCAGACATCCTGCCCCTTGATGAACTCCTTCCCTATGATGAGGGCCTCGGCCAGGCCGTTGGGTTTTTCCTGGACGGCGTAGGAGAATTTCAGCCCAAGGCGCTCCCCGGAGCCAAAGATATTTCTAAAACTCTCTATGTCCCTGGGGCCGGTTATGATGAGGATGTCTTTTATGCCGGCAAGCATGAGGATAGAAAGGGGGTAATAGATCATGGGCTTGTTGTAGACGGGAAGCAGGTGCTTGTTCAGGCATATCGTGGCGGGGTAAAGCCTTGTCGCGCTCCCCCCGGCAAGTATTATCCCCTTCATAGGGGATATTGTACAGTGGATGCCGTTTTTTGTTCAACAGGATTCGCCTCGGTCCAGGGCTTCCTTTTACAAACAGCAACTACAAAATCGCTTTCAATGGCGTTATGCTTCAGCATTTTTGTCTCAATATCTATGCAAAGATCGATCAGGTCAAGGGTTTCTTCATCATCAGAAAGAAAATTATGCGCGATGTCCTGAAAAAGCAGGCTTAGGATCGTGCCGCCAAACGGCTTGAGCTCACATATATCGAATAATTTATGAACCATAGGCAGAATATTGGAGGATTCAACGGCCTCAGAGGGGTCCCACAAAAGCATGGACAGGATGCTTGGACGGTGAACCCTGGATTTGATCCCCAGATCACCCCCCCAGCGGACCTTGTATTTTGAGGGCAAAATGGACAAAACGGCGTCGGTTGCCTCCATCTGTCTCTTCGTCCACTGGAACCTGGACGGTCCAACGAATTCATTAATAAAAAACAGGCCGTCTTTTTTCAGGAATGAGCTTACCCGGGGCAGTACCTTGTCAAGAGGAGAAAAATGATGGAGCGAGGCCTCGCAGATTATAAAATCATAATAGTTTTCACGCCCTTCAAGATTAAATACATCCCCGGACTGGAAATTCAGAACGGCTGACAGCCCCTTTTCCTGCGCTTTCCTCCTGGCCAGCTCTATTCGGGATTCGGACAGGTCATATGCGTCAATACGTTTAAAGACGCCGGCATCCGCCCATTTGAGCTCATTGGCTCCGGCCCCGCAGCCAAGAGACAGGGCCAGCAATGAATTTTTCCCCGCAAGATATTTACGGGCAACATATTCCCTGAAATCCGTTTCCCCGTCTCCGGAGACCGCAAAATTCCAGTGCCGCCGGATTGCCTCTATGTCCTCCCAACCCTTGGGCCCGTTACCAATGCTGCTATTCCATGCCTGCCTGACCCGTTCCTTTTTTCGGACACCAAGCCTCGAAAATACCCGGTCAAGCCGGCCCTGTTTGGCCTTTTCAGCAAGCATTATGAAATCATGGATATTTACCAGATTGCGGAACAATTTAGAGATCCACCCTTCTTCGTTCAGAAAGAAACTCTTTTGATTTTAACCGGGAAAAAGCTTTTAATTCAAATTCTTTTCTTGCCTAAATAAGTTTTTATTCGTTAAAATTTATAAATTCCCCGATCGCAGGAGCATATTTGAAAATACTGCTTATCACCCAGCATTTCCCTCCGGAGAAAAGCGGCGGCACCGGCAGGCCTTTTTCCCTCTATAAATATCTCCCTGAACACGGAGTAGAGCCCGTTGTCCTTACCATGGACTCATACGGAAAAATGGGCGTGGAGGCCGATGTTTACAGGGCAAGGTCCATAATGAGCTGGAAGGGCAAAAAACCGCTTTTCTATAATTCCCTGAGGTCGATAAAGGTGCTAAACGCGATCATCCCCACCATGGACCTCATCTGGGAGAGATCGGCCGCCGGGAAAGCCCAGGGTATCTTCAGCTCGCACAGGATCGGCCTGGTCTACGCCACTTATCCCAGCATGAGCGCCATAAGGCTGGGCCTGAAAATTAGCAAAAAGTTCAATATCCCGCTTATAACCGAATTCAGGGATGGCCTGATCTACGAGCCCCTGTTCCGCTTCAACCCGCTGAGCCTTCTCTGGACAACCCGCTTCGAGCGGCGTTTGATCGCGGCCTCTTCCGCCGTGATCACCATAGGAAACGAACTGTCCCGTTATTTTGCGGAGCATTATGGTTTAAAGAACGTCCATACGGTCCATAACGGTTATGACAGGAACGATTTTACTTTAATGGCGGCCCCGGGGCGCGAAAAAAACTGCGTTTTCAGGGTGGCCCATTTTGGCAGCCTGAAGACCAGCAGAGCCCGCAAAAGCTCATACTTGTTTGACGCCATAGCCCGGCTAAAAAAAAATGACAATATTTCATCTGAAAGATTTGAACTGTCTTTTTTCGGGAATTTCCTGGAATCAGAGAAAAAACTAATAGCGGATCTGGGCATAGAGGACCTGGTGAAATTTCACGCCCCGGTTTCCAAAAAGGAGGGCTTCAGGCTCCTTCAGTCAGATTTTGACGCCCTGCTTTTTGTCGGCGCTGAGGGGTCAAAAACGATCGTCAGCAGCAAGCTTCCGGAATACCTGTATCTGGGCAAGCCCATTATCGGGGTTTGCAAAGGCAACGAGGCCGCCCGGATAATCGAGCGGTCCGGAACGGGCGAGGTCTGCGATTTCGACGTCGCTTCAATCTATTGCCTTTTGAAAAAGGCCTTGAGCGGGGAAATCAACTTTGCTCCCGTGGAAGCGGAGATAAAGAAATTCGACAGGGCCGGTCAGGCCGCCCGGATCTCAGGGATCATCAAGGAAGTTGTTGCCGGAAAAGAAAAAGGTCTCTAAGCCGCGCTGCCGGGCGATGATCCGGAAAGGGATCCGGACAGGGAGTCCTTTATCCCGGCGGCTATTTCCTTCACCAGTCCCTTTTCCATCAGGGGCTCGATAGGAAGACTAAGCACTTCCTGCTGTGCCTTTTCCGCTTCGCTCAGGCTGTTTGCAACCACCATCCTGCCGTTAAAAACCCCCATTTTATGAAGGACTACCGGGTAATAGACCATGGTGGCTATTCCTTTTTCCTTGAGCCGGGTTTGAAGAAGGTCCCTCCTGCCAGCGGCCACCCTTACGGTGTACTGGTGGTAAACGTGCTGGGCCATTTCCTGTTTTGCCGGAACAATAATGCCCGCCTGCCCGCCAAGTTCATGATCGTAAAGGGAGGCTGTTTCCCTTCTTTTTTCGTTGAATTCGTCTATATACTTCAACTTTGCAAGCAGCACGGCGGCCTGTATGGTATCCAGCCTGGCGTTGTAGCCAACATGTTCCACATTGTATTTGTCTTTCCCGCCATGTTTCAGGAGCATTCGGGCCAGGCCCGCCAATTCCCCGTCGCTGGTGGATATCATGCCGCCATCACCAAAACCGCCAAGATTTTTTGAAGGAAAAAAGCTGAATGCCCCCGCCGCGCCAAGAGAGCCCAGTTTTTTCTCACGCCATTTGCCGCCAAAGGCCTGCGCCACGTCTTCGACCATGAAAATCCCGCGCTTTTGGGCTATTTCGGTCAATCTGTCCATGTCGCAGGACTGGCCGTAAAGATGGACGGGCACCATGCCCACCACGCCGGAAGCGCCGCCTGCCAGGTATTCCTCCACCTTCATGGGGTCCAGGTTAAAGGTCAGCGGGTCTATATCGGCGAACACCGGCGTGGCCCCCGCGCGCAGTATGGCGTCCCCCGTGGCCGTGAAGGTAAAGGGGGTGGTAATAATTTTGTCCGACCGGTCGAAATATTCCTGCCCTTTTGTTTTAATCGCCAGTGCCCTTAAAGAAAGCACAAGGGCCTCAGTGCCCGAGGAAACGCCTATGCAGTGGTCTACGCCCAGGTATTTGGCAACTGTTTCTTCCAGCTCTTTTACTTCGGGGCCCAGGATCCATTTCTGATGCTCCAGGCACCGTTTTATGGCCGCATCGATTTCCTCTTTCATGTACTGGTATTCGAGGTGCAGGTCCAGCATGGAAACAGGCTTCATTCCGTCTTCTCCATGGGCTCCAGACTGTTGGAGCGCACTTTGTATTTTTTGCCGCAGGCCGGGCACGAAGCCCCGTTTTTTTCGATCTCCTTTAATGATGTGCCGCACTCGCATACCCAGCCTATCTGCCTGGCCGGCACACCCGCCATAAGCGCGTAAGGCCGGACATCTTCCTTTACAACAGCGCCAGCCCCGATCAGGGCATATTCGCCGATGGTCGCGCCGCAGACAATGGTTGCGTTTGCGCCTATGGTAGCGCCTTTTTTAACCAGTGTGGGGCGAAACTCATTTTTCCTCTCGATGAAAGCCCGTGGGTTGTAAACATTCGTGAACACACAGGAAGGCCCGCAGAAAACGCCGTCTTCCAGAGTTACGCCTTTATATATTGAAACATTATTTTGCACCTTGCAGCCGCTGCCGATCCTTACATCCGGCCCTATCGTCACATTCTGGCCGATAACGCAGTTGTCCCCTATTTCCGAATTTTTGAGAATGTGGCTGAAGTGCCAGATTTTCGAGTTCTTTCCTATCCTCACGCCATCGTCAATCACAGCCGTTTCGTGAGAGAAGTATTCGTTCCGGGCCCCATCGGCGCCGCCTGGAATTGATGGGCCCTTTTCCACCGCGCACCCGGACATCGACTTCTCCGCAAGCTCCAGCACCCGCAACACTCGCAAGGCCTCTTCTCCGTCCGTCCGGGGCCTTTTCCCAAGCTCCACGCATTCCACAAAATGCGCAAGCTCTTCTTTGAGCGGTTCTTTCTTTTCTATGGGAACTACCTCGTACTCGGCCTTTTTGGCTACAGGTATTTTCCCCTGTTTCCACTCTATCTGGTGTGGATAAAGAAAGAGTTTTTCGCTGCTTACGTCATCGAAAACAGCCATCGCCTTCGACCCGACTATCACCAGTTTTTGCTCCTTGAAGGGATGAAGCCAGCTTACGAATATATGGCCTTTGATCCGGTTTTCGAACTCCAGGGTGGTGAGGGTAATATCGGCAGTGCCTGCGTTCAGGTAATCACCACCGAAGGCGTCCACCCTTAAAGGCTCCTTGCCTACAAGCATTAGTATTACGGAGATGTCATGCGGCGCGAAGCTCCACAGGATGTTTTCCTCTGTCCGTAATTTTCCGATATTCAGCCGGTTGGAATAGATATACTCTATCCTCCCCAGCTCGCCATCCGCGATCATCTGTTTTAATTTCAGCACCGCCGGGTGGTACTGGAGCACGTGCCCTATCATGATTATTCTTTTTTTCCTGGAAGCAAGCCTAACAAGCTCCTCCCCCTGGGCAACCGTGAGTGCCAGCGGTTTCTCGACAAAGACGTCCTTGCCCGCCTCAAGAGCATCTTTTACTATTGAATAATGGGTGACAGCGGGGGTGGCCACGGCCACCGCCTTTATTCCGGGGTCCGCCAGGAGTTCGTCCATCGATAAGACAAACCTGACTTCGGGGTATTTCTTGCGCCACTCAGCCACTGTATTCGGGTCTGTATCATACGCGGCGCCAAGCACGCCCAGTTCGTAAAGGTTTCTCAGGACATTTTTTCCCCAATACCCCAGTCCGGCAAGCCCTATTTTTCCCTTTTTCATGCCTTTACAACTTTGCCGCCGTGAGCGCGCCAGTTTTTTACCAGATTTCTCGTGTCTACGATCAGGTTTGCGTTCTCCGCTATGAAACCGGGGTCATAAACAGAATGTTTGGTGGCAACCACAACGCAGTCATAGCCCCTGAGCGTATCAGTGGTAAGGGGGACTGATTCCTTGGACATCTTATATTTCCGTGTTTCGGGTATGCTGGGGACATAAGGGTCGTTATAGTCTATTTCCGCGCCCTTTTCTTCGAGTAACTCCATTAATTTCAGGGACGGAGACTCGCGGATGTCATCCACGTTTTCCTTGTAAGCAAGGCCCAGTATCAGTATTTTTGCCCCTTTTATGCTTTTCCCGCGTTCGTTTAACGCCTCTACCGTTTTGCCCACCACATAACGGGGCATATTTGTATTTATCTCACCCGCCAGCTCTATAAACCGCGTGGAAAGTTCATATTTCCGCGCCTTCCAGGCAAGATAGAACGGGTCTATGGGGATGCAGTGTCCGCCAAGCCCAGGACCGGGATAGAAGGCCTGAAAACCAAACGGTTTTGTTGCCGCGGCCTCTATCACCTCCCAGATGTCCATGCCCATCCTGTCGAAAAGCACTTTAAGTTCGTTTACAAGCGCTATATTCACGGAACGGTATATGTTTTCCAGCAGCTTTGCCGCTTCGGCTATCCTTGTGGAAGACACAGGCACCGTCTTTTTAAACACCTGGCCATAGAGCGCCTGGGCGGCTTCGAGGCACTCCTTCGTAAGCCCGCCTATCACCTTGGGCACGTCCCGGGTGGTAAATTTGCCGCTGCCCGGGTCCTCACGTTCCGGGGAATATGCAAGATAAAAGTCTTCCCCAGCCAAAAGTCCGGATTTTTCAAGAATTTCCCTTAAATCCTCATCCGTCGTACCGGGATATGTAGTGGATTCCAGGATAACCAGCTGTCCTTTTCTTAAATGTTCAGCTATCGTGCGGCCCGTGTTAAAGACAAATGACAAGTCCGGGTCTCGATACTCGCTTAGCGGCGTAGGGACGCAAATTATCATGCAATCAACGGCAGAAAGCCTGGAAAAATCCGTGGTTGGAACGAAACGAGGCAGCATACCGGCTATTTTGGCCGAATCTATATGTTTTATATAGCTTTCGCCTTTTTCAAGCCTGCTTATTTTTTTAGCGTCAAGATCAAAGCCATAGACCTGGAAGCCGGCCCCGCAGAATTCTATGGCAAGCGGCAACCCCACATAACCCAATCCTATAATACCGACAACGGCTTCCTTCGAATCGATACGGTCTACAAGGCCCATTAAGAATTATTCCCCAAGTTAATTTTTACCTTTCCTGCCATCAGGCTCTTTTCAAAAGGGCAATCATTTGATTATAATCAATTTGACGCATTTTAGCCTGGTTTCTGCCATCGCAAAACTGCCTTTTGACAAAAATTCCAATAGTTACGTAAAATCATAACATTAACTCCTTGGGACAAATAGAAGAGTAAGATCAGGCTGAATGGCTGATAAGGATATGATATGAAAGCTATTATCCTTGCGGGCGGACTAGGGATGAGGCTGAGACCCTTTACGGAGATCATCCCCAAGCCGCTGTTGCCCTTGGGCGAGAAAGCACTGCTTGAAATCCAGATAGAACATTTAAAAGCCGTAGGCTTTAACAAAATTTATCTTGCCATTAATTATAAATCTGATTATATAAGGGCATACCTGGGTAACGGCAACAAGTACGGGGTAGAGCTTATCTACAGCGAAGAGCAAAAGGCTTTGGGCACGTGCGGCCCGCTTTCCCTCCTGAAGCAAGAGTTCAAAGAGCCTTTCCTGGTCATGAACGGCGATATCCTGACAAAAGCCGATTTTACAAAGATTTATCAGTTCGCGATCGAGCACGCCGATTCGTTACTGACAATTGTGACCAAGATAATACTGACCCCTTTCAGGTTCGGTAACGTTATAGCAGAAAACGACTATGTCATAGACATTGAGGAAAAACCTGATTTGAAATTCGAAATCCTCGCCGGCATTTACATTTGCAAACCTGATATCTTCAAGTATATCCCACAGGATACATACTTCGGCATGGACCATCTGATCAAGACTCTCCTGAACAAAAAGGAAAAGATAAGTAAATATTTGCTTACCGACTACTGGATCGATATCGGCCAGGTGGAGGATTACAGCACAGCGTTAGAAGTCTATAATGAACATTTTAAAAAATAAAAATTGCAGCAATTACTGCGGCTTTGTTTTGCAGTTAAATGAGGTCCCGGAACAAGAAGCTGTTAATCATCTTTCGAAATGAAAAACAAGGGAACAATTTAAGATATGCGGATTAATCTAAATCAGTTACTGTCATCTGAGAAATTCCTGCATGTTTATACCAAAAGAACCGGGGAAAATTCCACCAAATTACCGCCTGTAGCCGTTGAGCTTCACTGGACATCTTCCTGCAACTATAAATGCGTTCATTGTTCGTATGGTAACAGACGCAAAAACAGTACAAGACTGAGCGCAGGAGTAATTCAATCAATAATTGATGACCTGATCGAATTAAAAACAGAGGCCGTGTATTTATCAGGGGGAGGGGAACCGACCACTGTTAAAGATTGGCAAAGATACGCAAAAAAACTTATAGAGAATAATATTGAAGTGGCGCTGATTACCAATGGCATCGCCATACGGGAAGATTCTTACGATGTGCTGCGCCGAATGAATTATATAGCTGTATCCGTATATTCAGATGATGAGGATGAATACAGGAAAATAACCGGCGGCAATAATTTTTCGAAACAGTTCTTGCTGCCGTCATTAATTAAAGCTGAAAATAACAAAGTGATCGTAGGGGCACGTTGTGTTCTGAATGGTATTAATTATCGAAGGATAACACAAATTTACCGGCAGGCAGTTTCTTCCTTTTTTGATTATATTATATTTATCCCCGCCGTCGATTATGAAGAAAGAGGCGTGCATTTGGGCAAAAAGGAACTGGAAGAGATCAAAAATATTTTAAAAAGAGATTATGATCAATTTGATTCTTCGAGGACAAATATAGATTCTCTCGTTAAAAGGGATATCCATCATTATGAAACCGTCGACTACAGAAAATCTTTTACAAACCCGCCAACATTCTGCACCGCTACTTTATTGCGTGGAAATGCTTTTATAAATTATGATGGCGCCGTCTATCTCTGTCAACCACATATCGGCAAAAGTCAATATTCCATTGGGAATATCAATGAAACGAACTTTCTCAGGCTCTGGAATTCTCCCATGCATGCGCAAGTAATTGAAAAATTAAACAGAGAATTTTCTCAGGGTCTGTGCAAAAATTGCCGGTCCATCAATTTTAACAAGGCCGCCGATGCATATGTACTTAATCCAATAGACTTGTCAACAATCCCCAGGGACCCTTTTATTTGATTCAGAAGCGGCGTTATGAATAAAAGGAAACATATGGGCATATGTAAATTAAAGGAATTCCCGCTTACCAGAAAGCACCTGTCTGGAGAGAGCGGGCGCCGGCTTCGCGGTAACGCACTGACAAGACAGCTCACCGGCTGGAGATCCACTGAAGTGCCGCCCTGTGCCCTGATATGGACTGCTGAATGGTTTATAGATCTTGGCAATTGCGGGCGGGATAAGGGGTATATTTACAATGTCTGACCCCAGCCCGAGGCCGATGATTCCCCTCTCTGTGCCCGTGCTGGCGGGAAAAGAATGGGAATATATAAAGGACTGTCTTGACACGGGCTGGGTCTCTTCCGCAGGCAGTTACGTAACTAACTTTGAAGAGAAGATCGCCCGGTACGTGGGAACCAGCCATGCAGTTGCCACGGTTAACGGGACCGCCGCTTTGCATGTAAGCTTGATAGGCTGCGGAGTGAGTCCCGGCGATGAGGTCATCGTTCCCACCCTCACATTTATTGCGCCGATCAACGCCGTCAGATACTGCGGGGCCGAACCGGTATTTATGGATTCGAATAAGGATAATCTATGCTTGGACATTCGCAAGACAAAAGAATTTCTCGAACGCGAATGCGAAAAGCGCAGCGACGGATGCACATACAATAAAAGAACCGGCAGAAGAATAAAAGCTATTATTCCCGTTCATATCTTCGGCCATCCTGCTGCTATGGATGAAATGCTCGATGTCTGTGAAGAATATAATATCGATATTATCGAAGATGCTACCGAAAGCCTCGGTTCGGAATATAAGGGCAAAAAAACCGGATCATTCGGAAGGGCAGGATGTTTTTCATTTAACGGAAATAAAATCATAACCACTGGCGGAGGCGGAATGGTTGTCACCTCCGATGAAAATTTGGCAAAACAAATAAGGCATCTGACGACACAGGCCAAACGAGACCCATTTGAATATGACCATGATGCAATCGGCTATAATTATCGGCTACCCAATATATTAGCCGCAATGGGTATGGCCCAGATGGAACAGCTTGATAATTTCATTATTGCGAAAAGAAGAAATGCTGGAATCTATAAAGAGCTCCTAAAGGATCTGGAGCAGACGGAATTCATGTGGGGAAAATCCAGCACGAAAAGTAATTTCTGGTTTTATGCCCTAAAAGTCTGCAAAGAGGACAAAAATCCTTTGATGAAATTTCTTCTGAAAAAAAATATACAGGTCAGGCCAATTTGGAAGCTCAATCATACTTTGCAGATGTATAGAGAATGCCAGTCCTATAAAATAAAAGAAGCTCCTGAAGCCTATGAAAGATATATCAATCTGCCCTGCAGTGCAAATCTTGAACAAGAAGATATCAAGTATGTCGTTTCTGTTGTCGGGGAATATTTCAAATGGAAAAAATCATAATCCTGGGCGGCGGCGGACACGCAAAGGTTTTAATCGAAACCATTAAAAGACAAAAAATGTATGACGTGGCCGGTCTTTTGGACTCAAACCTCCAGCCGGGCTCTCATATTTCAGATGTTTTAGTATTAGGGAACGATGACTTACTGCCCGAGCTGTATGCCAATGACGTTCATTACGCGTGTATTGCAGTTGGCAGTATCAGGAATAATGGCGGCCGGAAAAAATTGTATGAAAAAGCAAAGCGCTCCGGTTTTGATTTTCCAGCAATAATACATCCTCAAGCCGTTCTCTCCGAAACAGTTAAATATTCCGAAGGTGTACAGATCATGGCGGGTGCCATTATACAGCCCGAGAGCTTTATCGGAGCAAATACAATTATAAATACGGGCGCGATCGTGGAACATGATTGCAAAATCGGGGCACACGTGCACATCTGTCCCGGTGCTGTCGTTTCGGGAGGATGCAAAATTGGAGACGGCTCTTTTATCGGCGCAAGCGCTACCATTATCCAGTACACCAACACAGGTGAAGATTGTTTAATTGCAGCAGGCGCCGTTGTAATAAAGGACGTGCCCTCCTTTTTTAAAGCCCTGGGGGTTCCTGCAAGGATTGAAAAATATTGAATCATCCCATCACATGAAAGTCAAAAAACTGTTGAATGGCAAATAGCACAAATAGGCTTATTATCATAGGAGACAATGATAGTCTCCATATTAAATACTGGCATAACTACTTGAACCAAAAACATGAAATTTTCCTTATAAAATCTCATGCCATAAAAACAAAAACCTCCTTTAAAAGCTGGTTTCGCTTGTTTCTGGAAATCAAAAAAATCAGGCCATCCGTTATTTGTGTGCATTATGTAACGATATTTTCATTGCCGCTAGTGATTCTTCGGACCCCTAAAATCGTCCTTCACGCCTATGGGAGCGATTTTTATTGGCTGAAGTCACAAAAAAAGAAAACGCTAAAGGATATAATCACAAAATATATTTTGCAACTACTCTTAAAGCGGGCAAATAAAATATTATTAAGCTCAGAAGCTTTATCTAAATTCCTTCAGGAAAGCTACAAGGCACAAAAAAATAAAATCAAAGTAATTTCGTGGGGCATAGAGCTTGACAAGATAAAACCTGATGCCAACGCTAAATTTATTTTAAACAAATTCGGCATCCCGGCGGGAAAAGAAATATTCTTGTGCACAAGAGCATTTCAAGCACTTCATAACCATTTAAATCTCATAAAGGCCTTCGGGAAATTCGTCATCGAGAATGAAAATAAAAATTACCATTTGGTTTTGACTTGTAGTTATGGTGATAAAACATATTTTAATTTTTTGCAAGAACACCTAAGAAAGCTAAAAATAAAAGATTCCATCACTTTAAATTGGGGGTATTTGGGCTTCGAGGAACTTTCGTTTTTATTAAAAAACACGAAATTATATTTTTCGCTTCCAGATACGGACCAACTCAGCGCGTCTTTATTAGAGGCGATGTACATGGGATGTTTTCCCGTGGTATCAAATATTGCAGCTTATCGGGAAATTATCAGGGACGGGTTCAATGGCTTTTTTACCGATCAAAAAAACGAAACTGCTATCGTTGATAGCATTTGCCGCGCGCTTGTATTAATACAGCATCACACGGGCTACAAGATGTTCAATAGAGACATGATTATGAAGGATCACAGCAGGCAGGTGCAGGCCGAGAAGATGTATCGGGAAATTATTGCATGAACCGCAATAAAAATACGAAACTTCAGTTTGGCGCTTGTCATAAAGGATGCCGTGAATGCCAGAGGCTGCGATTGATAGGTGAAAAATATCATGCTTAAACTGATTAAAGATTTTATTTGGAATATTTTATATAGAAGAAAAACCCTCTATACGTCGAAATATCTTAAAGGACCTCAGTATGAAATAGGAGATTTCACTACTGGTATTCCCAAGATTGTTCCTGGAGTCTCAAAGCTCAAGATAGGTAAATTTTGCTCAATAGCTGACGGTGTAACAATTGTTCTCGGAGGTGAACATCGTACTGATTGGATAGCAACTTATGCCTTATATCGTAATGATTGGGCTTGGTTTAATGTTGGAGAAATTGATATGAATAAATTCTCGAAGGGGAATATTACTATCGGCAATGATGTTTGGATAGGATATGGGGCGATAATCCTTTCGGGTGTTTGCATCGGCCACGGGGCCGTAATAGGTGCTGGTTCTGTAGTGACAAAGGATGTGGGAAATTACGAGATAGTGGCTGGCAATCCTGCTCGTCTTATCAGGAAAAGATTTGATGACGAAACTATCACTCAATTACTTGCACTTAAATGGTGGGACTGGCCCTTGGAAAAAATAAGGACTAAAAAGGCAATGTTATGCAACATTTATACAGGGATGCTGAAATAGGACTAATCTGGATAAATATGGGCCTCAGTTACTGGCTCTTTGGTAAATTAAATGCTTAGAAAACTTTTTTTGTTTCTTGATCTGATAATGCGGAAAATAAATCACAGAAAGGTAAATAAAGGTAAAAATGTCTTCATTTCACAAAATGTGATAGTAGGACATCCGCATAATGTTTTTATCGGGGATAACACCTATATCAATGGAGGGATGCTCTTTGCAGGTGAAAACTCCAGGATAGAAATCGGGAGTAACTGTCTTATTTCACATGCAGTGCACATTAGAACTACCACTCACAAATTCAAAAACAGAAACGTTTTGATTTTGAAACAGGGAAGCGAGGAGAAAGATATAATAATAGGAGACGATGTGTGGATTGGTTATGGGGCACAGATTTTATCGGGAGTAAA
Source organism: Nitrospirota bacterium (assembly GCA_021840255.1). Lineage (GTDB taxonomy): Bacteria > Nitrospirota > Thermodesulfovibrionia > Thermodesulfovibrionales > JdFR-88 > JAKAEG01. Next base: position 29,944 of record JAKBYX010000006.1, on the reverse strand, counting down.
AATCGGCAACAGTGCTGTTATCGGGGCGGGTGCCGTCGTAACGAAAAATGTTGAAGAGTACATGGTCATGGGTGGCGTACCAGCAAAAGTAATCGGTAAAAGGGAATAAAAGCATCGGCGTCGGCCTTCCTTCTTTTCAGGCTCCGGCTTCCGAGTTTCACCAGACTTTGAACAATATCGATTTCCTTGACTTGGCAGGGCAAGTTTCTTTATTTGACACTGAACCTCTCTAAAAACCCTATAACCCGGCCGGAGTCTAATCCAAGCCTTCCAAAAACGCGGTCAAGTATAAATAGGTCTTCCTCTTCGATGCTCCTTGTCAGAAGCAGGCTTCCGGCATAACCGGCAAGAAACAGAAGGAAATAGACAGGAAGCATCCAGAAAGACAGCGGGAGGCTCTTGGCAAGCACATAGATGATTAGCCCCGAGAACACCGCGCCGGCCAGGGGCTTAAGATAAGAAGCCGAAAAAGGGTGCATCCTGCTGCGCCAATACAGGCTAAATGAATATAAGACATTTATAAGGATATAGGAGATCATTGTCGCCATGGCCCCCCCCTCGATCCCCATACCCATTCGTTTTATAAATATATAGTTCAGGGCAATGTTCACCACGCCCCCCGCGATGGATATGTTCATTATGGTTTTAGGAAGACCAAACACCATTAAAAGCATACCGTTCGTGCCAAGGAAGGCATTTATCATAAGCCCTATGGCCAAAAGCCTCAAAGGCAGAGCGGCACCCAGAAAGCGGGCGCCAAAAAGGGCGGTTATGCTCATCTCGGGGAAAAAGAAAAAGACGAAGAAAATGGGCAAGGTAACGGCAAAGAGCCACTTGGTAAGCACCTGGTATGCCCTCTGAAGTTCACCTTTTTGCCCCCTGGCATAAATCTCCCCGGCTATGGGAAGAAAAACAAAATTGAGGGCGGAGGCAGGGATGAGAAGCAGTTTTACCAAAGAGGTGCTCACCCCATATGTGCCGACCGCCTGCGCGTTGATGTACCGGCCTATCATAAGGGTATCCGCCCACAGAAGCACCATAGATGTAACCGAAGAGATCAGAAGGGGGACCGAGAACTCTACAAGCTCCCGATACTCCCGGCCCTTGCGAGGGAGAAGAGGTGCAGGGCCGATCGTTTTAAACCCATAGACGGTGATCAGGAAGGCCACAACCAGTCCGGAAAATACATATGCGTACAATATCCCGGTCAGCCGCAAACCAAGCAGAATGGCCGCCAGAATAAAAAGCGCGTAGAAGACCGGCGTCAGAAGGTCATTTAAAAACCTCTGCCTGATAACGCCGTAGCCCAGCATCACGCCACCGGCGCTGCCGGAATACATGGTAAAAGGCACCAGAAAGGAGATTATCCTGAGAGGCCCGGCCAATTGAGGGGTATAGAAGACATCCCTGGCTATTACGTCTGAAAAAAAATAAAGCATTACAAAGGCCAAAACTCCCAAAAATACCGAGATCTGAACGCCGGCCCTTGAAATTAACCGGGCCTCATCCTCCTTGCCCTCGCCCCTGTAGAGCGAAATAAACCTGGGCACGCCGCTGGGAATGCCAAGCGGCGCGATGGTGGTAAGGACACCGAACACGGTAAGCGCAAGGGAGTAAATGCCGAACTCGATCTTTGTGGTGTTTCTTATTATCAGAATTTTAATGAGAAACCAAAGCAGGTTGCTTATCGCAATACCCAAAAGTATGAGGGTTGAACCCTTAACAGCGGTCTTTAAATGCGCGTTGAGCCCTTTGGGCATAATGTTTGATTATAACTTAGAACCAACTTTCTTAACCCGCTTGGCCGTTCAACACTTCTGCAATAAAAAAAAGCATCAAAAATCACTTTACCCAACCACCATGCCAAATTCGAAATTGCCGCCTCCGAATGTGGACGATTGAAAAGCATCAACTTAATGCATATAATAAATGCATATACTGGAGGTGACGGAAATGCGTGCAACATTGAACATCCCCGATGACCTGATAAAAGAAGTGCAGAAAATCTCCGGCGAGAAGTCTAAGACCAGGGCTGTGACCATTGCAATGAAGGAGTATATCAGACAGCAGAAACTCAAAGAGATACTCGGCCTGAGAGGAAAAACCGGATTTGCCTTTGACTGGAAGGAGGAGGAGAAAAAAGAATTGAAGGCGCAGGCCGGGAGGGAAAGGGAAATTGGAAAAAGGGGCTGATGATGTGCTGGTAGATACCAGCGCCTGGGTCGAGTTCTTCAGAAACAGTCCTGCCTCGGATGTCATGGCGAAAATCATAAAGGATGGGCGGGCCTGTATCTGCGGCGTAATATATTTCGAGCTTTTGCAAGGCATAAGAGCCGGAGAGGACTACGGAAAGTTAATAGATATGTTCAAGGCGCTCAAATTCGTCGAAACTACAGCAGACATATGGATCCGGGCCGGCAATATTTCCGCCGGACTGAGGAGGCAGGGTATTACGCTGCCGATGTCCGACCTTCTCATAGGCGCGGCAGCGATCGAGCATGGTATTCATGTGCTCACTTATGACGAGCACTTCTCAAGCATTCCGGGACTCAGTCTGTACCACGGATGAGACAACTTTTTTAGCGGAGCGAATGCCCCCATTTTTGCTTTATGGGTTTTTATCCTTCTGAAAAACCTGAAAACACTAGTGGGCGCGCGGCGGTCTTTCCTACCCCGGCGGCCAGTGCATGTGCCTGCCGCCAAGCACGTGCAGGTGGATGTGGTACACGCTCTGTCCGGCCTCCGGGTTTGTGTTCATGACCAGGCGGAAACCCCGGCTGGCGATCTGTTTTTCCTCCGAAATGCGGTTGGCCACCCTGTAGAGGTGTCCGATCAGGGCCTCGTCCCCGTCTTTAAGCTCGAGGGTGGTGGCGATGTGTTTCCTTGGGACCACCAGAAAGTGGACCGGCGCCTGCGGAGAGATGTCCTCGAAGGCCACGCACTCATCGTCCTCATAGATGATCTTTGAGGGGACTTGTTTGCCGGCTATGCGGCAGAAAAGGCAGGAAGGGTCCATCAGGCCCCCAGCTTTCTGAAAAAGCAGGTCCTCTCCCCGGTGTGGCACGCCCCGGCCCCGGCCTGCTTCACCTTTACCAAAAGGGTGTCCGCGTCGCAGTCGTAGAGCACCTCTTTGACCTGCTGGGTGCAGCCGGAGGTCTCCCCTTTTTTCCAGTACTTCTGCCTGGAGCGGCTCCAGAAGTGGGTGTACCCGCTTTCAAGCGTCATCCTCAGGGATTCGCTGTTCATCCAGGCCATCATCAGCACCTCGCCCGTGTCCGCCTCCTGCACAATGGCGGGTATCAGGCCCTTTTCATCATACTTAAGTTCCGGCAGCTCTCTTTTTTCACTCATAATTTAGATTTTTTACCTTTTTCCTTCTATTATTGGGGCCATGGGCGGCGCCTCATTCCCTTTTTTATTTAAACTTAATAAATTTTCTGGATTATTATATTTTCTTGCCTTTTCGGGGGCATGGGGGTGAAGCCCCTATACACTAAAGGGCGGGCGGGATGGGGATATTTAATCACAATTTATATCCTATCTTCCTCAAAAATTCCTTTCTGTCCGCCTTGTCCTCCGCCGTCTCCACCCCTTTGGGGGCAAAGCCGTCTATCACGCCTATCACGCCCGCTCCCTGCGCCGTCTGCGCCACCACGACCTCCACGGGGTTTGCCGTGGCGCAAAATATGTTGCAGACCTCCGGGCATTCCTTGATGCGGTTAAGGACGTTTACGGGAAAGGCGTCTTTTAATATGATGCAGAACACATGCCCCGCCCCGATGGCCTGGAGGTTCTTGACACAGGCGTCCGCCAGGGGTTTATCATTTCCCTCCGTCCTTATGAGGCACGGCCCTGAGGCCTCGGTGAAGGCCACCCCGAACCTGGCCTGGGGAACGGAAGTGGCCAGGACCTCATAAAGGTCCTCGGCGGTCTTTATGAAGTGCGTCTGCCCCAGGATGAGGTTCGTCCCCTCCGGTATCTCCATGGGCACCGTCTTTATTTCCATGGCGAAATTATAGCACAGGGGAGGGTAATCCCCGCCCATTCGGATTATTTTTTAACCCCGCTCTGTTTTATGATGCACGGCTGAAGCTAGGCAAGAGGGAGGCGGAGCGAATGCCTTCCGCCCCCCGGATTGATGAGTCCCCCGTTTTGTACTATCCTTTTAGGAAGCGGAATCATCCAGGACTTTTTTCCATTCACTCAAAGACCAAAGCAAAAACAAAAAAACAAAACCGGAAACTTTTCCCCAAATTTTTTCCCTTTCAAAGGAGGACCCCTAAAATGGCAGAAGTCTATCATGCCCTCGGTCTGAACATGCATCAGCCGCCGGGAAACCTGCTTGCCCTCCACAATTCGCAGGAGAGGTGGGAGGCAAGGCAGATCCTCTGGTGCTACGACAGGCCAACCCGCATGCTCGAAGGATACGAGGACATTGCCCGGCCGCACATGAGCTTCTCCGGCACGCTTTTAAAGCAGCTCGAAGACCCGGCGATCCGGGAGACCTTTCATGACGTAGTGGACGTAGAGGACTTTCTCTGCCGCTACAGGCGCTCGCAATGCATAGAGTTTTTGGGGACGGGCCTCTACCACCCGGTCTACCCTCTCATCCCGCAAGCCGACTGGGACACCCAGACCGCCTGGTGGAAGGGGCTTGGGTGGAGCATGCTTGGCAGGGCCTGGTTTCAGCTTCAGGGTTTCTGGGCCCCAGAGATGGGCTTCAGTATGGAAATGATACCCATGCTTAAAAGAAACGGCTACAGGTACGTGATAATCGACTCCATATATATAAAACCCAGGCGGCAGATGCGCTGGGAGGAGCAGCGCTACCGCCCGTACATTGCCCGCTGGGGCGGCGAGGAGATAATCGTGATACCCAGGGACAGGGAGCTCTCAAACGCGCAGGAGTCCGGCCTGGACCCCGGCTGGTTCCAGCACGAGGTTTACGAAAGGACAAAGCACTGCGATTTCCCGGCCCTGGTGACCACATGGACCGACGGGGAAAACGGGGGCTGGTTTCGCACCGTGCATGTAAACAGCGGCTTTTGGGGGCATTTCTACAGGCCCATACTGGACAGGTACAGGGCGGGCACCCTGGGCTTCATCCCCATCCATATAAACCATTACCTGGACAAATTCCCGCCCACCGAGGAGGTGGACATCTACACCGGCGCCTGGAACACCGGGCACCACTGGGGAGGGGATTTCGGCCAGTGGACCGGCTCCCTGCTGCAAAAACGCGGGCTTGAGGAACTGGGCAGGGCAAACGCATATTACCAGCAGGTAAAACAGGCCTTCGACCAGCGCGGCCATACGGCCGGAAACCCGGAAGAGGTGCGCCACCTGATAACGGCCGCCTACGACCATATCCTTAAGGCGGAGACAAGCTGCAACTTCTACTGGGGGAGCTGCTGGGTCAACCGCTCGTTTGACGGGCTGGATAACGCCTACCGCCTCCTGGATACCGCCCGGTCCCTTATACCCGGATAATTTTTTGTTTTGCGGGCGGCTTGAATTTTGAGGCTAAAGTTTTTAAAGATTTGTTCCGATTAGAAATCTGAAAGCCTCTTAAGGTGTCTCCCCTCCCCGAAGGCGGCCGCGTTAGCGGCCGCCTTCACCCCATTCCCCCTCTCTCCCCAATGGCCCGCATGTTAAAATAGGCGATGGAATGGACAGAAGACCTGGCCGTCGGCAACGAGACGATAGACACCCAGCATAAAGAGCTTTTCCGCAGGATCAACGACCTTGTCCTTGCGGTGCACAACAGCGTCTGCAAATACAAGATAAGCGACGTCATAAAGTTCCTGGAGGATTATATCTCTTTCCATTTTGGCGAAGAGGAGGGCCTGATGCAGGGGCGCAGCTACCCAGGATACAAGGCGCATAAGGCGCAACATGAGAAATTCAAAAGGAATTTCCTGAAACTTAAAAAAGACCTTATGAAGCTCGACGGCGGAAAAAAACCCGGCTCCTACGGCCTTTCCGTCCGCACGAACCAGATCGTGGTGGACTGGATAGTGGAACACATCGCCAAGGTGGACAAGCTGTTCGGAGAGTTCCTTCGCTCCGAATAACTTTCTTTGATTTTCACCCCTTCTTAAAATCCGGCAGGGTCCCAGTTTTGATAAACAGATAAGCACCCCCTCAACCCCTTTTGTATGACAATTTTGTTCGACAATTTGGTTGATACCTACACTTTTGTCAACAATCTGGAGCCTCATTTCCTTTTAAAGCAATAACTTATTTTCTGGCACACATTTTGAGTGCAAAAGACGGCTGTTTGAAAAAGCAAAAGAAAAAAAGCAAAGAGCAAAAAAAAGAAAAAAGGCTTTTTATTTCAAGGAGGAGGTTTTACTTATGAAGATGGTTCAGGCTGTTATCAAGCACACCAAGCTTGATGCGGTGCAAAAGGCCCTTACGGCAATCGATGTGCACGGCATTACCCTTACGGAGGCGAAAGGTTTCGGGCGTCAGAAAGGGCACACAGAGGTGTACAGGGGAGCGGAGTACCAGGTGCGGTTTCTGCCCAAGGTAAAGATAGAGATAGCCACCACGGATGAAAAACTGGAGGAAGTGCTGGAAGTGATCCAGTCGGCGGCCCGCACTGGCGATATAGGGGACGGAAAGATATTTGTGTTCGACATGAAAGACGTTATCAGGATAAGAACGGGCGAACGCGGCAAGGAGGCTATATAGAAGTGAGAAAGATGGTAAAGTCCGTATCGATCGTGCTTGTTGCCACCGCTCTTTTAGTATTTGCATCCTGCTTTGTGGTGAGTGCGGACCAGGGGACAGGTACCGCTCCGGCGGTGGCCGCCGCGGCTGCCCCGGCAGTTGCTCCCGCCGCGCAGATAGATTCCGGCGACACCGCATGGCTTCTGTTTTCCGCGGCTCTCGTCCTCATAATGACACCCGCCCTGGGCTTTTTCTATGGGGGCATGGTGCGCAAGAAAAACGTGCTTGGCACGGTCATGCACAGTTTCTGGGCGCTCTGCATAGTGAGCATCGTATGGGTGCTCTGGACATACTCCATGTCTTTTGGCCCCAGTATCCACGGCATCATTGGCAACTTAAGCTGGTTCGGGCTAAATGGAGTCGGGCAGGGCCCTTCGCCGCTTGGCTCCCCCAAGGTGCCGCACCTTGCCTTCATGGCCTTCCAGATGATGTTTGCCATCATAACCCCGGCCCTCATAACCGGCGCGTTCGCCGAGAGGATGAAGTTTTCCGCTTATACCCTGTTTATCATCCTTTGGTCCACTCTGGTGTACGCGCCCATCGCGCACTGGGTATGGAACCCGGGCGGGTGGCTTTCGAAGCTGGGCGCGCTTGATTTTGCCGGAGGCACCGTCGTCCATCTGAATGCGGGTATCGCCGCGCTGGTTGCCTGCATCGTCATTGGCAAGCGGAAAGGATACCTGGAGGTCCCGATGATGCCGCATAACATCGGCTACACCGTCCTTGGCGCATCGCTTCTGTGGTTTGGCTGGTTCGGGTTCAACGCCGGAAGCGCCATAATCTCCGGCGGCCTGGCCTCCCTGGCCTTCGTCACCACAAACACCGCAACCGCCGCCGCCGCGCTGGGCTGGACCTTCACGGAGTGGGCGCACAAGGGGAGGCCCACCGTCCTTGGCGCGGCCTCCGGCGCGGTGGCCGGTCTTGTAGCGATAACCCCCGCCGCGGGGTTCGTGACCCCCATGGGGGCCATCGCCATAGGCGTTATCGCGGGCATGATCTGCTACACCGCCGTGAACCTGAGGCCCAGGCTCGGCTATGACGATTCCCTGGACGTAGTGGGCGTGCACGGGCTGGGCGGCTTCTGGGGCGCCATCGCAACAGGCATATTCGCTTCCCCCGCCGTAAACCCGGCCGGAAGAGGCCTGCTCTACGGCAATCCCCACCAGGTCACTTTGCAGTTTCTGGCCTGCGGCGTTACGCTCGTCTGGTCCGGCGTGGTCACATACGTGATACTTAAGGTGCTGGACGCCGTGGTGGGACTGAGGGTCTCGGAGAAAGAAGAAGAGATGGGCCTTGACCTCTCCCAGCACGACGAGTCGGGTTACAACTTCTAAAGTTTTTGCTTTTTAAACGAGGAAGGGCCGCTCTTTTTAAAGAAAAAAAATTAAAAAGAGCGGCCCTTTTTTCTAGAGGTCTTCCACCGCTTTTTTAAGCTTGTTCTGCACCTCGAATGCCAAAGGCATGAGGGTGGGGTTTTCGACGGCCTGCATGGAGGCAACTGGGTCTATGGCGGCCACCTCCACGTCCCCAGCGCTGTGCTCCTGCACAATGACGCTGCAGGGAAGCATCGTGCCTATCTTGTCTTCGGCCTGCAGGGCCTTGTATGCGTAGTGCGGGTTGCAGGCGCCAAGTATCTTGTACTTCCTGAACTCCACCCCGATCTTTTCCTTGAGCGCCTTATGCACATCTATCTCCGTCAGTACGCCGAACCCTTCCTTCTTAAGTGAAGCGGTTATCTTCTCCACCGCCTCCTCAAAGGTCGTATTCAAATGCTTGCTGAAATAGTAGCTCATCGCTTTTTCTCCCTTCGTCCGGAAATTTTTCCACTACTTAATTTATTGCCAAACATTAAAAGTGTCAAACCGCTGGAAGTTATTTTAATATCCGCCTTATCCTTTGCAGCACGGGCGGATGAGAATAATAGAGAGTTACGTAAAGGGGGTGGGGCGGATGCGGGTTCGAGAGGTTTTCCTTTGACAGCTTCACAAGGGCGCGGGCTATCGCCCCCGGATCCGGCGCAAGGCCGCTTGAATAGTCGTCCGCCTCATCCTCGTTGCGCCTTGAAAGTCGGTTCATGAACGCCTTGAGGGGCAGGGAGATGATGCCAGCAATGAAGCCTATAAGAACCAGCTCCGCAAAAACGGTGTTTTTGCCCTGGCTGATGCCGAACACACCCGCAAGAACGCCGCTTTTTATAATGTGATAGGCGGCCCACAGGCCGGCAAAGGTCAGCGTCTCCATAAGGGCCATCATCTTTAGCAGATGCTTTTTCTTCCAGTGGCCTATCTCGTGCGCTATTACCGCAAGCGTCTCGTCCTCTTCCATCCCCTTAAGAAGGGTGTCAAAAAGGACTATCCTCTTTGTCTTGCCAAGGCCCGTAAAATAGGCGTTGCTGTGCGTGCTGCGCTTGGAGGCGTCCACCTTCAGCACTCGGCTGGCCTTGATCCCGGCCCGGCCAGCCAACCGGATGACCTTTTCCTTAAGCGCTTCGTCATCCAGGGGAACGAACTTGTTGAAAAGAGGCTCGATGAGCCTTGGTGATATGTACATCATGAAGACGCCGAAGGCAAACAGAAACCCCCACACCCAGAACCACCAGTGCGCGGGGCTCCAGCGGATAAGCCCGAACCCGGCGAAGGCCAAAACGGAAAATAAGACCGTGGAAATAAGAACTGACTTAATGAGATCGGATATCCAGAGCCCGATGGTCATCGTGTTGAACCCGTATTTGTTTTCTATCCTGAAGGTGTGATAGAGGCTGAAGGGCGCGGATAAAAATTCGCTGGCATAGAAAAGGACCAGGAAAAACAGCCATCCGGAGACCGCGAAGGGGAGCTTTAAGGAGGCGATCCAGGAGTTGAGCAGGTTCAGCAGGCCGCCAAAGATGAAAAGGACCACCCCGATGTTTCCGGCAACCCCCGAGACGAACCCGAAGCGGGTCTTTTCGGCCTCGTATTCCATCGTCTTTGCAAGGAGGGCCTCATCCATCTGCCCCCTGAACTCCGGCGGGACATCATGGCCCGCCCTCCTTAAGTATCTCAGGTTCAGGTATTGAACGGCATACTCAAAACCCTCCGTGGCTGCATAAAGGACCAGGAAGACCGCGGCATATGTTGTCAAAGGATAACCTTTCAAAGTTTGTTCTTGATTAAGAAAAACCGATTAATTATTATAATTCAAAATGAAACAATTGCGGATAGCGCCGCCGGAAGAGCTTAACCTCGGTGACTCTACAATCTTTGAAGGCGACGCCCTGAATGTCCTGCAAAGAATGCCGTCAAGGTCGGTCCAATGCGTCATTACGTCACCACCTTATTGGGGCCTCCGCGATTACGGGATTAATCAACAAATAGGCCTTGAGCCCACCTTGCCGCAATTTATAAACCGCCTTGTGGCGCTCTTTTCCGAAGCAAAACGGGTGCTCAATGATGATGGCATCCTGTGGCTTAATATAGGCGATGGATACACCAGCGGGAACAGAGGATACCGCGCTCCGGACAAAAAAAATCCTGCCCGCGCCATGTCAGTACGCCCAAATACACCTGAAGGATTGAAACCAAAAGACCTGATTGGCATACCATGGCGGCTTGCCTTTGCATTGCAAAACGATGGATGGTTCCTGCGTTCTGATATTGTCTGGCATAAACCAAATGCACAACCCGAAAGCGTGACAGACCGGCCCACCCGCGCTCATGAATATCTATTCATGTTTTCAAAATCTGAAAAATATTTTTATAACCAACCCGCTATTAAAGAAAAGGGCACAAATGGTGATTTGCGGAACCGCAGGAGCGTGTGGAGCATAAATACTATGCCTTTTCCTGGCGCTCATTTCGCCACGTTTCCTCCCAGCCTGATCGAACCGTGCGTTCTGGCATCCAGCCGGACCGGCGATTATGTTCTTGACCCTTTTTTTGGCTCTGGTACTGTTGGCATAGTTTGCATAAAACATAATCGCCGCTATATTGGAATCGAATTGCACCCTGAATATGTTGCCATGGCTTCAACACGGCTCAACACATCTGAAAAACAGATCATCAAGATTGCATAGATGGCAGCAAAGTTCGCCATCCCAACCCCGGAGATGCAAATTGACTTCTCCTTTGCACTTGGAAAAATCCGAAGTATGTACCTTCAAGACGCACTCAGCGGAACCGTAAAAAATATCGATTTAAAAACCCTTGATAAAGAACTGTCAGAATATGTCCCGCAACAAAGTTTGAAGGCCCTCGCACAACACGGATTTCGTGGCGAACTAGTTTTTCCGGTGCCTTGCATTCTTGAAAAGAACCCGTATTTGCTAGGCTATTATCGCCTTTTGCTCGGATTTAGTCAGAAGGATTTTTATACGAAAGCTTTCGGAGCTTCCTGTTTCAAGTCTATGGAGGTAAAAGGCATTATAAATGATAAATTCTATCCAATGCTTCCTGATTTATGCAGCGCATTGATAAAAAGCGCCTGCGTTCTCATGGATGGCATCGGAGTTGACAGACTGAGCAGGGATCTGCTTGACGATCTGGCCCTATTGACAATAGGTCCGCAACTGCGTGGAGGGGCAAATGTCAAGAAAGGCTTAAAAGGAATAGTTGAAGTTTTTGAAACTATTCACAAAATTGTAAAACATACGATTATTGCTGCCACCGCCAGCAAAATCGAAATTCAAAATGCGGCGGGCACACGTGTGTTTATCGAATTCGCACCAGACCCGGATATAGTTATTCGTGAAGAAATGGAAAAGGGTATCTATCGGAACATAATAGCTATTGAAGTGAAAGCTGGCACAGATTATTCAAATATTCATAACCGCCTTGGAGAAGCAGAGAAAAGTCATCAAAAGGCACGAGGAGCAGATTATACAGAATGCTGGACTGTCATAAACGTGGAGCGACTAAATTTGGACAAAGCAAAAAAGGAGTCTCCTTCAACAAACAGATTTTATATTTTATCAGTGCTTAAGTCCGGTAAAGGGCCGGAATATCAAGACTTCAAAAATCGTGTAATCTCGCTTGCCGGCATTAAAGAGAAGTAAAAATACTACCCGGAATGGCCTATGATTCTCCTATAGACAAACAACTACTTGCCGCATAATCCCTTCGGCAGTTCCGGCAAAATTTTTCTCTTTATTGCGCCCTTTAATTCTACACCCTGAACCAGCTTATGCTTGCGGTGAGCCTCCTGGTTTGGCCGTCCAGGCTGTCCATTATGCGTCTTGCCTCATCGAGCATGCTGTTGGTGCCGTTTACAAGGACCGCGACATTTTCCATGCTCTTTGCCACCTCCTCCGAGGCCAAAGACTGCTGTTCCGTGGCCGCGGCTATCCTCTGGATCATGTCCATTGCCTTCTGTGTGGCCGCAACGATCTCATCCAGAGCGGACAAGGCCTGTTTGGAAACGGCCACACCCTCTTCCGCGTCCCTCTGGTTTTTCTCCATCGCGGAAACCGAAACGGCCGACTTTGACTGGATGGCCTCTATCCTGTCCGTGACCTCCCTTGTTGACCTGGAGGTTTTCTCGGCCAGCTTTCTGACCTCCTCGGCCACAACGGCAAACCCCCTGCCCTGTTCCCCCGCCCTTGCCGCCTCTATGGCCGCGTTCAGGGCCAACAGGTTGGTCTGGTCCGCCACGTCATTTATCACCGCTATTATGTCCCCTATCTCCTGAGAGCTTTTGCCCAGGTCCCTGATAGCCGAAGCGGAGTCCTTAATGGACTCCGAAAGTCCCGACATGGCCTGGGCGGTCTTTGTTACCGCCTCTTTTCCGCTTTCCGCTATGGTTGTGGTCTCTTTTGCCGCTTCAGATGCGCTGGAGGCGTTGGTGGCAACGTCCGTGATCGTCTGGGAAACCTCCGTGGTGGCCGAGGCCGCGTGGTCTATCTTTGAAAGCTGCTCGTTCGCACCCTTCTCCAGATGGCCTATCTTTTCCAGAAGGCCCGCCATGTCTTTTTGCACCATGCTCTCTACATTTTTGATGTTTAGAATTGTGGCCCTAAGGGAATCCAGTATCCTGTTGTAAGTGTCTTTCAGGAAGTTCCTGCCGTCCATTATTTTGTTGGACTCATCCAGGTCTCCATGCTCAATGGAGCTGAAGCACGCAAGCGCCCCAGACATATTTTTCTGCATGCTCCGGTTTATCACAAAGAGGAACAGGGAAAAACCGGCAAACGACACAAGCACTATCGAAAGGAAAAGCCATTTGCTGCCGGCATCCTCAGCTTCATAGGCCGCCAGCTCCGTTACGAATGTCTGCTTTTGCGATTTTATCATCTTGAGCAGCGCGCTTCGGACCTGCCTCCAGGCGGGGGTCTCGGATGTCACCAGAAGCGCCACGGCATCATTTTTTTTTCCGCTTTCAGCAAGCTGCTGGATCTGGACCTTAAGGTTGCCGTCAGTGTCCCACTTTGGTCCGATGTCCTCCAGCCTGTCTTTCATGCCGCCTTCGGCCACCGTAAGAGCGTCCCTGTTTGCCTTGAGGAACTTGGCGTCCGCTGCCGCGTAATTGCTTTTGGCCTTGCTGTCGTCCGGGTTCAGAAGCACGTTTCTTGTGGCCTGGCCCGTTTGAAGACCTTCCGCGTACATGTCCTCCAGGTCCAGCAGCAACTTCTGGTCTACATGAATCATCTTTTGAGTTCTGGCCTTTGCCTGGCTGCTATGGATAATGAAAACCGCGAGGATCACACCCATTATGGCTGCGTTAATAATGCCAACCGTAAGCAGAAGTCTTTTAATGTTCACAGCAGATTCCTCCCCACTTCGTTATATGCGATTTTTTTTTGCAGGAAAAAACAAAAAGCGCCGGCCGTCATGTAGCGGCCTGTCCTTTGTGCTTCCGGCAATTTTTCTTTGTTCGCCAGGGGCTCCGTTTTAGTTAATTAGATTTTTTTATTTTTTTATTCCCCAGCTTTATTTATCCTTATCGTAACAGGAGATTGAAATCTTTAGCCCGGTTCTAAAGAAAGGGGAAAAGGTACATTTTTGTCATTAAGTGCAGGGCCTTTTCAGCCGGAAATGGAGGGAGCGGCGAACAAATAACGGCCTAAAGGGCGGCGGTTTTTTGCGTTAATTCCCCGCCTTCGCAAAAAAGAAATGAACCCGCGCTGAGTAATGCCTGCTGTGCCTGCCTCCCCTGGACCTTGGGCAGCCCCGCAGGGCCATCACGGCGGCGACGATAAAGATCACCGCCGCCAGGAAAAGGCTTTTCGCAAACCCCATCCACGCGGGCTTTCGCCTTGTGTGCTTCGTTTTTCCAGCCGGTTTTTTTTCTTTTCTTTTTCTTTTACTCATGATATATTTCAAGCCCTTGTGCGTACCAAAATCCGCCCGGCAAGCATAACGCAAAAAACCGGACTTGAAGGTAATTCATCATACGCCGCCCGGCTATAAGCCGCTTGAAAGGACGCGGCCCAGATCAAATGCCCTCTGGCAGTCCGCGGGGAATTCGGTCTCCCGCCTTGCCGCCTTGTGGGCCGGGTCTGCATATTCCATGACCACCTTGGAATAGTCCGGGAACTGATATGTATCATAACAGCACAAGGTTTCGGATGAGCCGAAGACCATCCGGAGCGACCCTTCCGTCATGCTGTACATATTCCCATAGCCCCGTTCCACGCTCATCTGCTCCGTAACATTCATCGTATAAATTACGCCAGTTTTGATCTTGCGGGGGAAGATGGATCTTGGCGGCTTTGCATATTCAAGCGGCGCAAACAGAAGGCGCTCCAGAAAAGACCGCATCCCGCCCGTCATCGTTCCGAAATATACCGGCGACCCGAGGACGACCGCCCCGGCCTCTTCCTCTATCTTCCTTAGCACCGGCGTCAGCTCATCGTTCATGGCGCATCTGCCCTGCATTTTCCCGCCGATCAGTTTGCAGGCAAAACAGCTTGTGCACCCCTTGTAGGTGAGATCATATAGGTGTATCAGCTCCGTGTCCGCCCCTTGTGCGGCCGCGCCTTCAAGCGCCTTTTTAAGCAGGGTTGCAGTATTCCAGTTCTTCCTGGGGCTCCCGTTGACCGCGATCACTTTCATGCTCTATCGTCTCCTCCATCTATTTCTGCATTGGCCGTTGGTCGTATCCGGCAAACAATATTTTAAATCTTTCACGTGCAACTTTCTTTGAACAACAACCAAACCCGCGCCGCATAAAAAAAGCCCCCGGCGCGACCCAGGGTTTCCGCCATCTGCCTTTTCGTAAGGCCAAATTTTTTCTCATCTTTTTGATTTCTTCGCCGGTCAGGAACCCGGCGGCTGATCTTTCAGACCTTAATTTCTCTTTTCGGTGCCCTTCAGCGATGGGCATAAAAAACCGGCTGACGGATTGCGCATATATTGCAATTTTCCGGACGAACATTCAATAGGTTACATGATTTTTTCCCGCATAAGCTACTATTCCATTTCGCATAAACTGATAGAAACCCCCATTTTTTTCGCATAAGGTGCAATTTTTCCCTCAGCAATTTGATATCCTCACGATTGACATAATCAATAGATGTATCATAATATGTAACAAAAGGATGTATAAGGAGATGTATATGGGTAAGACGACTGTTGTCATCGATGAAAAGCTTATGCAGGAAGCCCTGAGGGTGACAAACCTTAAAACGAAAAAAGAGGTTATTGAAAAAGGCCTTAGGGAATTGCTTCGAAGGAGGAACCGTGAGATATTGAGACAGGAGCTGGGGACCTTTGATATTGACCTTTCTCTGGAGGAGCTGAAGAAAAGGCGGGCTGAGAAATAGTATGGTCCTCATTGATACTTCGGCCTGGGTGTTTGCCCTCAAGAAGAACTTCCATCCGCTGGTGAAGGAAAGAGTCGAAGAAATACTTACGGAGAGCGAGGTCGCGATCACTGAGGTTATCGAGCTAGAACTTCTGGGCGGAGCGCGGAACGAAAAGGAATATGACAGGCTAAAAAGCAGGCTCGATGCCTTGTCTTATATTGAGACGACAAAGGAGCTATGGGACAGGGCGTCAAGGCTTGCATTTGCTTTGAAACAGAGGGGCGTCACCGTCCCGTACACCGACATTCTGATATCCGCTTCCGCTCTTAAAGACAAAGCGGTCCTTTTGCATGCGGACGCCCATTTCGATGCCATCGCTAAACATACTGACCTGAAGGTTGAAAGCCTAGTCTCATTGATTAAATGAAAAGACAGAGGAAGTTGTATGAGAAAACCTGAAAGCAATTTATGCGGAAAATTCTAGCAACTTATGCGAAAAAAAATTGCAGCTTATCCGAACGAAATTGCAATATATGCGAAATCCGACAAACAACAACGCTTTAAACGTCTATGTTCCTGGCCTCAAGCGCGTGTTTGTGTATGAACTCTTTTCTGGGCTCAACCTGGTCTCCCATGAGAATGGTGAATATCTCGTCCGAGTTCACGGAGTCCTCCACGGCAACCTGCAGGAAGGTGCGCTTCTCCGGGTCCATGGTGGTCTCCCATAGCTGCTCCGGGTTCATCTCGCCCAAGCCCTTATACCTCTGTACGCTCAGTCCTTTTCTGGATATGTGCATGACGAAGTCCATCAGGTCGCGGTCCCCCGCAAAACGCTGCTCACCGTCCTTTGTCTTCACCGCATAGGGTGTTGCGCCAAGCACCAAGAGATCCTGGTGAAGCCGTTTGAGCTCCCTGAAATCCGGGGAGTCCAGGAATTCCTGCGACAGCTTTATCCGCTGGTGGTGCCGCCTGATCTCAACGTTATTGGATCCATGCTCCTCGTCTTTGACTATTTCGCCGGTTTTGGTCTCGGGGAACTTTGCCTTCAATCCGCCCAAAAACGCCTCCAGCTTCTCTGAATCCTTCAGGAGGGCCGCGTCCACGCCGCTTTCAAGCACGAACTTAAGAAGCTCCGGATCGTTCCTTCTTAAGGCAAACCACTCTATGAGCCTTTCGAAGCGTTCGAGTCTCCTTAGATGCGGTATCAGCGCCTTCCCGGTAACCGGTTTGCCGGACACCTCCAGGGTTATCTCCTCCGCGGCAAGCTCCAGCAGCATCTCCCGAAGCTCGTCGTCGGTCTGTATGTATCTCTCCTTTTTCCCTCTTTTTACCTTGTAGAGAGGGGGCTGCGCTATGTACAGAAACCCCTGCTCTATGATGGCGGGCATCTGCCTGAAAAAGAAGGTAAGAAGAAGCGTCCTTATGTGTGCCCCGTCCACGTCCGCGTCGGTCATGAGGACCACCTTGTGGTAGCGGGCCTTGGCGACGTCGAAATCAGGGCCTATGCTGGTTCCCAGGGCCGAGATGAGGACCTTTATCTCCTCGGAGGTAAGCATCTTGTCGAAGCGGGCCTTCTCCACGTTCAATATCTTTCCGCGCAGGGGCAGTATGGCCTGGAAGCGCCTGTCCCTGGCCTGTTTGGCGCTGCCTCCGGCCGAATCGCCCTCCACTATGTAAAGCTCGCTTCCAGCGGGGTCTTTTTCGGAGCAGTCCGCCAGCTTGCCCGGCAGGGCGGCGTCCTCAAGAAAGCCCTTTCTGCGCGTGAGCTCCCTTGCCTTTCTTGCCGCCTCCCTCGCCCTCGCGGCCTGTATGGACTTCTCTATGATCTTCCTGGCCACGGGAGGGTTTTCCTCGAAATACGCGCCCAGGATATCGTTCACTATGGACTCCACAAACCCCTTGACCTCGCTATTTCCAAGCTTCATCTTGGTCTGTCCCTCGAACTGGGGGTTTGGAAGCTTTACGCTTATGACGGCCGTTAGCCCCTCGCGGATGTCGTCGCCGGTGATGGGCTGCTTACCTTTAAGAAGCCCGGCCCCCTGCGCATAGGAGTTTGCCGTCCGGGTAAGGGCGGATTTAAAGCCCACCAGGTGGGTGCCGCCCTCCCTGGTATTTATATTATTGGCGAAGGTATAAATGCTCTCCTGGTAGCTGTCGTTGTACTGAATGGCGATCTCCAGGTTTATGCCCTCTTTTTCACCCACCACATATATGGGTTTGGGATGTATTACCGCCTTGTTCTTATTCAGGTGCTCGACAAAGGATACTATCCCGCCTTTATAGAGGAACTCCTGTTTCTTATCGGACCTCTCGTCTACAAAGGTGATCCTGAGGCCCGCGTTAAGAAAAGCCAGCTCCCTTAGTCTCTGGGTCAGGACCTCGTAACTCCAGTCCGTTGTCTCGAATATCTCCGCATCCGGCTTGAAGGTGACCTTGGTGCCTACCTTTCGGGTCTTCCCCACCGCGTCCAGAGGGGATTTGGGCACGCCCCGCTCGTATCTCTGCTGGTAGACCTGGCCGCTCCTTTTTATCTCCAGCTCAAGCCATTCAGAAAGGGCGTTGACGCAGGATACGCCGACGCCGTGCAGGCCACCGGAGACCTTATAGGCCTTGGACTCGAATTTTCCGCCCGCGTGCAGCTCAGTAAGCGCGATCTCCGCAGCGGTCCTGCCTTCAGGGTCACCCGGATGGGGCTCCGTGGGAATGCCGCGGCCGTTGTCTTCCACCGAGGCGCTGCCGTCCATGTGAAGGATAATATCTATATTGGTGCAAAACCCTGCCAGGGCCTCATCAACGCTGTTGTCAACAACCTCATAGAGAAGGTGATGCAGACCGTCCGGGCCTGTGGAGCCTATGTACATGGCGGGCCTTTTCCTGACGGCGTCCAGCCCCTTCAATATCTTTATGGAATCGGCTCCGTACTGCTCAAGACCCTCGCCTTTTTCTCTCTCCTCGCTCATCCTCACGCTTCCTTTTTTGGTTTATTCAGTGAAAATCGTTCTATGCTGCCTTTTAGTACAAATATCTATTTATTTTAACTTTTTCCAACTATTTAATGCCACTTGGAATGAGCAAGCCATGAATCCCTATATCCTTCCCAAAAGCAAGAGCCGCCATCACTGGCGGCTCTTGCTTTATTAGATCTCAAGCGAATTTTTCTTTTCTTTTGTTTTTCGAGCCTATCGCCCGCTTATATCCTCATGGGCATGATCACGCACCGGTAGTCCGGGCCGCCTTCAGGCCTTAAAAGCGTGGGGGAAAGCGGGTCCTGAAGCTCAAAGAGCACGTTTTCGCTCTCCATTGCGTTTAAGGCGTCTATCAGGTACCTGGCGTTAAAGCCCAGAGACAAAGACTCTCCGGAATAGTTGGCCGCAACCTCATCCCTTGCCTCGCCAAGGTCAGGATTGGAGGAGTTCAGGGTAATAAGGTTCTCCCCGGCATCCAGGCGTATCGCATGGCTTCTTTCCTTGCTCATTATCGAGACGCGCCTCAAGGCCTTTATGAAGGCGTCCCTTGCCAGCACCACCTTTTTTTCATTGGCCGCCGGTATGACCTGGCTGTAATTGGGGTAAGAGCCCTCGATAAGCCTGGTCAGAAACTCGACCTCGCCGATCTGGAAGAGGACATGGTTCTTGCCCAGGAAGATCTTGGCCTTGTCCGCCCCTGCAAGGAACCTTTCAAGGTCGCTGGCTGCCTTTCTCTGCACTATCAGCTTTTTTTCCTCCGTGGGAACGGCTGAAACCGCCATGGAGATCACTGCCATCCTGTGGCCGTCAGTGCCCACAACCGTCAGGTCGCTTTTGGAAGGGTCCAGGTGGAAAAGGATGCCGTTTAAGGTATAGCGGGTATCGCTTTCCCCTGAGGAATACACCGTCTTTTCGATCATCATCGCCAGCTCGGAGGCGGCCAGCTCTATCTGCTCCGAAGAACCCATGTCCGGCCAGAGAGGATAATCCTCCGCCGGCAGGCAGGCGATCCTGAAGCTTGAAGGCCCAGCTTTCACCCTTATCCACTGGGAATCCTCGGTCTCTATCGTGATATCACCATCTATCTCCCGCACGATCTCAAAGAGCTTTCTGGCGGGTATGCAGAGGCTCCCCTCACCCTGCGCGGTGGCCTGCACAGGCTCCCGGATGGCAGTCTCCAGGTCTGTTGCCGTAATGGTTGAGCCTGTCTTTGTCACTTTCAAAAGAAAATGGCTCAGGATGGGCATGGTGCTTTTCTTCTCGACAACGGACTGGATATCCGAGAGCTTCTGCTGGAACTCCTGCTTGGCGATGGTGATCTTCATTTCCTTCCGAACCCTCCTTTAAAGCTTTTTTTCTTTCTATTTTTCAAGGTTTCAGTTTCTCCGCAAGGGATTCGAGCATTCGGTCAAAGTCCTCGTCTGCCGCCCGCCTTTCCGTTATCTGCTTGCATGCATATATTACCGTGGCGTGGTCCTTCCCGCCAACGTTTTTCCCTATATCGCTCAGTGAGACGTCGGTAAGCTCCCTGGAAAGGTACATGGCCACCTGCCTTGGAAGGGCTATCTCCTTAGTCCTTTTTTTTGTCTTCATGTCGGCAACCTTGATCCCGAAATGCTCGGCCACTCCCCTCACTATGGTCTCTACCGTAAGGGGTTTTGTCTCGTCCGCGATTATGTCCTTAAGGACGTTTTTCGTCATATCCACATCTATGGGGCTGCCGGTGAGCGATGAATGGGCGGCAAGCCTTATAAGACATCCTTCGAGCTCCCTTATGTTGGTTTTGACCTTCTTTGCCAGAAACTCCACCACCGCCTCGTTAAGGGTTATCCTCTCCATCTCCGCCTTCTTGTGGATTATGGCCATCTTCGTTTCAAGCTCGGGGGACTGGATGTCCGCGATAAGCCCCATGTTGAAGCGGGAGCGCAGCCTGTCCGTAACGTTCTTGATCTCCTTTGGCGGCCGGTCGCTCGATATCACTATCTGTTTTTGTCCCTCGTAAAGAACGTTCAGGGTATGGAAGAGCTCTTCCTGCGTAGCCGTCTTGTTCTCTATGAACTGCACGTCATCCAGCAGAAGCAGGTCCAGGCTTCTGTACTTGGCCTTCAGCTCGTCAGTCTTCCCATGGCGCACGGCGTGGACCACCTCGTTCGTAAACTGCTCCGAGGAAACATAGAGCACCCGGATATTTTTCATCTTGTCCACAACGGCGTTGCCTATGGCGCTTATCAGATGCGTCTTGCCAAGCCCAACGCCCCCGTATATGAAGAGGGGGTTATAGGCCCGTCCGGGGTTTGCGGCCACCGCCTCCGCTGCCGCGTTTGCGAACTTGTTTGAATCCCCGACCACAAAATTCTCAAAGATGTACTTGGGGTTCAGATATATTCCGCGGGAAGCCAGCCTCGTCCTTCTGTTTTCCAGCTGGTTGTCCAGTTTCCTGGACTCGGGGTCCAGCTTCTCGGACATCCTGTACTTTATCTTCAGTGACTCGCCGGTCACTTCCTTCAGGACATCGGAGATAATGCCCGGGTAGCTATCCTCCACCCATTCCTTGAAAAAACGGTTGGGGATATCCAGCGTTGCATTGCCGTCCTTGATCTGGGCAAGCTCCACCGGCCTGAACCACAGATCGTAAAAATGCGCTCCCACGCGCTCCCCTATTAACTTTTGCGCCTTTTCCCAGATAACCTTCATTTAATGAAAACCCATCCCGCCAATCACGATTGAAATCAAAAAATTCAATAAATCAAAGGACTTTTTTTATTTTTGGCCCGATATAGCCATAAATTTATACTGATATAGTTACAAACAATCTATTAACATAATGTCAGTAACTCGCCCCCCGGAAGGCGAAGTATTATAGCTTATATTCATAACGTTTGCAAAAGGCCCTTTGCAGGTTGTCAGCAACCCCGGCCGCCGCTTCCGCAAGGCTTCCCCCGTGAAATCCGGCCGGGGTTTCAAACGGGGTTTTGAAGCATGAAAATACCCGTTTTAAAAGGCAAAAAGCATTTTTTAACAACCCCAACATACTATTCTACTTCAACTATTATTTAAGAATATTATTTTTAGAAGAAGAACCTTTAAGCGACGCCTCGATGAAGGAGTCTATATCGCCGTCCAGAACAGCATCCACGTTGCCCACTTCAAGGCCCGTCCTGTGGTCCTTCACAAGCCTGTAGGGCTGAAGGACGTATGAGCGTATCTGGTTGCCCCACGCGATGTCCCTCTTTTCCCCCACTATGTCTTCCAACTTCTGCTCCTGCCTGCTAATCTGGAGCTCGTAAAGCCTGGATTTAAGTATTTTCATTGCGGATTCCCTGTTTCTGTGCTGGGAGCGCTCGTTCTGGCATGAGACCACAATCCCGGTCGGAAGGTGCGTCATTCGGACGGCGGAGGAGGTCTTGTTCACGTGCTGCCCGCCGGCCCCCGATGCCCTGAAGGTATCCACCTTCAGATCCTCCTCACGGATCTCCACTTCCACCTCGTCTTCTATCTCCGGGCTTACAAGCACGGCGGTAAAGGATGTGTGTCTTCTTTTATTGGCGTCAAAAGGGGATATCCTCACAAGGCGGTGGATGCCGGCCTCCTTTTTCATATATCCGTAGGCGTACAGGCCGCTAACGAAGAATGTGGCGCTTTTTATGCCGGCCTCGTCTCCGGGCTGCAGGTCCATCATCTTGGTTTCAAGCCCCCTCCGTTCAGCCCATCTCAAATACATCCTAAGGAGCATCTGGGCCCAGTCCTGCGATTCCGTTCCGCCGGCCCCCGGGTGTATGGTAACTATGGCGTTCAAAGGGTCCAGCTCGCCAGACAGAAGATGTTTCAGTTCCAGCTCTCTTATCTGCGCGGCTACGGAGGACAGCCCCTCCTTCACCTCCGTGATAAAGACTTCGCCTCCTTCTTCCTGGATGAGGCTTGCGGCCTCCTCCAGGTATTGCATCTTTGCCTCTATCTGCTCAAAGGGCAAAAGCTGGGCCTCAAGGCGGGATTTTTTCTTCCGGAGTTCCTTTTGCACGGCCGGCTCCCAGGAGCTTTCCTTTGCGAGCTCCCCGTTGACCTCTTCTATTCCGGACTTCAGCGCGGCAACATCAAAGATAACCTCGAAGGTCGTCAACCTTCTTCTTGATCTCGCCCAGCTCTGTTTTTAATTCTTCGTTCATTTTTTCTGCCTCCTTAGTAAGTCAAAATCAAAAATCAAAAAAACAAAAAGACCAAACCGGATTTTTTATCAGATCAGGCCAAAATAAATCAAATGAAGCCGGGCAGGATCAGATAAAATCAAAATCAAAAAGGAAATCAAAAAAGTCAAAAACTGCTTTTTTCGTCTGAGAAAATAAGCAGAAAAAGGGCCGTAAGGATGCTCAGATATGCAAACAGGTCGCCAAACCGGGTATAGAACGTAAGGGTGGAGTCCGTCATTATGGTGGCGGTGAGGGTCTTGCGCTCAAACAGTCCGGTACTTTTAATTACCTGGCCGGAGCTCGTGAAAAAGCCCGATATGCCCGAGTTTGCCGCTCTTACGACCGGTTTTCTGTTTTCCACGGCGCGCAGAGCGGCCATGCTCCAGTTCTGATATGGCCCGGTGCTCCTGCCAAACCAGGTGTCATCCGTAATCGTGACCATAAAATCCCCGCCGGTGGTGAAGAACTTCCTTACCAGGCCGGGAAACACCATCTCGTAGCAGATAAGGGTGGCGAAGCGGTCCTGCCCGAGACCGCCTTGTGTGTAATCGTCACCCGGCGTGAAGTTCCCTATGGCATCGGAAAGCTTGTTCACAAAGAAAAACACCTTTTTAAGAGGCACATACTCCCCGAAGGGCACCAGGTGGATCTTGTCGTAGATGTACGCGGGCCTTCCCCTGGATATGAGAAAGGCGCTGTTTGCGAAATCGCCAGACGATCTCTGTCTGACCGCGCCTAAAAGTACCGGTATGTGGCTGGAGTTCTCCATGGCTTCCAACTCCCTGACGTCAGGCTCCTGCTCGCTGAAGGCGAAGGGCAGGGCGCTTTCCGGCCATACAATGAGGTTCGGTGTCTGGTCTATGGCCCCCATGGTGAGCCGCCTGTAGGTGTTAAAGACATGGTCCTCATATCTCCCATCCCATTTATGGCCCTGGTCTATATCTCCCTGGACGACGGTCACCTTCAGCGGGTGGCCCGGGCGGGTCTGTCCCAGCCTGTAGCTTCCGTAAAGGAAAGAGGCGGCCAGCAGGACCGCAAGGCATACATAACCGGCCACCGTGTAGGAGACAGGATAAAGGGGCATCCGGCGAGTCCTTCTTCTTATAAGGAAAAAGTCCGCGACCGCGGCATTGACTGCCACTATGAGAAAAGATATTCCGTATACGCCGGTTATGTCCGCTATCTGGATGATGCTTAAAAAGTTCCATTGGCTGTATCCGAGGGTGGACCACGGGAACCCTGTCAGGAAATAAGAGCGAAGATACTCCAGGGAGACCCACAGGGCGGGGGCCACAAGCAGGGCCGGAAGCTTTGTGTGCTTGATCTTTGCCGCGTAAAGGGCGGCAAATGCCGCCGTGTAGAGGGACAGGTAAGCAGCCAGGGCCATTACAATGATGAGGCTTGTAACGAGCCCCATCCCGCCATAGTCGTGCATCGAGTGGTATATCCAGTAAGTGGTGCCGAAGAAGTAGAACATGCCCATCGTGAAGCCCGCCTTGGCCGAACTGCCCACCGTCATGCCCTCGATCGCCAGGAAAAAGGGAACGAGCGCAACCCAAGCCAGGCCGTACAGGTCATAAGGGGCGAACGCAAAGACCAGCATCAGCCCGGAAAAAGCGGACATTACGTATTTTGTTCCGTTGCCTCTCATCTCACCGCCTTGACAATAAAAATGATTTTGGGTAAAACTTATAGTCCAGGCCAGTTAGCTCAGTCGGTAGAGCAGAGGACTGAAAATCCTCGTGTCGGGAGTTCAATTCTCTCACTGGCCACCACTCATTCTTGTATTTTAAAAAATCCCGCCTGTTTTTTTCATGTTTATCATTTTTGGCGCGGATTGAGTTGAGGTGGCGCGCAGGGGGCGGACGGCATTCGCTACGCCCCTCAATATAATCGAACTGGGTGTCTCACCGTTTTGCAGGCATTCGGTGCATACCGCGCCCAGGTCTTTCAGGTTGCGCTGCTTCATGTGACGCGCTCGCGCCACCCCGCTGCGCTCACACCATCCGCCCTCCCCTTAATCCCCTACCAGACTTGGGGGGTGCCGTAGAGGGAATAGACGAAGTGTCCGACTATCGTAAGCTTCTTCTGGTGCCAGGCATCGGGCAGGGGCCAGTAGGGAATACCCTCCCTGAGCGCTTGCACGGCGGCTTCATCCAGTATGGGATAGCCTGAGGTGCGCACCACTTCCACATCGGAAAGCGAGCCGTCCTTATGTATGGTGAAGCTTATCTCCAGGTCCCCCTGGAGCCGGCGCTCCGCGGCCTGGTCCGGGTATTTCCAGATGCTCTCTATCTTTATCCTGAGAAGTCTCATATAGCCCATATAGCGCATGTCATGCGTATCGAAGGTTATCGCGCCTTTTTTGCTGGAACTGTTGTCTTTCTGATGCCCGTCGTTACTGGCTATTTGGCCTATGATGCCTGGATCGAACAGGTCAGGTTTTACCAGTCTTGTTCCCGGATTTTTGTTTCCGTTAGGGGAGGACTTGCCCAGATAGCCGGGCCCCTTTGCCGTAGGGGCGCTCTTTGCAAGCGGCGACCTCCTGCCCTGGCCTTTCCGGGCTGAAAGGGAACCGGCCTTGCGGGATGGCGGCGTTTTTGATTTTTCCGCTTTTTTCATTATTCTGGGCGAACCCTGCGTCAGGCCGCCGTGCAGGCGCAAGTCCTTGAGTTGCTCGGGGGTCAGCCTGGGCAGGGGCATCCTTCTAACGGGGGGTTGCCTTTTCTGCTCTTTAAAAACTTTTTGTTTTGGGCGCTGTGGTTTGGGTTTTAAAACCTTGGGGATGGGCAGCTGCTTCAGCTCCCCAGGCGTTATCAGCCTTGCGACCATGGGGGTTTCCGGTGCTTTTTTTCTGTTTTTAATGGCAAAGAACAGCGCCGTAAGCAGCAGGATATGCAGCAGGACCGAAATTATCACAAACTTTGAAAAAGGCGAAAAATTCAAAACAGTACTTTTTTCCTGAGCACATTGATAAAAGAGGCCAGGCTGCCCCTTTCCCCGGTCTTATTAAGCCAAAGCTTTATTGCTGTCTGCTGCACCCTTTCGTCCCTGAAGGCGGTTATGAGCGTCTCCGTGCCCGACTCCGTTGTAAGAAATGCCCTCCACAGGCCCTTCATGAGAAGAAACCTGGAGCGGAACCTATGCCGCCATAATTTTCTGTAGAGCCCGGGGTCTCCTTCCGCGATGGCCTGGGCCGCAAGCTGCCCGGAGCGCATCGCATAATAAATGCCCTCGAAGGTGAAGGGCATCACAAGGCCTGCCGAGTCGCCGGCGAAAAGCACCTTGTCTTTCATAAGCGGCTGCCCTTCCCAAAGGGGTATCCTGTACCCCCGTGTGCCCTGTATGGCCGCAGCCGGGGCTGCGCCCTTTTCCTCAAGCAGGCGCTCAAATGCCGGTTTGAGCCTTCCGGGGTCGGTGCTGCCGGTGCCTGCGGAAACGCTTGCCCCGCCGGGGAATATCCAGGAGTATCCCCCTTTGGCAAAACGGCCAAAATAAAATTCGCAGCAGTTCTTTTCCATCATGGTTGCGTCTATAGGCAGTTTCGCGCCCAGGGTATAAAGGCTGGACATGGGCTTCATGCCAAGCGCCGTCCTTACCCTGGAGTTTACGCCATCGGCCGCTATCACCAGCTCTGAGCGGACCATAATGCGCTCTCCGCCCCTGTTGGCTTCGCATAATATCCCTCGCTCGGGGCGTCCGTTTTCCGGCGGCAGAAAGCGCAAAAACTCGCCGTCCATGACCACTGCTCCCTGCGCCTGCGCCATATCTCTTAAGGTGGAGTCAAACTCCCGCCTCTCCACGATCCCTATGTAACCAGACCGGAACGCTATCTCAAAAGGGCCGCTTTTGGGGGGGGACACCCTGAGGGAACTCACCTTGTTTTTTATCAGGTTTTCCGGAAGATCAAGCTCTTCGAAGGCCCCGCACGGTATGCCCCCGCCGCAGGGTTTTGTCTGACCGGGGAACCTCTCAAGGATTATGCAGTCCACCCCGTTTGCGGCCAAAAACCTGCCCGCGGTCGCCCCCGCGGGCCCTCCCCCGACGATGAGCACCCTTGTCTCCAAACATTTCTCCAAACATTCTATTCCCGAAGAAATAAACATCATTCGCCAGTGAGAGCGTTTTGTCTTTTATTATAACCTGTTTGGCTTCCCTGCAAAGGGCGCAGCAATGTAAAGAATTGTAAAGCAGCTTAAAAAAGCATCCCGGAAAAAGAAAAAATGCCCTTCATTCCAATGCAGGGGGAAAGGGACAGTGGATGCGGGCCTTCCTGGGGTCCGCGGAGCCGTTTAGATAATAGGCCGATATCTTGAAAAAATAGCGCCCGACGCTGCCCGATATGGTCCCATCCTTGTTTTCCGCCCAGTTCTTGGTCTTGGAGTTGTTGTTAATGGCTATGATGAGATAAACATGGTTGGTCTTCATGCTATGTATGTCTTCCTGGCTTGGCACCGGCCTTCCCTTGAAATCGCCGTACTGGGTATGGGAGTGGTAATCGCCCACGATGCGCAGCTTATGGAATTTTTCAAGGATGGGCTCTATTTTTTTCTGGTACGTCTTTCTCAGGTCCACCGCGCGATGCCTCCGGTTTGCGCTCTGCAGGTTAAAGGCATGCTCCACGATAAAGCGGTCCTCAAGGTCATAACCCAGAAGATAGCCCAGGCATTCTTTTTTGTAGACCTCCGCCGAGCTAAGCAGCAGGTCCATGAAAGCAGCCTCGGAAAGATAGACCCTCAAAAAAATCCCGTAGCCTCCCCAAAGATTTTTTGTTTTTTGCTTTTTTACTTTTTCTGTTTTTTGCCTTTTCCCTTATATGCTCAAAAAACTTTTATGCCTCCCTGATGTATTTGGCGGCGTCTTCCGGGGATGTCGTGATCAGATGAAAGCCCGCCCCCAGGTCAATGGCGGACATCCTTTGCAGTCTGGGCAGGACCTCTATGTGCCAGTGGTAGTCGTCCCCCAGGGTATGCCAAAGGTTTCTGCGGGGTATCCGGTTGGGGGCCGTGTGGATGTAGTAATTATAAGCAGGTGCATTAAGCGCTCTGGACATCTTCCCAAGCAGGCCGGGCAGGAGCAGGGAGAGGTCTTCCGCTTCCTGCGCGCCGATCTCCTCAAAGGCGCAGGAATGCCTTTTAGGGGCTATCCAGAACTCAAACGGCACCCTGGGGGCATAAGGGCAGAAGGCAAAGAAATGCTCGCTGTCGGCCAGCACCCGGCTGCCAACTCTTTTTTCCTCGTTTATAATGTCGCAGAATATGCAGCGTTCCTTGTATTCATAATAATGTTTTGCGCCGTCCAGTTCCCTTTTTACGTAATCGGGAATGACGGCCGTGGCCAAGATCCCGGAGTGCGGATGGCCCGATAAGGCCGGTTTGTTCGATAAGGCCAGGTTGCTGGCTGCATTTTCAGCCGCGAGGGAGAAAGAAAAAGGGTAAGAAAAAAAACCCCTGTCCTTGAATATGAACACATACCGTATGCGGGGGTCCTGTATGAGCGCCCGGAACCTTTTCAGATAGATGTCCAGAACTGCGCCGAACTGCCTGGAATCCAGCCCGGCCGCTTCCTCCGGCTTGCCCCTATGATGGCCTTCCCCGCCTTCAACTACGATCTCAAGCATGCCTATGGGGTTCATCTTGTCGTAAATGCCTTCGCCTTTTCTTCCCAGCCCGCCGTCCCCTGTAAGCATTGGCATGCCCTTTATCACTCTTATCCCGTTTTGGCCCTGCTCGATCAAGGGAAAAAGGTTTTTGTTTTTTGATGGGGTGCGCTCCCCGCAAAACTCGCAGGGAACATTTTTGCCTTCGGGGCCCGCATCCGGGGGCAAGGCAGGCAGCACGGCAAAGGAGGAGTATTCGGATGGCTTAAGGGACCTCTCCAGTATCACCGCCCATCTGGACAGAAGAGGGTCTTTTCTCAGTTCGTGCATTTTTGCTTAAAAAACCGGCATGCAGATATGCCTTATGCCCTTCAGCGCCAACGCCGGATCGTGAAAGTCCAGCCTTTTTAAATATGGCGCAACAAGGGCGGCATATCCCCCGGTCAGCGCGATTTTGAACTTTTCAAGCCTCATGAGCTCGGCCTCCTCGATGATCCTCGATATGGCCCCACCCGTTCCGTATATGATACCAGAAAGGATGGCTCCAGTCGTATTTGTGCCGATGGCCGTTTTTGGCCTTTGCTGTCCGGCCAGGCCCCCTCCCAGGTCAACGCCCCCCAGATCAATGTAGGGAAGCCCCGCTGTTCCGCTTTGAAGGCTGTCGCGCATCAGGCCCACCCCAGGCATTATTGCCCCGCCCAGAAAAAGCCCGTCCGCGGTTACAAAATTAAGCGTTGTGGCAGTCCCCATGTCCACCACGCAGACCGGACCGCCATACATCTTCCAGGCCCCGTAGCCCGCCGCTATGCGGTCAGCCCCAAGAGCCGCGGGGTTTTCCACGTCGAACTTCATGCCTGAGGCGGTTTTATGATCGATCCGCAGGGTTTTTACCCTTTTCCCGCCCCCGTATCTTTCCAGTAGCAACCCGATCAAATCAAGAAAGACATCGTTGTGCGTGGGCACTACGGAGCATAACGCGCCCATATGGGGCACTTCAGCCGTTCCGGTAATCTTCCCAAGACCCGATCTTTCGATAACATCCTCCAGCTCCAGAAGGTATCCTTGCGCGCTTTTAAGCGGATGGGTCGGGAACCGGTGGATAAAGGGCTCCTCAAGGCCTGAATGGAAAAAACCCAACTGGGTGGATGAATTCCCTATGTTCACGGCCAGAATCATTTTTGTTTCTCCCGCGGCATTATGGTTTCCAATGTAACACTATGAAGGGGAGGTGTCAATTGACAAGATTAAAAAAGTTTTAAATATCAATTGGTTGTAACCAAAAACGCGTGTCTCATTTGCGGTTTTCGCGCCGTATATTTTATGCTACTGCCTTCCCATGAAGGAAAAAGAGAGTCTACCGTTAAAAATTCAGATAGTGCTTGCCACCAGAAATAAAAAAAAACTGGTGGAGCTTGAACGCGTGTTGGCTGGGGCGCATGTGGAGCTTTTAGGGCTTGACGCCTTCCCCGGGACCCCGGAAGTGGAGGAAACAGGCGCCACTTTCGAGGAAAACGCGGCGCTCAAGGCCTCCCAGGTGGCCAGGTCCACGGGGCATTACGCCCTGGCGGACGACTCCGGTCTGGAGGTGGACGCCCTTGGGGGTTCTCCCGGTGTGTTCTCAGCAAGGTATTCGGGGCCCCAGGCAAACGATCAAAAAAACCTTGAAAAACTTCTCCTGGAGCTCAAAACCGTGCCTGAGGGCAAAAGGACCGCGCGTTTCAGGGCAGTGATGGCCCTTGCCGCT
>JAKBYX010000005.1 GCA_021840255.1 Nitrospirota bacterium | reverse complement strand
ATCTTGCGTCCTGAAAGTTGCACCGTTTCGCTGGTGAAAATCCAGATCGGGTGAGCGCCGGAGCGCCCGGAAGCGGGCACCGGTTTGCGGAAGAGATTCCTCAGGCTGAGCGGTGCGTCAAAGGCCTCTAACGAAAATTGATTTTCGACTTTTTCTGCAAAGGCACTTGCAATATGTGAAAAGTCTTTAATTATTACATAGTTAGATTCTGTTGCGGAAAGAAAAAACAGGGCGGGGAAACCCCGCCCCTACAGCCACCCCTTGCGCCCTTTGAGGATTTAGTTTCTTCCGGTAATACGCATAATGTTGGGCTACCTGCCAGCGCAGTTAGAGGGCGAAGTCAGCTAAGACCAGACGTCCCGCGCCGCTGATAGGTCCTGGACGAAAACCGCCTGCCCTGCGAATGCGCTCATGACGGGCTATAAGGGCAACAATTGTCGCGTCCTAGCCATGGCCGGAGACTTGTAAAATGTTAATTTACAGTTTACAATAGAACAAGTGATAAAAACATTCCGGCATAAAGGATTGCGACAATTTTTCCAGGATGATGAGGGCGGTAAACTACCTCCTGAAATGTTGGATCGGATAAGGCTTATTCTCTCGACTCTGCACGCCGCACAAGAGATCGAGGGCATGAACCTGCCCGGCTTTAACCTACATCCCCTTAAGGGAGGATTGAAAGGTTTTTTATCAGTGACTGTACGTGCGAATTGGCGTATTATTTTCAAGTTTGAAGATGGGAACGCTTTTGACGTGGATTTTATTGACTATCATTAAAGGAGGAAAACCTATGGAGATGAAAAACCCTGTTCACCCGGGCCAACTGGTTAAGGCATGTCTTGACGAACTTCATCTAAGCGTTGCAGAAGCCGCTGAGGGACTCCAGATTACACGTCAGCAGCTTCATAGGGTTGTTACCGGCCACAGCCGCGTCACGCCGGAAATGGCGATCCGCTTCGAGAAAGCTTTCGGAGGTACGGCGGAGACGTGGCTCCGGATGCAGATAAATTATGATCTCGTACAAACTCGCAAGCAAACAAGGATCACTGTTAAACGACTGAAAAAGAAGGTTGCTTAAATAGCATAAAACCGAGGGATACGCCCATAAACGTCATGATATCAGTAACCACCGGTATTGCCATAAACGAAGACGAGCTTGAGATGCACTTTGTTCGCGCGTCAGGTCCCGGTGGTCAAAACGTCAATAAAGTCTCTTCTGCTGTGCAGCTACGCTTTGATGCAGCTCATTCGCGCTCGCTCCCGGCAGAGGTGCGGCAGCGCCTGATGGTAGTGGCGGGAAGTCGAATGACTAAAGATGGCGTGCTGGTAATTGAGGCCGGTCAATTCCGCACACAGGAGCGTAACAGGGAGGATGCGGTTAATCGCCTGGTAGAACTTCTAAAAAAAGCCTGTCAACGGCCCAAACGCCGAAGGAAAACCGCACCAACAAGAGCGTCACGGGAACAAAGGCTTGAGGGAAAACGCAGGCGCAGTGCGGCTATACGCTGGCGCACTCCTCCTAACAGTGAAGAAATTTGACTTTCCAGGTGCATGAATTCAGGTTTCGAAAGTGTTTACAGCCATGCATAAGGCCCGGTCTGGAGGGATTTGCTGTCCCCTGTTTTTTCTGACTGTGCAATGAATACTGTAATGACACAGGATTACGACTGATATTCGACATGATTTCAGTTTTTCCATTCGCAAGAGTTGGGGGCATACTCTGCTATTTCAGACCACTCCGCGCAGACGAGGAGTACGTACCAAACCCAGGCGTCCGGGTTGTAAAATCGCGAATCCTTTCACAGCAAACCGGTCGAAATCGTTGATGTAATCTTTATGAAGATATCGGATAAAAGCCAAAGTCACTGACCGCCTTTTCATTCATATGCTAAATAAAACCGGCCGGTTTTCGCCGGAGTGGCCGCATAACGATGGACTTTGCTTACAGCAAACAAAAATGAAGAAGGCAAAAGGGGGAAATCCCCCTTTTGCCTTTCAGATGTGGGTAGTGTCAGTTTATGCCGCAGGCTCCTCCGTCCGGCAGCAGTCCTCACCCAGGATGGCCCTCAGGTCTTCTTCGGGTGTTTCCGCTATGGGCTTTATATCAAAATTCTTCACGAGCACGTCCAGCACGTTCTTTGTAATGAACGCCGGAAGCGTGGGCCCCAGGCGTATGTCTTTTATGCCCAGGTATAAAAGCGTTAGCAGTATCGCCACGGCCTTCTGCTCGTACCAGGAGAGCACAAGCGAAAGGGGCAGCTCGTTCACGCCAACGCCAAAGGCCTTCGAGAGGGCCAAGGCTATCTGGAGCGCGGAGTATGCGTCATTGCACTGTCCGATATCAAGCAGCCTGGGTATCCCGCCTATGTTCCCAAGGTCCTTGTCAAAGAACCGGAATTTGCCGCACGCCAGGGTTAGTACAACAGTGTCCATCGGTGTTTTCTCGACGAACGAAGTGTAATAATTCCTTCCATGTTTCGCCCCGTCGCAGCCGCCCACCAGGAAGAAATGGCGTATCTGTTTGCCCTTTACCGCATCGATTATCTTGTCCGCAACACCCAGCACGGCATTTCTTGCGAACCCCGTCATTACCTCGACGCCTTTTTCGTCTGCCGCAAAGCCAGGCAGTTCCAGGGCTTTTTCGATAGCGGGAGTGAAATCGCGGCCCGTGATATGTTTTACGCCGGGCCAGCCGGTCAGGCCGCAGGTGAAGATATTCTCCTTGTAGGAGTCCGCGGGTTTTTGCAGGCAGTTGGTGGTCATCACTATGGCGCCTGGGAACCGGCTGAACTCCTTCTGCTGGTTCTGCCATGCCGTACCGTAATGGCCGTAAAAGTGAGCATACCGCTTTAACCCCGGATATCCATGGGCCGGGAGCATCTCTCCATGCGTATATACGTTAATGCCTTTCCCTTCGGTCTGTTTGAGAATATCCTCCAGGTCCTTAAGGTCGTGGCCAGAGATCAGGAGCGCCTTTCCTTTTTTTGCGCCCAGGGGCACTTTAACAGGCACCGGGTGGCCGTAAGCGCCGGTATTTGCGGCATCGAGCAACTCCATGGCGCGCAGGTTTGTCTCCCCGCATTTCATCGCAAGTCCTATCCAGTCGTTCAGCCCAAGATCCGTCCTGGTCATGGAGGCGAGCGCTTCGTGCAGGAAAGCATATACGGAGTCGTCTTCCTGCCCCAGAATGGCGGCGTGGTCCGCATAGGCGGCCACCCCTTTTGCACCGTAAAGCACGATGTCCTGCAGGGATTGTATGTCCGCGTTAAGGCATCGGTCCGGCACATGCTCCCGCACTTTTCTGCCCTGCGCCACAAGAGCGTCCAGGTCCGGTCCGGCGGTAAATGAAGCGTAGTTCCCCGGGAAACCGGTCTCTCCTCCCGCAGCCGATACCTTTTTGCGCAGGCCATCCCGCAGGGCAACGGACCTGTTTATGAGGTCCTGGAAGCGTGCCGCGTCAAAATCGACATTGGTGAGAGTTGAAAAAAGCGCTTTTGCCGTAAAGGAGTTTACCTCCTGATCGGTCACGCCGGCTTTCCTTCCTTCCACTGCGTAAAGCGAAAGCCCCTTTAGCGAGTGGATGAGCAGGTCCTGAAGGGCGGCCACACCTACATCTTTCCCGCAGACGCCGATCTTCGTGCAGGCCTTGCCATTGGCAGCCTGTTCGCATTGATAACAGAACATAAATAAAAACCTCCTTGGATTTTTTTCTCTCTTTGAAATTTTTGCCGTTTTGAAAACAAAACATGCAAACGGGCCTGTTAAAACTATAAAGTTAAAACTCCGGTTTGGATATGATGCGCATCATGGTTGGCAGGAGTTTATTGTGACAGGAGGCATGGTCTTTCCGCTTCCGGAAGGGGAGCATTTTTGACAGGCCAATAAAAAAACTACACTCCCTGAAACCTCTGCCGCCAGCCTTTTAAATCTTTCCGAAAACTGAATGTAAAAGAGACGGTGGCAAAAAACCTGTCAGCTTTCTACTGGCAGGCTGCTTCCGGACGGGTTTATTGAAACCAATTTTGCCTTTACGGTTTTGTCCCCGAGAGGCAGCCTGACCGTAAACCGGCTTCCTCTGCCCGGCTCGCTTTCAACATCGAAAAAGCCGTTATGGCTTTGCACGATCTTGTAACTTATGGACAGCCCAAGCCCTGTGCCCTTCTCGTTTTTCGTTGTGAAAAAAGGCTCGAAGATGCGGTTCATAATCTCCTCCGGGATGCCTTTTCCCGTGTCCGATATCTGGATATTCGCGAAATCCCCCTGCACGAATGTCCTTATGCCCAGCGTCCCCGATTTGCCCATGGCGAAAACGGCGTTGCTGGCCAGGTTAAGGAAAACCTGTTTAAGCTGGTCCTCGTCACCTTTTAGAGGCGGGACGCTGCCCCAATCGGCGGCAATCCTGATATTCGAGTCCTTGGTCTGAACGCCTATCAGCTCGATCACGCTTCCCAGGACCCTGTTTATATCCACCAGTCCCATCTTGAGGGGTTTTTTGCGCGAGAACTCAAGGAGGCTGTTTACTATGTCCCTAGCCCTCAGGGACTCTTTTTCGATTATGTCCAGGTCACGCCGGATGTTGTTTATGTCCTCGTCCTCCCGCATGAGCTCCGCGTAACCCAGGATGCTCGTAAGCGGATTGTTTATCTCGTGGGCCACATTGGAGGCAAGC
Organism: Nitrospirota bacterium; assembly: GCA_021840255.1. Lineage (GTDB taxonomy): Bacteria > Nitrospirota > Thermodesulfovibrionia > Thermodesulfovibrionales > JdFR-88 > JAKAEG01. Next base: position 125,915 of record JAKBYX010000005.1, on the reverse strand, counting down.
TCTCCTATCGCCGCGAACTTGGCCGCCTGCACAAGCTGCTCCTGGGTGTCCTTCAGCTCCTTCATCTGGAGCCTCAGGCTTTCCCATAGCCGCACATTTTCAAGCGCCACGAAAAAGCTGTTCCCCAGGATGGCCATCAGTCTTGCGTCTTCCTCCGTGAAGTCCCCTGTCTTCTTGTTCGCCACCCTCATTACGCCCATGGGTTTGCCCTTGTGCCCCACCCAGACGAACATGACATTACGGACCCCCAGCCGAGCGTCGACACTTGCGGTTGGGGATTTCTGGATGTCCTCGTTGAGGATAAGGGCCCTTCTCATCGAGGAATGATAAAGGTTCTCCAGTACCGGGGATTCTATCCTCATCTCCTTTGCATTTTCCTCCGTGATGCCGCAGGCCGGGTACATGTGGCTGAAAAATTCGCCTTCCCCGTCTCTAAGGAGGATCCCGCTTTGCTGAGCCTCCGTGAGGTCACGGATGCCTTCCGACAGCTCTTTGAAGATATCGTGCATGGAGGTGACGGAATGGAAGGTTATTGTAATGCTGTAAAGATTGGACAGGTTGTGAAGATATCTCAGTATCTGCTCATTCGAGTCTTTCAGGGTAAGGCTCATATCGTTAAAGGAATCGATAAGCTCGCCAAACTCCCCTTTTCCCTTGAAGGGGATTATGTAGCCCAGTTCGCCGGATTTTATTTGCCTTGTGGCGCCCACAAGCGCGTTTACGGGCGCGGTTATCTGCCTTGTCATCATAATGGCAATCACAAGGGCAATGCAAAATGAGAGCACGAGCGTGACCAGCAGGATTATCCTGGAGTTGCTTATCTGCTCCATTACGGTGAGGGTCTCGCCGTTAAGCCTGTTGTTTGCGATAAGGGCCATCTGCCGGCTCTTGTTCAGCAGCGTGCTGCCGATCCCGATTGCCGCCATCCGGAGTCTTTTGATATGTCCGGGGCTGGCTGAGGTGGTGATGAGGTTGCTCAGGACATCCTTATAGTTATCAGTGAGCTGGTCGATCTGGGTGAGGCGGGCGGTCATCTCCGGAGTATGGTGGCAGCCAAGGCATATGTCGACCGATTTGTCCAGGTGAATAACGTTCTTGACGGTCTCATCGACACCGGTATCGTACGGCGTCCCGATGGTGTAGAGGTCTGATTGCACGGTCTGAACGCTGATGACGAGGTTTTGCCTGATTATCTCCACCCTGTGCAGCGCGATCAGCGTGCGCAGGCTGAAAGTAGTCCGGTATATGTAAAGGATCGTGAGCGTCGAACCCAAGGTGAAGAGCGTAAAGAGGAGAAAAAGGGAATATATGAGCCTTTTTTTCATCTGGCGTACCGGTACGACGGGATCTTTATGCCCGCGCCGTCTGCCAGCCTGGCAACCGGATCAAAATCGGCGGCATCAGCCTTCTCGAAACCCGAATACCGCAAGACCCTCAGCACCTGTATGCCCTCCGGGTCGTATCTCATGTTCATAAGGGTGCGCTCAAGCAGCGCCTTCGTGGCAGGCGGGAAGTCCTTTCTTAAACACAGTACGATGTCGGGCATGTCGCCGGACCTGGACAGGACAAAGAGGCGCTCGGAAACCAGCGGGTCCTGGGAGGAGAGCTTCTCAAAGTACCTGCTCTTGGCCAGGCCCACGTCCGCCCCACCGTTAAGGACCGCGTAGATGGATTCCTCGTTGTTGCCGGTAAAATAATGCCCGCTGAAAAACCTTTTTTCACCGGTATTCGAAACGCCCAGACGGCGCAGCTGATACAGCAGATAGATGTAGCTTGCGGCCGCCTTGTCCACAAAGACAGCGCGTTTTCCCCTCAGCTGCTGAAAGGATTGTATTCCGCTGTCTTTTCTGACGAATATGACGCTTTGCGCCGTCACAAGCCCGCCGGGGCCGATCGGCCGGACGAGGGGTTCCACGCCCAGTTTTACATGGGCAAGATAGCCCGTGAAGGCCCCGAAAAATGCCCCGTCCATGTGCCTTGCCTTAAACTTGTCTATGACGTCGCCGTAACGCGGCAATACTGTGAAGCGGACCTTTATGCCCGTTTTTTCCTCTATGTATTGCGCAAGCGGAAGGTGCTGCTCCATAACGCGGAAGATGTTTTCTTCCGGAACCAGACCCACAAGAAGGGTTTTTGTCTCCGCAGCGGACGCACCCGCCGCGGCAAAGAGGAATAGGGTGAGAAAAACAAAAAATAAAAATAAAAATGCAAAAAATGCCTTTTTCATTTTCAAAAAATCTCATTCTGCTTTATAAGGTGTCATATTATATCCGAATTTACCCGTTCCATGGATGTTTTAAGGGCAAGAAGCAGGGCTTCCGCTTTCTTGAGGCTCTCCCTGTACTCTCTTTCGGGGTTGGAGTCGGCCACAATGCCTGCGCCCGCCTGCATGTAGGCAGTGTCATTTTTTATAAGGAAGGTCCGTATCATTATGTTCATGTCCATTGCCCCGGAGAAACCGAAATATCCTGCCGATCCGGTGTAGGCCCCCCTCCTTACAGGCTCGAGCTCATTTATGATCTCCATGCACCTCACCTTGGGAACGCCGGTGATGGTGCCGCCCGGGAATGCCGCCCGGAGACAGTCGAACATGTCCTTACCGGCGGCAAGCCTCCCTTTTACATTGGAAACTATATGCATGACATGGGAATAATCCTCAGTGGTCATAAGCTCATCCACTTCCACGCTCCCCCATTCAGCGACCTTGCCGATATCGTTTCTTTCAAGGTCCACAAGCATGATGTGCTCCGCCTTTTCCTTTTCATTGAGCAGTAGTTCGGCCCTCAAGGCGCAGTCTTCCCCCCCGTCTTTCCCCCGTGGCCTTGTGCCCGCTATGGGGCGGGTCTCAACCAGGCCGTCCTTTAACTTTACGAGCCTTTCGGGTGAGGACCCTGCCACAAAAAAATCGCCAAATTCCATGAAAGCAGCGAAAGGGGAAGGATTTATATCCCGCAAACTGAGGTATATTTCCCATGGGGCAGCCCCGCCAAGCCCCGCGGAAAGCCTTAGTGAAAGGTTCGCCTGGAAGATGTCGCCCGCCGCAATATATTCCTTTGCCCTGGCAACGATAGAGACATATTCTTCTTCCGTCATCTCGTGGCTTACGGCGGCCTCCCTGCCTCCGCGCGGCGCGGCCCCATGTGTTGCATCCGGGCTGATTTTTTCGATTTCTTTTTGCAGCTTTTTAAAGATGCGCGCCATCTCCCTGACGGAATCATCGTAAACGCCAGCCCAGTCTAGCCCCGAGATATCGCCGTAACCCAAACCGGACTGCCTTGCTCCGGGACAGAACACCAGCCAGGCCTTTTTAAGAGCATGGTCGAAGGCCAGCAGACGGTCTGCCATGACGAAGCAGATATCGGGAAGCAGGAGGTCGTCTTTTTTGGGGGGGATATTTTCGAGGTGCCTGGCGTAATCGTAGCAGATGAGCCCCGCGGCGCCGCCCTGAAAAGGCGGAAGCCCGGGGTTTGCCTTTTGCCGGTACGCGTGGACAGAGTCCTTCAGCCTTGAAAGCGGGTCCTTTTTTGCCGATAGCGCCCGTTTTCCCCCGCATTCCATCTCCACCTGCCCGTCTTTTGCCCGGAGAAAAGCATAAGGTTCAAAGACAATAAAGGAATTTGTTTCCTTTTTTTGCGTAAGGTTGGCGCTTTCAAAGAGAATGCCACCCCGCCCCGAGAAGGCCGGGTAAAGCAGGTGGGGCTGGGTATACGGGATCTGAAGATAAAGAGGAGGCACCGCCATCGCAGTGGCCCCGCTCTGGACTGCGGCCTTTCCTATCTCATCGAGGAAATCGGCCCTGGAAGGTAAAACCTCAGCCTTGCCCTTCCCGTCAAAATCAAAAAATTTGCTACTCATCTCGTCAAGTTTCTTGGTCGTCAAGCTTCTGATCCAGCCCCAAAAAAGTTTTTTATTTTATCAGGCTGGCTAAATGTCCATACATATTTGCTCAAGGGCCTTCTCCGGGTCCGTCTGGCCTGTTACGGCCCGTCCCAGCACAATGAAATCGGCCCCGGCCCTTAAGGCTTCGCCCGGCGACATGGTCCTTTTCTGGTCATCCGGAGGAGATGTGGAAAGTCGGATGCCGGGGGCCACAATAAGAAACTTGTCCCCCAGGCGCTCTTTTATCATCCGGACCTCCTGCCCGCTTGCCACTACGCCGTCCAGTCCGGACTGCTTGGCAAGGCTGGCCAGATGTTTCACATGCGTCCTTAAGCCGTGCTGCACCCCGAGTTCCGTTTTAAGCCCCTCTTCGTTCTGGCTGGTAAGCACGGTAACGGCCAGGACCAGGGGCCTGGGACTGCCCTCCTTCAGGCTGAACGCAACCACCTCATCCCGGGCCCGGCGCATGGCTTCAGACCCGGCCTGCGCATGGACATTGAACATGAAGACCCCCAAACGGGCGGCGGTCCTTGCGGCTTTTGCTACCGTGTTCGGGATGTCATGGAACTTGAGGTCCAGAAAGACCTTCTTGCCCCTGCCATGGATATCCTTTACGACGGATGGACCCTGGGCGGTGAAAAGTTCAAGCCCCACCTTGTAGATATCTATATGTTCCCCAAACCGGTCAACTATATCCAGCGCCCTGGATCTTTCATCCACGTCAAGGGCCAGGATGAGCCTTTTTTTCAGGTTTGCCGGCATTTTTTGTTTTTTGTTTTTTCGATTTTTTGCTTTTTACGCCTTGGAGTGGGTTATGCCTTTTTGCGCCTGGTACTTTCCGGCTTTGTCCGCATAGGAGACCTGGCAAGGCTCCTGCGCGCCCAGAAACACGAGCTGTGATATTCCTTCCCCGGCATAGAGCTTAACGGGCAGGGGCCCCGTGTTCGATATGGAGATGGTCACATAGCCCTCCCATTCCGGTTCAAGCGGGGTCACGTTTACCACTACTCCGCACCTAGCGTACGTCGATTTCCCCGTGCTTAAAACGATAATGTCCCTGGGGAGCTTGAAATATTCCAGGGAACGGCCAAGAACAAAAGAGCCCGCCGGGATGATGCAGCTTGGGCCATTAAGGGCCTCAAAGCACTCCGGGCCGCAATTTTTCGGGTCTAGGATTTTTTCATTTTTTTCTTTTTCTTTTTCTTTTTCGCCGTCAGTTGTGTTACCGGGACCTGTTTTGAAAACCGGGGGTTTGAAAACCCTGAACTCATCTGAAAGCCGCATGTCATAACCGTAGGAACCAAGACCGAAGGAAATGCCCGTTTTTACAAGCATTCTGTCCGCAAAAGGGGTTATCATACCCTTTCCAGCCATTTCCTTTATCCAGCGGTCGTTTTTTACCATAGAATCAAAATTAACATAAACAACAGTTTAAAAACAATGCTTTCTCCATACATTTATTAATTGCTAAAAGGGGCCATTTTCTGCTATAAAAGGATAAAGGGGTTGGACAAATTTGAAGCCTGCCCTGTACGTGACGAGCAATGATGTTAATCCACCAAGTTAGATCTTTAGGGAGCTGGATTGAGGGGTACGGTGAGCAAGTCTTCCTTTGAGGAGAAAGCCTAATGTCTCCCTTGGGGCGCCCACTTGGAACGAGTGGATCTAACGCGTTTGCTTGCACGGCAGGGCGGGTTTTATTTATGGCTTTGGTTGAAAATGCCTTCGGTATAGAGGGGGAACTCTGTGTTTTTAAAAGCGAAATGCAAAAAAAAATAATAAAATTCCCCTCCAGACAAGTAGCCGGATATTCCGGTTAGAACTGAAGGACCTTCCCATGGCTGATTCGTCCGTCTCCCTACTATATATAGGAGAGGAGGGAGTTGCAGATGAACCAGGCTCTCTACGTTATTATTTCCGTCGCCGTAGGCGCAGTTCTCAGCTTGGCTTACAAGTTCTCCCTGAACCGCAGATCGGAAAACATCAGGAAGGAAGCGGAAGACCTTATCGCGGCGGCAAAAAGCGATGCCGAAAGGATAAGGAAGGACGCCTCTTATGAGGCGAAAGGGATCCTTTACCAGGCCCGCACCGAGTTGGAAAAGGAATCCAAGGAAAGAAGGGGCGAACTCCAGCACCTCGAAAAAAGGGTGAGGGCAAGGGAGGAAACCCTGGACAGGAAACAGGACCAGTTCGAGCGCAGGGAGCATGAGTTCAACCGGCGTGAAAAAGACTTTGGGGCCAGGGACCGCGCCCTTCAGGCCAAGGAAAAGCAGGCCGAAGAGGCGATTGCCAGGCAGAAGGTGGTTTTGGAGCAGCTCTCCGGCCTCAGCACGGAAGAGGCAAAGGCCGAACTTTTAAAGAGAGTTGAAGACGATACGCGTTTCGAGTCCGCCAAGTTTGCAAAGCAGATAGAGGACGAGGCCCGCGAGACAGCGGAGAAAAAGGCAAAAGAGATAATAGGGCTTGCAGTTCAGAGGTATGCCAGCGATTACGTGACTGACGCCACCGTATCCGCCGTCAGCCTGCCAAGTGATGACATGAAGGGCAGGATCATCGGACGGGAAGGCAGGAACATCCGGGCGCTCGAAGCCGCAACAGGTGTGGACCTCATAGTGGACGACACGCCGGAGACGATAATCCTGTCCACATTCAACCCCGTCCGCAGGGAAGTGGCAAGGCTTGCCCTGGAGAGGCTCATCTCGGATGGCCGCATCCATCCGGCGCGGATAGAAGAGATCGTCGAAAAGACCAGGAAAGAAGTGGAAAACACCATCCGGGAGGAGGGCGAAAAGGCCGTATTCGACCTGGGGCTCTCAGGCATCAACCCGGAGGTCATAAAGCTGTTGGGACGGCTGAAATACCGGACATCATACGGCCAGAACGTGCTTCAGCACTCCAGGGAGGTGGCTCATTTCGCTGGGGTCATGGCCGCTGAGCTTGGTGTGGACGTAAAACTGGCTAAAAGGGCGGGGCTGCTGCATGACTTGGGCAAGGCGGTTGACCATGAGGTTGAAGGGCCGCATCCAGAGATCGGCGCAAACCTGGCGAAGAAATACGGGGAATCTGACCTGGTTGTGGATGCCATCTTGTCCCACCATGACGGGGAGGCCAAGACAGTGGAGGCCGCGCTGGTGGCCGCCGCTGACGCCATCTCGGCCGCGAGGCCCGGCGTCAGGAGCGAGAGCATTGAAAACTACCTGAAAAGGCTTGGAAAGCTGGAAGACCTGGCCATGTCTTACAAGGGGGTAGAGAAATGCTACGCCATCCAGGCCGGCCGTGAGGTGCGCATAATTGTGAAGCCCGAGGAAGTCACTGACGAGGCGTCATGGCTTTTGTCAAAGGACCTGGCCAAGAAGATAGAGGCCGAAATGTCCTACCCAGGCCAGATAAAAGTGACCGTTATAAGAGAAAACAGGTTCGTGGATTACGCAAAATAAATGGATAGCGAGCGTATTCCCTGCGGCTTGCCGCAGGGGCAAGCGAGCGAATGTAATAAAAGTATTCCTTACATTAGATTTCCAGCGGCTTATCGCATGGAATCTCAAAACAGGCAAGATACCCGTTGAAGGTTCTTTTTATAGGGGACATAGTGGGCAGGCCGGGCCGCGCCGCAGTGAAGGCCCTACTGCCCAGAATTATTGAAAGAAACAGGATCGATTTCGTTATCGCAAACGGCGAAAATGCATCCGGCGGGTTCGGCATAACCAGTGAAACCGCAAAAGAATTGCTCTCCATAGGGGTTGGCGTGATCACGAGCGGCAATCACATCTGGGACAAAAAAGATATCCTCCCGTTTATTTCAAAGGAAGACAGGTTGCTGCGCCCCCTGAACTTTCCCCCCGGAGCCCCCGGTTTCGGAAGCATAGTCACCTCCCTGCCGGAAGGCAGGTCCATAGGGGTCCTTAACCTCCAGGGAAGGGTGTTCATGCCCGCAATCGACTGCCCTTTCAGGACCGCGGAGGCCGAAGTGAAACGCATGCGGGAGCGGACATCCAACATAATCGTGGATTTTCACGCGGAGGCCACATCGGAAAAGGTGGCCCTGGGCTATTACCTGGACGGGAAAGTGAGCGCCGTGATAGGCACCCATACCCATGTGCAAACCGCCGATGAGAAGGTGCTGCCAGGCGGCACGGCCTATATCACGGACGCCGGCATGACCGGGCCGGCCGAATCGGTCATCGGAGTGCGGAAAGAACAGATAGTGGAAAAGTTCCTTACCCAGATGCCTGCCAGGTTCGAGATACCTTCAGGCCCCGTGCTTCTGTCGGCCCTTGTGCTGGATATCAATGAAAAAGACGGAAGATGCTCTTCCGTCTTGAGGGTGCAGCTTACACATCCGTAATCCTTGTAAAAATGCTAGTTGCTTGTACCTACCCTCTTTAAAAGTTCCTTCAGGATTATTTCTTCTCTTTTCAGCGGGGGTTTGGTTTCGTGGCTTTCGGTCTTGTATATCTCTTCCCTCAGGTCGGAAAGATATATCTCCAGCGCGTGCTTAAGTATCTCCTTCTCCTCTTCGTCTACTACGATGGTTGGCATGGATATTTACACCTCCTCGCCGCGGATTTTTTGATTTTTTCCCATTTACAGCTAAATGCTATCTTGAAACCGGGTGGTTGTCAACGGAAGGGGGACATTGGGCAGCAACCATTTATGGAACGGACACTCCCGTTATCCGTTCCCATCCCACTTGCCTTTAAGCCATTCTATTGCCGCGCTGTTAGTGAAATCGAGATGTATGGGCGTTACGGACACATAGCCTTCCATTACCGTGTCCATGTCAGTGTCCGGGCCGCGCTCCCATATGGGCGTACCTCCGCCAATCCAGTAGCAGAGCTCCCCCCAAGGGGACATGGTTTCCTGTATGGAGCCGTCATATACCCGTTTTGACTGCCTTGTGAACCGGACTCCCTTCACGTTTTCCTGCGGGGAGTTAGGCACATTGACGTTCAGGAGGGTGTCGTAGGGAAGACCGTTTTCAAGCACGAAGGAGGCGATGCGCCCTGCATATTTGCCAGCCGTTTCAAAATGGCGGGGACCTGTGCCCGGCGACGGAAAATCAAGCATCAGGGAAAAGGCGATGGAGCTTATCCCCATGATCGTGCCTTCGATGGCGGCAGACACCGTCCCTGAATAGGTGACATCATCCCCAAGGTTCGCTCCCCTGTTTATACCCGACACTATGAGGTCCGGTTTCCGCGGAAGCAGCTTTTGCGCCCCTATGGCCACGCAGTCCGTTGGGGTGCCGTTTATACTGTAAATGTTCTCTTTGATCTGTTCCACCCTCAGGGGCCTGTGCAGCGTAAGCGCATGGCTTACCGCAGAGCGTTCCCTGTCCGGGGCCACGGCCACTGCCTCTCCCAGTTCTTCCATGCTCTCCAAAAGGGCCTTTATGCCGGGAGAATGGACCCCGTCGTCATTCGTGACGAGTATCAGTTTCCTGTTTTTATCCATAATCAATTGTATCATTTTGAAAGGGGCGAAAAGAAAAGGCGAAAAGCGATGAAAAACTGCTTGCCCGAGCTGCTTTATTTGTGCAAAATAATGGGAATTTTCATTTTTCGCTTTCTTTGGTTTTTGATTTTTTGATTTTATCCTTATCTATCTCATCGGGAGGTCTCAGGTTTTGGGTCTGACTTATAAAAAAGCGGGAGTAGACATAAAAGAGGGTGAGCGGCTTGTGGAGCTTATCTCCCCGATGGCCAAAAAGACCGGTAGAAAGGAAGTGCTGAAGGGGATAGGCCTGTTTGGGGCGCTCTTCAGCCTAGACACCGGAAAGTACAAGGAGCCCGTGCTTGTCAGCGGGACAGACGGAGTCGGCACCAAGCTGAAGATCGCCTTTTTGACAGGGCGGCACGGCACAGTCGGCATAGACCTGGTGGCCATGTGCGTAAACGATATCCTTACCTCTGGCGCTGAGCCGCTTTTTTTCCTTGATTACTTTGCGACGGGAAAGCTTGACGCACTGAAGGCCTCCAGGGTGATCGGGGGCATCGCGAAGGGATGCAAACAGGCGGGTTGCGCCCTTACCGGAGGAGAGACGGCCGAGTTGCCGGATTTTTATAAAGAAGGGGAATATGACCTGGCTGGCTTTGCCGTGGGTGTTGTGGAGAAAAGCGGGATCATAGACGGCTCCTCCATTAAACCCGGAGATGCCTTGATAGGGCTTGCTTCCTCCGGGCTCCATTCAAACGGCTATTCGCTTGCAAGAAAGGCCCTGCTGGAGACCGCCGGGCTTTCTCTGGGAGCAAAGCCGCGGGAACTGGCTGGACGAACCGTTGCCGCCGAGCTTCTCACTCCAACAAAGATATATGTGAATGCTTATAAAAAAGCCCTTGCAGGCAAGGTCACGGTAAAGGGAATGGCCCATATCACAGGGGGCGGGATACCTGGAAATCTCAACAGGATATTGCCCGGGAATATAAATGCGGTAGTAGAGGAAGGCTCTTGGCCTGTCCCGCCGGTCTTTGGCCTGATACAGAGATCCGGAGGCGTTCCGGACGCTGAGATGAAAAAGACCTTTAACATGGGCGTAGGGTTTGTCGTGGCCACTCCGCAGAGGGAAGCGCAAAAGGCCGTCGCATTGCTCAAAAAAGCGGGCTATGCTTCTTTTATTATCGGCAAAACAGCCAGGGGTTCCGGACGCGTGAGGTACAAATAGATATGGATCCGCTCGCTAGCCCTTCGGAGTGCGCTCGCTTTTTCATTTTTGCTTGACACTCTCAAAAGGCATTTTCTATACTATGTCGGCAATCTATTGCCGATGACAAAAGCATTAAAAACAGGCACTTTTATCGCCTGACATTTTTAGAAAAATAACCTGGAGGAAGAAGAAACATGACGCCAAAGGAAGTTTTGGATTTTGCGAAGAAGAACAAAGTCATGCTGGTTGACCTTAAGTTCATCGATTTTCCCGGCATCTGGCAGCATTTTTCCGTGCCTTTCAGCGAAATTGATGAAAAGACCTTCACTGAGGGCCTTGGGTTTGACGGCTCTTCAATAAGGGGATGGCAGGCGATACACGCCTCCGATATGCTCATCGTGCCGGACCCCAACACCGCCATACTTGACCCGTTCAGGAAATATTCCACCTTGAGCATGGTCTGCAACATCATAGACCCTGTCACGAAAGAGCCTTACACCAGAGACCCCAGATTCGTCGCCAGGAAAGCGGAACAGTACCTGAAGTCCACTGGCATAGCCGATACGGCCTTTTTCGGCCCTGAAGCCGAATTCTTCATCTTCGATGACATCCGGTTCGACCAGAACGCGCACAGCGGCTTTTACTTCATAGATTCCATCGAAGGCATATGGAATTCCGGCAGGGAAGAATGCCCCAATCTGGGTTACAAGCCCAGGTACAAGGAAGGGTATTTCCCTGTCCCGCCGACTGATAGCCAGGAAGACCTGAGGGCGGAGATGGTCGCCGTGATGCAGCAGTGCGGACTCCAGATCGAGGCGCAGCACCACGAAGTGGCCACCGCGGGGCAGGGTGAGATCGACATGCGGTTTTCTCCCCTCGTGAACATGGCTGACAACCTGATGCTCTTTAAATACATAATCAAGAACGTAGCGGTGAGAAACGGCAAGACTGCCACCTTTATGCCGAAACCCATATTTGGCGACAACGGCTCCGGCATGCACGTTCACCAGAGCCTCTGGAAAGGCGGCAAGCCTCTCTTTGCGGGCAAGGAATATGCAGGTTTAAGCAAGATGGCGATCCATTACATAGGCGGCATATTGAAACATGCCCAGGCCCTTGCGGCCCTTACGAACCCCACCACTAACTCCTACAAGAGGCTAGTGCCGGGGTATGAGGCGCCGGTCAACCTGGCCTATTCGGCAAGAAACAGGTCTGCCGCGGTAAGGATACCGATGTATTCGGAAAATCCAAAGGCAAAGAGGATAGAGGTGAGGTTCCCGGACCCTTCCTGCAACCCGTACCTTGCTTTCTCGGCCATGCTCATGGCAGGGCTGGACGGCATAGAAAACAAGATAGAGCCCGGCGCTTCTCTCGACAAGGACATCTTTGAGCTTTCAGCCGCGGAGCTTGCCAAGGTGCCGCAGATGCCCGGTGCGCTCGATAAGGCGCTTGACAACCTGGAGAAGGACCATAAATTCCTGCTTAAAGGCGGCGTCTTCACCGAAGACGCTCTTGAAACCTGGATGGCCTACAAGAGGAAAAACGAGGTGGACGCCCTCAGGCTCCGCCCGCATCCTTACGAGTTCTTCCTCTACTACGACATTTAAGTTATCCCGTTTTTTTTAAAGGGGGCCGCGATAACGGCCCCCTTTTTTATTTGTTGCGCCAGTTGCCGTGAGACCCGCCCTTCAGAACCCCCCGTTTTTTCAGGCGAAGTTTAAAAATTTTTGAAGTTGTGGTAAATTATTAATCAAAATCGCCGCTTGTGGGACAGAAGATACATATGGGGCGGGTTTTTTTTCCAAATCAATTCTACAGGAGGATGAGATGAAAAAGGCGGTCGTAATTCTCGCAACACTGGTGTTTGTTCTCTCTATCATGTCCATGGCGTTTGCCGCGGTCTCTACGTTGCAGGGGACCATCAAAGTGGTAAACCAGAAGACGGGCACGATCACGTTCTGCCCCGCTGGCGGCAAGGACCAGGTCCTGAAGGTGGGCAAATCCTTGAACATAAAAGAGGTGAAGACCGGAAAGGCTGCCGTGACCGTGAACAACGGCGTGGTAACAGGCGTAAAGCCGGCTCCGCAAAGAAGGATGATCGAGGGCTGCTAGTTCCTTAAAAAATATTTTTATAAAAAGGGCCGGGAGAATTTATTCCCCCGGCCCTTTTTATTCGGGTTTTTCAGGATTTCTTTTTTAATGTTGTGCCTTCATGCGTGAAAAACCGGTCAGCAGGAAAATGAAGATAGCGGTTATCTCCATAAGGACAGAAAACACCACCAGCCCGGTAACCGGGACCTTGTCATACAGAAACCCCATGGTTACGCCTCCCACCAGGTACGCAAGCCCGTAAACCATGTTGAAAATGCCGTAGGCAAATCCCCTTTTGGGGACAGGGGTCAGGTCCGCTATGGCGGCGCGCATTATGGTTTCATGGGCGCCTAATACGACTCCCAAAAATGCCACTCCCAGGAGCGCCAGCGCAAACCCCCCCGTAAAGGAAAGCCATGCGACCGGAAGGCACAGGAGAGGCGCCGCCAGCAGAAACCGCAGCCCCGCCTTGTCATACAGCCTGCCCATTATCAGCGCGACCCCTCCGGCAACCGCCATGTCCACTATGTACAGTACGGGTATCAGGGCGTCCGCGGCCAGGCGGCTCGCCTTGATGTGGAACGCTATCAGCTGGAAATGGGCCATCCCCGCGACGCTGAAGAATGTGAACAGGGCATAAAACCAGAAAAGGCGCGGCAAGGCCTTCATCTCCTGCTCCCCGGGGAACTGTCTGTATTTTTCACTGACCTCCAGGTTCTGCGGGTTTGGCATTTTCCTTGCCGCCCTTGCCAGCATAAGTATCGATAAAACGGCCGGTATCAATAGTATCTTGAAACCCTCGCCGTAGTTTCCCTTGAAGAGCAGGACGGTGGTGAAGATTACCGGGCCCATGACCGCCCCGATCTGGTCCATGAATTCATGGAGCCCGAAGCCCCATCCCCGTCCCACCTCTTTTGAGGCATGGGAGAGGATGGTGTCCCTGGCGGGTGTCCTTATAGCCTTGCCGATCCGTTCGAGGACTATCAGCCCCGCCGCGATCTTCCAGTTGCCGGTCAGGGCAAGGGCGGGTATGGCCAGCATAAGACTGTATCCGGCAAATGTGAGCGCCCAGTATGCCCTGGTGCGGTCGGCGATATACCCCGAGACCAGACGCAGGGCATAGCCCAGGAAATCTCCCAGGCCGGAAACAACGCCGACAACAGCGGCCCCCGCGCCAAGTACGGCAAGGTAGGGACCGGTAATGCTTCGGGCCCCCTCGTACGTGATGTCGCCAAAGAGGCTCACGGTCCCCATGAGGACGATAAGCCTGTACGCGGCCGCTTTGGCCGGATTTTTTGGTCTTTCTGGTCCCATTTTTTCCTCCTGTCTAAGAAGACTGCCTTAATACCGGCAGATTGTCAATGATACACCATTATGATATCGCTCATTGCGGGAGCGCTTTTTGACTGCTATAAATTAACTAGAACCTAAATGATTTTGAGACAGTTCTAAAGAGTTTGTTTTTTACTAATTTTCCCCAAGGAGGTGCATGCAATGAAGCAGGAGAAGGCAGCGTTCCAGGTGCTTGATCTGAAAGAGCTGATAAATTTTCACACTGACAAGATATCGAGGGAGATGCTTGCCGAGACCCCGGAGATGAGGATAGCGCTTATGTGCCTTGAGCCGGGGCAGGAGCTTGCCCCGCATAAAGCGCCAATGAGGCTCCTTATGTATGTGGTGGAGGGAAGCGGCGCGTTTACAGTTGGAGATCAGCAGATAGAGGCCGGCGAGAAAAGCGCCATACTCTGCGAGCCGATGGTGGAGCACGGGTTTAAGGCCACAAAGGGGCGGAGGCTTGTGGTCATGGCGGTGGTTGTGGCGGTGGATTAATTTTTTTATTAAACCTACCCATATGGGGGGCTTTGCCCCCCATATGCCTCCAGAAAAAGATACCAATCTCAAAAAAATTATTTTTAGACATGCATGCCGGTATGGGGCATCAGATCACGAACAATGCACCCCCGGGCATGACGTCTTTAATCAAACCCACATTCATGACGCAGACCCAAAGCGGAGAGCTTCATTTTTAAAATAGCGCCAGACAAGGCGGCCGCGGGGGGGCGGATGGCATTTGCTCCGCTAAGCGCCGTCTCACCTTGTTTGCCAGAGTGCCCGTGTATACCGCGCCGGGTCTCCCTGGTTGCCGATACGTTATGTGACGCGTCCGCGGCACTCGCTGCGCACACGCCATCCGCCCCCCGCGCAAAAAAAGAAGGTAGATATTTTTATCTCCTGCTTACCGTTTCTTTTAACCAAAACTTGTCCCGTATTCCTGCATATTGTTAGACTAATAAAATGGGTTTTTTAACCGGGGACGTATTGATAAGGGGCGTGAACTGGGTTGGCGATGCCGTCATGACCATGCCCGCGATACGGGCTTTAAGGGCGGCCATGCCTGGCCGCAGGATGACTCTTCTGGTAAAGCCCTGGGTGGCAGGCCTTTTCGAGAAAGACCCGAACATAGATGAGATAATGCCTTACGACGATCGCTGGGAGGGCATAAAAGGCAAGCTTGCCCTTTCTCTTGCCTTAAGGCGGAAAAGTTTCCAAACTGCCGTGCTCCTTCAAAACGCTTTCGAGGCCGCGCTCCTTGCGGCCCTGGCGGGCATACCCGAGCGCATCGGCTATGGCAGGGACGGCAGAGGGTTTCTGCTGACTGCATCCATTCCTTTTCACGGTGAGGACAGGCAGATGCATCATTCGGAATACTATCTTAACCTTCTTGAAAAAGCGGGGATCACAAAGAATGGGCTGAAGGACACAGCCGCCCCGTGGATATATCTCGATCTTGAAGAGAGGCTCAAGGCAAGGGATTTCATTTCCGGATTTGAAGGGTCCGGATTTGTTGGGGGCGGTCTGAAAAGACCCGTTATCGGGCTTAACCCGGGGGCCGCCTTTGGTCCTTCAAAGAGATGGCCCTCGTCAAAATTTCGCGAATTGGCCATGATGATCACAGGGGAGCTTGGCGGAAGCGTACTGGTTTTCGGCTCCGAAAAGGAAAAAAGCTCCGCGGAAGAGGTGGTCCGGGGGATAGAAGGCGCGGTTTCGCTGGCCGGCAAGACAACTCTCCGTGAGCTTGCCGCTCTCATTTCGGAATGTGACGCGCTTGTCTCAAACGACTCGGGCACCATGCATGTGGGCTATGCCGTGGGCACCCCGCTTGTTGCCCTCTTCGGTTCCACTGCCCCCGCCCTGACAGGCCCTCCCGAGGGTAATATTGTCATTAAAAAAGACGTCCCATGCTCTCCCTGTTTCAAGAGGGAGTGCGCGGTTTCAGACTCAGGAAAATCGGGTCCAAAAATAAAAAAATCCGGTTCGATGCCTCTCACGATACCGTGCATGGACGGGATATCATCCGCCGAGGTCTTCAGCGCGCTGAAAAGATCCGTTATGCCATCGAGAAGGGCGGTTTTCTTTGACAGGGACGGCACCCTTTGCCGGAATGCCGATTACCTGTCCCGCTGGGAGGATTTTGAGCCCTTTGAAGATGGGCTGAGGGAGCTGCCCAGGCTGCGCGAAGCTGGCTTCATGTTGATAGGCGTCACCAACCAGTCCGGCATAGCCAGGGGGCTTGTAAAGGAAGAGTTCGTTAAAGAGATGGGAGAACATTTCATCCAAAAGCACGGTTTCGACGCCTTTTATTACTGCCCCCACCATCCGGATGACTTCTGTCCCTGCAGGAAACCCTCTCCGGGCATGCTTTTCAGCGCAAGGAAGGATTCGGGCATTGACCTCAGGAATTCGTATATGATAGGAGACACCGCCGCCGACATGCTTGCGGCCAGGGCAGCAGGCGCAAAGGCGATACTCATAAAGACCGGAACGGAAGGGCCATCCGGGGCCCCGGACTATGTGGCCCATTCGCTCAAAGACGCCATAAATCACATATTGGAATCGGAGAAAGCCAGATGAATGAAGAAGCAAAAGACAGGGACGAAAAAACAAAAACAGGGAAAAACGGCTTGCAGCAGTTGAGGGCCAGCCTTTACGCGGAGGTGATCTCGCATATGAGGGTAAAACACCCGGAGATCATAGACGCGGCCTATGAATTTTTCTGGGAGGAGGAGTATCCTGAAGAATTCCTGAGCGGGCTTCCGCTGGAGCTTGGGTTCGTGAACTTCGAGGACTGGTTCATTTGCGACTACAAGAACCCTGATTCCGGTTTTATAACGGACCTCTATCTTGAGGAGACCGGCCAAAAGGAAAACGGGGAAAAAGCGGCCCCCATGCTGGCGGTAAAGAATTCCTTTATAAGCCTTTACGAGGCAAAAAAGATAGTTTCCTCCCCCGAAGGCGAGGCGGAGCTTGAGGACGTTTTGCTGGGAGGCACCCGCCTGGTGAGCGTGCCTGCCAGCGGGATGAAGGCGGGAGACATCTTTGCCACAAGAATAATAGATCTGGCCGGAGGCAGCGTAATGGGCGCATGTCTTTATCCCTTCGGTGCGAAGGTGAAACCGGTGGTCCTTGAATCCGTAAGCCGCCAGTTCGAGCGTTACCGGAAGAACAAGAAGCCGGACGGCGGGCTCCATGATTTTCTGAAAGAGGAAAGCTATATCTTTAATACCATATGGCTGAGCGGTCTTTACAGAACAGCATAAAGAACAAGGTCCTTATAGTAAAGCCTAGCTCGCTTGGAGATATCATCCATTCCCTGCCTTTTCTCTATTCGGTGAAGGAGCAGATGCCGGAGGCCAGGGTCCACTGGGTGATAGCGGAGGGCTTGGCTCCGCTATTGGAAGGGCATCCGCTAATAGACAGGCTCTGGAAGATAAACAAAGACGAATGGAAAAAACCATCGAAGGCCTTTCAGACCATCGGGCAATTCAGGGCACTCTCCGCGAAGCTCAGAAAGGAAAAATTTGATGCCGTTTTCGACCTCCAGGGCCTTCTGAGGAGCGCCATTATATCGAGGATGGCCGGAGCAAAGGCTGTTGTGGGGTTCAGGGAGGCCAGGGAAGGCGGAAACCTTTTTTATACGCACAAGGTGAGCGTTTCCTCTCTTGGGAAAATGCATGCGCCCATGCATGCGGTCGAAAGGTACCTGAAAATGGCCCAGTTTGCGGGCATCGAGCCCAGGCTGGGATTCCCCCTTCCGCAGGACAAAGATTTCGTGTCTCCTTTCAGGTCCGGTGAATATGCGGTTATGGCCCCCGGGGCAAGGTGGCCCTCAAAAAGATGGCCCGCTCCGGGCTGGGGAGAGCTTGCAAGAAAGTTTTCTCCCGTACCCATGGTCATCGTCGGGGCGGTATCGGATGCGGCGCTGGCCGGTGAGATCGCCTCGTGTTCAGGTGGGGCGGCAATCCCTTTTGCAGGCAAAAGCTCCCTTAAAGGACTTGTGGAGATAATAAGAGGCGCGAAGTTCATGGTCACCAATGATTCCGGGCCGATGCACATAGCGGCGGCCCTGGAGGTGCCTGTCTTTGCCGTATTCGGCCCGACAGACCCTGAGCTTACCGGGCCTTACGGCAAGGGGATCCGGGCGGTCATAAAGGGGCAGGCAAAATGTTCGCCCTGCCGGAACAGGACCTGCAAGGACATGAGTTGCATGAATGCCGTAAGCGTGGAGATGGTGGAACGGGAGATAAGAAATCTCTTGCCCATGGAGTGATGCTAACACCATCCACCTCCCCATTTGCATACCCCACACGGGAATAAAATGTGGTAGGATTTACATAGTATTATTTAATAAGGGCCGGACATTTTGAACCGATATTTTAAATTTAATCGATATTTGGGGGGCCTGGATGAAGATACTGCTTGCCACTGATGGATCGGAGCAATCGGAAAAGGCCGCCAGCCTTGTTACTAGGTTCGAACTCACCCCGGATGATGAGGTCATAGTTTTCCACGCCATAAGCTGGATACCTTTCCATGAGGACAGGGAATCTTTCTACAAGAACCTATCTTTCCTCAGGCGGGAAGTGGCCGGAAAGATCATAGATTCCACTGTCAACATACTGAAACCCGTTTCAGCCCGGATAAGGACCGCCACAAGAGAAGGGTTCGCGGACAAGGCCATCCTGGAAGAGGCCACCGAATCGGATGTGGACCTGATCGTCATGGGGGCAAGGGGGCTTAAGGGAGTCTCGTCCTTCCTTCTGGGAAGTGTTACAAGGAGTGCGGCGATACAGTCGGCAAAGCCGCTGCTGGTTGTGAAGAACATGCGCATCGAGGAGGGTGGGGAAAAACAAAAAAAACCTTTGTTGAATGTCCTGATGGCAACGGACGGGTCAGATTCTTCTTATGCCGCGGCCCGGTTCCTTGCCGCGATGCCTCTGCCTGCCAGGACGCCGGTAAGATTGCTGAACGTAAGCTGGTCCGCCGTTTCCGACATCCCGGACAGATATATCATCGAGGTGGACGACCTGGTTAAACAGGAGATAGAACGCGCAAGGGAAAACGAATATGCCGCCTCCGGGGGTCTGGTCCGCCGGGCCAGGGCTGAGCTTGAAAAGAAGTTCAGCGACATAAGCGAGACCATCAGACTTGGCGATCCCGCCGAGGAGATAATTGCCGAGGCCCGCGCTTGGGAAGCGGACATGGTTGTCGTCGGCTGCAGGGGCCTGAGAGGGATAAGGGGCATGATAGGTTCGGTCTCCAGGAAAGTCCTGGGCCACGCTGATTACTCTGTCCTTATGGGCAGGATGTGCGTAGATAAAAATAAAAAATAAAAAATCATAAAAAAGTGACCGCTGTTCTTCAAAAGAGGGGCAAAAAACCTTGGAACTGTCCCGCAACGCCAGGAAAGTCCTCAGAGCGAGATATCTTTTAAAGGACGAGCACGGCGAGCCAACTGAGACACCTGGCGAGATGATGAGGAGGGTGGCCCACCATATCGCCCAGGCGGAGGCGGACTATGGCGGGGACGCGGGCCTATGGGAAGAACTTTTTTACGGGCTTCTTACCAGCCTTAAATTCCTGCCTAATTCCCCAGCCCTTATGAACGCCGGCAAGGCCATGGGGCAGCTTGCTGCCTGTTTCGTTCTTCCCGTCGAGGACTCGATGGCAAGCATATTCGGCACGCTTAAAAACGCCGCCGGCATCCTTCAAAGCGGGGGCGGCACCGGATTTTCCTTCTCCCACCTGAGGCCCAGGTCGGACCTGGTCCGCTCCACCATGGGGGTGGCCAGCGGACCCGTCTCTTTCATGAAGATCTATAACACCGCGACCGACGTCATAAAACAGGGTGGGGCAAGAAGGGGCGCAAACATGGGCATCCTGAGGGTGGACCACCCGGACATCCTGGATTTCATAAAGGCCAAACGGGCCGCGGGAGAGCTTGCCAACTTCAATATATCCGTGGCCGTGACGGACTCCTTTATTGAGGCGCTTGAAAAAGGCGGCAGGTACAGCCTTGTAAACCCACGCACAAAGGCGCCCGTAAAGGAAGTAAGCGCGGCAGCTGTTTTCGATGAGATAGTCTCCTGCGCCTGGGAGACCGGGGACCCTGGGCTCATATTCATAGACGTGATAAACAGGTATAACCCAACCCCGCGGCTTGGACGCATAGAAAGCACAAACCCCTGCGGGGAACAGCCGCTTCTTCCAAACGAGGCCTGCGTGCTTGGCTCGCTCAATTTGTCCAAATACGTCCAGGACGTCGGGCCCTTACAACCTGCCTCGAACGATGGGTCGAAAGCAAAAAATTCAAAAAATAAGAATAAAAATAAAAAAACGTCAGGCGGAAAGCCGGGGCTGGATTTCGCTGCGCTGTCCGCCGATGTGAGAACCGCTGTTCGTTTCCTGGATAACGCCATAGACGTAAACAGCTATCCCATGGCCGAGATCGAGGCCATGCACAAAGGCAACCGGAAGGTAGGGCTTGGCGTCATGGGTTGGGCCGACCTGCTTGTACTGCTGGGCATACAGTACGACAGCCAAGAGGCCTTTTCCCTGGCGGAAGAGGTGATGGGCTTCATAAATGATGAGGCGCACAAGGCATCGGCTGCGCTGGCGGCGGAAAGGGGCGCATTCCCGAACTTCGAAGGCTCCATATGGGACAGACCCGGCGCAAAGCCCCTGCGCAACGCAACCCTTACGACAATCGCGCCCACCGGAACAATATCCATAATAGCGGACTGCTCAAGCGGGATAGAACCCATATTCAAGATAGCGTTCAAGCGCCTAGTCCTGGACAGCGAGCTTTTTGACGTTAACAAGTATTTTGTGGGCATGGCAAAAGCGCGGGGCTTTTATAGCGATGAGCTTATGCAGGAGGTCATAAAGAAGGGGTCCCTCAGGGGCATAAAGGATGTCCCCCGCGATGTGAAAAAGCTATTCAGGACGGCCCATGAAATAGCTCCGGAAGGCCATATAGAGATGCAGGCCGCGTTTCAGAAACACACGGACAATGCGGTCTCAAAGACAATAAACCTGCCCCGGAACTCTACCAGGAAGGATGTGGCAAAAGCTTATCTTTTGGCTTATCATAAGGGATGCAAAGGGATAACCGTTTTCCGTTACGGTACAAAAAGGAAAGGCACACTGGTCAGGCTCACGGAGCTAACGAACCTCGCGGATCTTGTGGACTAGGTGTGGTGAAGGGTGGACTAAGCTAAGAAATATGGAGATGCCGGGGATCGTTCTTGGAGTGAACGTGGACCATGTTGCCACGTTGAGGCAGGCAAGGGGAGGGACCGAGCCGGACCCTCTGATGGGGGCCACCCTCGCCATCCTGGGCGGGGCGGACGGAATAACCATCCACTTGAGGGAAGACAGACGCCACATAAATGACCGGGACTTAAAACTCATGCGCGAGCTTGTATCCGGAGTGGAGCTTAATCTCGAAATGGCCCCCGTAAAAGAGATGGTGAAAATAGCGCTTTCCGTTAAGCCTGAGATGTGCACCCTGGTGCCCGAAAAAAGACGCGAGCTTACAACGGAGGGCGGAGTTGACGTGAAGGGGGAATTCAAAAGCCTCTCCGAAGCTGTGAAGAAACTAAATGGCGGCGGCATCGGCGTAAGCCTGTTCATAGACCCGGACAAGGGATCTATGGAATGGGCGGCAAAGACGGGGGCCCAAATGGTAGAGCTGCACACGGGGTACTATGCGAACGCCGGGCAGAGGGACAGACAGAAGGAGTTGGAGCGCGTGCGGGCCGCCATTTCCCTGGCTGGCAGCGCTGGACTTCTTGTCAACGCGGGGCATGGGCTTAATTATTCGAACGTGCAGCCGGTAGCGGCGCTTCCCGGGCTCCGGGGGCTCTATATAGGACACAGCATAGTGGCCCGCGCCGTGCTTTCCGGGATGAAAGAGGCGGTAAGCCAGATGAAGGCTTTGATATTGGAGGCCCGCGGATAAGATGGCTAAAAAACCCGTTGGCGCATGGGATAACCGCGGGTGATACGGGGAATCGGGGTCGATATAGTCCGGATAAAAAGGATGGAGTCCGCCGTGGGCAGGTGGGGGCGGAGGTTCCTTGACAGGGTTTTCACTCAGGAAGAAATAGATTTTTGCTATAAGAAATCTCACCCCTACGCGTCCTTTGCCGTACGCTTTGCAGCGAAAGAGGCTTTCATAAAGGCGGCGGGTCTGAAAGGGATATCTTTCAGGGACATCGAGATAATGAACCTGGTATCCGGGGCCCCGGTCATAAAAAAAGAAGGAAAGCTGGCGGCGGCGCTTGCGGACTCCGGGATAGAAAAAATACATCTGAGCCTCAGTCATGAAAGGGAATACGGCATTGCCATGATCGTCATTGAGGGGGAGGGGTAAGGAAAAAATGTTCGGGAAACGCGAGCATATGCTTGAGATAATAAGGCGGCTTGAAAAGCTTTACCCCTCGCCAAAGACGGAGCTTGTCTACAAGACCCCGTTCGAGCTTCTGGCCGCAACAATACTCTCGGCGCAGGCGACGGACGCCAGCGTGAACAGGGCGACAGAAAAGCTCTTCAAAAAATTCAAAAGCGTAAAGGCGTTCGCGGAAGTCCCATTGGAAGAGATAGATAAAATGGTCGCGGGCATCAACTTTTACCACAACAAGGCAAAAAACATAAAGGCGTGCGCGGGCATAATCATGGACAAACACCATGGCAAGGTGCCGGACACCATGGCGGCGCTCCTTGAACTGCCCGGCGTGGCCAGGAAGACGGCAAACATAGTGCTGTCCAACATTTACGGAATAAACGAGGGAATAGCCGTGGATACCCACGTAAAGAGGCTCTCGCAGAGATTGCAGCTTACATCAAAAACCGACCCGGTGAAGATAGAGCAGGACCTCATCGCCATAACGCCCAGGGAGAGATGGTCTGACCTCTCCCATATGCTCATTCTCCATGGACGGCGCATCTGCACCGCCCGCGCGCCAAAACACAAGGAATGCGTACTTTTTGATATCTGCCCTTCAAATAATATCTGAACTTCGCCCTTCTGAAGGCAGAAACGCGATCCGGAGCAAAATGGCAGCGAAAAATCGTGAGGCGCTAATAAAACCTGAAAAAGCCGACGTTGCCTCTTAGGCTTGTGTTTAGTCCTCTAACCCTTTTATTATTAATCGTCTCAAAATAGTCTGAATATCCTATGTCGTCATTCCCGCGCGTCTTTAGCGCCTGATTTTAGCTTGATAAAGACGGGCCAAGTTAAAATGGATGCCCGATTAAGGTCCTCGGGCATGACGTACAAAGGACGAAATCGGTAAAGCTATTATGAGACCGTTATTAAGCGTTTAAGAGTGGAGGGCGATATGAACGACACCCCTGAAAAGCTGGACGGCGCTTCTATGGATGTATCCGCTGAAAACCGCGCCCGGCTAAAAACTTTATTCCCCACGGTCTTTACGGAGACGAAAAACGATAAAGGCGAACTGGTGGAGTCCATTGATTTTGAAAAGCTCAAGGCCGAACTCGGCACCTTTACCGGCCTCTTTGAAGCCCGCCGGGAACGTTACGGCATGGACTGGCCGGGCAAAAAAGAGGCGCTCCGGCTGATACAGACCCCAAGCGACGCCACGCTCAAACCCTGCCGCGAGGAGTCGGTGAACTTTGATACCACCGAAAACCTCTTTATTGAAGGCGATAACCTTGAAGTGTTGAAGCTTTTGCAGAAGAGCTACTACGGCAAGGTGAAGATGATCTACATTGACCCGCCATATAACACCGGCAAAGAGTTTATTTACCCCGATAATTATAGCGAGAGCCTGGAAACCTATCTGGAATACGCGGGGCTCATTGACGGCGATGGCAAGAAGTTCTCCACCAATACCCCCAATGAGGGCCGCTTTCATACCAAGTGGCTTAACATGATGTATCCCAGGCTTTATCTTGCACGGAATCTCTTGCGTGATGATGGAGTGATATTCATCAGTATTGATGATAATGAGGTGAGTAATCTAAAGAGGATATGTGATGAAATTTTTGGGGAGGAGAATTGTTTTGGGATTTTTCATTGGAAACGTAGACAGCGTGCTGATAGCAGGAATCAATCCAATGTTTCTCCCGATAGTGAATATATTATTTCTTACTCCAAAGGTAAGTTGGCCAGTCTTGTAGGCTGTAAAATCGATACTGAAAAGTATAAGAATCCCGATAACGACCCTAGGGGGCCATGGGCAAGCATTGACCTGTCTGGCCTTGCTACAAGAGCGCAGCGACCCAATTTGCATTTCGAAATTATCGATCCAGAAACAGGCGTTTCTTATCCTCCGAATCCAAACCGGGGCTGGTCTAAAAGTAAAGATAATGTTACGCGGATGATAAGAGAGGGGCGAATTCTTTTCCCAAAGTCCGCAACTGGGAGGCCACGAGAAAAAAAGTTTCTGAATGAACTTGACAGCACAGAAACTGGATTTTCAACATGGTTAGATCCAAAGATTGTTGGTTATACAACTAATGGTACACGCGAAGTTAGTGAACTCATTGGAGGAAAGTATTTCGATTTTCCTAAACCTTCATCTCTAATTCGTTTATTTGTTGAGCAAGCCACAAGGAGTCAAGATATCATTCTCGACTTTTTCGCTGGTTCAGCAACCACAGCCCATGCAGTGCTTGACCAGAACAAAAAGGATGATGGCAACCGCAAGTTCATTATGGTTCAGCTCCCCGAGCCTTGCGCTGAAGACAGCGAAGCCTTCAAGGCCGGATATAAGACTATCGCCGACATCGGGAAAGAACGGATACGGCGGGTGATAAAGAAACTTAATGAAGAACAGGAAGACAAGCTCGATTTAGGCGGAGCATCCTCACATGATAGAGGCTTTAAAGTCCTCAAGCTGGACAAATCCAACTTCAAGCAGTGGCGGAAACTTGCGCCGGATACCAAGCCAGAAGAAATAGAGAAACAGCTTTTTGACCACATCGACCACATTAACCATAAGGCAACGCCGGAAGATCTGCTCTTTGAAATCCTCATCAAAGCCGGTTTCATGCCTGCGGAAAAGGTGCAAACCATTACGCTTGTGGATATTCCAGTCTTCTCCATTGCTGATGGTGGACTCCTCATCTATCTTGCCGATATCGTAACAAAGGAATTGATCAACGCCGTTGCCGAAGCCGGACCCATGCAGTTTATCTGCCTGGACAAGGCCTTTGGCGGCAACGACCAGCTCAAGGCCAATGCTATGCAGACATTCAATGCCAGGAATATGGGCCGCGAGAAGGCAAACCAGGTTGTGTTCAGGACGGTATAGGGGGTGATATGGAAAAGAAGGACGACCAGAAAAAAAATAAAGCTTTAGTGCCTGCGGAAAGTTCATTTTTATTCTATACATCCGAAGACGGCAAGACCCGTATTCAGGTTAAATTGCAGGATGAAACCGTATGGCTTACCCAAAAGCTTATGGCAGAATTATTTCAGGTGTCGGTTCCAACAATCAACGAACATATAAAGACTATATTTAAAGACGGCGAACTGGTTCCAGAGGCAACTATTAGGAAATTCCTAATAGTTCAAACCGAAGGGGCAAGAGCGATTTCACGCCATGTTGATTTTTACAATCTGGACATGATCATTTCAGTTGGGTATCGGGTCAACAGCCTTCGCGGCACACAGTTTCGCATATGGGCCACACAGCGCCTGCGCGAGTATATCGTAAAAGGCTTTACCATGGATGATGAACGGCTCAAACAGGCAGGCGGCGGCAACTATTTTGACGAACTGCTTGCCCGTATCCGGGATATTCGTTCATCGGAAAAGGTTTTCTGGCGCAAGGTGCTGGATATTTACGCGACCAGCATTGACTATTCGCCAAACGCTAAAATATCCCAAGAGTTTTTCAGGGTCATTCAGAATAAAATGCACTGGGCGGCCCATGGCCATACAGCAGCAGAAGTCATTGAGAAGCGGGCTGATTCGACCCTGCCTAATATGGGGCTTACCTCATGGCAGGGCGATAAACCAAGGAAAGATGATGTTGCCATAGCAAAAAACTACCTGGACGGAAAAGAGCTGAATCTGCTTAATCGTATTGTTACCGCCTATCTTGAATTTGCCGAGCTTCAGGCGCTGGAACACAAGCCCATGTACATGAAAAACTGGATTGCCAAACTCGATGACTTTATAAAACTCAGCGGAAGGCAGCTTTTGACCCATGCCGGAAAGATCAGCCATGACGATGCCGTTGCAAAGGCTTCTGCTGAATATGAAAAGTATAGACAGTTGCATTTAAATGAACCTTCCCCGGTAGAGAGGCATTTCATTGAAGCAATACAAGAGGTAAAAGTCATTGAAAAGGCAGTAAAGAAGGGTAAGAAAAAGGGCGGGAAGGAAATATGAGGCTTAAATTCGATTCCGGTCTCGAATACCAGCTTGAAGCCATAAAAAGCGTAACCGATCTGTTTGAAGGACTGCCGCGGGAACAAGGCGGTCTATCAATAAGATTGAGCACAGAACTACTTGCTACCGGCATGGAATATAACGAACTGGGTATTGGCAACAGCATGATGCTCTCCCATGAACAGCTCCTAAAAAACTTGCATTCTGTTCAATCGCGCACCAATGTGCCTAAACCCCGCGCCCTGTTTGAATCGGATAATTACACCTTTCCCAACTTCTCTGTGGAAATGGAAACCGGAACCGGGAAAACTTATGTGTATCTACGCACTATCTTTGAACTAAACAAACTATACGGCTTCAAGAAATTCATTATCGTTGTGCCATCCGTGGCTATCCGCGAGGGTGTTACAACCTCCATTAAACTGATGAAGGAGCATTTCAAAGGGCTGTATAACAATGTGGCGTTTGATGATTTTGTCTACCAGTCAAAGGATTTGAGCCGCGTCCGGCAGTTCGCGGTGAATAACGAAATACAGATCATGGTTATCAACATTCAGGCGTTTCAGAAAGACGCTGAGAAGACCGGCAATGTGATTCATCAGGAACAGGACAAGATGTCGGGCCGCCGTCCTATTGAATATGTGCAGGATACCAACCCGATTCTGATTATTGACGAGCCTCAGAGCGTGGATAATACGCCCAAGTCTCAGAAGGCCATAAGCAACTTGAACCCGCTCTTTGCTCTACGCTATTCGGCGACCCACACTAACCCATATAACCTTTTGTACCAGCTTGATCCTATCCGAGCCTATGATATGCGGATTGTGAAGCAGATTGAAGTGGTGGACGCAAGCGGAGGGCAGGATTTTAACCAGACCATGGTGCGACTGGACGCAGTCGGCTATTGGCCGAAAACAGCAAAGACCCCGCAGGCAAAAGTGACCATATTTGAAGATACTCCAAACGGCCCGCGCGAAAAACAGCTTAAAGTAAAGCACGGCGCAGATTTGGCCCAGCAGACCAACAGGCCGGATTATGAAGGATATCTGATTACTAATATAAACGCTGAACCAGGAAATGAATATATCGAATTTCAGAATGGCGCTGTGATCGAACTCGCGCAGGAATCAGGCGGTATGAATGACGATCGGCTGAAAAGCCAGCTTCGCCAGACCATTGAGCAGCACTTTGCCAAAGAGAGAAAGCTGAAGGGAAAAGGCATCAAAGTCCTTTCACTCTTTTTTATAGACCATGTGAAAAGCTACCGCCATTATGACGATGAGGGCATTCGTCAGAAGGGCAAGCTTGCTGTGTGGTTTGAGGAACTCTATAACGAAATTGGCAATATGCCGATGTATAAGGGATTGATACCCCATTCAGCGGATGCCGTGCATGACGGCTACTTTTCAGCTGATAAAAAGAAAGGCAGGGTTATAGAAGAGCTGGATACCAGCGGGGCAACGGCGAAGGATGACGAAACATATGAATTGATCATGAAAGACAAGGAGCGCCTGCTGAACCTTGATGAGCCATTACGGTTTATTTTCAGCCATTCGGCCCTTCGGGAGGGCTGGGACAATCCCAATGTCTTTCAGATTTGCACCCTGCGGGAAATGGGGACAGACCGGGAGCGCCGCCAGACCATAGGCCGAGGGCTGCGCCTGCCGGTGAATCAGGAAGGCGACAGGATATATGATGAGCAGGTAAACAGGCTCACGGTGGTCGCCAATGAGTCCTTTGAAAACTTTGCGCGGGGCCTACAGTCCGATATTGAAGCTGCGATTGACCCAAGCGGAGGTTTTAAATTCGGTCGTGTTCCACAAATTGCCTTTACCCCTCTGCTCAATGCCGTTGGGACGAAGTATCTCACCCAGGACGAGTCAAAAGCCCTCTGGGCACATATCCAACAGCAGGGGTTTATTGATACCCATGGCGATTTCACTCCTGAATTCAAGCCTGAGAGCGCCGGATTCACGTTGAATCTACCTGCCAGGTTTGCAGGGATGGATGAAGCCGTCATCGGCCGAATGGAAAAATTCCTGCCGCGTGATTTTGTAAAGGATGCGCGCAAGCGGCAGCCTGTAACTTACAACAAACGGATTGAGCTTAATCCTGACTTCAAGATTCTATGGGACAAAATCAGCCAGAAGACCCGCTACTCAGTGGAATTTAAGACTGAAGAACTGGTAAAGCTTGCCTCTGACAAAATCCGTAAGATGGCGGAAGTAAAGAAAGTGCATATTGAAATCACCAAACGCGACCTTGAAATAAAAGAATCAGGTATTGAGGGCGGCAAGATAACCAGCAACCGGACATATATCGTAAGCAATGAGCAGACCTTGCCCGATATTCTGGGGTTTCTTCAGCGTGAAACGGAACTGACACGCGGCACACTGGCGGAGATCCTCAGGCAAGCTGG
Source organism: Nitrospirota bacterium (assembly GCA_021840255.1). Lineage (GTDB taxonomy): Bacteria > Nitrospirota > Thermodesulfovibrionia > Thermodesulfovibrionales > JdFR-88 > JAKAEG01. The sequence continues at coordinate 97,175 of JAKBYX010000005.1, read as the reverse complement.
TCGTCTGGAAGACTTTACGGTCAATCCTGTGATGTTTATGTCTGAAGCCGCCAAACTCATCAACAGGGCGCTGCATGAGCTGATTATTGACGGAATCAAGTACGAGCCCATCGCCGGCCAATTTTATGAAATGCGTCTCTTTGAACAGGCGGAAGTGGAAGAGTATTTAAACAGGCTCTATACAGTTACGAGCACTGACAACCGGACACCTTATGATTATGTTGTTTATGAATCGGATACGGAAGAAGAGGTTGCAAAACTTTTGGACGCCGACGATAAAGTGAAGTTCTTCTGCAAGCTGCCGCGATGGTTCAGGGTTGCCACGCCTCTTGGAGACTATAACCCCGACTGGGCGGTGGTAGTCGAAGCAGGCCAGAAACTTTACCTCGTTCGAGAGACGAAAAGCACGCTTGACAGAGACAAAAGGCGGGAATCGGAAAACAAAAAGGTGGATTGCGGGAAAGCCCACTTCACCGCTCTTGGGGTCAATTTCAAGGATGCGGCAAATATCCATGAGATATTGCAGGCATAAGAAGAAGCCATTATAGCGGCACTTGCCCAAACCCCGCTTTTTAATGCAAAATATCCGATGGTAATCATGATGGGTTTTTATGATTAGAGCCGCTGTAATAGGGGCCGGGTACCTGGGCCGCCACCATGCAAGGATCTATGGCGCTCTGGCGCGGGAGACAGGCGGGGTTGAGCTTTCCGTGGTCTGCGATACGGACATCGCGCGGGCCAGGGAGGTGGCGGAAACCTATGGCGCAAGGCCCTGCACCGATTACATGGAGGCCCTGGCTCTGGTGGACGCCGTGAGCATCGTTACCCCTACGGTCTCGCATTACGCCATCGCGGCGGACTGCCTGACGGCGGGAAAAGACGTCCTGCTTGAAAAGCCCGTTTGCTCTACCCTTGCCGAGGCTCAAAAGTTGAGCGCCCTTTCCGGGGCCAGGGGGCTGATACTTCAGGTGGGGCACATAGAAAGGTTCAATCCTGTCGCGGAGAAGGCCCTGCCGCTGCTTGGCAGGCCGGTTTTTATTGAAGCCGAGCGCATATCGCCTTTTCCGGAGAGGTCGCTGGATGTGGACGTTACCCTTGATGTGATGATACATGACATAGATTTCGCGTTGCACGTCTTCGGCTGTCCGGAAGTGAAAGAGATCAGGGCGGCGGGCGCGGGCATTGTTACAGGCAAGCTGGACACCGTAAAGGCGTGGGTGGATTTCGCGGACGGCCGTTCCGCCTTTTTCAGCGCCAGCCGGGTAGCAGCCGAAAAAAGACGGACAATGAAATTCATTGAAGAGGGAAAGATCGTCGAGGCTGATTTTCTTTCAAAGCGGGTATCGATAAAGGCCGCAGGCCATGAGGAGCATTTGGACGCCGGCACGGCGGAGCCGCTGAAAGAGGAGATCAGGGATTTCTTAAGGTGCGTAAAGGCCAGGACGGTCCCCAGGGTGACCCCCCGGGAGGCCGAATGCGCTCTTGATCTTGCGCTAAAAATTTCTAACATTGCAAGGAGTGCCCGCTGATATGGTTCCAATGCTGGATCTGAAAAAACAGATGGAAGACATCAGGGAAGAGGTGCTGAGTGAAGTGGCCGCGGTGATCGAAAGCGGCCAGTACATACTTGGCAAAAAGGTATCCCAGTTCGAGCAGAAGGCCGCGGAATACATAGGCGCAAAGCACGCAATAGGGGTTGCGTCCGGCACGGACGCGCTGCACCTTTCGCTTAAGGCGCTTGGCATCGGGCCGGGTGACGAGGTGATAACCACGCCTTTTACCTTTTTCTCCACCGTGGAGGCGATAGTATACTTAAACGCAACGCCCGTGCTTGCAGATATAGAGCCGGGCACCTTTAATATCGACCCCGCGAAGATAGAGGAAAAGATCACGCCAAGGACAAAGGCGCTCATCCCGGTCCACATTTTTGGCTGCCCCGCCGCGATGGACGGCATTCTTGAGATAGCCGGGAAATATAACTTGAAGGTGGTGGAGGACTGCGCGCAATCATTCGGAGCCACACTGGGCGGAAGGAAGACCGGCAGTCTTGGTGACGCCGGCTGTTTCAGCTTCTATCCCAGCAAGAACCTGGGCGCGTACGGTGACGGAGGGCTTGTCTGCGTCGACAGCGATTCCCTGGCCACTGAGATAAGGCTTCTGAGAAACCACGGTTCCTCCGGAGGGTATATGCACAGCGCCGTGGGGTTCAACAGCAGGCTGGATGAGTTGCAGGCGGCCATCCTTCTGGTGAAGCTTAAAAAGGTAGATTCCTATAATGAGGCAAGAAGGCGGAAGGCAGCGCTTTATAACAAGCTGCTCTGCGGAGACGGGCAGTCTGGCATAATATGCCCCCCGCTTGGGGAAACCGGGTCTTTTACTTTTACCCATGTCTTCCACCAGTACACGATAAGGCACCCGCGGAGGGACGCCGTGAGGGAGAAGCTGAGGGCTGAACAGGTCTCTTCGATGATATATTATCCCGTGCCCATGCATCTTCAGCCGGCGCTCAAATTCATGGGACACAAGGAAGGAGATTTCCCCGCCGCCGAAGCGGCCTGCAGGGAGGTGGTGTCGCTGCCTATTTATCCTGAGCTTGAGGACGCGGCAATAGAGCGCATCTGCAGCGCCATAAAGAGTGTCTAAAAGCCTTCTTATAGTGGCCGGGGAGTCTTCAGGCGAGCTGTACGGATCTCTTCTTGCCGCTGAGATAAGGAAGGCCCATCCGGATGTGAAGCTGTTCGGAGCGGGCGGCGAGCGCATGAGGGAGCAAGGGGTGGAGATCGTCCGCGAGATCTCGGGGGCATTCGGCCTTACCGAGCTTCTGGCCCACCTGAAGGACCTTAAACAGACTTTCAGGGAACTTATTGCCAAGACCGCCCAAATGCGGCCCCAGGCGGCGGTCCTCATAGATTTCCCCGATTTCAATTTCAAGATTGCAGCCCAACTTAAGAAAATGGGCATACCTGTGCTGTATTATGTGAGCCCTCAGCTCTGGGCCTGGCGGGCGGGCAGGATAAAAAAGATAAAGAGGCTGGCGGATTTCATGGCCTTCATCCTTCCCTTTGAGGAAGAGATATACAGGAAGGCCGGTATGCCCCACGAGTTCGTTGGACACCCCGTGCTGGATGAGATATCCATGATGCGGGGGGAGCAGCCGGACAAAAACAGCTTTTTGTCCGGACTTGGGCTTGATGCCAAACGCCCGCTGCTTGCCATGCTGCCTGGCAGCAGGCCCTCTGAGCTGAAAAAGCACTTGCCCCTCTTCATAGACCTGCTGGGCATGTTCAAAAGGGAATTTCCGGAGTGGCAGTTTTTTGTCCCCCTGGCGCCCAATCTGAAAACGGAGCAGTTCAAAGGAGATTTCATAGCGCTCAGGGAGCTGGGGGCCGTGATAAAAAAAGAAAGCGCCCTCAGCGTCCTTCTGGCCTCCGGTGCGGCCGTTATCGCCTCCGGTACCGCGACCCTTCAGGGCGCGCTCCTTGAAAAGCCATTCACCGTAATTTACAAGGTCTCCCCCGTTACGTTCTATATTGCCAAGGCTCTGGTAAAGGTGAAATACGCGTCCCTTGTGAACATCCTTTCAGGCGGGCAGGTCGTTAAGGAGTATCTGCAGAAAGACGCAAGGCCGGACAAGATAATGGCGGAGCTCAGGGAGATGATTAAAAACCCGGAATACCGCACGGGAATGCTTTCGCGTTTCAAGGAGATAAAGGCCGTTTTCGAGGGGAAAAGCGCCTCAAAACGGGTCTCGGAGATAGTCTGCCGCATGGCTGGATGGGAGTAGGGAAAGGGAAAGAAAGGGAAAACCTCTTGTTCCTCATATACACCGTTATCTACTTCCTTGTGCTGCCGTTTTTTCTTCCGCGGGAGATATCGAAAAGACCAAAGGGGGCACGCCGAAAATGGTTTTCCGAAAAACTCGGCTTTTTTGATTTTTTCCCCGTCAAGGATGAAGGCGGCGCCGTATGGGTGCATGCGGTAAGCGTGGGCGAGGTGATGGCTGCGGCCCCTTTTATCGAGGCCCTGAACGAACGCGGGATAGAGACCGTTATTTCCACCATTACGGATACGGGGCGCAAAGTGGCCCGGACGAGATTTCCGGGCATGCACGTCCTCTATCTGCCTTTTGACCTTCCCTGCGCGCTGGGCAGGGCCGCAAACCGCATAAAACCCCGGGCCTTTGTTCTCATGGAGACGGAGCTTTGGCCAAATGCCATAAAGGTGATGTCGGACAAAGGGGTGCCTGTCTTTATAGTAAACGGACGGCTATCGGAAAGCTCCGCTGCCGGTTACCGGAGGCTGAGGTTTTTCTTCAGGAGGGTATTAAGCCTGGTGGCCCTCATGTGCGTGCAGGATGAAGTTTATGCCGCGCGCGCGGTCTCGATAGGGGCTGAGCCGGGCAAGGTGGCGGTGACGGGAAATTTCAAATTCGAGATGAAGCCTTCCGGGCGTATTCCTTTCTGGCTGGAGAAGCTCCCTGCGGGCGCCCCTGTGATCGTGGCCGGAAGCACGCACAAAGGCGAGGAGGGGCTGATAATATCGGTTTACAAGAGGCTCCGCGGAAGATTCCCCGGGCTGCGTCTTGTGCTTGCCCCCAGGCACCCGGAGCGTGTTTCTGAGGTTGAAGAGGAGCTCAGGGCTGCCGGTCTTGATCATCTGAAGAGTTCCGAAGCCTGCGGGCAAAAAGGTTTTTTGTCCGAGTCTGTAATAGTGGTCGATACCGTGGGAGAGCTTTTCCGGGTATATTCAAGGGCGGATGCCGCCATAGTGGGCGGAAGTTTTTCCAGCCGCGGCGGCCAGAACCCGCTAGAGCCTGCCTATTGGGGAAAGCCCGTCATATGCGGCCCTGATATGCGGAACTTTCCGTTCATGGGGGAGCTTTTAAAGGCAGGCGGGGCGTTGATGGCGCGGGAGGACTCCCTGCTTGAGGCCCTTGAAGGGCTTCTGGCTGATGAAGGCAAGAGGGCCCAAATGGGCGGCAAGGCCAGGGAGTTTTATCTTGAGCGCTCGGGGGCGGTGCAAAAGACGGTAAACGCCATGCTGGACCATCTTAAGATCTGAACCAGTTTCTCCCCTCTTTAAAATGCTGCTCTGAAAATTCTTTTTAGTCTATTTTTATGATCGAGGATTTTCATTGGGACTAAAACGAGGTATAAATTATCAATGGCCAGAATTTTCTTAAAAGGCAGGTCCTGTTAACTTATGCCGGAAACGCGGCCGGCCGGAAAGAACAGCCCCTTCGGTGGCGTTGTAAAATCCATGGGGCTTGTCTTCGGAGACATAGGGACAAGCCCTATCTATACCCTTGCCGTTGTGTTCCTGCTTACGAAGCGCACAGCAGGCAACGTGGCGGGGATACTTTCGCTTGTTGTCTGGACACTGATCATACTCGTAAGTGGCGAATATGCCTGGCTTGCCATGGGCCTTGGCGAAAAGGGCGAAGGCGGCACGATTGTGCTGCGAGAGATGTTGATCCGGCTTGTCAAAAAGTCCCGGCCCGTGGCCATTGTAACCTTTCTGGCGATACTTGGCATTTCATTGCTCATAGGTGACGGGGTCATCACCCCGGCCATAAGCATACTTAGTGCCGTGGAAGGTATCCGGCTCATACCAGGATTTGGACACATCAGCCAGACAATACTCATCCTTATCGCCTCATCGATAGCGATCCTGCTTTTTTCTTTTCAGCGGCGCGGTACCGAACGGATCGCGGGTGCGTTTGGCCCTGTCATGCTCGTCTGGTTTGGTGTGTTGGCGCTCTCCGGCACGGTGTCGATACTAAAGGCCCCCGTGGTGCTCGCGTCCATTAACCCATGGTACGGCATGAAATTCATGATGCATAACGGGCTTGCGGGGTTCTTCATCCTCTCCGAGGTAACGCTTTGCGCAACAGGCGGCGAAGCGCTGTATGCTGACATGGGGCACCTTGGGCGCGAGCCAATACGAAACGCCTGGCGTTTCGTCTTTATTGCGCTTGTCTTAAGCTACCTGGGACAGGGCTCATTCATCCTCAGGCACCCTGGAGCAAAAAGCGTTCTCTTCGAGATGCTCTATAGTCAGGCACCGCACCTTTATGTGCCTTTTTTGGTTCTTAGCATCGCGGCCACCATCATCGCATCACAGGCCATGATAAGCGGTATGTTCTCGATAGTCTACCAGGGCATAACCACACGGCTGATGCCCATGTTCAGGGTGGAGTACACCTCCGCCGAGCTTCGTTCACAGATTTACATGGGTTTTGTGAACTGGTTTCTCTTGGGCGCGGTGCTGCTCATCATGGTGGTGTTCAAGCAGTCAAGCAGTCTCGCGGCGGCCTACGGCCTTGCCGTTACGGGCACGATGACTCTGACGGGCATAATGATGAGCTGGATATTCTACCTGCGCAAAAAGCCGGCGCTAATGTCGGTTTCAGTCATTGTGGCGCTCGTGGACGCGGTTTTCCTGTTCTCCAACATGTTCAAGATACCTTATGGCGGGTACTGGTCGCTGATAATAGCCTCAATGCCCTGCTACCTGATAGTGCTCTTTACCACGGGGCAAAGAAGGCTTTACAGGAGGCTGCGCCCGGTAAAGATCGAAAAGTTCCTCGCGGATTACAAGGAGGCGGTCTCGGTGGCGCACAGGATACGAGGCACAGCGCTTTTCTTTTCGAAGGACCCCTCGGAGATACCGCCCTATATGGTAAATACGATGCTGGTGAACGGGATCATCTACGAAGAAAACATTATAGTGTCCATAACGAAACGCTACGAGCCTTTTGGTGTTAAGGTTGATTTTCAGCCCGCCCTTGCACCAGGCCTGGGGGTTCTGAAAGTGGATGCCGGGTACATGGAGGTCATAGACCTCGAAAAGCGTCTTAAGGCCACAGGCATCGACGAAAAAGCCATTTTCTACGGAATAGAGGAAATAGTCACCACAAATGGTTTCTGGCAGATGTTTTCGATAATAAAAAGGATCTCGCCCTCCTTTGTGCAGTTTTACAAGCTGCCTTCAGACAAGATGCACGGGGTCGTGACCAGGGTAGAGATGTGACTTGGCTGGCCGTGTTCGCATTCAGCACATTCGAAACCGGCTTCGGCCTGTATCCTGATTAGTCTCCTGCTCTTTTAATAGGTTTTTCCCCCTAATAATAATATCGGACACATGGAAAGCGCTGAAAATGGGCGCTTGCGGCTGTGCCCTCCCTTACATGGTTTTTTGAAGCGGCGCTCTATCCGCGCGACATTCAGTTGAAACTGTTTTGCACGGATTGCCGGATAGAGCGCCGCTCAAGCGCGGTTTAGCTTCCGGCCGCTTTTTCGGCTGCCTCTCTTGCCAGCAGCCTTTGTGCCTGGATATCTCCGGACCTGGCCTCTTTGGCGGTCTGCTGGGCGGTCTCGGACGCCTCTTGCAACGCCGATTGCCCGGCGCTGCTGATCTGAACGATATCCTTGGGGGCTTGCCGCTGCCCCCCCTGCGCCAATCTCCCATTCACAGGTTTTGATAGGTCCGGGGGGGGCTGTGCCGCGTTTGGAGCTGATACGTTTGTAATCATACTCGTTCCTCCGTATTAATGGTTTGAGGTCAAGAGCTCTTTGCTTCTTATGTCGTGAAAAAAAACCATAAACTTTAAACAGGTGTTTTGCATCACATTTGGTTCTGGTGGTTTGGGCGGTTCTGGCGCTCAACCTTCCTCGGGGAGAGTATGCTTAATTAAAATCCCTTTTTTTGAAATACGATTCGCGTTAGAATAAAAAACAGTGAAAGGTCTTTTTGAGCTTGCATATTACCTGGGCTACCGGTTAGATAAACGGCGGAAGTCAAAGAGCGCCAAGTCGCTGCCGGCCAGGGTGATCAGCGTCGGCAACCTTACGACCGGGGGCACCGGCAAGACCTCGCTTGTGATCGCACTGGCCGGTTTCCTTAAAGATAAAGGGTATCGTGCCGCTGTCCTCACAAGGGGCTACAAGGGGAGCCTTCCGGGGCCCGCCCTCATAACCCCGCAAATGAGCGCAAGGGAGGCGGGCGATGAGCCCCTCATGATGGCCTCAAGGCTTCAGGGCATCCCCGTTATTAAAGGCGCGGACAGGTATGAGGCCGGCCTGTACGCAGGGACCCTCGCCAGGCTGTCAAATGGAGGGCCGCCCGGGCTCTTCATCCTCGATGATGGTTTTCAGCACTGGAGGCTGAAGCGGGATCTGGACATACTCCTTTTAAGCGCGACGGACCCGTTTTATCTTGAAAAGCTCATACCCGTGGGAAGCCTGCGAGAGCCTCTGTCCGCCATGAAGCGGGCGGACATCATCGTGGTCAGCAAGACCAGGGAGATTCCCGATGCCTATGAAAAAGAGATAAGGAAATATAACGCCCATGCCCTCATATATCCTGCCTGGTACGAGGCCGATGGCGTGGCCTGCTGCGCAACCGGCGCCGCTTTCCCGGTCGATAGCCTCCGAGGGAAGGAGGTCTTCGCCTTTGCGGGCATCGGGGAGCCCTATTCCTTCAGGCAGAGCCTTATGGAGACCGGGGCGGTCATAAAGGGCTTCATGGAGTTCCGGGACCACCATATGTTCAGCCGGGCCGACATCGGGCGCATAAAAAAGAAGGCCCATGGGCTGTGGATTATCACTACCGAAAAGGATATAATGAGACTCGGAGACGCCTGCAGCGGGGAAGACGGCCTTTATTCCCTCTCCGTTAAGATGCGGGCAGGAGACGGTTTTTATGACGAGGTCCTGAAAAAGGCGGGGATTTAAAAAAAGAATTTTAATTTTGGCAGCGGGTGCAGACGGAGGCCCGTTCTGTTGACTGTGGGCCCTCAATTGGTTTCTCGTCACCTATTGGCTGATTCTTGTTACTTGCGCTTGCATGGAGGGGGCCATCGGCATGATCAAGTATCTGAACGTCCGCAGCAAGCAGCGAAACGAGTTCATAGACATAACCGCCGAGATTGAGGATGCCCTTGTGGAGTCCGGCATAAAAGAGGGCGTCTGCTACGTATACGTTCCCCACACAACTGCCGGGGTCACCATAAACGAAGGGGCGGACCCTTCCGTGCAGCGGGACATCATAAACAGCCTTGCCCGCCTTGTCCCCCATGACCTGGGATATTTTCACCGGGAAGGCAATGCCGATGCGCACGTTAAATCCACTCTTGCCGGCGTGAGCGCCAGCGTCCCCGTGGAGGCGGGCAAACTCACCCTTGGCACCTGGCAGTCCATCTACTTCTGCGAATTCGACGGCCCGCGCCACCGCAGGTGCGTGGTGAAGATCATCAAGGGCTAAAAAATTAAATTAAATTAAATTAAATTTAAAACCCGTTCAAAGCCTTGGACGCCCGAAAAAGCTAAAGGATTACAGGGGCAACGCGTTGGAAGAAAAAGAAAAAGGGAAAAGCAAAAAATCCAGAAAATATGATGTGGTGATCGTTGGCGCCGGGCCGGCCGGCATCTTTGCGGCAATGGAGCTTGTTGCATCTGCCGGGAACGGCCCTCAAAAGGGGAAGGCCCCAAGCGTCCTTATCATTGAAAAAGGCAGGGACATCGACAGGCGGGTCTGCCCCATGAAGACCAAAGAGATATCCTGCGCGGCCTGCGCGCTCTGCGGCCTTTTAAGCGGATGGGGCGGGGCGGGGGCCTTCAGCGACGGCAAGCTCTCCCTGTCCCCGGAGGTGGGGGGCTACCTGAAGGACTATATCGGCCAGGACATGCTTCTCGATATGATCGATTATGTCGACAGGGTTTACGTCCGGTTTGGCGCTCCGGAGGAATATTACGGGCACGAAGGGGAAGAGCTGGACAACATATCCAGAGAGGCGGCCAGAAACGGGCTTTTCCTGGTCCGCTCAAGGATAAGGCACATAGGCACAGACAGGGCAAAAGGGGTCCTGAGCCGGATGAGGACACATCTGGAAGGCAAGGTTGACGTGCTGTTTGAGCGCGAGGTGGAACAGATACTGACAGGTCCGGGGAAGATCATGGAGGGGCAAAAGGGGGCCTCAAGGGCCGCCGGTGTCCGGCTTGCGACGGGGGATGAGATAGAGGCCGGTTTTGTAATAGTTGCCCCTGGCAGGGAAGGCTCAAAGTGGCTTGAGAAGGAGGTAAAAAGACTCAGGCTGGAAACCATCAATAACCCCGTGGACATAGGGGTGAGGGTCGAGGTCCCGGCCCCTGTAATGGAACCCCTGACCAGGGTCACTTACGAGCCGAAACTTGTCTTTTATTCAAAGGCCTTTGACGACAAGGTGAGGACCTTTTGCGTAAACCCTTATGGGGAGGTGGTGAAGGAATACCTCAAGGGTATCTGGACGGTGAACGGCCACAGTTATTCCACCAGGAGGACGCCGAACACCAACTTCGCCCTCCTGGTGAGCACCACGTTCACGGAGCCTTTCCATGAACCCGTCTCATACGGCAGGCACATAGCCAGGCTTGCCAACTTCCTGGGCCATGGCGTAATAGTGCAGAGGCTTGGTGATCTTCAAAGCGGAAGGCGCTCCACGCCGGAGCGTATAGGGCGCGGCACGGTGGTCCCCACGCTTAAGGATTCAACGCCGGGGGACCTGAGCTTCGTGATACCGTTCAGGTATTTAACCGATATAATGGAGATGATGGATGCCCTGGACAAACTGGCCCCGGGGATCAATTCAAGGCACACCTTGCTCTATGGGGTAGAGGTAAAATTCTATTCGATGAAACCCAGGCTGAATTCGTCTCTTGAAAGCGGGATAGAAAACCTCTTTGCCGTGGGTGATGGCGCGGGCGTGAGCAGGGGGCTGGTGCAGTCCTCGGCTTCGGGCGTTGTGGCGGCCAGGGAGATAATGAAAAGACTCTGAAAATGGATAGCGAGCGTACCCCGCAGGGCAAGCGAGTGAATACCGTAAATTTAAAAGTCCTCACATTCGATGCCCGAAGGGCATAAAAACAGCATTTTCCTTTTTTGTTTCTTGCAAAAAGCATAAAAAGTGCTATTATTTGACCATAAAATTACTAATCATACGGAGGAGGTTTTTTTAATTATGAAAGGCAATCCACAGTTGATCGAAAAGCTTAACTCCCTTCTTGCCGATGAATTGACGGCCATTAACCAGTACATGGTGCATTCCGAGATCGCAGCCAACTGGGGATACGCCAAACTGCACGAAATAGTTGAGAAGAGGGCCATCACCGAAATGAAGCACGCGGAAACCCTTATCGGCAGGATAATCTTTCTGGAAGGCATCCCGATAGTCTCCAACCTTAGGGAAATCCATGTGGGCAGCGATGTCCCCAAGCAGCTGGAAAACGACCATCACTCGGAAGAAGTTGCCATCAAGGGATACAATGAGGGGATAAAGCTGGCTGGGGAAGTAAACGACTTCGCCACCCGGGAGATACTGGAGCTTATACTGAAGGATGAGGACGGCCATATCGACGGCATAGAGGAGCTGCAGGACCAGATCGCCCACATGACACTGCCTGTCTTCCTCTCCACCCAGGTGTAGAGAATAAATTAGTGGGCCAATAAATTATAGCCGGATAAATTTTTTTACCGGCAAGGGTGCAAAGAGACCCCCCGTGTGTTTTCCCCGCGGCGGGTCTCTTTTTTTGGTTCATCAGGGATTTTTTTGTGTGGAGCGGACGCATTCGCTCCGCTAAGTGCAGTCTCACTGGTTTGCTGGCACACCGTGTACACCGCGCCGTGTTCCATAGTGACCGCTGCGTAATGTGACGCGCCCGCGCCACCCTCTGCGCTCACTGCATCCGCTCCTTGTGAGTTTCTCTGGTTTTTTTGCCTTTTAGGGGGCAAGGGCCAGGGGCTGAAAGCCCCGTTAAATAAAATATAGCCATTTTTGACTTTTCCGTTCCCCCGGCAATAGAATAGGTAAGTGAGCGCTAACACTAACGAGGCCGCCGGAAAAAAGGCAAAAAAGGCAAAAAAGAAAAAAGCAAAGATCATCATCCCGCTTCTGGCGATACTTGCCGCGGGTTTTCTTGCTGTTTTGCTTGCCTTGCGCCTGGGGCATAAAAATGCCGTTCCTTCCATCCATGTTACCGGTATCATCGACGGCTATGAGGTGAACCTCTCCCCTAAAGTAGCGGGGCGCATCTCATGGCTGGGAGCGGGCGAAGGAGACAAGGTCAAGGAGGGGCAGGTTTTGATCACTCTGGACAGCGAGGACGTAAAAGCATCGCTGGCGCAGGCCGTGGCTGCGCAGAAAAAGGCGGGGGATGATATCAGGGCCGCCGGGGCGCAGGTGGAAAACTCGAAGGCGGAAATCCTGAGCGCCGATGCGGACGCGAAAAGCGCCGCGGCCGATGCGGATATGGCCCGCGCCCAGCAAGCTGAATCCGGAAGAGAGGCAAAACGGGCGGAGGACCTCTATAAAGATAACTTTATATCCACGCAGTCCCGTGATCAATCGGTTTCCGCTTATGATGTGAACAAGGCGGCGTACAACTCTTCACTGGCCAAACTCGCCTCGGCTCGCGCAAAAAAGGAGGCGGCGGTCACCGGGTTTGATCTGGCCCAAAGCCAGCTTGAGTCCGCAAAGGCGGTCCTCAAGGAGGCCCAGGCGAACGTGGCCTATTATCAGTCCAAGCTCGACGATACCATCATAAAGACCCCGGTGGACGGCACCGTCATATTCAAGGCGCATGAGCCGGGAGAGACAGTCAGTCCCGGAGACACCATATTGACCGTCGTGGACATGAAAGGCCTTTACGCAAGGGTGGACATAGATGAGACAAAGATAGGCCGCGTGGAGCTGAACGGGCCGGCATATATTACCGTGGACGGGGTGCCCGGTAAGGTGTTTAAGGGCAGGGTCACCGAGATAGACCGGTATGCGGAGTTCGCAACCCAAAGAGACGTGATCCGGGGCCGGGAGGACATAAAGACATTCAGGGTAAAGGTGAGTGTCCTTAACGATCCGGACAGGATATTGAAACCGGGGATGACGGTGGAGGTCACGATACCGCCCGGCAGAGGCCTGTGATCTTTCGTATGGTGGCCTCTTTTCCCTTTGATTAGGGAGCATTTTAGGGAGAGATTTTTCGTGGAGGCATTTTTTTATTAAGGGGGGCGCCAGATTGTTGCGTGACGGCAAGGCGATTACCGTATCCGGGATAACCAGGGAATTTGGCCCCGCCACCGCCGTGGACGGGATCAGCTTCGAGGTGGACAGGGGAGAGTTCTTTGGTTTCCTGGGCCCCAACGGAGCGGGGAAAACGACCCTTATACGGATGCTCACCACCCTTCTTAAGCCCACGAGCGGGCAGGCCATTGTTTCAGGTTTCGATGTGGCGGAAGACCCCGCACGGGTAAGAAAGCACATTGGCGTAGTGCCCCAGGCCATGACAAGCGACCTGGACCTTACGGGCCGCGAGAACATGGACATATACGGCCGGTTCTACGGCATCCGCTCAGGGGAAAGAAAAGAAAGGATCGAGTATCTGCTTGAAATGGTGGGTCTTGCGCCAAGGGCGGATGACCTTGTGGCCACCTATTCCGGGGGAATGAGAAGGAGGCTGGAGATCGCCCGTGTGCTTGTCCATAAGCCGGCCCTGCTTTTCCTGGATGAGCCCACCATAGGGCTCGACCCACAGTCCAGGCGCGTGGTTTGGGAGCTGCTGAAGAAACTCATGCAAGGGGATTCGATAACGATATTCCTGACCACCCATTACATGGAAGAGGCGGAGCTGCTCTGCGGCCGGGTGGCCATAATAGACGCCGGAAAAATAATAGCCATGGGAAGCCCTGCCGCGCTCAAGGCGGGCATACCGGGCAACGATATTGTCACCCTGAAGGTAGGCGGTCTGACTGATGAGATCATCGGGGCCATGGAAAAATTGCCTTTTGTTCACAAGGTGAGCCGGGAGGAAGACTCCCTTGCCGCCTCGGTGGACAACGGGGCTGAGAACCTTCCCCAGCTTATAGACGTGGTAAGGGCCTCCGGAGGGGCGATAGTTGCGGCCTCTGTCCATGAGCAATCGCTTGAAGACGTCTTTATTCACTACACGGGAAAATCGATAAGGGAAGAAGAGGCCAGGAAGGTCAGTTTCCTGATAGGGGCCGGCATGCCCCAGAGGCTTGGCAGATGACAAAGCTTCTTGCCGTCATAGAAAGGGACCTGAAAAAGTTCAAACGCAATCCGGTTGTGCTTGCCATGAGCATACTCATGCCCATGATCTACCTGGTGATACTTGGCAACTCTTTCCAGGGTAAGCTCACGGACCTGCCCCTGGCGGTTGTTAGCCAGGACCAGGGTCCGTACGCAAAAAGGCTGATGGAATACCTTATGGCCGTGCAGGCCGGCCCAAGGACGTTTCTGGTGCTGCCCATGGACGACCAGCGCGCGGCGGTGGACGGCGTGCGGGCCGGAAAATACAAGGCGGCGCTCATCATACCTCCGGATTTCAGCAGGAGGGTGGCAGTAAGCGGCAAGCCGGACATCGGACTTTTCCTTGATAACACGGACAGCATCTCCGCTGACACCATAAGGAACCTCATAGACGCGGCTCTGCTTTCGATAAGATCGGAATATGTGCCCGTAAGGGAGCCAACCGGGGAGCCCCTGCTCAGGGACATAAACCTCTACGGCAAGGTGGACTACTACCAGTCCCTCGTCCCGGGTGTGGTGATAATGGCCATATTCCTTGGCACCCTTACCACGGGCGCGTTCAACCTGGTCATGGATCGTTTCCTTGGTATTGAGGAAAGCTACCTGCTCACGCCGCTTTCAAAAGGGCATATCGTGGGCGGGCTCATTATCAGCGGCCTTTCCATAACCACTGTGAACGCCATCCTGATATTCATGATGAGCGTGCTGATAACCGGCATCCCCTTTTCAAAGGGGGTTTTAAATTTTTTCCCCATCCTGCTTGTTGTGCTCCTCACCACCTTGTGCCTTCTCAGCCTGATGTTCGCCATCATGGGGAGGATAGGCCATCCCCGCATCGTGGGCGTTTTAAGCGGGTTTCTGAACGTGATCCTTTTTTTTCCGAGCGGCGCGGTGTATCCGGTGGCGAGTTTCCCCGGATGGCTTAAATCCTTCGCCAGGATAAACCCGGAGGCCTACGCGGTGGATGCCCTGAAGTCCATCCTTTTTAAGAACGCAGGCATGGGCAACATCCTGGGAGACCTCACCTTTCTTGCGCTCTTCACTGTGGCGATGATGAGTCTGTCCATACTCACCTTCAAGCGCACTCTTTAAGAAAATATCAAAAAAAACAAAATCAAAGAAATTAAAATTTTCTTTTTTCCTTCAAAATCCTCTCATTATGTGGTATATGTAGCTTGAGGACGGCTCAAATAATTTTCCCAAAAGGAGGATGGATATTTATGGCGGTAAAGAAAGCTGGCGCAAAGGGGGCGAAGGCCCCCAGGACGAAGGCCGCAGCCAAGAAGACCACCACGAAAAAGCCAGCCAAGGCGGTAAAGGCTTCAGCTGCCAGGCCCGCTAAAGCGGTGGCGAAAAGGCCTGCCGCAAAAGCCGCGAAAAGGGCCGCTCCCAGGCAGGCGGCAGCTTCCCAGGAAGCGGGCCGCTATGGCTGCGAAGTGTGCGGCCTCATGGTCTCCGTGGACGAGTGGGGCGAGATGAACGTTGTGAACCTGATCTGCTGCGGAGAACAGATGCAGCCGGTGTAGGCTACAAAAAAATTCCTTGCAGCCCGCCAGGGTGATTCATTGCAGGGTGATTCATTAAAAAAAGGGGGCTCCGGCAAGGAACCCCCTTTTTTTATCCGTAAAAAATTATACCTTTGCGAAAAGGGCCTTGAGGAGACTGCCCAGGGCGCTCAGGCTTGGCTGCGGCCCCTGGGGTGCAAACCTGCCGACGAGGTTCTGCACCGAGGGGTGCAGGAAACCTAAAAGGGCATTGGGATATATGCCAATCCAGAAAACCAGCAGGGCCATCGGGGCGATGGCAATAAACTCCCTCGCGCTTATGTCCGGAAGCCCTTTTAGTTTCGGATTCACTTCAGTGAAAAATACCCTCTGGTAAAGCCATAGCATGTATGCAGCGCCTATTATAATCCCGGTTGCGGCAAGGACCCCCGCCAGCCTGTTGGCGGTGAAACCGCCAAGTATTATCAGGAATTCCCCGATAAAGCCGTTTGTGCCAGGCAGCCCTATAGCCGCAAGGGCAAAGATCATGAAAAAACCGGCATACACCGGAAGGACGCTGGCAGCCCCTCCGTAGTCGGCTATCTGGCGCGAGTGAGTACGGTCATAGATGATGCCGATCGAAAGGAAGAGCGCGCCGGTCACTATGCCGTGGTTCAGCATCTGGAGAATGCCGCCTTCCACGCCCTGGATGTTCAGTGCGAAGATGCCAAGGGTCACAAATCCCATATGGCTAACGGAGCTGTAAGCTATAAGCCTTTTCAGATCCGTCTGGGCGAAGCAGACGATCGCCCCGTATATGATCGCCACCACCGAAAGGGCCATCATGGGAACGGCCATGGCCCTGGTTGCGTCAGGGAACATCGGGATGGAAAACCTCAAAAACCCGTAAGCGCCCATCTTGATGAGGACCGCGGCAAGGATCACGCTGCCTGCCGTGGGGGCCTCCGTGTGGGCATCGGGAAGCCACGTGTGAAAGGGGAACATCGGCACCTTAACCGCGAAGGCCGCGAAGAAGGCCCAGAAAAGCCACATCTGCATGGACAGGGGATATTTCAGGCTCTGCAGGTGAAGGATATTGAAATCCCCGCCAGTATAGTTGTACATGTAGATTATCCCTACGAGCATCAGTACGCTGCCCGCGAGAGTGTAAAGGAAAAATTTTATCGCGGCATAAAGCCTGTTCGGGCCGCCCCAGACGCCGATGAGCAGGTACATGGGTATAAGCATCGCTTCCCAGAAGATGTAAAAGAGGAAGAAATCCAGGGAGCAGAAGACGCCTATCATTGCCCCCTCGATAAGGAGGATGGCCATGAAGAACTCTTTTCCCCTTGTTTTAATGGAATTCCATGATATCAGCACGCAAAGCACCGATATCAGGGTGGAAAGAAGAACGAACAGGGCGCTTATGCCGTCCACGCCCACAAGGTAATCGGTATGAAAGGCCGGTATCCAGGTGCGCCATTCTACAAATTGCATTTTGGGCGTGGTCCTGTCAAAATTGAAAAATACCGGCAGCGATGCGGCAAAGACGGCCAGGGTTACGATGAGTGCCCATGCCTTTATCAGCCCTTCGCGCTGCCTGCTTATGAGCCCAAGCAGCAGGGCCCCCGCGATGGGCAGGAATATGAGGGTGCTCAACACCGGATATCCAAGGGAGTTCATTATCATTTTGCAACGCCTTTCCGGAGTCTGCCAGAGAAAGGTTTTTTTATTTTTATAAAAATGAAAGCGTGCATTTTTTTGGTCTCTCCTATAAGCGCAACAGCAGGGCCGCCGCGATGAAGATGAAGACCCCAAGCGCCATGATGCCGGCATAATGCTGGGTGACGCCGGACTGTACCTTCCTGAGCCGCTGTCCGAAGACACCGATGGCCCTGGGAATACCGTTTACGATGCCCTCTATCCATTTTCCGTCGGTGACGCCCACGATCACATTTTTTGCCACCCAGAAGGCAGGCTTTACGATCACATGGTCATAAAACTCATCCACGTAATACTTGTTGAAAGAGAGGCTGTAGGCCCGCCTGCATGTGCGGGCGATCGCCTCCGGCAATTCAGGGTTCCAGAGATACATGTAAGCCGCCAGCAGGATACCCAGGATGCCCAGGGCCGAGGATATGGCCATAGCGGTCATCTGAGCCGCGGGCGCACCCGCCGCTGCCGTCCCTGCTGAAACAGGGCCCCCGATCACCTGGGCAAGGAACGGCCCTATTTTATCTATCTGTCCAAGGCCAAGGGCCCGGCTGATAACAGGGGGTATGCCCACCCAGCCTGCGCCTACCGCCCCTACGGCAAGGACCAGGAGGGGTACGGACATCGACAGGGGAGACTCGTGCAGATGGTGTTCCTGCTCCTTGCTGCCCCGGAATTTCCCGTGGAACGCCAGAAACAGGAGCCTGAAGGAATAAAAAGCCGTAAGAAGCGCGGTAAGGACTCCCACGCCCCAGAGCACTTTCCCGAGGGGCCCGGCGGAATATGCCCGCCAGAGTATCTCGTCCTTGCTGAAAAAGCCCGCAAATCCGGGGATGCCCGAGATGCTCAGAGAGGCCAGAAGGAATGTCCAGTAGGTCACGGGCATGTATTTTCTGAGGCCGCCCATCTTTCTCAGGTCCAGCTCCCCGGACATCGCGTGCATCACCGAGCCCGCACCGAGAAACAGAAGGGCCTTGAAAAAACCGTGGGTGTAGAGGTGAAAAACGCCCGCCCCGTAAGCCCCCACGCCGCAGGCCAGGAACATGTAGCCAAGCTGGCTTATGGTGGAATATGCGATGATGCGTTTTATATCGTTTTGAGTGAGTGCTATGGTCGCGGCAAAAAGAGCCGTGAACGCGCCGGTTATGGCGACAACATCCATTGCGGTTGGAGAGAGATTGAAGATGGGGCTGCACCTGGATACCATGAAAACGCCGGCTGTGACCATAGTCGCCGCGTGGATGAGGGCGGAGACTGGCGTAGGGCCTTCCATTGCGTCAGGAAGCCAGACATGCAGCGGAAACTGGGCCGATTTGCCCATGGCCCCGCAGAAAAGCAGCAAAGCTATTATCGTGGGAAGGGGGACGTTCGCGCCAAGCAGGTTTACCGTCTGGCCGGCAAGGTTGTGCGCGGCCTGGAACACCTGTCCGTACTGGAGGCTCCCCGTGGAAATAAAGATGAGCATTATGCCAAGGCCGAACCCGAAATCCCCGAACCGGTTGACTATGAACGCCTTTTTCCCCGCATCCGCCGCCGATTTCTTCTCATACCAGAAGCCTATCAGGAAATATGAGCAGAGGCCCACCGCCTCCCATCCGAAATAAAGCTGCAGGAAGTTGTTTGACATTACGAGCATGAGCATCGAAAAGACGAAGAGGGAGAGATAGGCAAAAAACCTGTAAAAACCCTTATCCCCGCGCATGTAGCCCGCGGAATAGATATTCACAAGAAGGCCCACGGAAGTCACCACGACCAGCATCACCGCGGTAAGCTGGTCCACAAGGAAGCCAACCTGTACCTTGAACGCCCCGGAGACTACCCATGTATAAAGGTCTCCATGGAAAACCCCGCCCCTGTAAACATCGTATACGGCCGCCATGGCCAGCGCCCAGGAGGCCGCCAGGGCCGGGATGGAAACCATGTGCGCCTTGTCCTTTATGAATGCCTTGCCCAGCGTGATGTTGATGATGAAGGCAAGAAGCGGCAGCCCCGGTATGAGGAGAAGGCTGTTCATGCTCATCCCTTCATCTCCGTTACCTCTTCTATCTGCGCGGTTGCCCTGTTCCTGAAGAGGGCGATGAGTATGGCAAGCCCTATCGCCGCCTCCGAGGCCGCTACCGCGATCACAAAAAGGGCCAGGACCTGCCCCCTGAGGCCGTTCAGGAAATGGGCGAACGAGACCAGGGAGAGGTTCACGGCATTCAGCATCACCTCTATCGAAAGGAACATCATTATGATGCTCCTTCTAGTGAGGAACCCGAACACCCCTGTTGTGAAAAGGGCCACGCTAAGCCATATGTACCATTGAAGCGGGACCATTTTTTTGTTTTTTACCTCACCTTAGTTTTTTCTTGGCAAGCACGATCGCCCCTACCACGGCCACAAGCAATATCAGGGAAGCTATCTCAAAGGGCAATATGTATTGTGTGTAAAGTAGCGTGCCCACCAGTTTTGTGTTTGTCTGCGCCGCGATGACCCCCGGGGTGTATGCGCCCTGCCGTCCTGGGACGATATTGCCCGTTATAAGGACCACGAGAAGAAAGAGGCCCGCGGCTATGGAGATCCCGAATGGCCAGCCCACGCTGAAGCGCTCGCCCTCCATCTCCTCCTTGATGTTCAGGACCATGATGACGAAAAGGAAGAGCACCAGGATGGCCCCCGCGTATACGATTATCTGCACCGCTGCCAGGAACTCCGCCCCCAGCCCAAGGTACAGCACCGCCAGGTGGAAGAACATGACTATCATGTACAGGACCGCATGGACAGGGTTTTTTCTTGTGAGCGACAGCCCGGAAAGCAGAAGGATGGCAGCGCCCAGATACCCGAACAGGTAGGGGTTCATTTGCCCTCCTCCTTGGCGGTTTTATTTTCAGATGTGTCCTTATCTGAGGGTTTTTTCATTTTGAAGACCGGCTGGCCGGGGTAGGCCCTGAAGCTGTCCTTCGTGGGGGTCCAGAACCTCTTGAAATACTCCCGGCCCTTCTCTCCGGCCATGAGCCTGTCCCAGTTATCCAGAAGTCTTTCCTTTGTCATGTAAAGGGCATCCCTCGAATAGTCCGAATACTCGTAATTTTCCGTAAGCACCACAGCCCCCACGGGGCAGGCCTCTACGCAGAAACCGCAGTAAACGCATCTCAGAAGCTCTATCTCATAGCGGTCGATGACCTTTTTCCTGGTCTCGGGGTCTTCCTTCGTGTAGATGTAGATGCACTTGGAGGGACATACCGCGCCGCACAGGCCGCAGGCTATGCACTTCTCCTTCCCGGTGGCCTCGTCCCGCACGAAGGCGTGCTGCCCCCTGAAGCCAGGGAACGGCTGCCTTTTTTCCTCAGGGTACTGCCTGGTCACCGCCGGAGAGAAAAAGGACCTCAGTGTGAGGGCCATCCCCTTCATTATCTCCGTCAGGAATATGGTATCTATTATCTTTTTAAGTTTTTTATTGTTTTTGTTGTTCTTGTTTTTATCTTTCATCTTGCGGCCAAAATTATCCTCTGAACAGTATTTTTACAAGCCCCGTGCCGATTATGTTCAGAAGGGCAAGGGGTATCAGCAGTTTCCAGCCCAGCGCCATCAGCTGGTCATACCTGTAGCGGGGCACCGTGGCCCGTACCCAGTAAAAAAGGAATATGAACACGTATAGTTTTATAAAAAGCCAGGCAAACGGAATGTAAGGTATGGCGAAAGGACCGTTCCAGCCCCCCAGGAAGCAGGTTATGCCCACCAGCGACATGACGATCATCCCGATGTACTCCGCCACGTAGAACAGGGCAAAGCGCATCCCGCTGTATTCCGTGAAATAACCGGCGACAAGCTCGCTTTCAGCCTCCGGCAGGTCAAAAGGCGTGCGGTTGGTCTCCGCGAAGGCGGCCACCAGGAAGACGAAGAAACCCAGGGCCTGGGGCCAGAAGAAGCCGCCGGGGAACCTCTGCTGGGCCTGCACGATCTCAGAAAGGTTCAGGGAGCCCGCCATCATCATCACTCCGACAAGCGAAAGGCCCATGGCTATTTCATAGCTTATCACCTGGGCCGAGGACCGGAGCCCGCCAAGAAACGAATACTTGGAATTGGAGGCCCAGCCCGCAAGCACCACGCCGTATGCGTTCAACGAGGACATTGCGAATATGAACAGAAGCCCGATGTTTATGTTGGCCACCACAAAGCCGCTGAAAAACGGGATCACGGAGATCGCCGTCATGCCGGCGAATATGGATATGGCGGGGGCGATGAAGAATATGGGTTTATCGGCGGCAGCCGGTATGATGTCTTCCTTGAAAAAAAGTTTTATGAAATCGGCGATAGGCTGCAGCAGCCCGTGCGGCCCAACCCTCATGGGGCCCAGCCTTACCTGCATGTGCCCTATGCTTTTCCTCTCGAAATAAGTGGCGTATGTAACATGCAGCATAAGGACGCCCACCACGACCAGGGCCTTTGCCAGGATTATGATCACCTGCACAAGAGGACTGTATGTCTCCGGCCTGAAAACTATGTTGTATAGGTCCATGCTATAAAAATTTCTCCGCTTTAATCATATTAAAACTCTCTGACCCAGGAGATTTTTTTGTGTGAAAAAGTAAAAATCTCTCATTAAAAGAATCAAAGTGGGGTGATCTCAAGGTCCTTGACCATGGGCACGGGCGTTTTGGATTCAGGCTCCAGTTCGTAGCCGAAAAGCCCAAGGGCCCCTGCCTCCCGGAAGTTGTTTCCCGCGAACACGACGCCCGCAGGCAGCCCTTTTTCTATCTTTGCCTTAAGCACCATCTCTCCATTGGCCGTTGAAATCTTCACTTTGCCGCCTTCCGTGATACCCAGTTTTTTGCCGGTCTCCGGGCTCATCTTGGCCTCCGGCCCGCCCACAATGTCCAGAAGCGCGCCCGAGTGCCTGCTCAGAGTGCCCGAATGGAAAAGGGGTTTTTCTATTTCCAGGACCACCCCCGTTATTTCAACGGCCGGTCCCGGCCCCGGCATCTGTGCATCCGTCGTCATGGCCTTTGCCATGGTCCTCATGGGCGGCAATAGCGGCACATGGCCTCCCATGCCCAGCGGCTTGCCTTTATAGGGCCACATCATGCCCTCTTGCTCCAGGTCCTTAAGCCTCAGCCCCGCGTGAAGAGGAGAGACCCTGGCAAGCTCATCTATTATATCTGAAGAGGCGGCATAAGGCATATTATTGAGCCCTGCATGTTTGCCAATCCCGGCCAGTATCTTCCAGTCCTCCTTTGCTGTCTCCCCGTTTTTTTCAAGGGCCCTGTCCAGTTTCTGTATCCTTTTTTCCAGGTTCGTATAGGTGCCTTCCTTCTCCGGCCATGCTTTTGAGGGCAATACGACATCGGCCAGAGAGGCGGTCTCGGTCATGAAGATGTCCTGAACAACGAGAAAGTCCAGTTTTTCAAGCGCCTCCATTATCTTCTTTCCGCCTGGCAGGTTAAAAGCAGGGTTTTCACCCATTATGTACATGGCCCTGACGGCATCGCCTGCCTGCTCGAACATCTCCATCAGCGTGAGCCCCGGCTCCGGGTTCAGTTTCACACCCCATTCCCGCTCGTAGCTTTCCCTGAAGGTATGAAGCGAGACCGGCCTGCCTCCGGGCAGGAGGTCCGGGGCGCAGCCCATATCTATAAGTCCCTGTTCATTGGGGCGCTCGGAAATGAGGAAAAATCTCGCATTGATGATATAACCGATCGCGGCAAGCAGCATGAAATTCCGCCTTGCGTCCATGCTGGCCGCAAGCTCGCGCCCGGCGATTATGCTGGAAGTGGATACGTCCTTCAGGGCTGCCGCGGCATCGGATATCGCGGCCCGGGGCACGCCGGTCAGTCTCTCTGTCTCTTCCGGCTCAGGCAGCTTGAACTCCTTTATGGCGGCCTCCAGCTCAAGGTTTTCCCCGGGTAGGGAATCTTTTTTCATCCTCAGGAGTTCTTTTAAAAGCCCGGCCAGCGCAACGCCTTCGGCTCCGAAGACTGTGGGAAGTGAGTGCGTCCTGTGGCGTCTAAGCCCCCGCGCATGGCCTATGGTTACCACTTTTCTGCCCGCCTTTGCCGCCGCCCTGACCTGCAGGCCCATGACCGGGTTTGTCTGCGCGGGGTCGCAGGCCACGGTCAGCACGGCGTCCGAACCTGCAATGCCTGTTATGACATTTGCGGCTGCGCCCTGCCCGAAAAGGCCTTCAAGGAGGCCCTGGGCGTGCAAAAGGCCAAGCCTTGCTACGGAATCTATATTGTTCGAACCGAAGCCCGCACGTAAAAACTTTTGGAATACGTAGTTGTCCTCATTGGTGCACCTGCTGCCGGCCATGCCGCCTATCGCCCGGCCGCCGTGCCGGTTTTTTATCTCCAGGAGTCTGCTGGCGGCAAAGGCCAGCGTCTCATCCCAGCTTGCGGGCTCCAGCTTGCCGTTTTTTCTTACCAGAGGCGTTTTAAGCCTCTCCGGGCTTCCAACATACCCATAACCGAACATTCCCCGGCCGCACAGAAGCCCGTTGTTCACTCCCTTGCCGAATGCCGGGGAAACTTTTTGTATGGCGTCCCCCCTTACCTCAAGGAGCATCGTGCAGCCCACTCCGCAGAAGGAGCACACCGTCTTCACGGCTTTGTCCATCTGCCAAGGCCTGTATGTGTACCTGTGGAGCCTGGACATGATCGCCCCGACCGGACATACGTTCAGGCAGTTTCCGCAGTATTCGCAGTTGTATCTGCCCCCTGAAAAGGGCTCTACGTGCGATCTGGCCCCCCTTCCCACAACCCCTATTGCGGAGGCCCCCTGGACAGAGTCGCACATGCGCACGCAGCGGGTGCACATGATGCACCTCTCCATGTTCCTGACTATGATGGGGTCGTCCACGTTTTCGGGGAACGTCCTTTTGCCTTCCTCGAACCGCCCCGCGACCGCGCCGTATCTTACCGTCAGGTCCTGGAGCGCGCACTCCCCGGCCTTGTCGCAGGTGGGGCACTGGAGAGGGTGGTTGATGAGCAGGAACTCAAGCATGGCCTTTCTTGCCGCAACCACCCTTGGAGTTTCGGTGTACACGGTCATACCATCGGCTGCGGTCACGGTGCAGGAGGTCTGGAGCCTGGGCATCTTTTCTATCTCCACAAGGCACATCCGGCACCCGCCCCACAGCTCCAATGCCGGATGGCTGCACAGGGTGGGAATTTCTATGCCGTTCTTTCTTGCGGCCTCAAGGATGGTGACGGGCCCTTCAAGCTCTATCTTCCTGCCGTTTATGGTAATTGAGATCATGGTCTCACCTGGCTATGACGGTCCGCGTATGATCATCCGGGCCAAACGGGCAGCCGTTTTTGATATGTTCCTCGAACTCTTCACGGAAATGCCTGAGGAAACCCAGGACCGCCGAGGCCGCTCCGTCGCCAAGGGGGCAGAAGGTGTTCCCAGCGATATTCCTGGAGACGTCTTCAAGCAGCTGCAGGTCTCCCTCGCGGCCCTGCCTTGTCTCTATCCGTTCGAGTATGGCCCTGAGCCAGCTGGTGCCCTCACGGCACGGCGTGCATTTGCCGCAGGATTCACGCTCGAAAAATTCAAGGGCCCTGTGCGCTACCCGTACAATGCATGTATCATTATCGAACACCATTACGCCACCCGAGCCAAGCATGCTCCCCTGTTTCTGGACAGAGACGAAGTCCATGGGGCAGTCTATCGCGTCCGGAGGCAGGACGGGCGCGGAGATCCCCCCAGGTATGACGGCCTTCAGCCTCTTGCCGTTTTTGATCCCCCCGGCCTGCCCGTAGATTATTTCCCTGAGCGTTGTGCCCATGGGAAGCTCATAAAGGCCCGGTTTTTCCACGTGTCCGCTTACCGGGAAAAGCTTGTTGCCGGGACATCCGGGGTCCCCTATTTTGACGTACTGCGCGGCCCCGGCCCTCATGATGAAAGGGAGGTTTGCCAGGGTCTCCACGTTATTGACCATCGTGGGCCTGCCCCATAGCCCTGAGTTGACCGGGAAAGGCGGCTTCAGACGGGGCTGTCCTCTTTTGCCTTCAAGGGAGTTTATGAGGGCAGTTTCCTCTCCGCATATGTAGGCACCGGCGCCAAGGTGCACATGGATATCAAATCTCATCCCGCTGCCCATTATGTTTTCCCCAAGATAGCCCTTGCCGCGGGCCTCTTTGAGCGCGGCCTGCAGGATATCTTTTCCCTTTGGGTATTCCCCCCTTAAATAGATATATCCCAGCTCCGCCTTCAGTGCGCGTGCCGCTACGGCCATGCCTTCTATTAGTATGTGCGGGTTTTTCTCAAGGATCGCCTTGTCTTTGAACGTGCCTGGCTCTCCTTCATCGGCATTGCAGATTATGTATTTGGGGAATTTAGGGTCTCCGGCCGCGAACGTCCATTTCATCCCGGTTGGGAAACCGGCGCCGCCCCTGCCCCGCAGGCCGGACTTTTTTACTTCCTCAATGATCAGGGCCGGCTCCATCGAGAGGGCCCTGGCAAGCCCCTGATAACCGCCCGCCTTTTCGTATCCGTCCAGGTTCGGATTTTCGACGTCCAGAAGGTATCTGGTCATTGGGCTGCTTATTTGTAGTTCTCCAGGACCTCTATCACTTTTTTCGCGTCCAGTCCGGTGTGCAGGTCATCGTTCACAAGCATCGCGGGACCACTGCCGCAGGCCCCGATGCAATCCGCGATCTCAAGGGAGAAGCGGTTATCCGGGCTGGTATTGCCGGGCGCAAGGCCGTACAGGCCCTCGAGGATGCCTTTAAGTGTGCGGGCGCCCAACACCAAGCAGGAGACGTTCGTGCAAAGACGGATTACGTTTCTGCCCGTCTTTTTGTGCCTGTACATAGAGTAGAATGTGGCCGTGCTACGAACGGTCATCTCCGGAAGCTCCAGGTATTCCGCTACCGCCTTCAGCGCCTCGGGTTTGAGCCACCCGAAATCTTCCTGGGCCACATGCAAGGCGGGCATTAGCGCCGCCCTGCCGGGGGGATACTTTTTTTTGATCTCTTCCAGGCGGGCAAGTGCCCCTGGGCTGAAAGCCGGGAAGTTTTCCATTGCTTATTTTATGCCCTTCGGGCATCGAATGTAAGGATTTTTTTATGTGTCATATTCGCTCGCTTCCCCTTCTGGAGCCACTCGCATCCATTTCACCTGTCGCATTCGCCCAGCACTATGTCTATGGTCCCTATATTGGCGATGACGTCCGCTATGAGCCCGCCTTCGCACAGTCTGGGGAGGACCGAGGCGTGGACAAAAGAAGGCGCCCTTACCCTCATCCTGTAAGGTGTGCCCGTGCCGTCGCTTACGATATAGAAGCCCAGTTCTCCCTTCGGCACCTCACTGGCGGAATACACCTCGCCCGCTGGCGCGGTGAGCGGCCCCTTTGTCATGAGCACGAAATGGTGGATGAGGGATTCCATGCTCTTAAACAGGCTTTCCTTGGGAGGAAGCACGAATTTGGCCGCCTCGGGAGAAAGTATGGGCCCCGTTGGCAGCTGCTCGATGCACTGTTTTATTATCCGGTTTGACTGGCGGAGCTCCTCCATCCTGCAGCGGTACCTGTCGTAAACGTCCCCGTGGACTCCCAGAGGCACATCGAATTCCACTTTGTCATATACGTCATAAGGGAAGGCTTTTCTCACGTCGTAGTCCACGCCGGAACCCCTGAGAGTGGCCCCCGTAAGACCCCAGTTTACGGCCTCCGCGGCGGATATAACGCCTATGCCCTTTGTCCTTTTAAGCCAGATGCGGTTTTTGTCTATGAGGGTCTCGTATTCGTCCAGCCTGGCGGGGAATTGCTGGGTGAACTCATAAAGACTGTCCAGAAACTGCTGGGAGACGTCGTTTCTTACCCCCCCTATGCGCGGATAGCTGGCGGTGAGCCTGGCTCCGCAGGTCATCTCGAAGAGGTCCAGCAGCCATTCCCGCTCCCTGAAGGAGTAAAGGAAAACGGTCATCGCCCCAATGTCCAGGGCATGCGTGCCCAACCAGATTATATGGCTTGATATCCTTGTCATTTCGCACATGATGGTGCGGATGTATTTGGCCCTTTCCGGGGCCTCTATGCCAAAGAGCTTTTCGACGGCGATGACGTAGCCAACATTGTTGGACATGGAAGAGATATAGTCCAGCCGGTCCGTAAGCGGCAGGGCGGAAAGATAGGTCCGGTTCTCTCCCAGCTTCTCTACGCCCCTGTGCAGGTAGCCCACATGGGGAGTGCATTTGACGACGGTCTCGCCGTCAAGCTCCAGCACCAGCCTCAGGACCCCGTGAGTGGCGGGATGCTGCGGACCCATGCTGAGGGCGATCTCTTTTGTCTTTATCTCTTTTCCTTCTTGTTCTATCATTTCAAATTTCCAAATTAAATTAGAAACCAGTATTTTTTATTTTTTATCTTTTCTGAAAGTTTTCGGAAAGGGCTTTTAGTTCCCCCATTCAAATTCCTTCAGTTTCTTAGACAACTCCACGACCTCCGTGTAACCATGCCAGTCTTCCTCGCCCGTGAAGCCCTCCACCGGGTAGTCCTTCCTCAGGGGATGGCCTTCCCAGTCCTCAGGCAGCAGCACTCTTCTTAAGTCCGGATGGCCTTCAAAACGGATGCCGAGCATATCGTAGCATTCCCTTTCATGCCAGTTGGCCCCCTGCCAGATGGGAACGACCGAGCGGACCTGGGGGTCTTCCTCCGGCACCTGGACCCTGAGGCGTATAAAGTGCCTGCGGGTCATGGAATAAAGGTGATAGACGGCCTCGAAACGGGGCGTCTTTTTGTCCAGGTAATCCACGCCGCAGACATCCACAAGGTAGTCGAAGTCCAATTCAGGGTCTTCCTTCAGCATGCGGCAGATATCGAACAGCCTGTCTTTTTTTAGGTGTGCGGATACCTGGTCCCTGAAGGAGGTTATTTCGGCAACTTCGCCGGGAAAGGCCTGCTTTATCTTTTCCGCTATCTGAAGGGGCTCCATCTCAGCTGCTCCTTCTTTATTTTTTCCTGAAGCTTGATAATGCCCTCCATCAGGGCTTCCGGCCTGGGCGGGCAGCCGGGAATGTAAACGTCCACGGGCAGGAAGCTGTCCACCCCCTGCACTGTGCTGTATGTGTTGAATATTCCGCCGGAACAGGCGCAGCTTCCCATGGCGATGACGTACCTTGGCTCAGGCATCTGGTCGTACACCCGGCGCACTATGGGCGCCATCTTTTTTGTCACCGTGCCCGCGACGATTACGAAGTCCGCCTGCCTTGGCGAGCCCCTGAATATCACGCCCAGCCTGTCGAGATCATAATGGGAGGCGCCCGTGGCCATCATCTCGATGGCGCAGCAGGCAAGTCCGAAGGTGACCGGCCAGAGGGAGGATTGCCTACCCCAGTTCACAAGCTTGTCCAGCGACGCGATTATCGTGTTTGCGCCGGGGATGATCTTGAGCCCCTTTTCTATCTCCAGCACCCCGGTGCTCCCGCTCAGGATCTCACGCGCGGTAACGCCGGAGTTTTTTATCTCATTCCCATTTGAAGGCATCTTTTTTCCAGGCATAAACATACCCCACCATTAATATTGCTATGAAGAGCACCATTTCCACAAACGCATAGAGGCCCAGTTTATCGAAGGTTATCGCCCACGGGTAAAGGAAAATGGCCTCCACGTCGAAGATAACGAAGAGCATGGCGACAATGTAGAATTTTACGGAAAACCTGTAGCGAGGCTCCTCCACCGGAGGGTTGCCGGACTCGTAAGGCATAAGCTTTTCCCTGTATGGCCGCCTGGGCCTTACAAGTATGCCTGCCACCAGAGACCCGACGCCGAACCCCAAGGCAATGACCATCAATATAAATATAGGGAGGTATGGAGAAAGAGCATGTCCGGTCATATCATCTCTTTATACTGCAACTGGGGGCTATAAGTCAAATTGATAGGTGCCAATTAATATTAAAATGACCTTTTTGCCGGGTTTTTCCGGGTGGGGTTTGCCTTCTGGACGATAAGGGGCCTTTTTTGGTAATATATCCGTTAGCCCCCTTAGCTCAGTAGGATAGAGCACAGGTTTCCTAAACCTGGTGTCGCAAGTTCGATTCTTGCAGGGGGCATTTTATTTATCAAGGACTTACAGGCTTTAGCAACCTTCCTTAAAATCCCGGTGTCCATGTAGGTGTCCATCCGTTCTTCGGTCTTCCTGATCTCCTCCTTTCTGAAAGATTGGGCCAGGTGCCCATAATGCTTGATTGTTGTCTCTATGGATTCATGGCCCATCCAGGCCTGAACCGTTGCCAAAGATACTCCCGACATGACGCAGTTGGAGCCGAAAGTTCTTCTCAGGTCATGGATAACAACGTTTTTAAGCTTTGCCCTTGTTGCCGCCGACTGAAAAGAGCGTCTGAAATTTTTGAATCTCTGTCCCTGCTTATCACAAAAAATGTGTTCTCCGACTCTCGGTAATACTTCCAGAACGGTTAAAGCATGCTTGTTAAGGTCTACATAGCGGGCCTTTTGGTGCTTTGCTATTTCGGCCCTTACAAGAAGTTGCCCATTTTCAAAATCAATATCGGCCCATTTGACAGACAAGAGTTCTTCTTTTCTAAGTCCAGTTGCGAGGTCAAAGATTATCAGAGATTGAAGATATGAGGCCTTTTTCTCTTGACCCGCTGCGATGATCAGGGCTTGTTGCTCATCTTTATCAAGAATCCTTTTCCGTTCCTTGATTTTAAAACGCTTGACCTTATGGACTGGATTTGACAGGGCTTTGCCCCATTCGACAGCTTTGGTAAATATGCCGCTCAAGGTATTGAGCCGGTTATTAATCGTATTTTCTGCCAAGGTATCCATCATGCTTTTTTTGTATAACTCAACCATTTGGGAAGTGATCTCATGCAAGCATCTTCCTTCAAATTCCGCTTTCAGTTTTTCGCAATGGCCTTTTATGTTCGGTTCGTTCTTGAGCCCCTTGGCATGAATGGGAAGATATTCTTTGTCTACAAAATCAGAAAATTTGATTCTAGGAAGGTATCTTTCAGGGAATTTCTTTCTTTTGGCTACTTCATCTTTCCGGCTGATAAGCAGTTCTTTCGCAAAGGAAGCGGAGCTTGACCCCGTGCTCTCCCTTTTGCGTTCTCCGTGTTCGTCATAGTAGTCAATATAATAGACCTCGCGGTTTTCCGTCTTGTCTAATTTTTTGAAAATGCCCATCTAATAAGAAAACCCGCCTTTCCTCTCGATTTCGCGGATATAGTCTTCAGAAAACCGGACATCCCGCCCAAGCTTGATAGGTTCGAGCTTCTTTTTCATGACGAGAGTGCGCAAAGTGCCAACGGGCTTTTGCCATCTTTCCGAAAGGTCTTTATATGTGAGAAGCCGCTCAGTCATGATGGAGACTTATTTGCCCTTGAGTTTTTTCAATTTGGTTTCCGCCTTCTCGATCATCCCTTTTTTGATTCTTTCTATGTCTTCATCTGGGATATAAATATAAACGTCCCTTGGTGCTACCATCATCTTCAGCCAAAGAGGCAATCTATCCCAATCTATGTCATCATGAGCAATCCTATATGCCCTGATCTTTCCCTCTTTTTCAAGCTGATGGATATAGGCTCTGGAAACGCCTAAAGCGCCTGCCGCACCGCCAGGCGAAACCATTTGGCCTTTGAATTCATCGAAGACTTTCTCAAATTCTTCTTGGGTACAGACTATGGTCCCTTTACCCCAGTTCTTTCTCTCTTTGCTTTCGGCGATCTTGGTTAAAGTTTTCTTAAGCATATAAATAAAGTAACACATAATAAGTAACTTTTCAACTATTATTTAAAAACTGGCGCAAAGCAATCTTCTCGTTCTGGCTTTGATGGTAGACATAATTTTTCGAATAGTATAAATTTGAATCCATCAATTTATGGCAAGAAGAAAAGAAGAAGGTCTTTTTGAAATCCTAGCTAAAGCCCCGTGGTGGTTTAGCGCGATTTTGGCTGTAATTTCATATGTCAGCTTAAAATTTATTCTGCCATCCATGTTATTGCATAGCTCCGATTTCGTAAATCAAGCTGTGGCAAAGGCGGCACCAACATTCGCCCCGATCATTTCAATCCTTTTTGTCATAACAGGAGGATTGTCCTTGTTTCGTAATTTCATCGAACGTAAAAAAGCACTAAAAAATAATCAGTACAACAATGAGCTCCTAAGCCGACAAAGGAGCCTCCCTGATATAAGCGCGTTACACTGGAAAGAATTTGAAGGCATTATCGGAGCAGCTTACAAAAATATGGGCTATGAGGTAAAAGAATTTGGAGGTAGCAAACCTGATGGAGGTATTGATCTTATATTGCTACAAAATGGGCACAAAGCAATTGTTCAATGTAAGCATTGGGAAGACTATGCCGTAGGTGTCAAAGTAGTAAGGGAACTTTATGGCATTATGGCTGCTGAGGGAGCAGACCAAGGGATACTCATTACATCTTCATATTTCACGCGAGAGGCGGAAAATTTTGCTTATGGTAAACCTTTACAGCTAATTCAAGGCAATGAACTATCTCGATTAATAAAAAGAGGACAGATAGTAAAATCTGTCCCATCCCATAAGATTTAAATTCCCCATCGCAAATTTTATAAAATATGCGGACAGACCCGGCAAGGGGCGCGCCGATATGGAGTTTTAATCAGAGAAACCCTTAAACTCCCACCGGGCAGGTTTATATAAATAGACCCGCCCGCTTCTTCTTCCAGTCCCATCTATACCCTGAACAAAACACTTTCCATTTTCCCAATAATAATCGTTCACCATTTCAGTATATTCCCTGCCGATCTTCTTAAAGAAATCCCACGCCTTCTTTATTTTAGCTTCAGACTGCTTGTAAAACGAACTAAACCTAGAAGCCCCAACACGCCGCGCACCTTCAACTTGAGTGAAATCACCGCCTTTAAACGCCTTCCCTATATACTTCATCAGATAAGAAACAGAAGCCTTACGAACAGGCTTTATATCAACATTCCCGTATTTCCACA
This sequence comes from Nitrospirota bacterium, assembly GCA_021840255.1. Taxonomy (GTDB): domain Bacteria; phylum Nitrospirota; class Thermodesulfovibrionia; order Thermodesulfovibrionales; family JdFR-88; genus JAKAEG01. The sequence continues at coordinate 64,972 of JAKBYX010000005.1, read as the reverse complement.
TCTTCTGAATCGCCAAAACATCTTTTTTACCAAACTCAACCCTCTTAGCGAAAACTAACATCATATGCCAATGAATTACAGCCTCCCCAGACCTCGCTAAACGTTCTTTCTGAACCTCGACTACCCAAAGAGAATAAATCTTCCCATACCGACTCTTGAGCTTCCTACGGAAATCATCAAGGATTCGAGGTTTATAATTTTCCCTCTTTTGAGTAAGAGTCACATGCTTTATAAAAGGACGCTTAACCTCATACTTAATAAAATTTAAAAAACCTTGAGCCAACCTTCTATAAGCCATTTCCTTCTTGGATTTATTCAGTATCTTTACCACCTGACCAGTATCAGGATTCTTGAGATGAATATATTTAAAAGAATCACCAAGAGCCATATTTAAAAACCTCCAAACAATTAATTAATAAATAAAAATCCATCCATCAAACGAAACAAGACAAAGAACTTACCCGACACTTTTTCCGACTTAAAGCACATATATACCAAGTCCCTAAAACGACCACGGAAAAAGAAAACGGCAACGGCATGGCCACGCCGCGCGCTTGCGCGCGTTCGGCGTTTGGCCATCTCAGCCCTGCGGGCTCACCCGCGTCTAGACCGCCCCTACGCGCGCGCCTGGACAGCGCGCAGGGGCAGACGCTACTTTTATGCGTTTTAAGGTCTGCGGCCATGTGAGCGAGCATAGGACTAATATGTAATTGAAACCCAAAAGTAGCGGGACTCATGCCAAGGCGCACTTGGCATCCCCTTAGGCCATAAATTCCGTGTCCATACAGGTGTCCATCGGCGGTAAATTTCCGTAGATTTCTGCAAATGTTTATCAACGGAAATAAACGAGGCGGGTTTAGTTTTCTTTTTCTTTGCAACCGGTTACAGAATCAGGACTTTTTGAAGAATCGGAGGGACTTTGGCTGGATGAGCTTCCTAAACCTGGTGTCGCAGGTTCGATTCCTGCAGGGGGCACCAGCTTTTCCCGCTTAAATGGGCAGCGAGCAAATCTCGTTCGATCAGAAATTCCCTGCATCAGAGGCCCGAGGGGCATAAAATCCAAAAACGGACGCCTGGCAAGGAACAGCCGCTCCTTAGGGCATACGGCTCCGCCGCCGTGGAGCCGGAATAAATTCCGATCAAAAAATCCATTTGCTCCTCAGGCTTTACGTCTACTGTCATTTGTCAGGCTCAGTGTACTTGCCATTAATCTCGTCCATCAGTGTTGTCAGATTTTTTATCTTTTGGCCGCTTGTCGTATTACCATCGGTATAGTAGTAGCTGGAATACAACATCAGGTAGAGTTCACTTAGTTCTATGTCCGAAGGTCTACTCATGGCGCCTGCCCCACGGCTTACTCTAATTTCAACAATATCGCTTGATATATTTATCGGCGCTGGAGAGCAATTTCTTTAAGATTGACATGTTAAAAAAATGGATGCGGGTTGGGGAATTTCAAGCGGGCCGGGCTAAAAAACAAAAATCCACCTTACAGATCCGGTTTGGTCTTTTTAAGGACTTCCTTGTTATAGGCCGTTATTACGTCCCTGCGGCTGACCATGCCGATCACCTTTTTGGGGTTGTCCCTGCCAACAACGGGTATCTCATCTATGTCTTTCAGGGAAAACCGCTCCACGGCGGCGTTCAGGTTTTCGCCGGGGTAGAGCACGATCACCTCTTCAGTTGCCACCTGTCCCGCATGCACTATTGCCTTCACCTCTTCCTCCATGAGCACCGGCCTTACGTCCTGGAAGGAGATAATGCCTTTCATGAGCCCGCCGGAGTCCACTACCGGGATATAGAACTTCTCTTCCCGGATCATCTTGGTGATGACCTCCTCCAAGGTGGTGTTTTCCTTCACCGTTATGAAATCCTTGTGCATTATTTCTCGCACCTTTATGCTGCTCATAATGGCCACTTCTCTGCCCATATGTATCTTTATTCCCTTTTTAGTTATGTCTACAGTGTCTATGGAGTCCGGGTAGACCTTCTTTGCTATCAGGGTGCCTATGATGGAAGAGAACATGAGGGGGATTATTATCTTGTAATTTCCGGTCATCTCGAAAAGAAGGAATATCCCGGTAAGCGGCGCATGTGTGGCGGCAGCCAGAAAAGAGCCTATTCCCACCGTGGCATACGCCCCGGGGGAGGCTGTATAGGCAGGGAACAGCCAATGCACAACATAGCCGTAGCTCTCCCCCGCCATCGCCCCTATGAAAAGCGAAGGAGCAAAAACACCCCCGGCCCCTCCGGAGCCGATGGTCACCGCGGTGGCCAGGAGCTTCAGGAAAATAAGGATGGCCACAATCGGGAAGATTATCTTGCCGATCAGGGCCAGGCCTATGATGTCATACCCGTTTCCCATTATCTGGGGTAGAAATATTCCGAAAGAGCCTATTATGAAAGCGCCGAGCACGGGTTTTAGCTGAGGGTTGATCCCCAGCTTTTCGAATTCGTCCTTGATGCCATGGAAAACCCTGATATACAAGACGGCCAGAAATCCCATCAGGACACCGAAGATCATATAAAGGGGTATCTCCGCCATGCTCCTCAGCTGGTACTCCGGCACCCTGAACGCCGGACTGGAGCCGTAGAACGCCCTCGACACGACCGTGGCCATCCCGGAGGATATGACTATGGCGGCAAAAGAAGATATCTCGTAATTCCCAAGGAGCACGATCTCTATCGCAAACATCACCCCGGCTATGGGAGCGTTGAAGGTGGCCGCTATCGCTCCGGCCGAGCCCGCGGCTATCAGAAGCTTCATCCTGCTTCCGGAGGCCCGGAAGAGCTGCCCGGTGCCTGACCCTATCGTGCCCCCGATTATGGCGATGGGGCCCTCTATCCCCGCCGACCCTCCGGTGCCTATCGTGAGCGCAGGTGCGATAATCTTAAGAAAGATGTTTCTGATCCTGATAACGCCGCCCCTGATGTTTACCAGTTCTATGAATTTCGGGAACCCGTAGCCGTTCACATCGCCTGGGAAGGCCCTGGACAGCGGTATCAGAAGAAGGGCCCCGGCCATAGGCAAAAGGGGCAGAAACACCCTGTATATCCCGCCGCGGTTTATTTCCAGGAGGTTTGCCCCGTGTATGAAAAAAAGCTGGTGGACGAAATTCATGGAGGTGCGGAAAAGAACATTGGCTAGCCCGGCCAAAACTCCCACCAGAACGGAAAGGATGATCAAGGCGGTATGCTCCGGCATGTGGAATTTTTTAAGCAGGGCGGCCATCTCCGCCAGCTTGCTGGTCTCCGGCTGGCCGGCTGTTCTAACGGATTTCATCGCGACCGCATTAAAGAAGACCTGTTTTTAGGTTATCGGGCATGACCGATAATTATAACATCATGAAGTGAAATTACCCGTTAATGTCTCTCATCATTTTATCTGATAAGCTTTTTTCATGGAAATGGGCCTGGCTGTTAAGCCGGAAACTTCAGGGCGGAATGGCTGAACTATGAAGAAAAGCCCCACTGGGCAGTTAGCGGTATTTCTGAATGTCATAAAATGGCTGCTGCTTGCCTCAGCGGTGGGTTCCATTGTGGGACTCTCAACCGCAGCATTTCTAAAAGCGCTTGGATGGGTAACAACTCTGACTCACGGGTTCAGTTATTACTTTCTGATGCTTCCAGCCGCCCTGTTTGCCAGCGAAGCCCTCGCCAGGGCCCTCGCGCCGGAGGCGGCTGGCGGGGGCACAGACAGGGTGATAAAGGCCGTGAACAGGCGTTCCGGGAAAGTTGCTCCGCTGGTTGCGCCCGTAAAATTCGTTGCATCCATCATTACTATCGCTGCAGGAGGGTCCGCGGGAAAAGAAGGGCCATGCGCCCAGATAGGGGCCGGACTGGCATCGGTGACCTCAAGCCTCCTTAAATTCGATGACAAGGACAGAAAAAAACTTGTCATTTGCGGTATCAGCGCGGGGTTTTCGGCTGTTTTTGGCACCCCGATTGCGGGGGCGATTTTCGGGCTGGAGGTATTATTTGCCGGGGGGCTTTTATACGAAGTGCTTCTGCCCTCGTTCCTTGCCGGTATCATAAGCTATCATGTTTCATCCTATTTAGGGGTCGTCTATTTTAATGAGCCCTTGCGGTTTTCCCCTGTCATAAGCGGCGGCGGGCTCTTTTTTTTAAAGGTGTGCCTCAGCGGCGTTTTCTTTGGCTTCTGTTCCTTTCTTTTCATCAATGTGTCAAGAGGTATTGAGAAGGTAGTACATCTTGCCGGGTTGAGAATATCTCTAAAGGCGGCCCTTGGCGGCCTTGTGCTGGTGCTGCTGTCTTTTGCTTTCTCGACCAAGTATCTTGGCCTTGGGCTGGACCCTTTGGAAAGAGCCCTGGAGGGGATGCCAGCACCGTATATTTCGTTTCTGGCAAAAATGCTTTTCACCGCGGTTACCCTTGGGTTCGGCGGAAGCGGAGGTAATATCACCCCAATTTTTTTCATAGGGGCCACGGCGGGGAGCACCTTTGGAAGTATGCTGGGCATGGATTTAAGTTTTTCCGCGGCGATCGGGATGGTAAGCCTTCTTGCCGGCTGCGCGGACACCCCGGTTTCCGCCAGTATCATGGCCCTTGAGCTTTTCGGGCCCAGGGTTGCCCCTTATGCGGCCATCGCGTGCGTCCTCAGTTTCGTCCTGTCCGGCCCCAGAAGCATTTATCCAAGCCAGATTTCAAAGATAGAAAAAAGCTCCTTTTAACCTGAAAAGCGTAAAAATCGCGGGAAGGCTTCCGTCCATGCCTGTTCGCCCGAAGTCTTGGCGGCTATATGCCCGCTATATGATAGTCCCGTTTTTCCTCAGCGACCGGTATGTCCATATCTTCAGGAAATCGTTGATGACAAACCATGCGAGGGCGTATCCCCATACCAATAAAGCGTAGTTCCAGCCGATAGGGCTTACGAACCACCCGTAGACAGTAAACAGGGTAGCTGCGATCTTGGTTAGAAGGGCCGCCCAGAAAAGAAGGGGCGATGGATAAGGTTTTTGCCAGAAGTGGTTTTCGGTCCGTGTAACAAATATAGTCAAATGGCCTGCGACGGCCAGCTTCAAGAAGATGAAACTCTGAACGACGGGAGGAGGCAGCCGCAGGTATCTTTCCGCAAGGTAGAATATACCGAAACTGGCAACGACTCCCGCGATGCCCAGGACGGTCGACACCGTGATGACCTCCCTCATCTTCCACCTTACGGGTTTGTCGTCCACCTTTGTCCTGTCATATGCGATGGCAAGAATGGGCAGGTCGTTGAGGAACGCAAGGATGATGATCATTATCGCCGTGACCGGGTAAAAATTAAAGATTATGATGGAGGCGGCCATGAAGAGAATTACGCGAATCGTCTCTGCGATGCGGTATATGCTGTAACTCTTCATTCTTTCGAAGGTCACCCTTGCGCCCTTTATCGCATCCACTATTACGGAAAGCCCCGGCGCCATCAGCACTACGTCCGCAGCGGCCCGCGCAGCGTCCGTGGCCCCGGATACTGCGATGCCCGCGTCGGCTTTTTTGAGCGCCGGGGCGTCGTTTACTCCGTCGCCCGTCATGCCCACGATATGTCCGCCCTTCTGGAGCTTGTCCACTATGAGGTATTTATCCTCAGGAAATACCTGCGCGAACCCCACCGCGCCCTCTATCATCTCAATGAGTTCAGACTCATGTTTCTGGACGTGCCTTGGCGGCAGGTTCGCGGTTTCGAAGGATGTTTCCAGGTCTTTAATCACATCCTTTGAGAACCTTCGTATATCATGCTCCGATACGGATGGAGACAGCTTTTTGTAAAGGGTCCTTGCGATGAGCTCTCCAAGAACAACCATTTCCCTGGTGCTTGCCCCCTTCAGCTCGGTCGCATCGAGGATGTCCTCGCCTATCCCCAATATCCCCGCTATCTGCCTGGCGATTGCCCTGTTGTCCCCGGTAACCATTTTGACGTCCAGCCCAAGCGCCCTGGCCTCCCGTATCGTCTCACTGGAGTCTTCTCTTGGAGGATCGAAAAGCGGTATGAGGCCCGCATACTGGAAATGTTCATCCCCCGGATGTTTGACCCCTACCCCGAGGGTGCGAAAGCCCTTCTCCGCAAGCTCTCCCACTTTGTCTTCTATTCCCTCGCACCCTCCTCCGCAGAGGTCCAATATCACCTGCGGCGCCCCTTTTGTGACGATCAGTGTTTTTTTATCGCCCGCGATTACCTGGGCCTCGGTCCGTTTGCTGACCGGGTCAAAGGGTATGAATTTTACCCGCGTGAACCCGTTCAGGGAATCCATCATGCCCTTTGCCTCAAGATATTCGAATACAGGCAGCTCTATAGGGTCCATGTTTTCCTGCCTTGACGCAAGGCCGGCATATATTATTACGTCATTTGTCGAGTATGTGCCATAGGAGACAGGATCGGACACGGTCATCCTGTTTTGCGTAAGCGTGCCGGTCTTGTCCGAGCAGAGCACGTCCACCCCTGCAAGTTCTTCGATTGCGACAAGGCGGCTGACAATGGCCTGCTTCTTTGCCAGATTCATTGCTCCCACCGCCATTGTCACGGACAGGACTGCGGGAAGGGCAACCGGTATGGCGGCCACCGTAAGCACGAGGGTGAACCTTAAAATGCTTATCATATTTTCCTGCCGGAACATTGCCGTGATGAGGATGAAGGCAGCAAGGAATATGGTGATGACGATAAGATAATTGCCTATGCCGATGACCGCCTTCTGAAAATGGCTCCGTTCCTCCCGCTCGGCCCTGGCCACTAGAGCGACAGTCTTGCCGAAAAAGGTATTCGAGGCGGTGTTGACGACCACTGCCTTCATCTCTCCCTGTTTTATGACCGAATTGGAATATGAGATGTCTCCGGCCTTCTTTTCCACGGGCAGGGATTCCCCGGTGAGGGCGGACTGGTCTGCCTGGATATAATCTCCCTCGACCAGCTTCAGGTCTGCGGGGACCACATCCCCTATTTTTATCTCGATGATGTCCCCTGGAACAAGCTCCCTGACGTCTATGGTCTGAAAAGCCCCGTCGCGCAGCACAAGCGCTTTTTTTGCCAGTTTCTCTTTCAGAACCTTTAGCGCGCTTAACGCCTTCGCCTCCTGCCAGAAATCTATGAACGCATTCGTCAGGAGCAAGACCATGATTATTGCGAAGTCTTCCCAGCGGTGTACCGCGGCTGAAAGCAGGGCGGCAACCTCGATCATCCCCGGGATCGGCCCCCAAAACCTTTTGGCCATGCGGATGAGCGCGGACTGCTCTTTTTCGGGGATCTCGTTATAGCCGTGCTCAGCTATGCGGCGTCCGGCTTCCTGCGCCGTAATCCCTTTTCCTGCGTCAGTCTTCAGTTCCCTTAAGGTCTCCGCGACTGTAAGCTTTCCATAATCATCAGTTGGCCTGGACATTTTTTCCCGTTCATGAGCTTTAGATGAATAAAATATATCCTATAGAGGGGCTTATGGCAAAAAGGGTTGGATGGACCGGAACGGAATTTTCAGAAACGTTTTATTATTTTTGTTGTTATAATCGGCATCAGAATGGAAAAGGGGCTGATCCATATATATACCGGCGACGGAAAGGGGAAGACCACCGCTTCGGTGGGGCTTGCCGTGCGGGCCAGGGGCAGGGGGATGAAGGTCCTTTTCTCCCAGTTCATGAAGGCGGTGAACGGGGGCGAGATAGCCATGCTGGAAAAACTCCAGGTGCGGATACTTAGTTTCAAGGAGGTCCTTTCTCCCTATTTCCATCCGGGGGCCGACCTTGGCGCGCTTAGGGCAAAGGCCATAGGGGCGCTGGAGCAGCTTGCGGTGATCATGCCAGGGTACGACCTGGTGATAATGGATGAGTTCATGCACCTGATAAAACACGGGCTTGTCACGCAAGAGGAGGCGCTTGTGTTCCTTGGGCGGAAGCCCGCCGGGGTGGAGCTTGTGCTGACCGGCAGGGATGCCCCGCTCTCACTGATAGAGGCCGCCGATTACGTAACGGAGATGAGGGCCGTAAAACACCCTCTGGACAAGGGGCTTAAGGCCAGGGCCGGCATAGAGTTTTAGCCCGGTTTTGGTTTTCGTCCGTTTTGTTTTTTTGCTGCGCGGGGCCCTTTTTCCTATTAGAATATATGAGGGGCATTTGACAAACCGGTTTTTGTTTTTGTTTAATATAAATTCGTCTGAAAGGCTTTTTGTTGTTTCTTTTTAAGGCCGGGCGGATAGCTCAATCGGGAGAGCGCAGCCCTTACAAGGCTGAGGTCACAGGTTCGATCCCTGTTCCGCCTACCAAATGAAGTGTTTGTGTTTGCAGTGCATCACCAAGGGGTGGTAGTTCAGTTGGTTAGAACGTCGGCCTGTCACGCCGAAGGTCGCGGGTTCGAGCCCCGTCCACCCCGCCAAACTCCCTTGAAAATCAATAGCACACAGTGTGTCGCGGAACCATAAAGTGTTGCAGACGACAAACTATGGTTCTTGAATGGATCGATGGCATTATCTTTCCGCATGTATGTATGTATGCACACACGCAGAAGGCTAGGTCAAAGTCGATATCCAACAAATTCCTGGGGCGTAATGATTTTAAGATCAAAGGGAAGATCGCCAATATCGAGGAGGTCATTGTCCCCTGTAATCAATATCCCCGCTTTCGCGGCAAGGCAGCATTCGAGGACCATATTATCTTCGGGGTCTCTGCATAAAAATACCTCCTTTGAGGGATGAACTATCCTGGCATTTGCGACAAAAGCGGCTATGCCCGCAATAAGGGCCTTCATCTGTTGATGGGTTATCTTTCCCCGTTGCTCAAGTTTGAGTGGGGTATCACGGTATTCTTCAATAAGCAGGGGTGATACAAAAATTTGGGAGTGCTTGAAAGCCTTCTCAAGGGCCTTTTCAGGAGCGCCGTCAAAGGCAAAGGCCGAGATAAGCACACCGGTATCGATTACAACCCTATTTCTTTTTCTCGTAAGCCTTTCTCCTTACGGTTTTAACGGCATTATCGACGTCTTTCATGGTAAGCTTGGTCTTTTTGAAAGCTTCCCTGGCAACCGTGAAAGCGGCATCTAGCCTGTCTTCCGGAGATAACACAGACAGTATGTAATCCTCCGGGGCGATTTTCTTTTTGGCGGCAGCCAAAGTCATATTAAAACACCTCCTTTGCCCTTTTGTTCTATTCTAAATGAAATCTTCGATAAATACAGTTGAATGGCAGATAAGTGGCTCGTCCCTCGATTCGAAGCTGGTGATCAGGATCGAAGGGAAGGGCCGTTAATTTTCAAAGAGTGTCTGACTATTTTGGGGGTGGGCGGCCGCCCTGCGGCGGCTGTCGGCTTTCAGTCCGAAAGCCTTTTTCCTGCCGGTCCTTACTTTTTTGCCTGTGCTTTGCCATGCAGGCAACCTTAGGGTTTTAGTGATATCCTGCTCATTGAGTAACCTGTTTTAGGGTTGTTTCTTTGCATGGGCCGCATCAAAAAGCAGAAAATATAGCTAAAAAAGTTTTGCTGAGAGTACCGTCCACCCCGCCAGCTTCATCTGTTACTCTCAGCAAAACCTGCGTTCCGCCCCTTCAACCCTCGAAAAAGTATTGCCAGTCCCTTTTTGCCGTGAAAAAGGGTATGAACCTCGATCTATGAACCTCGATCTGTTGAAAAATTTTTGGGTTTTGATATATTGTTATGCCGTTGGGGGGGGGGATGTGTGTAAATTACGATTTTTCAATTTGATCCGCAGACCAACTTGCAGGTTCCACCTCCTTGTCAGTGCCCGGTTCCATTTCCTTTTCAGTGCATTGTCCCTTCTTACAGTGACTTTTACAGAGGCTCAAATAAACCAATGGATGAAAAGAATGTTTGCTGCCATAATTCCCGCAGATCCAGAGGGGTTTGCTAACCAAAAATCCAATTTATTGTGGGCAGTGCGATGACTTTTTTTCTCGTGACAGGGCTAGGCATCACGATCATTGCAGTTATGGCCATATGGCGATACTATTCGATGGTTGCGATTAACAAAGATCTTGTGGAAACAAAAAACAAATTACGGCAAAGCGAAGCCTTTTCCAATACCATCATAGAAACAGAGCCGGAATGCGTGAAAATAGTAGATGCCGATGGAAATCTGCTCATGATGAACAGGGCAGGCCTGGATATGATCGAAGCTGAGTCCCTGGAACAGGTCAAAGGGAAGTGCGTTTGTCCTCTTGTTACGTCAGAGTATAGAGATGCTTTCATGAGGCTCACCAAAGAAGTGTGCAACGGCGGATCGGGGACATTGACGTTTGAAATGGTGGGGTTAAAAGGCAGACGGTTGTGGCTTGAAACGCACGCTGTCCCATTTCGCAATGAGAAAAGTGAGATCCTTGGGCTGTTGGGCATAACCCGCGATATTACGGAGAAGATAAAGGCTGAGAAGGTGTTGCGGGAATCACAACAGCGGCTTAATCTCCATGTGCAAAATACCCCGTTGGGTGTCATTGAATGGACTCTTGACCTCAGGGTCAAGGAATGGAACCCGGCTGCGGAGAAGATTTTCGGCTATAGCAGGCAAGAGGCCGTGGGCAAATATCCTGGTGAACTGGTCCTGCCTCCAAGTGAGAAAGAGCATGTGGATAAAATCTGGTCTGACATCATTTCCCGGAAAGGCGGCGCTCACAATGTGATTGAAAATCACGCAAAAGACGGGAAAATTCTCATTTGCGAGTGGTTCAATACGCCTTTGGTCAATGAAGGGGGACAGGTAATTGGAGCCGCCTCATTGGTGCTTGATGTTACACAACAGAGACGGGCTGCAGATCTGCTTGCCAATGAGCGTGAGAGGTTGGCGGTAACGTTAGGAAGCATAGGTGATGGGGTCATAGTTACCGATACCGAAGGGATGATAACGCTCCTCAATAAAGTGGGTGAGGAACTCACGGGATGGAAGCATGAGGAGGCAATGGGAAAGCCGCTTGCAGAGGTTTTCAATATCATCAATGAAACAACAAGGGAACAATGCGAAAACCCCGCGGAAAAAGTTGTGAGAACAGGTTTGACCGTGGGCCTGGCCAATCACACTGCCCTTATAAGGAAAGACGGGACGGAGATCGTTATTGCTGACAGTGGCGCTCCGATAAGGGACAGGGAGAGCAAGACGATCGGAGTGGTGCTTGTATTCCGTGACATTACCGCGCAATACAGGCTGGAGCAAGAGTTGCAGAAAATGGAGAAACTTGAGTCATTGGGAATCCTTGCGGGTGGCCTGGCACATGATTTTAATAATTTGCTGACCTCTATCATGGGCAATGTGAGTCTTGCAAAAATGTTCATTGGAATTGACCACAAAGCCTTTGAGAGATTGACGGAGGCCGAAAAGGCGGCACAAAGAGCTACCGACCTGACCCATCAATTGCTGACCTTCGCAAAAGGCGGCGCTCCGGTCAAAAAGGCTGCTTTAATAACTGGGATAGCAAAAGAAGCTGTTAATTTTGCGTTGTCGGGCTCCAATGTAAAATGTTTCTACAACATCCCGGCAAATCTTTGGAGCACTGAAGTCGACAAAGGACAGATAAATCAGGTCTTTAATAATCTGATCATTAACGCGATCCATGCCATGCCTGAAGGCGGGTCAGTTCATATAGGGTTTGAGAACTATACCGTCTCCGGAGGAGAAGTGCCTTCACTGGAACCAGGGGATTATGTGCGGATCACTTTCCGTGATGAGGGGGTAGGCATACCGGATGAGCATCTCGGAAGAATATTTGACCCGTATTTTACGACAAAGGCAACCGGAAGCGGATTGGGGCTTTCATCGGTCTTTTCGATCCTGAAACGCCATGAGGGACATATATCCGTCAAGTCAGCGGTAGGAGCAGGAACCGCCTTTACCATTTACATCCCCGCATTGAAAGATACTGCCTGCCCCGGGTGCCAGGAAACCGCAGGGGTAAGGCACGGCAAAGGTAAGATCCTGATCATGGATGATGAGGCATTAATAAGGAATGTAGCAGGAGCGATACTGGCCGCCCTTGGATATGAGATAGGCTTTGCCGGAGACGGAAATGAAGCAATTTTTTTATATATGAATGCGCAAAAAGAGAATAGGCCTTTTGACCTTGTAATTATGGACCTGACGATCCCTGGCGGGATGGGAGGCAAAGAGGCGGTAACTAAACTCCACGAGCTTGCCCCGCATGCAAAGGTATTAGTGTCAAGCGGCTACTCGGTGGACCCTGTAATGTCCGAATACGGGAAGTACGGTTTCTGCGGAGTAATAAACAAGCCCTATAACACTAATCAGGTAAGTGAGATCATAAGTAAAGTCCTGGCTTCCTGACCGGACTTGATGTGATACTGCCCCGGCTGTTCCCATCTTAAAAAGAGGAGATTTTTGCCGCCAGCGTTCCCGTGTTTCGTTAAAACTGTTCAAAAAATCTTTATTTTTGAGACGGTATTTTTATATAATTCACCAGAATTACTGATTGCGCCCGCGTTTGAAAACTTTCCGGGCAGAGGGACAAGGTGGAGAGGAAGCTGCCTGATAAAACGTTCGAGATGCTGTTTGAATGCTCCCCTGATGCCTGTCTGTTGATCGAAAATAACCATTTCGTTGACTGCAACCAGGCTGCGGTGCGCATTTTGCATGCCGCTTCCAGGGACCAGGTTTTAAATACGCACCCTTCGGTTCTTTCTCCCAAGTTTCAGCCCGACGGACGTCTGTCCAGCGAAAAGGCCGACGAAATGATAGCTTTGGCCATCCGGGACGGCTCTCACAGGTTCGAGTGGACACACAAAAGGGCGGACGGGGAAGAGTTCCCGGTAGAGGTATCACTTACCTTGGTCAAGCATGGCGGCAGAGAGCTCATTTATACCGTATGGCGGGACGTAGCAGAGAGGAAAAAGAGCGAAAAGACCATTCGGGATTCGTATAACCTCCTCAATAACATAATCAATTTCCTGCCATATCCCACCTTCATAATTGATCACGACGGGGTCGTTATGTTCTGGAACAAGGCCATGGAGGACATGACGCATGTAAAGGCCGCCGATATCATAGGGAAGGGCAACTATGAATACAGCCTGGCGTTTTATGGCGAGAGGCGGCCCATCCTCATAAACCTTGTGTCAAAGGACAAAGGGGAACTGGAGAAGAAATACCCCCGCCTGAGGCGCGATCAGGACAACGAGAGACTTTTCGGGGAAACGGACCTGATCCCGTTTCTGCAGCGCTACCTAGACGGCTGCGCGTCCGTATTGCGCAACGGAGCCGGCGAGGCGATCGGGGCCATCGAGATCGTGCGGGACATTACGGAGGAGAAGAACACCCAGAAGGAACTGATACAGGCCAGGGAGGCGGCCCTGTCCGCCGCGCGGGTCAAAAGCGAATTCCTGGCAAATATGAGCCACGAGATCAGGACCCCCATGAAAGCCATCATCGGGCTTTCCCATCTGATGGCAAAAACGGAGCTGGACGGCAAGCAGCTTGATTACCTTAACAAGATACGGGATTCGGCCCAGCATCTGCTTGGCATCATAAACGACATCCTTGATTTCTCCAAGATAGAGGCCGGCAAATTCACCATGGAGGAGACGGACTTCAACCTGGAAGAGGTGCTGGACCATGTTTCAAATGTGGTGGGACATGCCGCCCACAAAAAGGGCCTGGAACTTCTTTTCAGCGTCCAGGAAGGCATCCCGGTTTTGTTAAGGGGAGACCCCCTGCGGCTGGGACAGATACTTATCAACCTTGCCAATAACGCGGTGAAATTCACCGAAAGCGGCCACATCCTCATATCCGTGGAGCTGCGCTCGAGGCGCCCATACAAGAGGGGTAAGAACAAGGGTGGGGAAAGAGGGTTTTACAAATTTTCCGTAAAGGACACCGGCATCGGCATCACGAAGGAGCAAAAGAGCAGGCTCTTCCAGTCGTTTTCCCAGGCGGACGCCTCGGTAACCCGCAAGTACGGGGGCACGGGCCTGGGGCTTGCCATATCAAAAAAGTTTGCCGAACTGATGGGCGGCGATCTGGGGCTCACCAGCCGCCACGGCAAGGGAAGCACGTTCTTTTTCACCCTGCCGTTTAGCATCCGCCATCAATCCGATGAGGACCATTACAAGCAGATGTCCGGGCTTAGAGGGGCGAAGGTACTTATTGTGGACGACCAGGAGGTGTCACTGGAGGTCCTCAGGTCTTACATGGAGTCTATGGGGTTTAAGGTAACGACGGCACAATCCGGACACGAGGCGCTGGGCATACTGGAGAATTCCAGCAAAGACCCCTTCCAGATAATCATCATGGACTGGAAGATGCCGGGCATGGACGGCGTTGAAACCATATCGATGATGAAAAGCGGCGGCATGGTGGATTCCTCCAGCATGATAGTAATGGTTTCCGCCTATAGCGCTGACGATGTCAAGGACAGGGCCTCATCTCTTGGCATTGGGGGCTATCTTACCAAGCCCGTGACCCAATCCCGGCTTTTTGACACGCTCATGAATATTCACGGGGGCAATGTTTCCGTGGGCGGGTCCGGCCCGCAATCCGGAAAGCGCATTGAAAACGCCGGCACGGATGCTTTGGCTTTGTTTGAGGGGCGCAGGGTACTTCTCGTGGAAGACAATCTCATAAACCAGCAGGTAGCAATGGAACTGATGGAAAGCGCCGGGCTGAAGGTGGATGCCGCCTCAAACGGCAAAGAGGCCATAGAAATGCTGGATAAGTGCGAATACGCCTGTGTGCTAATGGACATCCAGATGCCCGTAATGGACGGGTTGGAGGCGACTAAAGTCATCCGGGGCAACGATAAATATAAAGATCTGCCGATCATAGCCATGACCGCCCACGCCATGGCCGGAGACAGGGAGCGCTGCATTGAGGCGGGCATGAACGACCATACGCCAAAGCCCATCGATCCGGAGAAGTTTTTCAAGACCCTCCGCCGCTGGCTGGGAGGCAGGCCCAAAACGCCGGACGATAGATCGGCGCGCGCGGCCCATTCCGGCTCATTCCCCGGCTCTCAAAGTCCGGCCGGCTCTACTGCCCATAGTAATGAAGGTCTGCCCGATTCCCTGCCGGGGATAAACATGAAGGCCGCACTGAGGCTGGTGGCGGGAAACAAAAGGCTCCTCAGGAATATCCTTCTGGAGTTCGCGGATTCCTTCAGGGGGGCGCCAGGCGAAATATCCTTGCTGCTAGAGCAGGACAAGGTTGCCGAAGCCTGCCGTCTTGTGCATAACATAAAGGGGACCTCCGGAAACATCGGGGCGCAGGACCTCCAGCAGGCTGCCGTGGAATTGGAAAAAAGCCTGAAGCAAACCGGCAGCGGGAATATAACGGAAACCATGCGGGCCTTCCGCGATGAATTGACGCGGGTCCTGAATGTGGCAAGGACTTTACTCCATACGGAAACAGGCGCTGTCCCCGTTTCAGAGGAGCAAGACCCCGCGGCCAAAAAACTGTCAAAAGGCGAGGCGGAAAGATTAAGGCTGCTGTTCAGGCAGTTGGAGGACAGGATAAGGCAAAACAGTTTTGACGCGGCGGATTTTTTTGAAGGTATCAAAGGGGATGCCGCCAGCGGGTTTTTGCCTTTGGCCTCCGGGGAAATGGAGGCGTTGGGCAAGGCGTTGAACAGTTTCGATTTTGACGTCGCTTTGGGACATCTGCAGGCTGCACTTGAAAAACTGGACCCCGGAAAAATTCAGGGAGCTTAAAACCCCAAATACAGCCTCAAAAAATTTAAGCCCAAAAAAAGCCCAAAAACCAAAAAGGTGATGATATGGAAAAAATACTGATCGCAGACGATGTGCCAGCAAATATAAAAATGCTCGGGGAGATGCTCAGGGGCCAGTATGAGATACTGGTGGCCACTAATGGGGAAAAGGCCGTCAAGCTGGCCTGCCAGTGTTCGCCTGACCTTGTCCTCATGGATGTCATGATGCCGGAAATGGACGGCTTTACTGCATGCGGGCTGCTGAAGTCCGCCCAGGAGACCTCCGGCATTCCGGTCATCTTCATAACGGCCAGCAATGAGGAAGATGACATCGTCAAGGGGTTCACCTCCGGCGGGGTGGACTATATAACAAAGCCGTTCAATCCCACGGAACTTCATGCGCGCATAAAGACGCACCTTGAGATAAAGAACTCGCGCGAGAGTCTGAAGCAATATTCCAGGACGCTGGAGACGGTCAACAATGAGCTCAATGAAAAAAACGCGCTTCTTGCCAAGGCCCTGGAGCAGATAACCCGGATGGCGAGCACAGACCATCTGACGGGCCTCTGGAACAGGATACACATGATGGAGAAATGCAGGGAGGAAGAGGTCAGGTTCAAGCGGAAGAAAAGGCCGTTCTGTTTTGCGATGTGCGACATAGACCATTTCAAGAAGTTCAACGATACTTACGGCCATGAATGCGGGGACCATGTGCTTCGCTCCATCTCCGCCATTTTAAAGCAGTCCGTGCGCGAGCAGGATGTGGCGTCACGTTGGGGAGGAGAAGAGTTCCTCCTGCTTCTGTCCGAGTCCGGCGTCGAGGGCGCCCAGGCGGTTGCAGGGCGCATCCGGCAGCAGATTGCGGGCAGCGCGCTTAGTTACAACAATGTCTACCTTAGTGTGACGATGACCATCGGGGTTGCCGCCTATGACCAGGAGGACGGCATCGCCGGCAGCATCAGGAACGCAGACCTTGCCTTGTACGAGGGGAAAAACGGAGGGCGGGACCGCATCGCCGTCTATAAGAAGGCCCCTTAGGTTTTCTTCTTGCTTTGCAGTATCTCCAGTACCTCTTCAGTGATCTCCTCCTGGCGCACGAATTTCTGAAGCGCTTCGATCCCGGACAGCCGCTTTTTAAGGTTTTCCGCCGCCCCTTCCATGCTTTGCAGCCGGTACCAGTTTTCGCTCCTCAGGGACTCCACATAGCTCCTGTAAAGGGTTATGAAGATCAGGTGCTCCATGAGCTTTTCGAATACCCTGCCAGCCTCAAGATATAAAAGCGGAGGGTTTTTCATCTGTACACGGGCCGGGTTTTTCAGGCTGACCAGTTCCAGGTCCGGGGGCAAGACCCGCTCCGTAAGTATCCGGGGCCTTTTCCCGGATACGCTTGTAAAGATGAAGGCAAGCCTGTAGAACTCCTGTCCGCTGTAGATGTCCATGAGGCGGGAGAGGGCCTCTTCCAGCGCACCCTGTATGCCGCTTGCGCTTGCAGGGGAACCAGCATAATATTCCGGGACGATCTGCCTGGCTCCAAGCGCTGCCATCAGTTTCCGGCCGGTCACAAAAAGCGCGTCTCCGTCCTTTTTTTCCTTTGAAACGGCATCGGCCATCCTTTCATTGAAGAGTCCGCAAAGCCCCTGGGAGGAGCCGCAGGCCACAAGTATCCTCCTGCCCCGTCCCGAATATTCGATCTTTTGTGCGATCTCTTTGTGATGCGCCACGATGCCGGCCATGGCCTGAAATATGCTTTCCTCGTATTCCCGTATATTGATGACCAGCTCATCGGTCCTCCTTATGGCTATGCCGGCATAGGCCTTCATCGCACCCACTATGTCTTCGATAGTCCGGAAGGCGCTTATCCGCCTCTCAATTTCCAGGGATGTTAGCATGCCCAAGGGTAAAACCCTCCTTCACCAGGTAAAAAACGTTCAATTTTCCTCAGGGTCTTTACGGGAGGCGAAGAATTTATTAAGCGCGTCCCGGGCGGCCGGCTCCAGGGCGCCTTTGTCTCTTATCCCATCCATTATCCAGGGCAGGTCCTTTTTTATCGCGGCTAGGATGTCCGTGCAGGCCTTTCCCGCAAGCTCGGGCTCCAACCTGTCCAGTGCCCCCGAGTTTACGATCCACAGCGTCATCACCTCTTCAGCTATTGAAAACGGGTGGAACCGCTGCTGCTTCAGTATCTCCCGCAGCCTCATCCCGCGGCCCAGCAGCTTCGCGGTCTCTTCCTCCAGGTGCGCGCCGAACCTGGTGAACACCTCCAATTCAAGGAACCTCGAATAATCTATCTTCAGCCGCCCGGACACCTCCTTTAAAGCCTTTACCTGTGCCTTGCCGCCGATCCTGGACACCGATTTTCCAACGTCCACTGCGGGGCGGAAACCCTTGTCGAAGAGCAGCGAATCCACGTATATTTGCCCGTCGGTTATGGAGATAAGATTGGTCGGGATGTACGAGGAAATGCGGCCTTGCTGCGTTTCC
The DNA here is from genome assembly GCA_021840255.1 of Nitrospirota bacterium. Lineage (GTDB taxonomy): Bacteria > Nitrospirota > Thermodesulfovibrionia > Thermodesulfovibrionales > JdFR-88 > JAKAEG01. The sequence goes on along the minus strand of JAKBYX010000005.1, from coordinate 46,861 downwards.
GCCACCGGCAGGGCCGTTATGGAGCCGCCCCCGTAGCCCTGGGCTATCCTGGCAGCCCTTTCCAGGAGACGCGCATGCAGGAAGAATATGTCTCCGGGATATGCCTCCCTGCCGGGGTGCCTGTTCAGAAGCAGGCTTAACGAACGGTATGCCTCCGCGTGTTTGGTCAGATCGTCCAGGACCAGCAGAACGTCACGGCCCCTGTCCAGGAAGTATTCCGCCAGGGCCATCGCACTATAAGGCGCGATGTACTGCATTCCCAGGGAGTCCGACGCATACGCCGCCAGGACGATGGTCCTTGAAAAATCGCCGTAGGTCTTCAGCTCATCGATTATCCTGAGGATGTGCGTCTTTTTCAACCCTATGGCCGTGTAGATCGAGAGGACGTCAGAGTTTTTATTTTTATTTTTGTTTTTCCCCTTTTCCTTTTTCTGGTTTATGATGGCGTCCACGCAGATGGACGTTTTGCCGGTCGAAGGGTCTCCTATGATCAGCTCCCTTTGCCCCCTGCCAATGGGAAACATGGCGTCTATCACCTTGATGCCGGTCAGAAGGGGACTGGAGACATAATCCCTTTTTACGATGGGAGGGGCCTCTCTTTCGATGGGATATGCCTCAGTGTTTGCGGGCTCCGGGCCGCCGTCTTCAGGCCTGCCCAGGGCATTGACAACGCGGCCAAGCAGTTCGTCCCCGGCGTTTACGTACGCCACCTTTCCGGTTCTCAGCACCTCGTCCCCCGCCCTGATCTCCCCCTGCCCGGCAAGAAGCACGATCCCCAGGCTTTCGCTTCCCAGGTCGAACACTATTCCGGTGTTGCCGTTTTTAAGCTCCACTAGCTCAAAGAGTCTTGCCTCCCCCAGGCCGGACACCGTGGCGATGCCGTCACCCGTTGAAAGCACCCTGCCTTCCTCATGCACCCTCAGCGCGAAGCGGGCTTTCCCGGCCTCTTCGAACATCCTTTCAATAAGATCGCGCCGTGTGCTCACTTCATTGGTCATCGGCATTTTTCTGGCCGGGCCCACCGGATATTTTTATTTTTTCCCTTCCGGATCTCAGATTCGAGGCAAAGGCCTCTATCTGCCCGGCCAGGGAAAAATCATAGACCTTATCGCCCGCCTTTATGCTTACCCCGGCTATAAGGTCCTTGTCGGCGATCTCCATGGCGGAAAGCCTGATGCCGGGGACCACGCGCTGTAGCGTCTCCATGAATTTTTGAAGCTCGGTTCGCCCGATCGGCCATGCGGTACGGACGGCGAGCTCCATCGCGTTTGTCGGGGGTACGGAAGGTCCGTGGGAAAAAGTGCCAGAGATGCCTTTTGCTATCTCGTCTGCCTCCCTGTAAAGGTTCTGCCAGATGCTCTTGTGGAGCTCCAGGCTGGAGATGTCTTTAAGGAGGCTGGAAGCAAATGTTGCCGCGGTGCAGACGGCGGTATCCTCTATCTCCTCTTCGGCCCTTTTTTTCTCCGCGGCGAAGAGCGCCCTTTCTTTTTCGATCAGGGCATCGGCGTTTTTTTGGGCGTCAATAAGGAGTTCCCGTTTTTTCTCTTCGGCCTCCTGTGCTGCTTTTTCGATAAGCTGCGCTTTTGCGTCCTGAATGCTTTTCATCTCTTTTTCACGGGCTTCCTTCATCCGGAGCGCGTCGCCCTTCACCGCTTCGGCCTCTTCCAGCATCTTCCGCGAGAGCTCCCTTCTTTTCTCAAGTATCTCCTTTACGGGTTTGTAGAGTAGACCCTTGAGGATGAAAAGCAGCACGACGAAATTTATTACCTGGAGCGAGAAGGTCCAGAAATCGAACCTCATTTCAGCAGTCCGACCAGCGGATCGGCGAACAGGATGATGAGGGCGACCACGAAGGCGTATATCGCGATAGACTCTATAAGGGCCATGCCCACAAAGAGCGTCCTTGATATCTGGTTGGACGCCTCTGGCTGCCTGGCAATGGCGTCCAACGCCTTGGATAGGGCTTCTCCCAGCGCCCTGGCCGGGCCGTATGCGCCTGCTGCGATGGCTATAGCCGCCGCGATCACGGATGCAATGATGACAAGGGTTAATGGACTCATCTCAAAAGTCCTCCTTCTTTATGCCTCTTTTTGTATGCCCCCGGCTATGAAAACCAGCGTCAGAACGCCAAAGATGTATGCCTGTATGAGCCCGATTATGATGTGGAGCAGGGCAAACGGTACCGGCACAAGCAGCCCCGCTATCCCAAGGACTATTGCCGCCGTCATCTCGCCGCTCAGCATATTGCCGAAAAGCCTCACCGCAAGCGCCATTGTCCTTGTCGTCTCAGCTATCAGGTGAAACGGCAGCAGCACCCATGAGGGTTTTACATAATGGCTGACGTATCCCTTCAGTCCGCGTGTCTTTATGCCAAAAAAATGCGTCATGGAATAGGAAAGGACGGCAAACGCGAAGGTGGTGTTTATGTCCGCCGTCGGCGTCTTGAGCCCCGGTATCAGGCCGGCCAGGTTTGAGACCCCTATAAGTATCCACAGGGTCCCTATCACCGGTATGACCAGCCATGGGTCCACATCCGGCAGCACATCTTTTACCATGTTTTCCACCGCTTCCAGGACCGCCTCCAGCGCCTCCTGGAGCCTGGAGGGTTTTTTAAGCGCCAGGTGTCTCTTTGCAAACCAGCAGACAAGTGTTATCACGGCCATTATGAGCCACGTGGTGGCGACGGTTTTTGTAATGATGACCGGGCCCAGGCGTATGAGCGGCTCAGGGCTGATGACGAGCGGCCTCATCCCTGCCTCCTGAAATAAAAGAGCCAGACATTATAAATGCCCGTCGCTATACCGATGATAATGAAGGTGATCGTCCAGGAGATGCCGCCCTTCATCTTTCCGTCCAGGTAATGCCCCAGGTAGGCCCCCCCGACCACCGGCAGCACGAACAGCCATCCTCCGACGCCTATCGTATATGCGTACCGCCAGAATGAGGATTTTTTACCACGGGCCCTCATTAGCTCCGAGGCCGATCTTTCTATTTCGTCCGGGAATTTCTCCTTCGCTTTTTTTTGCATTGCCCAAAAAGAGAAAAACATTTTTTGTTTTCTTTTTTTACTTTTGTTTTGTTTTCCCGCGTCACCGGCCTTTTTCAAACCGGACCGTCTTTTCAATGAAGGCGGTCTCCATGCCCTTTAGCATGCGGGAAAGCCCGGTTTCCGCAGCCGACCTTCCAAGCGCCTCTTTCTGGATCGTCTCCGAAAGCCGGGCGGCGTCCGCGCTTTCGAACACCTCTCGCGCGGATAGTGTCACAAGCCCGTCTTTGACTTGCAATATGCCCTCATTCACTGCAATAAAAGTCTCTTTGCCTCCTGAGTCGATGTAATAACCCAAAGAGGGGGGCACCGCCGTGACGAGGTCCGTATGGCCGCTCAGTATGCCCAAAAAACCGCTTTCGTCCCTTAGCCTTATATGGGTCACCTCCCGCTCAAAGACCTTTGAAGGCGTTATTATCTTCAGTTTAAAAAGGTGGCCGTTCATGATGTAAGATCAACCCAAAAAAGAAAAAACCTCTTTGATGGCCCCCTTCATAAAAAAGGCCTCTTCAGGGACGCCGTCTGCCTCGCCGGAAAGGACCGCGGCGCAGCCCTCGATGGTATCAGACAGGGGAACGTGCCTTCCGTTCCTGCCGGTAAACTCTTCAGTAAGGAAAAAAGGCTGCGTAAGGAAGGCTTCCAGCCTGCGGGCCCTTTTTACAAGTACCCTGTCTTGGGCGGACAGCTCTTCTATGCCCAGCATGGCTATTATTTCGCTAAGCTCGCGGTACCGGGCCAGGTGCTCCACCGTCCTGCTTGCTATCTCATAGTGCCTGGAGCCCGCCTCCTCCGGGTTAAGGAACTTGGATTTGGAAAGCATGGGGTCGATGGCCGGGTACAGTCCCTTTGCGGCTATGTCCCGTGAAAGCACCACCGTTGTGTCCAGGTGGGGGAAGACTGCCGCCACCGCCGGGTCGGTTATGTCGTCAGCCGGCACGTATATGGCCTGCACGGAGGTTATCGTCCCGCTTTTGGTGGACACCAGCCTCTCCTCCACCTGGGCCAGTTCCGGGGAGAGCGTGGGTTGGTAACCTACCCTTGATGTAAGCCTGCCCAGGAGGACAGACACCTCGTTGCCAGCCTGCACGAACCTGTAAATGTTGTCCATGAGGAACAGGACGTCCTTCCGCATGGAGTCCCTGAAAAACTCCGCAAGGGTTATCGCGGAAAGCGGCGTCCGGAACCTTATCCCGGGGGATTCGCTCATCTGCCCGAAGACAAGGGCGGCATTCTCTATGATGCCCTGCCTTTGCATCTCTCTCCAAAGCTCGTGCCCCTCGCGTATTCTTTCGCCGACGCCGCAAAACAATGAAATGCCGGAATACATCTTTGCTATCTTGTAAATGAACTCCATGAGAAGGACGGTCTTTCCAACTCCAGCGCCTCCGAAAAGACCGATCTTTCCGCCTTTAGGGAAGGGCGCAAGAAGATCTATCACCTTTATCCCCGTCTCCAGTATGCCGGAGGGCGGGACCTGCTCCTCAAGCCTTGGGGGCGGCCTGTGGATGGGGAGGCCGGTTAGAAACCCCGTTACGGGCGGCCCTCCGTCAACGGGTGCGCCGAAATTATCCAGAGCCCTGCCCAGGCAATCCGCCCCGGCTGGGAAAAGCAGGGGGTTGCCGGTCGCCCGCACGGGCATTCCCCTTTTCAGCCCCTGCGTAAACCCAAGGGCTATCGCCCTTATTTTTGTATCACTTATATGGCCGTGCACTTCCAGGACCAGGTTTTTTTTTTTCACCGCCTGGCCTTTGCACCTCGACGATGTGGAGGAGACTGGGCAGTCCGCCGGGGAAGTCTATCTCCACGATGTCCCCATGTATGGCGGTTATGATGCCCTCCATAACCAAATGTTATCACACTGGAAAATCGTCTAATTTGTGAGGCAAAAAAAAGGGTTAAGGTTTTTTTTAAAATAATTCTCCGGAGCGGGCCACAACGGCCAGCCTGCCCATGTTCCGCAGTGAACGCTCGTGGGCTTCTCTGTCCATGGAGGAGACGCAATCGGATATTATCACCGGATAAAAACCCCTATTTGATGCGTCCCGCGCGGAGGATTCTATCCCGATCTCTGTGGCAATCCCGGTGAAGATCAAGGTGGTTATCCCCCTTGCCCGCATCATGTTCTCGAAATTCGTGCCGATGAATATGCTTGCCGTGGGCTTTTCCAGCAGGATATCGCCTCCCCTCGGTTTCACCGCCTCCGGCGTTTCTCTTTCTTTTGAGCCCGGGGCCATGAAGGCTGGCAGTTGGCCGGGCTCTTTGACGTTGAAGCGCCTCATCATGGAGTAGATATGCCATGAGTACCGGAACCCCGTTGGAGGCGGAGTGATGAAGGTATATACAACCGGCATTTTTCCCCTCAGCGCATTGATCAGGGTTGCCAGGTTGTTCAGGAACTCCTCCTTGTTGAATATCCTGTCCACAAGCCCGTTCTGAACGTCCCAGACTACAAGGCAGGAATGGGCCGGGTCTGTTATCTCTCCAAGTGTCTCATAGATAAGGATGCCGCCTGTTTTCTTCATGATCTGTCTCCTTTTGAAAGTGGGAAAAGTTTTGCATTTTTTATTTTTATTTTTATTTTTTGGCAAAATACAGGGCTCTGCTTGGGGTGGAGGGCAGACCTCTTGAGCTGGGGCTCCCTGCTTTAATTCTTCCGCGTTACTTTGGAAGGCAGGCCGGCCGCGTAAAAAATGAGCATCAGGGATATGGACGCGGCAATGAACGCCACGATGAATGCCGGTGTTTTCCCGTGCCATAACCCGTCGAACCAGCGTATGAACTCATCCGCGATCACGTTTGCCTTCCCTCCGTATAGCTCCATATCGTGCATATACATCTTTGAATCCCCGGGTGCAACAGGATAGGCCTGTCCATTAATTATCTCATAGCCCACGTTGTCCGAATAGTCCGCGGCCGTCAAATAAATGGCTGACGCGCTGCCAAGACCCGCAACCAGAATACAGGCCGCTATCAGGTACAGGCGTGTCTTTAAACTCATATGGGGCGTCTCCGGTTCCTTAAAAGATATAACACTTAATTCTACCTAATAATGGTTCCGCCGATTGTAAAGAAGTGTAAGGGAAGGATTTACAAAAATTTTCATTTTTTTACAAAGGGTTAACCCACACTTAAGAGATATTCTTGTAGTCTTAAAGAGTCAGCCTGCCCCCTCACCTTCCTTACCCCCCCTCTCCGGGAGGGTGAGGGGGCAGGTTTCTGATTTAAAGGGAGTGAGAAAAAGAAAATCAGATTCCTAAAAGGAGGAAGTATGAGAAAGGTTTTGCTTGTGTTAGCTTCGGTTTTTGTGTTGCTGGTTGCGGTCCCTTTCAGCTCCTATGCCGCCCCGGATGTTTCATGGTCCGGCCTTGATAGCGGAGCTCGTTGCATGTGCGAATCAGGTTATGGACAGGGCGGGATGATGGGCGGCCGCATGGGGATGTTCGCGGCGCGGCGGCAGATGATGTGGAAAATTTTCAAAAAACTTGGCTTGAGCAGGCCGCAGATGGAGGCCATCTGGAAGGTAAGGAGCGGCCTTCGCAAGGATGCCATCATGAAGAAGGCGGACATCGAAGTCGCAAGAGTGGAACTGATGGACATGTTACATAACGGGTTTCGAAAAGACCATGTGGACATGGCGGCGGTAGAGGCCAAGCTCAAGCAGATCGCCTCCCTTCAGACGGAGCTCCGCCTGGCCCGCATAAAGGCCTTTGTTGCCATCAGGTCGGAGCTGACCCCGGAGCAGTGCGAAAAGGTCAGGGAGAATATGGCGGGGTTTTGAATGCATGGGGGGATGCATAAAGGCGGCCCCCGCATGAACTGCTGTAACGGAAACATGAACCGCTGGAACGGGAAGAAGGTTTTTTTTAAAGACAGGGACTAGCTCCCAGGCATTTCATGTGCTGAGCAAAGGCAGGACAAAAAACAAAAAATCCTTGACGGAAAGGATGACGGCGCATAGAATTTTTCAGGCGCGGCATCCTTTCTTTTTTTAAGCGTCCCTATATTGTGGAAAAAATTTATTGAAAAAAAGATCCAGGAATTGGAGGGGCAAATTTTGAACAAAAAGACCATAGAAAAGGCTGCGGCGTTAAGGAGGCTTTGGAGCGCGTTCTGGCAGGCAAGGCCCCTGCTTACGGCTGTCAACTTTGGCCTCTTTGAGCACACAAAGACGGGCGCGTCCGCACGGCAGGTGGCGGGACGTATAAAGGCGGACCCGCGCGCAACCGGAATACTGATGGATGCGCTTGCCGGGCTTGGCCTTCTTAAAAAATCCGGGGAAAAAAGCAAATACCGGAATTCGACGGAGAGTATTTATCGGAACACGGAAGAGGCGGGGCTTTTCCTGGTCAAGGATTCCCCGTATTACCAAGGGGCCATTGTGCGGCATGCGGACAACCTCTGGCGGAGCTGGTCCCAACTGGACGAATCTCTGCGCACCGGCAAACCCGCGCCCAGGGAGTCCGGCGAGTTCAGTCTGGATGCCTTCATAATGGGAATGCACAACCTTGCGGCCCTCAGGGCCGGGGACATCATAAAGGCGATCGGTATGAAGGGCGTGGGGAGCGCGCTAGACCTGGGCGGAGGCCCCGGTACGTACTCGATGGAGATGGCCAGGGCCGGGGTGGGCAAGGTCACCCTCTTTGACCGCGCCGACGTCATAAAGATAGCGGCAAGGAACATCAAAAATCAGAAAAAGCAAAAGCAGGAAAACGGCGTGGGAAATAACGGAAACATCGGCTTCATGAAGGGGGATTTCAATTCCGATGATTTTGGCGGCGGCTATGACCTTATCTTCATGAGCAATATACTCCATTCAAACTCCTATGAACAGTGCGAAGACCTGCTTGGGAGGGCCAGGGCGGCCCTGAACCCCGGCGGGCGCGCCGCGATAAATGAATTCTACCTGGAAGACAACCGCATCGCCCCATTGTCAGGCGCGCTTTTTTCAATAAACATGCTGGTCAACACGGAGGCAGGGTGCACCTACACCCATGGAGAGCTGAAAGGCTTTCTTAAAAAGGCCGGCTTCCGGGACATAAAGGCCAAGGTCCTCTTTGGCGACGCCATAGTGGTCACGGGCCGGGTCTCCGGCTGAGGTAATGCCCGGCTGAAGTAATGTAAGTAAAGCCCTTTTTCCCCGTCCACATGAAACTCTATAGGGCCGGACAGGCTCTTCCGGGATCTGTGTGGAGGCTGGCGGCACTCGCTGCGCTCACGCCACCCGCCCCCGTCTTTGCGTTTCCCCTTCCCTGTTTCTTGGCCTTCCGGCTTTCCCCCCTCTCCCGCCGGGAGAGGGGGGCAGGGGTGAGGAGAAAGGGATAATGTGAGGGAATGAATTCCGGGATGCTCTCTATTTGCCGTTTCCGATCAGCTCGCTGAATATTTCGGCCGGCAGCGGCCTGCTGTACAAAAATCCCTGCATCTCGTCGCAGCCCGCCTGGCGAAGAAAATCCAATTGGTCTGCCGTCTCAACGCCTTCCGCGATCACCTTCATCTTCATGTTATGGGCCATCGCGACCACCGCGTTTATTATTGCTCTGTCATCGGGGTCCGTGGCGATGTCCTTGATAAAGGACCTGTCTATCTTCAGTCTTCCGATGGGCAGCCGCTTCAGGTAATTCAGTGATGAATACCCGGTGCCGAAATCGTCTATCGATATCTGCACCCCAAGCCCGGAGAGCTGGGCCAGTTGAGAGGCGGTGAGCTGGATATTTTCCATCGCCAGGGTCTCCGTTATCTCCAGGTACAGGCTTCCGGCGGGAAGCCCGGTGTCCTTAAGTATCCTGGCGATGCCGGAGGCGAACCCGGCCTTTTGGAAAACCCTTGAGGAAAGGTTCACCGTGAAGCATACCGGGGGGAGGCCCGCCTGCCGCCACTGTTTTGCCTGGCTGCAAACGGCCTCCAGCACCCATTCGTCTATCGCCGTGATATAGCCCGTCTCCTCGGCCAGAGGGATGAAATTTTTTGGCTCAAGCAGACCCATTTCGGGGTGCCTCCACCGTACAAGCGCCTCCGCGCAGACCATTTTGCCCGTTCTTATGTCCGCCAGGGGCTGGTAATAGAGCATGAGCTCCCCTTTGGCGATGGCCTGCCGCATCCGGCTTTCCATCTTTATGCGCTGGGCGGAATGCACGTTGATCGAAGGGTTGTAAAACTGGAAATTGTTTTTCCCGGTTTCCTTGGCGTGGTACATGGCTATATCGGCATACCTGAAAAGCGTTTCCATGTCCAGGTCATCGTCCGGATAGATGCTGAGGCCGATGCTCGCCGTCACATGCAGCTCGTGCCCCGCGATAAGAAAAGGCACCCGGAAGGAATCCACTATCTTCCTGGCTATCTCGGCGCTGCCTTCCGCGCGGTGCAGGTCGGCGATGATTATATTGAACTCATCTCCGCCTATCCGCGCGATAGTGTCCGATTTCCGGAGGCTTTTTCTTATCCGGAGGGCGACTTCCTTTAAAAGCTTATCGCCCGCTTCATGCCCGAAGGTGTCGTTTACCTCCTTGAACCTGTCCAGGTCCAGGAACACGAAGGCCATCTTTTTATGGTTGCGGCTGGCCTGCGCCATCTCTATCTGCGCCAGCTCAATGAACAGCCGCCTGTTGGGAAGCCCCGTCAGGGCATCGTGGTGCGCCATCTCTATTATCTCGCGCTCCATCCTTTTTCTGTCCGTAATATCATGCACTATGCCCAGCACCCGCAGGGGCTCGCCGCGCCCGCCTGCCCGCCGCAGCAGGGTCCTTGAAACGTGCACCCATACAGCGTGCCCTTCCTTGTGCAGATATCTTATTTCCCGGTCGTACTGCGCCAGCTCTCCGCGCAGCAGCTTTTCATAGCTGTCCGAATCCGCGGGCCAGTCATCAGGGTGGGTGATCTCCCGGAAGGAAAGCGACAAAAGCTCCTCACTGCCGTATCCGGTCAGTTCGCAAAAGCTCCTGTTTACCATGATAAAGCGGCCGCTCGCCGGGTCCGCCTGTATGGCACCCATGCCGCTCAGCTCAAAAAATGCCCTGAACCTTTCCTCTGAGTCCTTCAGTAAAAGCTCGGATTTTTTCCGCTCCAATGAATACAGCACGGAGCGGTAAAGACCGTCAGCCGTTATCTTCCCCTTAACAACATAATCCTGCGCCCCCATGGATATGGCCCTTGCCGCAAACTCTTCATCGGCCAGGCCGGTGAGGGCTATCACCGGGATATTCTGCGCGTTCTCCTCTATGCGCAGGAGGGTTTCAAGACCGCTGCTGTCGGGCAGTCCCAGGTCCAGCAGGACCACGCTGAAGGCTTCTTTGCCCAGCGCCTTGATCCCGGCTGCAAGGCTGTCCGCCTTTTTAAGGCTGTAGTTCTGGAATTGCTCCCGCCCGATCTCGCTGAACATCATGTCTATCAGCTCGGCATCGGCCGGGTTGTCCTCTATAAGCAAAATGTTTAGATCGGCGGTACCCATTTTCCCCTTTTGTCAAAAAGATACTGTGCCTGTGGCCAAAAAAATCTTTGGAATGAATTTTTGCGCGGGAAAGCAAAAACAAACAAAAACTTTACTGATGCGTCCATAATAAAAAGCGTGATAAAAATGCGGCATCTCTATTTTCAGGTGCGGCTTCTTGTGTTGCTCGCGCCATTCAAACAATATCAAGGTGGATGCCAAAAAAGGGCCTGACGCCCTGTTAATCCGGTATCGTGAAATAAAAGGTGGAGCCTTCTCCAGGGGCTGATTCCACCCAGATGCGCCCGCCGTGCAGCTCCACGATCTTTTTGCATATGGCAAGGCCAAGCCCAGCCCCTTTACCATCTCTCCCCGCGCCGATATGTACGAAGGGCTCGAATATCCGTGCCTGGTCTTCCGGCTTTATGCCCGGGCCGTTGTCCCTGAAACTGAAAAGCCATTCGCCCCCACCGCCAACAGCACTACTTCCAAGATTACGGCCTGTGGCCTCGTGGCGGGCCGCGGATATCCGGACTCTGGGCGTGTCCTCCGAAAATTTCAGGCTGTTTGCCAGCAGGTTCTGGAACACCTGGACCAGCAGCGTTTCATCCCCTCTTATTACTGGAAGGCCCGGCGCGGATATTTTTATTTCCGCACCGGTCTTTTCGATCTTGTCTTTGAGTTCCAGGAGGGCGCGCTGCAACACCCTGGTAGAGTCCACTTCCCCTTCCGATATCATGCGGGAGCCTATCTTTATGTAATACAGGGTGTCCGTGAGCAAATGGCTCATGTCCTTTATGATCTCAAGGGAGTAGCCTATGTACTCCTTCGATTTCTCATCAAGCACGCCGCCCTGCCTTGCCAGTATAATGCCAAGGAAATTAGAGACAGTGGATATGGGAGACCTCAGATCATGGGAGAGCATATGCATGAACCGCTGGAGCTCCCCCTGCGCTTCCTGTTCCCTGGCGAGGGCCTGATGCAGCTTTTCCCTCAACTCGCGGACCAGGAATTTCTCCTGCCGCTCCTCCTGCCCGCGCGCCCCCCCGGCGCTTTCTTCATCCTGAAGGGGTTTTTGTGTTTCTTCCGGGCCGTTTTTTGCTTTTCTGTTTTTGTTTTTTCTTTTTCCGCTCTTGTTTTCTATCCCCTGTCCCATTTTTGCCTGGCTCCTTGACTATGGGAATTACAGTCCAATTCTATCAGTTAATCCTTATTCCACAAAGGGAGCCCCGTCACATTTCAGAACCGGTTAGGCGGGTGCGGGCAATGCCGGTTTTTCGCGCTTCCGGCGGCAATCTTCCTGTGATAAAATCCAATTATCAGAACCAGTCTCAAAAGATCATTTTTCAAAATGCATGCCTTGTATCTTTCATCAGAGTATGAACAACAGCGGTGCCCTGATGTGGCGTCTCCTTTACTACGGTCCGTTTTCTCCGGCCCGGTTTTTCGTCATTTTAGAACAGGGCAAGGATTGCTTTTTGAATTTTTCTTTTTAGTAGGTCGCGATCTTTAGGCAGGTACTGAAAAAACGGAGGTGAATGATGAAAATGAAAAAGACCGCTTTGATATCCGCCATTATTCTGGTTTTTTCTCTTTTTGTTTTTACCTTGTTTCCCTCATTTGCTGCCGCCCAGCGGAACTACGATTATCAGCCCAACTCCAATTATGTGGTCATTAAATTGGGCGGGTATTCGCCGGTATCAAACGAACTGACCGGCTATGACACCGGTTTTAACGGAGAAGCCGCCTTCGGGCACTATTTCAACCGGTATTTTGCCACGGAGTTAGGTGTTGGACATCTTCAGACCTCAGGCACCGCCTTCTGTGTCGCCTTAAATGCTTTTTGCACGGAAGACATAGACGCCACCTATGTGGAAGCGACGGCCAAGGCTGTCTTCCCGGTCCCGTATTATTACTCCAGGGGTTACGGGCCGTTGATGGACTTTTACCTGGGCGGTGGCGTGGGCGTCTATTTCGCCAATGACAATGTGGACGCCATTGATTTTCACCGCAGCGACACCGTGCCCGGTTTCCAGATACTTGGCGGGACGGACTTCAACTTAAACAGGAACGTCTTCCTGGGTCTGGAACTTAAATACATGTATGCAAAGCCTTTTGACACCGACATAGAAGGCATGATCTTTACCGGCAATATAGGATTCCGGTTTTAGGCTTTTTGGTTTTTGCGGAAAAAACCCTCGCTCTTCCCTCTCCCATGGGGGGCGGAAGGCGTTGAGCGTAGCGGGGTGACGCGGGCGCGTCACATCACGCAGCGGTAACTATTCAGACCAGGCGCGGTATGCGCGACATGACGGCAAGACGAGTGAGACGGCGCTTAGTGGAGCGAACGCCTTCCTCGCCCCATGGGAGAGGTGAGGCGCCAATAAAATGGTGAGAGAGACCAATAAAACGTAATTATTTGCTTTGCCCCGCCTCACCTCATCCTTTACCCCCTCCCCAAACTTCCCTCATCAAAATTAAAATCGTTTCCTTTTTTAAGTTATACTTTTCCCATGATTTCATACGGCGTGGCGGTGCACGGAGGTGTGGGGTCTCCGGCGGAGTTTTCGGACGGGTGCAGGACGGCCTGCGAAGCGGCGTTTCAGTTGCTGGAGGCGGGCAAAAGCGCTCTCGATGCGGCCGTTGAGGCCGCGCGCGTCCTCGAAGATGACGGCAGGTTCAACGCCGGAAGCGGCTCAGTCCTGCGCATCGACGGCAAGACCGTGGAAATGGACGCGGCCGTAATGGACTCGGAAGGCCACATCGGGGCGGTTATCAATATAAGAGGAGTAAAAAACCCGGTGCTGGTGGCGCGGGCAGTGCTGGGTTCGCCCCACGTTGCCATGGCCGGCCGCGGAGCCCAGGCCTTCGCCAGAAGACTTGGCTTCGGGCCTTATTATGAGGTCTCCGAAAGGGCCGCCGCAAATTACGAAAGGATCAAAAGCCGAATGGGAAAAGAGGATTTTCACTTTTTCCGGCAATGGGTTGGTGAACAAAAAATCTCTGGCGGGAAGGGAAAAGCAAAAAGAACCGATACGATAGGCGTGGTGGCCCTTGACAAAAAAGGGGTTTTTTCCGTGGCTTCCTCTACCGGAGGGGCCTCCCCAATGCTGGTTGGCCGGGTTGGAGACACGCCCATGGTGGGCTGCGGATTTTATGCCGGTCCGGAGGGGGCGATTGCAGTTACGGGACTTGGAGAGGAGAGCATAAGGAAAATGCTGGCCAAAACGGTTTATGATATGGTGGCGGAAGGCATGGGGGCAAGGGCTTCTTGCGAAAAAGCGCTGGGCCTGCTTCCCCAGCATGTGGATATGGGTATAATAGCGCTTACAAAAAATGATTACGGGGCGGCATCCACAAGAAAAATGCCGATGGCGCAATATAGCGCCATAAGGCCTTAAGTTTTAAAAATAAAAAACAAAAAAGCAAAATTCGATATTGGAAAGAGGTGTCTCAATGGACATTCAGCCTGAAGGCGAACAGATAAGGAAAGCGATACGATGGGTATCGGCCATGAGGGAGGAGAACCCCAAGGCAACCCTTTTTGCCCTGTTGCAGGAGGCCGCCATGAAATTTGACCTCTCGCCCAAGGACCAGGAGTTTCTGACACACTTTTTCACGGAAAAAAGTTGAATCTGGTCATTGAAATCGGGCTTTTTCGCGGAAAAAGCTAATGCACCGAGCATGAAAAACACGGGTCATAGGCGCGGATAAGCATGCCGGCAAGAGATTTCAGCCTCTCTTTGGGCAGATCAATATTATCTTCTATAAGTCTTCTTAAGTCCTGCTCCATGGCAAGGTAATTGTGGGCCGTGGGCGTAACTATGTTGGCCTTGCGGATGGCTCCCGTCCGGTCTATCGCATAGCTGTGGTACAGCAGTCCCCTCGGCGCCTCCGTCAGGGCCCTGCCTTCGCCCTCACGCGCGGGCGGTCTTCCAGGAAATTTTTGTTTTTTTTGTTTTTCCGCCCCTGATGCCTCCAGGAGTTTTTTGCACTCCTGCCAGAAATGAAGCAGTTCCGCAGCCTGCGCCATTATATTGTTAAATGGATTTTTACCTGAAGACGATGAGAGAGAAATCGAAAAGGCCGGTTTGCGGGCCTTTTCACCAAGCCACCTGGACTGAAGACTCACCCTGGCCAGGGCTCCGGTCATTATCTGCCCCCTTTCCCTGAGCCTGGTTTTTTTGGCGTTCGAATATGAGGCCTCCTTTTCTTCGAAAAGCTCCTCATATTCTTCTTCCGTTCCGTCCAGCCCCATATCGGATACTATGCGTCCTCCATTTATCGCGTACCCGCCATCATCTGAAAGGCAGACCAGTTCGGAGGCCGTCTCAAGCCGTGGAGGTTTCAGCTCCGATATCAGGCCTGCGATGTCCTCCAGGTCGTCTTCCGCGGAGGCCAGGCCGGACAGCAGCCTGTCTATCTCTTTTTCTCCTGGGAAAGATGTGAACCCCCCCACCACCATGGAAACGGGATGCAGAGCCCTTCCCCCGAAGGTCTGCGTGATGCCGTTAAAGGCCTCTTTTACGTTAATGAATTTTTTCAGAAGGTCTTTTACTTTTGCTTTTTTGGTTTTTTTTGCTTTTTCTGTTTCTCCGTTTTTCCCGCATTCGGCCCCATCACGGGCGGACATCATCTCCATCAGTGAACTTTTTCCTTCATAATCCGGAAGCGCCAGCATTACCAGATGCACAAGGTGGCTGGAGGCTATCTGGCTGTAAGCCATGATCTTCCTGGCTGCAATGGTTTCGGGCCCCGGCTCGAACCATATGGCCTTCTCTATGGCCCGGATGGAGGTGAGCATATGGGAGACGGGGCATATTCCGCATATCCTTGCCACTATGTCGGGTGCCTCGTCATATCTTCTGCCTACAAGCATGCCTTCAAAAAAACGGGGCGGCTCCCATATGTTTATCTTCAGCTCCGCAAGCCTGCCGTTTTTTATCTCGAACCGGACGCCGGCTTCTCCTTCAACCCTGCCCAGGTATTCCGTTTTGATCCTCATTGTCCTGTTTCCCCCAGCGCGCCAAACAGGGTGAAAAACCTTTTTTCTATGTCCTCCTCGGTGAATCCCAGTTTCCTGAATTTGCCTTTGAGCGCCGGGACGTTTGCCTGGCCCATAAGGCCAAAGCAGCTGTAGCACGCCCTGTGGTGCGCCGGGCAGAGCGCGCCGCACCCAGCGTTCGTCACGGGCCCCATGCAGGGAAGCCCATCCTCCAAAAGCACGCAGGCGTTGCCGGCCATCTTGCATTCCATGCAGACGCTGTATTCGATGAATTCCGGCTCCTTGCCTATCAAAACGGAGGCAAGTGCCTCTTCCAGGTCCCTTTCACCTGGAGGACATCCCCTTATGCAGCCGTCCACCTTCACGTAATCCCCGATGACATGGGGCCGCGTGGAGGACATCTCATAAAGCCTTTCCCGATACGCTGCCCGCTCCACCTCCATCTCCGGGGCAAGGGCCTTTATTGCGGGGATCCCCCCAACTATCGCGCAGGAGCCCACTGCATAAAGGACTTTGCTTGCCGCCCTTATCTTCTTTATCTCTACTATCTGGAACGGTTCAGTAACCGCGCCTTCCACAAGGGCCAGATCGAAAGGGCCCTCCGGCGAGCCCGCGGAGCTGGCCAGCCTGAAGAACGTAAAATCGAATGACTCCAGTGTCTCTTTAAGCGATCTTTGGAAATAGGCAAGCTCAAAACCGCAGCCCGTGCAACAGCTGAACTTGAAAAACCCGACCCTTTTCTTTTCAGGATTTTTTTCTTTTGGGGAGTGGACATCTTTCTTATGGAGCCGGAATTTCTTATAGAATGACATCGGGCAACCCCTTCAGCTGGTCATAGGCAAAGACCGGCCCGTCCTTGCACGTAAACCAGGGGCCTATCTGGCAGTGTCCGCAGTGGCCGGTCCCGCACTTCATCCTTCTTTCAACGGAAACATGGATGGCGGACCCGGACATTCCCTTTAACATCAGTTCCCTGGCAGAAAATCTCATCATTATCTCCGGCCCGCAGATAAAGGCAATCGTTTGGGCGGGCTCTATCCGCAGAGGACGGATTAGCTCCGTTATAAGCCCCGAATGGATCTTTATATCTCCCGCGATCTCCTGTTCCTGCCCTGGGTTGTCCACCGTAAGCCCGATCTTTACGGCCCCAACGCGCTGCCAGCGTGCAAACTCCGTTTTGAAAATTATGTCCTCCGGCCCCCTGGCCCCGTGAAGAAGCGTTACTTCAATTGGGGCAAGCGATCTGGCCATCTCTATTACTGGCCTTAAAGGGGCCAGCCCAAGTCCGCCCGTTATGAGGAGGAGATGTTTGCCCATGACCTCTTCAAGCGGCCAGCCTCGGCCGAAAGGTCCCCTTAAAAAGAGTTCATCACCCCGTCCAAACTGGGAAAGAAAGCCTGTCACCCTGCCTGCCGTCCTCACGGTGTGCCCGAAAATTTTTTTGCCTTTTTTGTCTTTTTTGTTTTTTTTGCCTTCCCCGGAAGGAAGAACGCTGAAAGAGATGGGCGCTTCGCCTACCCCCGGATAGCCAAGCATATTGAACTGCCCCGGTTTTGCCATAGGGTGGGTCTCCATCGTAAAAGTCCCGGCTGGTTCTATCGTAAAAGTCTTAACACCGGGGGACTCCTGTCTTACATCGGTGATCACGGCCTTTACGGGGGCAAGGGAGCCATTTATCATTCCATCATCGCCTTGGCTATCTCCGTGAGGTCTATGCCCGTGGGGCACCATCTTATGCACCTGCCGCAGCCCACCGTTGCTTTCATGCCGAACTGCGTATCATAATCCAGCTTGTGAAAGACGAACTGACGGAGCCTGGCATACCTTTGGGCCCTGAAGTTGCCGCCGTGCACCCTTGCGAAGGAGATGTCCTGGCAGGCGTCCCACCTCCTTATCTTTTTTACGCGGGAAAGCGCAAGATCGGTCTCAT
Organism: Nitrospirota bacterium; assembly: GCA_021840255.1. GTDB lineage: Bacteria > Nitrospirota > Thermodesulfovibrionia > Thermodesulfovibrionales > JdFR-88 > JAKAEG01. The sequence goes on along the minus strand of JAKBYX010000005.1, from coordinate 29,457 downwards.
CGCGGACATCGTGGCAAAAGCAGGTCGGGCAGACCATGACGCAGTTGGAGCAGGAGAGGCATCGTGAGTCCGCGGTTTCCTTGAGCGCGTGGTGGTCCGGGCGGGCAAGGAGCGCATTTTGCACCGCCTCCATATCCAGGTTTTTTTTAAAAGTTTTTAAAAGGGCAGCCTCCATCTCTTTTATTTTCGCCAGGTCCTTTTCTTCAGGCGGTTTCCCCTTGTCCGGAGAAAGGGCATGGAACAGGTCCCTGGCCTTTTCGCTTGCCAGCTCCAGCAGGAATTTTTTTTCTCCACCGTCCATATCTGCCCCGGATCCGCCTGAATCCACGCCTGAATCTGTCAGCAACCCGCGTAACTCAGTAAGAAGAATGTCATATCCGCTCCGGGCTTTCAGATAAGGTCCTGCCCCTACCAGGTGGCAGAAGCAGAGGTCCGTCACGCTCTTGCAGTTAAGCGCAATGGTGAAGATATTTTCCCTTCTTATCCTATAAAAAGGGTCTGTATACTGGCCCAGAAAAACCTTGTCCAGATAGAGTATGGCGTTTACGTCGCAGGGGTGTAAGCCTATCAGCGCACGCTTCCGCATTTGAGGATCCTTATGGTCCTCCAGAAACCTGCCCTCTGAAATATCAAAGGAAAGCACCTCCTGCACGGGCTCGAACAGGTATTTTTTCCCCGGGGGCAGCATCGTGCTTTGATAATCCAGGTCCATCTGCGAAAAAGAGGATACGTCCTCAAACCTGGCCGTCAAGCCTCCGCCCACCGGTCCCGTAAGCGTGTACTGCTCACCCAGCCTTTCGACAAAGCGGGCCAGGGCCTCCACCGGTATGATGGTCTTATAATCTTTTTGGAAAGCGCTCGCCCCAGTCATACCATTTCCACACATCTTTTTGAAGTTCATCGTATTCCCGCTTTATATGCTCAAAGAGGCGGGCGTTTTCCAGCGCAATAGCCCCCTGGCAGGAAAGGCCGTTTGCGAACTCCATGTCCCCGGGGCTGAACTCATAAGGATAGGGCATATACACCTTCAGGACCCCCAGTGCGGAGCCCTTTATCGCAAGCGGAACGCTCAGCAGCCCATAGATGTCTTCCTGGGAAAGCGATTCGCGGTCCGCCACCCTGTTGTCCAGGGAGATATCAGGTATGCTCACAATGTTGCATTGCAGGCATTCCCTGTCTATGGGGCTGTCTTCCAGCCTGACAGATTTCCTCGCCGCGTATTCGCTTGAAAGGCCATAAGAGGCCCGAAGGGACAGTTTTTTTTGCTCCCTGTCCACCAGCCATATAGAGGCAGCATGTGCGTCAAGCCCTTTGGTTGCGGCCTCCGCTATCTCCTTTAGCACCTCATCGATTGAAAGCGAGCCGGACACCGTCCTGGCAGTTTCCGCCAGCGCCTTCATCCTGTCCCAAACCTTTGCCTTTTCCGCAAGCATGCCTCCCATGGAAGCAAAAAAAAGGGCTTGCGCGGTTTCCTCAGGAGTGAACTCGCGGGCCTCATCCGAATACACCCTGATAACTCCTATGGTCCCGCGCTCTGAAAGAAGGGGCACGCTTAAGACACGGCGGATGCCGTCTTTTTCAACCGCAATGCTGCTGGTCTCTCCTTGCAGGGCCAGGCTGTCGGCTTCCAGTTTTTTGGGGTCAGGCGGGCCGCCTTCCGGGGTAAAAAATTCCCTGACCATTCCGTACAGGGCGGACACTTCAAACGAATGGTCCCTGCGGTTCAAAAGCTCTATGGAACACCCTTTTGCGGAGAGGCCCTGGGCGATGGACTTTGCAAGGGCGTTAAGTGTGCCTCCCAGTTCCCTGGTGCAAATAAGGTCCTTGCAAAGGTCGCAGGCCTTTTGGATTTGCATACCTAAAGCCTATCACGGAGGGAGCGGCCATTCAATAAAGCAAAGCGTAAAGGCGTAAGCCTGATCCGAAGCCTTTTAAAGCAAAAATAAGCTTATAACCATCGGCGCACCCTGCCTTTATAGCTCAGCCATTCCGCGCCAAACTCCCGCTCCAGCTGTTTTTCCTCCCGCCGGATAAAAAGATCAACTGCTGGAATTTGAAGAGCGCCAGTATTGTGAAGAAGGCTTTTGAAAGAGTTCACGATTTTAAATGATAATATCACGCGGCATAAAATAAAAGGGCGAAAAGCCGCCCTTTTATTTTATGCATATGTTTGGAGGCCCTTATTTAAACGTCTTGAGAATGTATCTGGCTATTTTTTTTGCGTCCTTGTCCGGGACCATCTGTTTTGTGAACACATGCATTCCGGGGCCCGGGTGCCTCATTATGTGCACGATGTCATTTACCGTTTTGACGCCGTGTTTCTGGCGGTCTTTTTTGTGGAGCGTATAGGCGGGGTTAATAATATTGCCCCCGTTGACGTGGCAGTCCGAGCAGTTTTTCTGAAAAAGCGCCTTCCCGGACATGCCCTTGGCAGAAGCTCCGGAAGGCAGAAACAAAAAGAGCATCGCGGCAAAAAAGGCTGAGGCGAGAGTTGCGGTCTTCATCTTTTTCTCCCTTCTTTTTTGAGATTTCTTGCTTTTTATTTCATCTGAAAATTTTTTACTTTTGCATCGGTCAAGTCAAAATATTCTGTCTGCCGACAGAAGGCACATTACCGCGAACATGGCGGCATTCATGCCCCGCCAGGCAAAAAGGTAGTTTTTGTTTTTCTTTTTTTCGGACCCCATTTTGAGCATCGCGGCCCCGGAGAGCGCCAGGCAGGCGGCAGCGGCCGCCAAGCCGTATATGATGATGCCTCCGGAAGCGCAGTAAGCCAGGAGCATTGCGCCTGCGCCGCAACTTAAGCTCCAGCTGCAGATGACCCTTGCGAGTTGGCGTTCCGAGAATACTTTTGTGAGGGAAGGCAGGCCGGCCTTTTCGTATTCCCCCCCGTACTGCGAGATGAAAAGCCAGAAATGGGGCATCTGCCACATATAGAAAAAAAAGCATGGCAGTATACACCGTGGATCGGAAAGCGAGCCGCCCGCGTAAGCCCATCCGATGGCGAAAGGCATGGCCCCCGTAAGAGCTCCGGGCGCCACGGCAAAAGGCGTTTTCCTTTTAAGGGGCGTGTATACCGCCCCGTACCAGAAGGCCGTGAAAAGCCCCATGCCCGCAGGCAAAGGCCCCCGGGACCAAAAAAGCGCCGCAGTCCCCAGGGATATGAGGCAGATGGAAAACAGAAAGGCGCCCGCCGGACTGGTCCTGCCGGAGGGCACAGGCCTGCCGCTGGTCCTTGGCATGAGGGCGTCGGTCTTTCTTTCAAGGAACTGGTTAATGGCCGAAGCGCCGCAGGCAAGCAGCATGACGCCCGGGGCAAGCAAGGCGATACGCGTGCCGGGCCGGGGTGCGGCAAGCAGGTATCCTGTGGCCGCCGCCAGCACGGAAAAAAACGATATCCTTATCCGGCAAAGCTCAAGCCATTTCCGGCTGTCCATGTTTCCCACATTCATTTTAGGCCCTTTATGTATTCTATGAGCGCAATGATTTTTTTCTTTTTTTTGTCTTTGGAAAAATAAAAGATTTTTAAAAGATGAGGGTCTTTTGAAAACTTTAAAAAGATTGTATCTCAATATGGCCCGTTTAGGAAGACGGGGGGTAAATTAATTTGTTTTTCCTTGCTGACGGATGCCGGATGCAAAAAGATCACTGCCGCGCTGGGAAAAAGGGGCGGCTGGATGAAAGCGCCGCCCTTTTTCAGTTTTTTAAATTACTTTACATCCTCCTCCGGCAGTTTTACCCAGCTTTTACCTTTTTCCTTCAAATAATAGCTGTTTCCCATTTGAACTATCTTGTTATTCTGGCCCTCGGACACATAAGGGGTTTCAGGTATGTTTTTAAGGTCAATTTTGGAGACCGGGACATTTTTTAACAGCTCCGATATTACATATGTAAAGGCCGTATAGCTGGTGGGTTTGGATATTATCCGCTGTCCTGGCGGGACATGGGAAAATGCGGGGCCGATGAACTTTATTCCCACGGGATCCAGCGTGATGGACGGCAAAGGGATTTCCCTCAGATCGGCCGGCTGGATGCTTTTTGCAACAAGGGCGGCCCCGTGCTCAGGCACAAAGATGACAACGTAATTGCGCCGGGAGGCGGCCAGTTGCCCAAAGAACTGATCGAGCTCTTGCATCATGCCTACGAGGCACTCCTTGTAATGAGTCTTGCGTGATTTGAGCCACCAGAATTTTTCACCCACGAAGTGCGCCCCCGCGTGAAGCGTGACCGTATCATAATAAAGGGCCGCCCGCGCGGCCCCTGATTTGTTGCGCACGGCAAGCCACTTGTCCAGCACCTGGAGGTCGTCATAGACCGGGGATTTATCGAAATCGAGCTGCCTGGGGGACAGGCCCTGATCGCCCATGGGCGGCGCCGCCTTTCCCAGTGTCACGATCTCTTTGGAAAAGTCACCGTAAACGCCGTCATGGTTGAGCGCGGTGAATGCCTGATAGCCGTTTTTTCTAAGGCTCTCGAACAGGTAACAGCCATCCGGCGCCGGGTTGTAAAGGTCCCCGTGTTTTTCCTGGCCGCAGGTGGACCTGAGGACCCTTATGGCCGCGGGGCCGCTATAGCCCGTGGCGGTATTGAAATCCGTAAAAAGCATGTTGAACTGTTTCCAGAACGGATCATTCTTTAACCCCTCGACCGAGAGGTCTTCCCATGAGAGGGATCATATGTGAAGGACAATGATATCGAAAGGCGGCGCTCCCTTCCTGGGTTTTTCAAACCTGACAATGCGTTTGGCCTCGGACCTGTGGAACGCTTCAAAATAACCCTGCGGCGTGCCGTTGGCCGGCGGGGCCTGTGCGGCTGCCGCCTGCTTTACCCCGCATGCCCGGAAAGGCATGATGGCAACCATCAAAATAATCACCGGGATGGCCATGTTTAAGCGCTTTGAGGCAAAATGGCAAAGGATGAAAAGGAGGATAAGCCCGCCGATGTCTATGGGGTTAAGATTCTGAAATACAAACTGGAACATATAGCCCGCGGACATTGCGTTTGCGCCCGTAAGGGAATGGAACGCATAACCCAGGGGCGGAAACCATGTTTCGTGCCAGAAAAGCAGGAAGCCCAGCGGGATGCCGATGGCAACCCGTAGATATTTCAATACCCTGGATGCCGGGACTCTCTCCGGAATGGGCAGAGCGAGGAAACCGCCAAAAATAATGTTCTTTATGAAATCAAACTTGATCGAACCCATGAAAGAAAGGAAAAGTGTTCCCAGAAAATAAAAACTCAAGAACTGCATGCCTCGGCCTCCTCGGTCCTAAAAAAACTATGTTTTATTTTTTCAAGTCCCACCAACCGTACCAGTCCATGTATACGTTCACGGTATCGGTTATTCTTGATGCGTTGTAACCCCAGTCCCTGTCGTAATAATTCCAGACGTTTTCGATCCCGATCGTCACCGAAGACTGTTTTATTGGCGTGGTGAGCAGTGACAGGCCGATGCCCGGTCCTATAGTGTTGTTCCAGGAAAGCCCTTTGGTGTCCGCCGTCCATCGCAGGGTCATATACGGCACCAGGTGCACACCGTCCAAATGGGCCACGTCCGCACCCTGCCTTATCCATCCGTCCGTAAGCAGGTCCGGGATGTTAGGCTGAGGGCCATGTGCGGGCACCTGCCACAGCAACTCCCCCCAGGTTGAGCCGGGATAACTGTCAATAGCTAAAGCCGGGGCCGCAAACCCCAGGCAAAGGACAAAAACAGCCGCTAACAACTTCCTTGAAAACATGTCGGTTCCTCCTTGCAGATCCTTAGTTCTTTATACCCGTTGGTTCCAGGACTTGCGGACATCCGGGCCAATGGACCGCTTAATATAAAACAGTTTTTTATTTCCATTCCATAAGCGACAGCAGATAAAGGGAATTCGAGTAATAGCTGCCGCTCTCCAGCTTGAGTTTTTGAGCCGCCTTTTGCTCGAGAATCCTTCCCAGTCCCGGTTCTCCCAACTGCCGGGCCGCCCTGGCATATACTGCGTAAAACCCGGCCGGCGCATCATCCATTGAAAAAGTGTTATTTTCCAGGTCCACTTCCCTGGGGATGAACCCAAGGCATTTGTACAGGCCGATAAATTTTTTGAAGGGTGAAAGACCGGTTTTGTCCTTTTCCCACGCAAGGTAAAGCAGGACCCTTATGGCGCCGTAACCGTACACACTCCTTTTCCCGGTGGGCAGCGGGGCGCCGACCCGGTTTACCGTCATCCAGTCAGGGGGCAATCCGAAAACAGTAAAGCGCGCCTTGCCTAGAAGCTTCATGCTGTCTCTGTAGACCCTGCTCCAGAACTGTTTATTGTCAACTTCTCCGAAGATCCGGTACGCAGGCCATATGAAATATGACGGATTCATGACCAGGGCGTCATTGGATGAAAAACCGTAACAACCCGGCAGCACCAGGAGCATTCCGTTTCGTTCTATGACAAGATGCTTTCTGATATCAGCGGCGATCGCGCGTCCGGCAGAAGCGTAGGAGGCATTGCGCCACTTCCTTCCGGCCAGCACGAGAGCATATGCGATGAGGGTGTCACCGTCGGTGGCGTTGTTAAGATCGATCGCGGCCCATTGCCCATCGGGCCGCTTCCCCCATTCCCATGCAAAAAGGCGGTCATTCTTTCTGACCTGGAGGTTGTTCTTTGTCCACCGCCATATCTTTTGGAAGGCCGGATAATCGTCAAAACCCTCCGCCAGGAGCATGGCGTATCCCTGGCCTTCAGAGGTGCTTGTTTTCCCCTGCTGCCGGTCAATATTCCTTCCGTCCGCCGAAATGAATTGCGCCTTATAGGCATCCCATTCTTTTTGAGGCGCCTTGGCTTCTGCGCGGCTCCATAATGAAAGGGCGGCCACTGCCAGGAGGAAAAAACTAAGCTTCTTCATCGCTGTCTCTTTGGGCCCTCATGGCCTTCAGTTTCAGATAAGCAAAACGGGTCAGCACGCCAAAGCTTCCTAAAAGCAATAAAAAGAAGAGCACGTCATGTTCGTAAATGAGGGCGTTCAGGCGGGGGAACAGGCCCAGGCCGCCCACATAGTAGGTCTCTCCGGTATCGAGGCCCACTATGCTCTTTTCCGGAGAGGAAGGGTCTAATACCACAAGTCCCCCGGTGCAGCGGCCCTGTACAGAAGGTTCCAGCAGAGCATCTGAGCCGTTATAAAGGGCCGGGCTGGAAATAGCGGTTAGCAGAAGGACCGATCTTCCGCTCTTATACGGAGATTCGAATTCCGCAAGGAACACCCATTGCCCTCCGGGTTCGCTCATTTCGCGGACCAGCGCCCTGATATCGGGCAACACCGGCCGGTTTTTGACCGGGGGGGGAAGGACCTTGCCTATTATGGCATCCAGGCGCGCGCTAAGAATGGTCTTTTCGCCGGAATAATCTTTAATGAGCGGGTAGGGGAGAAGGCCATCTTTGCCTATTTGTGCCGGCATGGCTTTCAATATTTTTTCCGGCAGGGTATTTACTGTGCCTACCGTTATGACATTGCGGCCGTCCCCTTTTGGCTCGCTGTAAGTAAGATGTATGCTATACCCCGGGAAACCGTCCTTTTGCGCGGCCATTGCAAGCAGGTTGATGGCTGCCGCGGCTGCGTATGAATTCTTTTCCGGAAGATACACAAGAGTATCTTTCATGCTTGCATCCTCAGTAAAAGGGAAACCGTCAATGGCGAACAGGTCGATGCGCGGCATGGCGGTCCAATTGGCCATCGAGGGGATCTGCACTGTTGAATCGTCAAAGAGGGTCAGGACAAGGTTGCCGGTCTGTATAAACTCGCAGCGGTGGGTAACCATCGGCGTCAGGACGGGGGTGAACCTTACAGTGTTTTTCCCGGACCTGAAGAGACCGGCGGGGATGTCGATGCGGTAATCCGCGAACGTTGTCCCGCTCTGGTTGTCAAGATATATGGCCGACACGAACTTGCCGTTCACCGATACGTTCAGCACGCTGTCTTTTCGCATGCCGCCTCCGTAAGCCAGATGAAGTCCGAGACGCACATAGCTGTTTGACTGCGGCATGATGCCGTCAGGCAATTTTATGGAGATATCGCCGGGCTTGCATCCCATCCCTTGAAAGGTGGCAGTCTTGAAACCTATATCCCTGAACGCATATTCATGTCCCGGGATCAGGACATCGTTTCCGGCGAGGGGATACAGGCGGGCTATGGCCACTTGCTGCACCCTCATGGATGGGGAGTCGGGAAGAGGAAAGGACAGGGATGCAAACGCCCGTGCGCTTTTTTTAAGCTGCTGCCCGCCGGAGCCCTGCACGGTAATGAGCGCGTGGGCGTCGTCGCCAGGCATATGGAAAATATTGATGAGCGGGCCGCTGGCATTCAAATGTTTGTTTCCCGTTATGCGGGTAACAAAACTTTTATCGCCTATGACGATGTTGTCACATCCCGGCTTTAGCCCCCCGGAAAGGGAGAAATGTACGGGGCGGTAGTCAAACCGCACCGAAATCCCCATGGCGGCGATAGCGGCCGCTTCGATCTCCTCCCGCGAAAGGTCTTCCACTGCCAGGTTCACCTTGTCTGTACTGAATATGCGGGCGTCAAAAAGGAAATTGACCGCTGAAAGGGACAACGGTACGGTTTTCAGTGTATAGTCGAAATCTATGGACGATCTGTCCAGCGCGAGGGTCGTCCATAGTTCAGGGGCGGTTGGGTCCTCGCAACTGTTTGTGTAATGCTGTGACACGCTGAAGCGGAGGTCGTCATAGCCTGGCTTCAGCAATCGCGCAGGCAGCAGGACCGAGACCTGTCCGCCGGGGGAAGACGAATCCAGCGTTATCTGGGTCAGTGGCCTTTCGTTGAGCCAGACAACCAGGCGCGAATTCTGCCTGATCAGTGCCGTGGAATTAACATATGAAAATTTCAGAACGGCCCTGTTGATCTTCCAGCGGTCCGGGATTGGGATTTTAACGGTGTAGCTGTCCTGAGCGCCATAAAGCTTTGTGGACACCACGGGAGCGAGCTTGGTTAAGTTGACGCTCATTTCGACAGCCTGGACGGGGAGCGGGAAAATAAGGAAAAGAGCTACCGCTCCGAGCAGAGGCCATATTTTTATTTTTAAGCGAAAGCGTATTTTTTCCATTTCTCCCATAAGCTCTCCATCCCTCTTCCGGTATATTTTGCAACAACGGCCAATGTGGCCTGCATGTTCCGCCTGGCCCCTTTGGCCCCTTTAAAAAAAAGATAAAATAACGCTATCGCAATGCGAGCCCTGGGGTCCTTCCTGTTTTGCCAGAAATTTTCCCACCTGGAACTATCGCCATACACGAAGGCGATTATTTGGCTTACGTCTTCCACGCTGTCCGTCTCAAAGATGCAACCCAGTTTCACGCCCCCGTCAGTTTGCTGGACCCGTTTGACGGTGACGGGAATGGAATACCGCACCCTGCAGACACTGCCTGCGGATTCAGGAGGACATAGCCCTGGCCCGGATGCAAGTCCCCCGGCCATGGTGAGGCTGCCGTCCATGCCCGATCTGCGGGCATGAATACCGCTGGTTTCCTGCCCCGGTATGTTTCCCGCCACCGCAAATGCCGGTTCTGCCGCCACTGCTTCGCGCCTTTTCCTGATCAGGGCGGCCCGTCTGGCTTTAATGGATGGGCGGTCTGAATAATTGCCTTCCGCGGACACCATCAGCCGTTCATTCACTCTGACAGGATGTTCTCCGTGAAGAAAGATACTTAATCCTCCCAGTGAAATGTCGTGGATATTGACATCCAGATCCGCTCCAGCGATCCGGGCCTTTGCTTTCTCCGTGGTCAGTATGCGGTGCTGTCTTCTTATCTGCCTCAGTTCGTACACAATGCCCAGGCATGACATGACAAGGAAAATGTTGAACAGGACCCACGCCAGACATGCCGCTATCGCCCCCCTTTGCATGGGATATTCGCTCCAGCGCGCCGCCGCTGCGGGCAGCCCCACCAGGGTCATGACCAGGATGATATAAAAGGGCACGGAAAGAAGGCTCAGATAATCGGAATCCAGGTTTTTGCCCTTGGGGGTGACCTTGAATTTAGGCGCTGACGGGTTCAAAATGGCGCCAATGATGGGGCCCACAAGGAAGATGCTCTGTACGGTCTCGAACAGCTCGGAGAAAAAGGGCCATCGCACCTCGCCGAACAGGTAGTTCGTTATGGCCATGGAGCAAAGCAGATGCGGCACGGCGTACACCAATATTTGCGCCGGCGATGCGTTATATATACCGAACCCGAAAAACAGATATACCAGGGGAGCTATGATGAAGATCGAGCGGGCCAGGCCAAAAAACCAGAAAAGGCAGTTGTTGGTGTAGCAAAGGCGCTGGTACCAGCTCAATCCTTTTTTGAAAAAAGGTTTTTTCAGCAGGAGTATCTGGATCATGCCCTGCGTCCACCTGCTCCTTTGTATCATGAAGTCCTCGAATGTGTCCGGGGAGAGTCCGCATATCATGGGTTTAAGCAGGTATGCGCTCCTGTATCCCTTTGCATGAAGGGAGAGCGCGGTTTCAGCGTCCTCGGTAATGGTGTCTCCGGAGATCCCTCCGGCTTCCTCCAGATGCTTTCGCCGCAGCAGGGCCGCCGAACCGCAGAAGAAAGAGGAATTCCAGAAGTCCAGTCCCGGCTGCACGGCACGGTAGAACATTTCGTTTTCGTTTGGCGCGTCATTATGGGTGCCGAGATTTTTTTCGATGGGATTTGGATTGATGAAAAAATGGGGCGTCTGCACAAGGAACAATTTTTCATCCTTGAGGAACAGACCGGCCGTGTTCTTTAGAAAATCCATGGTGGGCACATGGTCGCAGTCAAGGATGAGGACCAGGTCCCCGGGTGAAGAAACAGTGCCCCAGTTCAGCCATTCGCCGCCAAGGGCTGTTTTTTCAGCATATGCCAGCCTGGTGCGCTGAAGGGCGTTATTGAGATTGCCTGCCTTGGCATGCTCGTTCATCTCCCTGGTTATGTAATTGACACCCAACTCCTGCGCAATTTTTTTGAGCCGCGACGCCCTTTCATTTGCCGCCAGGGCCTGTGCCGCATCCGGGCTGTTTCGTTTCTGAATGGTCCCCCCGTCATCCAATATATAAATATTCAGTTTGTCAGCCGGGTAATCCATCTGGGAGCAGGAGGAAACGGTAATTTTGACCATTTCCTCCGGTTCGTTGTAAGTGGGAATAAATATGTCGACAATAGGCCAGAGGGCACGGTTTTCCGGCAGTTGGACCACTTTTCTTTTGAGGGGCCACAGATTAACGAACATACCGGAAAAATAAATAAGCGCGGAATACATTTCAGCGCCGTAAAGCAGCAGCATGGCGATGGAGGCAAGGAATCCGGTATACGTGAGACTATAAAATGTCCGGAAAAAACAATAACGCAGTGTAATAAAAGCGGCTGTAAGCAGGATCAAAGTCCTGATGGGTTGTGTCTTGGCAGAAGGCAGACGCATGAGAACGAGCACCAGGCCCAGCAGCCCATAGCCCACCACGGCCTGCTGCAGAATGGTCAGATGAATATCTGCCGCATACAGGAAGACGCAAACACAGGCCGCCACGCACAAAATGCGCAGCATCCACGCCGGTTTGCCGTCCGGGACCTTCGGGCCAGACCCGTTTTCAGGGTCGCCTGAACGTATGAAAAACCGTCTTCGCGGAAGGCGGGGTACGGCATCCTTGGAGGTGGAAATACCCATTGAGATCAATAACTTCCGATGATTAATGTTTTCATGTCCGGCCCCCGTATACCAAAAAAATTTATACCTAAAAACATTTATTAACGAAATTATGTATGCCAGAATGGCAATGCCAAATGTCCTTAATTTTTCATAGACTTTGTTTATATATCGGGAATTAACAGGAAAAACTTTAAAAAAACATCAGTAAAATTATTTATATATAAAATCTCTTTGAGGAGTCCTAGCCTGAAATATCCATGGACAAGAGAATACCGGCCAGGCAAAATTCTGTATCAGGGCAGTCTTTTGATGGGAAGAGGCAAAAGTGGAATTGGCAGTATGCCAGCCAGTTTTTTTATACTAAAAAGGTTATGTTTGCTTCTGGCATCAGGAAAGCCTGCCGCAAGGGATCTTTACGCCATGCAAAAACGGCAAGTTGCTGTTTTTTCGTTTTTTTTGCTATTTTTACCGTTTTCCTTTTACCGGGCGGCGCAGCACAGGCCAAAGAGGTAAATTGCCCAAAAGGAGAAATGCACGGGGGTGCCCAGCAGCCCCAGCGGATAATCGGCTTCTGGCTTACCCAGAAAGGAGATGCCAAAGTCGAGTTTTACAGGGATGCGGACAGAACAGGCGGATTTCTTGGAAGGCTTGCGTGGCTCAGGCAGCCAAACGATGACAGGGGCAGGCCTGCCCTCGATGAGAACAACCCGGCCCCGGCCCTCCGCCGCCAGCCTATACTGGGACTGGTGATAATCCATGCGGCCTATACCGGCCAGGGTTCATGGAAGGGCACGGTTTACGACCCTGACAACGGCAAGACCTACAGTTGCTACATCTCTCTTGCAGACCCGGATACGATGAAACTAAGGGGATACCTGGGGTTCTCCCTCTTTGGAAGGACGGAGACATGGAAAAGGGTAAAAGGCAATTTTTGATCTTTTTGCTTTTTTGTTTTTTGAGCAGTTACTTTCATCTTGCTTCATTCAAAATCTCTTAAGAAATACGAGCGTTGCGCCCCAGCCTCCAGCCTCCTGGCCGGCAAGGCGGAACGTGGCTACTTCCGGCCGCCGCCTGAGGATGGAGTGGACCTTTTCCCTTAGCGTTCCCGTTCCCTTGCCATGTATTATCCGCAGTTCGAAGATCCCTTTTCCCCTGCACATGGCGATGTATTCAGGCAGTAGATCTTCCACGTCCCTGGGATCGAAGGTGTGCAGGTCCAGCACCCCGTCAATAGGCAGCCGGACCGCCTCTTGCCCGTCAGGATCCTTTTCATCTTCCACGGTTTGAGTTTAGCAGAAAATTTTTTCAATATTCATGCCCTGCCCGCTTATCCCGCCCCTCACATACCGGAAAATATGGTATATTTTTGGTTATGCCGGTTGTTAGTGCCGGTCATTCAGAGGGAATTTTTTAAAAGAGGTCCTTTTAATGGAATCGGGAAACAATAAAGCGGACAGGTGCAGGCAATGAAAGTCCTTTTCCTTAACCCCCCTTCGTTTGAAGGTTTTGACGGCGGGGCAGGGGCCCGCTACCAGGCAGCCAGGGAGGTGCGCTCTTTCTGGTATCCCGCATGGCTGGCCTATGGCGCGGGGCTTGTAAAGGATAGCCTTCTTGTGGACGCCCCTCCATCCGGAGCGGGCATTGAAGATGTCGTGCGGGCGGGCAAAGGCTTCGACATGGTTGTGATCCATACGAGCACGCCCACTGTCAAAAACGATTGCGCCGTTGCCAGCCGCTACAAGGAGACCTATCCCGGCATCCTGGTGTGTCTGGTGGGCCCCCATGTGATGATGCTCCCTCTTGAGACCCTCAGAAGCTGCCAAGCGGTGGATTTCGTCTGTATGGGAGAGTTCGATTACACCATCGCAGAGATAGCCAATGGCAAAGACTTCAGGGAGGTTCAGGGGGTTGCATATCTCAAGGACGGGGAGCTTGTCCGCACGCCTGCCCGTCCTCTGATAACGGACCTGGACGCCCTGCCTTTCGTCACGGACATTTATGCCCGTGACCTGAAGATAGAAGATTATTACGACGGCTATCTGGACCACCCTTACATGGCGCTTTACACCGCCAGGGGCTGCAGGGCAAAGTGCACTTTCTGCCTGTGGCACCAGACGATAGGCGGCGGTGTGGTCCGCACCAGGAGCGCCCAAAACGTTTACGAAGAGTTTGCCCACGCCAAGCGTCTTTTCCCCCAGGTGAAGGAGTTTTATTTCGATGACGACACCTTCACCGGGGACCCTGCCCGCGCCGAAGAAATCGCAAAGAAAATAGGCCCGCTTGGGATAAAGTGGTCGGCCACGGCCAGGGCGGCCGTTCCTTACAATACACTCAAGGTACTTAAGGAAAACGGGCTCAGGCTACTGGTGGTGGGTTTTGAGTCCGCCAACCAGAAGATACTCAATAACATAAAAAAAGGCATCACGGTGGAGGGGGCAAGGAAATTCGTAAAGGATGCCAGGGAGCTTGGCATACTCCTTCACGCGTGCTTCATACTGGGGCTTCCAGGGGAGACGGCGGAAACGATGGAAGAGACCATCAGGTTTGCAAAGGAGATAGACCCTTACAGCATACAGGTGTCCCTCGCCGCGCCATACCCCGGCACTGAGCTTTACCGCCAGGCCATGAAGGAAGGGTGGCTCAGAATGGCCGAAAGCGGACTTGTGAATGATGGCATCCAGACCGGCGCCCTCTCTTATCCCCATCTGCCCAAAGAAAAGATATTCGAGAATGTGGAGAGGTTTTACAGGCGGTTTTATTTCAGGCCGCGCCCGGTGCTCCGCATTCTCAAGGAGATGCTCTCCGACCGGCAGGTCCTGAAGCGCAGGGCCAGGGAAGGCAAGGAGTTTTTGTCTTTCATGGCCAAAAGAAAGGAAATAGCCAAATAGGGCTGACTAGCCCAAGAGACGAATGTCCAAAGATGATCAGCTCAGGGGGCGAAAGCAGTCCCCTTCCTTGCCATGAAGGACAAAAGTATGGCTTTTCCCCTATTCAGGTGGTTCTTATGAGTGAGAAAAAAGAAAAAGAAAAAACCTGCCTTGTGATCAATGCCGATGACCTTGGCAAAAGCCCATCCGTGAACGCCGCAATAGAGAAAGCCTACCGTCTGGGGGTCTTGAATTCGGCAAGCATCATGGCCGGGGGTGAGGCATTCGGGGAAGCGGCAGAGCTTGCCGGCAAACTTCCCGGTCTTTCGGTGGGCCTCCATGCCACCTTCTGTGACGGACGTTCGGTGCTGCCTCATTCGGAGATACCGGGACTTGTGGACGAAAGAGGTTTTTTTGAGGAAAACCCGGCAAAGGCCGGCCTTAAGTACTGGACACAAAGAAAGGTTCTTTCGGGGCAGATAGAGGCCGAGATCGAGGCGCAGTTTGACCGCCTTCAGAGAGCGGGGATACAGCCCTCGCATGTGGACTCCCACCACCACCTGCATGCCCACCCGGTCCTTTTTGCTATCCTGAGCAAGGCCGCCCGGGAAAGGGACATAAAATGGATGAGAATGCCCCCAGGGCCCCTGGGACCTTTAACTTTTGACGGATTTTTAAAATGGGCCTCCAGGTGCCACGAATGGGCCGCCTTCAAGGCCCTGGAGGTTTTTAATGCCAGGGCCGCCCGCTCGATGGGGTTTCTCCATTTTGCAAACACCTATGGGCTCTCGCACACCGGGCATGTTTGCGAGGACTTTTTTTTAAAGCTGGTCCCGCGCGTGAGGGGGCCCGTTGCAGAGGTCTTTCTCCATCCGGACCTCTCCACGCCGGGGGGGGCAAGGGAGCTGGATGCGGTCCTGTCCGCAAAGGTGAAAATGCTCGCCGGCTCGGGCGGGATCACCCTTGCGGGTTTCAAAGATATCCCCGATAGTATAAAATTTTAAAATATCCAGAGAGGAGTTTTTGTTTTTTTAAAAAAATTATATCCCATGAAGACAATTGGCATAATCCTTATAGCGGCGCTTTGCGCCGCGGTTGGAGAGACCTTTTTGAGCTACGGCATGAGAAGGATAGGGGACATAAACTGGCGGGAGCCTTCGCAGTGGCTAGGCTGGTTCGGCACTGTTATCACAACCCCGTATATAGTTATCGGCACCGCTCTTCTGGCCTGCTTTTTCTTCCTGTATCTTATCTCCCTTTCCCAGGCGGACCTGAGCTTTGTAATGCCCTTGACCGCTTTTTCCTACGTTGCTGCGGCCTTCCTGGCAAAGATCTTTCTGAAAGAGGAGATTTCCTGGCTGCGGTGGTCCGGGATAGTCGTCATAGTGCTGGGGATAACCCTCATCGCGATGGGCTCAGGCAGTTCGTCCCTCCATGCTTCGCCTGTTAAGGCGGAAAACACCACTACGTCCGAATAGCGAAAACCGCCGTATCTGGCTTTTTATGCCTGCGGCATCGAATGCAGGGACTTTTTTTATTTGTCATGGTTCGCTCACTTGCCGCTCGCTATCCATTTACTGTTCAAGTGGCACAATTCTGTCCGGTCGTCCTTGTCTTAATTGTGTCGGGTTTTTTATAATAGCTGGATATGGACGCAGTGGTGATTATCCCTGCCAGGTATCTTTCAAGCCGCTTCCCCGGCAAAGCCCTCGCACCCCTTAAAAACAGGCCCCTTCTGCAGCACGTCTTTGAAAAAGCCAAAAGCAGCCGCCTTGCCAGTGAAATCATAATAGCCACCGACAGCAGGGAGATACTGGAGGCCGCCCGCTCCTGGGGCGCTCATGCGGTCATGACATCAAAGGAACACCCTTCCGGCACCGACAGGGTGGCCGAGGCCGCGAAGGGATCCGGGGCGGGAATAATAGTGAATCTCCAGGGGGATGAGCCGCTCATAAGACCGGAAATGATCGATGATGTTATAATGCTCATGGCCGATGCCTCGGCCGATATCGGAACGCTGGTCCGCAGGATAGAGAATGTGGAAGAGTTCCGCGACCCCAATGTCGTAAAGGCGGTCTTTGACCAGACCGGACGCGCTCTTTATTTTTCGCGCTCGCCCATTCCGTTCCCGAGGGACGGAGGGCAAGACTTTCTGCCGGCCGCCTATAAACATATAGGCATGTACGCCTATCGCAGGGAAAGTCTCTTCAGGCTTTCGGGGCTTAAGCCAACCGTGCTTGAGCAGACCGAAAAGCTTGAGCAGCTCCGGGCGCTTGAAAACGGAATGGTCATAAAAGTGAAGGAAAGCGAGTTTGACTCCATAGGGGTGGATACCCCGGAAGACCTTGAGAGGGTGGAAAAATGGCTAAGTTCATATTCGTAACCGGAGGTGTGGTCTCAGCGCTGGGCAAAGGAATAGCGGCGGCCGCCACTGGCGCTATCCTTGAGAGCATGGGACTGAAAGTCACCCTTCAGAAGCTGGACCCGTATATAAACGTGGACCCTGGCACTCTCTCCCCATTTCAGCATGGCGAGGTCTTTGTAACGGACGACGGAGCGGAAACGGATCTGGACCTGGGCCATTACGAGAGGTTCACTCACGCCAGGACCTCCAAGGGCAACAACTTCACGAGCGGGAAAATATATTACAACGTCATCTCGAAGGAGAGGCGCGGAGACTATCTGGGCGACACCGTTCAGGTCGTGCCGCACATAACGGACGAGATAAAACAGGCGATAAAGGCGGTGGCCGGGGACTATGACGTTGTGCTTGTCGAGATAGGCGGCACTGTGGGCGACATCGAGGGGCAGCCCTTCCTCGAGGCCATAAGGCAGATGCGCTACGACGTAGGCAAGGAGAACGTTTTCTACATGCACCTGACCCTGGTGCCCTATATCGGGGCCGCGGGAGAGCTCAAGACCAAACCCACGCAGCACAGCGTGATGAAACTGAGGGAGATAGGTATCCAGCCGGATATGCTTTTGTGCCGGACGGACCGCCCCCTGCCCGACGGCATGAAAAAGAAGATAGCCCTTTTCACCAACGTGGACCAGGAATTCGTGCTGGCGGCCGAAGACGTTGAGCACATATATGAAGTGCCCCTGATGCTTGAGAAAGAGGGTCTTTCGGCCTGCGTGACCAAGCGCCTGGGGCTTCCGGACAGAAAGCCGGAGCTTGATGTCTGGAGCCGGGTGGTCGCAAACATGAAGGAGCCGGAAGGCCGCGTGTCCATAGCGGTTGTTGGAAAGTATATAGGGCTGAAGGACTCTTACAAGAGCCTCACGGAGGCGCTTACCCATGGCGGCATTGCCAACAAGGCTTCAGTGCACATAGAATGGGTGGATTCCGAAGAGATAGAGGCCCACGGCCCGGAAAAATTCCTCTCGGAGGTCGACGGCATCCTGGTGCCGGGCGGGTTCGGTTACCGTGGCATAGAGGGCAAGATAGAGGCCATACGGTTTGCCCGCGAAAAAAGGATTCCTTTTTTCGGCATTTGCCTGGGCATGCAGTGCGCGGTCATAGAGTACGCGAGAAACGTATGCGGGCTCAAGGCAAACAGCACCGAATTTGACCCCAGCTGCCCGGAGCCCATCATATATCTTATGGAAAAGTGGTTCAATTTCAGGAAGGGCAGTTTCGAGATAAGGGACTTGAACTCTGACCTTGGAGGCACGATGCGTCTTGGCGCTTATCCCTGCGTTCTCAAGGAGGAAACGAAGGCGTTCACGGCCTACGGTGTAAGGGAATTATCGGAGAGGCACAGGCACCGCTATGAGTTCAACAATAAATACAGGGAAGTCCTGGGCGGCAGCGGCCTGGTGATAAGCGGCACGAGCCCGGACGGCGAGCTTGTCGAGATAGTGGAGATGCCGGGACACCCATGGTTCCTGGGGTGCCAGTTCCACCCGGAGTTCAAGTCGCGTCCAACGGAGCCCCATCCCCTTTTCAGGGCCTTCATCGGGGCGGCCCTTAAGGAGAAACGCTCGCTTTTCCCGCTTTCCAGCGAGGAAAAATTGTCCGGGAAGGCCGGATTAGCCGGAGGCGATGGAAGACCGGAAGAAAAGAACAAAGATAAAAACAAAAGCAAAAACGGAAACAAAAAGCCCGATGAAGACAGGAACAAAAACAAAAAAGGTAAAAATCCTCTCTGAGGAGATAGGCGGGGGCGGCCCGCTTATGATAATCGCCGGCCCTTGTGTAATAGAAAGCCGGGACGTCGTCTTCCAGACCGCGGCTGGGCTCAAGGAGATTTGTTCCTCCCTGGGGCTTCCGTACGTCCTTAAAAGCTCCTATGACAAGGCCAACAGGAGTTCTGTTTCCTCCTTCAGGGGGCCCGGCCTGGATAGCGGACTGCGTGTGCTTACGGACGCAAGAGCCGCCCTTGGCGTGCCGGTCATCTCGGACGTGCATTCGGTGGCGGAGGTGGAGGCCGCGGCGCAGGCGCTCGACGCCCTTCAGATACCGGCGTTTCTTTCCAGGCAGACCGACCTGATACTTGCCGTAGCACGCACAGGGAAACCGGGCAATATCAAGAAAGGGCAGTTTTTGTCTCCCCAGGAGATGGGAAACGCGGTGGAAAAGTTCACTTCAACCGGCAACCATTCCCTGATGCTCACGGAAAGAGGTTCGGCCTTCGGGTATAATAACCTTGTCGTGGACATGCGGGGGATACCCATCATGAAGGCTTTCGGGTACCCCGTGGTGTTCGATGCCACTCACAGCGTACAGCTGCCGGGCGGGCAGGGTTCACAGTCCGGCGGGCAGAGGGAATTTGCCCTCACCCTGGCAAAGGCCGCGGTGGCCGCGGGGGCTGACGGCATCTTCATGGAAGTGCATCCTGAACCGGAGAAGGCCCTTTGCGATGGGCCCAACATGATAGCCCTTGACGATGTCCGGGAATTCCTGGTTGCTCTCAAGAGAATCAAAGAGGCGCTTTAGAGATCATGAAAGACAGTAAAAATCTGCTGCGTGAGGCTGAAAGGGTCCTTAAGGTAGAGGCCGATGCCCTGCTTGCGCTTACCGGCGCCCTGGACGAGGGCTTTTTAAAGACAGTCCGCATGATAGATGACTGCAAGGGCAGGGTCGTCATAACCGGCATGGGCAAGTCAGGTCTCGTGGGCAAAAAGATCGCCGCCACCTTTTCCTCGGTCGGCATCCCTTCGCTCTTTCTCCATCCGGCAGAGGCCATCCACGGGGACCTGGGGATGGTCATGAGGAATGACGTCGTGCTTGCGATCTCCAACAGCGGGGAGACGGAAGAGCTCATAGCCATTCTGCCCCATCTGAAACGCTTCAATGTGCAGTTGGCGGTAATGAGCGGCAATTGCGGTTCCACGCTATGCCGCGCGGCTGACGCCATGATCGACATAAGCGTGAAGGAGGAGGCCTGTCCCATGGGCATAGTGCCAACGGCTTCAACAACCGCCGCCCTCGCCATGGGGGACGCACTTGCCGTCGTGCTGATAAAGAAAAGAGGGTTCAGGGAGGAGGATTTCGCAAGCCTCCATCCGGGCGGCAGCCTGGGAAAGAAGCTTCTTATTACCGTTAAGGACCTCATGATATGCGGCAAGGACATGCCATGTGTTTCTCCGGACACGTCCATGTCCGGTGTGATCGTGGAGATGTCATCCAAAAGGCTCGGCATGACCCTCGTTACGGACGGCTCGGGCGTTGTGCAGGGGGTGATAACGGACGGGGACCTGAGGCGGGCCATCGAGCGCCATGGCAAGGAGCTTTTCGATATGAAAGCCGGCGAGTTGATGAGCAAGACCCCCAAGTTCATAAGGCCGGAGGAACTGGCCGCGCGGGCGCTTGCCGTCATGGAAGCCCATTCGATCACGACGCTTGCGGTCCTTGATGAGACCGGCAGGGGAGCGGGCGTCATACATATCCACGATATCCTTAAAAAGGGCATCGCTTGAAAAAACAGACTAAACCTGTGGGGCCTGTGAACACAAGGGGCCTTAAAGAGCGGGCCAAATTGATAAAGCTGCTTATCTTCGATGTGGACGGGGTCCTCACCGACGGGGGTATAATCCTGGACGGAGCAGAAGGCGAGTATAAGAAATTCAATGTAAGGGACGGGCACGGGATAAAGCTGCTCCAGAGAGCGGGCATAGATGTGGCGCTGATAACGGGGAGGTACTCCAGGGTAGTTGAAAAGCGGGCCAGTGAGCTTGGCATCAGGGAGGTGTACCAGCGCTGCATCGACAAGGCCCCGGCATATGAGGCTCTACTTGAAAAGCTGGGTCTCCCGGCGATGGAAACGGCGTATGTGGGCGATGATGTCGTGGACATTCCCATATTAATGCGCGCCGGGCTTCCTGTTGCCGTTGCCGACGCCCACGAAGAGGCAAAAAGGCACGCGCTCATGATAACGAAGGCAAAGGGCGGCTGCGGGGCCGCAAGGGAATGTGTGGAATTCATACTGAAGGCCAAAGGACTCTGGGATGACATCATCGACTCCTACAGTAAAGCTTAACCTGCCCACTGTCCTTACGTTAAGCAGGGTGCTGGTCATCCCTGTTTTCCTGTACGTGGCGCCCGATTATCCGGTTGCCGGAGCGGGAATATTCGCGCTTGCCTCAATGACGGACTGGTTTGACGGTTATCTGGCCAGGAAGACGGGGACCGTTACAAAATTCGGCATCCTGATGGACCCCATCGCGGACAAGTTCCTTGTCATCTCCGCGCTCATACTCCTGGTTTATATGGAAGAGCTTGCGGTCTGGGTGGCGTCGGCCCTTATACTCAGGGAATTTCTGGTCACGGCCCTACGGGTGGTGGCCCTGTCTAAAGGCATGGTGATGCCCGCGGAGATGGGGGGGAAAGTAAAGACTGTTTTTCAGTTTATCGCGATCATGGGCCTTGTCCTGGACGGCAGGAATTTTGGAATGCTTCACGATCTGGGCACAGTCCTCATTTACGTGGCCCTGGCGCTTGCGGTCTTCTCCGGGGTCAAATACACGATATCTTTCCGGAGATCCTCGGTTTAGGCAAAATGGCGAAGCCTGCCTTCCTTCTCGCATGCTACCTGCTGGGTTCTCTCCCTTTTGGTCTTTTGGCCGCAAGCCTTAAAGGCATCGACCTCAGAAAAACAGGCAGCGGCAACATTGGGGCCACCAACGTGCTCAGGAGCGTGGGCAAATGGCCGGCGTTGTTTACCCTTCTTGGGGATTCCCTTAAAGGAGCGGCGGCGGTGTGCATCGCCAGGCTTTTGGGTTTCGATGCCGCATGGCAGGGCATGGCGGGAGTTTGCGCCGTGCTGGGCCATAATTTTTCTATTTTCCTTAAGCTGAAAGGCGGAAAAGGCGTGGCTACGAGTCTGGGCGTGATGGCTGCCCTTTCTCCGCTGTCCGGGGTTTTTGCGGTTGCCGTATGGCTTTCGGTAGCTTTTATTACCAGGTATTCTTCTCTGGCTGCGCTTCTGGCCTTCGCGGCCCTTCCTGCTGTCTCATACTTTTTTGGCGCATCGCGGCCCGTGGTCTTTACGGCTGCCGCCCTTGCGCTCTTGATAATCATGCGGCATACAGGCAATATAAAGAGACTCATCAGAGGAGATGAACGGAGAATCGGTGAGAAGACGTAAGTTTTTTTTGAATGCCGTTAAAATTTTTGTTATCCTCGCATTTTGTTTTGCCGCCCTGCCAGCTGTCCAGGCAATGGCTTCCGGCAATGGCCAGCTTAAGATCAAAGACCCCTCCTTGAAGGAAAACGAGCCGCTTTCTTATGTGCTGATGGAAAGGGCGGCAAATGATCCCATCCATTCAGGCGCTCTCCTTGAGCAGGCCATCCGTGTCTCACCCGATTTTCCCCCGGCATATTTCAGTCTCGCAGCCATGGACCTCAGGGATTTCCCGAACGGTCTTTTAAGCGGGCTCTACTACGGCGTTGAGGGTTTCAAGGCTTACGGCAGGAACTGGTGGTGGGCCATGAATCTGTCCGGCCTCCTCACTTTTGCCCTTGTCTGGTCTTTTTTTATTTCCCTCGCCGTCACCGCGGCCCTTAGACTGTCAAAGGAATTCCCGCTTTTAAGGCATGACATAAGCGAGGACAGGAGACATTTTTTCCTCTTCCTGGTGCCGGCCATTGGGGCTTTTTTTGGCCCCATTTTTTTCCTTGCCTCTGTTTTTCTCCTGCTTGGGCTGTATTTTCAGAAAAGGGACCGCGTGCTCGTATATCTGGTAATGATATTTTTTGCCTTCGTGCCATACCTTAGCGGCTGGGCTGAGAGCGTTTACCATGTGGCCACTCCGGGAATGCGGGCGGTGGTAGCCGTGAATGAGGGCACGGACAATTCGCTTGCCTTGGACGCACTTGGGGGCAGAAGGGATTTTGACGGCCTTTTCTCCTATGGGCTGGCTGCCGGCAGGGCGGGCGAGCTTTCGGATGCCATTGCCGCTTATAGCGCGGCAATCGACGTCAGGAAGGACCCCCGCGCATATATCAACCTGGGCAACTGTTATTATCTGCTGGGCGAGCCCGACAAGGCCGGCCAGCTTTATCAGACCTCTGTCGGCATAAGGCCCGGCGCGGCGGCGTATTTCAACCTGGCCCGGATCAGCAGGGACCAGCTTGATTACGAAAAAGGAGACGAACTTTATAAACAGGCCGTAAGCATTGACCCTGCGAGGGTCTCCCGGTTCATGAGCATGGCGGGGGGAAATGAAAATTCCCCAGGCGGCAAGGTTATGGATGAGTCGCTTGGCATGCGCGATTTCTATTCCCTGTTTGAAAATATTCACAGGGGCGTTGAGGCGTCATCAGTGGGCCTGTATCCTCCCCTCCTTGCGCCCGCGGCGGTTTTGTTGGCCGTATTTTTCCTTTTTTATGTCAAAAAGGGCGGGGTGAAGGCTTTCCGTTGTTCAAGGTGCGGCAAGATCCTGTGTGAAAGATGCGAAAAGGAGCTTTACTGGGGCAGGATGTGCAGCGACTGCTATCGCAGTCTTGTTAAGATCGAGGTCCTGGATCCCAAGAAGCGTGTGGCAAGACTCCTTAAGATCCACGGAGGGCAGCTGAAGAGGAGCGCCCTGATAAGGGCCCTCGGGTTTGCCCCTCCCGGAATAGCCTATATATATGGCGGCAACATTTTGCAGGGTATGCTTATGCTTTGGGGTTTCCTCTTTTTTCTTATGGCGGCGCTCCTGAACCCCCTGTTCACCGTGGGCCTGGCGGCCCTGGACCATGCATGGCTTAATTATGCGGCTGCGGCCGGTATAGGCCTGCTATATATACTGTCTTTCGCCGGGATCAGAAGGAGGCAGGGACGCGAATGGCTTTAGAAGGCACACTTAAGGAATTCGGTCTCACCGACATCCTTCAGCTCATATATTACCAGCGGAAAACGGGCGTCCTCACGGTGGAAGCGGGCTTTGACCGCGTCAGGATACTTTTTTATGAAGGCAATATAGTCTTTGTCGAGTCAAGCAGGCGGACGGAATCCAGGATGGGCATGCTTCTGCTCAAAAAGGGGCTCATCAAGGAGAAAGACCTCGATGCGGCCCTAGCCCAGCAGAAGGCAGCCGGGGCAAAGCTGGGAAATGCGCTGGTAAAGATGGGCGCCATTTCGGGGGAAACTCTGCGGGACACCCTTGTGCAGCAGTTCACCGAGCTGATCAGTTATCTTTTTACCTGGCGGCAGGGCCATTACGAGTTCAAGCCCCAGGGCATCCCGATGGACAAGGACATCCCCATATCTCTTGACACGCAGCATATCCTGATGGAGGGCCTCCGGATACTGGATGAATGGTCCGCGGTGGATGGCAAGATCACCCTGGAGAGCATATTCTTAAAGACGCAGGCTCAGCTAGGGGAAATGGACGAGCTGGAGAAAAGTATTTATGATCTGGTTGATGGCGAAAACGATGTAAGCACCATAGCCAGTATCAGCGGCACTGACAGCTTCAGGATATCGAAGACCCTCCTGGAGCTTTATGAAAAAGGGCTCATAGACAAAAAGACCACGGGTGAAAAGCCTGAGCCTGTCCCTTCAAAGGCGGCCTCTGGAGGCAAGAAGCTGCCCCCGTTTCTGCTGGAAGGGATACTCGCTGTTCTTTTCCTACTGTCAGCCGGCACCTTCTACGCCGGGTATCAGGCGCATCCGGTGGTTTCCAAACAATATGAAGCCTCCGCGGGGATAGACAGGCTCCGGTTCGGAGTGGAAGTCTACCGGGTGGAAAACGGCAGGTATCCGGCCGGGCTTGAGCACGTGGGTCCCACATTGGACCCCTGGGGCAACCCTTATGTTTACAAGGTGACGGATTCGGGTTTTACCCTTGTTTCATCCGGTCCTGACGGCGTGCCCGGCAATGGAGACGATATCCACTGATGAGAATGGAAAGCGAGCGAACTGTGGAAGATAAAAAAGTCCCTGCCAAGGGCATAAAAAAGGCGGTCGTGCTTTTAAGCGGAGGACTCGATTCGGCAACCGCCGCCGCGATAGCCAGGCAGGAGGGTTATACACCTTCCGCTCTCAGCTTCAGTTATGGCCAGAGGCACGCCAGGGAGCTGGAGTCCGCGCGGGCTGTGGCCCGGAGCCTTGGCATCGTTGAGCACCTGCTCATGAGCTTCGATATGGGCCTTATAGGTGGCTCGGCGCTGACATCATCGATAGAAGTGCCTAAAGGTGAGGCCCCCGCCGCCGGGGCCATACCCGTTACGTATGTGCCTGCCAGAAATACCGTGTTTTTATCTTTCGCGCTGGCCTGGGCCGAGACCCTGGAGGCTGCGGACATCTTTATGGGCGCAAACGTAATGGATTACAGCGGGTATCCGGATTGCAGGCCGGAGTACCTTGCAGCGTTTGAGCAGATGGCCAACCTGGCCACAAGGGCGGGCGTGGAAGGCAGGATAAGGTTCAAAGTGCATGCCCCGCTCCTGCATATGACAAAGGGTGAGATCATCAGGAAGGGATTGGAACTTGGAGTGGATTATTCGCTTACATGGAGCTGCTACGACCCGCCGACTTCAGGGCGCCCCTGCGGCAGGTGTGACAGCTGCCTCTACCGGGCAAAAGGGTTTGCCGATGCCGGCGTCCCCGACCCGCTTCTGGAAGCGCTGAAATAAAACAAATTAAGGAGGTTTTTATTCACACCATCCGCCCCCCATTTGCGTTTTCCGTTTGTCTTCCACCGGACTGTTTCACAGGTATATTGAAATAAACATCCTGATTGTGATAATTTAGTGGTCATGCCAGCTGAGAAGAAACTTAAGATAGGGCTTCCCAAAGGGAGCCTCCAGGAATCCACACTGAAGCTTTTCAGGAAGGCGGGCTATCACATATCCGTCTCTTCCCGTTCATATTATCCGTCGTTTGACGACCCGCAGGTGGAGGCCATGCTCATAAGGGCGCAGGAGATGGCCGGATACGTGGAAAAAGGGATACTGGACTGCGGGCTGACCGGCAAGGACTGGATATTGGAACAGAACGCCGATGTGCAGGAAGTGGCGGAGCTTATATATGCAAAAGAGGGGCTGAAGCCGGTGAGGTGGGTGGTGGCGGTGCCCCAGAATTCTCCCATAAAGAAAGTTAAAGATCTGAACGGCAAGCGGGTCTCAACGGAGCTTGTCAGCTACACGAAGAGGTATCTCAGGCAAAACGGCGTGAAGGCGGATGTGGAGTTTTCCTGGGGGGCAACCGAAGTGAAACCCCCGCACTTGGCCGATGCAATAGTGGAACTCACCGAGACGGGCAACTCTCTGCGGGCGAACAACCTGCGCATTGTGGATACGATGCTAGAGTCCAGCACCCGTTTCATCGCGAACAGAAAATCCTGGAAGGACCGCTGGAAAAAGCAGAAGATGGAAAACCTGGTGCTTCTGCTCAGGGGCGCCCTGGCGGCCGAGGAGAAGGTGGGGCTGAAGATGAACGTGCCGGACAAGGCATTGGACCGGGTGCTCAAATGCCTGCCTTCCATGAACTCCCCCACAATCTCCCTGCTTACCGGGAAGGGTTGGTACGACCTGGACGTGGTCATAGACGAAAGGACGGTAAGAGACCTTATACCGGACCTGAAACGTGCCGGGGCCACGGGCATCGTGGAGTACCAGCTTAATAAAGTCATCCCCTAGCTGTAGTGTCTCATAGACGACTGGTGTTATTAATTTGGCTACAAGCATAACTTCCGATTGTCATTCCCGCAAATTTTAATAAAACGGGTTTACGCCCTTGGGCGTGCCGGGAATCCTTCCGGAAAGCCGAAGAGGGATTCCGGACAAGCCGGAATGACTAACTGAAAATTCATAACAGATACCCTGCGGCTTGCCGCAGGGTGATTCATTCCAAACCCCTCACCCCTTCTCCTCTCCCGGAGGGAAGAACTAAAGTTGAGTGCGGACCTAAAGCAATATCCGGTGGTAGTGTTCCGGTTGGGCCATCATGTGAGACCACAATATCCCAAGGCCCACAAAATAAACCAGCGGAGAGACGACCAGCACGCAAACGAGCTGAGCCACACCCGCGCCGACCCGCCCCTTCACCATGTTGATTATGGAGATGATGAAGGCCGCCAGATTGAGCGCCCATCCTATCATGCCTAGGCCGGGCACTGGTATTAGAAAAAGCGCCCAGGCGGCGGCCAGGCATATCCAGCCGGCCTTTACGGGCGGCTTCTGGGCGCCAACAGGTTCTTGTTGTTTTTCTATTTCTTCGGGATATTCTTCCATGCTGGTCTGAAAATTATAACAGAACGGCCATTCTCCTTTTGAATTTTTAACTGTTTAACTCTCCGTAACGTGCTACAGGCAACCTTATGTTGTCATTCCCGCAAATTTTAATAAAACGGGTTTACGCCCTTGGGCGTGCCGGGAATCCTTCGTAAGAAAGGTTCCGTTAAGAAAGATTCCGCCCGATTTTTTAAATAAAATTCTGGCCGGAATGACTAACTGAAAATTCATAACAGATACCCTGCGGCTTGCCGCAAGGTGATTCATCTGGTAGGCGAAGACGTTTTTTATTTTTGGTTTTTTTGATTTTTTTGTGAAAGGATCAGGTGGAGGTTTTTTGCGCGGCGTCCGGCACGATGACCACTTTCAGGGATTCCGCCGCTCCTGCGGCCAGCGCAAAGCCTTTTTGTATGTCCGAAAGCGCTATGGTGTGGGTGACCATTTTTTTGGCGTCCACGCCGCCTTTTTCAATCAGCGACAGCGCCGTCCGCAGGTCATCCGGCGCGGCCCCATAGGAGAACGTGACAGTGATCTCGTCCCTCCAAAACCTCATGGAGGGGATGCTTATGTCCTCTCGCGGCACGGCGAAAAAAAGGACTGTCCCCTTCCTGTCCACTGAGGAGACCGCCTGCCGTGCGGCCTGCGTTGCCCCGGCGCATACGATAACGCGGTCGGCGAGTTTGCCGTTGTTCATTTTCTTAAGCTCATCCGCCGAATACCTGTCCGCATGGAACACATGGCCGGCCCCTATGAACCCGGCGGCCTTGCCAAGGCGGTATTCGCTTATGTCCGTGGCAAAGACGGCGGCCCCTTTCAATTTGGCCAGCTGTATATGCAGGAGCCCCGAGACCCCGGAGCCGATAACAAGGACGGTGTGCCCGTTTTTTATCTTTGCGCGCTCCTGCCCGGAAACCACGCACGCCAGGGGTTCTATCATCGCCGCCTCTTCATAGCTCACGTTGCCGGGCAGCGGAAGGGTGCCATATTTAACATTCAGCGCGGGCACGCGTATGTATTCGGAAAACCCGCCCGGCTCATAATTGCCGGTATGGAGCGCCTCGCAGGCGGTATAATCGGAGGCCTTGCAGTGATGACATTCATAGCAGGGGACATGGTGGGAAACGAAAACCCTGTCTCCCTTTTTGAGTCCTTTCACGCGGCTTCCAACTTCAGCGATCTCCCCCGCCATCTCATGTCCCAGGACACGGGGGGCCTTTTGCTGCCTGTACCATTGCATTACGTCAGTCCCGCAGATGCCGGATGCCTTCATCCTTACAAGTATCTCGTCTTCCGATATGGCGGGAACGGGCCGCTCCTCCATACGGAGGTCGCTGTTGCTGTAATATACCGCTACCTTCAAATCAAAAATGCTCCCTTAAACCTTTTCCATGCTTTCGTCAACGGCCTCCGCGGAGGAAGATCTTTTCCCCCCGCTTTCCCCCTTGCTTGCATGATAAAGATCGAAGGCCTCTCTGGCGGTGGCCCCTTTGTGCACGATGGCCCTCACCGCCTTTATCATTCCCGCCGGGCTGTCGCTCTGGAAGATGTTCCTGCCCATGTCCACGCCCCTGGCCCCGGCCCTTATGGCGTCCTCTGTCATCTGGAGCGCCTCCATCTCAGGCAGCTTCTTGCCTCCCGCAATGACTATTGGCACCGGGCATCCCTCCGCCACCTTGTGGAAGTCCTCACAATAATAGGTCTTCACGATGTTCGCCCCTATCTCCGCAGCCATCCTGCATGCCAGTCCAAGATACCGCGCGTCGCGGGCCATCTCCTTGCCCACGGCGGTTATGGCCAGCACGGGCATGCCGTACCTCTGGGCCTCGTTTATCAGCCTTCCCAGATTTGAGATGGTCCTGTCCTCGTTTTTCGCCCCAACGAATATGGACATGCCCACCCCGGAGGCGTTCAGCCTGAGGGCCTCCTCCATGGATGTGGTTATGTCCTCATTAGACAGCTCTCCAAGAATGCTGGGGCCTCCTGAGACCCTGAGGCAGATGGATGTTTTTGTTGCCGGGTCGATAGAGGTCCTGAGAATGCCCCTGGTCACAAAAAGACAGTCTGCCTGGGGGACAAGCGGGATGATGTTTTTCATGTCCCTGAGCCCCGTTGTCGGGCCCTGAAAATAGCCGTGGTCGACGGCCAGCATCACCGTCCTGCCGGTTTTGGGGCTGAATATCTTTGAAAGCCTGTTTTTTATTCCAAAATCCATGGGGGTGGTTTTCCTCCTTGTGCAGGAAAATTTTTTATTTTTATTTTTATTTTTACTTTTTT
>JAKBYX010000026.1 GCA_021840255.1 Nitrospirota bacterium | reverse complement strand
TTATTCGTATCTTTTAATCACAACCGACGCGTTAAACCCGCCCAGGCCAAACGAGTTTGCAATAACGGTCCTGACCGGCGCGGGTTGCGTGCTCGTTGGAAGGTTAAGCGCGCCGTCCTGATCTTTTATATTCGGGTTTCCGGGCAGCAAACCCTCTTTGATGCACATTAGAGCCAAAGCGGTCTCGAACGGCCCGGAGGCGGCAAGCATATGCCCGGTTAGCGCCTTTGCGGCAAATACGGGCGCCTCAACCCCCCGTGCTCCTAAAGCTTTTTTTATTGCCTCCTCTTCCGTCTTGTCCCCGAGCCTGGTGCCGGTTGCGTGCGCGCTGATCAGGTCTATTTCCCGATCGCTCATTCCGGCCTCCTCTATCGCTTTTCTCATCGCCCTGGCCTGTCCGGAAGGATCAGGTCTGGTATCGTGGAAGGCATCCATTCCGCAGCCGTAGCCGCATATCTCGCCATAGATATGCGCCCCCCGTTTAAGCGCATGCTCCAGTTCTTCAAGCACCAGAACG
Organism: Nitrospirota bacterium; assembly: GCA_021840255.1. Taxonomy (GTDB): domain Bacteria; phylum Nitrospirota; class Thermodesulfovibrionia; order Thermodesulfovibrionales; family JdFR-88; genus JAKAEG01. The sequence goes on along the minus strand of JAKBYX010000026.1, from coordinate 7,590 downwards.
CATGCCCCTTCGGCCAGGACAAAACCGTCGCGCTTTCTGTCAAAAGGACGACTGGCCCAGGGGGTATTTGATTTAGAGAGCGCGCCCAATCTCAAATACGCCTCCACACAGAACCTGGTGAGCGGGGCCTCCGCCCCGCCGCAAAGGCACAGCGTCTCGATCCCTTTTTTTATATATGTAAACCCCTCGCCAATGGCCTGCATCCCGGAGGCACAGGCGCTTGAGACCCCCATGGTTCGCCCGGTAATCCCCAGTTTCCTTGCCACCAATGACGCAGCGGCCCCTGCCTGGCTTCCGGGCATGAGGAAAGCCGAATACCTGCCCTTAAGAGCGGCTTCCTCCAATCTGGTGATCCCGCCCCTGCTGGACCCCATTACCACCGCGCACCCGGATTTGTCTTCAGCCCTTTTTTCAAACTGGATATCTGGAAACGAGTCTTCGGCCGCCATCCTGGCAGCGGACACCGCGTACCAGGCAAAAGGGTCGGTCCTCGCGGCCTCTTTGGTCGTGAGATAATGGTTGAGATCAAAATTTTTTTTGATTTCGCCCGCCGCAAAAAAAACCTTCCTGCTTAAAAGGACTTTCGTGCATACGTCTATCCCCGAGCGGCCATGTTTAACCGCCTCCCAGGAACGCTTGAAATCCGCTCCGGGGGGTGTAACAGCCCCTATGCCCGTAACAACCACCCTTTTGTCCATAGAAAAACTCTTCGTAAACTATCTTAGCAGAATCAGTTGACGAGGATAAGGGATGGCAGGCTTGCTTTCCCTGCCTCCTTCCGCTTGCAATTTTTGCTCTTATTTTGTCAAGACCCGCCCTCTTCCGGTTCTTGTTTTTGATTAAGCCAAATAGGTATACTACTGCTACTTTCCGGGGGAGCAAAACCAAAAAAAGATGCGTATTGAGAAGATAGAACTTACAGGATTTAAATCATTCGCCGACAAGACAGTAATCGAACTCCATCCGGGCATTACCTGCATCGTAGGGCCAAACGGCTGCGGAAAAAGCAACGTGGTGGACTCTTTCAAGTGGGTCCTTGGCGAGCAGAGCGCAAAAAGCCTTAGGGGCGACAAGATGATGGAGGTCGTCTTCGACGGCTCCCAGAGCAAAAAGCCCAAAGGCATGGCCGAAGTGAGCCTTCAGGTAAACGGGATCAACGGGGGCAGCCCGACCACTGTAACCAGAAGACTGTACCGCTCGGGCGAAAGCGATTACCTCATAAACAAGGCCTCATGCCGCTTAAAGGACGTAAAAGACATATTCCTCGATACCGGCCTCGAACTGAAAAGCTATGCCATATTCGAACAGGGCAATATTTCGAGGATCATAAATTCCAAGCCCGAAGACCGCCGCTTCCTCATAGAAGAGGTGGCGGGGGTGGTCAAATACAAGATAAGGCGCGGCGAGGCCGAAAACAAGCTGGAATCCTCCCGCCAAAACCTCCAAAGGATCGCCGATATCATTGGGGAGGTCAAAAGGCAGATAAACTCCCTGGACAGGCAGGCCAAAAAGGCGGAGCGGTATAAAAAACTGGCTGAAGAGCTGAAGGTAATTGAGCTGAAGCAGGCCAGAAGGGATTACCTGGCGCTAGCTGCCGCTCTTGAAGAGCTTTCCCTGTCGCTTGCTGCCATGAAGGAAAAAGACGCAGCCCTCAGGGCCAGGGTTTCAGAGCTTGAAGACACGCATGCCCAAAGGCGCATAACGCTTGCGGACCGGGAAAAGGCGGCCCAGGCCCTTTACGATGAATTGCAGGGTCTTCAGCGCGATATCGCGGCAAAGGAACGGCAAACGGCCATCCTCGATACGGAAAAAGAAGCGCTAAGGCAAAACCTCGAACGCCTGGAAAAAACCGAAGGCGAACTCAATCAGAACATAATCGATTCTGACCAGAGGATATCGGAGCTTCAGGCCGAATCCGGCTCTCTTTCCACTGCTATTACCTCCTTTGAAGAAACACTAAAACAAAACAGCAGCGGGCTTAATGAATCTAGAGACTCCATCGAGCAGCTTGAGGCTGAGCTGGAACAGCAAAGGCGCCAGCTTTTCCGTGCGTCCGAAGAACTTAGCATGCATGCCGGGGAGATCGGAAAGGCGGAGCTTGCTATCGAGGGCCACAAAAAAAGAGAGCTTTCGATAACGGGTGAAGCGGAGGCGCTGAAAGAAACGCTCGCCCATAGTGAAAAGGGCCTCTCGGAACTCGAAACCAAGGCGGTCGAAAGCGGAAAAGGCAACATGCTTGTGAAGGAAGAAAAAGAGACCCTCACGGCTGAGCTTTCGGCCCTAAGGCAGCGCTCGCAGGAGCTTTCCGCACAGATATCCGGCAAAAGGGAGGACCTTGCCCGGGTATTGTCGAGGATAGATTCACTCAAAGAAATACTACTGGATCCGGCGTCTAGGGAGTTGTTAAATAATTCGGCGGACCAGATCAACATAGAAAAAAGCCTTTCTGACGTTATAGAGGCCGTGCCGGAGTACGAAAAGGCGATCGAGGCGGCGCTAAAGGAATTTTTGTCGGGCGGCTTTATCGTACCTGACAGGAAGACCGCCATTGCCGCCCTGAAAACGCTAAGAGACAAGGACATAGAGAGGACATCCTTTATTCCGGTCTCTATAAACGGAAATGGCGGGAATGGAGCAGTTGCGCATGAGCTGCCCTCAGGCGTGCTTGGCAGGGCCACTGATTTCGTAAAGGCCATGCCGGGATTCGAGGGGCTCACAAAAGCCCTGTTAAATGACGTGCTAATCGTGCGGGAGCTGGAAGACGCCCCCGAGGCAACAGGCGGTTTCATGTACATAAGCCTTGCTGGCGAGGCAATTGAGCCAAGAGGCACGCTTACAAGCGGAAAGACACTCGGGCTTCTGGCCAGAAAAAGGGAACTGAGGGGGCTTCAGAACGAGGCCGAAGAGCTTAAATCAAATGTAGCATCACTAGAAGAGGAGGCTGCAAGCAATAGCGCCCGCGCCCAGGAGAAGGAACACCTCCTCACCGGGGCACAGACTCGCCTTCACGAGCTTGAAAAAGAGATATCCCTCCTCAATCACTCGCTTGAAAGCGGCAAGCTGGAACTGGAGCGCCTTCAGAAGAAATCCTCATATCTGAAAATAGAGAGCGAGACCCTTAAAAGCGAGCTGGCGCGCATGGAAAGCGAGCTTTTCGAGCTGGCCGGCAAAAAGACCGCCTTTGAGGAGAAGAAAACCCTTAAGGAGCAGGAAATAGCCGGGCTTCAGGAAAGGCTTGGGGCCGCAAGGCAGGCTTATGAAGAGGAAAGATCAGAGGTTGTGGAGCAGAAGCTTGAGCTTAATAACCTGAAACAGGCATTTGAGAGCCTCAAGAAAGAGATATCCTCCCTCGATAATCGGAAACAGGAAGCAGCCCGGCAGATTGAGAGGGCCGGGGCAGAAAAGCTTTCGGCCTCGCAGAGCCTTGAGCAGAAGAACGCCCAGACGGAAGAGCTTTTGGCTGTTTTAAGAGAGGTCGTTAAAAACGCCCAGCAAAAAGAAGCGGAGGCTCTGGAAGAAAAGCGCGGGGTCGAGCAGCTGGCGGAAGAAATAAACGGGATCGAGCTTCCGTTAAAATCCCTGCGGCAGGAAATAGACGCCTTGGGCCGCCAGATAGCGGAGTGCGAGGTAAAGGTCTCCCAGACCGGGATGCGGATCGAAAACCTGAAGCAAAACATCGGAAACACTTATCAGGTCGAGATAGAGACACATGAGGCCGGCCCGCTGGAAGAAGGCGAGGAAGAAAGAGGCGAGGAGCTTAAAAAGAAGCTGGCCGAGCTGGGCCCCGTGAGCCTTGCCACAATAGAGGAATACGAGGAGCTTACAAAAAGGTTCGAGTTTCTGAACACGCAAAGGGAGGATCTGGAAAAATCCATCGCAGAGCTGGAAGAGGCGATCAAAAAACTGAACACCTCCACAAGAAAGATGCTCAGAGACGCGTTTGACGCTCTAAAGGTAAAATTTTCGGAGGTCTTCATGGATTTCTTTGGCGGGGGGCACGCCGAACTTGTACTGACCGATGAGAACAACATCCTTGAGACCGGGATTGATATAATCGCCCAGCCGCCGGGCAAAAAGCTCCAGAACATAAACCTGCTTTCAGGCGGAGAAAAATCCCTTACCGCCCTTTCTCTTCTTTTTGCGAGTTTTCTCATAAAACCCACTCCGCTTTGCATCCTGGACGAGGCGGACGCGGCGCTGGACGAATCGAACACCTACAAGTTCGCCCAGATGCTCAAGACGTTATCGCAGGCAACGCAGTTCGTAGTGATATCGCACAACAGGATCACCATGGAGGTGGCCGACTACATCTACGGGATCACGATGCAGGAGCCCGGCGTCTCCAAGGCCATCTCGATGCGCTTGTCCGAGGCCTAAAAATTTTCTATCTGTAAAAAAGCAAACATGAAACCGGGGATAAGAGCGCAGACCGAAAAAATAGAAGACCAGATACTGCACCCCAGGGCTGCCAGAAGCGCCTTGAGCAAAGGCAGGTCCCGCCCGGAAAAGGAAGGCGACATTCGGACCTGCTTTCAGCGCGACAGGGACCGGATAATACATTCAAAATCCTTCCGCAGGTTGAAATACAAAACACAGGTGTTCCTTGCCCCCAAAGGGGACCACTACCGCACCCGCCTTACCCATGTGCTTGAAGTAAGCCAGATAGCCCGCACCATCTCGCGCGCCCTGAGGTTGAACGAGGACCTGACCGAGGCCATCTCCCTTGGCCACGACCTGGGGCACACCCCTTTCGGACACGCGGGCGAGGCCGTCTTAAGAGAGATACAGCCCGGGGGGTTCGAGCATTACGAGCAGAGCCTTCGCGTGGTTGAGGTTCTGGAGAGGGACGGAAAGGGCCTCAATCTCACATTCGAGGTTAAAAACGGGATCGTAAAGCACTCCAAGGGAAAAGGCAACATAATACCTAAAAGTCCGTCTGAGGCCGCAAGCACCCTTGAGGGCCAGGTGGTCCGGGTGTGCGATTCCATCGCCTATCTGAACCATGATCTCGATGACGCCCTTAGGGCCCAGGTCATTAAGAAATCGGAGATCCCGCCAGAGGCCACCCGTGTGCTTGGCGATAATTACTCGGCAAGAATAGACACCATGGTCAAGGATGTTATCTACGAAACGGCGGAAGATGAAGACCTCTCCGGCTTAAGGATGAGCGAAAAGGTCTTGGACTCCATAACTGTTTTGAGGCGTTTTCTTTACGAGCGCGTGTATGAGAATGAGGGGACGAAGGCGGAATTCAGGAAGGCCAAAAAGATACTGGAAGACCTTTATGCATATTTTCTGGAGCACCCGGACGAGGCGTTCCATGACACCCCGGCCTTAAAGCGGGGAGACCCCCACAGGGTTGTATGCGATTTCATAGCGGGCATGACGGACCGCTTCGCGCTGGCCACTTACGACCGCCTGTTCATGCCAAGACAGTGGACGGTTTATTAGTTTGCCGAATTCAAAAGCCCTGTAGTTGAGGGCGAGGTGAGGCTTTCCCCCTTCGAACAAACGGTTTCGGGGAAGCGTGTCGGAGGCAATAATTCTTCCCGTACTTTTCTTCCAAAATATTCTCGAAAAAGTGTAGATTACTACCAGAATAAGATTAGCAGGCGCTAAGAAAAAAATTTAAAAAGTGTAGGTCGGGTTAGCGCAGCGTAACCCGACAATTCCAATTAATGAATTATAAGCGCTCACATGCAAAAGGCGCGACATTCTTTTTCACTGTGGTCACCGATCTAAGGAGGAAAGTTTTCTCTTCGAGTGAAAATGTAAATCTTTTAAGGCAAGCATTCAGTCATGTAAAAGGGAACTATCCCTTTCAGACGGACGCATTTGTGATTTTGCCGGACCATCTTCATTGCATCTGGACGCTGCCTGAAGGGATCAACGACTTTTTCGACAAGGTGGCGTTTGGTAAAAAGTTATTTCACAAGAGAGTGCCGGGCAAACGGGAAAATTTGGCAAAACAGATTTTGGGAGCATCAAATCAGGGATGACTCGGATTTCACAAGGCATGTGGAATATATTCATTACAATCCGGTAAAGCATGGGTATGTGGTTTCACCGAATGAATGGGAGCATTCGAGTTTTCACGAGTTCGTTGATAAAGGCATTTCTCAGCCTGATCGGGGCGCAGGAGAAAGCTTTGAATTTGATATAATGGGCAGTGAATAAGAGAAAGAAAAAGGAACTAAGGAGGTGTCGGGTTACGCTTCGCTAACCCGACCTACGCTGACTGAAATCTTAGAAGATGATATCTCCATTACGAAGACCGTGCGCTCAAGTCAGGTTGGCGGTGCATTGGTCGGAGGCTTAGTGCTTGGTGGTGTAGGAGCAGTAGTTGGCGGATTATCCGGGAAAAAACAAACGTCACGACAGGTCAAAAGAGTCCGTCTTCATTTGAATGTTAACGATATTAAAAATCCCCTTCGAGCATGTCCCTTTGAATTGTTGAAGTGGGAAGCGGCCTCACATTAAAATTGATTGCCAAATCAAACACTTTAAAGGAGACCGCTTCTATGGAGAAAAGATACCGGAAGATGCATCGAAAAGTAAACGGGAAAATAAGGGAGATCAGCGAGGGCGGGGTCCTGCTGGAACTTCCCCTTCGGGTGCCTGAGGCTATTGGGAGCCTGCCCCAGCTTATAAGGGAGGTGGCGCAGGAGACGGGGATATTGCTCATGCTGGCGGCAATGGATTCGGAAGGCGTGCGGATAGCCGGCCCCAAGAATTCAAAGAATCCTTTAAGGACGGCCAACTGGTGGGGCGGCGATCTCAGGCCCGTGTATTATGACAAGCAGGAGGTGATCATAGACCGTCCCCGCTTGAGGGGTAAGGACAAAAAGGAGATTCCTCTTGCCACCTATGAGGCGTTCCGGGACCCTAAGGGCATGAGGGAATCAGTGCTTAAGAACATGGTCCTTGGTATATCGAGCCGCAATTATGAAGAGTCGGTTTCCGGCTTTCTGAAAAGCTATGGCATAAAGAAATCCAGCGTAAGCAGGCATTTTGTAAGGGCCACGGCGGAGCAGATGAGAGGTTTTTTGGAAAGGGATCTCTCCGGGTTTGATCTCGTTGCCATATTCATCGACGGCATAGATTTCAAAGGCCATCTGCTCATTGTGGCGATGGGCCTGGGCAGGGATGGCAGAAAGCATGTCCTCGGGCTTCGCCAAGGCGCTTCTGAAAACGCTGAAGTGTGCAAGGGCCTGCTTGAGGACTTGGCCAGGCGTGGGCTGGACACCGGGAAAGATTATCTCTTTGTGCTCGATGGCGCGAAGGCCCTGAGATCGGCCGTCGCCAGAATGTTTGGAGCAAAGGCCCTGGTACAGCGCTGTCAGGCGCATAAACGGCGGAACGTGCTTAAGCATCTCCCAGAAAAGCTCCAGAACGCTGTAGATGCCCGCATCAGCGCGGCTTACAAGATGACAGACTATGACGATGCAAGAGAATCCCTCGGCCTGACGGTGCGGTATCTTGAGAAAATTAACCCTGATGCCGCAGCCTCGCTGAAAGAAGGGCTTGAAGAGACCCTGACCGTGCACAAGCTTGGAATTACTGGGCTTCTGAAGAAAACTCTTGCGACGA
>JAKBYX010000018.1 GCA_021840255.1 Nitrospirota bacterium | reverse complement strand
CGATAGAGAATACCGTCTGTCCTGTTCTGACGATCAGCGCCGAAGACGACCGGTTTGGTACAGCCGCGCGAGCGAGGCATATCGCCAAGAGCGTGCTCAACGGCAAGACCGTTATCTTTCCGACTGGCGGTCATGCCTTGGTCGGCCGCAATGCCGACGCATTGCGTGAAGTTGTATCATTTCTCCAGCACCGTGTAGGTTGGGCTGAGCGCAGCGAAGCCCAACCTACCAAATAAAAATAGGGGATCTCATATTCCTAACGAATTCCGCACCCTCATTGATTTGTAATCCTTTCAGATTTGTGGCCGTAACCCGCGCCCGCGGACTGATTTTGAAATGTGAGGTGTTCTGGACGAAGCAAACTGCGTTTTAAATTCTCTCCGCGCCGCGGTCTTCTGATGAAAATCCGCATTCCAGTACAAACCCGTATTGACTTTATTTCTTCCATTTGATTAACTATCACCATCGGGCGATGGAGTTCGCCCCATAATGGAAACCGTCTTTTTTTATAAAAAGGCTGATGACTCCTACCCTTTTGAGTTTTAACAGGGCAGGAGTTTTTTATTTTCTGTTTTTATTTTTTCGCCCGGAAAGGATGCTCAGTAGCAATAAAATCATGAATTTTCTTATCATAGGCGCAGGCGGTTTTCTTGGCGCCATCACAAGATATGTGGTTGGCCTGTGGGTGGGGCAAAAGTGGGGGCGCAGCTTTCCCCTGGGCACGTTTTGTATTAACATTAGTGGGAGCTTTCTTATAGGGCTCCTGATGGCGCTGCTGACGGAGAGGTTTCTGGCCGATGCCCGCTGGAGGCTGTTTCTGGTGATAGGCTTTCTGGGCGCCTATACCACTTTTTCCAGCTTTGAATACGAGACCGGAAGCCTTGTGCGGGACGGGGAATGGCTGCTGGCAGGGGCAAACGTGGCGCTTAGCGTTTTTTTTGGATTCGTGGCCCTGAAGATAGGCGAAATAATAGCAAGGAGCATATAAAGAAAAAAGATGATCACCAAGGGACCAGCAAAAAAACTTTCTGTCTACGTGGGAGAGACAGACAGGTATGGGGACAAGCCTGTTTACGAAGTTCTGCTTGATATCCTGCATAAAAAAAAGATAGCCGGGGTGAGCGTCTTTAAGGGCGTGGCCGGCTACGGCGCGGACGGCGTGCTGCATACCTCCAAGATACTCCTTCTTTCCACGGACATGCCCATGAAAATAGAGGCCGTGGACTCCGAAGAGATGATAAACAGGGTCTTGCCGGACGTCTACCAGGTGGTGGAAAAGGGGCTTGTGGAGGTGACAGACACCAACGTCATTAAATGCTGCGGGGGTTCGTCAACCGAAGAAAAGAAAGAGGAAGAACGGATGAAGCTTGAAGGCAAGGCAAAGATGCTCCGCATCATAATAAGCGAGGACGACAAGTGGGAAGGAGAGCCCCTTTACGAAGTCCTTGTTAAGAGGTTCGTCATGGAGGACATCGCCGGGGCCACGGTGTACAAAGCTATCGCCGGGTACGGTCCGCACAAGAGATACCACAAGAAAAAAACCCTGGCCACCCACGGGGAGCTACCCATACTGATAACCGTTATGGACAAGGAAGAAAATATCAACAGGATACTGCCTGTGCTCGACGAGCTGGTTACAGAGGGAATCGTGGCCCTCTCGGACGTAAACGTAATAAAGTACACTCACAGGGATGCGGAAACGGGGATACTTTAAAAATAACGCCTTATTTCTTTGAGGCGTCGAAACCTTCCATCAGCCTCAAAAGCTCCGTCCAGTTCTGCTTTTGCAGGTTCATGGCCTGGGTGCGGAGGAAAAACCCTTCCCGGACCGCCTTTTCCCTTTGGGCCTCACCGTGGATGCCGTAGAAAGGCATCATTACAAAAAGCGCCCGGTCCATATATTCTCGGACGGGGGTAAGCACATCGCCCCGCCTCGTAAAAAACGGGTCCTCTCCGGGCGCGCATGGCCTGCCAAACACATTGAACTGGCGGCAGGCAGCGGGCCGGAGCTGGTGTATGGAGCAGGCCCCCCCCGGCTGGGATGAGGATAGATGCAGAAAAATACAGCCTTCTTCCCGCCGGGGCGCAGCGCCCGCGCCGCATCTGCCCCTGATCTTTTCTTTCAGCTCTTCCCTTGCCGCCTGCTCCATCTTTTCCATGCAAAACCAGTAAATGCCGGTAAGCTCAAGCGGATAAAAAGGGATGTCCGTGTGCGAGCGGCAGCAGTGTCCGCACCCCTTCCTGCATGCCAGCTTTTTGTTCTGTCTCTTCTCAAGTTCATCCGTCGCGTGCAGAACCCCGGCATCTATTACCGAATAGGCCTCCAGCAGGATGGGCAGCCATGGCAGGCGCGCCTCGTCTTCAGGGAAACGCAGCCGCTCCCTCGCGCTTTTTTTGATGGCCTTTTTTATGTTCTTCATCACGGGATTTTTATTTTTTCTTTTCTTTATTATTTTAAATGAAGTCCGCCTTAATGATTCTGAAAATAGCACAGCAAGGCCAAAAAATTCAAAACACCAGGGGCATGGCTTCAGGTCTTGCAGTTTTTTCCTCAGGCTTCACACCCTGAAGGTTTTTCTATATTATAAAGACATATGCTGAGACGGATTGGTTCGCATGATAAGGCGTTACCCCTGCCTTTTCGGGCATTGCTGGCCCTTACTGCCGCGCTTATTCTATTGGGAGTTTTTTTATTTTCCCCCATTGCGGGGCAGGCCCTTTGGGCGGATGCTGCGCCCGCCTCCGCGCCTGCCACAAAGGTGAACGTGTTCATGTCCGAGGACTTCAGCAGTCTTGACGGGTGGATGCCCTATCGCTTGTTCAAGAATAAAAAACAAACCGTCTATACTCTCGATGTGAAGGACTCAAAGCATTGCGTGCGGGCGAAAAGTGACGACTCCTCGTCCGCACTCGCTTATAAAAAGGAGTTCGATGTCTACGAATTCCCTGTAGTGAAATGGGAATGGATGGTGGCCAATCTATATCCGGACGGCAACATAAAAAAGAAGAGCAGGAACGACTCCCCGGCAAGGCTTTACATCCTTTTCAAGTACAACCCCAAAAAAGCGGGCTTCTTCACCAGGCTCAAATATTCGATAGCGAAGAAAATATACGGCGTCTACCCGCCCGGAAGCAACCTGTGCTATCTATGGGCCAACCGGCCGCACAAGGAAAGGATAATCACGAGCCCCGCGTGGGGCAATTCAAAGGACATAGTCCTTGAAAGCGGCCCGGAACACCTGAACGAGTGGATGAAAGAGCGGATAAACATAGTTGATGATTACAGGGCGGCCTTTGGGAAAGACCCGCCGCACACGGCGGCCATCGCCATAATGAACAACTCCGACAACATGGGGGGCAAGGCCACATCCTGGTTCGGCCCTATTGAAATTTCCGGGCCGATAGAGAACTCTTCCGGTTCAAAATAAATATGGCGTCACCCACTGAAAAAAACAGGCAAAGTAAAAAGATGGCGGATGGCGGGAGCGCAACGGGGTAGGGACTAGCCCTTCTCGGCCACCTTGCCCAGGCCCACTATCCTGTCGTTTTCCTCCAGGTCCATGAGCTTTACTCCCTGGGTGTTCCTGCCTATGATGGATATGCCCTCCGCGGGCATCCTTATGGCCTTTCCGGACTGCGTGATGAGCATGAGCTCGTCCTCATCGCGCACCTTCATGAGGCCCACGGCCTTGCCTCCCCTTGCGGTGACCTTTATGGATATAACGCCCTTGCCGCCGCGGCCCTGAACGGGATAGTCTTCTATGTGTGAACGCTTGCCAAGGCCTTTTTCCGTCACAGTAAGAAGCAAGTTCCTCTCCTCCACCATATCCGCGGACACAACTTCGTCGCCCTTGGTAAGCCGTATGCCCCTTACGCCCTTTGCGCTCCTGCCCATCCCGCGAACGTCCTCTTCGCTGAACCTGATGGCATACCCTTTCTTGGTGCCTATTATCAGGTCGTTCTGGCCCCCTGTGCGCCTTACGGCGATAAGCTCGTCCTCGCCGTCAAGGCCTATGGCGATAATGCCCTTGCCGCGCGGGTTTGAATATTCCTGCAGGGCGGTCTTTTTTACAACCCCGTTCTTTGTGAAAAACACCAGATAACCCTCCGTAAAAGTCCTTACCGGCAGGGCGGTGCTGACCCTTTCTCCCTCGGAAAGCGCAAGCAGGTTCACCAGCGCCTTTCCCTTGGCGGCCCTTCCGGCCTCGGGTATCTGGTATATCTTCATCCAGTACAGCCTGCCAAGGTTCGTGAAGAAAAGCATGTAATCATGGGTAGAACCTATGAATAGCTGCTCCACGTAGTCTTCCTCGCGGGTCTCCATGCCTATGAGCCCCTTGCCGCCTCTGTGCTGGCTGCGGTAGTCGGAAATGGGATGGCGCTTTATATAACCGTTATGCGAGACGGTTATGACCATCTCCTCCTCGGTGATGAGGTCCTCTATGGTGATTTCCTTCTGGGCCTCTATTATGTCCGTGCGGCGGGGGTCCGCGTATTTCTCCCTTATCTCGCGCAGCTCTCCGGATATTATGTCTTTCTGCCGGGTCTCGCTCCCCAGGATGTCCTGGAGGTCCGCTATCTCCTTCAGGGTCTGCTCGTATTCCTCTATTATCTTATTCCGCTCAAGCCCGGTCAGGCGCTGGAGCTTCATATCCAGGATGGCCTGCGCCTGGATTTCCGTCATCCCGTAGCCGCTCATAAGCCCTTCCCTTGCGGCCTCCGGGTTCTGGGCTGCCCGTATCAGTGCTATCACATCGTCCAGGTGCTCGATGGCGATCTTCAGACCTTCCAGTATGTGCGCCCGATCCTGGGCCTTCTTCAGCTCGAAGCGCGTCCTCCTGATGATAACGTCCCGCCTGTGCTGCAGGAAATATCCGAGCATCCGTTTAAGCGAGAGTACCCTTGGCTGCCCTCCGACCAGGGCAAGCATGTTGATGCCGAAGGTGGACTCCATCTGGGTGTGCTTGTAGAGATTGTTCAACACCACCTCCGAGGCCTCGCCCCGCTTTATCTCCACAACCACGCGTATGCCGTCCCTATCGGACTCGTCCCTCAGGTCGGAGACACCCTCGATGCGTTTTTCCCGCACCAGTTCGGCTATCTTTTTTATGAGAGAAGCCTTGTTGACCTGGTACGGGAGCTCCGTGACTATTATGCTTTCCCCCCCCTTGTGCTCGCGCTCTATGCGGGCCTTCGCCCTCACCTTTATAAGGCCCCTTCCATTCTCGTAAGCGCTGGCTATGCCTTCCATCCCGTGGATAACGCCCCCGGTGGGGAAGTCCGGCCCTTTGACCACAGTCATGAGCTCCGCAGTGCTGGCCTCCGGCTTTTCAAGGAGCATTACCAGGGCATCCGTGACCTCTGAAAGGTTGTGAGGGGGGATGTTCGTGGCCATGCCTACCGCGATGCCGGACGAACCGTTTATGAGCAGGTTTGGCACCCTTGTGGGAAGCACTACCGGCTCTTCGGTAGTTTCGTCGAAATTGGGAATGAAATCCACAGTGTCTTTATCTATGTCCTTTAAAAGCTCTTCCGCTATCTTTGACAGGCGCGCCTCGGTGTAACGGTAAGCCGCGGCGGGGTCGCCGTCTATAGAGCCGAAGTTGCCCTGGCCGTCTACCAGAGGGGCACGCATGTTGAAGTCCTGCGCCAGCCGCACGAGGGCGTCATAAACGGCCGAGTCGCCGTGGGGATGGTATTTCTTGAGGACCTCGCCCACAACACCCGCGCATTTGGAGTATTTCCTGGTCGGCAGCAGCCCCTCCCGGAACATGGCGTAAAGTATCCTGCGCTGCACGGGTTTAAGCCCGTCCCTTACCTCCGGCAGCGCCCTGCCTATGATCACGCTCATTGCGTAATCCAGGTAGGATACCTTCATCTCCTGCTCTATGTTTATCTGCGTCTTCATTTAAGGTGAAATACCCCCCTCGGATATGGAAAAAATCTATTTATTTTAACATATTTATGTGGGTTTATCGTATCCCGCCCGCCACCCTTGGGGTATGGGGCTTCGCCATGCCCCCGAAAAAAAGGAAAACAAAACTGGTTAAGGTGATTTAGAGAATACGCTGCATAGCTTTTTCCGTGGAGCGCTTATCAAAGATAGAGGCTTATAGTTTATTTTCCGTTGTAGGGGGCGGATGGTGTGAGCGCAGCGGGGTGGCGCGGGCACGTCACATAACGCAGCGGTCACCAGTAAACCCGGCGCGGCATACAAGGGTGTGCTGGCAAAAAAAACGGGTGAGACGCCACTTAGGGGAGCGAATGCCATCCGCCCCCTATAAACAAAAAATCCTATGACTTGCCGCGGTTTTATATTAAGCGTTCATCCTGCCCGCTTCTACTTGGGGCTTATGTTTAACGTCATTCTGGATGTGCCCCCGTGGCCGTCACTCGCCACAGCGGTCACCTGGACGCCCTTCAAAAAAACCTCCTGCGGCGCCTTCCATTGTATCAGCCCGCTCGAAGCGTCTATCTTCATCCCATCCGGCGCGCCCTCAAGCGAGTACGTAATAGGGTCGCCGTCCGGGTCCGTGGCGCTTAACTGGGCCGTGTAGAGGGTCCCATCAAACGTGGTGCTTACATGCCGGCTGAACATGGGAGGCATGTTCTCTATCCGCCTCTGGAGAACCACCGGCTGCCCGCAGCCATTTTCGTATTGATATACGGGGGCTCCGCATGGAGTAACCTTTACGCTTACATCGTCTCCCCTTTTCACGGGCATTCCAAGACTGTTTGAATTACCAGCGAACTTCCCGTTTACCGTCCATTCATAAGCGATGTTTTTAGTCCCGCCGCCCGCCATACTGGCATCCACATACAGGTTTTCGCCCGGCTTGAAGACCTCCGGCATAAGCCTTACGCTTTCAAGAGTAAGCGGCGCATCTCCTAATGTTACGCTGTTTGACTTTACTTCCATCCCGTTTATGCCGGCATCAGCCTGCACGACGTCTCCCTTGGAAAGGTCTTTTGTATCGAACTCAATAGGAGAGTCCGGCACACGCGCCATCCCGTTCACCATCCATTCTATCTGGGCATCGGACAGATTAAACCCGCCCGCCGAAAGATGGAGCACCGTGCCCGCGTAGGCCTGCCCTGGAACGATCGCAAGAGAGAGGTTTCTGTTTTTTTGCTCCGCCTGGGGGCTTTGCCCCGCCTGTCCGGAAGGCGTTTCGCCCGCCGCGGCCCGCGGATTTGCCGCGTTTTGGAGCATTGCATTTTGTAGGGGGGTCTTCGATCCGTTAAACGCAAAAAACAGAATACCCGCAACCAGAACAAAAGTGGAACCAAGGACAATAAGGAGCGGCTTTTTTTTGAGCTCGCCCTTGCTTGTTTTGAAAACGGATGAAAGGGAGTCCTTGAGGCGCTCTATAAGAAACCTTGTTTTCATTTTTTCAGTACTGGTAAACCGCCGTGAGCTTGGAACGCTCGCGCAGGC
The DNA here is from genome assembly GCA_021840255.1 of Nitrospirota bacterium. Classification (GTDB taxonomy): domain Bacteria; phylum Nitrospirota; class Thermodesulfovibrionia; order Thermodesulfovibrionales; family JdFR-88; genus JAKAEG01. The sequence goes on along the minus strand of JAKBYX010000018.1, from coordinate 29,914 downwards.
TCTGGTCCGTGCCCTGAGAAAGCACTTCCAGGGTATAGAGATAGGGCACCGCCTGGACAGGCGTCTGGCCCGAATTGGAGGCCACTACCCCGGTCTGCACAAGGCCCGCTCCCTGCGCCGTATTGCCCGGCACGGTGTCCACGATCTTTGCGTAGACGGTATATTGCCCAAGCGTGGCGGTCATGTCATAGCTGGCATTGGCAGAGTTGGGACTGTCCGCGGGGTTCAGCACAACCGACGAGTTGCAGACCCCCCAGGCTGAAGTGGGCTTCGTAAGCTTTATGGTGGAGCAATTGCTTCCTTCCGTTGTAAGCTTAAAATTTATGGCGCCCAAATTGGGTGGCGACCCCTGCGTATCTATGAATTGCCTGGTCACGTCCACCCCGCCCATGCCCGCGTCAACCGCGGTAGTAAACCTTTTTTGCATGCCCGATATCTCCGTGCCGGACTGCACCATGTAAATGAGGGCGGACATCATCAGGAGCGCCACCACGGACAGCACCATGACTATTACCAGGGTCAGGCCGCTTTCATTGCATATGGGTCTTATAAGTTTCCTTATCTCTTTCATCGGCTAAAATTCATCCGGTTTCATTGGCCCAAATTCATCGGTTTTTCGATAATCGTGTACACCTTCCACCTATAGTTCAACTGGCTATTTGCGTCATTGGTTAAATCAAGCGTGTAATTTGCGCCGACGCCCGGGTCCCCCAGGAAGATGGGGTTCAAGTTTGCCGGATATTTGTAGGAGGGGTCCTTCTGGCCCTCCTGGGCCAGGATAAATACCCTGACCTCCTTCACCTGCTGGCGTATCTGGCTGGCGCTGAGCGGGTTCGTATAGATGTCGTTGCTGAGCACATCCGCATTGTTGACGTAAAGATCGAATTCGACCTTCATGTCACCCACGCAGTCCAGAATAGGGTAATAGGTGAAACACCCGCCGGTCTGGCTGTCCGGTTGCAGGACCGCCTTCACAAGCTCCCCTGTGCCGGGGGCGCACCTTGAGGGCACGGGAACGGTCTGCGCGGGGCAATTCCCGGCGGCCGGGACGATCCCGTCATGCGGGGTTATGAAGTAGTCCGCCCTGTTAAAGGGCATGCGCAAACCGTGTGGCGCGTTGGCTGCATCAGCTATTCCATAGATCATGTACGTCTGCCTGGGGCCGGTTGGGGCGAAAGCGGTTACGCCGTTGTACAGCGCATAGAAAGAGCCGCCGCTGGTCACAAGCGAGGGGGTACCGTTGCTGGTGGATTCGACAATAACGTTGTCCGAGGGAGAAAAGTCGTAGTTCAGGTCCGGAGTTGGCTGCCCCCACTGTTTGGGCCCGGTTGAGTTAAGGATGCTGAATTTGCCCGCGGCGCTGTCGCTTGCGAAGCCGGTCGATTGGGACTTTATGACCAGGTAATCGGAGTTGTTCACGCCGGCATTGGGTATGCTGAATATGGCCCTGGGCGCACCGGCCGGGGCGTCGTTGCCGTTCAGGGCATTGCCAGTGCCGCTGTACTCGTTGTAATTGAGACCGCCCAGGTTCCATGGTAAACCGTACCCCGCGCCCTGGATATCTTTTTGCAGGTACTGAAGCCCGATGGCGCTCCCTATGTCCGTCTGGGACACCCTGCTTTCCTGCTTGAACTGGGCGAAGAGCTGTCCAAACAGCGAGGTGGTCGCCGCGATGGCGAAAAGCGAGATGACGATCGTAACCAGCAGCTCGATGAGCGTAAAGCCGCCCTGGCCGCCTGAAAGCGATTTGCGGTGAACGCCAGCGTTATATTCCCTACTCTTCGTTTCTCCCTCTCCGGATTTTCCCCCTCTACCCTCGGGAGAGGGGCTGGAGTGAGGGAATAAATAAGTCTTTATTTCAGCTTCCCGCATCATCGCCCTATCACCGTCTGTATCCGGTAAGTGTAACTTTGTCCCCTCCACGGCCACACCACCTGCACCGTAACCTGCTCATCGTCCTGGGAAATGGCTACAGGCGTATTGGTCACCAAATAATTCACGGGGAAGCTCCTGAAATTCCTGGTTATGGTAATGGGGTTTGCCTGGCCGGCCATATTGGGCAGATTGTTAAAGGGCATGCTCCTGGCTATGTTCATGGATTGGCCAGCAATTTTTACAGCCTCGTTGCGCAGCATGTTCCTGGTGTTTGAATCTATCGCAAGAAGCGAGGTCTGCAGCACCGCAATGAATATAAATAGGAAGAGGACCATGGCTATCATGACCTCTACCAGCGTGTCGCCTTTTTTATTAAAATGCCTATTTGATATCACAGTCATTTTTTGTGCTGTTCCACAAGCCCATTGAAATGTCCGTAGGAGTCAGCGCCAGACAGTTCAACTGGGGTGCGCTCTGAGATTGAAAATATATGCTCGCCGCAGGTGACAAAAGCCCGTCTGGCGAGATGGAGATGTTTACAGGGTTTTCGATCTGCACTCCGCTGCCGAAGGTTTCGCATAATTTCGTGAGTTTAGTGTCTTGTCCCGGTCCCGTTTCGAGCTGTCCGTCCCCATCGGGAGCAGGGTCCGTATCGGCATAGACCGTGTAACCGTTGTTAGTCATTTGCACGAAGACCATCCTTTTTTGTGTTGCCGCCGTTTGCCTTGCGTTCATCAAATCCGAATACGCCCGCTTCATGTCCGATTCCGCCCTGAACTTGGTTTCCCATCCGTCCAGGTTAAACCCGATAGCGGCCAGCACGGCCATCAGGGCCAGGACGACCAGCAGTTCTATCAGGGTAAAGCCCTTTTTCCCCCTTCCCTTCAAGCCTTACTGCTCCTCCCTGATGTGAAGTATCTTCTCTACCGGCGGTGGCGCGGTGAACAGCGCCAGCCCCTGCGCCGTGGGCGGCATGCCCTCAAATGAGCTTGAGCTCCTGCCGCCGTGTCCGTTAAGGGACGTGCCCAGGTTTATCTGTTGTATGCTGCCGGTAGAGACCTGCAGTAGGGCCACCCCTTTGCCCTCATTGCCGATGGAATCCGCAAGGCAGGCCCCGTTGTTGTAGTTGGCCGCCCAGAGGAAGCTCTTTCCGCCTATGCCGCACTGCTCGAAGTACGGTTTGTAAGTGGTGAAATAGACCGCGCCCGAAATGCTTGCATCCGGGTCCGTGATCACCCGTTCGGCCCCGTAATAATAGCCGCCGTTGGCGCCGCAAAGGGAGGTGTCTCCAGGGCAGCTGACGTAGTTGTCCGAGCTGGATGTGGGGCAGCCGCTTGGCACCGGGCACTGCTCACATGAGGAGCTGACCTGCAGCGGGTCCCCGATGATCTCCGGATATGTGTAACAGCCCGCGGCATCGAGGTCCATATACCAGCCGTAATCGCTGCTGCCCAGGGTCGCCCCGGCGCAGGAACTCAGGTCCACCTGCTCAAGGTTGGTTGTCCCGCTCAAGCCGTTTGTGCAGCTCGCTGAGCAGTTGGAGCCGGCCCCGGTGCAGAAAAGCTTTGAAGTGCCTTCATAGCAGGGGTCTTGCATGCCGACCAGGTAATTCTGGTTGGTCTGGGCGTCCACTATGGGCTGAATAGCGCCCTGGCTGTTAATGGCCGACAGCGAATAGTAGTCCCTGCCGGTCCCGAAATAGAGCCAGAGCGCGTTTGTGTTATTGTTCTGGAGCCGGGCGACGCTCGTGGTCACAGGCCCGATGCCGTCTATGACCTTGCTGAAAGTCCACTGGTTAGGGTCCGGGTTGCCCTGGCCATCTCGCAACTCCTGGCCGTTTGCCCCTATCGTGAGTATCCTGACAACCCCTCCCTGTGTCCAGGCGCCGCTGTTGTCACCGTCGTCCACGTACCCACCGAAAACGGCTTCGTCGCTGTAGTTCTGGTCGGAGTCGTTGGTGGCGTTGAAGAGGTCGCCGGAAAAGGCGTCCTGTATGCCCGTATCGATCGTCTTTACAAGCTTGCCGGTCGCCAGGTCAAGGACAAAATAACTCAGGTCCTGGTCCGAGTAGCCCAGGAACTGGTTGGCGGCCGTATCTATGGGGCCGGTCGGGCCGGACCCGAAGACGACGAACCATTCCCCGTTTTTGGAGTACCCATTGGGGTCATCGTTTGCGCTGACGCGCACAACCGCAGGCCCGCTGGTGGCAAACCCCAGGGAGGGGCTGGTGAACTCCCAAAGCAGTTTGGGGTTATTCTCATCCGTTATGTCCAGGGCGAAATAAGAGGAATAGCCTATGGCGTTTCCGAACGGGTCCGTGGCGGGCGTGCCCACGCAGTAAGCGTTACAGCCGTTTGTCGTGTTGCAGGTGACGTCGGGGCTGTTGGTCTGGTTGCAGGACTGGCTGCACGTGTTGCTCGAATTGCAGCTGCTGGTCTGGTTTTCGATGGAGCAGCAGTTTTTGCTTGCCGGTGCGCTCGCTCCTCCCAGGCGCATTCCGCCTATGAGTATCGTCCTCCAGGTTGATTCCTGCTTGGGGCAGTCCCAGTAATCCGATCCGTTCCCGCAGCCTCCGATCGAGGCATCAAAAACATACGGGGTGAGGTCCACGGTGTAGATGTGGCTGTAGCTTGGTCCCTCATCGTAATTCTCCCCATTGATGATGCTGGAGTCTACCCCGGCGATATACTGCAGATACGGAAGGACGCTTTCCGGGATAAAAGCCCACCTCTCCGCTCCAAGGGCAGGACCTGTCTGGCAGTTGGGAGGGCTTGATCCATCCTGGCATCCCAACTGCGCCACGGCGTTTGAAACGCCAAACGGACCCGTCGCGTTGAGCAGGCCCAGGTTGAAGGCGTGGAGCATGCCGTCGTTGCCCCCTGCGTAAACCGTGCCCCTGTTTTTATATTGGGAGCTGTTGGTATATTCGGTATAGGTGGTGTCCCCGTAAGCCTTGTCATAATTGTTAAGCGGCATCCAGGAAACGATTCTGGGGGTGGAGTTGAGTATGTCGCCCAGCTTCCATACGTTGTAACTCCCGCTGCCGGTGGCGTCGACCAGCCTGCTTCTGTAATCGTCTATTCCGTCGTTGTCCGGGTCGTACCCGGTTAGATCATAACCTTCGGTCCACTGGATAACGCTGTTCACCCCGTTGTAGAGGTTGCTTACATTAAGATAGCTCCCGATAATGGATGCGTTGGTCAAATTAAACGAGACCATATTGGCGATGCCGGTTTGGGTGGGTATGTTGGTGTAAATGTTCCTGGAAGACGGGCTTTCGCTCCAAAGCTGCAGGCCCGCCTCCCAGAGGTCCTTAAGTTGCTCAAAAGGCTCGGTAGGTGTGACTTCGGTACCTGCCGAGCCGTCTGACTTGGAAAGAGACCTGTCGGCCATGGTGTTGCCCTTGTTCGGATCGAAGTAGAACGATATGACGTCGTCTCCCACCCCCGGGGTTGTCCCGTTCCCCAGAGTCATATAATAGTCTCCGTCCGACGGTTCCAGCGTGTTGCTGTTGCTGAAATAAGGGTCCACGTAAAACCAGTAGTCGTGCGCGGCGCCGCTCCAGTCTATGACGTCATTGCCGAAGGCGCGTCTCGGATAGAAGACGGCCTGCACCAGGCTTGCGCCGCTGCCCTGCCCGGACGCCAGCACAGATGCCGCGGTGCCCGAAGAGGCCCGCTTGAGCATGGAGGAAAGCGCATCGGTCAGGGCGCTTTCAAGGTCGGTGCCCTCGGAGGCCTCAAAGTAGTTGTCCGGCTCGCCGGACCCGTTTGAGCTCCATTCTTTCTCGGACCCAACATCCGGCTTGTAATCGGAACTGCCGGTAAACCCGCCGTTTATCGCGGCATATTTAAGCAGCGTGGAGCTGAAGCCGTGCCCGAAGGCAAAGACCGTATAGAGGTTCAGGCTGTTGATGCCGCCTGGTTTATTGGCCATGTTCTGCCGGATATCGTCCGCCGTGCCGCCTATCCCGGTGGGATCTCCGTCGTGCATCCAGAGCGCAACGGATTCCAGCCCGGCCGCGGCATTGCCCGCCGGGCAGGTTTCGAAGGACGACTCCGCCGGATAAGCGATCGTTCCGGAGGGACATTGGCACGTCAGGGCGGAGGTGCAGGCAGACCCGCCAGGCGGAGTGGTGCCGTCAGAGCACATGGCAGGGCAGCTTCCGTCGAGCGTGCCGTTGCCCAGATCGCCCGTGTTCGAGCACACAAAGGGAGACCGCTGCGCGGCCCAGCTCATTATGGAAGAAGGTATCTCGCCGTCCTCGCACGGCTCTCCGTCCGTGACAAGGAGGACAAAATTCCTGGCGCACGGGGGATACTGCGGATGCCCGCTGGTGCCGTAGTTGTAAGGGTCGTCGCCCGCATTCGAAGTGGCATAGCTGCCGCCGGTATACTTGGGCCCCGGCCCGGGGCTTGGGATCTGGTTAAAATAACTGGACACCTGCCCGAAATAGCCCGCCACCTCGAAAAGCGCCTCCCCAAGAGGCGTGTTGGAGGTGGGCTTCACATTATTTATCTTGTTTATCACGGAATTAAGGACGCCTCCGCCGATGTTGACCTGGACGTTGGCCCCATCGCCGTTGCCGGTATACCCGTATGCGTCAGGCTCGTTCCAGGGCGCCCCGAAGGTGGCCAGGCCCACCCTGGCCTTCGCCCCGACCACCTTCTGGAGAACCCCTTTGACACCCACCGGCACCTGAACCTTCACGTTGTAGTTGCAAGTCGAGCTGCCAGGGCAGTTCCCTCCATTGTTCACTACGTTGAAATTGCCGGATGATTCGTTGTCGGTCCACTCAAAAATTATGTTGTTACTGGTATAAGGCGAATAATTGTTCGGCTCCAAAGAACTTGGGAACTGCTTATATCCTCCCCGAAGGCTCACGGAGTCCACACCTATCCCCACGAGCCTGTCAAAGCCCTTGCTGTCCGTTCCGCCATTATAGCCGCACCCATGCGCACCGGTGCACAGTCCGCCCGTCAGGGCCTTTCTGGCCACGTCGGTCTCCCGCATCGTAAGCCAGTTAAGGAAGTTGCCGTCCCAGTCGTTGGCCGTGTCCGGGTTGACGACGCTGCTGCCTATGGTTGCATTGGTGGGGTTCGTGGAGTCGGGAGCGAACCTGCTGCTTGAGTACTGGTACCAGGTTTTCGAATTGAAGTATCCGTAATAGGTCTCCGTGGGATCGAACCCTGTGCATGGGGGCGCGGAGATCGTGCATTTGGAGTTCGCGCATTCGGTGCAGTCGTTGCCGCTGTCCCTGTAGGCGAAATTGTAAAAACTCCCCGAGTTGTCCAGAAGGATCATTATGTTGGGCGGCACGTTCTGCACGACATATGAGGGGACAATGGAGTAATCGCTGTTTGACATGGCCAGCGCGGCGCCGGGGAAAACCAGACAAAGCACAAGGGCAAACAAAAGCACGGCATGGCGTTTCATGAAAAAAATGTCCCTCCCCGCTTTCCTCATCGAATCAACTTTCTCCCAACTTTTCATTGTATGAAGCGGTGCTCGACCACCATGATCCCCATGAGCACGCCCCTCCGGAAAAACAGCTTCACCTCTCTGCCGCTGATGAGCTGGGCCGGGGAGCTCGCCTTCCCCTGTTCGTTCGATATGGGTACTCCGTCAAAGGTATAAAAATTCCCGGCCACCTCGATGGACCGGGATGTAACAGCCTCTATATGCCCCGTTATCATGCTGATGCCGCCAGACCGCTCCTCCCATTTCTGTTCACGCGCGGTGTCCGCCTTCCTTCTGGCCCACGCCGGGCCGCAGGAGAGCATGACCGCAAATACGAAAAAAATCAGAAGACAGACCGTGACCTGGGGAAAAATCTTTTTTTGCTTTTTTTGTTTTTTTTGCTTTGCCATTCCTAAAACTCCTTTTCAGAAGACTAATAGGCAAGAAGCGTGCCTCGTTTAAAATTCTTAAAAATCAGCACATTGAGGTTCCAGAACTCCGCTCGCTATGTAATCCGTTACATAATTTATGTAATCCGTTACATACCTGCGGCACAGCTCAGCGTCTTTTGAGTCTTCTTTCCCCTCTCCCAATCTTATCCGGACCCTGGCCCCCTATCCCTTTGGGAGAAGCGCCAGGGTAAAGGGGAAGAGGGGCTGGGGTGAGGGAGGAGTGGGCGGGAAACGGCCTTCCCCTTTGTGATAAAATACGTTGGAATGATTAAAATCGGCAAGTCCCGCCATTCCCTGGCCGGGAAACTGATCCTTTCAGTGAGCGCGGTAATGACTTTCGGCAGCCTCATCTTTGGCCTCCTGTTCATACATTTCGAGCAAAGGGTCCTCTTAAAAGCGGGCGTCCACTCGGCCGAAGTGGTCCGCATTGTGCACTCCGATATGGTTTCCATCATCCTTGCGTGCGTGCTTTTTGTACTGGGCATCTCCGCCTTTCTATGCGTCATCCTCTACAGACTTGTCTCAAAGCCCGTTGCCCAGCTTGAGTCCGGCATGATGAGGATAGCAAAAGGAGACCTGGATGAGCCCATAAACATAAACACCAGGGACGAAATGGGGCTTCTGGCGAACATATTCAATTCCATGGCCAAAGACATGAAGCGCTACAGGCAGGACATGGAGAACTGGACCCACACCCTGGAGGACGAGGTCAAGAAAAAGGCGCAGGAGATAATAAAAACGCAGGATGAGCTCATCAACACGGAAAAGCTGGCCTCCCTGGGAAGGATGGCGGCAGGCATTGCCCACGAGCTTAACAGCCCGCTTACGGGCGTGGTCACCTTCGCCCACCTGCTTAAGGACCGCACCCCGCAGGCGGACGCCCAGGGCCATGAGGACCTTCAGGTCATCATAGAGCAGGCCGAAAGGTGTTCAAAGATAATTAAGGGGCTGCTGGGCTTCTCGCGGAGAACGGGTTTTGAGATGGCGGAGATAAACCTGAACGCCCTTCTTGAGGCCACCGTGGCGATGATAAGGCACCAGGCGCGTTTTTACAACATAAACTTCTCCCTTGATTTTGCGCCGGGGCTGCACTCCGTCCTGGCGGACCCGAACCAGATACAGCAGGTCTTTTTAAACATGCTTCTGAACGCATCTGACGCCATGAACGAAAAGGGCGCCATAAATATAGCCACGAGAGCCCTTAATGTGGACGGAAAGGACATAATAGAGACGGAGTTCAGCGACACGGGCCCCGGCATCCCGGAGGCCAACGTAGGGAAGATATTCGAGCCTTTCTTTACCACCAAACCCGTTGGAAAGGGGACGGGGCTTGGGCTTTCCGTCAGCTACGGCATCATTAAAAAGCATGGGGGAGACATCCTGGTGAAAAGCGGGCCCGGCAAAGGCGCCAGCTTCTTCATAAGGCTCCCGGTACAGAGAAAAGGAGAGTGGAGAAATGCACAAAGCGGCGAGTCACAAAATCCTGGCAATTGATGACGAGCAGATAGTCAGGATGAGCTGCGAGCGGATACTCCGGCCCGCGGGCTACGATATTGACACGTCGGCGGACGGCCCCAACGCCCTGAAGATGATCGACGCCAAGAGATACGACCTCGTGCTGACGGACCTGAAGATGCCCAACATGGACGGCCTGGAAGTGATGGCCGAGATAAAAAAAAGGCTCCCGGATGCCAAGGTGATAATAGTGACCGGGTACAGCACGCTTGACAACGCCGTAAAGGCCACATTGACGGGCGCCTACAATTATATAGAAAAACCTTTCAGCCCGGAGTCCCTTCTGGCCGTGGTTAGGGACGCTCTCAAGGAGAGAGTTTTCAATGGCGAAGATCCTTGTCCTTGACGACGAGGAGATAATAAGGAAGAGCGCCCGCCGCGTCCTGGAGCCTGCCGGCCACTGGGTTAAGACCACGGCGAGCCCCAAGGAGGCCCTGTCCTTCGCCGGCACTTTCTCCGTGGACCTTGTGCTTTCCGACCTCAAGATGCCGGAGATGGACGGCATCGAGTTTCTGAAGCGGGTAAAGGAGATATCGCCCGCAACAGAGGTCGTAATAATCACCGGCTTCGGCACGGTGCCCGGCGCCGTGGCCGCCCTCCGTTACGGGGCCTACGACTACATAGAAAAACCCATAAACCCCGAGGATCTTTTGCTTACCGTTAAGCGATGTCTCGAAAGGAAAAAACTCGTTACTGAAAACCTGAGGCTCAAACGCGAGGTCAGGGCGCTTTACAGCCTGGAAAACATGGTCGGAAGCTCCGCGCCCATGCAAAGGGTGTTCGAGCTTGTCTCCACCGTGGCAGGAGTGGACAGCACCGTCTTGATAACCGGGGAGTCCGGCACGGGAAAGGAGCTTGTGGCCAGGGCCATTCACTTCAACAGCCCCAGGAGGGAAGGGCCGTTCATGGTGATAGACTGCGTGACGATACCCGAGACCATCATGGAAAGCGAGCTTTTCGGCCACATGAAAGGCTCTTTCACCGGCGCGGCTGCCACCGAGAAGGGGCTCATAGAGCTGGCTGAGGGGGGCACGCTTTTTTTCGATGAGATCGGCAACCTGCCGCTCCAGTTGCAGGCCAAGCTGCTGCGCGTGCTGCAGGAAAAGGAATACCGTCCTGTCGGGGGAAAACAGACCCTCGCGGCCGACGTGAGATTCATCGCGGCCACGAACCGCGACCTGCTGGAGATGGTAAGAAGCGGGGAATTCAGGGAGGACTTTTATTACCGCCTCAATGTTTTTCCGCTCAGGGTCCCGCCGCTCAGGGACCGCCGGGACGACATCCCCGCGCTTGCCCACCATTTCCTTAAAAAATATTCGGGCCAGACGGGAAAGGACGTGGAGTTCATATCGGCCCAGGCCATGAAGCTGCTTATGGACTATGCCTGGCAAGGCAACGTGCGGGAGCTTGAAAACGTTATCCACCGTGCGGTTGTGCTTGCCCGCTCTAAGACCATCGGAGAAAGGGAGATATTGCTGGAGGGTGAGGGTAGAGGGGAAAAAGCCGGGGAGTCAATGAAATCCGGAGAGCAGGGAGCGAAGCGGAGAGTGCCGGAAGGGAGCCGTGGTGAAACAACTGGCGAGCCGGAATTATCTGTACCGCAAACGGCTGAGGCCGCTTTAGCTGAAGCAGAAAAAACAAAAAAACCTAAAACGCTCAAGGAGTTTTTGGCGGAAAAAAAGAGGCTGAGACGCGAGGCCGCGGACCGCCTGGAGCGCGCGTTCGTGCTTGAGGCCCTGGAGAGAAACGGCTGGAACGTCACCCGCGCTGCCCGCGAAGTGGGCATGGAGCGGACCAACATGCATGCGCTCATGAAGAAGTACGGGATAAAACGGGGCGCAGAGTAATTCCCCTCTTTACTTGTCTAATTTAATAACTTATCATAATTAATAATGTGGCAAATTCTGGAGCACCGGGATATCGGGAAGACGTGCCGGAAGCTTCCGGAAGACGTTGTTAGAAAATATGAACTGTGGAAAGACATTGTATTCAGGCATGGTCCCGGAAAACTCAAGGAGTTCCCCGGCTTCCATGATGAAAAATTAAAAGGGGACCGTTCGGGACAGCGCTCCTCCAGGCTGAACGCTCAATACAGGATCATTTATCGCGTAGAGCGCGAAATTGTAACTGTCTTTGTCCTTGAAATAACGCCGCACAAATATCAGGAGGAAGGTGCAATGCGCAGCAAAGACAAAAATGAATTCATACCGGCAAAACCGCATATAAAAATAACCACGGGCGAGGTCATTCGAACACTTCGGGAGCTGAAAGGCTGGACCCAGGCCGAGCTTGCAAGGAGAACCGGCATCAATGCCACAAATATCAGCCTCCTTGAAAACGGGAAGGTGGAGATCGGCAAGAAACGCGCTGAGCAGATGGCAAAGGCCTTTGCTGTTCATCCCGCCATTATCATGTTCCCCGAATGTGAGGGCAATGCGATAAAAAAAGTAGCCTGAAACTTTTTCTCAAACCCGCGCGGCCCGCTGGGTGGGCATGGAGCGGACCAATTTGCATGCGCTCATGAAGAAGTTACAAAATCATACATAAAATCAAATCTTGCTTCAAGAAAACCCAGCAGAAATTTGTGGGGGGCGGACGGCATTCGCTCCTCTAAGCGCCGTCTCACCTGTTTTGCCTGCATGACGGTATACCGCGCCGGGTCTTCCTGGTTGCCGTTGCATCATGTTACGCGCCCGCGTCACCCGCTGCGCTCAAACCATCCGCCTCCCTTTTTGTTTCCTTTTTTTTCACCTTGAAGAGGCATAAAAAAAGGGGAGGCGAGCGCAAAGCGAGCCAACGGTTAATCAGAACTTCCTTAATTACATTAATTGCATTCGATGCCCGAAGGGCATAAAAAAAGGGGTCCGGTTTCCCGGACCCCTTTTTTGTGCTTCAGATTAAGGCTTTGCTTAAAACGCCATCTCCAGGCCGTGCATGATGACCGTGGGGGTGGTGTCGGCAGTCGCAGCCTGTTTCTTGTAGAAGTCGCCTTCGGAAAGGACGCCCGCGTTGAAGAAGTAAGTCAGGTTCTTCGTAAGCTGGTAGGTCGCGTTGAAGTCAACCTCGGTGCCCAGGTCCTTGTTCTGACCAAGGGCAGTCTCTGCTGCCGTGAGCTCGTTAGCCCTGAGGTAGTAACCGTCGAGGGAGAGCTTGAGGGCCGCCAGCGGGTTGTAGTCAATACCCACGTTATACACTTGGGTATTGGCTATGCCGGTGTGCTCCGCGCCTGCCGCAGTTTTGAGGGTGTATTCATACACAAGCGTGTAGCGCCTGTCGCTGGACAGGAAGTTGATGAGCTGCTTGTTCTTGGTGGCATCGCTGCCGTCGTTACCGCTGCCATAGGCAAACAGCGCCCTTATGGTGATGGGAGCAAGCTTGTAGTTAAGGTTAAGCCAGAGGCCGTAGCCGGAGGCATCCACAGTGTCATTCAATTTGCCGAACTGGAAGTCTGCCTCAGCAGTGTAGCCTATGCCGGAGATAGAACCAGCGCCGAAGAGACCAAGATCCTGCAGGGAAAGAGACTGGCCGGAGGCTAAATAAGCGCCGCTCGGGTCGTTAACGTAGGTGAAGTCCACGCCAAGCTCCTGTTTGGCGAACTCGCCGTTGGCCACCGCAACATAAGCATCGATGTCCTTATTGTCGCTATTGGTCGCCTGGGACTGATCCACTGCCTTGATGGTAAGCGCGGTCAGATGCACATTGGGCGCCGGGCTCGCGTAAGCAACGATTGCGTCATCACCAAACTTCCTGTGGTCAAAGAAGAGCGGGGCCGGGCCAAGCGCAAGGGGCATATGGCCCACCTTGATGCCGGACGGTACGCCCAGAAGTCCGCTGCCTGCATAGTTTATCCATGCCTCGAGGATTCCAAGCCCATTGGACTGTTTTCCATCGAAAGAGCCGTTGCCCCATACGGAGACGTCATTTGAGCCCAGATTGGACTCCAGGTGTATCCTGCCCGAAACGGGGCCCGAAGAGGCGTCAACCGCAAGCCTGACCCTCTCGTCATAGTACGCATCGTTTGCGTTCTTGGTCGGAACTCCAGCCTGGGTAAGATTGTCCTTGAACCATCCCCTGACCCTCAAATCTCCGCTGAGGGTGATGTTGGTGCTGCCAGCCGCCACAATGGCGGTGGTTTCAGACGGTATCTCTGCCTGAATGGCGAAGGCAGTAGCCGCAAAACTTAAAACAAAAAACAAGCCTAATATTAATGCTATGGACTTCTTCTTCAATTCCTAACCTCCTGTTAGTTAGCCGGGCTTATCGTTGCCCCCTCCGTCCGCCAAAGGCGGATTTGTTGTTTTTATTTCCCCTTATCGGGCACTCCCCTGTACGCTCTCTCCGCCCTCATCACCTCCCCCGGGTTCTAGTTTTCTTAAAAATCAGTGTTATTAAAAATTAATTTCCTATCCCCGGACCTTGGAATCGTGCATTTTTATATCAATTCCCGTCCTTTTTTGTCAAGATTTTTTTGGCTTTCGCCTCCATCTAAATTCTATCTCCCCTCCGTCCAAATTCTATCCCGATCATCACGGTCCGGTCATTATAAGCAAAAAAAAGGCCAAAAACACCCAAAAAGCTTTTTCCCCTTTTTTTTAAAGGACTTTCAACGGATTGTCAATTTTTATTGGCTGCGAAGAGATGTGTTTTTTTTGCCGCGGTTTGTTGTAAAAACAGGCCGGGCGTTAAGCCGGTCCAATTTCCAAAAAGATTTTAGACAGGGGCCTGTCAGACCTCGCGGTTCCCGCCGAAAAGCCTCCTTTCCTTCCACAGCATGTATATGGCGGGATAGATTATAAGCTCAAGCAAAGTGGAGGTCACAACGCCGCCCACCATCGGGGCGGCTATCCTTTTCATCACGTCGGAGCCCGCGCCGTGGGAAAACATCACCGGGATGAGCCCGGCCAGTATGACGCTCACCGTCATTATTTTGGGCCTTATCCTCTTCACCGCCCCTTCCATCACGGCGCTCTTCAAGTCTTCCCGGCCCTTCAGACGGCCCTCCCTCCTCCATTTCTCGAAGGCCAGATCCAGATAGAGCAGCATCACCACCCCTGTTTCGGCGTCGAGCCCCGCCAGGGCAATGAGGCCCACCCAGACCGCGGTGCTCATGTTGTAGTGCAGAAGATACAGGAACCAGAAGGAGCCCACAAGGGAAAAGGGCACGGCCAAAAGCACGATAATGGATTTGGCGGCGGACTTTGTGTTCAGATATATGAGCACGAAGATCAGCAGTATCGTAAGCGGTATTACCAGTTTCAGCCTTTTTGCCGTCTGCTCCATGTACTGGTATTCGCCGCTCCACTGGATGTGATACCCCGGCGGTATGCTGAGCGTCTTGAGCCTGCCTTGAAGCTCCTTTATGAACCCCCCGATGTCGGAGCCCGAATAGTCTATGTATACATATGAGACCGGGAAGCCCGCCTCGCTTTTTATCATCGAGGGGCCTTTCACAAATTTTATGTCCGCAAGCTCTCCAAGCGGCACCTGGGCAACCGCGGGCCGGGCCCCCGGATATCCGTCCGGCGCAAGGGTGATGCCGGGAACGGTTGAGCCCCCGCCCCCGTAAGCGCTATCAGCTCCTGGCATGGAGGCCCCCGGTATACCGGTTGCGGAGGAAAAAACCTGGACAGGCCCTCCGGACGGCATGGCGACCGGCACCAATACCCGCTTGATCGCATCTATATTGCCCCTCAATTCGCGCTTGTACCGCACGTTTACGGGATAGCGCTCCCGCCCCTCCACGGTCGTCGTCAGATCAGCCCCGCCTATGGCGGACTGGATGATGTCCTGCACGTCCTCGACCGAAAGCCCGTACCTGGCGGCCTCTGCCCGGTCCACATCTATATCCAGGAAATAGCCCGTTGCCGCCCTTTCGGCGTACACACTCCTCAGCCCCCTCGCGCCTTTCAGCCGGTCTTGTATCTGCTGCCCTATGCCGTCTATGACGTTCAGGTCCGGACCCATTATTTTTATGCCCAGGGGCGTCCTGATGCCGGTTGCCAGCATGTCTACGCGGGCCTTTATGGGCATGGTGAAGTCGTTTGAGACCCCCGGTATCTGGAGCCGGTTATTCATCTGGTCCTCAAGCTTCCGGACCGTCATGCCCTTTGGCCACTGGTCTTCCGGTTTTAAATTGACCACGGTCTCGAACATCTCAAGCGGGGCCGGGTCAGTGGCGGTGTCCGCCCTGCCGGCCTTCCCAAAGACGCTGGATACCTCCGGGAACTCCTTGAGCATCTTGTCCTCGAGCTGAAGGAGCCGTGAAGAAGTGCCTACCGACGCCCCTGGAAGCGTGACAGGCATATAGAGTATCGTCCCTTCGTAAAGCGGCGGCATGAACTCCGAGCCCAGTTTTTTATACGGGATGACCGTTAGCGCAAGAATGACAACGGCAGCCAAGATGACCAGTTTTTTGTGCCTCAATGCGACGCTTGCCACGGGCTCGTAAATCCTGTGCAGCAGCCTGCTCACCGGGTTTTCGCGCTCCGGCCTCACCTTGCCCCTTATGAAAAGAGACATGAGCACCGGGGTAAGCGTTATCGCTATGAAGGAGGAAAAAAGCATTGCGAACGTCTTTGTATAGGCCAGGGGCTTAAACAGCCTGCCTGCCTGCTGCTGCAGCGCGAATACGGGCAGAAACCCCGCCGTTATGACAAGAAGCGAGAAAAAAAGCGACGGGCCCACCTCCTTGGCTGCCTCTATTATGATTTCCGCCCGGGTGACCCGGCCCGCTTCCCCGCGAAGGCCGGGACCGCCGCCATGGGGGCCGTGTCCCTCCCACTCCTCAAGCTTCTTATGGGCGTTTTCCACCATTATGATAGACGCATCCACCATCGCGCCTATGGCTATGGCTATGCCGCTTAGGCTCATGATGTTCGAGGTGACGCCAAGGTAATACATGCAGATGAAGGCTATCAGGATGGCTATGGGCAGCGTGAGTATCACGACCAGGGCGCTTGGCAGATGGAACAGGAAGATAAGACATACCAGGCTTACCGCTATGGAGAGCTTTATTATCTCGTCTTTAAGCGTGGCTATGGAGCGTTTGATGAGGTCCGACCTGTCATAAGTGGTCACGATCCTGACGCCCTTGGGCAGGCTTGGGGCTATGTCTTTTTTTATCTTCTGTTTTACCCGGTTTATCACGGCTGCCACGTTTTCCCCGAACCGCACTACAACGATGCCTCCGGCCACCTCCCCTTTACCGTCCAGGTCCGCCACCCCGCGCCTTATCTTGGGGCCAAGCTCCACTGTGGCCACGTCCTTTAAGTAAATGGGGGTGCCGTCCCCGCCTCTGCCCACGGAGATATAACGGAGGTCATCCAGGTTTTTTATATATCCCCTGCCGCGCACCATGTATTCGCGCCCGGAGAGGTCCAGCACACTGCCCTCCACATCCAGGTTGCTCTGCCTCACGGCGGCCAGCACGCTGGTCAAAGGGACGTTGTAGGCCAGAAGCTTGTCAGGGTCTACATTTACCTGGTACTGTTTCACAAACCCGCCAACGCTTGCCACCTCCGCCACGCCGGGCACGCTCTCCAGGGCAAGCTTTACGTTCCAGTCCTGCATCGAGCGCAGTTGGGAAAGGTCATGCCCTCCGGTGTCGTCCACCAGGGCGTATTCGAACCCCCAGCCGACGCCCGTCGCGTCGGGGCCAAGCTCCGGGCTCGCCCCCGCGGGAAGCTTTGATTTTACCGATTGCAGGTACTCAAGCACCCTGCTTCTTGCCCAGTAGATATCCGTTCCTTCTTTGAAGATGACGTAAACGAATGAGGTGCCCAGGAAGGAAAACCCCCGCACCGCCTGCACCTTGGGGGCAGCAAGCAGGGTGGAGGTTATCGGATAGGTAACCTGGTCTTCCACCAGGTCCGGGCTTCTGCCCGTCCATTTCGTATAGACGATCACCTGGGTGTCGCTTAAGTCCGGGATGGCGTCCAGGGGGGTCTTCTCAAGCGAGAGTATCCCCCACACGATCAGGAAAGTAAACAGGATGAAGACCATCAGCCTGTTTTTCGCGCTCAGCTCTATTATCTTACGGATCATTGCGCCCGGCCCGCTTTGTTATATGCCTGATAGAACGCGGGGCATTCTTTCCAGAATTGGTAAAAATATAAAGCCGGCCTTTTTTTGGGGAATGACAGTAATAAGGTGCGGGGAGGCGAAAAAAGCCCTCATCATTTCGTCACGCCCTCCAGCCTGGACTCCGAATCTATGAGGAAAGTGCCCTCCGAGGCCACCCTGTCGCCGGGCTTAAGCCCTTTCAGGACTTCCACCATGGTATCGGTCTTTACGCCGGTGGTAATCTCTCTTGGCTCAAAGTTGCCGCCGCCTTTGTCCACATAAACTACCTGCCTCATTCCCGTATCTATGACGGCGCTTGCCGGGATGACAAGCCTCCTGCCCAGGTTGCTGTTGATCAGCACGTCCGAATACATCTGGGGCTTCAGTTTCATCCCGGGATTGGGGATGGAAAATCTTACCTTTGCCGTCCTCGTCTGCCCCGATATGGAGGGATAAACATAATCTATCCTTGCGCGGAAGACCTTTCCCGGAAATGCCCCGATGCTTATGTCCGCCCACTGGCCCGTCCCTACAAGGGAAAGGTCGTCCTCATAGACGTCGGCCAATACCCAGACTCTGGACAGGTCCGCCACATTAAAGAGGGTCTGCCCCGGCGCGGCCTTAAGCCCAACCACCGCGTCCTTCTGGACGATATATCCGCTAACCGGGCTGTATATGGTAAGGTCCCGTATGGGCCTGCCAGTGGCCTCTATCCGCTTTATCTCGCCTCCGGGGATATCATAGAGTTTCAATCTCTGCCTTGCGGCGGCCACCATAGAGCGGGCATCATTGGCCAGCATCCGGCCCACGCCCATCGCACCCATCGGCCCCGCCTCTGCGCCATCTCCGCCTGCCCCGTTTTTTTTATCCTTTTTTTTGTCCTTCCCGGCCCATTTAAGCACATTCAGATATTCCTGCTGCGTGGCATAGAGCTCCGGGCTGTATATCTTTGCCAGAGGCTGCCCCTTTTTTACATACATACCCGTGTAGTCCACATAAAGTTTTTCTATCCAGCCTGCGACCTTGGTATTCACCGTGGCCAACCGGGTCTCATCGTAAGTGACCACCCCCACTGTGCGAATCGCCTTTTGCATGGGCTCTATTTCCGCCGTTGCGATCTTTACATTAATAAGCTGCTGCTTTGCGCGGGATATCTGCACCGTCGGGGCCTCCGCGTTCCCGTTGCCCCATCCGGACTCATCCCCCCATCCGCTATCGCCCGAATTCGAATTTTTTTTAGAGTCCGCCGGTGTATTTTGCACGGCCGCGGACCTCTCCCTGGGCGAAGCGGCCGGAGTCTTTTCCCCATGCTCCCCGAATTTAAAAAGTGAGTAACCGGCCACGGCTATGGCCAGGATGAAGACGGCCGGAATAATGATCTTCCTGTTTTTCTTTCCCATTTATTGTCTCCCCTCCGTTATATAGGGGGTCTGCCCCGTCACGGCCTCTATACCGGCTATGGCTTTTTGCCTCTCCGCATACTGCTTCCAATATTTAAATTCGTAATCCAGCAGAGATCTGAGCCTGTCTATGGCGGTCAATGCAGGGACGCTTCCGGCCACGTAGCCGGAAAGGGCCGCCTCAAAATCCTCGTAGGTCTTGGGGATGAGCCCCCCTTTGTATAACGCCATATGATGGGCGGCCATCCCCGCAAGGGAGAAATTGACTTCCACATCTGAAGAAAGCGACAGTTTCATGGCTTCGAGGTCCGCTTGCGTCTTTTGGAGGAGCGCATCCGCCTCCAGCACCCCTTCCCTCTGTTTTGTCCTGTAATAAAGCGGGACGTTTACTGCCGTTACAAGGCTCCAGTCGTCCTGAAAAGGCCCGCCCTTTTTGTCCACGGCGCCCGTGACCGTAAAGTCCGGATAATACTGTTTTTTGGCAAGCCTGACCCCTGCCATGGCTTCTTCCACCAGCCTTTGCTCCGCCTTTATTTGCGGGCTGTTGCTTATGGCCGCGGCCACAAGGGGGGCCGCAGTGGAGGCATTAAGGATGTAACCGGTCTCGACAGGCCTTCCAAGGGGCATTCCCGCCGGTCTTCCGGTAAGTGAATTCAGCCTTGCGCCGCCGGCAATTATCTCCTGTTTCATCTCCTCCCGCTTTTCAAGGAGGGTGTATTTTTCAGTCTGCGCCAGTATCACTTCCTCTTGCGGGGCAAGCCCCGAGGAGTAGCGGGCAAGCGCCGCTTTCTCCAACTGGGTAAAAAGATCATATCTCTGCCTTATGATATCCAGGTTTTTGTAATAAAGAAGGAGGTCATAATACAGGTCCTTTACCTGGCGCACGATCTTAAGCTTCAGGTCCTCATAGGACTCCTTCGCATATTGCGCGTCCTTGCTGGCGATCTCCCCTTTGAGGCCAAGCTTTCCGGGGTAGGGAAAAGTCTGCGAGACCGAAAACATCCATTGGGACATAATCGTGTCCCCGTAAGAATATCTGTCCCATCCCTCGTTCTGGTAGCCCACGGCAACCATAGGGTCTGGCAGGCTTTTTACCTGCGGTATCGTGTGCTCACGCGCGGAAACCAGAAAGCCGTAAGCCGCAAGCTGCGGATTTTTGGCCAGGGCTTCATTTATGAGCTCACCAAGGACAAGGGGCGCAGACCCGGCAGACCCCGCCTCGCCACCCTTGTTAAACACATCGCCACCACTGGTAAAGACGGGCTCCTGTTTCCGGGCTGTGGCGCCCCAAGCCGGAACAACCGAGATTGAAAATACAAAGACCAGAAGCGCGGCCCGGCAAATTTTGCCTTTTTTATTTTTAAATATGTCTTTATTTGGCATGAATGTCAGATTTTACCTTATTGCCGCAAACAAGTTGCACACGAAAAAACCGCGTAAAGCCTTTTTTGCTTTTTGCTTTTTGCTTTTTTGCTCCACCGGCTGTCCCGTGAACCGGAAATGGAACATCATCACACCCTCATGCGCAACACAAACACAAACACAAAAACCGGTTTTTTCTATTCCGCGTTGATATCAAATCTCATCGGGGGCAGGAGTCTTCCCGCGCGCTTCACCTTTACCATGGCATGCCATTGGCCGGAGGACTCCAGGTTTATCACCGCGCGGTATTCGCTGCCTGAACGCGTCGCATCGGCAAATCCCTTCATCGGGGGCATTGTCCCCATGGGGGGCATCATCCAGTAGACCCTTACCAGGGCATCGGTGACAGGCCTTCCGCTCCGGTCAGTAAGCCGGACCCGCACGATATTTTTACCCGCGGCCGGGGTCTTGTCCGTCATCACGCCCACATTCAGGTCACCCGCCTGCCCCGTAACACGAAGCCCGCTGGCGTACGCCAGCCCGGCCAGCAGCAACGTGGCTGACACAAAGAACGCCGCTTTTAAAAGAACCTGCTTCATCTTCGCGCCTCCTTCATTTGTTTTGCTGTTCCTGAATTAGGATACCTCCGTGATATTAAGAAGTTATGAAAAGCCCAAAATCAGCAATTTTGAGCGCAGGCCTGACTCGCTGCGGGAAAATGCTTTTTTTGCCTTTTTTGCCTTTTCTGTTTTCGCTTATAATAAATTAATTGTATGGCTAACAAGTGCGTGCTCGTCGTAGAGGATGACCCCAAGATCGCCCGAGTCATAAAGGTATATCTTGAGCAGGCGGGATACACAGTGTCCGTTGCCCAGAGGGGGCAGGAGGCCATAAGCGCGGCCTCCGCGCATCGGCCCTGCGTTGTGATGCTGGACCTTATGCTTCCAGGCATGGGCGGCGAAGAGGTCTTCCGGGAGATTAAAAAAATCGGAGACATCCCGGTGATAATGGTAACGGCCAAGTCCTCCCCGGAAGAGCGGATCGCGGGCTTTGCCCTGGGGGCGGACGATTACATAGTGAAGCCCTTCAACCCCCGTGAGATGGTGTACAGGGTAAAAGCGGTGCTTAAGAGGCCGGGCGCGCAGGAAAAAAGCGCGGAGGCCGGGCCTCCCATGAGTTTCAATAAAGGCTCTCTCTGCATCGACGGGCTTAAATACGAGGTGAAAAAAAGCGGTTCCCCCGTCAACTTTACCCCCAGCGAATTCAGGATACTGCTGGCCTTTGCCTGCTCGCCGCATATGGTTTTTACGAGGGAGAAACTCATAGACAAGGCCTTCGGCCACCTGTTCGAGGGTTTTGACCGCACCATCGACGTACACATCAAGAACATCAGACAGAAGATCGAGGACGACCCCAGGAACCCGGCGCTGATAATCACCGTTCACAGGCTCGGATATAAATTCGTTGCGGAGCGCGATGCTTAGAGGACTCCGGCTTAAGTTTTTCCTCCTTCTCATGGCAGTGGTCATGATCGCGCTGGCAGCCTCCTTTGTGATAAGGCATCTGATGCTCCGGGACTTCCGCCAGTACGAAGAAGGGCAGCTTGAAGACAGGGTCTATTGGGTGATGGCCGGCCTGGAATCATCATACGCAAAAAATTCGGCCTGGAGCCGGGACGCGGCCTCCAAAGACGCCGTCTGGGCAATGATGATGGGCTTGGATATCAGGCTTTTTGACAGCCGGCATGTCCTTATTGCCGGCTCGGAGCAGTCTCTGAAGGCCCTTCCGCCCCTTATTCAAAAAAAGGTGCTCGCCGTCTCCCGCTCGGACATGAAAAGCAGACCTGCCCGGTTTTTTTCCTACCCTATTTTCTTTGGCGGGCATGAGATAGGGAGCCTGGAGGCGGGGTTTTTTCCGCAGCCTGAAAGAGGGGACACATTTGTGAGGCGTTCGGATATGTTCCGCCTGTTTTCCGTTATCGCACTGGGCGGCGTTGCGTTTGCACTGAGCATCCTTTTTTCCTGGATACTGACAGACCCGCTCAAGAGGCTGGCCGCGGCGGCGGAAGGCATTATGGAGGGGAACTTGCGCAGCAGGGTCAGGGTCTCGGGCCATGATGAGGTCGCAAGGCTGTCTGCCACTTTCAACAGGCTTACAAAATTCCTCGAAGCACAGGAGGCCCTCAGAAAAAAGCTGCTGGGCAATGTCAGCCATGATATAAGGACACCGCTTGCGGCAATGAGAGGAGAGCTAGCGGGAATGATCGACGGGCTCATCCCGGTGGACGGGGCACAGCTCCAGTCTCTGTACGAGGAGACCTTGCGGCTCGAAAACCTGCTTGACGGGATGGAAGAACTCTCAAGGACCCAGGCAGGAGCAATGTTTCTTCAAAAGAAACCCTGTAGGGTCAGGCCTATTTTAGAAAACATAAAAAACACATTTGCCGGGCTTTGCCTGGACAAGAAGGCCTCGCTTGAGATCCTGTGCCCGGATGAGCTGGAACTGCATGCAGACCCCGAAAGGCTCAACCAGATAGTGGTAAACCTGGTGAGCAATGCCCTGAAGGCCGTGGGGAAAGATGGCAAGGTAGCGATACAGGCCTTTAAAAACGGCAAGGATACTTGCGTTGAGGTTGCTGATAACGGGTGTGGCATCGGTGATGACGCGCTGCCTTTTATTTTTGAGAGGTTCTATAAATCCTCCGGGGGAGGCATCGGCATCGGACTGGAGATTGTGAAGGAGCTGGTGGATGCCCACGAGGGGCGGATCGAGGTTGAAAGCGAAGAGGGGAAGGGGACTACCTTCAGGGTATTTATTCCTGGCCAGGGAGAAGGCCTGTGAACCCCGCGCCCTTACATGATTCGCCCTACATAACTCCTTTATATTTTTTAGTTATGCTCTACCCGATGAATAAGATGCCGTGGCGGCCGGAATGAGGGAGGACCTGGAAAAATGAAAAAAGCGGCGCTCATTACACTTGTTTTCGGTGTCATCGTGGCCGGCCTCGCAATTGCGGGGATCATCAGGCCGCCGTTGAGATATGCCCTGGGGGGATCTGAATGTGCGCCGGCCTCCTGTTGCGGGACCAGAAACTGCCGGTGCAGCCCTTTGGGAGGATACTGCAAGGGTTCCAGGTGGGGATGGTACGGGGCTGGCAGGGATGTGAAGACACCCGGTGAGGCAGGGGAGGCAATAAGAAAATTTTACCTGCCGGAGAGGGTGAATGTGTCCGGGATGCGGGACAAAAGCACTTTTTTTGAAGCGGAAGTGAAAAACGGGGACGATAAAGTAATAGATACGGTAATTGTGGACAAAAGAACTGGCAGAATAAGCTCCATATACTGAAAAAACAAAAATAATAAAATCCCCCGCAAAGCAAACCAAGCAAAACACAAAAAATCCCTGTAACATTCAGACCAGCCCGGCGGTATTGCCATTACCAGGCGCCGGTAACAAGAAAAGGCCAGCCGGGGAAATGTTAAAATCAAGGTTGTGAAAACGATCCATAAAAGCATACTGAACGAACTTGCCCTGGCAATGCTCATCAGCCTGCCCCTCCTTAATTTCATATTGATGATGGAAAAGGTGCTCAGGCTTTCCAGGCTTTTGTCGAGCGTGGGGGCAAGTCCCGGGGAACTGCTGCTTATCATCCTTTATATCCAGCCCGAGCTGATGCTCCTGACCCTGCCCATGGCCTTTCTACTCTCCGTGCTCTACGTATACGGCAGGATGAACGCGGACAATGAGCTGGTTATCCTTAAATCAAGCGGGATGCCCTTCAGGCAGGCGGCCGTGCCGGTGTTCATTATTGGGGTGATGGCGGCGGCCCTTGGCTTTTTTGTAAGCTTTTACCTTGGCCCGGCGGGCAGAAAAGAGGTGAGGCTTTCCATATCCGGTACGCTCAGGGAAAGGGCCCCTTATGCCATAGAGCCCGGGGTCTTCAACACCTTTATAAAAGACACCGTGATATACGCCGGGGGCTCAAAGGACGGGAACCTCTCCAATGTCTTCATTTATGATGACAGGAACCATAAAAGGCCCGTTGTAATATACGCCAGGAACGCCAGCATGAAATTGGCCGATGGGGGAAGCAGCTCCATCTTTTTTAACCTGAAGAGCGGTCTGGCCAGCCTTGAGAAGGGGCCCCGGCTTACGGAGATATTTTTTCGCGAGTACAGGCTTGTTCTGCCGCTTGACCTGGAAGGACCGTCCGCAATGCGCCAGGAATTGACGCCCAGGGGGCTACTGGCGGAGGCCGCGACCGAACAGGGCCTGCCAAGGACCATCAGCATGCTGGAGTTCTACCGCAGGCTTACTTTCCCCCTGTTTTCGCTTGCGATAATGTTTCTGGCCCCGGCCCTCTCCCTGTACGCAGGCAAAAAGGCCAGGCTTGGAGGGCTGGCCCTGGGCACGGCCGTATTTTCCATCTATTACGCCCTTCTTATCTATTTTGAAAAACTTGCGCAATCCGGAAAGATCCCTCCCGCGGCCGGCGGCTGGGCACCCTTTGCCATCCTCATTTGCGTTTCGCTCCTGGCGTTCAGGAAGGTCGATGCCCAATGAAACTTTTAAAGCGCCTTTACCTTAAGGAATTTCTGTCGGCCTTTATGGTCGTGGCCCTGGGGCTTTCGGCGATGCTGTCCTGCTTTGACCTGATAAATGCCATGGACAAGCTCAAAGACAGGGGGACAGCAAGTCTCCTCATGTACGCTGTGCTTGTGCTGCCTCAGTATATTGTTTACACAATGCCGATGGCGGTGCTTTTTGCCGCCCTCTTCACGGTGGGCCACGCGGGGAAAAACAGGGAAACCATCGCTATCATGGCCGCCGGGGGCAGGATGCGAGCTCTATTTATGCCCCTTGCCGTTACCGGGGCGCTTCTGACGCTGGCAAGTTTCGGGCTAAGCCAGTTTACCGCCCCGGCCGCCATGCGGAAGGCAAAGACCATGACCGGACCCTCGGGGATAACGTTCTTTAACGAAGGGACCATCTGGATAAGAGCGGATGACGGATCTCTGGTGCGCTTCAGCCTGTATTCGAAGGAACTGGGCTCGGCCAAAAAGGTGGACATATTCCAGTTCAAAAACGGGATGCTTTCCGGAAAGATCGAGGCTGAGGGGGCAACGTACCAAGCTGGGCGCTGGGTGCTTAAAAATGTAATGCTCTATGACTTTGCGCACCCAAAGGCGGTCAGGTTGGCCCGGATGGACATCTCCGATCTGATAAAACCCGGGTTCCTGGACAGTCAGGTGCTCACCGCCGACGAAATGGGGATAACTGAACTTTACCGTTATTCGAAGCGGCTGAGGGAGGCGGGCATCCGGAGCATCAAACTGGATGTGGACATGAATTCGAGGCTCGCCTATCCCATAGTGAATTTCTTCATGGTCCTTTTTGCCGTCGCCATTTCCCTTAGAAGGGGTATGGGCGGCCTGGCGGCGGCGTCTTTAGGGATGGCAGTAAGCCTCTTTTACTGGCTGGTCTATACCTTCAGTCTTTCGCTGGGGTACTCGGGGCTACTGCCGCCTTTTGCCGCCGCCTGGACGATACCATTGTCCTTTGCGGTATTTTCCCTGGGTCTGTTCATAAAGATCAGGGATTAGCCCCCATTTTAGATCAGATGATTTTTTTCGTTTGAATATTGGAAAGAAAAACTTCGCTTAAAGACCCTCGATTATCTGCACTCCAGACGATGTGCCCAGCCTTGCGGCCCCGGCCTGTATGAGCTCGATTGCCGCCTCCGGGGTGCGAATACCTCCCGCGGCCTTGATGCCCGCACGGCCGCCTACGATCCTTTTGAGCGCCATAACATCCTGGACGGTAGCTCCCTTTGGCGAATGGCCGGTAGATGTCTTTATGAAGGAGGCCCCAGCCCGGAGGGCGGCAAGGACGGCCTGCTCCATCTCTTGCGGACCTTTGAGATATGCTGTCTCTATGATCACCTTGTGACCGAGCCCTGGGGTGGCCGCAACAACGTCCGATATGTCCTTTTCCACGCCCCGCCAGTCCCCTTCCATCGCCAATGGGATCGCCATTACAATATCAAGCTCGTCGGATCCATCCTGCGCCGCCCTCATCGCCTCATACACCTTTGCGGCCGGGGAAGCGCTGCCCAGGGGGAAGGCTATTACCGTGACGATCCTTATTTTTGTTTTTGTTTTTCCCAACGTCTTCATGGAATCGGCCGCGGCTCTTGCAGTGGCCGTGTGTATGGGGTTTACGCATACGCCGTAAAAACCATAGTCCGCCGCCTCCCGGCATGCCCCGCGGACTTCCTCCGCCGTGGCCGTGGGTTTCAGTACCGACTGCTCTATGGCTGAAGCTACAGACCGTCTGTCCATCCCCAAATAGCCCGCCTTCACTCGGTAAAGCCCCAGATCGAAGGCCCGGCCGCCCTGGTGTTCTGGACGTATGAGAAAACCTCTTTCCTGTACTCCGCCATCAGCGCCTTCGTGATATCGCCCACCCCGTGAAAATCCCTTATCCCTGTATGTGTGTGAGAGGGGGCCCCGATCAGGCGGCTGACGGGGACCACTTCCATGATAGTGCTGGTAATGAAGGCCTCCGATGAGCCAAGGAGGTCTTCCTCAGTGAACTCGCCTTCCACCACCTTCATATCCATCCTTCGGGCCATGGCGAGGACCGTATCTCTTGTAATGCCTCTCAAAATACCACATTCCGGTCCCGGCGTGAGGAGCGCGCCCTCCGACACAAAAAAGATGTTGCTCGTGGTGCCCTCTGCCAGATGCCCCCTGTGGTTCAACATAAGGGCCTCATGGGCGCCCGCTTTTTTGGCTTCTATCTTTGCCCTGATATTGTTCAGGAAATTGAGGGACTTTATCTGCGGGTCAAGGGCCTCCCGGAGGTTTCGCCTTGTATTTGCCACCGCCAGGGTTATGCCTTCTTCGTAGTAATCGCGGGACGGGGGGGTCAGCCTGCCGGCATAGACAAAGAAAGTAGGACGGGGGCAAAGCTCCGGATCCAACCCGATGGGGCCCTCGCCCCTGGAGACGGTCACCCTTAGATACGCATCTTTGTGTCCGCAGGCCTCAAGCGTCTCATAGATCGCAAGTTTCATCTGGCGAGGGCTTTTGGGCAGCCTTAGCTCTATTAACGAAGCGGAATTTTCCAGTCTGGCAAGGTGCTCTTCCATCATGAAGACGACGCCGCCGTAAACACGCATGGTCTCGTAAACCCCGTCCCCATAAAGAAAACCGTGATCGAGGACGGAGACCCTGGCTTGGGCAAGAGGGACAACCCTGTCGTTTAAGTAAATCCCGGCGCTCTCATCCATACCGGCTGAAACAAGACCTCCGTTTTTGAGGATTTTTTTAATTTAAAGGGGTTGAGGATTTTAAAGATTATATCATCAAAAAATAAAAAGCTGATAAAAAACAGGTTTTATTTTCTCTTCTGCAGGAATGATGGGGGAAAAAAGTTTTACAGCGCGTTTTCCAGGAGTTTATGCAGGGGAAAGCCCTTAAGGTAGTTATAGAAGGTATCGACGGAGTAAGTGCTTACCGCGTTTTTGTTAAAGAGGAGCGAAAATTCCCTGAACATTTCGCATTCTTTGAACCTGAGGGCCTTAAGGGTGCCGTGGGCAAGCTCCTTGCGGACCGCCCACCGGGAGACGATTGCAACACCGATACCGTTTTCCACCGCATCCTTTATGGCTTCGGTGCTGCCCAGGATGGCGGAACATGTCATGTCCTGAGGATAGATGCCGTGCTCCCCAAGATAGTGCTCTATTATCTGCCTTGTACCTGAGCCCTCTTCGCGGAACACAAAGGGCACTTTAAGCACCTCCAGTATGGACACATCCCCAAGCTTTACCCAATGATGACCGGCAGGGACGATCAGCGTAAGCTCGTCTGAGATCAGCTTTTCGGTCGTAAGCTTGTATTTTGTTACAGACCCCTCGACCAGTCCAAGGTCTATTACCCCCCCTTTAAGCAGCTCCGTGATCCTTTTGGTGTTGCCTACAAGCAGGTGTATCTTTATCTTTGGATGGACCTTGCGGAATTCGGCGATCACACGGGGCAAAAGATAATTGCCTATGGTGGTGCTGGCTCCGATAGTCATCGAGCCCTTCACCAGCCCGGTTATGCCGCTGACAGCCCGTTCCGCGGCATCATACTGGGTGAGGATGTCCTTTGCATATTTGTAAAGTATCTCGCCGGCTGGCGTAAGGGTTACCGTGTTGGAAGAGCGGTCAAACAGCTTCGTCTCGAAGGTCTCTTCGAGGGTCTGTATCTGCAGGCTCACCGCGGGCTGCGTAAGATGGATTATCTCCGAAGCCTTCGAAAAACTCTTCATCTCGGCGACCGTGCAGAATACTTTGAGCTTATGATCTTCCATACCCATAAGTGAAATTTATTATAAAATAAACATTCTATATAATTCAACTTCCTTTAATGAAAGAAAAAAGACCGGCCCATGGATTGCTGGATGATGAAAAATTCCTTTAACTTTTGCGATTGGCCCTCTTGCCCTCCATGCGGAGGGAAGCTTTTCACCCCCTTGGTCCCCTTATCAGCAGGAAGAGGAGGGAATTTCTATTTAACCGGATTCCTCAACACGATGTCAAGCCGAATTGCGCAATCGGGGACTTTTTCTTTTCTCTGGTTTTTCGGGGAAAAAATCTTTTTGAGCAAGCAAAAAGGCGGGCTTACCGGTTAAAGGGCGGGTAGAGCTTCAAAGGTTTTTCGATATCGGTCGTGGTCTGGGGACCAGGCTGATAATGTTCCACCCTTGCCGGATAATTTTTTTTGGCCAGCAGGTACCACGGGCCTGTCCTGTTACGGCTGAAAAACCAGTCCTCGTCCCAGTAATAGTAATAAATGCTGCCGTAGAAATAAAGGTTCCTGCCCGGCACCAGCAGCACCGGCGGCAGAGGCCTTACCGAATTGACCAGGACCGCTGGCGGAGCGCTCTCCACGATCGGTGGGCCGACCATAAGGCCGGCTGGCAGGGGCTGCATAAGCGAGGCTTCATTGTAGACCGGCTTTCTGGACTGGTAAAAGGTGCAAGCCCCCGTTAGGGATATCAAAAGAAACATAACTGCCAGCCGGCCTCTCATGCACAAATTCTATCACGGAAAAAAACGTTTTTTGTTTTTTTGTTTTTTGACGGCGTTGCTGAAAATCCCGAAAAGAATCGTCCGGAAATGGTTCTGAAAAATGAGGGGGCTTTTTTATTTTAAGGCTCGCTTGGGGCACATATTCGCTTCCGGCTTGAATTCATTGGGCCTCTCCTTTTATAATGTAAGTCTGCAAAGAAACGGTTTTGTTTTTCAGACCGTAAAACGGCGGGCCGTTAGCTCAGTTGGTAGAGCAGCTGACTCTTAATCAGCGGGTCGCAGGTTCGAATCCTGCACGGCTCACTTTAAAAATCAAGGGGTTAGGAGATTTTGCCTGACCCTTTTCGCTTCAAAAACCGCCCACTGTGAAAAAAACGTGAAAAAATCAGGCATGCCTTCTCTCCAGCACGCTGAGCCCTTTCCTCATGCTTTCGGCGTTATGTTTGACATAGCGCCTTGTCGTGGAAAGCTGAGAGTGATCGAGAATGCATGCTATGGTGTGGATGTCCTGTCCGGCGCGACCGAGGCGGGTCCCTACGGTGTGCCGGAGGTCATGGAAGCGGAGGCCGGTAATGCCCGCCAGCTTAAGGGCAAGGTACCATGATCTTATCAGGTTCCGGGCAATGATCGGGGTGTCCTCAGAGGTAGTAAAGACGTAGCCTGACATGGACCTCACCTTTGCCTTTTCTTTCAGAAGGTCATAGACGGTC
>JAKBYX010000017.1 GCA_021840255.1 Nitrospirota bacterium | reverse complement strand
GATGGGCGGGTTATCTTAACTGGTGAGAGGTGTTCTTTCAATCAGGAAACCCTGAACGCCAATCCGGTTAGCGAAATAGTTCAACCTGTCCCTCCCCTAAAAATATATTACAAAAAAGAATATAAAAAAACAATTTTCCCTGAGATGTAACTCTTTGAAATTGCGGCGAAAATCTTTGGCGGTCCGCGGGTTATGAAAACCTGCCCCCTGTTTTTCGGCTCCGGATGCGTAAGTGATTTGTAAGTATATGTCTGCTATAAATGGTAGCAGAGATTTATATTACTGGAAGTAAGACATGGGTGGGAACAGGGAATGCGGCATTCCGTATATGCCCTGAATGTAAATTTCCCGTTGCCCTTGTGTGTACATCCCCCCTGATGCACACCCGGGCCCCGGTAAATTCAGATCCCGGTTTTGCAAATTGGTGAGCGGCCCGCCCATAGAAACAGCTCTGGCTATAAATAAACAAGAAAGCCGGGGGCGTAATTCCTTTTTGCGATCCGAAGGCAAACAAATATGAAAAAAGCGAAGATACTGATAGTGGAAAGCGAGTCTGTAACCGCGATGAGCATAGCCCATTATCTGGAGTTATGGGGCTATGATGTCTGCGAGTATGTGTCCACCGGGGAAGATGCTCTCCGGGTGGCGGAGAGGGAGAGGCCCGATCTTGCCCTATTAAATATAAAATTGCGGGGAGAAATGAAAGGGCTGGAGCTTTCAACCCGTCTTGGAAAGTGTTTTGGCATCCCTGTGGTTTTCATTTCAGGCTATACCGGCTGCGCCGTCAGAAAACAGGCGGAGGAAGCCGGGGCGGCTGGGTATCTTGCCAAACCATTTGATTTTGCCCTTTTAAGGTCTATTCTTGAACAGGCCCTGTTCCAAAAAACAAAATAAAGGAAGCGATACCGGTAAATAAGGAATATCATGAATATTGAAAACGGCCAGACAAAAGACAAGATAATAATCCTGCTTAAAAAAAATGACGGCCTTACCACCGGCGAATTGAGCAGGCATGTGGGTATCACCCCGATGGGCATCAGGCAGCATCTGCTGGCGCTGGAAAGGAAAAATCTGATACGTTATGAAATGAAAAAAAACGGCATAGGAAGACCGGCTTTCGTTTACAGGCTCACCGAGCTGGCCGATGATGTCTTTCCAAAAGGGGGGTTGAGAACTTCCGTTTCCACGATCTCAGGCATACCTTTGCAAGCTATCTTAGGCAAAGGGGTGTCGATCTTCATACGATCTCAAAACTGCTTGGACACAAGGATATCAGGATGACCCAAAGGTACTCTCATTTGTCGGTTGAGACGTTGAGGGAGGCCATTTCGGTTCTTGAAATTCCGATGGGGGCACAAAAAGGGGCACAGTCCTTGTGTGCCGGTGTCCAAAGCGGGGCGTAACTCTTTGATTTTATTGGCGGTCCCAACGGGATTCGAACCCGTGTTTTAGCCTTGAGAGGGCCACGTCCTAGGCCTCTAGACGATGGGACCTTATGCGGCAAACTTTCCCTGAGAAAAATGGCTGGGGAGAGAGGAATCGAACCCCTATAAGCAGATCCAGAATCTGCCGTCTTGCCCTTAGACGACTCCCCAAAATAAAAGGTTTTGGCCACTTCAAACCTAAAGAGCAGCCTTATATTATCAAAAACCCTAAAAAACCGTCAATCTCTGTCAACAGGAATCACCAGGGGGCAGTGAGTAGCCCCCCGTTCCAAAGATTCCAGCCCGGCTGCGGGTAACCCAGTTTGAGCGAAAGCCTTCCCGTCTGGCGGATTTATCAAACCAGAACACCTCCATGCTCCCGGTCCGATTGAATTTGCCGCAAAGGATGATAGCATTTGAGCAAGAAGAAAAAGCAGAAAAAATCCCGGCAATCATTTGAAAGGGGTAAAAGGGGGATTTCTCTTTATGTTCAGAGACAGAATAGACGCCGGCGCGCGGCTTGCCGCCGCGCTTAAACACTATAGGGGGCAAAATGTAATAGTCCTGGGCTTGCCCAGGGGAGGGGTTGTGACCGCCGCCCAGGTGGCTGAGTACCTGAGCGCCCCCCTGGATGTGCTCATTGTGAGGAAGCTGGGCGTTCCCTGGCAGCCGGAGCTGGCGATGGGGGCCATATCGGAAACCGGTGTCATCATCCTGAACCAGGAGGTCATCCAAACCTATAATATCCCGGACGAGGATGTGGACAAGGAAATAGCCAGGCAGAAAAAAGAGCTGGAGCGGCGAATTGCGTTATACCGGAAAGGGGGCAGGCTCAGGCCATTAAAGGGCGCAACCTGCATCCTGGTGGATGACGGGCTTGCGACCGGGGCCACTATGAAAGCGGCCATTGCCACCCTGAAACAAGAGGGTCTTAAAAGGCTTGTCGTGGCCGTTCCGGTTGCACCCCCCGTAACCGCAAGGGAGATCAGTCAAATGGTGGATGATTTCGTCTGCTTGGAGCTGGACCCTTTTTTCACTGCCCTGGGCAGCTACTACTACGAGTTTAACCAGGTGCCTGATGAGGTAGTGGTGAGGCTTCTTGAGGAGTCCGCAAGGACGGTGCCTGAACCCGGAGACCCAGTGACAAAATCCTCCGATGCCCGCATACCGGCGGGGAAACATGCCGTTCTGGATGGCGATCTTCAGATCCCACGCGGGGCGCGCTCTGTCATCATATTCGCCCACGGAAGCGGAAGCAGCCGCTTTAGCCCCAGGAACAGATTTGTGGCAAGCGTTTTTAGGGAGGCGGGGTTCGGCACGCTCCTTTTTGACCTGCTTACTGCTGGGGAAGAGACCGTCTACGATACCCGCTTTGACATAGACCTGCTGTCAGAAAGGCTGGTTGCGGCCACAAGGTGGCTTGTTGAAAAAAACCCTTCCACGGAGGGCTTTAAGACGGGCTACCTTGGCGCAAGCACCGGGGCGGCGGCGGCCCTGCAGGCGGCGGCCCTGCTTGAAGGCCACATCCGCATAGGGGCAATCGTTTCAAGGGGGGGAAGACCTGACTTGGCCTCCGAGGCTGCGCTTCGCGCCATCACCTGCCCCACGCTCCTGATAGTGGGGGAGTTCGATCGTCTGGTCATGGAATTAAACAAAAGGGCATTTGAGTCCATGGGGGGCGTTGAGCAGAAAAAGATGGAAGTGGTCCCAGGCGCTACACACCTGTTTGAAGAACCGGGGGCGCTTGACGAAGCGGCCAGGCTTGCCACGGAATGGTTTGAAAAATACCTCACCTGAAAATGGATAGCGAGCGTAGCCCTAAGGGCCAAGTGAGCGAATGTAATTAAATCAGGTAATGCCCTGCATTCGATGCCCGGAGGGCATAAAAATGGATAGCGAGCGTAGCCCTAAGGGCCAAGTGAGCGAATGTAATTAAATCAGGTAATGCCCTGCATTCGATGCCCGGAGGGCATAAAAATGGATAGCGAGCGTATTCCCTGTGGACAAAAATTTGCCACAGGGGCAAGCGGGCGAATAGATAAATTCAAGAAATCCTCACATTCGCTGCCCGTTAGGGCATAAATTTTGCCATATCCCTGCCCGCCTCATCCGCGTTATGAAAGACAAGCTCCTTGAGCCTCCTGAACCTTATTTTCTTCTCTTTGCCGAAATTTTTTGAGCTCTTCTCCAGGCCCGAAAGCCTTTTTTGCGCCCACGCCCATTTTTGAAACGCTTTTTCATAACTGGATGGGTCCGTCTTTATGGAGAAATCCCCGGGGGCCCTCCATTTGTCTTTCATATATAGCCAGGCGGCGAAATCCGCCAGTTTGGCTTCGTTCACAGGGGTTATGGGTGTAGTATTCCTGAGATCCGTGATCCTCATCCCGTCTTTGCCTGCCACTATCCTGTAAGCGCCTCCCGGGCCTCCAGATGGCAGTCCTGGCACGTGGCGCGTCTCATCATGTCCTTTTGGCCCCATCTGGTGGCAGTCCACGCATTGCAGGCTTCATGTCCGTTGCCCTGCCGTTTCCCAGGTGGCAGTCCCGGCAGGTCACATTCTGGTGGTGGCTTTGCTTTTCTACTATCTCCTGGGTAACGTACAACCCGGGATAGCCCAGTTTTTCAAGCTTTTTTCTGTCTGAATGGCAGCCGATGCAGCCCGCGCTCGTGTTTTGCCATGCCTTGTAGCCGAATGCCGCAAGCACAACAAAAAAACTGGAGCACCAGCAGGGCAAGTATAACCCTTTTAGTCTTTTTCTTTTTTATTTTATTGATCCCGGCGCATTTTCATCTGACGGGCTCATCTAATGGTAATTACCGTCACGCCTTCCCTTCCCTCGAAAGGCTCACCGCCCCTGAAACTCTCCACAAGCGGGTGCCCCTTGATGTACCCACGCACGGCCCTCATCAGCTGGCCCGTGCCCATCCCGTGGATAACCATGACCTCCTTAAGCCCCATGATGGAGGCGTCGTTCAAAAAAGGTTCCAGCCTGGATAAAGCTTCGTCCACCCTTGCGCCTATCAGGTTAAGGTTCACGGGCGCGGCGTCCTGTTCTTCCTTGATGAGGTTCACGCCTCCGCCGGAGGGCCTTTGATTTCCGGCTCCGGGGCCGTCTTTGGGCGATGCCGCGCTAATGTCTGCTATGGGCACATCCGCGTACATGCCGCCGGTTTTTATTCTTACGCGCCCCAGCCTTTCGTCCACACGGATGACCACCCCAGGGTTTGCCCCGAAGGATCTTCTGGCATAGACAACGTCGCCTTCCCGCAGCTCCCCTGGCAAAACGGCACCGTTTATTTTTGAGTTTCCCCCGGATATGGCGTCCAGTTCATTTCCGATCCGCTGCTGCTCAAGGGAGAGTTTTTTAAGCGTTTCGCGGGCCCCTGAGGCCCCGCGCGCCTTTTTCTCCCTTTTGGCCTCCTCGACAAGCGCGTTTACCTGGCGCCTGGCCTCGATCACAATGCGGCCCGCCTCTTCGTAGGCATTGGCAAGCGCCTCTTTCCCCCTCCTGTCCTCTTTAGCCCTGCCTTCCTCAAAAAGCCTTTCACGGGCCTCAAGCCCTGCCTGCCGACGCTTAAGCTCCTCAAGGGATTCATCATAAAGGGCACTCTTCTCTTTCATCTCCCCGATGAGTTCCTGAAGCTCTACCTGGTTTGTCCCCAAGAGCCTTTTGGCCTCCTCCACGATGCTGCCTGGCATGCCCAGCCTTAGCGCGGTCTCAAGGGCCCTGGACTGCCCTGGTTCTCCCACCTTGAGCTTGTACATGGGGGTGAGTGTCCTGGGGGAAAACTCCATGGACGCGTTCACTATGCCCTCCGTCCGCTGCACGAAACCCACTATATCCATAAGATGGGTGGTCGCAAGCACCAGGGCCCCTTTCTGCTTCAGGTCCTTCAGAATGGCGCAGGCAAGCGCCGCTCCCTGCCCGGGATCGGTCCCGGTGCCAAGCTCATCCATCAGTATGACCATCCTCGCATCCGCCCTTTTTATGATCCCGGACAGGTTCGATATATGGGCCGAGAAGGTGGAGAGGCTTTCCTCTATGGACTGTTCGTCCCCGATGTCCGCTATTATCTCGTCCAGAAGGGGAATGGTGGAGGAAGGCTCCGCCGGTATGGGTATGCCGGAGAGCGCCATGAGCATCAGGAGCCCGGCTGTTTTTATGGCTATGGTCTTTCCCCCGGCGTTAGGGCCGGTTATCACCATCGTCCTGGTTTCCCCTCCAAGTTCAAGATCAAGCGGGACGACTTCACGGGACGGCTCGTTCTCTTTTTTCCCATACAGCATCAGAAGCGGATGCCTGGCGCCAGAGAGCCTGATAAAGGAGGCTGTGTTTATCTCCGGGGTGTTCAGGCCGAAGGTATCGGCAAAAAGCGCTATAGCCGAAAGCACATCGAGCGTAACCAGCACATCGTACTCTTTCAGAATACCATTCGCCTGGGCGCGTATCTCCCGGCAGATCTCCCTTAGTATGCGTATCTCTTCCGCCCTGGCATCGGCCTCCAGGTTCTCTAGCTCGTTTGTGGGGCCGATTATCTCCAGGGGCTCTATGAACGCCGTCTCCCCGCTTCGTGAGACGTCGTGCGCCACGCCCGGTACCTGTCCCTTCGCATCCATCCGTACTGGGAGCACCCACCTGCCGGACCTCCTGGAGATGAAATCGTCCTGCAGGAAGACGGACGTCCTTTCGTCCCTCACCATGGTCTCCAGTTTTCTGCTTATCCTTGCCTGCAAGCCGCGTATCTTTGTCCGCAGCTCATAAAGCCTAGTGGATGCGGTGTCCTTGATATTGCCTTCGTGGTCTATGGAGTCCTCTATGCGCTTTGTTATCAGCGGAAAGCCGGTGAGGCCGCCCGCAAGCCCTGTTAGATACCAGCCCTCCCGTATCTCTTTATTTATAAGCGCAGAGGCGGCCCCGGTCATCTTGAGCACATGGCAGACGGCCAGCAGTTCCGGAGGCTCGGCGGCGGAGCCCTCCGGCCCAAGCTGGTGCACCGTCCTTGTTATGCCGGTGAAGCCGGATATCTCCAGGGGGGAAGCCATCGCCCGGAGCCTCCTTATCTCACCTACCAGCCCGAAGCGGCTCTCTATCTCCTGCCTGTCTTCAAGAGGACATATCCCGTGCACCCTTTCCAGCGAGTCATCGCTGTGGGTGAGCCCGGATATAGCGGCCAGTATCTTGTCGAACTCCAGTACCCCGAGGGTTTCTTTTTTTATCATTTTTTTTAAAAAACTTCCTTCGCCTGCGAATTTTCCCCTTTTTCTTTTCCCTTTTCTTTTTCTTTTGTTTTTCTCTTCCTTCTGGCTTTCTGTCTTCTTATCTTCTCAATTTCCGCTATCCTGGCATGAGGCTGGAAGCCAGCGGGAAGGGAAACCGCGTCCCCATGGCCTTCGGCCGCCGCCATCGCCTCTATCCTTTCGGCCAGCTCGCGCCTGGCCAAAAACCTGTTTATGGACTGGCTGCGCTCTCTCATGCATTTTATCTCTATTCCGGTTGGCAGGTGTTTAAGATATACGCATGAGGACGTCTTGTTAAGCTTCTGGCCGCCATGCCCCGAGGAGCGGATAAACTTCTCCACGATGTCTTTTTCCAGGATGCGAAGGGCCTCCATCTTCTGCCTGAGAAGCCTGTTTTTCTCCTCGCTTACAGCAAAATCGGGCATTGATTATTATAACAGGAGGGCCGTCCATCAAGATTGCCAGCCTTATCAAGATAGATCACGCTTACGCTTGCGGAAATGCGGGTATATGTAGAACGCTATCAATGCGATGGCGATAAGGATGAAAACGAAAACCCCTGCTCGGCCCAGCCATGTCTCTATCAGTCTCAGATTGCGTCCGAAAAAATAGCCAAGCAGGGTGAATGAAAGGGTCCAGGTGACGGAGCCTATCAGGTTGTAAACCAAAAACCTGGCGTAACGCATCCTGCCCAGGCCGGCGCTGAAGGGAGTGACGGAGCGTATGAAGCTTATAAACCTGCCAACGACAACCGTTGCCCCTCCGTGCCTGGCGAAGTACCCGTTCACGCTGTCCAGGTGTTCTCTTTTCAGAAGCAGGAACCGGCTGTGCTCCCTGAAATACTTTCTTCCAAGCTTCCTGCCGGTCAGGTAGCCCGTGTTGTCGCCGGCCAGGGCCCCAACGGCCACGGCAATGAGGGTATATTTAAGCATCAGGTACCTGCGCGCCGAAAGGAACCCCACGAAGACAACGAACGTCTCTCCAGGCAGGACAAACCCGGTGAATGCCGCGCTCTCGAAAAAAGTGACAAGGAAGATGATCACGTAGGAAAAGGCGCCCAGGTGCTTTATGTCCGCAAGAAGGCTTTTCAGGAGAGCCAGGGTGTCCACATCATAATTGTAATACCGGAGACCTTAACTCTCCAGTATTTCTGTTCTGACGAGGGCAAGTATGGAGGAGTGGGGGACTATGACGTATTTTTTCTCTTCGAACTCTATCTCTACCGCGTCATTTTTAAGGAATATGGCGTAGTCGCCCTCCAGCGCCTCCAGCGGGAAATACCTGGTGGAGCGTCTTTTGTCAGCCCACGGCTCATCCGGCGCGGAAGAATCCGGTATGGGGTAGCCGGGGCCTATCTTTATGACCTTCCCGCTCTGGACCTTGTTCCTGTCTTTTATGTTGGGGGGCAGGTAAAGGCCCGCCGCGCTCTTGTTAGCGCCTTCATCTGGCTCTATGAGCACCCGGTCCCCGACTATCATTAGGGTCTTTTTAGCTTCCACAGTGTATAATAACAGATAGGCTTTTTCAATATGCAGGGGCCTTTTAAAGTTCCAGTTTGAGCTTGAAAAAGTGAAAAATCCAATGTTAGAATTTTTTGATGCGCGCGTCTAACCAAGCCAGCCTTCTATCGAGGGTTGTGGCCAAGTCCATTGATGTGATAATCATCCTTGCTGCCGCTGAGATCCTGCCAAAGGCCGGTTTTCTGGCCGGAGTGGGTTATATGCTTGTAGGGGACGGCATTGCGGGCGGAGGGAGCCTTGGGAAGAGGCTCTTGGGGCTCACGGTGCTCGATGAAGAGGGAGAAGCCTGCCATGCTCGGGAATCCATATTGCGCAATCTCACCCTTGGGATCGGGATAGTCCTTTTGAAGGTGCCGCTTATAGGCTGGCTGCTGGCCGTATCCATCTTCTCTCTGGAGTTCATAGTCCTTCTTGGAAGCCGGGAGGGCAAAAGAATAGGTGATGAAATAGCTAAAACCCGGGTCATCGAGGCCCGGCTGAAGGAGGCAGTTTGATGTTTTTCAGCAAGATAATGGGTTGGTTCTCCAACGACCTGGCGATAGACCTAGGCACTGCCAACACCCTTGTTTACATGAAGGGAAAGGGCATAGTGTGCAACGAACCCTCCGTGGTTGTGGTGAGGAAAGACACCAGGAAAGTGGTCGCTGTCGGCGCGGAGGCCAAGCGGATGCTCGGCAAGACCCCCGCCAACATACACGCGATAAGACCGATGAAGGAAGGCGTAATTGCCGATTTTGACGCTACAGGGGAGATGCTCAAGTATTTCA
The DNA here is from genome assembly GCA_021840255.1 of Nitrospirota bacterium. GTDB lineage: Bacteria > Nitrospirota > Thermodesulfovibrionia > Thermodesulfovibrionales > JdFR-88 > JAKAEG01. The sequence continues at coordinate 30,074 of JAKBYX010000017.1, read as the reverse complement.
TAGCGAAGGTGCACAACAGGCGCAGCTTCGTTTCCCCGAGGGTGATAATAGGGGTGCCCTCCGGCATTACCCAGGTGGAACAGAGGGCGGTGAAGGACGCGGCCCAGGCGTCCGGAGCGAGGGAGGTATACCTTATAGAGGAGCCGATGGCCGCGGCGCTTGGCGTGGGTCTCCCAGTGGGAGAGCCGTACGGCAACATGATCGTGGACGTAGGCGGCGGCACCACGGACATAGCGGTGATCTCCCTGGACGGCATAGTGATAAGCAAGGTGGCCAGGGTTGGCGGCGACAAGATGGACGATGCCATCATGGCCTACATAAAGCGCAGGTACAACCTTATGATAGGGGACCGCACATCGGAGACGATAAAGGTGGAGATGGGCTCTGCGTGCAAATTCGACCACCGGGAACCAAAGACGATGGAGATAAAGGGCAGGGACCTTGTCTCCGGCATACCCAAGACCTTCACCATTAACGAGGACGAGATAATGGAGGCCCTCCAGGAGCCTGTCAATATAATAATAGAGACCATCAAGGTGGCGCTCGAAAACACTCCCCCGGAACTTGCGGCGGACATTGTGGACAGGGGGATAGTGCTTGCCGGCGGCGGTGCGCTCTTAAGCGGACTTGACGTACTCATCAGGGAGTCCACGGGACTGCCCGTAAGCGTAGCGGAGGACCCTCTTACCGCCGTCGTAAAGGGCGTGGGCAAGATGCTGGATGAACTGGAATTGCTTAAGAAGATAGCCATCAATTAAAAATGCCGGGTAGGAAATTTCTGCCCCTTGTTTTGCTATTCCTGCTGGTGGGGGCCCTCATGACCTACCAGGCGCAGGCCGGTAAAAAACAGAAACAGTCTCTTTCCAAAGAAAAACCTCTGGCAATGCTGAACGGATTTGTCTACGGCAGCCTGGATGCGGCGCACGGTGTTTATTCCTGGGGGGCAGACCTGGTTTCCCGAATGGGCGGCAAAAAAGAAAGGCGCATACGGGAGCTGGAAAAGCAGGTCAGGAGCCTTAAAAGGCAGCTTGCCGGAACCTATGCGCTTTCGCTAGAGAACGCGAGGCTGAAGGCCCTGCTGGGGCTCAAGGAGCACACCCCAAAATACGTGGCCACGGCGAACGTTATATCCAGAGGGGCATCCGGGTGGCAAAACACATTCATAATAGACGCGGGTAGCCGTGAGGGGATCGAAAAAGACATGACCGCCATAAGCCCCGACGGTCTTGCCGGTAAGGTGACCGGCGTGGACAAGGGGTTTAGCCGGGTGCTTCTGATAAACGACATCCGGTTTGCCGCGGCGGTGAGGATAGAACGCCTGGGACAGGAAGCCATTTTTGCGGGCAACGGGGGGCTGAAAGACTGCGACCTCAAATACGTCACAAGCGATATAGGGGTGAAAAAAGGTGATGTCCTGACGACCTCCGGCCTGGATGGGCTTTTCCCCGCCGGCATAAGGGTGGGCTATGTGTCCGGGATATCCGGGGGTGATGGGTTTTTCCAGGAGGTTCAGGTGACCCCCTACACAGACACGACGCGGCTTGAGGCAGTGACCATAATAAGGAAATGAAGCGTTTCTACGCCCTGCGCATCCTGCTTTTTACCGCCTTGGCCTTCCTTGCGGACATGAAGCTTTCCATCCACGGTTTCAGGCCGGACCTTGTGAGCTTCATGGCATACTGGTTCGGATACAGCCGGTCTTCGGGCGGGGGTATGCTCTACGGGGCGGCGATAGGGGCCGCGGAGGACAGTCTTTATATGGGCATGCTTGGGCCAGGGATGCTTTCAAAGGGGCTGATCGGCTTCTTCGCTTCTTTTCTTTCCAGAGGGTTTTTCAGGTGGACGCCCCTGCTGGGCTTTTTCGGCGCGATGGCGCTCACTCTTGCGGGCGGGTTCGTGGAGCTTGGGGTCCTGTCCGTTTTCAGTCAGGGTGCGGAGGGGTTTTCAACGGGCGGGCTTTTGGTGCTCCTGTCCCAGGCGCTTCTAAACGGGGTGCTTGGCATTTTTTTGAGGCCGGAAATAAAAGAACGTGAGTCATGACAGAAACGCCGTAAGGATATCTGCGGCCGTTATCATACTGGCTTTCCTTGTGGCAGTGCTCAGACTCTGGCAGCTCCAGGTCATAGAGGGGCGCGATATGAGGAAGGCTTCCGAAGGAAACAGGTTCAGGGTAATAGATATCTACGCGCCGCGCGGCATCATATATGACAGAAACGGCATACCGCTTGTGAAAAATGCGCCGTCTTTCAATGTCTCTGTGACGCCGGGTATGCTGAAAAAAGGCGACCTGGAGGATATTGCGGCGCTCCTGTCCCTTTCCCCCTCCGATATCGAAAAAAAGATCCAGGCCGCAGGGGGCTCGCTGGAGCCGGTGACGTTAAAGGAGGGCCTTGGTTTCGACGAGCTAGCGCAGGTGGAGGCCAGGCTTTCGGATTTTCCGGCGCTCCAGGTGGACATGAACATAGAGAGGGACTACATCTACAAAGATGTTGCGTCGCATCTTATAGGCTACATAGGAAGGCTTACCGCCCAGGAAGAGGAAGATCCTGAATACAGCGATGTCCCCAAGGGCGGCTCCGTGGGCCAGTGGGGGATAGAGCGTCTGTACGACAGGCAATTGAGGGGGGTCCCTGGGAAAAAGCTGATAGAGGTGGATGCAACGGGCAGGGAGATCAAAGTGGTGGGCGAAGTGCCCCCGAAAAAAGGCAAAGACCTTACGCTGGCTCTGGACATAAACGTGCAGATGGCGGCCGAAAAGAAATTCTCGTCTTCCGCCGGGGCGTTCGTGGCAATAAACCCTGAAACGGGCGAGATACTGGGCTTCATGAGCAAACCCTCGTTCGACCCCAACGCCTTTGTAAACGGCATAAGCAGCGCGGACTGGGAAAAACTGGCCGATGACAAGGAGCACCCCATGCTGGACCGCGTGTTCCAGAGCCAGTACCCTCCGGGCTCAACGTTCAAGATAATAACCGCCATCGCGGCCCTGGAGTCCGGGGCCATCAAGCCGACTGACAAATTAAACGGCCCCGCCACGTTCCTTCTTGGAAGGCACGTCTTTCACGACTGGAAAAAGGGAGGCCATGGCATGCTGGACGTCGAACATGCCATCATCCAGTCCTGCGACACGTTTTTCTACCAGGTCGGCTTGAAAACCGGGATAGAAGAGATAGCCAAATACGCCAGGGCCTTCGGCCTGGGGCGCAAAGTGAAGCTGGGCCTTGGTTACGAGGCCACGGGGCTGGTGCCGGACACCGCGTGGAAGGAGCGCGTTTACAAGTGCGCATGGTATCCCGGAGACACCGTGAGCTCATCCATCGGGCAAAGCTATGTGCTTGTCACCCCGCTTCAGATGGCAAGGCTTGTGGGCGCGGTGGGCACGGGAGGCAAATTCATGCCCCGTTTAAGTTTCGTAAAGCTGGCTCCGGGCCAGCAGCCAGTGCTTGACCCCGTAGGCCAGCCCATCAGCAGCTCTACAATTGACCTTGTCCGTACAGCCCTGCAAGGCGTGGTGAACGAGGCTGACGGCACCGCGTACCGCTCCAGATCGCAGCTGGTGTCGTTTTCAGGAAAAACAGGCACCGCCCAGACCGTTAACGGCGGGAAGCGTTATGATTCCTGGTTCGTCGGTTACGCCCCCTCGGACAACCCGGAGATAGCCCTTGCCGTAATGGCTGAACAGACCGCAGAGGAAGGCGCTTCTGCCGCCGCGCCCGTGGCAAAAGACGTGATAGAGGCCTATATTAAGGAAAAAGAAGGCAAACTTGCCCTTGGTGCCCTGCTTAATGGGGTTTCTCCAGAAGGGGCTCTTGTAAATGGGACGGCAAAGATCATAAACGCAACGGCAAAGACCTCCAGGCCCCTAAAAGGGGCGGCCGTAAATAGGATGGGGACAGCCCGGCCCTTGGAAAGGGACACTGTAAGGACAGGAGGCATGGCCAATGCAAATAGATAGGCGGCATGTGCATAATTTTGACTGGCTTCTTCTTGGTCTTGTCCTTTTGGCCTCTTTTATTGGGGTGCTCACCATTTTCAGCGCTACGAGGCCCCTTACCGGCACCTCCCATCATTCCTCTTTTTACATCAAGCAGCTTGCGTGGATGCTCGTGGGTCTCATAGGGATGGGCGTGGTCGTGAAGATAGACTACCGCCAGTTTGGAAGGTTTGCCTGGATATTTTATGCAATAGGGCTTCTTCTGCTTGTTTTCGTGCTTGGCATGGGCAGGATGGGCCTTGGCGCCCAGAGGTGGATAAACCTGGGGGGCATCTCTTTTCAGCCCTCGGAGATATTCAGGCTGGCCTACATAATAATGCTTGCCAGGTATTTGTCCTTTTTAAAGCCGCCCATAGGAGTGCGGGATTTTTTAAAGATGCTGCCGCTGCTTGCGCTGCTGCCCTTCGGCCTGCTCGTGAAACAGCCGGACCTGGGGACGGCCACCACGCTGGGCATGGTCTTTCTCTTCCTCTGCATTGCAAGAGGAATGTCAAAGAAGCTCATCACGGCTCTCCTGCTGTTCGGGCTTGTTTCAGGCCCTTTTCTGTTTGATATAATATGGCACGGTTTCCTCAAAGGCTACCAGAGGGACCGCATAGTGGCCTTCATGGACCCGGAGGTGGACCCCGCGGGCATTGGCTACAACATAAGCCAGTCCAAGATAGCCATCGGCTCCGGCATGGTGTTGGGCAAGGGATACCTTCAAGGCACCCAGGGGCCCCTCAGGTTCCTGCCGGAAAACCACACGGACTTTATCTTCTCCGGCTTCGCCGAGGAATGGGGGCTGGCCGGCTGCCTGGTGCTGCTGGCCATATACCTGGCCATCCTGCTCCGGGCGCTGGATACGGCACGGCAGGCCAAGGACGACTTCGGGGCCCTGCTGGCCATGGGGCTTACGTTCATGTTCGCCTTCTACTTCTTTTTCAATATAGGCATGGCCATGGGCATGCTGCCCGTAGTGGGCATACCCTTGCCGTTCATGAGCTATGGGGGCACAGCGGTGTTTTCCAACTACATAGCGGTGGGGCTTCTTATAAACGTAAGACTAAGACGGTTCGAGCTCTTTTACTAGAGAGGGCTTTTTGGGTATAATACGGATTCAGGGTTTTTGATTTGTTTTGCTTTGCCCTGAGTGTTTGATAAGGCGGTGTAGCTCAGACGGTTAGAGCATGCGGCTCATATCCGCAGTGTCCGGGGTTCGATTCCCTGCACCGCCACTTTCCTCCTCCTTGTTCTTGAGGACAGCATTGCAGCTATCCATCCAGTTGGTGTTTTCTCCGTCCAGCTAGGACTTGTATGCATCAAGCCTGACTTTAATTGAATAAGCCATGGTGAAGGGGATACCATCAAGGAAATCTCCGAAGAGTTTCCATCCTTGTTGCACTCCCACTACAATAAGCATCTTGACGGCAAGGTCAAGTAATCGGGATAGTGGGTTTCGCTGGGATTGCTGGGCGGCATGGTTTTTTTTTTTTGACCGGAACCATAATTTTGCACTAGCTAGTGCAAAGAGTTATGCTTAAAACCAGCTTGCTCAAGGATATGTTTCAAATTTTTTAAGCCTTCCCACACTCGGTCAGAAGGCGTTTGTTACCCTTCCAACAAACGCGCTTAGGTATTTCCCGGAGGCTCAAGTCATGCCCTGTAATTCGCCTTCTACGGATCTGTTTTAATTTCGCAAAGTACGGCTCGCAAGCTTGGCATGTAAATTTGCAAGCGAAGGAGACAAGTATTGCGTCACGGGAATTATGAGCGGCTGAAGGAACATCACGAAATTATTGACGTTCCTTTCTACGCTATTTTTGTCCCCTCGGTGTCGTTGGCCGCGCCGCCAGAGGCCCTAACGTGAAATGGCAGGGAGCCGGGCAATATCGTCCGGCGCACGGCTGCGGCTGCCGCAGAGCCGTGTTCCCCCAACCCCAGGGCCTCCGTGTAGACCGACTCGTGACGGAGCAGGCTGCCGATAACGGATGCGATAACGCAAGCAGGAAGAGCTGCAAGCACCACATGGTAGTTGTGCGTGGTCTCAAAAACCATGATGGCGGACATCGTGGGGGCATGGGTGGTTGCCGCAAGCAGGCTGCCCGCGCCCACCAGTATCCAGAGCGTCTGGGAATGGTCGGCCCACGGTGTCAGCAGCGTGTGGCCGATGAGCAGTCCCAGTGAGGCGCCGGTCACCAAAGTCGGGGTCAGAACGCCGCCGGGTATGCCTGCGGCGCTGGCGCACGTGACGGCGACCAGCCGCAGCAGGAACACAGCCACTATCGTGCTCAACGCCCAATGAGTGGACAGGAAAGACTGCATCACGCTGAAACCGTTGCCCCAGACCTCAGGCCGCATAGTCGACAGCAGCCCGATGGCAAGCCCGGCCACGCCCATGCGCATGGGTAAAAAGGTGACCAGTGACTGATAGCGGTGGTTTGACGTTTTGAGCAGCCACAAAAATATGGGACCGAACAGGCCGGCCGCCAAGCCCACAAGGCATGCGTTAAAGAGGTCATTAAAACCTACCTGTGGTATGGTGTGCGCAATATAGAGCGGCGCGGAAGAGAAGAGCGCCTCAGTGGTAAGCTCGGAGATAACGGCCGAGACCAGGACCGCGCTTATTTCGCGGAGAGCCAGTCCGCCTAAAATGATTTCCGCGACGAACAGGGTGCCCGCGATCGGGGCATGATACGCGCCCGCAAATCCGGCTGCGGCGCCGCATGCCACGATCAGCCTGCGGTGAGACTCATCGGCACGAAAGATCCGCCCGATAACAGAGGAGGCCAGGGACGCGAACTGGATCATGGTCCCTTCACGGCCTATCGTAATGCCTCCGCTCACGCCGATTAGAGAGGAGCCCGTCCGTACGAGGTTCGGGCCGAGCGGCAGCACGCCGTCTGCCACTTGCACCGCCTCCATGTATTCCGGTCCGCGCGGCCGCTTGATCCAGCGATGACCCGCCCACATGGCCAGTCCGCTTGCGGTTCCGGCAATCGCAGGCACCGCAATGCGTGCCCATAACGGCAACGAGCGTGCGGCCGCGACCAGATGGTTATGCGAGGAATAGAAGCGGACGATCGCGTACATCGTCGTGCGGAACAGTTCAACGGCAAGGGAACCGACGAAGCCGACCGCCGCCGCGACGAGAAGCATGGGGACCATCGGATCAAAACCTGGACTGGAAGGGGTTTCGGCGTGTCCCAGCCGGGGGAACTTTTTCAAGATCTTAAAAATCATGGCTTTTTCCTCAGCCCGCTGGCCGGAAGCGACTTCTTCCGCGCGGGTTTCTTCCTTAAATTCTAAAATTTGATGTGCGCTCTATGACACTACCGGAATGCAGCGGATGACCCAGCGAACATTACCAAGGCCGGTCAGTAATGCCAAAGCTTTTTCCAGTCAAAAAGCAATTATACTCCTTGCATCTTTTAAATTGCAATCACGGTTGATCTCCGTGTTGATCTCCGTGTTGATCTCCGCATCGAACAGCGTACATGGCCGGAATGCCCCGGAACAGCGGCCGATACCGCCGGGATAAGCACTTTGCGCGCACTTCCAGCCGCGGCTTGAAAATACCATTTGAAATATGCATAGTATCAACTATAAAAAAGGGGGTGCGGCGAAACAGGCCGTCCAGGGAGGAAGACCATATGAAGTGCACCGTTTTGTGCATGCTCGCATTTCTTGCGATCATTTCCCAGGCTGAACGCGGCATGGCCTTTTGCGTGAACAGCGAAGTTGGCAATGCCTGTTTTCAAGACCTGCAGCAATATAGCCATAGCAGTTATCACTCTTACTACAGGGCGCCCAGCGGGCCCTCACGTGACGACATCGAACGGCAGCATTTCAACTGGGGCAAACAATACATGGATGCCGGGAACTGGGCGGCTGCGGAAAGGGAATTCCGAATTGCGGTGCAGTATGACCCCAAATGGTGGGGATACCGTTTTGACCTGGCATATGTCCTCCAGGAGCAGGGAAAGGATGATGAAGCCATAGGGCAGTACAGGGCATCCATCGGGCTTCGCCCGTCGCCTGTGGCCTATAACAATGTCGGGATCATATTTTACAAAGAAGGCAACCTGGATGCGGCCGAGGAATGGTACGGCGCGGCCCTTAAGATGGACCCGGGCTATACACGAGCGCGCAACAACCTTATCCAGGCAATAGATTATGGGCGGAAAAAGGAATTATCCGATCTTTTTAGTGACGCGTATAACCTGCTTAACAAGGGCGAATATGCAAAGGCTGAGTTTATGTTCAGAAAATATCTGCTTGTCAACCCCAATGATGCCGGCGCATGGAACAACCTTGGCGTTGCGTTGGAAAGGCAAGGCAATACCCTGGCGGCCGAGGCCGCCTACCGGGAAGCCGTTAGACTTGCTCCCTCGGACAGTATCAATACAGGCAATCTGAACAGTCTGCTGGCCAGCAGTGCCAGGACAAGCGCCATGAACGAGTTGAAGGCCGCGAAAGAGCAAAGTGAAAATGCGGCAAACGCGGAAACGATCGAGGCCATTAAAGGGACGGCAATGCGCTGTTTCGATGACAGCAGGGGCTGCAGCTATACAGCCGGACATGATGAAGAGGCCGTGGTGTTTGCTCCGCATGAAACGGACAATGGAGGCGCTAAACAGATCCCGAAGCAGCTTAGGGAAGACCCCCAATTCCGCCAACTGGAGAGCAACGGGGAAAAGCTGGACAGGGAGTACAAAAAGACGTATGAGGCAACGCAGCAATTATGGAACAGGATAGATAGCGGACAGGGGGACAAGGGCGCGCAGGAGGTCCTTTTGGCTGAGCAGCGAAACAGGCTCGCAGTGCTCAAAAGCGAGCAGATGGTAAATAAGATCGAAAAGCAAAAAAGGTATGCGGACCTCGGGTTTAAACCATAGCTGGGGAAGTGAAACTGTCCAAAGCGGATGGCTCGCGGCAGCAATGAGACCGGCAGTGGCGGCGGGCATCATAATATCCCTGTGTGTGGCCTTTTCCCCACGCATGGCCCTTGCCGGGTTCCCTCAACCTGCCGCCGTTTCGCAGGAGATACCGGCATCCGAGCGCTCCGGCCTGCTCAATGAGCGGGCTGCATTGCTGGCCCTGGGGAACGCGCTGAAACAGGAAATTAAAAACCAGGACGGACAATGCGGCCATGTCGATTTGGACAACAGGGCACAGGTGGCATTCTGCGATAAATGGCTGGACAGGCTTAAAGACGAATATGCCGGGTATTCGGGCAAGGTCCGGGATTTCGACACCAGGGAGAGATTCCTCTCAGCGCTCCACAGCAGGGGCGATCAGTGGGAGCCTTTAAACGCCCCTGAAACAAACGATGCTTCCAACCGCAGCGCCTATAATTATTTTAAAGTGATCGAGCAGTTCAAGGTCGCGGAATCGGAGCGCTATGCAAGGGGGAAAGTCACTTATTGCAATATTTATGTCTGGGACGTGACAAGGGCCATGGGCGCGGAGATACCGCACTGGGTCATAAAAAATGATCCCACCGGCGAGTCGGCAGTGGGCCCGGACGGCAATTTCACTGTCGCGCGCGAAGACTGCATTGACGGCAACAAGTGCCGTGAGGAGCGCGCCAATGACCTGGTGGGCTGGCTGAACGCCAACGGGAAAGCACACGGATGGCAAAGGGTTGATGCACGCATGGCGCAGGAAATGGCTGGTGGAGGGCACCCGGCGATAGCGATATGGGAAAATACGGATCCCAAAGCTCCAGGCCACGTAGCGATGGTCCGTCCGGGGTCCGTGGGAGACAGGCGGGGCGACGCCATTTCCCAGGCCGGAGGATATGTTGTTGACGCTAAACACATCAAGAATTTTTTCAATAGAAAGGGCATCCAGTACTGGTATCACGAATAATGCCAACGGAGAGATATGAATGAAAATGAAAAAAACCATGGTGATAGTGGCGGCGTTTCCGCTTTTGCTGTTTTTAGGCTGCTCGACAGTCCAGCCCCAGCCGGACGTCGCCAGGGCATATGACGAAAGAGGCAGGGTCGATATGGCCGCGGACAACTACGGGAAGGGTATCAGCGATTTTACGAAGGCGATCGAATTTGATCCCGATGACGCATACTCGTACATGGGAAGGGGCCTGGCTTATTTAAAGGACGGGGACAGGGAAAAAGCGGATGCGGATTTTTCCAAAGCCGCCTCCATGGACCCGGACCTGAAAGATGTACTTAAATCACTGAAGGGGTCCGGCTGGCAGTATCTGGCGGATGGCGATAACGGCTCCAAATGTTATCTTAACGCGAACTCGGTCAGTTCCGTGGGCAGCGGCGCTATTTCCTATGTCCTCAGGTACGATGCCCAGGACGACAGCTACACCATGTATAATTTTGAACTCAATTGCCGGACGCACCAGGGCAGGTGGCAGAATATCTGGCCCAAATACTATTCCGCATGGTCTGAATGGGAGTCCTATGGGGACAATTCCTTTTATGAGTACGTGGCGCGGAAATATTGCCGCTGACAATATATTTCTCTTGATGATTTTATCCTGGCCGCAGCAATTTCAGATTACCGCAGGCTTGCGGCCGTAATACGCTATTTAAAAAAAACCTGCTGGAAGGGCCGGCGTGGCCCTGGCCCCTAATCCGTGCTCTTTCTCCTTTGAAGAATGGCGGCGCTAATGGCCGAAGGAACATAGCCCCTGATAACAATGCCTTCCACGTCGATGACCGGCACGCCGGTAGAGCCGGTCAGTTGTTCCATTTCCTCCTTTAATGAGATTTTCACTCTTAATATACCGGTTTAATATACCGGCGCTGCGGAACTTAGGTGGGAAAAGGGGTATTTCCGCCCGGAAAAAGCATCCGATTGACAATTACCCCTCCCCTTAATAACTTTTAATCATATGGACAGAAGGATCCTTACCGCCCCGCTGATGTTTTTTGTCTTTATCCTTTTTTTTGCCGTATTTTCCCGGGCGGCATTCGCGAAGGTGCAGGTAAAGGTAGAGGTGCAGGGCGTGGGCGGGGCGGTTAAAAAAAATGTCTTAAGTTTCCTTAGCATAGAGAAGCTCAGGAAATCCCCGGAACTGAATGATGACATGGTGAAAACCCTCTTTGGCAGGGCCACTGGGGAGATACGGGAGGCCCTCCAGCCGTTTGGCTTCTACACTCCGAAAATAAATAGACGGCTTGCAAAAGAGGAGGGCCAGTGGCAGGCAGTTTTCATCATAGATCCGGGCCAGCCGGTCAGGATATCAAAACTGGAACTCCAGATTACAGGCGTGGGCGCAAGCCAGGCCCCGTTTAAGGATTTCAAAAAGACCTTCCCCCTGAAACAGGGCGGCGTCCTTAACGAGCAGGCCTATGAAAAGGCCAAGCAGAACCTGCAGGAGATCGCGGCAAATTACGGTTTTTTGAACGCCACGATGACCCGGCATCAGATCCTGGTCTATCCGGAGCGGCATGAGGCGCAGGTATTTCTGGATCTCGATACCGGCCCCCAGTTCAGGTTCGGTGATGTTACATTCATGCAGACCAAAAACATCTTCAGCAGCCGGTTCCTGGAGAAGTTCATCACCTTCAAAAAAGGGGACCCCTATAACGGCACCGTGCTCGTTGCGTTCCAGGACGCTCTTAGCAGCAGCGAGTATTTCAGCATGGTCCAGGTTGCCCCGGAGCTTAAAAAAGCGGTTGGACTATATGTGCCCATAGTTGCAACGCTTACGGCCGCAAAGCGCTACCAGATATCCGTTGGGGCGGGCTATGGCACGGACACAGGCCCTCGCGGGCGCATAGACTGGCTGGACCGGTGGGTGAACAGGAGGGGGCACCGTATGGAGGTGAACTTGCGGCTGGCGCAGATAAGGCAAAACGCCATCTGGCGGTACATCGTGCCCTTGGACCATCCACTCACAAACCACCTGGATTACACCGCCGGATTTTTACACGAAAGCACCAGCATCGAGACAAGCCAGTCCTACTTTGCCGAATTCAGCTATACGCGGGCCATAAGCCCGCACTGGCTCCAGACCCTGTATTTTGAAGTGGAGAGGGTGTATTTCACCGTCGCCGATGAATCGGCCACGGACAAACTCATCCTGCCGGGCGCCACATGGACCTATAAAAAAGCCACAGCGGAATTATACAGCAACGAGGGAGTGCGGCTGATAGCCGATGTTGTGGGCACTTCCAAGGCGATGCTTTCCAGCGTGTCGTTTATACAGGGCAGGCTCCGGCCTAAATATGTACACGGGATAGGCGGGTTCGGCAGCCTGATACTGCGCGGAGATGCCGGGGCGACGGCGGTGAATAATTTTCTCAGGCTCCCCGCGTCCTACCGTTTTTTCGCGGGAGGGGACAACAGCATCAGGGGTTACAGCTACAAGACTCTGGGGCCTGAAAACTCCCTTGGCCTTGTTGAGGGAGGCAAATACCTTCTGGTGGCGAGTATTGAATATGTGCAGAAGATATACGGCAAATGGGGCCTGGCCTTCTTTTATGACGGAGGCAACGCGTTCAGCCAGTTCCCGCCTGAATGGAAGTCCGGCGCGGGCACCGGCATCAGGTGGAGTTCACCGGTAGGCCCCGTGAGGCTGGATTTCGCGTGGGCTATCAGTGATCCAAGCCCCGCTTTCCACATCTATGTAAGCATAGGGCCCGAGATATGAGGCGGGGATCAAAGATATGAGCCGCGCTCGAAAATATATACTGGGGTCGCTGGCTGCCCTTGCGATCGTCTTTTTTGCCGCCGCCGTTTTCCTGCTTAATTCCCAGACGGTGCTAAGGCACGTATTTTACAGGTTTGCCCCCGTGGGGCTTGCCGTGCAAAGCGTAAAGGGCAGGCTTGCCGGGCCCATAATGCTGAAAGGCGTATCTTACAGCCTGAAAGGGACCAGTGTGAGGATTGGTTCTATAAAGATGGACTGGAGGCTGGCAGAGTTATTGTCTTTGAACCTGCATATAACCAGGCTGGATATGGCAAATATGGTCTTGGAGGTCTCTAAAAAACCCGCAAAACCGCCCCCTCCGGCCAGGCCGCTGCCTCAACTTCGTCTTCCCTCCTTTTTCTCCGTGCAACTTGGCAGGGTCACGGCTGAGAACGTTGAATACGTGTCCGCCGCCTCTAAAGGAAGCAAGCCATTTGTTATCAGCCGCCTGGGGCTGAACGCCCTCATGCGGGGCAGTACGCTATATATACGGGGATTGCAAATAGAGGGGCCGTTGCCTGCTGGATCTCAAAAAACCGGTCCGTTGCCGCCCCGAAGCAATGTGACGGGGCAAGTTCATACCCCAGGGTACTCGGTGGCCGTGCAAGGAAAGCTGAACCCGCAGGACGGCTATCCGCTTTCGCTTAAGATGCAATGGACCTTCACTCCCGGCGCCCGCCCGCCTGTAAGTGGGACGGGCGCTTTGTCCGGAACGCTGGGCAAACTGCACATATTGCAGGCCATAAACCCGCCATATAATATGAATGCCGATCTAACGGTGTACGGTCTTTTAGCTCAAAAGCAAAAAGGCCCTGGAGGGGAAACTAAAACCCCCGAATGGGACGGCAAAATAAGCTGGCACGATTTGCGGTTGCCCCATGGCCTGCTGCAAAAACAAAAACAGGGCTCAGGAAAGACCGCAGCCTTGAGCTCCAAGGGTGACCCCGCTGTTGCCAGTTCCGGTGAGATTTTCACGCAGGGGAATCCCTCCGCTTACAGCCTGAGCATCGACGCGGCCTTTTTATTAGAACAAGGCAAAAAAAGAAAAAACCTCCCGCAAAGCCGGATAACCCTGGAAGGTGAAGGGAATACCAAAGGGTTATCCATCAGGAAGCTTGGCGGCATTATTCTGGGCGGCAGACTGCACGGGAGCGGCAATATCGCCTGGAAGCCGGAAATGAGCTGGGCGCTCGTCATGGGCGTAAAGGGGCTCGCCCCCGGACAGGTCTCCCCAAGATGGAAGGGGACCGTGGATCTGGAGCTGAAAACCAACGGCAGCATTGCCGGGGTGAAACGGAACATAGCCTTGGATATCCTGTCAGTTCAGGGAAGGTTGAGGGGTTACCCGGTAAGCGGGAGCGGAAGGTTCCTGATGAAGGACCGGAATATTTTTATCCCCGGCTTGGAGGTGCGTTCCGGCCAAACGCTCCTTGCCGCCGCGGGCTCGATATCTTCGGGCGTTACAGCCTCCGGCAGGCCCGTGCGCCGCTGGGATTTTTCCTGGCGCATGAACTCAAAAAACCTGGGAGAGTTCCTGCCGGATGCCGGCGGGTCATTATCGGCAAGCGGCACCTTAAAGGGACAGGGTAAAAAGCCTGTTGTCAGCGCCAGGATAACCGGCAGAGGCACGGCGTACAAGACATACAGGATGAGGACCCTGAGTGCGGCCATGAGGATAGACCTCTCCGGCCGCACGGCCTCAAGTATCGCTCTCGGCATGACCGGGCTTCAGGCAGGCAAGAGAAAGGTGAGGATGCTCCGGATGAATGCGGCGGGAAAACTTCCCTCGCACGAGATAACCATACTTGCCAGAGGCCGTAAGACGGCATTGGCCATGGCGCTTAAGGGCGGCTACAAGGAGAGTAAATTAAAAGGCGGCGGGATGTGGATCGGAAAACTGACACGAATGAATGTATCAGAAACCGGATACGGGACATGGAGACTCACCCGGCCCGCGCCTGTGAGGCTTTCCAGGGCAGCGGCGCTGCTTGACGTCTGCCTTGCAAAGGGCCCCGCGGACATATGCCTGAAGGCTGACTGGAGCAAGCCCGCAGGGGCTGATATTTTGTTCGCGGCTTCAAGGGTGCCGCTTGGCTTGTTCCAGCCGATGATGCCTCGGGGGATGCTTGCCACCGGGACCCTTGACGGCAAAGCCAGGATCTTTTACGCGCCCAAAAAGGCGTTTACGGGAAATGCGGACATAAGGCTTACAAACGGGGCACTTGCATTCGATCTGAAAGGGAAAAGCGTGAGGCGTTCCTTCAGTGAAGCCACGATCACCCTTGCGAGCACGAAACAGACGGTGCTTGTAAATCTTAAAATGCCCTTTGTGGAAGGAGGGGGCATAAACTGCCGGGTTGCCGTTTTGATCTCAAAGGGCCAGCACATAAATGGCGCAACGGTGAACCTTTCAGTGGCCAGTATTCCAGTGGGCCTTTTTGCGCCGTTCATGCCTCCGGGGCTTCTTGTCACCGGGACTCTTGGCGGCAATGCCGGTATCAGTTACGGAGCAGCCGGAGGGGAAAAGGTATCCGCGGGTAAAGGGGGAATAAAGGGAAATGCGGACATAAGGCTGACCAACGGCGCCTTTGATTACAGTCTCGCTGGGAAAAAGATGAGGCTTTCGTTCAGGGAAAGCTCGTTGAAGATGGAAAGCAAAAGTGAGACAGTTGCAGGGACCGGCAGGCCGGTGATAACAGCGAGTTTCGTGATGCCCTTTGTGGAGGGAGGAGGCATAAACGGCCAGTTCACTATTTTGCCTCCGTTGAAAGGGGGTAAAACGCCTGTTAAAGGCCAGCCCCCGGTAAAGACAAAAGGGCCTCTGTTTATCGGAATAAAAGGGGGTGTGCACATGGACATCCCCAACCTTGGGATAATGGCCGCGGTCCTGCCCTCTGTCAAGAACGTCCGCGGCATTTTCAGAGCGGACCTTGGCGTGTCGGGAACGCTGCCGCACCCTGACATCAGCGGCAGACTGGCCCTGGACAAGGTCCGGGCAACTGTGCCCACCCTGGGAATTACGACCGGAGCGTCCATGACGGCGGTCAGCGCCGGGAACAACAGGTTCCACATTGAAGGCAGGCTCACCTCCGGAGGGGGATACATTAACATAAAAGGAGACGTTGCCAATGCTGCCGCAAAAAACCAAAAAACCGGGACCTCGGCGCCGGCAAAGGCGTGGGCTTTGGCGCTCGGCATAAAAGGGGAAAATTTCCAGGTGGTCAAGACCCCCGAGGCGCAGGCGGCGGCAAGTCCCGACCTGACCGTCGCCATGCAGGACAAGGAGGCCACCGTCCGTGGGGTGGTGACCATCCCTAAGGCAAGTATAAAACCCGTGGAAGTGTCTGGGGCCATAAGGCCTTCTCCCGATGTCGTGGTGGTGAGCGAAAAAGGAAAGCCCGTCAGCGCGGCCGCATGGAAGGTCCATGCGGATGTGAAGGTGGTCCTTGGGAAAGATATCTCATTTAAAGGGTTTGGCCTTAGGAGCGTGATGACCGGGGCCCTCACGGTGCACGAGGAGCCGGGGAAGATCGCCACGGGGCAGGGGGAGTTGGTGATCGTCAAAGGTACGTACAAGGCCTACGGGCAGGACCTGGTCATTGAGAACGGGAAGCTCCTTTACAGCGGGCAGCCCATAAACGACCCCGGCCTGGCCATAAAGGCCGTAAGGACGATCAATCCAAGAACGGCCAATGAAGTGGTTGCCGGAATAAACGTTTCCGGTACACTCCGGCAGCCGAAGATCGACCTCTTTTCGGAGCCGCCGATGGACCAGACCGATGCCCTTTCCTATCTCATCCTGGGCAAACCGGTCAACTCTGCCTCCGGTTCGCAGGGGAACCTGCTTTATGGCGCCGCCACCTCATTGGGGCTAGCCGGAGGGGCGCTCATCGCCAACAAGATAGGGGCGCTTTTTGGTATCAAGGCATCGGTGGAAAAGACCCCTCCCAAGACTGCAACAGGGCAGGAGCAGGCCACGCTCTTTCTGGGCCGTTATCTATCGCCGCGCTTGTATGTGGCCTACGGGGTGGGCATCTTTGAGCCGGAGAACGTGTTCAGGGTCCGGTACCGGATAACCAGGGACTGGCTGATACAGACGGAGTCCGGGACGGAGACCGGCGGCGATGTGCTTTACAAGCTGCAGTGGGAATAAGAGACAGGATAACGGCTGTCTCCACTAACAGGCGTCTTGACTCCGCTTCCCCAGGTGATAGCCTATAGAAAATCAAGATATTGTGTTGTGATGGAGGTATTTTTTTATGGCCGTTTCAACCGTATTGGAAGCCGGGCCGCAAGCGGCCAGCTGCGAATTCGAGCGCCCTAAACCTTTCAACCTGTTTATCTTCGGGGCCACCGGCGATCTGACAAAAAGAAAAATACTGCCCTCCCTGTACCAGTTGAATACGCTCTCCCTTTTGCCCGAAGACTTCCTGATAGTGGGCTCCGGAAGGCAAAAGATAAACACGGAACAGTTCAGGCAGCAGATGCGTGAAGCGGTCCGGAACGCTGCATCTACCAGCGGGGAGGGCGTCAGCGGGTTCAATGAGGGGAAATGGGAAGAGCTGGCTGGAAGGTTACATTATATGACGCTGGAAGGGCCAGGATCTTATAGCGGGATGCTTGCGCAGTGCGCCCCGCTTGAAGAACGTTACAAGACCTGCCGGAACCGCATCTTTTATCTTGCGGTGCCGCCCTCCGCGTTCGGCGATGTGATAAAAAATCTGGGCGAGGCAGGGGCGGCCACGGAGGTTTTTCCCGATGATGCCGGAGAAAAAAAGGGCTATTCACACATCGTGGTGGAAAAACCCTTCGGGCGGGACCTCGAATCCGCCAGAAAGCTCAACGGCATATTGAGGGGATATTTCAAAGAGGAACAGATATACCGGATGGACCATTTCCTGGCAAAGGAGACCGTTCAGAACATACTTATGTTCAGGTTTTCCAATTCCATTTTCGAGCCCGTCTGGAACAACCATTATATAGACCACGTGCAGATAACCGCGGCGGAGACGCTTGGCATCGAGCACAGGGGGGGATATTACGAGGAGTCAGGGGTGCTGAGGGACATGTTCCAGAACCATATGCTGCATCTTCTGACCCTTACCGCGATGGAACCTCCTTCCGTCTTTTCAACCGGGAGGGTGAGGGGTGAAAGGACCAAGGTGCTCCGCTCCATAAAACCGCTTGACCCGAATGGAATGGATGAATTCCTGGCGCTGGGACAATATGGAAAAGGGAGGATGGACGGTGATGTCCCGGCATATAGAAACGAGCCGGATGTGTCGCCCAAATCCACTACCGCCACTTATGCGGCCTTGAAGCTGGAGGTGGAAAACTGGAGGTGGCGAGGGGTCCCTTTTTACCTGCGCTCAGGCAAGAGGCTGGCCAGCCGCAGGGGGGAGATATCCATCCACTTCAAGCCGGTGCCGCACACGATATTTCGTGAATACACAGGGGACAAGATAGAGCCGAACACGCTTACCCTTTGCATTCAGCCCGATGAGAAACTGGACCTGTTCCTTCAGGCAAAGCAGCCGGGATCGAGGATATGCCTTGGCCCGGTCAGACTGGACTATATATATTTAAAGGGCATAGCCACGGCAGACTATGCCCGCATACTTCTTGACTGCATGCAGGGAGACCAGATGCTCTTTGCAAGCGCGGAGGAGGTGGAGGCCTCATGGGAACTTCTGACGCCGGTGATAAAAAAAACTGAATCAATTGGCTTAAAGGATTTTTTCCCGAATTATGAAGCGGGTTCCAATGGGCCGGCCCTGGCGGACGCCCTTCTTGCCAAGGACGGAAGGGCCTGGGACCCTCTATGAAAAAAACACACACACCATTATGATCTCCCTCATCCCTGCCCTTCTCCCATAGGAGGAGGAGAAGAAAAGGTGAAGGGATCTTTTACAGGAGGTAAAAATAAAAATGCAGACACGGACACTTGGAAAGCTGGGGCTTAAGGTTTCTGCCATAGGGCTTGGGTGCATGGGAATGTCCGAGTTCTACGGCAGGCACAGCGATGAGGAATCCATAGCCACCATACGTTACGCCATAGAACGGGGAGTAAATTTTCTGGACACCGCCGATCAGTACGGAAGGGGCCATAACGAGCAGCTCGTGGGCAAGGCCATTCGGGGCATGCGGGAAAAGGTGGTGCTGG
Organism: Nitrospirota bacterium; assembly: GCA_021840255.1. Taxonomy (GTDB): domain Bacteria; phylum Nitrospirota; class Thermodesulfovibrionia; order Thermodesulfovibrionales; family JdFR-88; genus JAKAEG01. The sequence goes on along the minus strand of JAKBYX010000017.1, from coordinate 11,261 downwards.
CCACCAAGTTTGGCATAGTCCGGGAGAATGGCCGCAGGATAAACGGTCGGCCCGAATATGTCCGTTCCGCCTGCGAAGCAAGCCTCCGGAGGCTTGGAGTGGATGTGATAGACCTCTATTACCAGCACCGTGTAGACCACGACACCCCGATCGAGGAGACCGTGGGCGCGATGGCCGCTCTTGTGCACGAAGGCAAGGTAAGGCACATAGGGCTTTCCGAGGCCTCGGCCCAGACTATCCGGCGCGCAAATTCCGTATATCCTGTCACCGCGCTGCAAAGCGAGTATTCGCTCTGGAGCCGGGACCCTGAAGATGGGATATTGGGCACATTGCAGGAATTAGGCATAGGGTTTGTAGCGTACAGCCCCCTGGGGCGGGGCTTTCTCACCGGGCGGATAAAAAGCATAGAGGACCTTGCGCCTGACGACTGGAGGCGCAGTAACCCGCGTTTTGAGAGTGGCAATTTCAAGCGCAACCTGGAACTGGTGGCAAAAATAGAAGAGATGACCAGGGAAAAGAAATGCACCCCGGGCCAACTGGCGCTTGCATGGGTGCTGGCCAGGGGCGAATTCATAGTCCCCGTCCCCGGCACTACGCGGCGCGGCCATCTGGATGAAAATATAGGCGCCCTGGATATTCACCTTACGGACGGGGAGCTTGCGGATATGGACGCCCTGTTCCCGCCGGAGGCGGCGGCCGGCAAGAGGTATGACGAGGCCGGGATGCAAACGGTGAACGTGTAAAAAAAGTGCTTTTATTTTTTGGGCTCTTCCCGGATTTTTTTGTATGGGCGGACGGCATTCGCTCCACTAAGCGCCGTCTCACCCGTTTTTGCCAGCAAGCCGTGTATTCCGCGCCAGGTCTTTCTGATGCCGCTGCTTTTATGTGACGCGCCCGCGGCATCTCGTTGCGCTCACGCCATCCGCCCCCTTACCTGAAGAGCCAGTTTTTGTAAGGATGCGGCGGGAAAACTTTTCTACCCGTATTTGATCTTAAGCGCGATGACGATCATGCCAAGGACGAAGGAGACGATGTTGGTGATGATAACGGGAAGGGAGTGTATGGAAAACCCGTAAACCGTCCATATAAGGAGCCCGGCGCACAGGGTGACGAACATGCCCATGGAGACGTCCTTCGTGTGCCTGGATCTCCATGCCTTAACCACCTGAGGCACAAGCGAAAAGGTCGTAAGCGTGCCCGCCGCAAACCCAAGGATGTTCCCGCCTTCCATGGCGTATATTGTAACATTGCCTTCCGGATTAAGGGGCCTTCAGGATCAAGGTTTTTTATCTTGTGGTTATAAGCAAGATCCCCTGACCCGGCCTCAGGTCGTACTCAAAAGGCGAAGGCACGTAGTCCAGCCGGTATTCGGGAGAGATGTCCACAACGGGCGCGCCGGCCTGGAGGAATTTCTGCACCGCTTCCGTCTGGAAGAGCTGCTTTCCCTTGTAGTCCTTGTTCAGGATGAGGAGGCTTTCCTCGCTGCTTTGTGAGGATGCCTTCCACATCACAAGCACATTGGGGTTTTCATAGGGGAGCATGGCGGTTGGGGCCTCCTCCGCAAACAGGGTGTGGGAGGCCTTTATTTCATTGACCGTTTTTATGAACTCCCTCAGGTCCATTTCCGTCTCCTCCAGGGATGCGGGCCAGTCCTGCGGGGTGGTGTTTACCACGTGGAGCTTCTTTTTAAGGCCGAATTCAAAGCCCATGGGTATCATCACCCCAGCCGAAAAAAGGGCGGAAAAAAGATAGCGCTGTTTCATGCCTTCAACGCTTCCTCCGAGCTCCTGGGCCAGCCTTTCCGTGTCATGGCTTTCAGGAAAGCTTATGGAGGGGGCGATCTCTCTTGTAAGGGCGTACTGCTCTATGAGCCAGTGGCCTTTCAGGTCCCACCATTTGGAGCTGTTGAAGATGTAGTCGAACCCGGCGCTGGCGGTCCGCCTTGTCTGGTCCGGCGGGCAGCCGAGCGTTTCGGCAAGGAAAAGGACCTGCGGGTGTTTTTCCTTTATCTCCCGGATGAGCCTTTCCCAGAAGCGGTTCGGCACCTGGTAAGCCGCGTCGCAGCGGAAACCTTCAAACCCCATCCCGATAAGGTTTTCCACCACGCTTTTAAAGAACTTGAACAGCTCTTCCAAGTGCTTTAGGTCCTTTTTTTTGCCCCCTCTTTCCTCTCTGTGGTCCCCGTAATCGAACTTTGCAAGGTCCTTCCAAACCACTTTCTTGCCGTCTTCGAACGCAAACGGGTGCGCCACCTTGCCCCTGGCCTCCCATTGGAACCATTCCGGATGCGTCTTCAAAAGCTCCGACCCGGTGGAGCAGTGATTGATCACAAGGTCTGTCATCATCCCGAGCCCAAGCTCGCGGGCCTCCTTCACCACGTCTTTCACCTGCTCGTCCCCCGATTTTTTATTCTTTCCGTTGAGAAAAGCCGGATTGATGGAGAAATAATCTGAGATGGAGTAGAGGCTGCCGGAGGGGCCAAGCTCCTGTATCGGGTTTATGAATATCCAGTTAAAGCCCATATCGGACGCCCTCTTCATATGGCCGCCCCAGTTGCTTAATTTTCCCGCAAGCAGGGGGAAAAGATTATATATGTGCATCTTTTGTTTGGCTTGCATAAAATGGGAAACTCCTTTTTTATTTTTATTTTGGCCGAAGTTGAAAAGTTAAAGGACCTGCGGACGGGCCTGGACGACGTAGAATTTGCCCGGCGGGGAGCAGTTTTTATTTTTAAACGGAGACAGTTTAATCATCGGTGTTTTTTTTGATTTTTTTGACTTTCTCGACTTTTTTAATTTTTTCGTTTTTTTTCATGCTGTCCTTCAGCCCCCGCCCGCCTGCGGTTTTTCCCTTTCGGCCCGGTTTTTCCGGTTTGGTTTCCGCCTCCGGATGCCTTGCCTCCGGTTTCTCCGGTTCCATTCCCGGTTTTCCGGCCTCTTTTATTTCTGGAGCGGGCAGCTCCACGCGGTAGTTCCTGCCAAGGTTGTTGTCCCAGCTCCCCTCGCTGGGGAAGAAAAGGACAAAGTCCATGAAGTTGAACCCTGTGTCGCGGTCTATCTTGATGACGACCTGCCCCGCGCCTGGCTCCAGGAGGTTTTGGAGCGCGGCATGATCGAACGGATGGCTTCCTGAGGGCCAGTTGCGTTCCGGAGGTACATGCCATTGGCCGTCCGGTTCTTTTCTGAGCCCCCAGTGCAGGATGAAAGGCTCCTTTATGTTCTCCGCCTTTATGATCACCTCAATGTAATCTTCCCAGACGCGTCTTTCCACAAAAAGCACTATTCCGCTTTCAGTGCTGATCTTGTTTACCGGAGACATGGGCTGGTTGTGTTCCCCTTTTTAGATATTTTTTTTCTTGTTTGATTATTTAAGAATCCCAGGGATACCGGCGATTCTTCCTTAAAGACTATCGAAATTATGAACGATGGTCAAATTTGTTCTTGCCTTTGTAATTTTTTAACTCTTTTTATGTTAAAATTCTCTTCTCATGGCTGAGGAAAAAGAAAAAGAAAAGGAAAAAACCGTAAACGAGCTTGTGGAGCAGCGGCTCAAGAAAATGAAAGAGCTCCGGGAGGCGGGAATAGAGCCTTACTCCGCCCCATGGCCGGCCACGGACCACGCGCAGCCTCTCCTTGATGAGCATGGGCAAAGGTCCAAGGAAGAGCTTGAGGCCGCTCCCGTGCGGGTCTCGCTTTCGGGCAGGCTGATAACGATAAGGGATTTCGGCAAGGCCTCCTTCGCTCATATACAGGACTCCACGGGGAAGATCCAGCTCTATTTTAAAAAGGACATAGTTGGGGAGGAAAAATACTCCCTGTTTAAAAAATACGCGGATCTGGGGGACATCACCGGCGTCTCTGGGCTTCTTTTCAAGACCCGCACCGGGGAGCTTACCGTAGAGGTGGAGGACTTCCGCATCCTTTCAAAGGCACTTCATCCCCTGCCGGAGAAATGGCATGGGCTTCAGGATGTGGAGACCCGCTACCGCCAGAGATACCTGGACCTTATAGCCAACCCCCAGGTAAAGGAGACCTTCAGGCTAAGAAGCACGATAATCAAGGGGGTAAGGGACTTTTTTGAAAAAGAGGGGTTTATAGAGGTGGAGACCCCCATGATGCACCAGATAGCGGGAGGGGCTGCCGCAAGGCCTTTCAAGACCTATCATAACGCGCTGGATATCGACCTTTATCTTCGCATAGCCCCTGAGCTTTACCTTAAAAGGCTCCTTGTGGGCGGATACGAGAGGGTTTTTGAGCTAAACAAAAATTTCAGGAACGAGGGCATATCCACAAAGCACAATCCTGAGTTCACGATGCTTGAGTTCTACATCGCAAACAGGGATTATGAATTTTTGATGCCGTTCACCGAGCGCATGTTCGGGGAGTTGGCGATGAAGACACTGGGGAAGCTGAAATTCCCTTACCAGGACATCGAGATAGATTTTACGCCGCCGTGGCCCCGCTACCCCATGCTTGAGATCATGAAAGAAAAAGGGGTGCCGGAAGACGTGCTTTGGGACAGGGACAAAGCGGCCATGTGGGCCGCCTCCCAGAATATCCAGACGGAAAAAGGGGCCTCCCTGGGCAAGGTGCTGGATGAGATCTTCAAGGAGAAGGTGGAGCCCTTCCTCGTGCAGCCCACGTTCATCACGGATTACCCGGTGGAGCTTTCACCCCTGGCAAAAAAGAAGCCCTCAAACCCGGCGCTTGTAGAGAGGTTCGAGCTTTTTATAGCGGGCCGCGAGATTGCGAACGCCTTCTCGGAGCTTAATGACCCCATAGACCAGAGGGAGAGGTTTTTAAAGCAGGTTGAGGCCAAGGCCCATGGGGATGAGGAAACGCATCCGATGGACGAGGACTATGTGAGGGCGCTGGAGCACGGGATGCCGCCTGCGGCAGGCGAGGGCGTCGGCATTGACAGGCTGGTGATGCTCCTTACCAACTCCGCATCCATCAGGGACGTGATACTCTTCCCGCAGTTGAAGCCGGAAGCGGGCGCGGAGTAAAAATTAAAAAATCCTAGTTAAATCTTATTAAAACGATCTCTGGCACGGTCCCAAAGCGCATCGGAGGGCCCCACGTGCCGGCGCCGGCAGATGTGTATACGATGAGCCCCCCAAGTCGTTTTAGCCCATTGTCAAACCCTTTGTACACCAAACGGGCAACGAGGCTGGCGGGGAATATCTGCCCCCCGTGGGTGTGTCCCGAAATCTGAAGCGATGCGCCTTTCTCCATGGCTATTTCCGGGTACATGGGAGAGTGCTTAAGCAGGATGAGCGGGCCCGGTTTGTCCCCAAGGGACATCTTTTCAAGGACCGCGCGGTACTTTGCCGCGTTAAAAGTGTCCATGTAATCGACCCCGGCTATACGGACCCCGCCAATGGTCACCATCTTGTTGTCCAGCACGTGTATTCCGGCCCCGCTTACGGCGCTTACGTATCTTTGTTTTGCCCTGGCGGAAAACTCCTCATGGTTTCCCGTTATGAACCATGCCCCAAGGGGTGGTTTTATCCCGGCAAAGGGTTCCACAAGGCGAACGGGATTGCCTGAAGTGCCGTCATAAAGGTCGCCGCCTATGAAAAGTATGTCCGGGTTAAGGAGCTTTACTTTCTTCGCGATCTCCCGGGCGAAGGCAAGACCTCTTACCGGCCCCAGGTGAAGGTCGCTTATCCATACGGCGGTCCTGCCCCCCCAGCCTTCGGGAAGCCCGGGCAGCGTAACATCGATCTCCCTTGTGCGCACGATCCCCGCATTCAGGACCGAGTAGACGGAGATGAGCAGGCCTAAAGAAAAAATGGCTGCCGCCCACGGGGACGGACCGAATCTGGATCCCAGATTAGATAAAATGAAGTGCAATCCCAGTGCCCTCTGTACCCACAATGCAAGCCAGCAGAAAAAGGAGCACCAAAGCAGAAAATGAAAGACGCCAAGCCATGCGGCTGAGAAGGTGTAGAAAAGGTTCAAGACAGGTTTGTTGTACCTGATGACGAGCACCGAGGCGGCAGTGAAGCTTACGGACAGTAGGACAAAGAGGACCCTTATGGGGACGGTGCCGCGAAGCCCCAGAAATTTGACGGCTGTTTTATAAAGGAACCAGTGGCCAAGGAAGACCAGGAACTGAAAGACGATGATTATGACGGTGAAGAGCGGCATAATGTAGTTATATCATTTTGTTAAGAGGTGGTAAAACCTCCCCGGATTGATTATCATAAAAAAATGCGCTTGCCTTATACCCTGTTCATCGCCTTCAGATATCTGAAGTCAAAAAAGAAGCAGAAGGGCATATCCTTTAACACACTTGTGTCCGTGGGCGGGGTGGCCCTGGGTGTGATGACCCTGCTTGTGGTGCTTTCCGTCATGAGCGGATTCAGGGACGACCTCCAGAAAAAGATACTGGGCGTGAACGCCCATGTCGTTGTGCTTTCAGCGGACGGGACCATTGACAACTACTCAGGCCTCCTTCAGAAGCTTCAGAAATGGCCCCATGTCGCGGCCGCTTCGCCTTTTGTGATGGGGCAGGTAATGCTGTCAGCGGGCAAGGCGGCGCAGGGTGTCTATATAAGGGGCGTAGACCCGCGCGATGAGCAGAAGGTGACCGATCTTGCGCGTCACATGAAAAGCGGCTCTTTCATGGCGCTGGCCGGGGAAAAGCCGGGCATTGTCATCGGCTCAGAGCTTGCAGACAGGCTTGGCGTCATAGTTGGAGACACCGTTACGGTGCTTTCACCCATGGGAGAGATGGGCCCGTTCGGGATGCTGCCCAGGATACGCCGTTTTGAAGTGGATGGGATATTCGAAATGGGCATGTATGAGTACGACAATAATCTTGCGATCACGGGGATCAAGCCTGCCGCCCAGTTTTTTGGCATGGACAACGGCATCTCTGGCATAGAGCTTAAGCTGAACGACATCTACAAGGCCCCGGAGGTGAGGGCCTCTCTCAACAAGGGGCTTGGGTTCCCATATTTCGCGAGGGACTGGATCGAGATGAACAAGAACCTCTTTGCGGCCCTCACGCTGGAGAAGATCACCATGTTCATAATCCTTACGTTCATAATACTGGTGGCTTCCTTTAATATCGTAAGCACCCTGATGATGAACGTGGTGGAGAAGCAGAGGGAGATAGCCATTTTAAAGGCGATGGGCGCCACGAACCGGGGGATCATGACCGTCTTTGTGATCCAGGGGCTGCTGATAGGCATTGTAGGCACGGTCATTGGCGTGATCGGGGGATACGTGATCGGTTACCTGGTGAACACCTACCACATAATAAGCCTCCCTTCAGATGTGTATTATTTAAGCCACCTGCCCGTGAAGATGAACCCGCGGGATTTCATTCTTGTCTCTATTGCGGCCATAGCCATATCGTTTTCCGCAACGCTGTACCCGGCTTGGCAGGCCGCAAGGCTGGACCCCGTGGAACCGTTAAGGTACGAATGACAATAGTTAGTGCAGCGATAGGGTTAATTTAAAAGGGGGCTCAGTAGATGGAGCGGATCTTCCCGGTCCTCATGTCCAGAATCACCGTATCCACGTAGCTCTTGCCGCTGAAGATGTCCGCCTTGATGAAATGATGGCCTATCTGCCCTTTGATCACCGCTTTATAGCCGTGTTTTGCGAAATACTCCTGCAGGGAACGTTCGGCCTGCTGTTCCGTCATCACGTTTTTGCAAATGCCGTAAGCCGCGCCGCAGCAGTTGCCGTAGTAAAAAATAAAGATATGGCTCCTGATCTCCTGGGCATGGGTAACGCTTGAAATGCCAAGGATGGCGATAATGGAGAAAAAGAGGGCTGTTTTTAGTTTCAGCATCCGGCAAGCTTGACCATAACTAATTGTTTGATTTTTGTTTTTTGATGAATGGGAGGGAGGGAGGGGGTTTTCCCTCCCATTCATTGCCCCCTTTACAGGGGGCGGATTGTGAGGCCGCATGGGCCCCGTCCACAAAAAGATTTTATCCGGAAGACCCTGTCTCTGTCTATATCAGAAATCATGACACTTCTAATTTAAACGCAGGCTTTGAAGAATCTTTGAAGGAATTGTGAATAAATTGTGAAGCAGGGTGAATCAGGCGGTATAACCAGGGCATCCGGCGAAACCGGCACAGCCCAGTTTTCTCAAACGGCATTCCGTGTTCAGGCAGGCCTTTACCGCTCCGGAGGCCCTTCTTCCGGCGGGTCCGGATGTAAAGGGGGATGGTTTTAGTCCCCCAGCTGATTCAAGAGGTTTTTGTTTTTGTTTTTTTTGCCCGCCTTGTTTTGGAGCGGGCTGGATTTTCTTTGCAGGTGTTATTCCCGATGTCTTCCTATCCATTGATTATGATTATAACGGACCTTTCCGCGTCTGTAAAAGGTAGGGTGAGCTTAAGGACCTCATGCCTTATCCCGGCCAGTTCCGCCTCGTATGAAGGCCCCTTGCTCATGATGAAAAAACCGCCTTTTTTAATCATGCCCGAGGCCCTTTTAATGAAATCCGGCGCCTTGAAGAGCGCCCTTGTAAGCGCGATATCGAATGGGTTGCCAACGCGCAGACCCTCCAGTTTTTCTTCCATAACAGTTATCCCCTCAAGGCCAAGCTCCCTTGTTATGTGCCTCAGGAAGACGGCTTTTTTCCAGGCAGGCTCTATGAGGGATACGGAAAGGGCCGGGTCCAGCAGTTTAAGCACCACGCCTGGAAAGCCAGCCCCGCTTCCGATGTCGGCCAGGCGCCTGCCGCGCCCCTGCACAGCCTTCAGATAGAGGGCGGAGTCCAGGAAATGCTTTATTATTATCTCCCTGTCATCCGTTATGGCAGTCAGGTTATGGGTGCGGTTCCATTTTTTGAGCTCCGAAAGATAGAGCATGAACTTCTCTGAGGTCTCTTTTTGAAGCGGGGGCAGGCCGAGCATGGCGATGCCTCTTTCCAGCAGTTTCTTTTCTTTTTCCTTTCCCGCGATCTGCATTTTTTATTTTTGTTTTTTTATTCTCTTTGAAAAATCAGATGGGTCCCTGGTCCACGTTCGAGGCCGGTCTTTCTGCTTTTTCTGATTTTTCTCTTTCCGCACTTTTTTCTTTTCTCGCCCGCTCCGCGGCTTCTTTCCCGGAGGCCACCATAAGCAGCATCAGGGCCGCAGGGGTCATCCCGGGTATCCTTCCGGCCTGTTCAAGGTTTACGGGCCTGACCTCCTCCAGCTTTGAAACCAGCTCGTTTGAAAGCCCCGGCACCTGCCTGTAATCCAGAGAGACTGGTATGGGTTTGTCTCCGGAGGATTTCAGCCTCCGGACCGCATCGAACTGGTTTTTGATGTAGCCCTCGTATTTGACCTCTGTTTCCACAAGCATTTGGGCGTCCGCGGGAAGAGCGGGGGCCGAAGGCGGCAGCACCTGGCTTATGGCCTCATAGGTGACCCCTGGCCTTTTAAGGAGCTGTTCCAGGGTTGCGCCTTCATGGCAGCTCTGCGGGCAAGTCTGCCCCTCGATTTCACCAAGTATCTCTCGCGCCTGATGCGGTTTAGCCCTGACCGTCTTCAGCCGCTTTATCTCGGCAAGGACGGAGGCCTTTTTCTCCATGAACCTCTCATGATCGGCGGCGCTTAAAAGCCCCGCCCCGTAGCCAGTCTCGCACAGCCGTATATCGGCGTTGTCGTGCCTGAGAAGAAGCCTGTATTCGGCCCTTGAGGTAAACATCCTGTAAGGTTCGGACGTGCCCTTTGTTACAAGGTCATCTATAAGCACACCTATGTAGGCCTCGTGCCTGGCCAGTATGATGGGCGGCAGCCCCTTGACCTTAAGCGCCGCGTTCATGCCCGCCATCAACCCCTGCGCCGCAGCCTCCTCGTAGCCTGATGTCCCGTTTATCTGACCGGCCAGGTACAGGCCTTCTATTTTTTTTGTCTCAAGGGTGTGGTTAAGCTCCGTGGGGCTCACGTAGTCGTATTCGATAGCGTAGCCGGGCCGCATTATCTCCGCTTTCTCCAAGCCGGGGATGCTCCTTACCAGTTCGATCTGGACATCGAACGGGAGGCTCGTGGAAATGCCATTGGCGTAATATTCAGAGGTGGTCAGCCCCTCTGGTTCCAGAAAAACCTGGTGGCGCGTCTTTTCCGGGAAGCGGACCACCTTGTCCTCCACGGAGGGACAGTAGCGGGGGCCTGTTCCCTTTATTCTGCCCGAATAAAGAGGCGAGCGGTCCAGGCTTTGAAGTATCTTGTTCTTTGTCTCATCCCCTGTGTATGTGAGGTAGCAGGGGAGTTGCGGATTGGTAATCTCCCCGTTCCGGAAAGAAAAGGCCACTGGGGGCTCCTCACCGGGCTGCACGGCCAGCTGGGAGAAATCGATAGTATGCGCGTCAAGCCTGGGCGGGGTCCCGGTTTTTAGCCTGCCCATGCGCAGACTCAGTGCGCGCAGGGAATCGGAAAGCCCGACAGACGGGAACTCACCGGCCCTGCCTGCCTCATGTGACTCCGTGCCTATGTGGATAAGGCCTTTTAAAAAAGTGCCAGTCGTCACCACCACCTTTTTTGCCCTGTAGGAAACTCCAAGCGCCGTCAGGACGCCGCGAACCTTTCCGTTCTCCACGATAAGGCTCTCCACCATGGCCTGTTTTACATGAAGCCCTGGGACCCCCTCTATGGTTTTCCGCATGGCAAGCCTGTAGAGAAGCCTGTCCGCCTGGTGTCTCAAGGACCACACTGCGGGGCCTTTCGAACGGTTGAGCACGCGGCTTTGAATGCAGGCCGCGTCGGACACTCTGCCCATCTCGCCCCCCAGGGCGTCTAGCTCTCTTACCAGGTGGCCTTTGGCCAGCCCCCCGATCGCCGGGTTGCAGGAAAGCTGCGCGATGTTGTCCAGGGTTAGCGTAAAAAGACAGGTGGCAACGCCCATTCTGGCCGCGGCAAGCGAGGCCTCGCATCCGGCGTGCCCCGCGCCTATCACGATGACGTCATATTCAAATGCTTTTGCAGTGCTCATGACAGTATTTATTATGACGCATTTATTAGGACAAAGAGAACTTGCACAACACATACAGGGCATTTGACTTTGCCGCCGTCCGGTGCGATAATAAAAATGGAGTTTCAGAAGTAAGCAGATGTTTCAATATCCCGATAAAGTCCACAGAGGTTCAGGTTGTAGCCTTTCTGAGTGCCCACTTCCCACAGCCGTTTCTGAAGCTTTAATCTTAATATTGGAAGGAGGTATCAGAAATGGCTGAAGGAACCGTAAAGTGGTTCAATGAATCCAAGGGTTTTGGCTTTATAACGAGCAAAGACGGCCAGGATTATTTTG
>JAKBYX010000025.1 GCA_021840255.1 Nitrospirota bacterium | reverse complement strand
AATCGAATGTACGGTTTGATGAGGGGGAGCTGGAGATAGAGCCGTCCGAGCAACTACGCCAGCTCTCTACTCTACCGTAGCAAGAATAATCGCATGGGTTGTATTAATTTTTTAGTCGCCACATCATAAGTATTATCTATCCGGTCTTTCAAAAAAAATCCTTATTTGCGCGAACTGTATGAAGAAATCAGTTAAAAGCTAAGTCACAGGACCCCGGCTTTTAACAGAGAGGGACACTTCCCACATTTTAAGAAAAAAAGCAAAGTCGCTGGATTTCGTGTCGGGGCACGGAATGACGGCAAAAGACAAATGCGGACGCAGCAAACATCGACATGCTCCCAAGAAGTTCAGGTCAGCAAGGGCCTGAATTTGGCTAGGATCGTAGAAATTGAATTCGCTCCCACACGGTCAACGATCTTTATTTTTCTCGCCTGCCAGTCGACGGAGCGAATCTGATCGGCGAGGGCGGCCCCGGAGGTCTTTTTCGCGCCCTCAAGTTGTACTTCGAAAGGATAGCCCTTGATCTTTGTCGTTATGGGGCACACAAGACAGAGACCTGAAGCTTTGTTATAAAATTCCGGAGATAGAACAACCGCCGGTCTGAAACCTGACTGCTCATGCCCTAACGTCGGGTCAAGGCTCAAGAGGATTACATCTCCGCGGTCGGGAATCGTCCTCATTAAATGATCTCTCTACCAACGGGACGCCCAAAATCAATTTCAGCGTGCCGATTCCGTGGAGTAATCCTTTTAACAAGTTCCCTTAAAGAATATTCCTTAGTTTCTACTGGCTTGATTATGACCCCTCCATCGGCTTCCTCAATTTCCACAGCTGAGTCCACATCGATTCCGGTCTTCTTAGCCAAATCTCTGGGTATCCTCACGCCAATGCTGTTTCCCCATTTGGCCGCTTTCGTAATCACATCCACACCTCTCTTTATCGAATTTTTTTTGTATAACTGTTTTTAGTATATCCCATGAATATACAAAAGGCAAGTCTATTTGTGCATAGGATTTGCAAGGGAAAAGCAATTCCGTTGAGGAAAAACGATTCTCGCAGATCCGAGTTCATTATGCACTGTACGACTGGAAAATGTTAGTCATTTGGTCCGGTAGCGGCGCGGGTTAGGGGCCGAAACACGCATCAAATCTTATCAACGGCTGAGTTTCAGTTACTGGACGGAGTCCTGCCAGGACGCGGACATGGGGAAATGCCATGTTCCACCGGGAATCCAGCACAAAAAAGAGATGATCGGGACCTCCCCCATCCTTTTGAAAATCCGCATAATGGCTGCACTATTGCCGCATCCTGCACGAAATGGAGTTCATGAAACAAATTTAATTAACAGTTTACATGGACGATCCCTTAGCCCTAAGGGTTATGATGGGGAGGACGGCAGGCCGCTTTTAGCCTGCAACTTTCTGTAGCTTGCTCTTTGAAAACATGATGTCTTGCATCAGTTTACGAAGCGCGAAACTGCGGCTTGCGGGACGCCCTCCAAGCCGCATAAACGGTTAACGGATGCGTGCGTCTGATCTTGTCCCATCGCCTGAAAAAAACCAGGACGCTCACTTGAACACGTTTGAACGCTCTGGCTCGGAAAATGATTTAAAAACGGCAGGTTACTAATTTTGATTTGAACAGAAAAGCGCAAAAAGGAATAAATGAAGCCATCCACACTCTTTGGCGAATGCCGCCTGATCCTGTTTATCCGTATCTTTTTATCACAAGGGATGCGTTAAACCCTCCAAGGCCGAACGAATTGGCCATTGCTGCGTCAACCGCCGCCGTCCGCGTACGTTCGGGCAGATTGAGGGTGCAATCCCTGTTCTTTATATTCGGGTTGCCGGGTAAGACACCTTCTTTAACACACATAAGCGCAAGGGCGGCCTCGAAAGGCCCTGATGCGGCAAGCATGTGCCCGGTCAGCGCCTTTGCGGCAAAAACGGGCACATCGGGAGCCTTTTCCGCAAATGCCATCCTTATGGCCTCTTCCTCTGCCCGGTCGCCAAGCCTGGTGCTTGTGGCGTGGGCAAACATAATGTCTATATCTCCCGCCCCAAGCCCGGCCGCTCCCATTGCCATCCTCATGGCCCTGGCCTGGCCGGAGGGGTCCGGCCTTGTGTCATGAAAGGCATCCATGCCGCAGCCGTAGCCGCATATTTCCCCGTAGATCTGAGCCCCCCGCGCAAGCGCGTGCTCCAGCTCCTCCAGGACCAGAACGCAGCTCCCTTCCGCCAGGACAAAACCGTCGCGCTCCCTGTCAAACGGACGGCTGGCCCACGGGGCCTGAGCCTTTGAAAGCGCGCCCGCTCTGCTATAGGCCTCGACGCAAAACCTGGTAAGCGGGGCCTCCGCGCCCCCGCAAAGGCAGACCGTCTCCAGCCCGTTTTTAATGTATGTAAAACCTTCTCCCACGGCCTGCATACCGGAGGCGCAGGCGCTTGATATACCCAGGGTGCGCCCCGTTGTTCCCAGCTTCCTGGCGGCGCAGGAGGCTGCCGCGCCGGACTGGCTTCCGGGCATAAGATAGGCCGAATACCTGCCTGTAAGCGCGGCCTCTTCCAGCCTGGTGACCCCGCCACGGCTTGTCCCGATGACCACCGCGCATCCGGATTTGTCACCGGCCGGTGGACCGCCTCCTGCAAAGGCGTCTTCCGCCGCCATCATGGCGGCGGACACGGCATACCAGACGAACGGGTCGGTCCTGCCGGTCTCTTTTTGGGAGAGATGCAGGAGGGGGTCGTAGGAGCTGTCAACCTGTCCCGCGGCAAAGGAAAAAATCCGCTCGCCCAGCTCTTTGGAGCACACCCCTATGCCTGGGCGGCCCAGCCTGACCGCTTCCCAGGAGCGCCTGAAATCTCTTCCCAGGGGCGTGACCGCCCCTATCCCGGTAACTACCACCCTCTTGTTCATATTTGTTTGCCCGTAAACTATATTAGCAAAAAAGGTTTACGAACAAACGGTTAAAAACCCACCAGGGAGTGAAGGGCGTGCAGCACCTGGCGCGAACAATATTCCGCCTGAATTTGTCAATACCCAGGCCGCTCCCGCGCTTGTTTTTGCCGCTGGCAAATGGGTATACTACTGCTACTTTCCGGGGGGATTAAAAAAACAAAAGCAGATGCGCATTGAGAAGATAGAGCTTACAGGATTCAAGTCATTCGCAGATAAGACCACCATCGAACTCCATCCGGGCATTACCTGCATCGTAGGGCCAAACGGCTGCGGCAAAAGCAACGTCGTGGACTCCTTCAAATGGGTGCTCGGGGAACAGAGCGCAAAGAGCCTCAGGGGCGACAAGATGATGGAAGTGGTCTTCGACGGCTCGCAAAACAAAAAGCCAAAGGGCATGGCCGAGGTCAGCCTCCAGGTAAACGGCATCAATGGAGGCAGCCCCACCACCGTGACCAGAAGGCTGTACCGTTCCGGCGAGAGCGATTACCTTATAAACCGGTCCTCCTGCCGCCTGAAGGATGTAAAAGACATATTCCTGGACACAGGCCTTGAACTTAAAAGCTATGCCATATTCGAACAGGGCAATATATCCAGGATCATAAATTCCAAGCCGGAAGACAGGCGCTTCCTCATAGAAGAGGTCGCGGGCGTGGTCAAATACAAGATAAGACGCGGCGAGGCAGAGGGCAAACTGGAGACCTCCCGGCTGAACCTCCAGAGGATAGGCGATATCATCGGGGAGGTGAAAAGACAAATCAACTCCCTGGACAGACAGGCCAAAAAGGCCGAGCGTTACAAACGCCTGGCCGAGGAGCTGAAGGGCATAGAGCTGAGACAGGCCAGGCGGGATTACCTGGAGCTGTCCGCAGCCCTGGAAGAGCTTACGTCCTTGCTTGCCGCGCTCAGGGAAAAGGACGCGGCGCTCAGGGCCAGGCTTTCCGAGCTAGAGGACACGCATGCCCAAAGGCGCATAGCCCTTGCGGACAGGGAAAAGACCGCAGGCGGCCTGAACGATGAGCTGCAGGCGCTGCAACGGGACATCAACTCAAAGGAGCGGGAGACCGCCATCCTTGATACCGAGAAAGAGGCCATCAGACAAAACCTGGAGCGCCTTGAAGCGGCCGAAGTGGAGCTGAACCAGAAAATAGTGGACTCAGGGGAAAAGATCTCCGGCCTGAACGCGGAATCTGAGACGCTTTCCACAACGATTTCCTCCTTTGAGGACACTTTAAGAAAAAGCAGCAGCGGTCTTGACTTCTCCAAAGAGGAAATAGAGCAGATAGAGACCGGGCTTGAACAGGAAAGGCGGGAGCTTTTCCGGGCATCTGAAGCGCTAAGCTCACACGCCGGAGAGATAGGAAAGGCGGAGATGGCCATAGCAGGGCACAGAAAGAGGGAGTTTTCCATCGCCGGTGAGGCGGAGGCCCTTAAAGAGACCCTTTCCCAAAACGAAAAGGCGCTGGCGGAGCTTGAGGCCAGGGCGGTTGAAAGCGGTAAAGCCCACATGCTTGCCAAGGAGGAAAAAGAGGCCCTCATCGAGGAACTCTCGGCCCTGCGGCAGCGCTCGCAGGATCTTCAGGCGCAGATCTCCGGAAAAAGAGAGGCCCTTGCCGGAGTTTTATCAAGGATAGATTCCCTTAAAGAGATACTTCTGGACCCGGCAAGCAGGGAATTTTTGAATACGGCGTCGGACCAGGTCAATATAGAAAAAAGCCTTTCGGATGTTATCGAGGCGGCGCCCGAATATGAAAGGGCCATCGAGGCCGCCCTGAAGGAGCTTCTGGCCGGCGGCTTTATAGTGCCGGACAGAAAAAGCGCCATCTCCGCCCTGAAGACCCTCAGGGACAAAGACATTGAGAGGACCTCCTTTATCCCCATCGCGATCAACGGCAACGGCGGGGGGGACCGTCCTTTGCCTCCGGGCGTTCTGGGCCGGGCGACCGATTTCGTAAAGGCAATGCCCGGATATGAGGCGCTCACAAAGACCCTGTTAAATGATGTCCTGATAGTGCGGGAGCTGGAGGACGCGCCTGAAGCCACGGGGGGCTTCATGTACATAAGCCTGCAAGGAGAGGCGCTTGAGCCAAGGGGCACGCTTGCGGGCGGAAAGACGCGCGGTCTTCTGGCCAGGAAAAGGGAGCTAAGGGGACTTCAAAGCGAGGCCAATGAGCTTAAAGCCAGCGTGTCCGCCCTGGAAAGTGATGCCACGGAAACCGGCGCCCTGACGGAGGAGAAGGAACGGCTCCTGGCAGGTGCCCAGGCACGGCTGCATGAGCTTGAAAAGGAGATATCGCTGCTAAACCACTCCCTTGAAAGCGGAAGGATGGAACTGGAGCGCCTTCAGAAGAAATCTTCATACCTCAGCATAGAAGGCGAAACCATCAAGGGCGAACTTTCGCGCATGGAAGAGGATCTCGACCAGCTGGCCGGGGAAAAAACTGTCCTGGAGCAGAAAAAAGCCCTCAAAGAGGAGGAAATAAGCGCTCTTCAGGAAAAGCTTTCTGCCGCCCGGCAGTCTTATGAAGAGGAAAGAGCTGGATTGGTGGAGCAGAAAATGGAGCTTAACAATTTAAGGCAGGCCCTGGAAAACCTGAAAAAAGAGATTTCTTCCCTGGAGGCCCGGAGGCTGGAGGCCGGCCGCAGCCTTGAGAGGGCGGGGGCCGAAAAACTTGCGGCCTTTCAAATACTTGAGCAAAAAACCGCCCGCACCGGGGAACTTCTGGCCGCCTTAAGGGAGGTCGTCACAAAGGCCCAGCAGAAAGAAGCCCAGGTGCAGGAAGAAAGGCGCGGGCTTGAAGAGCTGCTTGCGGAAATAAACGGGTTTGAGCTACCTTTAAAATCACTCAGGCAGGAAATAGACGGCTTGGGCCGCCAGATAGCCGAGACGGAAGTGAAATCCTCCCAGACCGGGATGAGGCTCGAAAATCTGAAGGAAAACATCCGGAACACCTATCAGCTGGAGATAGAGACGCATGAGGCAGGCCCGATGGAAGAAGGGGATGAAGCCAAATGCGCCGAGCTTAAAAAGAAACTGGCCGAGCTTGGCCCCGTAAGCCTTTCCACCATAGAGGAATACGAGGAGCTTACCAAGAGGTTCGAGTTCCTGAACACCCAGAAGGAAGACCTGGAAAGATCCATTGCCGAGCTGGAGGAGGCCATCAAGAAACTGAACACATCCACAAGGAAGATGCTCCGTGATGCGTTCGACGCGCTCAAGGTGAAGTTCTCGGAGATATTCATAGACTTTTTTGGCGGGGGGCGCGCCGAACTTGTCCTGACCGATGAGAACAACATACTGGAGACCGGCATAGACATAATCGCCCAGCCGCCGGGCAAAAAGCTGCAGAACATAAACCTGCTTTCAGGAGGGGAAAAGTCCCTTACGGCGCTTTCCCTTCTTTTTGCCAGCTTCCTTATAAAGCCCACTCCGCTTTGCATCCTGGACGAGGCGGACGCCGCGCTGGATGAATCCAACACCTTAAAATTCGCCCAGATGCTAAAGACGCTTTCCACTGCCACCCAGTTCATAGTGATCACACACAACAGGGTGACCATGGAGGTGGCGGATTTCATCTACGGAATCACCATGCAGGAGCCCGGCGTCTCCAGAGCCATCTCCATGCGCCTTTCCGAGGCATGATGCCTTTCATTTCCAAAAGAAAAAAAAATTAAAATGAGGGCCAGCATAAGGGCGCAGACCGAGACGATAGAAAACCAGGTGCTTCATCCCAGGGCCGCCAGGAGCTCTTCCAGCCGCGGCAGGAGCCGCACCGAAAAGGAAGGCGAGATACGGACCTGCTACCAGCGGGACCGGGACCGGGTGATACACTCAAAGGCCTTCCGCAGGCTCAAATACAAGACTCAGGTGTTCCTTGCCCCGAAAGGGGACCATTACCGCACGCGCCTTACCCATGTGCTTGAGGTAAGCCAGATAGCCCGCACCATCGCGCGCGCCCTGAGGCTTAACGAAGACCTGACGGAGGCCATAGCCCTGGCGCATGACTTGGGGCACACGCCGTTCGGCCACGCCGGCGAGGCCGTGCTGCGTGAGATACACCCCGGGGGGTTTGAGCATTACGAGCAGAGCCTGCGCGTGGTGGAGGTGCTTGAAAGGGACGGGAAGGGCCTTAACCTCACCTTCGAGGTAAAAGACGGCATCATAAAGCACTCCAAAGGGAAAGGAAACATTATCCCCCGGACCCAGGCGGAGGCGGCAAGTACGCTTGAGGGGCAGGTGGTGCGGGTGTCTGACAGCATCGCCTATCTGAATCATGACCTGGACGATGCCCTAAGGGCACAGGTGATAAAAAAAGCGGAGATCCCGCCGGATGCCAACCGTGTGCTTGGCGACAGTTACTCCGCGAGGATAGACACCATGGTAAAAGACGTTATCCATGAGACGGTAAAGGATGAGGGGCTGCCAGGGCTTGCGATGAGCGAAGGGCTCATCAGCGCCATAGGGGTGCTGCGGCGTTTTCTCTATGAGCGCGTTTATGAAAACGAAGGCACAAAGGCTGAGTTCAGAAAGGCCAAAAAGATACTGGAGGACCTGTACTCATATTTTCTTGAGCACCCGGATGAGGCCTTTCATGACCATCCGGTCCTGAAAAGGGAAGAACCGCATCGCGTGGTCTGCGATTTCATAGCGGGTATGACGGACCGCTTCGCGCTTGCCACCTACGAACGGATATTCATGCCCAGGCAGTGGACGGTGTATTAAAGGGTTTTTTGTTTTAACGACCAAGCCGTCGAGGCGCGCCAAGGTTTCTTCCGCAAATAAACACATTCCCCGCCTGGAGCGGGCGTCAAGTCCTACTCAACTCCGCACCCCGAGAGGAAATCCGGCCTTTTGAGGAGGCCCAGCTGCGGCGATTTCCTCTCTCTTTCGCTTCAGAATCTATTTTGAGGCAGGGCCTAAAAGACGCGAAGACTCTTTTATTTGCCCAAGGAAGACGCGTTCTCTATGATTTTCACTTTCATCTCGACCCTCTCGAGTGGATCGTCGGAGGCGTCCCTTGGAAGGTTTACGATCTTGCCGGCCACGTCCATGCCGGAGACCACCTCTCCGAAGACCGTGTACTGGTGATCGAGAAAACGCGCGTCGGCAACGGTTATGAAGAACTGGGAGCCGGCGCTGTTGGGATCGCTGGACCTCGCCATGCCGAGAGTCCCGCGCTTGAAGGGCAGTGAGCTGAATTCGGCCTTCAGCGTGTACCCCGGGCCGCCCATGCCGTAAGTCGAACGGCCCGGCCCTTTGGTGTTGGGGTCGCCCCCCTGGATCATAAAACCCGGGATTACCCGGTGGAATATCGTGCCGTCGTAAAATCCCTTTTTGGCAAGGTCGATGAAATTCTTTACATGGTTTGGAGCCACATCGGGGAAGAACCTTAGGGTGATGTTGCCGAATTTGGTCTCTATAATTGCTTCCGTGTTTTGCATCTTCTTTATTTCGTTCTTAGAAAATTCCCTGTGTATGGGCCCCTGCGGGCTTGCCTGCGCAATGCCCGGCCCCGCAGACAGATATATGATAAGACCTATTAACAATAGTATAGGGAAATATTTTTTTCTTTTCACTTTGTGCCGCCTCCTAATATTTTTTGCCATTGGATTTATTATCTTACATCATGACGGTAATCCAACACCTCTTTTTTTATATGTTCAGCCTTTGTTGGCAATCAAACCGCGGCGATGAAAATCTTAAAACCTATGGTTAAAACGACAGCCAAATAAATTGAAAAAAAGCCTTGCGTGCGGACTTCTTTTGAAAAATGACGTTTTTGACTACCGAGGCCGGATTCGAACTCCCCCTTCGAACCTTGAAAACAAGCGATTCTCTCTTGGGCTCAAGTTACGCCCTGAATCTTGCCTTGAAAACGCGTGGCAAAATGTGCATAGTACAAGCAGTAATTTAAATTTTATGTAGGTTGGGTTTCGCTGCGCTCAGCCCACCTACATTTACTGGCTTCTGACCCTCGGAGAAAAACATAATGATCATCTTTATTCTAATTTGTCTTATTATCGTCATCGGTGTCTATACGATATTCGTTCGCGACCTGATGAGTGCGCGTGCTCGCCTCACGGGGTGCAGCAAAATGATCGAGACGTCATTCGGAGCATTGGAATATGCCGTGGTGGGCGAGGGAGAGCCGTTACTGGTCGTGCAT
>JAKBYX010000001.1 GCA_021840255.1 Nitrospirota bacterium | reverse complement strand
GCCTGCTCATCGTGATAATGTCCCTTCCAGGCATGATGACCTCCTCCTTCAAAAGAGGAAATCATAACCCGCCTATAGGACATTTCTACTTGGCTAACATAGGACATTATCATTTGGCTGTAACAGCCGCGACGCACGGGAAAAAAATTTAAGATTATATCAAAGGGCAAGCGAAAAAGAGGGCGGTTTCCGGTGCCGGTTTCAGAAGGCGGTCTTGTTCCTGCCTGCTTTTTTGGCGGCATAAAGGGCGGTATCCGCCCTCCTGATCAGGGCGTTTGGGTCCGGGTTGCCCTCATAGGCCGCAATACCCATGCTTAAAGTGGTCTGTATGGTGATCTCGCAATGATAGTTTATGTCCTGCACCTTCTGGCGCAGCCGTTCGGCAAATTCGGCCGCGCCCTCAAGCGGCGTTTGAGGCAGGATGATCAGGAACTCGTCTCCGCCAAACCGGCCGATGATGTCGGTCTTCCTTAATGCTCCCACAAGCGACTGCGCCATGACGCGAAGCACCTTGTCTCCGGCGTCATGCCCCAATGTGTCGTTTATCTGCTTGAAATGATCGAGGTCGCAGATTATCAGGGAAAGCGGCAGGTGGTATCTCCTGGCCCTGTCCAGCTCATAATCAAGCCGCTCCATGATGGCCCTCTTGTTGAAAACCGCGGTAAGCTCGTCAGTCTTCGAAAGCCTTTCCAGTTTTTCTATGAGTTCCTGTTTTTCCTCCTCGGCCACTTTTCTGTCCGTTACGTCCCGCATGTACTCAATGACATGGGAAACCTGTGAGCCGGCGTCAAGCAGTGGGTAGGTGTATATCTCCACCCAGCGCGTGGAGCCGTCCGGCAGGAGCAGGAGCTTTTCCTTCGCGCATGGATTGGCGGAAAGCATTGTCTTCTGGACCACGCAGTTTTCGCAAACGCCGCTCTTGCCGGCTATCTCGTAACACCTGCCGGAGCCAGTCAGTTCTTCTATGGAGCGGTTTTTCAGGGCCGCGTATTCGCTGTTCACCTTTATCATTCTGTAATCGTTCGAGAAGATGCAGAAAGGGTCCTGTATGCTTTCGAAGATGTCGTTCAGGAAACCGGTGGATGTCCTGAGGGCGTCTTCCGTGCGTTTCTGCTCTTTCAGCACAAAGTAGACGACGACGGATGAGATTACGGAGGCTATGACGAGGGCGTCCAGGGCTCCGGCCAGCAGCAGGCCGGCGCTTAATTTGCCAAGCGCAGCAAAGCTTATTAGCGAATCCAGAAGGCCCGCTACAAGCTCGGCCGCAACAACTGAACCCCAAACCAGGTTCCAGGGGTTCGAGGAATTGAATTTTTCAAGGAGGTTTTTGCTTTTTCCCACGTGAGGCATCAGACGCGGTACTGCCTTTCCGTTTCAGGCGGAGGGCATAAAAAATTCCCGCACCTGCGGCAAAGGCCGGAGGAGCACTGTGCGGCAGCGTTTTTCATCTTTCTGGCCATTCAAAAAACCCCTCTCCCACGCGTTATTATAAAAAACCGTGCAGACTGAATACAATGGCCGGATACAATATGCCGGAACGCAAGTGAGCCCCACTTGCCCCCTCTCTTGACTAACTTCGGCGGTTTGATAGCTTATGGATGAAGAAGGGGATTTTTTGGCGGTCAAAGGAGGTTATTTTTATGACCGTAAGACAGTTCATGAACAAAAACATGATATCTCTTCCGGCGACGGCCACCTTGCGGGAGGCCGCCCTGAAAATGCAGGAAAAAAAGATCGGCTCCATAATCATCGAGGAAAACCAGAAGATCAAGGGTATCCTCACGGACAGGGACATTGCCCTTTCCGTGGCAGCGGAAAGGAAAGACGCCGGCTCCACCTGTGTCTGCGACATAATGGTCCAGGACCCTATAACCGTGGACGCGGACGCCGACCTGGATTCCGCCCTGCGGATAATGAACAGGGCAAACGTCAGGAGACTCCCGGTGCTGGAAAACGGCAAACTGGTAGGCGTTATCTCCTCGGCCGATGTGGCTTCCGCCATGAAGGAGGAACTGAATCAGTTCATGGAGCTTGAGGAGTCCTATACGAGCGCAAAAGTGTAGGGAAAGAAGAACGGAAAAGGAAAAAGGCCAAAAATCCCCTTTTCCCTTTCCCCTCAGGGCTTCAGGAACGTGGCTTTCTATGGATTCCCCGTCTTTTTTAGGGATTCCATAGATACATGAACTCAACCCCGGGCTTGGGCCAGAGAGAGCCCATGTAAAGCGAAAAAAGCTCCTGGTCCGCCGTCTTTCCTTCCGTTTCAAAAAGCGCGGTTGAATAAACGGTGGGTTTGAACTCCGAAGGACGCAAATACGTAACCACCCTCGCCTTTTCTATCCCCAGGGACTTTTTCATGCTGCCTATTGCATCATCCAGATACGCCTCCCGGTCTATGAGCCCGTCTTTCAGCGCCTGGTCCGCGGTAAAGATGCGCCCATCGGCTAGCGCCATTAGCTGCTGTCTTGAGAGTTTTGCGTTTTTCTGCCTGTTTTTGCCTACGATATCAAGGAAGCGGGCGAAGAGGTTGTTTATTATGCCCTGCAGCATCTGTTTTTCCTGCGGGGTGCTTGGCCTGAAGGGCGACCAGAAATCCTTCTCCGGCCCGGATTTATACGTCTCCTCCCGAACCCCCACCTTTGACATGAGCCCCTGGATATCAAACTTCATCGCTATTACGCCTATGCTTCCAGTAAGCGCCGTGGGGCTTGCGATTATCCTGTCGGCAGCCTGGGCCACGTAGTAGCCGCCCGAGGCCCCCACATCCATTATATATGCGTACACCGGGACATCCTTTTTTTTCTTGAACGCCATTATCTCATGATAGATAACGTCGCTCGCGGTAACCCCGCCGCCAGGGGAATCTATCCTGATTATGAGGCCGGCGATGTTCTTGTCCGCCTGGGCCTTCACCAGCGCTTCTTTGAAATACGCAACTGGGGATGGCTGGCTCGCGGCCCCGATGCCTGCTTTCTTTCCGCTGAACGATATGACCCCGTCCAGATCCAGAAGCAGGATCTTGGGGCGCCCCTGGCCCTCGATAAGCTTTTCCTGTAAGGGCTTTGTCTGCGGGGAGACGGAGATGTGGACGCATGAGGCCAGCATGAACAAAAACGGAACTAAGAACAAGAAAGAAAGATTTTTCCCTTTTTCTTTTCCCTTTTCCTTCATTGAATGGCTCCTTGGACGGAGAATTTAACTCTCTAGATTATATCAAACCCAAAACCCCCGTCTTCTTTTCCCTTGCAAGTTCATATTTCAGGTTATAATTACTCTATAAAAATGCGCTATGTGGTTTTAGGGACAGCCGGGCATATAGACCACGGCAAGAGCACTCTGGTGAAGGCCCTTACCGGCACGGACCCGGACAGGCTGAAGGAAGAAAAGGAAAGGGGCATAACCATTGACCTGGGTTTTGCCAACCTTGATTACCCCGAAGCCGGCCTGACGGTGGGTATTGTGGATGTGCCGGGGCATGAAAGGCTCATCAGGAACATGCTTGCCGGGGCTGGAGGGATAGACATCGTGCTCCTTGTGATCGCCGCGGACGAGGGGATAATGCCCCAGAGCCGGGAGCACCTGCAGATCTGCGAGCTCCTGAAGATAAGCAGGGGACTGGTGGCCCTCACAAAGGCGGACCTGGTGGAAAAGGACTGGCTGGAGCTTGTGGCCGGCGAGGCCAGGGAGTTTGTAAAAGGCAGCTTCCTTGAGGGCGCCCCCGTGATACCCGTTTCGGCCAGGACCGGGCTGAACATAGACCTTTTAAAGGAAAAAATAAAAGAGATCGCCCTGGACGTAAAGGAAAAACAGGCGGGGGGGCTTTTCAGGCTACCGGTGGACAGGGTTTTCACCCTGAAAGGTTTCGGCACCGTGGTTACGGGCACAGCCCTTTCCGGGACGGTGCGCGCGGAAGAGCCGGTCCAGGTACTGCCCAGGGGGATAGAGACCAGGATAAGGGGCATTCAAAGCCACGGTAAACCTGTAAAGGAGGTCTATGCGGGGCAGCGCGTGGCCCTTAACCTTCAGGGGGTGGAAAAGGACGAGCTTGAGAGGGGGGATGTTGTTGTAAGCCCCGGAAGGTTCCAGCCCGTTTCCGCCATGGATGTGAAAATAGAGCTCCTTGCGGGCGCGCCAACCATTAAGAGCGGGGCCAGGGTGCATTTCCATCTGGGCACGTCGGAGAAGGTTGCCAGGGTGGTTCTATATGATAAGCAGGAACTGAAGAGCGGAGAATCCTCCTATGCCCAGCTCCGGCTTTCCGGTCCCGTTGTGGCCCAGGGCATGGACAGGTTCGTGGTCCGCCGCCTCTCGCCGCTTGAGACGATGGGCGGGGGCTCCGTGCTGGACCCAAGGCCCGCCCGCAGGAAAAAAAGCATGGGTCTTGAAGACCTTTCGGTATATGAAAAGGGTTCCCTTAAGGAAAAACTCTCCATGAAGATAAAAAGCTCCGCGCTTAAATCAATCAGCAAGGCGGAGCTTGAAGGGTGGATAAGGGCGGAAGTCAAAGAGGTGGACAAGGCGCTTCAGGAGCTGCAGAAAGAGAATGCCGTGGTCCCGGTTGGAGATGGGGCCTTTTTTGTGCACTCCAGCACCCTTTCGGCCTTCATGCAGGCCGCCGTTAGCCTGGCCGGGCAGTTCCACAAGAAAAACCCTCTGAGGCCGGGAATTCCCAGGGAGGAGTTGAGGGCGGAGCTCAAAGCGGACCAGAAGGTGTTTTCCGGATTGCTGCCCCTGGTCCGGGAGCTTGTCTCCGAGAAGGATTCCGTTAGGTTGGCCTCTTTCCAAGCTGCCCTGAGCGGCAAGGACGAGCAGCTCAGGGAGAAGATAATCAGGGAGCTTGGGGCCGCCGGGTTCCAGCCCCCGGAAAAAAGCGAGCTGGCTAAAAAACTGGCCCTGGACGAAAAAAGGCTCACGGACGTGCTGAGGCTCATGGACAAGGAAGGGGCGCTGGTGAGGATCAACGAGTCCCTTTATCTTCCCGCCGTCGTTTTCCAGAAGATGGTCTCCTTGCTCAAGGAGTTTTATGCAAAAAAGCCGGAGATGGCCGTATCGGAGTTCAGGGACGTCCTGGGCACCACAAGGAAATACGCCCTGCCATATCTTGAATATCTGGATTCCCATAAGCTGACCATGCGGGTGGGTGATACGAGAAAACCCCTTAAGGGACTTCTGTAAACAGAAAAAAGTCTGTGATTCCCATCCTTCCCGAAAAGTCAAGAGCATACCGGGGCGGGCTATGGAAAAATATTTCATTCTCCTGTTAAAATCTACAGTTAATTTATTCGGGGAGGCTATTGGCGCAAAATGGATTTAAAAGGACAGGTGGCTTTCATAACCGGCGGGGCCAGGGGCATAGGCCGCTCGATTGCTGAAGAGCTGGCGGTAAGGGGCGCAAAGGTTGTCCTAGGGGACCTGAACCCGGAGGAGGCCGCCGGGACGGCCGAGGCCCTCAAGGCAACGGGGGCGGATGCCTGCTCGTATGGGCTTGATGTCTCAAAGGCGCAGGATGTCGAGAAGACCTTCGAGGCTATCAAGAACGACCTTGGCAGGCTGGATATCCTCATCAACAACGCCGGCATCACCCGGGACGGGCTGCTCATGAGGATGAAACCCGAGGACTGGGACCTCGTCATCAACGTGAACCTCCGCAGCGTCTTTCTATGCAGCAAAGAGGCGGTAAAGATAATGTCCCGCCAGAGATACGGAAGGATCGTAAGCATAGCCTCCGTGGTGGCCTTCATGGGGAATCCCGGGCAGGCAAATTACAGCGCCTCAAAGGCCGGCATAGTGGGGCTCACAAAGACCATAGCGAAAGAGTACGCAGGCAGGGGCATTACGGCAAACGCTGTAGCGCCGGGCTTTATCGTTACTGCAATGACGGAAAAACTGCCGGAGGATGTCAGGAACCAGATGCTGGCCTCCATCCCGTCCGGCAAATTCGGAACGCCTGAGGACGTGGCGCGCGCAGTCTCTTTTTTCTGTTCGCCTGATACCGGGTACGTTACCGGGCAGGTCATACACGTAAACGGCGGCATGTACATGTGACGCCGTGTTCCCAAGTAAAAAATAAAAAAGCAATTAATAAGGAGGTAACGCAATGGTAGAGCAGAGCGTTAAGGACATCATAGCCAAGCAGTTGGGGGTGGATATCGCGGAAGTGAAGCCCGAGGCATCCTTTGTGGAAGATCTGGGGGCGGACTCCCTTGACACGGTGGAGCTTGTAATGGCGTTTGAGGAAGGGTTCAACATAGAGATACCCGACGAGGACGCGGAAAAGATAATAAAGGTTCAGGACGCAGTGGATTACATAAAGAAGAAAAAAGGTGAATAATTAAAGGGAATAGAGAATAAAAGAAGAAAGCCCGCCAGATGAAACGGAGAGTCGTAGTAACAGGCCTGGGCCTCATCTCCCCTATTGGGATAGGGACGGAGGCAACATGGAAGGGGCTCGTTGAGGGCCGCTCGGGGATAGGGAGAATAACGCAATTCGACGCCACCGGCTTCCCCACGCAGATAGCCGGGGAGGTGGATGGTTTTGTCCCTGAAGATTACATCGAAGCCAAAGAAGTCAAAAAGATGGACCGTTTCATCCACTTTGCGATGGCCGCCGCGGAGTTTGCCGTCAAGGACTCCGGCCTGGCGATAGACCCTTCCAACGCGGAGCGCGTGGGCGTTGTTATCGGCGCAGGCATGGGGGGGCTGGGCACCATAGAGCGTTATCACCAGGCGTATCTGGAAAAAGGGCCCAGGCGCATAACCCCTTTCTTCATACCGATGCTGATAATAAACCTGGCATCGGGCAGCGTATCGATAAAATTCGGGGCAAAGGGGCCCAACTCGGCCGCC
Source organism: Nitrospirota bacterium (assembly GCA_021840255.1). Taxonomy (GTDB): domain Bacteria; phylum Nitrospirota; class Thermodesulfovibrionia; order Thermodesulfovibrionales; family JdFR-88; genus JAKAEG01. Next base: position 367,549 of record JAKBYX010000001.1, on the reverse strand, counting down.
GTAACCGCGTGCGCCACCGGCAGCCACTCGATAGGCGAGGCCTTCCGGATAATACAGTATGGCGATGCCGACGCCATGATAGCGGGCGGCACGGAATCCGTTATAACGCCGATGGCCATCGGCGGCTTTAACGCCATGAAGGCCCTTTCTACAATGAACGACAACCCGGCCGGGGCCTCCAGGCCGTTCGACTCCGGAAGGGACGGCTTTGTTATGGGCGAGGGGGCCGGGGTCATGATCCTTGAGGAACTGGAGTTCGCACGCCGCAGAGGCGCACGCATCTATGCGGAGCTGGTTGGTTTCGGCATGAGCTCTGACGCATACCATATAACCTCTCCCGCCCCGGACGGGAACGGTGCGGCCAGGTGCATGGCAAGCGCGCTCAGGGACGCGGGCATATCCGCCCATGAAGTGGGATATGTCAACGCGCACGGGACCTCTACCAGGCAGGGTGACGAGATAGAGACGTCCGCCATAAAAAAAGTCTTTGGTCCTCACGCCAGGAAGTTAGCCGTAAGCTCCACTAAGTCCATGACCGGCCATCTGCTGGGCGCGGCGGGCGGCGTGGAGGCGGCAGTGGCGGTCCTCAGCATCGTCAATTCCGTCATCCCTCCAACGATAAACCTTCACGATCCGGACCCGGAATGCGATCTGGACTACGTGCCTCATAAAGCCAGGCAGCAGCGCGTGGACTGCTCGCTCTCGAACTCCTTTGGGTTCGGGGGGACGAACGCCTGCCTGCTGTTCAAGAGATTTTCCTGATTTGACCGCCCCCAAGCCCAACCCGGAAAAAGAAAAAGAAAAAGAAAAAAAACTTTTTGACCCGGCAGAAAAACTGGGCCATGTCTTCAGGAACGAGGAGCTGCTACGGCAGGCCCTGACCCACAGGTCCTACTGCGGCGATAAAAAAGGTGGCATCAGGGCCCATAATGAACGTCTTGAATACCTTGGGGATGCGGTTGTCGAGCTTGTTTTTTCTGAATACCTGTATCATACTGGCCTTGACGAAGCCCAGATGTCCAGGATAAGAAGCCAGATGGTGCGCGGGCAGGAGCTGGCAAAAGCGGCCGACGGCCTGGGGCTTGGCTCATACCTGCTCCTTGGCAAAGGGGAAGCCGGCACGGGGGGCAGCACAAAGCAGTCCATCCTTGCCGGGGCATTCGAGGCCATGATAGGGGCCATTTACCTGGACGGCGGCTACGAAGCGGCCAAAAAGGCGGTTATCGGTATATTCAGGGAGAAGCTGGAGGCGATAATCGAAAGCGGCGAGTCGCGGGACCCCAAGACGGAGCTCCAGGAACTCTGCCAGAAAGTGATGGGCAGCCTGCCGGTCTATAAACTATTGAAAGAAGAAGGCAGGGAGCACGAGAAGCTCTTTACGGCCGGGGTCTACATATCCGGCAAGTCCTACGGGCGCGGCGAGGGCAGGACCAAGAAGGAGGCGCAAAGCCGGGCCGCCCGCGAGGCGCTTGAAAAGCTGAAACTGGAGGAAAAAGAAGGGGACGTTTAAATTGAGGTTCCCTATAGCTTGCTACAGGGTAATGCATTTAACAAAAAAGGCCCGGAAGAAATTCCGGGCCTTTTTTTATTGCTAAATTTTTCTTAATCTGTCAGTGTTATTGCCTCAACGGGGCAAACGCCGGCGGCGGCTTCGCAGTCGCAAGTGGAGCAGCCCTCGGCATTGATGACATAGGCTTTATCGTCCTTAAGCTCGAACACCGCCGGGCAAAGCTCAACGCAGGAACCGCATCCCACGCACGTGTCAAAATCAACCACTGGTTTCTTCATCTTCGTTTTATCTCCTTTTATTGGATTTTTTGAAGACCCATTTTATAAATATTTTCCTTTAATAACTTCCTTATTTTATCATTTTTTGCTGGTGTGGTAAAATCCAAATCCAAATCCAAAAAGATTAAAAAATAAAAAAAACAAAAATTACGGAGGCCGGAAATATTAAATGCAAGATAAAATGCTCTCATCGCGGGCAAAAGAGATAAAACCTTCACCCACCTTAGCCATAGATTCCAAGGCCAAGGCGATGAAGGCCCAGGGGATAGACGTAATAAGTTTCGGCGTGGGCGAGCCGGATTTCGACACTCCGGAAAACATCAAAGAGGCGGCCATAAAGGCGATAAGGGACGGGTTTACCAAATATACGCCCGTGGGCGGAACGGACAAGCTGAAGGACGCCATAATCGGGAAGCTTGAAAAGGACAACGGGCTTAAGTACGAACGCGCGGAGATACTGGTCTCCTGCGGCGCGAAGCACAGCCTTTATAACACCATGCAGGCCCTCCTGGACCCGGGAGATGAAGTGCTCATCCCCGCCCCCTACTGGGTTAGCTATCCGGAGCAGGCCACGCTTGCCGGGGCAAAACCGGTTTTTATAAAAACGCTCGAGGCGGACAGGTTCCTCCTGGACCCCGCCGCTTTTGAAAAGGGGATAACAGGGAAGACGAAGGCCCTCATACTTAACTCTCCATCCAATCCGACGGGCTTTTCATACGGCCGTGAGGCCCTGGCCAGGATCGCGCAGATCGCCGTGGAAAGGGGCATCTATGTCATATCGGACGAGATATATGAAAAGCTCCTCTATGACGGCGCGGAGCACGTAAGCATCGCCTCGCTTGGAGAGGAGATCAAAAAAAGGACGATAGTCATAAACGGGGTTTCAAAGGCGTATTCCATGACCGGCTGGAGGATAGGGTATGCCGCCGGGCCCGCCCCGCTCATAAAGGCGATGACCTCCATGCAGAGCCAGTCTACCTCCAATCCTACATCCATAGCCCAGGCAGCGGCCATCGAGGCGCTTAACGGGCCGCAGGATTCGGTAAAGGCCATGGCCGCCCAATTCGACAAGAGACGAAGGTTCATTGTGGATGGTCTGAACGCCATCCCCGGCATCAAGTGCGTCCCGCCCACCGGCGCGTTCTATGCCTTCCCGAACACCAGCGCCCTGTACGGCAGGTCTCCGGAGATATCCTCTTCCTCGAAGCTTGCCATGTATCTTCTGGAGAAGGCCAATGTGGCAGTGGTGCCCGGAGACGCTTTCGGGGACGATGACTTCATAAGGCTGTCTTACGCCACTGGCATCGGGGAGATAGAAAAGGGGCTGGAGAGGATAAAGAAGGCGCTCGCGGCGTTTTAAGGTTTAATTTGAAGCCGCTCAGGTGATGGGCGGCTTTCGCTTTTCTACGCCAGCGCCCAGCCCGCTTTTATAAAGTGCTCTTGCAATAAACACGCCCGCCGCCTTACACTTAAGTGATGGAAGAAAAAGAAAAAAACGAAGGCGAAAACAAAGAAACCAAAACGTTCCGCTCCGGGTATGTTTCCATAATCGGCAGGCCCAACGCGGGCAAATCCACCCTGCTTAACACCATCCTGGGGCAGAAGGTCTCCATAGTAACCAAAAAACCCCAGACCACGCGCAACCGCATCATAGGGATAAAAACGCTCGAAGGCGCGCAGATAGTCTTCATGGACACCCCCGGCATACATAAAAAGCTCCACACCAAGCTGGACGAGGCCATGATGAGGGAGGCGCGAGACGCCATGCGCGAGGTGGACGTTATCCTTTTCATGGTGGAGCCCAAGTTCCCCGGCGAGGCGGAAAAAGACATACTGGACCTCATAACCGGCGGTAAAAAAGGCAGGCTGTCCAAAAAGATATCTTTGTTCCTGGTCATAAACAAGGTGGACACCGTCCGGAAATCCAAGCTGCTGCCCGTTATCCAGGCGTATGCGGAGCTTTACCCCTTTGCTGAGGTGTTCCCCATTTCCGCTCTCACAGGCGACGGGGTGGACGTCCTGCTGGGAAGACTCCCCGCCTACCTGCCGGAGGGGCCCATGTACTATCCGGAGGACCTCGTTACCGACCAGCTTGAAAGATTCATGGTTTCTGAGATAATAAGGGAGAAAGTAATGGAGGCCACCTTCGAAGAGGTCCCTCATGCCGTGGCCGTGGAGATCACGCGGTGGGAGGAGCCCCAGGGAGAGGGCGGATCAGCCAGCGGGGCCCGCGGGCTGGTGCGCATCAACGCGGACATCTGGGTGGAGCGGGACAGCCAGAAAGGTATTATAATAGGTAAGAGCGGGCGCATGCTCAAGGAGATCGGGCAGGCGGCAAGGCTCGAAGCGGAAAAGCTGCTTAATGCCAGGGTCTTTTTAGAAATATGGGTGAAGCTGAAGAAGGACTGGCGTTCGGACACAAAGTCCATATCCGAGCTTGGGTTTTGATCCTTTTGTTTTTTGTTTTAAAAAAAATTCAGTGAAAAGCTGAAAAAGGCGGGTTTTGGCGAAGACATGCTCATAGAAATGAAGGTGGAAGGGCTTTTGTTTGATCCCAGGAGCAATATGTACATACTGCTTCTCAGGGAAACAGAAGGGACCTCCACGCTTCCCATATGGATAGGCAAGCCCGAGGCGGACTCCATTGCACTGGCCCTTGGTAAGGTGACCACGCCAAGGCCTCTTACCCATGACCTCATAAGAAACATCATAGACGACCTCAAGCTGAAGGTAAGCAGGATCATCATTACGGACCTCCAGGAAAACACGTATTACGCCCTTATCCACCTGACCGACGGCAAGAGAGAGACCCCCGTGGACTCCAGGCCTTCCGATGCGGTTGCCGTGGCCCTCAGGATGAGCGCCCCCATCTTCGTCGAGGACAGCATACTTGAGCTGAAGAATTCCGACGAGCTGGAGGAGTGGCTTAAGAACCTGAAGCCCGAGGACTTCGGCAACATAATGTAGATGGGGATGGCGGACGGGATGTAGATGACGTCGCGGACCGAGGGCATTGTCTTAAGGAGCCGCACCCTTGGCGAGGCCGATCTCATAATCGAATACCTCACGAAAGATTTCGGGACCCGCAGCGCCTTTGCCAAAAGCCCCAGGAAGATAAAAAGCCGCTTCGGCGGAAGCCTGGAACCCTTCACCTACGCCCGCATCGCGCTGACCGGCAGGGAAGACGCAAACCTTCCAAAACTCACGCAGTCGGACATCATAAGGAGCTTCCATCCGCTCAGGGAAAATATACCGGTGTTCCTGAAGGCGTGCCAGTTCGCGGAGCTGGCGCTGAAGCTCCTGCCTTCAGATGGCCGGAACAACCCGGATGCCTTCGCGCTTCTGCTTTGGGGGCTGGACGGATTGGAGAAAGACCCCGCCTCCGCGTTGGTGCCGCTTGTCTTTAAAATGAGGCTGATGGAGCTGGCCGGATACGCCCCGGCATTGAACGGCTGCGCGCGCTGCGGAGGGCAGGCCCAGGTGTTCTATCCGCGCGACGGCGCCCTTTTGTGCGGGGGGTGCAAAAAAGGCAAAAAAGAAGGCCCGGCGCTGGGGCTTTCCGCCGCGCTTATCGCCATGCACAAAAGCCTCAGCGCCTTTCCGCTTGAAAAACTCTCAAGGATAAAACCCTCCGGAGCCCTGCTTACAGAGCTTGAGCGGTTCGTGGAGCTCCACTTCACCGAGGGCGTAAACGTGCACATCCGCTCCGCGAAGTTTTAGTTTAGAACCGCTCTCAAAATCTGCTGCTGGCTGCAAAAGGACCAGGCTCCCGTTATCCCGGTATCTGCGCGTAAGGCAGTGCGCGGCGCGCCCATTCGCTTTGAGGATATTTTTGCGTAAGCGCGTCGTATATGTTCCGCAGAGCGCCCGCTTCATGGGTCGCTTTGTACCTGGCAACGCCCAGGAAGAAGACCGCCTCCGGCACAACCCCGGCATCCGGGTGTTCATCGATGGCCATCTGGAGCCACTTTATTGCGTCCTCGTTGCGCTCCATCTCCAGAAACACCATCCCCTTGCCCACTTTCAGCTGCGCCAGGAAATCGTCAGACGGAAGGGCCCCGACCAGCTTTCTGTGCACCTTGCCGCCGGCATCCTGGAAAAGGAAGGTAGGCGTCCATATTACATCGAACTGTTTCATAAGCTCCGTGCGTTCCTTCCAGAAACACTGGCTTTTCAAGGGCACGAACTCCTCCTCAAGGAACCTCTGCACTTTTTCCTCTGAATACGGACCCGCATTCATCGCCGCGCAGCCCAGTCAGCCGTCGAACCAGAAATCATGGAAAAGGGGCTTGTTCTCTTTTTTTGCCCTCTCCAGGGCCGACGCAAAATCGTTCTCCCATTTTATAGCCGTCCTAATCGCCATTCCACACCTCCGGTATGAGTATTTGCACAGTGCTTTTTTAAAATATATCACGGAAAAAGAAGGGGGGGAAATTTATAGATTTAAGGGACGGATTTGATATGGATTAAAAAAAGGAATTTTGCCTTTTTCAAAAAATCCAATTTGCAAATAATTAACAATATTGTTAATATTGAATGTGGGATGGACAGTGGTTGTTGATGAAAAACTGGAGGAATGGTTCAATGATATACCGGCGGACGTCAAGGCCAGAATAATTAATATTACGGACCTGCTTATCGAGCACGGACCCCAAAATGTAAGAGAGCCTTATGTAAAACATATACGTGGAAAGCTCTTTGAGATCAGGGCCAAAGGCAAGGATAGAATAGCGAGAGTGTTTTATTTTACGATGACCGGACAGCGGATTGTTTTATTGCATGGATTTATTAAGAAAACGCAAAAGACACCGAAAAAAGAAATAGATATGGCAGTCGATAGAATGAAGGAGATATTGGGAGATTAATCTTAGGGTGGCATCTTCAAAAAGGAGAAAACACAATGGCAAAATTAAAAGACTTCAAAAAAATAAAATCCGAATGGCTTAAAGACGAGGGAGTCAAGAAAGAATATGAGGCTCAAAAAGAAGAGTTCCAGATCGCAAACGAGGTTATCAGGGCCAGGACAAAGGCCAGGATGACGCAGGCCCAACTCGCGCGAAAAATCGGGACCAAGACCCCTGCCATCTCAAGACTTGAATCCCCTGGTTATGGAAGGGCTTCATTTACGACTCTCAAAAAAGTCGCTCATGCCCTGGGCTATGAGGTGCAGATCAAATTTGTGCCGAAAAGACGCGCGCAAGCGTAAGCTTGCGGGACAGATTTTGGAAAAAGTAGTTTAAATTTGAAAAAACCAAAAAGGTGACACCCCCTTTAAAATATTATGAAGTCATTCCCCCCCATCAGCCAGAAGTTTTAAAGTAGAGTTTTCGACATGGGGAAAAGCCCTCAGTGGTTTGTGCTGATGTTTGCCTTTGACTTGCAGGGGCGCTTGATCCAGCATGATAATAAAGGCCTTTAGCAAGTCTGAAAGAAAAACCGCTATAATTTCGCCTTCCGCCACCTGTTGTTGTCCGCCGAGTCATTTTTCTTTTCCGCTCTTCTATGACTTCTGCTTTGGTTCCAAAAACAGGAATTTCATCTTTTTTTGAGCAGAAAGCAATTTAGGTCTATCGGCATGAAATAAAATTTTGCTTCCAGAAACTGCTGCAAAAAGATATTGTCCAATCTGAGTTTTTATAGTCGAGATTGTCTCTTGCTTATCATAATTTTGGACCTGTATTCTTTTTCTTATGATTGTTTCCCATTCGGACCTGGAAAGAGACCTGTCTTTATTGTCTTTGAAAACATTGAAAGGATCTGCTGTAGCACTGACCAAAATAGCCTTGTTAAGCCGTTTATGAAACTCTGCTTTGTCTCTTACTTGATGGTAGGGCCCATTGATATGACGGGCGCACACATGGGTGCGCCCCCACGCACGATCAATGAATTCAATCGGAATTTGTCTAAACCAAATTAGCGCTCGATCCATTCCGCCTAGAACGCCGTATGATATTTCCCGCCCGTTTTCAAGATCCGCTCATATCTCCGTTTCTCTTTGGCGTATTCTTTTTTGTCCTTGATTCCCGGTATGGAAAAATCGCCGGGCAGGTCCCATTTGCCCGCGAGCGGCCTAAGACCCGCTGGCGCGGTCTTGCCATCCGCTCCCGTGATGTCCTCTATCCTCAGGCCTTTCCTGTCCGCCACAATAGTGTAATGGCCGTCCAGCACATCCTTGTAAGCCGCATCCGGATATGACATCCATTCATAATCAACAGTTACTTTTTGCGTTCCGCCCGCACCATGGCAGCTGCCGCAGCTCCTCGCCTTCGTGATCGCGTGGGCCACCTTGTCCACATTCAGCCATGCCATTACCGTGCCCCCGTCCCCGCCGCTTTCATACACGCCTGTAACGGCAAAGGCATCATTGGAGGGATAATGCCTTTCCATGTTCACATCGGGCCTGCCTCTGAAAAGCAGCCGTCCCGAAAATCTGACCTCTTCTTTTTTTACGTTGGAGGAAATGTGGGGGACTATATGGTAAGGGTTCCATCGGCCGGCTTTATTTCTGATGAGGACCGGAGGCATTGCGTTTGCGTTATAGAACTGGTGCCTGTCCAGCGGGGTTTTTATACCAAACCTGATTCCGGGCGCCCAGAAATTGAAGGCATATCCCGCCACTAAAGACGTGTGGCATGCTTCGCACGAAAGGTTTTTATGTACGCCCCTGCCGTGTGCGGCCGCTTCCCTCTTATGGCATCCGGCGCACCGGGACGGCTCTGGATCTCTTATCAGGTCCCCCATGTTTTGGGTCTTGTGGTTTTGGCTGTGGCAATCTACACACGTTATGCCTGCCGCATAATGGGCATCCGGGGTGTTGATGTATTTCTGTGAATTCCGATTGTCCGGATCGGCTACGGCTTTTCTTGCGAACACGCCTTTCATGAACCCGTCCCCTCTGCGCCTTTCGAGGGTGGCATGGCACATCAGCGACCGTCCGCCGCCCATGCATGACAGCACAGGAGGAGTAAATGAAAAAGTGTGCAATCCGGCTGTGTTGGGTTTTCCGTTTACACTAACGGCTTTACTGTTAAAAGGCGTGTAATGGCAGTCCAGGCATCCCGCATGGCAGGTGTTGCAGTTTCTCTGGTTGGTGAACGCCTGCAGCCTGTTTATCGGGGCGGTGCTGACGGCGTTATATTCCCCCATGTTGCGCGCCGTGAAATGTTCATTGCCGGGTTTCGTTTTTCCGGCTGTCCATAAACCGCAACTTTGAGGGCCCGGAGGGCTGAACCATGTCACATATTGGCGCATGTTCGCTGTCTGCTCCATGGTGCTGTGCATGTAGCTTTTCACCTCAGCCGGGTGGCAGAGGCCGCATGTCCTTTGCGCGATGCCGGGATTAAATGCGATAGTGCCAGGGTTCTTGTCATGCCACTGCAGGCCGGCAATTTTTGGATCGGGGACGAGTTTCCCATCCTTCTTTATCCTTGGGAAAAGCGCGGTGCCCGCAAAGGGGCCTTGCGGCCTCAGACTCTTTATTGCTTGCCTGTCCTCCCCGGCCAGTGAGCCTCGGGGTACGGCGGTCTGCCCTTTTTTAAAGACCACTAACAGCCCCAAAACCCCTTTGTGCGCGCCGGCAACGGTGCCGTCCGCCGGGTTGCCAAGGTGGCACATCTCACAGGAGGCGGGCATGCCCGTTTGCCTGGCTACCTCTTTGAGGGTCATGGCGAATTCGGGGTGGCCAAGCCCCTTCATTTTCTGCGCATCGCTGTGGCATGAAATGCAACTGTTAGCAGAAGGGCAGCTGTCAGCGGTGTTTGTTGTTTGCGCTCCGGTTTTTGCATTGCCAGCCAACGTCAAGGCAATAAGAGTTCCAAAAAACATCGTCAGGAGATATTTTTTCATTTTTCAGCCTTCGCCTATCAGCATGATTAAGACCTTCGGCTTATATGTCTGAATTATACATCCGATCGGGAAGTATTCAGACAGGCAATCGGAAGTGATCCGGGCGGAAGTTAGCTCAGGCGGGCGATTGGGCGCATGATTCAGATTTTTGCCTCTCTTTCCCAATTCCGGTTTTTTGTTCTATGATATAAAAAATCCTCCGGAGGCATCATAAAAAATGAAATTAACCATAGCGGCATTTTTAACGATAGGTATCCTGCTCATATCCGGCATTGCCTTTGCGCAGGAAGGCCTAGCCGGGGGGGCCATCTCCATCTCCGCTTCAGAGCAGGGTTTTTTTGAGCCGGACACGGCGGGACTGGTGCTTTCGGTGGAAACCACTGAAAAATCCGTGGTGCTTGCGGCCACGGAAAACGCCAACAAGGCGGAGGCATTGGTGGGCAAGCTGGAGGGGCTGATAAACGGCAGCGCCGGGGACTATGTGAAGACCCTTAAATACTCTGTCCGCCCCGTATATGAATGGAACGAAAAGCAGAAGAAGAACACCCTTACCGGCTACAAGGTAACAAACCAGGTGCTGGTTAAAACGCACCAGACGGACACGGTTGGCCGGATCATAGACCAGGCGCTCGCCGCGGGGGCCAACAGGATGGAATCCATTGATTTTACGCTGGGGAAAGAAACTGCCTATTGCGGCGGATTGATAGCCAGGGCCGCGGTGAATGCGAAACAGCAGGCGCAGGCGCTTGCCTCCTCTCTGGGTGTGAAACTGGGAAAAATAAAGAGCGCTTCTCCCACCTGCGGGAGGGTCCCAAGGTACGGCTTCACCATGATGGGCGCAAAAGCCCAGGGGCCTGCAAAGACCCCGATAGAGGCAGGGCAGATCGAACTGAAAGCCACGGTGAACATAGTCTTTCGTATAGAGTGATGGACACGATAGAGAAGCTTGGGGTCCTGTCCGCGGACTCCCGTTTTGACCTGGCATGCGCGTGCGGCACGAACAGGGACGACCATAGAAGAAGGGGGCAGGAAGGTAAATGGCTTTATCCGGTCGCACTGCCCCAGGGCGGCTATTCCGTCCTTCTTAAGACGCTTCTTTCCAATACCTGCAAAAACGACTGCGGCTATTGCCCCCTGCGCTCCGGCACGGACATAACCCGCTGCACGCTCCAGCCGGAGGAAGTGGCCAATGTATTCATGGACTACGTACGGAGAAGGAAGGTGTTCGGGCTGTTTCTGAGTTCCGGCGTCATCGGCAACCCGGACAACACGATGGACAGGATAAACGCCGTTGCGAGGCTTCTCAGGCAAAGGCACCAGTTCAAGGGCTACATACACCTTAAGGTGATCCCCGGGGCTTCGGAGGCGGCCATCGAAGATTCTTTTGCCCTTGCCAGCGCCGTATCGCTGAACATAGAGACGCCCGGTAAAAAACGCTTTGAGCTGCTTTCCGGCCAGAAGGATTACATGAGGGACATTATCGGCCCGATGAAGTTCATGTCCAGGTTAAGGCAACAGGGTGGACGGGCCGAAAAGGTCAAGTGCACCACGCAGTTCATCGTGGGCGCATCCGATGAGACGGACTCCGAGATCATAGAATACATGTCCGGCATATACAATAAGCTCAGGTTCAACCGGGTGTATTTTTCGGCGTACCAGAAGGGTCTTGGCCGCCCTTCCATACCCGGCGAGCAAACGCGCCTTCCGGATCCTGACTACGTGTTCGCACGCGAGCACAGGCTGTACCAGGTGGACTTCCTGATGCGCAGGTACGGTTTCAGCAAAACCGACATCCCGCTGGCTAGTGACGGGAACCTGAGCCTGGAGAAAGATCCGAAAGAGCTATGGGCCTCCATGCACCCGGAGTTCTTCCCGGTGCGGATAAACACCGCCTGCAGGGAGTCCCTGCTGAAAGTCCCGGGCTTCGGGCCGCAGACGGTAACGGGGATAATCAGGCTCCGCAGGGAGGGCCTGATAAGGCATCTTGAAGAGCTGGGCCTGAAAGGCAAAAGGCTGGGAAAGGCCAGGCCGTTTGTGGTCTGCGAGTGAAGGCGCTTTTGTCCCCGTATTTTTAGATGTAGCGAATGTCGTCCACCCCCGCACGAAATCCTGAAGAGCCAAGAAACAAAAAGCAAAAAGTAAAAAACTGATTTGACTTTCATGGATTTTGTGAAAAAATGTGTATATGCACAATTTCAAAATGGAATGAATTTCCCTTTTTAAATTTTTTTTGCCCGGCGTCATGTTCCCGGCGTGTTCCAAAAAAACGGCAGACACACATTATCCCTGAAAGGAGACAGCCATGAGCGGGAAGAAAACAGCCATGAGCGGGAAAAAAATTGTCTGGATCAGTATCGTCATCCCGGTGTTTTTGATCGCTTCAGCGTCGTTTGCCCAGGCCTGGCGCGGATGGAGGGGTAGCGGCGGATGGGGGGCGGGGTCGGCTTACCAGCGGATGTACGATCCTCAAACGGTAGAGACGGTCAAAGGGACGATCGAATCAGTGCAGAAATTCACCCCCATGCACGGGATGTATTCGGGCATTCACCTGATGGTGAAGACTGAAAAGGAGACCATATCCGTTCACCTTGGCCCGGAATGGTACATAGAAAGGCAGGACATGAAGTTCTCAAAAGGGGACAGTGTCCAGGTCACCGGCTCCAGGCTTACGTTTGATGGCAAGCCTGCCATCATAGCCCAGGAGGTCAAAAAAGACGGCGGCACTCTTGTGCTCAGAAACAAGGCCGGAATCCCGGAATGGGCGGGCTGGAGAATGAAGTAGAAAGCGGGGAAACCAAGGCCAGCCAAGCCCCGCATCCGCTTCCCGGTGGGGTTTCCCCTGGAATCGAGGCGGGCGGGGCTTTCTTTTTTGTTACGGGCGCGAATGCCGTCTGCCGCCCGTAATGTTTTACCTTTATCCCTGTTTCCTTTTTTTTGCGAGCCCTATTTTTACTTTTCTGCCTTTAATGATGCTGTCGTTGACCGCCCCGATGACGCGATCGGCCATATCGGACGGGACTTCGACGAAGCTGAAGGTATCAAAAAGGGCTATATTGCCAATATTTCTGGGGGGGATGTTCGCCTCCGCGGCGATGGACCTTACAAGATCTTCCACCCTTATCTTGTCCTTCCTGCCGACGGTCATGAAAAGACGGGTAAAACCTTTCTTGCCGCCCTCGGAAAATCCGGTCCTTACCTCTTCGATCTCCTCTACCTCGGCATCTCCCAACATCATGTACATGGCCGCCGCCGCCAGGTCCCTGGGGGCGTATTTCTCAAGGAGACTGTCCGCCAGATGGTAAAGGGCCGCGTGCTTGCCCTCTCCGATCATCTCTTCCAGCCCGGCCGCCAGGTCGTCTTCTCTTGCCTTTTTGACCTCCGCCCCGGTGGGCAGCTTCTCCTTCATGATGCGGGTCTTTGCCGATAGCTCTATAAGCCTCAGCTGGCGGTACTGCCTTGGGGTCACCAGGGTAATGGCCATTCCCGGCCTGCCCGCCCTGCCGGTCCTGCCTATGCGGTGTATATATCCCTCCGGGTCCTGGGGGATGCTGAAATTGATGACGTGTGAGACATCTGGCACGTCGAGGCCGCGCGCCGCCACATCGGTGGCCACCAGGATGTCTATATCGCCGCTTTTGAATTTACGCATCATCTCGTCCCTGTGGCTCTGGGTAAAATCCCCGTGGAGCGCGCCGGCCGGGTATCCCATCTGCTGGAGCTTCCCGGAGACGTCATCCACCTCTTTTTTGGTGTGGCAGAAGACGAGCGTAAGGGCGGGCCCCTCCACATCCACAAGGCGGGTGAGCGCCTTTATCTTGTCCTCTTCCCTCACCTCATAAAAGACCTGCTTTATCTTGGCCACCACCATCTGCCCGGCGTCCACGCTCACGTGCACCGGTTTTTTCATGTGGTTTTTGGCTATCGCAAGTATCTCGCGAGGCATGGTCGCTGAAAAAAGCATCGTCTGGTGCTCATCGGGCGTCTCGGACAGTATCTTTTTTATGTCCTCTATGAACCCCATATTGAGCATCTCATCGGCCTCGTCAAGGACGACGGTCCTGATCTCCTTCAGTACAAGGGTTTTTCTCTGTATGTGGTCCAGGATACGGCCGGGCGTGCCCACCACGATGTCCACCCCTCTTTTAAGGTTTCTTATCTGAAGCTCTATGGACTGCCCCCCATAAACCGGCAGGCAGGCAACGCCCGCCCGTACGCCCATCTTGCCAAGCTCCTCGCACACCTGCACAGCAAGCTCGCGCGTGGGTGTAAGGACCAGGGCATAGGGGTATCTGCTTTTTTGGGAGACATCCGGCCTTAGTTCAAGAAGGGGTATGCCGAAAGCGGCCGTCTTTCCCGTGCCGGTCTGGGCCTGCCCTATGATGTCTTTACCTTTGAGCGCCTGCGGTATGGCCGCGATCTGTATGGGGGTTGGCGCCTCGAAGCCCATCTCCGAGAGAGCTATCAATACTTTGTCCGAGATGCCAAAGTCATGAAAATTGGTATACACTAACTGGTCTCCTTTAGGTCATGCGGATTTTCCCTGAAAATCCATTGAGTTTTTTCTTTTGAATGCTAACTTATAATTATGCTGTTTTAGCCGAATCAATGTCAAAAAACAAATCAAGCCAATGTCAAGTTAAAGGCAGCGGGACCCCGCGGGAATCAAAAATAAACGGTATCGCGGTTGACAGGCGGAAACCGCCTTTTTATAATCTTACGTATAAATCTTGAAAGGAGGTGAGCGGCCGTGAATGTTTTCGTGCCCGGACTTTTTAAAACGGCTTTTGGCTGAGGCCCATCGGAAAAGGGCCTGGTCGAGGTTTTTTTGTTTTCCGGCGCGGAAGCCGTTTTGGTTTTCTTTTTATTTTTGCGGAACGCTCAGCTCAAATAAGGAAGAAAAAGATCCCAAGGGATATATCTCCCATTTGAACAGCCTGTAAAAGATCCCCGCAAGAAACAGCAAAAAGCAAAAAAGAAAAAACAAAAACTCCGTTTAAAACTTCCCCCGGAAAACACCCGAGCAATTTTTGGTTTGGCGTCCGGTGAGGACTGCCTGAAAATTTCTTGAAATTAACAATTAAAAAAAATTCGGGGGCAAAAAACAAAAACTTATGAGGAAAAACAAGAACTCTCTTTTTACGGCTTGCTTTGTTTTAGTGTTCATCATGGCCTTCGCGTCCGTTACATTTTCAACTGAAAGGCGGGCATACGCGCAGGATAGAAGGGGCGAGGTCACTTTGCAGCTCAATATGAACGCGCCGGTGAAGGCAAAAGACGTAAGGCTCTGGATACCCTATCCCGTCTCCGGCAAATACCAGAGGATATATGACGTAAACATAACCGGCAACTTCACGAAGGAGGGCATCTACAGGGAAGGCGAACACGGCAATATCGCCCTCTATGCCGAGTGGAAGGGGCAGTTCAGGAAAAGGGTGCTCACATACAGTTACAAGGTAAGCCGCAGGGATTTTGTGATGAAGGATTTCCCGAAGCAGGAACTGCCTTTTTCAAAAAAGGAGTTCGCCCGGTACTTAAGGGCAACCAGTTTCGGGCCTACAAGCGGGAAGGTCAAGGCGCTTGCCCTGGAGATAACCAGATATGAAAGCGGCGTGGTTGGGAAGGCGAGGGCCATTTACAATTGGATAGTTGCCAATATGTACCGCGATGAAGGGATAAAGGGCTGCGGATACGGCAAGGTGGAGCGGCTTATTACCACCAGGGGCGGCAAATGCGCGGATATTTCTTCCGTCTTTGTAGCGCTTGCCAGAAGCGCCGGCGTGCCCGCAAGGGAGATATTCAGCATCCGGATGCCCGCGGGCAAGACGGGCGATATGACCAAAAACCAGCACTGCTGGGCGGAATTTTACGACCCCGGTTACGGGTGGGTGCCTGTAGACCCGGCGGACGTAAGAAAGGCCATGCTCCAGAAAAAGACGAACAACCTGAAAGACGTGCAAGGGATGGTGGAATACTTTTTTGGCGCGGTGGACGACAACCGCATAGTCTATTACACGGGGAGGGATGTGCTTCTGAACCCAAGGCAGCAGGGCGGCAGGCTCGATTACTTCATGTATCCCTACGCCGAGGCGGACGGCAAGCCTCTGAGCGCGGACCTCTTCGGGTTTGACCTGGGATACAAGATGAGTTTTAAACAGCTTTAGGGGAGAAAGCCGCCATCGCCCGATGGCGGCTTCTTTTTAAGCTCATTTACTCGCATATTCTGGTGTAAAGCGGCATTATGTGGGGTGTTCTCCGGGATCCTGAAAAAACCAAAAATGTTCAAAATTTGTACAGATAAAAATATATGAAATTTTGAAAGGCTTCAAAATCAAAATCGGGGGACAATAACTTCTTGAAATCCTCTTCCATTCAATCCTCCTGGGAATGTTGTATTCTAGCCTAATCGGCTATTTCGGTTGGATTGGCACAGTTCAGCTAACAGACTCCAAGAAAGAAAAAGCTGCTGGCGCAGTTTAATACTAATTTAGCAGCGGCCGCTTAAACTAGCGCCATTCGGATGTGTCCCGAATGTGTCCCTGTTTATTAACAAATTCCGCTTGAAACATAGCCTTTGCGATTTGCGGCAATAAATGAAGTGTCGGGTTATGTTCCGCTAACCCGACCTGCATCTGCTGCTCATTCCCGGCGCCCAAAAGCAACAAAGACGAGAACCGGAGAACGAAGTCGGCAACTGTTAATGTGTAAACGCAGCCGAAGGCCACAAGCACGCATAAATTCTGGTGAAAACATGGAAGCTTCCTGGAATTCACGATGAACAAAACTGCGTCCAGCACCGCACAAATAAACGCCTGTCCGAAGGCGAGGAATTCGAGAATAAGGCATCAGAGATTCGGATCAACCCATGTGCGGATTTTCGGAAGAAATGTGGAAATGGCCCTCATTTTCGCTTGACGGAAAAGAGACAGCTGTTTAATATACAGCAATTGCGTGGCCTATTTTAACAAAAAAGAAAGGAGTCAAAAAATGAAAAAAGTAGCAGCCCTTGCATTACTTATGCTTATGATTGCCGGCTGTGCAAGCGAGGCAGGCCCTTTTGTCACCAATATTTCCAGTGACGGACGGGGGGGGATTGTCGTGGAGAAATGCATGGTCAAGTTACAAAGACAGCTCAGCACTGTGGAAACAAGCAATTGTACTAACGAGTCCATTACGCTAACCACACCCACGCAGACCACGCAAAAATAAGAGCGAGAAAAAGTGAGAGGGGGGAATATTCCCCCTCTGTCTTTAAAGTAAATGTAGATACCGTCCACAAAACCAGGCATCCACATCCCATATTTCTGTGCATCTTTTTATACTGATTACGCTTGCGCTCGTTTCCTTGGCACGAATTTGACTTGCACTTCATATCCCAGGGCATGAGCGACTTTCTTGAGAGTTGTAAGCGAGGCCTTTCCATAACCAGGTGACTCCAGCCTTGAAATGGCAGGGGTCTTTGTGCCGATTTTCCTTGCGAGCTGTGCCTGGGTCATCTTGGCCCTCGTCCTGGCCCTGATGACCTCGTTTGCAATCTGGAATTCTTCTTTCTGGGTCTCGTATTCTTTCCTGACCCCTTCATCTTTGAGCCATTCAGCTTTTATCTTTTTAAAGTCTTTTAATTTTGCGATTTTTTCTCCTTTCTCTAAACGGATTCTTATGGTTGCTCTCCCATCAGTTCCTTCATCCTGGCAACCGCCGTATCTATTTCCTTTTTCGGTGTCCTTTGCGTTTTCTTAAGAAAACCATGCAACAAAACAATTCGCTGGCCGGTCATCGTAAAATAGAACACCCTCGCTATCTAAAACGATTGCCCAGCTCACAAAAAATATTAACAATATTGTTAATATTTGTCAAATTATATATTCCCATATCTGATAAAATTCGATTCATAATCTTCATTCTGGGAAAAGTCTTATTAGCGGGTGGTTGAAATTTTCAGCCTGAACGGGAAAACATAAAAAGAGTTTAATGAACAGGCAGTATCCCGCCGGCTTCCCGCCGCCAAAATGTTACAATGCACTGATGGATATCTATCTCATAGACGGCAACTCCTATGTCTACAGGGCCTATTTCGCCATACGCGGCCTGACGGACTCCAAGGGCCGCCCCACAAATGCGATATTCGGCTTTACGAACATGCTGCTTAAGATAATAAGGGACCTTCAACCGGGCGGGCTCGCCATCTCCTTTGATACCCCCCACAAGACTGAAAGGCACAGGCTCTACGAGGCATACAAGGCCCACAGGCCGGGGGCCCCCGATGAGATGATAGAGCAGCTTCCCTATATAAGAAAGGTAATAGAGGCCTTCAGGGTAAAACTCTTCGAGGTGCCGGGCTACGAAGCGGACGACGTTATAGCCACGCTGGCGGCGCGCGCATCGAGGGCGGGCCATAACGTATATATAGTCACGGCGGACAAGGATATGCTGCAGCTCATAGGAGAGCGGGTCCGGGTGTACGACCCCATTAAAAACGCGGTCCTGGGGCCGGAGCACGTGATGGAGCGCTTCGGGGTGCCCCCCGACAGGGTACCCGAGTTCATGGCCCTGGTCGGTGACGCCGCGGACAACATCCCCGGAGTAAAGGGCGTAGGGGAGAAGACGGCAAAGGAGCTGTTCGCCCAGTTTAAGGACCTGGATGAGCTTATCGCCCATCCGGAGAGGATCAAAAGACCAAGGACAAGGAAGCTCATAGAGGAAAACATAGACAGCATAAAGCTCTCCAGGCAGCTTGCGGTGATAGACCGGGATGTGCCCGTCGAGGCCGATGTGGAGGATTTTTTGTTCAGCCCCGGCACGCCGGACTGGCATGCGCTGGCCGCCCTTTTCAAGGAGTTTGAGTTCACGTCTCTGATGAGGTACGTTCCGGGGGAGGCTGCGCCGCAAAAAAAATATGAAGTGGTCCGTTCCGCGGAAAGATTGAAGGCCCTGCTGCCGGGGCTTCGGGCGGGTTTTTCCCTGAGGCTTTTTGCCGAAGACGCCCCATCCCCGGCAGACGGGTCCCCATCCGGTGAGGAGACCGTTGCCGGGGCTTCGTTCTATACAGGAAAAGATGGGGGCTTTTATCTCCCTTTTGCCCATGAATGCGATGGAGCGCAGATGAAGGCGGAAGAGGCGCTGGCGATCCTGAAGCCGCTTTTTGAAGACGAGCTGGTCCCCAAGGCCGGGCATAACCTGAAGCTGGAGATGGTCCTTTTGAAAAAAGACAAAAACTTTGGCGTGGAGCTTAAGGGCAGGGAGCTCTACGACGTCATGATAGCCTCGCATCTGATAAACCCGTTAAGGGAGGACCACAGCCTGGAGGCCATTGCGCTTGAATACCTGTCTATCAAGAAAAAGACGCTGGGGGAGCTTGTTGGAAAAGGCGGGCGGTACTCGGACGTGCCGCTGGAGGAAGCCGCGGGCTTTGCCTGCTATGAGGCGGAGCTTGTCCACACAGTCAAAGGGGTCCTCTTTGAGAGGCTCAGGCAAGAGGAGTTGGCCCGCTGTTATTCGGACTACGAGATACCCCTTGTAAGCGTGCTTGCGGGGATGGAGGAGACGGGAGTTAAGGTAGACGTGGGCAGGCTTGCGGAGCTGTCAGGGGAACTCGATACGCAGCTTGAGGGAATCAAAAAGAGGATCTTCTTCCTGGCTGGCGAAGAGTTCAACATAAACTCGCCAAAACAGCTTGGACATGTGCTTTTTGACGTCCTTAAGCTTACGCCAGGCAAAAAGAAAAAGACGGGTTATTCCACGGAGGTGGGCGTGCTGGAAGATCTGGCGGAAGAGCACGAGCTGCCCAGGGAGATCCTGGACTGGCGGGCCCTGTTTAAACTGAAGACAACATACGTGGATGTGCTTCCGGGGCTTGTCAACCCGCGCACGGGAAGGATACACGCCACGTTCAACCAGGCCGTCACCGCGACAGGCAGGCTTTCCAGCACGAACCCCAATCTGCAAAACATCCCGATCAGGGGAGAATGGGGCAGAAAGATACGGGAGGCCTTTGTCCCTGAGGAAGGTTTTTACATCATATCGGCGGATTATTCCCAGATAGAATTAAGGGTGCTTGCGCATATCTCCGGCGACGAGACGCTTAAAAGGGATTTTAGCCTGGGGGCGGATGTGCACACGATGACCGCGGCCGAGATATTCGGTCTGGACCCATCAAAGGTCGGGCCGGAGCACCGCAGGGTTGCAAAGGTCGTGAACTTCGGGGTCATTTACGGCATAACGCCGTTCGGGTTGAGCCAGGCCACCGGGAAAACACCCGAGGAGGCCGCCAGGTACATAAGCAGGTACTTCGAGCGGCACACCGGGGTTGCCGCTTACATGAAGAGGGTGATAGAAGAGGCGGAAAGGACCGGCTATGTAAGGACCATCTCGGGCAGGAAAAGGCCCATACCGGAGCTTCGGAGCAGGGACCGCAGGGTGCGTGCGCTGGGCGAGCGCTTTGCCATGAACTCTCCCATCCAGGGCAGCGCGGCGGATATAATAAAAAAAGCGATGATCAGCATATGGAAGGCGGAAAAGAGAGCGGCATCAGGGTCTAAACGGGTCACCACCAGGCTCATGCTCCAGGTGCATGACGAGCTTGTTTTCGAGTCCCCTCAAGAGGAGGCCCCGAGGATGACTGATATAATTAAAGAAGAGATGAGCAGGGCAGCGGACCTGAGCGTGCCCATGCTGGTGGAGGCCGGGTACGGCCGCAACTGGGCGGAGGCCCATTAGAGGATGGGCGCCGGTGAGCATCATGGAAGTGTAAGGTTTTTTTATCTTCG
Source organism: Nitrospirota bacterium (assembly GCA_021840255.1). GTDB lineage: Bacteria > Nitrospirota > Thermodesulfovibrionia > Thermodesulfovibrionales > JdFR-88 > JAKAEG01. The sequence continues at coordinate 347,153 of JAKBYX010000001.1, read as the reverse complement.
ACCTTCTAACAAACGGAGGAAATAAAGATGACCAGAAATGAGAGAAAAGAGCTTGAGAAAATGGAGGAGCTTGAACTTAAAAAACTCGCGCTTGACTTGGAGCTTCCCGTTATAAAAGGCAGGGCCGAGTTGATAGAGAGCATTCTGCTGAAGCAAAACAGGATAGTGGCGGCTGAAAAATCCCTGCGCGGAAAAGACCGCGGAAAGAAGTAGGTGTGCAGGAACAGGACATTCTTACAGGCATAGCGAATTTTCTTTTTGAGGCCGGGATGCTGAAGAGGACACCGAGGAGCGGCTTTCAGTTCCTGGGCTCCGGGGGCGAATCCGTGGCGGAACACTCCTTCCGCACGGCCTGCATCACCTACGTGCTTGGCGGTATGGAGGAAAAGGCCTCCGGAGAGAAGATAGACAAGGATCGGCTTTTAAAGATGGGGCTTTTCCACGACCTCCTTGAGGCAAGGACCGGGGACCTCAATTACGTAAATAAAAAATACGTGAAGGTTGATGAGTCCCGCGCCAGAAGCGAGCTGGCAAACGGCGTGCCGTTTGGTCCCGAGATAGAAGAGCTCCTGGTGGAATTTGCGGAAGGCAAGACCAGGGAGGCCCGCATTGCCAGGGACGCCGACCAACTGGAGTTCATACTGGCCCTCAAGGAATGCAAGGACACGGGCTCCAAATACGCCGATGAATGGCTGGTTTTCGCGCTGAAAAGGCTGGTTACCGAAACTGCCAGAAAACTGGCCGGAAAGATACTGGAGACGGACTCCTCGCTCTGGTGGTTTTCGGACAAGAGCGACTGGTGGGTGAGGGGAAACAGGGAAGAATAAGCGGGACCTTTTTTTTCGAGGCCCCGCCTCTTTACGGGCAGTTTTAGAGGTAATAGCCTTCCTCGCCGTGCAGGCTTATGTCGAGACCGCTGTCTTCAATGGATTCAGTTACGCGAAGCCCCGTAACGGCATCCACGATCTTGAGGATGACGAGGCTTGCCAGAAACGAATATACCGCAACCAGCGCGACCGCGCCCAACTGGACGTAAAACTGCCGGGCATTTCCCATGAACAGGCCATTCGCCCCTGCGGGATTAAAGGCCAGCGTGGCAAAAAGGCCCACGCACAGTGTCCCCGTCACCCCGCCCACACCGTGAACCCCGAAGGCGTCCAGCGAGTCGTCGTAACCCAGCACGGGTTTCAGGTTCAGGGCCGCATAGCACATGCCGCCGGCGATTATCCCTATTATGAGCGCGGTGTCCGGGCCTACAAAACCTGCCGCGGGCGTTATGGTCGCAAGTCCCGCTACGGCGCCCGTTACCGCGCCGAATACGGTGGGTCTTCCCCTGTGCAGCCATTCGATAGTTATCCAGGTGCCTGCGGCGGTAACGGCTGCGGCGTGTGTGGTAACAAAGGCAAGCGTGCTCAACTGCCCGGAAGACAGAGCGCTTCCGGCGTTGAAACCGAACCAGCCAAACCATAAAAGGCCAGCCCCTATCACCGTCATCGGCATGTTGTGGGGCGGCATGGGCTCCTTTGAAAGCCCCTTTCTTTTGCCGATAAGAAGGGCCGCCGCCAGCGCGGAAAAGCCGCTTGTCGCATGCACAACAAGGCCTCCGGCAAAATCCAGAACGCCAAGCTGCTTCATCCAGCCCCCGGCGGCCCATATCCAGTGCGCAACGGGGTCATAAACCAGGGTGGACCACAGGACCACAAACAGCACGTAAGCGGAAAACTTCATTCTTTCCGCAAAGGCCCCGCTTATGAGGGCGGGCGTTATGACGGCGAACATCGCCTGGTAGATCATGAAGGCCATATGCGGCACCCCGGCCGCATATACAGGGTTTGGCGTCAAGCCGACATGCCTCAGGAACGCCCAGTCGAGGCTCCCGATGACCCCTTTTATATCGGGGCCGAAGGCCAATGAATATCCAAACAGCATCCACTGAATGCTCACGATGGCAATGGCCGAAAAGCTGTGCATGAGGATGCTAAGCACATTTTTTCTGCGCACCATCCCGCCGTAGAACAAGGCAAGCCCCGGGGTCATCAGCATAACGAGCGCCGTGGATACAAGCATCCATGCGGTATCTCCAGTGTTTATCATCTTTTTATAGAGCCTCCTCTCCCCTTTCCCCGGTCCTGATCCTTATGCACTCCTTTAAATCGGTGACGAATATCTTTCCATCGCCCACATCTCCGGTCTTGGCCGATTCCTCAATGGCGTTTACCACGGCCTGCAGTTTATCATCCGATACGGCCACCTCTATCTTTACCTTCGGAAGGAACCTGACCTCATATTCCATCCCCCGGTACACCTCCTTGAAACCCTTTTGCCTGCCGAACCCCCGCACCTCCGTCGTGGTCATCCCAAGCACGCCGGCTTCCATAAGCGCCTTGCGGACAACCTCAAACCTGGTGTGCTTGATAATAGCGGTAACCATCTTCATTCCATTAATTCCCCCTTATGGATTTACTCAAAAACATTAAAGTCAAAAAAGAAAAAAACAAAAAGCAAAAAAAGGGGAAAAACCTTCAAAGATGCTTTCCCCAAATTTTTCAGTATGAAATATTAAAAAAAATCACACAATTTTGTCACTATCATACAATTTTGTCGTAAATTAAGATGTCAAAGAAAGGGCATTGGGATGAATAATGGTCAGCAGGCGGGCCAGAAAAGCAGGACAGGGGCCTCTGAGAGGCAGACGGTTTTTCAGCTCATTTTATTTTATGAGGGTCGTTATTTTATAAGGTCCGGGCTCTCAGCCAGCCACGGCCAGCAGGCATTTTTCATAAAACTTGGTTGCGTACTCCTTGACCATCCTCCTTGCGGAAAAACCGGGGCCGGCGCTGATAATGGCTTCCTTCATCACCTGCACCCAACCCTTTGATATCCCGTCGCTGTTCATTCGATAGAAAAGGGGTATGATGAGGCTCTCAAGGATATCATATAGCGCGGCGGCGTCTTCAGCGTCCCTCTGCCGGCTGTTTTTGGTTTCGTCCTTCTCTGTTGTCCCAAAGGCCCAGCCGTTTTTCCCGTTGTAGCCTTCCAGCCACCATCCGTCCGGGATACTTAAATTGGGCACGCCGTTCAGGGCCGCTTTCATGCCGCTTGTGCCGCTTGCCTCAAGCGGCGGAAGCGGCGTATTCAGCCACAGGTCCACGCCGTGGACCATATACTGGGCGAACTGCTCATCATATTCCTCAACGAATGCGATGCGGCCCCCGAAGGCCGGGTCGCTTGCGGCGGTAAAGACCTGCTGGAGTATGTGCTTTCCGGCGTCATCCGCGGGATGCGCCTTGCCCGCAAATATTATCTGAACGGGCATCCACTTGTTATTAAGCAGGCGCTTGAGCCTTTCGGTGTCGCTCAGTACGAGGGATGCCCTCTTGTAAGTTGTGAACCTGCGGGCAAACCCTATGGTGAGGGCATTAGGGTCCAGGAAAACGCCTTCGGCAAGCACCACCCGGGCATCCGGCCCGTTCTCGATCCACCTTTCCCGCGCTCTCTCCATTATCCTCATGATGAGCTTCATCTTAAGCCAGTAATGGGTGTTCCACAGCTCTGTGTCCGGTATCTTTCTTACCGCCTCCCACGTCTCCGGCTGGTCATGCCGGCTTTTCCAGTCCTCGCCCAGGTGCCTGTTAAATAGCAGCTCCATTTTGGGCTCTATCCAGGTGGGCACATGTACGCCGTTTGTCACCGACCGTACGGGCACATCCTCCTCCGGCCTGCCGGGCCAGAGGGAATGCCACATCCGCCTGGCGATCTCCCCGTGTCTTTTGCTTACCCCGTTTCTGTGGGAGGAGCACTTCAGGGCAAAGACGGTCATGTTGAAGCCGGCCCGGGGGTCCGCCGGGTTCATTCCCAGATCGAAGAAACTTTCGCGGTCCAGCCCCAGGGCGGGCCAGTAGGGGCTGAAATATTTTTCCATGAGCTCAAAGGGGAAGACGTCCGTCCCGGCGGCAACGGGGGTGTGCGTGGTAAAGACTGTCGTTTCTTTAATATTCCGGAGGGCGTCGCTGAAGCGTGTGCCCGCGGATACCCCTTCCCTTATCCTTTCCATTATGGCGAAGGCGGGATGGCCTTCGTTCAGGTGGAGGACCGGGTGCCTGAGGCCCATGGCGGCAAGCACCGCGCTTCCCCCTATACCAAGCACGATCTCCTGCCTCAGGCGCTGCTCGATGTTGCCTGTATAGAGGTGGGCCGATATCCTGCGGTTCCAGGGGTCATTGGCCTCTATGTCCGTGTCTATCAGGTACAACGGGATTTTGCCTACCTCTATCTTCCAGACCTCCACATAGATAGGCGGCTCTATTACAGGCACCTTCACAAGAAGCGGCCTGCCTTTTTCATCCGTCACCTTCGATATGGCCGCACCCGCCCTGTCCAGGGGCTCATCCAGGTTCTCCTGCCAGCCGCTCAGGGAAATCTTTTGGCGCAGATAGCCCTCCGGATACATAAACCCCACGGCCGTCAACGGCAGGCCGAGGTCGCTGCTTTCCTTCAGGAAATCCCCGGCCAGAAAACCAAGCCCCCCGGCGTAAAAAGGCAGCGAGCGGTGCAAGCCGTATTCCGCTGAGAAAAAGGCTATGGGCAAGGCTTCCGGGTCGCAGACGTTTTGCGAGAACCATTTGCCTCCGCCGTTTTCCACTTCCTCACGGAACCGCTCCATCACCCGGTCGTAATGCGCAAGAAAGTCCTGGTCTTTTGAGGCGTCATCGAGGGTTTTTCTGTCTATCTCGGTCAGCATCTTTACCGGATTGTGTCCGGAGAGTTTCCATTCCGCCCGGCTCAGTCTCTTAAAGAGCATCCTGGCTTCGGGATGCCAGCCCCACCACATGTTAAAGGCAAGAGCCGCGATGCCCGAGATCCGGTCCGGCGCCTCGATGGGTAGTCTCTTCAGTCCGTCCACAGTAAAATGCCCTCCTTTTTGGTCAGCATGCCTCAGGTTCAACCATCTTTTTTTATACAAATAAATTCTATAGCGGAAAACGAATAAAAGTAAGACTCGTTTGATAAAATCTGTATGAAAAGGCAAAAGTCAAAAAGTCAAAAAGTCAAAAAGACCTAAAAAGAGAAAGCCGTCATCGTCCGGCAACTACCAAAAGGGGGCAAATGAAAAAAAGGGGCGCAGTGCTCTTTGACCTTTACGGCACTCTCATAGATATAGAGACAAACGAAGAAGACCTTTCCGTCTATTCAGCCTTGTCCAAATATCTCTCTTATTACCAGGTAAGGATCGGCCCTGAGGACCTGAAGGCCGCCTATTTCGGGGAGGTCAGCCTGTGGCTACGGGCGGATATCCACAGGGAAGTGGACGTCTTTGAGATATTCAAAAGCATAATGCAAAGGCATGGGGAAAAGGGCAAAAAATTCCCTCCGGAGGTGGTGTTTTCGGCCACAGTCCTTTTCAGGAGCCTGACCATGCGGAGGTTTGGGCTTTTCCCGGGTGTGAAGGGCTTCCTTGAGGAGGCATCTGAAAATTTTCTGACTGCCCTTGTCTCCGATGCCCAGTGGCCTTTTGCGGAGCCCGAGCTTGCAATGCTGGGCCTGGAAAGCTATTTTCGATCAATTATACTTTCCAGCCGCATAGGGCACAGGAAACCAGACCCCAGGCCCTTTGAAGCAGCCATGAAGGAGCTGAAGGTCCGGCCGGAAGACTGCATTTACATAGGCGACAGCCCGGAGAGGGACCTGCAGGGGGCAAGAAACGCAGGCATCAGGTGCGTGCTTTTTGGAAGGGGACCAGGGCCCTTCGGCGGCTTGAGCCCCGAGGCCTCCTTTAACAGCTACGCGGAGCTTTATTCCATTTTGCCAAGGCTGTTCCCTGCCTGAAAAAACCGGGGGGCTGGGGGGGCGGACGGCATTCGCTCCGCTAAGCGCCGTCTCATCTGGTTAGGCTGCATGCCGAGCATGCCGCGCCAGGTTTTTCCAGTTGCTGCAGCGCTGTGTTACGCGCCCGCGTCACCCGCTGCGCTCACACCATCCGCCCCCCTTTGCGCTTCCATGATTTTTTTCCCGCCGTTTCTTGTTTGCCTTCTTTTCGTTTTTTGAATGGGGTATGGGGCGAAGCCCCATACAGGAAATGGCGGGAGGGTGGGTTATAAAAAAATAATGAAGTAAAGTGCCCACAGGAATAAATAAATACCTGAAGAGATCAATTTTTATTGGCCCGGTCTTTTCAGAAAGGGTTCGGGTCTTTCCTCAGGAAGCGTTTTTTCATCGAAGGGCATTACTCCAAGCGCAGTAAAGACCGTCTCCGTTTTTTTCATGAATTCCCTCCAGTCAAACTCAGAGGTGGACTCCTGTATGTCCTTGTCGAGGGCCTTCATTACAAGGGAGCTCATTTCCTGATAGTTGAATGAGCCGTCCAGGACGCTCGATCGCACGAGGACCCTGTACAGGCTTTCATCGTTCATCAGGTCGTCGCCTTCTTTCACCACAAGGCCCCTGCGGCGTTCCGGCGCCGCGATATACCAGTCCATGGCCGAGCAGAGGGCATCGTAAAGGGCCAGGATGCCATCGGTTATCTGGCCGCGCTCAAACCTTCGCCTTGCCCCCCTTATGTGGAGCTTCGCCCTCATCAGCGGGCCTTTCACAGGGCCCAGCGCATCTTCGTTTATGAGCCCGAAATGGGGCAGGGTCTTCCCCTCCTTTTTGAGGGTGGATTGCGATTCTATGATTTCCATCATACACCCATTTCCGCCCCGAGGCGATATACTAAAACAGGCCATAAAGCAGAGGTAAAAAGGGAAATGATGGCAAATCAAAAACTTTACCGCACAGCAAAGAGGCTGGGCAGATGACCGGTGCAGGGCTCTCCTATCAGACGAAGGCTCAAGCATCCCATAATGAATAAAAACAAAAACCCCATTTCTTATACAAAAGAACCGGGTTCATGGATAATGTTCCTGGCGGCGTTCGCAGCGGGTGTGCTGGTATCTGGCGGCCCAAGAATGATAACGGCTATAGTATTCGTGTCGCTCACGCTTTTGCTCCTCGTAAAAACCCCGGCGGTCAATATGATAAGAAGCAGCAACCTGGACCGGCTGCCCGATCTGGCCATGCTGGCGCTGCCAGGGTTTGCCGGGCTCGCCTATTCCGCCTGGCTTTATCCGTCTTTGGGTCTCCTTTACGCTGCAGGGGCGCTCCTTTTTGCGCTTAATTATTATTTCGGGAAGGACGGGAAAAGTAAAAAATTTCCTCCCATATACGCGGAGGGCTTCGGCATGGCCATCATGGGCCAAGTGGCCGTTATCTCCTCGTCTGTTACGGGCGGCATCGGGAAGCACTTATATCTTTGGGCGATGTTTTCCCTGTTCTATTTCGCCAGCTGCTTCAGGGTGAGGTATCCAGGATTGAAAAGGTACAGGCCCATCGGGGCCGTTTATTCAGGGGCGCTCCTTTTGGCGGGCCTTGCCGGCGCCGCGCTTGGACATCCGGTGCTTCTGGCTTTTCTGCCGCTGGCGGAGGATGTCTGGTCAGCTGTTAAACGGCGCGAAAAGAAGGAAAAATTCAGGCAGATCGGTCTTCTGTCTACGGCAAAGGTGCTGGTGTTTGCCGCCATCCTGGTAATGGGCAAATAAGGCATCCCGTTTTTAATTTTAAATCAAAAATCTGTTATAATGCCGCAGATTGCACCCCGGAGCTTTTTGTTTTGGCTGCAATAATCGATCTATGAAAGTGCTCATTGCCGATACCGCTGTTGAGACAAAACAAATCCTTGGGAAGATGCTCACGGACGAGGGCTACGAGTGTTGCTTTGTGGAAGAAGGCGGCGATGTTCTGGGCAAGGTCTATAGCGAATCTCCCGATGTTTTATTCCTCTCCGTAAATGCAACCGGCGGCCGCTGCTTCGGGGTGCTGAAGAAATTGAAATCCGCCCCGTCCACGGTGGATATGCCCGTGATCCTTATCAGCGCGGGGAGGGCGCAAAAGAGACTGTCAAAAGGCTACCTGCTGGGGGCTTACGACTACATCTGCAGGCCCTATTTCAAGGAAGAGGTCATAGCGCGGCTCAAAAATATCACCTACATCAGGAATAAGACAAGGGAGCTTGAGTTCGCAATGGACCGGGACTGCCTTACGGGGCTTTATAACCGCGGCTTTTTCATGGACAGGCTGGTGGAGGAGTTGTCCTGGTCCCTTAGCTACGGCGAGCCCCTGTCGCTCATGATGCTGGATATCGATTTTTTCAAAAAGATCAACGACACTTACGGCCACCGCTGCGGAGACGAGGTTCTGGCGAAAATTGCGAAGATAGTATTGTCCACGGTGCGCAGAAACGATATCGCAGGCAGATACGGGGGCGAAGAATTTATTGTGATGATGTCCAATACATCCAGTGGCACCGCCGCTGCCGTTGGGGAAAGGGCCAGGCAGGCGGTGCAGGACGCAGAGCTTCTTTGTGACGGTTCGCCGCTGTCTTCCGTCACCATCAGCATTGGAGTGGCCACATTCGAAACGGGCGACCCCGCCCCGGAAGCGCTTATACGGCAGGCGGACAGGGCGCTATACATGGCCAAAGAAGGCGGCAGAAACCGGGTATGTGTGCATATGGACGGCAGCCGTCCAGATGCCTAGCTGCCTTCAGGCAATTTTTCCGCAAGAAGCTGCGAGATGGTTTTTTTAAAAACCGGGTGGATGGCCTGCGGGGCTATCTCCGCGAGCGGCTTGAGGACAAACTCTCTTAAGTGCATGAGCGGGTGCGGCACCTTAAGCCTGCCTTCCGGCCCATCCGGAATATCTACTACCTCATCCCCGTATAGAAGTATGTCCAGATCGATGATCCTCGGGCCCCATTTCTCCCTGCGCACCCGCCCCATCTCCCGCTCCACTTCCTGAAGGGTCTCAAGCAGGGCCAAGGGATTTTTTCCCAAATCAGTCTCGATCCTGGCGGCCATGTTTATGAAGTCGGGCTGGCCCGCCACCATGCCGGGATGCTCTATTTCCGGCCTGTCCATCCCCCAGGGCTTTGTCTCATAGGGGCTGGAGAGGGCCGTTACCCTTATGCCCCGCCGTTCGAGCAGGTCAAGCGCCTTGAGGCAATTTTCAAGCCTGTTGCCAAGGTTTGAACCTATGCCAATGTAAGCGGTCGGCAAAAGGGCGGCCTTTTTTGTTCAACCTTCCGGACTAGAGGACCTTAGCTATCCGTTGCACCGCCTCGCCGATCCTGTCGACCGGCACGGTGAGCGCAAAACGGATGTATCCCTCCCCCGGCTGGCCGAAGCCCACGCCGGGAGTGGCCACGACGCCCGCCTTTTCAAGGAGGTGTTTTGCGAAGGAACGGGAATCAGAAAAAACCCCCTTCGGGCATCCGGCCCACAGATAGAATGCGGCCCCGGGCTTTATTACATGGATACCCTGCCCGGTGAGTCCGGCGTAAAGGGCGTCTCTTCTTTCCTGGTAGGTCTGCCTGATGCCGGAGAGCTCCGCGTCTCCGGTGTTAAGCGCCGTAATGCCCGCCTCCTGGACCGCCTGGAAAACGCCAGAATCCAGGTTCGTCTTTATCTTCCCAAGGCCCGCCAGCACTTCGCTGTGACCAACCGCAAAACCCAGCCTCCAGCCGGTCATGTTGTAGGTCTTTGACAGCGAATGGAACTCTATGCCCACTTCCTTTGCCCCAGGCGTCTGGAGAAAGCTGGCCGGTTTCCTTCCGTCATAATATATCTCCGAATAGGCGGCGTCATGGCAAACGATAATATTGTGCCTGCCGGCGAACTCTACCACTTTCCTGAAAAACTCCATATCCGCGGTCGCCCCTGTGGGGTTGTTGGGATAGTTGATAAAAAGGAGTTTTGAGCGCTTGAGTATATCCGCCGGGACCGCTTCAAGGTCTGGCAGGAAACCGTTGGCCTCCAGGAGCGGCAGGGGATAGCCCTGTGCGCCGGCAAAAAGCGCCCCCACCGGATAAACGGGATAGCCCGGAGAGGTATAGAGCACTACGTCGCCAGGGCCGGCAAACGCAAGAGGTATATGCCCGATGCCCTCCTTGGAGCCTATGAGCGAAAGGACCTCCGCCTGAGGGTCCAGGGAAACATCGAAGCGCCTCTTGTACCATTGGGCCACTGCCTGCCTGAACGAAGGCATGCCCTCATAGGAGGGATAACGGTGATTTTCAGGTCTCCCGGCTGCCTCTTTAAGAGAGGCGACAATGTGTTCAGGCGTTGGCAGATCCGGGTCCCCGATGCTCAGATCTATGAGATCGGCCCCCTTTTTGACCTCTTCCCGCTTGAGCCTGTCTATCTCGGCAAACAGGTAGGGCGGCAGATGGCGAAGCCTCTCGGCAAACTCAACCTTTATCATTGAACAGGAAACCTCCCAGTTTTTTAAAAATAAAAAAAGTTTTTCTATTATACATGAACGATTATCCTGTAGATTGTCCTGCTACCGTACATATCCCTTATCCTTTTTCCCTCTCACAGTGGGAGAGGGAGGAGCAAAACGATGGGTGAGGGAATTCCGGGGGGAGGGAATTCCGTAGTGTTTTATATTCCTATGCCAAACAGTATGTAGTAGGAGTCTATCCCCTCGTTGGGGTTGAATATGCCGGCGTTTGAAAGATGTCTGTACCTGTAAGAGAGGCTTATTGTCCTGGTCAGATAAAAACCTCCGCCCAGCATCAGGTCGAACATGAAATTGCCCCCAAGCTGTCTGTCCGCGAAATGGTTATGGGAGATATAGTTAAGCCCCGCGCCAAGGTCCACGAAAGGAGTCAACCCCTTGTACGGAGCAAGCCTTCTGGCCACCAGCGAGGCCCCGGCCACATACAGCACATCACCCTTGGAGTTCAGGTATTCGAATGTGGGTTCCACGCGCAGAAGGAAATCGGGGAAAACCGGTTTCTGGAACGCCGCAAGAAGCATCGCCTGCGCGGACCCGTCGCCATTGAAGCTTCCGCCGCCCGCTACCCCCAATTCAAAACCCGGAAGTGAACCCCTGGCTGCCCCCGCCTGATCCGGTTTGTCCCCGGAGGAGGCCATTGCGGCCGGCTCAAAGATCAGCAGGCATACGGATATTATCAGACATATGGGCAAAATCAGGGCGATGGCCCTGTTTTTTTTCATTGGATAGATATTACTACAAAAAACGGAAGGAAGGGCAAAAAGTAGCAGCGGCTCAGTCTGATAATGCCCGCCAGACGAGGCGGCTTTTGCTCAAGCCGTCCCGTCTGGCGGGTTATCCCTTCACTTAAGCTGACCCGCTACCCAAAAAGTCCGAAGTTCCCGCTTTTTTGAGTATAATAGTGGTTGTGGACCCTGCGATAAAGACACTGCTTGCCTTGAACAATGCCCTGTATGACCTGGCCGTATTGCTTTACGCGGCTAGCGGTTTTTTAAGCTATTTCATGCGGATGAGGCCTAAAGGCGGCATGCTGTCCAGGCTGGCCAAGTTCTCCATGGTGTTCTTTATCCTTGGCGGCATACCGAGGATGCTGCTGTATCATTCCCCGGAATGGGGGGAATGGGGCAGGGCGGTTGGCGATGGGCGGGCCGGCGCGCTTTTGGCCTACCTGCTTTCCCTTGGTGCGCTCGCGGGGTTGGGGACCCTGGCCTGGATAAAAAGCAAAAGAGTGGAAGCGGCCGGTTAAAAACTTTTTTAATTGCGCTGCCAGCCAGTTGGATTTAAAAAAACGCACCTTCGAAAGTAGCCTAAGAAACCAAAAAACAAAAAACGCACATCAGCAGATGGTATATTTCCCCAGAGAAAGCCGCCTTGTAAAGGGAAGGAGGTTTTTTTCTGAAAGCTCTTCCCCGATTATCGCGTTTATCCGGTCGGAAACGTCCCTTGGGTGCGCTCCTTTCTGAAGCCTCAGCTTGACGGAAACGAGGGCTGGCCTGTTGATCTCCATACCGATCCTGCTTACAAGGAGCACAAAAACCTCCCTTAGCCCCTGTGTGCCTTCGAAGACCTTTCTTGCAAGCTCGTGCGCCAGGACCCCGTAGATCTTTCCTGTGTGGCTGCGCGGGTTTTTTCCGGCGGCCGCCTCCATGGTCAGCGGCCTTCCAAGGCTTATGAGGCCGTTTGCGCGGTTCCCTCTGCCCACCTGGCCGCTGTCGGCATCCTCGGCGGATGTGCCAAGCACGCTCAGATATATCCCTCCCATTCCCCCGCCGCGCACATCAAGGCTGTTCAGATGGACCATGAAATCCTCAAAATATCCGTTCAGGCGTCTCGTGCGCAGAAATTCCTCGATCTCCCCGAGCACCATCTCCTTCCGGACAAAGTACTCGCCTTCCGATCTTAAGAACCTGTCTATCAGGGGCATGGCCACCGTAACCGTAAGGGCCCGCCCCTCCCTTACCGCCATAACCTTCACGTCCTCGCCGGTTTCCGGGTAACGACGCTTGAAGGCTTTTGAATTCAGGAACCGCTCAAGGGACAGGACAAGTTCTTCCGTGGGCGAAAGCGGCCAGTAGCCCACGGCCGCCGAGGTGTCATTGGCCCCCAGAAGCTTGCGGGCGCCGTCCGTGGCGTATATCCGGGAAAGCTGCTGCGAGCCCGGAGCCAGCTCCGGATGAAAGACGATGTGCCTCTCCGGCTCTATGAAGCGCATGTTCTCCCTTATCCACTTACGTGCCGCTTCCACTGCGATGTCCGCCACCGGCACCTTTATGCCTTCAGCCTTGAATGTGGCTCTGTCTCCCATGAAAAACCGCATGGGCTTTGTTATCTTGCCGCCCTGGAAGTTTTTCCTGGCGCCTCCCGCGGCCAGAAAGCCTTTGTCGGTGTTGTGATGGAGGACTGCGCCAAAAAGCCTGAGGTACTCTTTTGACAGGGAAACGGAGACCGCCTCTGAAAGCAGGTCCGCCAGGGTGTCCGGATGGCCGGTCCCCTTCCGCTCTACGCATTCCACGGCTTCTTCTGAAACCGGGACGCCGGCCAGGCGTTCGATATTTACCATGATCTCTTACGGGCCGGGTATGCCATGAATAAATCTTACCCCAAACCGGCTTTTTTGCCAGCGGGGCCTTTTAAAAAATCTCATCAAAAAACAGGGAGTATGCAAATGGGGGGGCGGATGGTGTGAGCGCAGCGTGTGATGCGGGCCCCTCTGTGCCAATATAGAGAGTCACATGCCGCAGCAGCAACCTGGGGAGACCCCGGCGCGGTATACATGGCTGCTGGCAATCAGGGGGAGACGGCACTTAATGGAGCGAATGCCGTCCGCCCCCCGCACAAAAAATTACTGAAGAGCTTAAAATCGAATAAAAAATGCCCATTTGGTTTGACAGCTTTTTTGTATTTAGGTTAATTTGAAGAGATGGAATTAAAGGCAACGATCGCGCTTGTTCTGGGGCTTTTTCTCTTCACGTTCATCCTTAATCTGCCCTTTGGGTTCCTTCGTGCCAAGGTAAGGAAATTTTCAGTCCGCTGGTTCCTGTATATACATCTGCCCATCCCGCTCATTTTCCTTGGGCGGAGGCTGTCCCACCTGGACTACCGCTATATTCCCATATTCGTGGCGGCGGCGCTGATAGGGCAGATCTCCGGCGGGAAGCTCGTTTTTTAGGCCGCTCATTGATGTTTGAGGGGATGTTCCCGAAGGGATGTTCGTGAGACGGGCATTTTTTCCATCTTTCTTTTTGTGATTTTTTGAAAAACTTTCAGCTGCGGGAGCGCAAAAATGACAATACAAAAACAAAAACAGCTGTGGCTTGCCGCTCCCGGGACAATCCTTGTCCGGGAGGATGTCCCGGTGCCCCGGCCCGGCCGCGGCGAGCTTCTCATAAAGGTAAAGGCCTCGCTTACCTGCGGGACCGATCTGAAGGCTTACCTGCGGGGGCACGATCTCATACCGATGCCCGGGCCTTTCGGGCATGAGTTTTCCGGCATCGTCACCGCGGCAGGACCGGGGGTAAGAAAATTCAGGGAAGGCGATGCGGTCATGGCCGTCCACACGGCCCCGTGCCTCAGCTGCCCGTACTGCGAAAAAGGGCTCTATAACCTCTGCGAAAAGATAATGGGCGCCAAGGTGCTGGGCGCCTTCGGCCAATACATACTTTTGCCGGAACACATAGTGGCGGTCAACACCTTTAAAAAACCGGAGGCCCTCTCATTTGAGGAGGCCGCCTTTCTGGAGCCCCTCAGCTGTGTGGTGCACGGGGTTGAAAGGCTGGGCACTGGCTCTCAAAAGAAAGCGTCCTCAAAAAAAACAAAAAACTCAAAAAATAAGACAGATGAGACCGCGCTTATCTTCGGAGCAGGCCCGATAGGGCTCCTTCACCTCCTCCTTTTAAAGGCCAGAGGCGTAAGGGTGGCAGTGTGCGCCCTGGAGAGCTCAAGGCTCAGGCTCTCAAAACAGCTTGGCGCGGAGGCGGTTTTCAAACCCGATGGGTTTAAAGGCCCGTTATTCGCCAGGTTCGCTCCGCTTGGAGCGGATTACGTCATAGAGTGCACAGGGCGGAAAGAGGTCTGGGAAGCAGCCCCGCAGTACGTAAGGCGGGGAGGCAGCGTGATGCTTTTTGGCGGACTGAAAAAAGGCGTTCCGGTCGTTTTTTCTTCAAGCCGGATACATTACGATGAGCTTGCCCTGGCGGCTTCCTTCCATTTTTGCCCGGAAGATGTCCGGCAGGCATACAGACTGCTTGCGGAAAGGAGGATAGACGTCTCCCCTCTTATCTCCGGCACTTATAGCCTCTCAGAGGCGGAGAGCGCTTTCAAAAAGCTTGCCGAGGGCAAGGGCATCAAATATGTAATCAAAGACGGGAAGAGATGAAGACCGCACGGCTTTATAGCTTTGGCGACATAAGGATAGAGGACATGCCGGTTCCGTCTCCCGGCCCTGGGGAGGCGCTCATGAAGACCATGGCCTCCGGCATCTGCTCCGGGGATCTGATGCCCTGGTACATAGAGAAAAAGGCCCCGCTGGTTCTGGGCCATGAACCCTCCGGGGTCATAGTGAGGACCGGCAGCGGTGTGGAGGACTTTTTTGCCGAGGGGGACAGGGTGTCCGTCCACCACCACGCCCCCTGCATGGACAGGGAAAATTGTCCCTTCTGCAAAAAAGGCCAGTTCGTCCACTGCAGCACCTGGAAGAGTTCTTCGCTCATACCAGGGGGTATTTCCGAATACATACTCATCCCGGCGGTGAACCTGATGCACGATACACTAAAACTTCCCGAACCCCTTTCTTTCGAGGACGGTGTTCTTGTGGAACCCCTGGGATGTGTGCTCAAGGGACTCAGGAGGGCCGGTCTTCCCGCTAAAAACGCAATTTCTGTTTTTGTGATCGGCCTGGGAGTTATGGGCATCCTCCACATCCTGGCACTTAAGGCGTTTGGGGTGAAGGGGGAGAACATAATCGGGGCGGATACGGTGCCTTTCCGGCTCGAAAAGGCCCTGCGGCTGGGGGCGGGCCGCGTTGTCGATGTCTCGCGGGAAGATCCCGTGCAGGCGGTAAAGAAAATAACGGGCGGGCAGATGGCGGACCTCGTTATAGCCGGGCCAAACAGCGTCCGTGCCATGCATACGGCGCTGGAGACGGCCGGGCCTGGCGGGAAGGTAGTGCTCTTTACTCCGGCCAAGCCCGGAGAGGTGTTGAGCATAGACCCCAACGATATCTATTTCAGGGAGGTAAGCCTTATCCCAAGCTATTCCACCGGCCCCGAAGATACGCGCGCCGCCCTGGCCATGATAAACGGCGGGCATGTCCGTGCGGACATGGTCGTGACCCATCGCTTCCCCATCGGGGAAACACAGGAGGCGTACAGGCTGGCGGCGCGGGCGGCCGATTCCCTGAAGGTCTTGATCAGTTTTTGATCCGGAAATGTTTTTTGATTTTTTTGTTTTTTGTTTTTTTGAAAAAGGAGAAGGCAAATGGAGAGAAAGGCCAAAACAGCGGGCAAGGTATATAAGCATAAAGGGAATTGCTCCTGGCAGGGGGTAAAGCCAACCGTATATAAGGAAAATGGCGAAGACGGCTGGACCCATGTGGCAAGGCATTCCCTGATCGCGGGCCTTTTGGGAGAGCAGACAAAATTCCATTTAAGGTATTTTGAGGTCTCCCCCGGAGGATATACAAGTCTTGAGATGCACAACCATGAGCACGTCGTGGTGGTCATAAAGGGGCAGGGCAGGGTGAGGCTTGGCGGGCGGACACGCGAGCTTGGATACCTGGACGTAGCCTACATAGGGCCTATGGAGCCCCACCGTCTGTCCAACCCGTATGGGGAGCCATTCGGATTTTTCTGCATAGTGGATGCCCTCCGCGACAGGCCGGTGCCCTTGATAAGGAAACGCGGGAAGAAGGAGTTGATTGCTATTTCAGAGTTAAAAATATTATCATCAATGGATATAAATGTATGCCCTGCAAAGAAAAAATAACATTCCACCTCCTGTTTAGGGGGGATTATTTTCCCTTGAAAGGAGTTTTTGCCTAGATAATGAAGAGCTTTTTGGATAAGGTCTGGTCATTTTTCTCCTCCATAAAACTCGCTATCGTAATATTCGCGCTGGTTGCGCTCACGTCGATCGTCGGTACGGTAATAGAGCAACAGGCCTCTTATGCGGAAAACCTGAGGGTGCTTTCAAGCCTTGTGGGGCAGGGTCTGGCGCCTGCGGCATACAAGGTGCTGTATGCTCTGGGGTTCATGAACATGTACCGGTCCTGGTGGTTTTTGACGCTTCTTTCCCTGTTTGCCCTTAACCTGCTTGTCTGCTCCATAGACCGGTTCCCGGCCATCTGGCGCATTATGCGCACCCCGGTAAAACCGATCGCCCCGGACCAGATGAAGCGGATGCCTTTAAAGGATGAGTTTGTGGTCCCCGGCGGTCCTGATTCGGCCCTGGAGAAGGCCGTCTCCGCCATGAAATCCATAGGTTTTACCGCGAAGAGTGAGAAGGGGCCGGATGGGTCCGTGCAGTTATACGCGCAAAAAAATGCCTGGAGCCGTTCGGGAGTTTACGTAACGCACGTAAGCATACTTGTCATACTGCTTGGCGCCGTACTTGGCGTGTTCCTTGGGTTCAGGGGATATGTGGACCTGCCGGAGGGTTTCAACGCCAACATCGTCTACTCGAACAATATGGACATGTCCGACCCGTCCCAGGTCGCCCGGAGGGCGAGCCTGCTGGGGGCGCTTTATTCCGGCAACGGAGACCTTCAGACGGCGGCCCAATCGTTAAATGAAAGTCTCCCTGACTTTGAAAAGGACCTGCGGTCCGTGGGCGTCATCCCCCTGGGCTTCCAGGTTCTCTGCCAGCAGTTCCAGGTTCAGTTTTACGGCCAGACCGATATGCCCAAGGCGTACAGGAGCCTTGTTACCGTGTTGGAAAACGGCAAACCTGTCGTTTCCAAATGGATAGAGGTCAACCACCCGCTCAAGTACAAGGGGGTCATGTTTTACCAGTCCAGCTTCAGGTTAAGGCACGACCTTTCAAACGGGGTAGCCGTACTGGGTATAAGGTCGCCTGACGGGCAAACAGAGACCCGGAAACTGAAGATAGGGCAGAGCTTCAGCATACCGGGCACCAAGGAAACAGTGAAACTGACCGAATTCAATCCGGCCCTCGCATTTGACGATGCGGGCAGGGCCGAGACATATTCGCAGATGATGACCAACCCGGCTGTAAAGGTCGACATTTCAGGTCCCGATGGGGCCCGGAGTTCGAAATGGATCGTCCAAAGGTACCCTGAGACGTGGAGTCTGCCGGACGGCAGCAGCGTGGGCCTGACCGATTTCTGGGGCGTACAGGCCACAGGGCTCCAGGTGAGGAAAGACCCCGGGGTGTGGGTCGTCTATCTGGGCTGCATCCTGCTTGCCCTTGGTCTTTATGTGGCCTTCTTCATAAGCCACAAAAAGATTTGGGTCCGGATGGCGCCGGATAAAAAAGGCACCCTCCTTACGGTGGCCGCGACATGCCCCAAGAACAGGCATGCCTACGAAAGGGAGATTGAAAAACTGGTCAAGCATCTAAAAGGAGGTAATCAGATTTGAGCTCGCGTTTTTTCGGCTTTTCCGAAATGGCATACATATTGGCGATGGTTGTCTATATCACCCACTTCGCCTTCAGGAAAAAAGCTGTCGGGGTCACCGCGACGGGGCTTGCGGTCTTTGGCTTCGTGTCCCAGACCCTGGCCATTCTGCTAAGGTGGAGAGAGTTTTATATGCTTTCGGGGATGGGCGTCCTGCGCTCCATACCCCTTACGAACCTCTTCGAATCGATAATATTTTTCGTATGGTGTCTTATGCTGGGGTACCTGATAATGGAGTTCCGATACAAGAACCGGTCATTCGGCGCATTTGTTACACCGGTGGCGGCGCTTGCCCTGCTTTTCATTAACCTTTCCGGCATGTCCACCCAGATAGAGCCCTTGGTCCCGGCCCTCCAGAGCAACTGGCTGCTGGCGCATGTGACCCTGAGCTTCATCTCCTATTCGGCCTTCGCGCTTTCCTTCAGCACGGGCCTGATGTACCTGGTCATGACCACGGACAACCGCAGGGAGGGCGCCTATATATTCTGGACGGTGGCGCTGGGCATCTTTGCGGCCGTGCTCATTGCCATGGGCCTGGATTATGCAAGGTTCCATGCGGCCATGAACTCGAACTCCTTTGTTAAGGACTACCTTTTCAAAAGCACTTACAAGAGCGGCTCCTCCGCCGTGCAGGTGATAAGTTACCTGTCGACGGCAGTGTTCGTTTTCCTTGTGTGGAGATATGGCCACGCCCTGAAAAAGATAATCGGGGGGTTCAACCTGCAGTCCTCGGTCCTCGATGAGATAACCTACAAGAGCGTAGCGGTAGGCTTCCCCATATTCACGCTTGGAGGGCTCATATTCGGCGCCATCTGGGCAAACCAGGCATGGGGCGTTTACTGGAGCTGGGACCCGAAGGAGACCTGGTCCCTGATAACCTGGTTCATCTACGCCTTTTACCTGCACGCGCGCTTTTTGCGCGGCTGGAAGGGGCGCAAGATCGCCATGGTTGCCGTTTTGGGATTCGTGGCTGTCATATTCACATATCTGGGGGTCAACTTGCTCCTGAGCGGGCTCCACTCCTATGGGAGCCGGTAGGGGAAACGGAACCTCCTCCCGCAGCCTGCCCGCAGTTCACAGGTTAAGGGCCAGGTATCTGCTGTTGGTTGCCTGCCTTCTGGTGGCCGTGCTGGGTCTGTGGCATCTCATGTATTACAAGTCCCGCAAGGAAGACATGATCAGGGACACCTCTGTCAAGCTCTCCATAATGACGGAGATGGCCAAGGACAGCGTTGTCAGCCTGATGCTGGGCGGGCAGGACAGGCAGTTGGGCCTTTTCATAGCAAGGAGCATGACCCCGGAATTGAAGGCCATGCGCCTTATAACACCCGACGGCAAGGTCATCTCCTCCACCATGGCCTCCGAAAATAATTTCGTTGTCAGGGGCCTGCCCCTTGAGAGAAAAATAATCACCGGCGCCGACGGCATACCCCAGGCCATGTTCACGCCGATCTATAACGACAGACCCTGCCAGACCTGCCATGGGACAGACGGGGAAACCCTTGCCGTCCTTAATGTCGAACTCCTTAACAGCGGCCTTGCGCAAAGGATCGGGGCGCTCAGAGATGGAACGCTCTTTTCTTTCGCCGCCGCCTTCCTGCTCATCTTTGCGCCCATTGTTTTTCTGTATTCGCGCCTTGTCGACGGCCCGGTAAGGGGCCTGAAGGAAGCCGCAAAAAAGGCCGCCGGGGGAAGTTTCGATGTCAGGTTCAAGGCCACCGGAGATGACGATCTGGCGGGCATATGCACAGACCTGAATCAGGCGTTCGGGCAGTTCAGGCAGATGAGGGCCGCCCTCGAGGAGCGCCACCTGGAGGCCATGTCCAAGATGGAAAAGATGGCGTCTCTGGGGGAGCTTGCGGCCGCCGTGGCCCACGAGATAAAAAACCCGCTGGCTGGCATAAGCGGGGCCATCCAGGTCTTCGCCGAAGATATACCGGACAGCGATCCGAGGAAAGAGATAATGCAGGACATTTTAAACGAAATAGACCGCCTGGACCAGTCCGTCAGAAGCCTGCTTGCCTATGCCAGGCCTCCCACGATGCGGCCGGTCAAGGTGGGCATAGCCTCCGTGGTGGAAAGGGCCAGAGGCCTTCTTGCCAGGCAGGCTGAGGCGCAGTACGTGGAAATAAAGATGCCGGCGGCAAGTGATGATGTCATTGTCGAGGCGGACCCGGAGCAGATGCAGCAGGTTTTCTTCAGTATTATGCAGAACTCGCTTGGCCTGATGCCAAGCGGCGGGGTGCTGGAGGTCAGCATTGAAAAGGGCGGCGGAGAAAATGACGAAGATGCCGTAAGGGTCACGATCAGCGATACCGGCATGGGGATGCCGGAAGATGACTTGAAAAACATATTCAGGCCATTTTTTACAACGAAACGTTCGGGTGCCGGCCTCGCGGGCCCCGGCCTGGCGGGCTCCGGCCTGGGGCTTGCGATAAGCAAAAACATAGTGGAGCAGCATGGCGGGCGCATAGAGGCCGGGAGCAGGCCCGGCCTGGGTAGCACCTTTCATGTTATAATGCAAAGTCATATAACTACCCAAAAAGATGGCTAAAACCAAGATTCTTGTCATAGATGACGAAAAACTCCTCAGGTGGTCCCTGGAGCAAAACCTTTCCAAAGACGGCTATCAGGTTGTTGTGGCCGAAAGGGGTCTGGACGGCCTGACCGCATTCAGGGAGGAATCTCCCGATATAACTTTGCTGGATATCCATCTGCCCGACATCTCCGGCATAACCGTTCTTGAAGGGCTCAAAGAGGTAAACAAGGACGCCGTTGTGATAATGATAACGGCTTTCGGAGACGTCCAGACGGCGGTGAAGACCATAAAGCTGGGGGCCCACGATTTTATCGAAAAGCCCTTCAATATGGACAAGCTCAAGATAATAATAAACAAGGCACTGGAGACCTGCTCCCTGAGAAAGGAGGTCTCCCAGTTCCGCTCGCAACTGTCCTCGCGTTACGGATACGACAGCATCATCGGGCAGTCTCCGGCCATCAAGAAGGTGTTTTCGCTCATAGAGAAGGTCTCAAGGAGCGATGCAACCACCGTGCTAATGCAGGGGGAAAGCGGTACGGGCAAGGACCTGGCGGCGAAAGTCATCCATTACCAGAGTTCCAGGATGGAAAAGCCGTTCATAGAGATCAACTGCACGGCCCTTCCGGAAAACCTTATCGAAAGCGAGCTTTTCGGGTATGAAAAGGGCGCCTTCACCGATGCAAGATCCATGAAAAAAGGCCTTTTCGAGCTTGCCGACAGCGGGACCATCTATCTGGATGAGATCGCGGACATGAAACTGAGCACACAGGCAAAGCTCTTGAAGGTGCTTGAGAACAAATCCTTCAAACGCGTGGGCGGCATAAAGGACATAGACGTGGACCTGCGCATAATAGCCGCCACCAACAAGACGCTTGGCGAGGAAGTGAAAAAAGGGAATTTCAGGGAGGACCTCTATTACCGGCTGAAAGTGGTCCCCATACTCCTGCCGCCGCTTCGGGAGCGCGGGGAAGACATCCTGCAGCTGGCGAAATATTTCATCTATACATTCAACCGGGAGTTCAGAAAGAACGTAAAAGGCCTCTCCAGGGATACCGAGGGTCTTTTCCTGGAGTATCATTGGCCAGGAAACATCAGAGAGCTTAAAAACGTGATAGAAAGGGCAATGATCCTGGAGAACGAGGAGTTGATACTGCCCGAACACCTCCCGCTGGAGGTTTGCATAGATAATGACGGAAGGAGCGAGCAAAGTGACGCGGATGTGAAACTCCCGCCAGGGGGCATTGATATAGAAAAGGTCGAAAAGGAACTCATAAGGCAGGCCCTGGACACAACCAGGGGGAACCAGACTAAGGCGGCCAAACTTCTGAACCTTACCAGAGACACCCTGCGCTACCGGATGCAGAAGTTCGGTTTTTTGCCGGATAAAGAATAAAACATATTTTTGTTTTGTTTTGCTTTGCTTTTCGTCTTTTTGCTTTTTTAAAGATGACCCCTTCGGTTTTGGTCCGGGTTTTTTTATTTCTCGGGTTTTGCACCTTTTTCGCTTCCACGGATTTTTTAAGGATCGGCACATAGCATGTTTTTTGCAAGATATGTTTCAGGGAAATCGTAATGAAAATACTTATAGTTGATGACGAACAACTTGTCCGGTGGTTTCTGGAAAGGGCGCTGGCCCGCCGCGGACACGATATCGTGTCCGTTTCCAACGGGGCGGAAGCCATCGACGCCCTTGCCGCGGCTGACTTTGATCTGATGTTCACCGACCTTAGGATGCCTGAGGAAAATGGCTCAACCCTTATAGAAAAGGTGAGTGAAATAACCAACGGGAAAAGCAAAAAATCCCCCAAAATTGTTGTCTGTTCCGCCTATATAACCTCCGAGATGGTCGAAAATTACCAAAACGGGGGGATCAAGGTCCTGAGAAAACCGTTCAAGCTCGAAGAGCTGGAGGGTATCCTTTCCGAGTAAAGTTGAAAACACCCCCTCACCTTAAGTATTCTAAAAGTAGAGGTGCAGGTAGTTTGCTTTTCAAAGGAGGTCTTTCAGAAAACTTATGAACGGCTTGAAGACCGCGGTTCTTCTTGTTGCGCTTTCGCTTTTTTTCCTCTGGGTTGGAGGGATGATAGGGGGGCGGCAGGGTATGACCATCGCCCTTTTCTTTGCCCTTGCGATGAACGCGTTCGCCTACTGGTTTTCGGATAAACTCGTCCTGAAAATGTACCGGGCGCAGGAAGTTGACGAGGCGTCGGCCCCGGAGCTCTACAATATCGTCAGAAGGCTTTCCAGTAAGGCGGGGCTGCCCATGCCCAAGATTTATATAATACCCCAGGACCAGCCAAATGCGTTTGCCACCGGCAGAAACCCTAAGCATGCGGCGGTTGCCGCCACGCAGGGCATACTAAGCCTGCTGTCTCCGGAGGAGCTTTCAGGCGTCATAGGGCACGAGCTCTCGCATGTCAAACACAGGGACATCCTGATAAGCTCGGTTGCCGCAACGGTTGCCGCAGCCATAAGCTACCTGGCCCAGATGGGGCAATGGGCGCTCATCTTTGGAGGCAGCAGCGGCAGAGACCGCGATGAGAACCCCTTGGCCGCCTTGGCCATGCTCATCCTGGCCCCCATAATAGCCATGATAATCCAGATGGCCATTTCAAGGTCCAGGGAGTATTCCGCTGACGACAGCGGGGCGGAGCTGGCAGGCAATCCGAGGTTTCTTTCAAACGCGTTAAGGAAGCTGGATTACGCTTCAAAGAACGTGCCCATGCAGAGGGCGACCCCCGCTACCGCGCACATGTTCATCGTGAACCCGCTCAGCGGTAAAAACCTTTTAAGGCTTTTCAGCACCCATCCTCCTATCGAGGAGAGGATAAAAAGGCTGGAAGGCATGCGTTAGTTGACAGTTTTGCAATAATCCATCAAAATATCATACCTATGAGCGCCCTGGTCACAGGAGCTACCGGATTCATCGGGAGCCATTTGCTGCCTAAGCTCCTTGAAAACGGATACAAGGTGCGCTGTCTCACGCGGAGCGGCGCCGCGCGGCAGAAGTTAAGCGGACTGCCTGTGGAATTCTGCATTGGGGACCTCTCCGATCCGGCTTCCCTGGAAAAAGCCGTCCGGGGCGTCGATTATGTTTTTCACCTCGCGGGGCTTACCAAAACAGACAAAGAGCATGAGTTCTATGACGTTAACGCCAGGGGAACCAAAAACCTGGCCCAGGCGGTTGCCCGGGAGAACCCAGGGCTGAAAAAGTTCATTTATCTGAGCAGCCTTTCAGCTGCCGGTCCGGTTCTGGACGGGATGCCGCCACTGACCGAAGACATTCCTCCTCATCCCGTCTCCCATTACGGGAAAAGCAAGTTGCAGGGAGAGGAAGCCGTTTTGGAGATAGCAGGGCGGGTCCCTGTCACCATACTGCGGCCTACGGCGGTTTACGGCCCGGGGGACAAGGACTTTTACCTGCTTTTCAAGATGATCAAAAAAGGGCTCTTTCTTTACTGGGGAGAAGGTAGTTATTCGCTTATATATGTTCAAGACCTTGTGGATGCAATAGTTAAGGCGGCGGGCATTCCGGGGCAGAAAGGCAGCCAGCAGGCGGGGATCTATTTTCTGTCCGATGGTAATATTTATACCATAACGGAAATAGCCGGCTCCATCGCAGGGGCCATGCCTTGGGCAAAAAGGGAAAAGCCGTTCAGGGTTCCCGTGCCGAGGTTCCTTCTTCCCATGGCCGCGGTATTTTGCGGTATAGGCGGGCGGGATTCAGGTATAATAAACAGGGATAAGATACGAGAGATGGGATTCAAAGACTGGTGCTGTGACGCGGACCGGGCAAGGAGGGAAATAGGATTCGAGCCCAAAATCACCTTAAAGGAAGGGGTAAAGTGGACAGCAGACTGGTACAGGATTCATCAATGGCTATAAAGCGTCAGGATTTGTTCGAGAAATGCAGGAAATTCACAAAAGCAAGGGAACTGATACGGGCCGGCCTATACCCGTATTTCAGAACAATAGAGAGCGCCCAGGACCCGATCGTGTACCTGGACGGCAAGAAGATGATCATGGTCGGCTCAAACAACTACCTTGGGCTCACAAATCATCCGAAAGTCAAAGAGGCGGCAATTGAGGCCATAAAGAAATACGGCTCCGGCTGCGCGGGCTCCCGCTTCTTGAATGGCACTCTGGATATACATGTGGCGCTTGAGGAAAAGCTGGCCCGGTTCATGCGCAAGGAGGCCGCGCTTGTCTTTTCCACCGGCTTCCAGGTCAATCTTGGCGTTATATCGGCCCTCTGCGGGAAAGACGATATCGTGGTCATAGACAAGATGGACCATGCCAGCATAATAGATGGCTGCAGGCTCTCTTACTCCGATGTGAAAAAATTCCGGCATAACGAGATGGACGACCTGGAGCGGGTGCTGGGAGCTTCCGGGGGGAGCGCCGCCCTCGTGGTTGTGGACGGGGTATTCAGCATGGAAGGAGATATTGCAAAACTGCCGCAGATAGTCCGGACCGCGCACAGGCATGGCGCCAGGGTCATGGTGGACGATGCCCACGGCATAGGGGTGCTGGGCAAGACAGGCCGCGGCACCGCGGAGCACTTCGGGCTGGAAAATGAGGTAGACCTTATAATGGGCACCTATTCCAAATCCCTGGCTTCGATAGGCGGCTTTGTGGCGGGCTCCGAAGAAGTGATCCATTACATAAAGCATTTCGCGCGTTCACTGATATTCAGCGCAAGTCCTCCCCCTGCTTCCGTAGCCGCGGTAAGCGCCGCGCTGGACATTATAGACAGCGAACCGGAGAGGCTTGAACAGCTCTGGAAGAACACACACAAGATGATAGACGGGTTCAAGGCTATGGGATATGAGATCGGGCCAACGGAAACCCCCATAGTCCCTGTCATGCTGGACGACAGCGAGGCCGCATTTAAAATGATATTGATGCTCCAGGAAGAGGGTGTGTTCGCCAACGTGGCGGTCCCGCCCGCAGTGCCCAACGGCAAGGCGCTGATAAGGACAAGCTACATGGCCACGCACACGGATGAGCATCTGGACATAGTGCTTGCGGCCTTCGAGAAGATTGGCAAGGCCCTGGGGCTGATAGGGTAGAGGTCTGCGTCATATAAGCCGGTCAGGCACGGAAGGAACCGGAAAAGTAAAACCCGGCGGAGACTAACCTCGGGTTTACTTTTTTGAGGTAACAGGCTCTTCACGCAAGTCCGAACCTGCCCGGCAGATGGCGAGGCTTTCGCTCTGGAACCCGGTGGCGCCTTATCAGTCCGGACCCAGCAATAAATAATCCGCCTCATCTGATGTCATGTCCTGGTCCGCTTCGCTGTTTTGCATCCCCGGGAGCACGACCACATACCGGTAATTCGATATTTTTTTTATCTGGGCCGGGATGCCTTTTTTCCAGGCGTGTCCCATGCCGGCAAGCACCACCATCTTCACTCCCGGTGTTTTCCTGAGACGGGCCGTGATATTTGCCGCCATTACCGAGTCCCAGAGCATCTGCGCCTGGCAGAAATCATAAAAGGATTTGCCTCCCATCCCCTGGTGGAATTGATACATCTCCTTGATGTAGCGCATGTATTCCTCATCGACCGTGCAGGTAATGCCGGAGGGCAGGTCCTTTTTCTCGGCGGGTGATAGGGAATCGAACCCGTGCTCAAAAACCTTATTGCTTATCTCGCTGTCCACGTTAAGTCCGAAAACCGGCATCCCGGCCTGCCTGGCAAAAAGAAAGATGTCCTTGTAAAGGGACCAGGGGAGTTCCCAGTTGTCGTAATAGACCAGCTGGAAGTCCTTCTGAGGTATGTCACCCTGCACCCAGGCGTCCAGGTCCTTCTGGCTGCCGGCGCGAAACATCTCCAGCCCCAGGGCAAGGGGAGCCACCGAGGCATGCAGCGCCTCGATAACGGCCAGTTCCGCCCGGTGGTCCGCCTCACTGGCATGGCTTTCCCCAAGAATGATGATGTCCGCTCCGCCAATTTCCCTGATCATCTGCCCGAAGCTGATCACCTGCCTGTCCCGCAGCCTCAGTACCTTAGCTTCAGGGCTTTCGTTTTTTTTGATCTCCGCCGCACCGGCGGACTGGATAAAGGAAGAAAAAAAGGAAAAGAAAAAAGCTATGAAAAGAATCCCCGTAAAGGCGGTTATCTTTTTCATTTGTGCGCTCCTTTCCTGGATCAAAAAAAGTCTTTGCTTATTGTGTTTTGTTTTTCGTGGCTTTTTTTCGCGATTCGTGACGGGGTGGCCGCCTGACTAAATCTTATCAGGATTTCGGGATTTTTAATTGCAATCCCCTGTAGCTTGCCACAAAACGGGCAAGGTTTTTTGGAAAAGCGGGAAATTCAGGGGCCAGGGGCTTTTTTTTGGTCTTCGGGGCTGTTAGTCGATCTTTATCCAGAGAAAAAGAAAATCTTTAAGGAAAGGGAAAATGGACGGTAAGGGATTCGAACCCTCGACCCCCACGTTGCGAACGTGGTGCTCTCCCAGCTGAGCTAACCGCCCTATTTAAAGTGTGCTAAAAACAAAGAACAGGAAACGACTTCCCCCGGTTTTATCCGCGCGACATGTAATTTTAACATATTTGCGGCTTCAAATGACCATCGGCAGGAGTTCGATAATGTTTCAGTTTGATAAACGCCGTGTAGTGACGGATTGAGCCAAACGCTCCTTCTTACGGTGCGGAGGGCCTTATCCCTTTTAAATTAAGCTGGAGGGTCTTCCCGCCCTCCCATTCATTCATGACGGGGGTAAAGACGGCATCGACTGCCGCGCACTCCTCCAACTGCTTGAGGGAGCCCGCCATATCAAACCCGATGGCGTCGACCGGAAAGTGGCCTTTTTCCTCCCTCAGCTTCATTTTAAGATGGCCTTTCCCAACCACCCGCGCATTCAGAACCTGCAGCCTCTTTGCGCCCAGGAGGGGCTCCGGGTTGCCGGAGCCGTACGGCTCAAGCCGGGCCAGCTCCTTAACCAGGTTAGGGCTCAGCTCTTTCAGGGTGACTTCGGCGTCTATCTTTAATGTGGCGCGGAACTCGCTTACTCGTTGCCGAACCAGGCCGGAAAACGCGCGCCGGAAGTCCTCCACCGAGCCTGCCTTCAGCCTGAGTCCGGCGGCCTGTCTGTGGCCGCCAAAACCAACAAGCATGTCCTTTAGCTCGCTTAAGCCGTCATACAGATCGAACTGGGGAATACTCCGGGCGGACCCTTTGGCCATATCGCCCTCCACCGTCAAGACAGCGCTTGGCCGCATGTGCCGTTCCGAGAGCCTGGCGGCCACTATGCCAAGGACCCCTTTGTGCCAGCCCTCGCCGGAAGCCACGATCGCCCCATCGAAACCTTCCCGCTCGACAGCCGCCCTGGCCTGCACGTGCACGGCCTCCTCCAACCGTTGCCTCTCCTTGTTTATCCTGTCCAGTTCACGCGCGGCCTCAAGGGCCGCCGCCTGTTCCGGCAAAAGAAGAAAGCGTACCCCGAAGGAAGCGTCATCGATCCTGCCCGGCGCGTTGAGTCTGGGTATGAGAGCAAAACATACGGAGCGCGCGCCCATAGGCTTTCCAAGGCAGCCGGCTATCTCCTTTAACGCCAGCAAAGAGGGGCGGCCGCTTTTTTCGATAAGCTCCATTCCCGTCTTTGCGATTATCCTGTTTTCTTCAGAAAGGGGGACAAGGTCGGCCAGGGTGCCGAGAGCGGCAAGATCCAGGCAGGCAAGGGCATCCTCACCAAGAAGGGCCTGGGCAAGCTTGAAGGCCACTCCCGCTCCAGAAAGCTCGGTTTCCCCAGGGTGCAGTTTGGGGTTTATGAGGGCGCCGCAGGCAGGAAGAAGCGGGTTGCCCTCCTCGTCCCTCGTCGGCTCATGGTGGTCCGTGATTATCACCTCAAGACCTTTTTGGGCCGCCAGCTCCGCCGTCTCAAAAGCCGTGATCCCGCAGTCGGTTGTGATTATAAGCCCGGCCCCCGCCTGAAGGGCGCGCTCCACACCCGCGGCGTGGAAACCGTAGCCGTGATCGAAGCGGTTGGGGATGAAATAGCCGGTCTGAAGTCCGTAGCGGCGGAGGGCCTCCACCATGATGCTGGTGGATGATATGCCGTCAACATCATAGTCGCCGTGAACAAGCACGGTTCTGCCGGAGGATTTTGCCCTGTTGATTATCTCTACCGCTTCTTTTACCCCCCTCAGCTCAAAAGGGTCAGGAAGGCCTCCCAGTCCGGCTCCCATAAAATTCCGCACCGCATCCGGGGTTTTTAGCTGGCGGTTGATGAGTATGCGCGCGACTACTGGGGAGATGCCGGTAACCCTTGAAAGGTAATCGACATATTCCCTGTCGGCCCGCTGGACTATCCATAGACGATTCATAGCGGGCTAGGGACGGTCCATAAAGGAAGGCGGACTGAAAGACGGTGCGTTAAAGATCTTCCGGGGTGCCAGCCGCCGACCGGACGATGGGCGTGCCGGTTCATCGTCCGGGGCAGGATCATCGTCCGGAGCAGGGCATCAGCGCCTGCGATTTATATTCTTGCCGCCTATCATTATGACCATGGGGCTTGCCACAAACCAGGAGGAATAAGTACCCACGATGACCCCAAGCGTAATGGCGAGCGCAAAATCATGTATCACCTGGCCGCCGAAGAACAGGAGCGCAAGTGAGGAGAAAAGCACCGTCAGGGACGTTATTGCCGTCCTTGAGAGCACCTCGTTTATGCTTTTGTTGACCACCTTTTCCACAGGATCCTTGAGCATGCTGCGCATGTTTTCCCTGATGCGGTCAAAGACGACCACCGTGTCGGTGAGCGAATATCCTGCAATTATGAGAAGGGCGCTTATGAGTATCAGGTTTACTTCCTTGCCCAGGAGGTAAAAGATGCCGAGCACCGCAAAGACATCATGAAAAGTGGCTATGGCCGCGCCCACGCTGAAGCGGAACTGGAAGCGAATGGTGATATAGGCCAGGATGCCCAGGGTAGCGAATATGATGGCCACGATGGCGTCCTTCCTTAGCCTGTTGCCCACCTTGGGGCCCACCTCGGTCGTCATGTCCACTACGGGCGACTCCGCGGCAAAACGGGTTTGAAGCGTGCTGATTATGGTGTTTGATATGCCGCCCAGGGTCTCCTGCTTCCCCTTTACCATAACCACCAGCTCTTTGAGGGTCGGCAGTTCCTGAAGCTGCAACCCTTTAAGGCCGGTGCTCTCCAGGGCGTTTCTGGCATCGCTCATGGGGACAAGTTTCTGGAACTTGACCTGCACCTCCGTGCCCCCGGCAAAATCTATTCCCATATTGCCGTGCCCGCTCCAGATCATGATCAGCCCGAATATGCCAAGTGAAACGAGCGCTCCGGAGATGAAGAACATGAACTTCCTCTTCCCCATGAAATCTATGCTCGTATTTTTTATGAACTCTATCATATGCTTAATTTCCTCACTTCTTTTCTCTGGTGCATGAGGTCAAAGATGGTTTTAGTGCCGATCAGGGCGGTAAACAGGTTTATTGCGACGCCCAGTGAGAGCGTGACAGCGAACCCCTTTATCGGGCCTGTGCCGAACTGGAAAAGCACGGCTGAGGTAATGAGCGTGGTCACGTGTGAGTCGAAAATGGTCCAGAACGCCTTGTTGTAGCCGCTTTCAACGGCCGCCTTCGGGGTCTTGCCCAGCCTCAGCTCCTCCCTCATCCTCTCGAACATGAGGACGTTGGAGTCCACCGCCATACCTATGGCCAGGATAACGCCGGCCATGCCGGGCAGAGAAAGCGTGGCGTTAAGCGATGCCATTGCCCCCATGAGAAGCAGCAGGTTGAGTATGACCGCGAAATCGGCTATGAGACCGGCAACCTTGTAGTAGAAGACCATAAAGCCAAGGACGACTATCAGGGCCACGATGCCGGCCCTTTCCCCGTCGCGTATCGAATCCCTGCCAAGGGACGGTCCGACCGTCACATTCTGCAGCATCTTAAGCGGGGCCTTGAGCGCGCCTGCCTTAAGAACTATTGACAGGTCCTTGGCCTCGTCCATGGAGAAGTTTCCGGATATCTGGGCGCTTCCGCCTGAGATCCTCTCCCTGATGACAGGGGCGGAGTAAACGTTGTTGTCCAGGATGATGGCAAGCCTTTTCTTTACGTTTGCGGCCGTTATCTGGTCGAAAAGCTTGGCCCCCTCCGGGTTGAACTTGAGCTCGACATAGGGCTCATTGAACCTGGGGTCTATGGCCACCCTGGCCTCCGTCAGGTATTCGCCGGTCAGGAGCGTCAGTTTCTTTAAAAGGTAAGGGGTTTCCGTGACCGCGCCGGTGTCCGGGTTCGTGACCTTGCCAAAAAGTATCTCGTCATCCGCCGGTATCTTTCCGGCAAACTGCGAGACCACCTGGCTTTCCCCGCCAGGGATGATGCTGCCCGGAAGCTGGGCCGCCACAGGGGACTCGTCATCCACAACCTTGAACTCAAGCCTTGCGGTCTTGCCTATTATCTGTATGGCGCGCGCGGGGTCTTTTATACCCGGCAGTTCCACCACAAGCTCGTCTTGGCCCTGCTTCTGTATGGAGGGCTCGGCAACGCCGAACTGATCCACCCGGTTTCTGATTACCTCCAGCGCCTGAGCCACCGCATTGTTCTTTATGTCCGCAATGGCCTTGGGGCTCAGCCCGTAGGAAACCATGCCTGCGCCCTCGCGGACAGCCAGGTCCGGGTAGCTATCCTGCACCATCTTCCTGGCGTCAAGGGATCCGGGGACCAGCTGTATATCCAACCCCGAAACGGTAACCGTGTCTTTCAGGCCTTTTTGCGCGAGTTCACTCTTTATGGCATCCGCTATCCTCTGGGTTGAGCTCTGAGCGGCCTTGTCCCCTTCGACTTCATATACAAGGTGGATGCCGCCCTGAAGGTCAAGTCCAAGCGATATGCCTTTGGCGGGCATGTTGTCCTGCCACCAGGAAGGCATGTACTTGAAAGCGGGGGTGTTGGGCAGAAAGAAAATAACGCTGGCGATCACCACCGCTGCTATAAGGATGACACGCCATACAATCTTTTTTTTCATCGTATCCAAAAACCTCCAGAAGGCGCCTGGAAATCATAATGAAGTCAAATTCAAAATGTTCCGGGGCGGCCGTTTCAGAAAAAAACGTTTAAAAAATATGCAAACTCCGCGTATTTTGACATAAATGGATGAGCAGGGGCAAGGGGTTTTTTAAATAAATATCGGGTCAGGCCATCCTCAGGCCGTTTATAAAGAGCTGGAACTCGGACTCCAGTTTGCGCGCGGCCTCCCGGCAGCCTTTCATCCTGGCCAGGAAGATCTCAAAATATTCGATCACGTGCGAGATGCGGGTGTCTATGACAAGGTTCAGTGTTATGACCCTGGCTTCGGGGTCCACGTTCAGGTCAGCTTCCGTGGCGGCAAAGTTTACCCTGTCGTGTATGTCGCCTTTTATATCATTAACTTTTCTAACCCGGCTTCTGTGTACGTCCGCCTTGTCCGCGATAATGAGGGCGGCGGCAATGGGGCTTGGCACCACGCCTTCCGATTCATCGTGCACTACGATGGCGGTCATCACCGTGGCTATGTCCCGCAGGGGATAGCTCAGTTCTTCAAGGACCTCTTTTGCAAGCATGGCGCCTGTCCTGTGGTGCTCGTGCCTGCCAGCCAGGTTGCCCACGTCGTGAAGGAGGCCGGCCAGCGCGGCAAGTTCGGTCTCCTTCTCGCCAAAGCCCAGTTTTTTTAGTATGTTGTAGGCGGAACTGGCCACTATCTTTACATGCCTCAAGCCGTGTTCCGTGTAGCCAAGCTGCCTCAGGTACTCGTCTGAAAGCTCTATGTAAAGGGCGGCCTTTTGGTTATGAAGAACGGAATCCACAATGCCGTGGAATCCGTTGCTGTTGTTGCTCCTATTGTCGCCCGGATTATTACCCGGATTGCTATTCCGTTTCTTTTTCGGGTCTGACTGCGGCGATATAGGCTTTCCCAATTTTTACCTTCACGTTTTCAGCGATCTTGAGCATAAGGGTGTGCTGGTCCACCTGGTCCACTACCCCGTATATGCCGCCCTGGGTAATCACCTTGTCACCTTTTTTAATGGCCTCAAGCATCTGCCTGTGCTCTTTCGCCTTTTTCTGCTGCGGCCTGATGAGGAGGAAATAGAATATTACGAAGATAAGTATCAGCGGAAGAAAACTGCTGAACATGCTGCCGGGGCCCCCTGCGGGCGCACCAGGCGCCGCGGGCGCCGCCCATGCCAGTGAAGAAAACATAGCCACCCTCCTTTTAAAGCCTTAATTGCCTAAAGTTTATACTACCTTTTAGGATTTTTAAAATCAATTCCAAAAAGCAGAAAGAGCCGGAAACGTTTTGTCCGGAAATGTTAAATTTAAAAGAGCAGATGGATAAAAATTTGAAAATACTCGCTCTTCCTCTTTATGGCATAGGGGATGTGCTGATGACGACCCCGGCCTTAAGGAACATAAAGGAAAACCTCCCCTCTTCCAGCCTCACTTATATACATATGTTCAAAACCACACGGGATGTTCTGATCAACAACCCTAACGTAGATGAAAATATCCATTTCCCGTTCCTTGAAGCAGGCAAGCTGGCAAGCACAAGGTTCATCCGCGGGCTGAGGGGCAGGTACGATATAGCCATTAATTTTTATCCCTCCAACCGGCGTGATTACAATATGGCTTCGTTTCTCTCCGGCTGCCGTGTCCGCATTGGGCACACATACGCTAAACGGAATCTAAGGGAGCTCAACTTCCTTAAGAACCGCACCCTTAAAGAGGATGACGATCTGCATAATGTGGAGGAAAACCTGAGGCTTCTGGCTTTTCTGGGAATTAAAGACCCCCGTCCATGCCCGATGGAGATATTTTTGAGCGTGGAGGAAGAGCAGGAAGCATTGAGCTGGATGGCGGGAAAGGGTATAGATGAAAAGGCCCTGCTCGTGGGGTTCCATCCGGGCACAAGCGCGTTCAAGGAGCATGTGAACAGAAGATGGCCCGCGGGAAGATTCTCTGAGCTTATCGGCACGATCGCTGGAAAGATCTCCCCTGCCGGCAGATTCCTTGTCTTTGGCGGCCCGGAAGAGACCAGCCTGAAAAATGAGATAAAGCGGGGATGCTTACGCGGGGTTGTCCATACTGTGGATATGCCGGGTATCAGGCAGACGGCCGCGATCATGAAGAGGTGCGGACTTTTTATCTCAAACGACTCGGGGCTCATGCATCTGGCCGCGGCGCTGAAAGTGCCCACGATAGGGATATTCGGACCGACCAACCCTAAATGGGTTTATCCGTGGGGAGCCCCGGCAAGGGTGGTGAGGAACCCCCGGGCCGGCTGCGAGCCCTGCTTCAGGTATTCCCCCGAGCCGCTTGAATGCGGCGGGAAATACGATTTCAAATGTCTTCAGGGGATAAGCGTCCAGGAGGTGCTGGAAGCGGCAAAAGAGCTGGTTGGTTTTTGAAGGGTGAGGGTGAAGGCTAGATCTTTACCCGCCAGGCGGTCGATCCGGTCTTGTCTTCCAGCGTAATGCCTTTTGCGTCCAGTTCCGCGCGTATCTCGTCCGCCCGCTTCCAGTCCTTTTGCGCCCTTGCCTGGCGTCTTTCCTCTATCAGCCTCTCTATGGAAGTCTCATCCAGCTCGATCTTCTTTATCTGAAGAAGCGCCCTTTGCCACTGGGCAGGGGTCCTGTTGAAGACATTAAGAACGTTTGCCGCCTCCGCGAGCTCCTGTTTTGCCCTGGACATCATCTCTCCGGCCCTTGCGCCTGAAGGCTTTGCATCCAGGAACCGGTTTATCTCCTTTATAAGTTCGAATATGTGCCCTATCGCAAGCGCTGTATTGAAATCATCGTCCATTGCCTGCATGAACCGTTTTTTAAAGGAAACAAGTATTCCCTCTTCATCCTCGAACCCCGGGGGAACTGATTCAAGCTTTCCCGCCGGCAGTATCAAAAAGTCCTCCAGGCGTTCAAGGCTCTGATAGAAGCGCTCAAGGGTATGCTCCGCCTCTTCCAGGGGCTCGTTGGAAAACTCTATCGGGCTTCTGTAATGGGTCTGCAGCAGGAAAAGCCGCACGCTTTCCGGGTCGAACCTTTGCAGTATCTCCTCCACGGTAAAGAAATTTCCCAGGCTCTTGGACATCTTCTCCCTGTTGACCGTTATGAACCCGTTGTGCATCCAGTACCGGACAAAGGGTTTTCCCGTGTAGGCCTCCGATTGGGCGATCTCGTTCTCATGGTGGGGGAAGATGAGGTCCGCCCCGCCGGCATGTATGTCTATGGTTTCCCCCAGGTGCTTAAGGACCATCGCGGAGCATTCGATGTGCCAGCCGGGACGTCCCGGCCCCCAGGGGCTTTCCCATGCGGGCTCTCCCTCTTTGGAGGACTTCCAGAGGGCGAAGTCCATCGGGTTTTTCTTCCTTTCGTCCACTTCCACCCTGGCCCCAGCAAGCATCTCCTCAAGCCGCCTGCCGGAGAGTTTCCCGTAGCCTGGAAAACTGGGGACGGAGAAATATACGTCGCCCTCTATAACGTAGGCGTGGCCTTTTTCCACAAGCCCTTTTACTATATCTATTATCTCCCGGATGTGCCCTGTAGCGCGGGGCTCCAGGTCCGCATCCTGCACGCCCAGCCTGTGCATGTCCTCGTAATACTTGTTTATGTACTTCTCCGCCACCTGGTCCCAGGGGATGCCATCATGCGCCGCCTTGTTAATGATCTTGTCGTCTATGTCGGTGAAGTTTTTAGCGAAGCGGATGTTGTATCCCCTGTAGTGGAAATACCTTCTTATGGCGTCGAAGACGACGGCGCTCCTGGCGTGCCCGATATGGCAGACGTCGTACACGGTCACCCCGCAGACGTACATGTTCACGCTGCCTGCCGCAAGCGGGACGAAGGTCTCTTTCCTGCCCGTAAGGGTGTTGTATATCTTCAAAGAAGGCCCTTCCTTTCCTTCAAGCCGTTCGATCTTCCCAAGGATTTCCTGCAGATGTCCTTCGATAGCGGAGAACTTCTCCTCGTAAGGGTCGGGCATGCGTATATGATCAAGCACCTCTTCCAGCCCGTCCTGGTGGACCCTTAGGACCTTCCGTTTTACTATCCGCCCCGGCACCCCTACCACTATGGAATTTCCGGGCACGGACTTAAGCACAACGGAATTAGCCCCTATCTTAACATAATCCCCGATGGTAAT
The DNA here is from genome assembly GCA_021840255.1 of Nitrospirota bacterium. Lineage (GTDB taxonomy): Bacteria > Nitrospirota > Thermodesulfovibrionia > Thermodesulfovibrionales > JdFR-88 > JAKAEG01. The sequence goes on along the minus strand of JAKBYX010000001.1, from coordinate 311,504 downwards.
CGGCCCCAAGATCTTCGCCCCGGCCCCCACCACTATATGGCTTCCAAGAGTCGGGTGTCTCTTGCCCTTTTCCTTGCCGGTGCCCCCGAGCGTCACCCCCTGGTATAAAAGACAGTCCGCGCCAATCTCCGTTGTCTCGCCTATCACCACCCCCATCCCATGGTCTATGAAAAAACCGGGACCGATGTTTGCGGCAGGGTGTATCTCGATGCCGGTGAGGGCACGGGAGACGAAAGCGATGAAGCCCGGCAGGAAGGGAACGCCAAGCCTCCGCAGGCTGTGCGCCGCCCGGTGGAAGAGTATGGCGTGAAAACCAGGATAAAAGAGGAAGACCTGCAGGCCATTCACCGCGGCCGGGTCCTTATCGAATACGGCCCTGAAATCCTTTTTCAGGTCGGCGAACATGCTCATTTTATTATTTAATTTAACAGAAAAGGGACAGCGGGGAAAAGGTATTAAAAAGAGGTGTGGGGGGTGGAATTAGATAAAAAACCTGCTACCTGAAAAATTCCCCGTAAAATTCAACCGCCCGTTTCGAATATTCTGGATACACCTCAAGCGTCTTTTTAAACAGTTTTTGGGTCTCGAAAAAATCCCTTTCTCCGGCAAACCACTCCGTGATTATCGGGGGGGTAACCTCTATATGGAACTGAAGGGCATAAACGCTTTTGCCCCACCTGAACGCCTGGTTTGCATAAACGGGCGAGGAGGCAAGCCTTACCGCCCCGGCAGGCAGGTCGAAGGTGTCTCCATGCCACTGGAAGACCTCGGCCTTTGGGGCTCCCTCCATGGAAAGGGTCTTGAAAACTCCGTCTTCCATCCCCTCCGGAGAGATGTCCACCTCATACCAGCCCACTTCCTTCTGGCCCCCGGCATAGACATTGGCGCCCAGAACGTGCGCTATCATCTGCGCCCCGAGGCAGACACCCAAAACGGGTTTTTTCTGTTTTATGAAATCATCTATGAGAGATGCGCCTCTTTCAAGATGCTTGTGCATGTGCATCTCGTAAACGGCCATCGGTCCGCCCATCATTATCAGGTGCGAGTACCCGGCGGTGGGGTCTTTTGGCTCCCCGCCCTCCATCAGCTCGACCGTGTCAAAGGGGATCGCCTGTTTCTTTAAGTAATCCTCTATGGTGCCCGGCCCCTCCATGGGTATGTTTTTAAGGACTAGGACTTTCATAGTGTTATTGCCTCCGCTTTCATGGTGTTAATTGTCTCCAGTATAGCAATGCCTGTCAAGTGGGAAATATGATTTCCCTCATATGCGGCGCCATAATGTCCCACCCGGACCCTTATGTAACACCGAAAAGTCCCATGCATACAAAACCAATACACGAATTTGTAAGTACAAAAATGTAAAGGCTCACATTTTTGCAATTGATGGCCAATCCTGAAAGTTATGTATTTTCAATGATTTACAGTCTGGCACGGTTTTGGCAAATACATTATTCATGAATACCGAAATGGCTCTGAAGGAAAAGGTTGAGGAACTGGAGAAGTCCGAGATCAGAAATGCCCTGAAGGAGGCCAAGTGGGTTAAATCCAGGGCGGCAAGGATGCTTGGGCTTTCGGAGAGGATGTTCAACTACAGGCTGAAGAAGTACGGTATCCGCATCAGAAAAGAGGTGGCAGAAGACGGCATTGACGAGCGCGGAGAAGGTACTGGATCAGGCGGCGGTCTTTGACCGCCAGAGAACTTTTTATTTGTTTCCAGGAAAAAAATAAAGGGAGGAATGGAAGGAGCGATGAAGAAAAGGTTTTTTGTCTATGTGCTTGCCGTTGCTTGCGTCTTGTTTTTGGGTTTTACAACCGCTTTTGCCGCTGATGCCGCGAATCCGGTTTCGGTGGACGCCATCAAGCAGGCCCTTGGCCTGAGCGTCTATCTCCAGGGCGGCTACACGGCCAACCTGAGGGGATCCGACACTAACGACTGGAGGGTCTTCGATCACAGCGGAAACAGCTTCACGCTGGACCTTATGGAGCTTCAGTTCCTGAAGACCGCGCCGGTGGGCGGCGTTGGCTTCAAGGTAAAGCTCTCAGCCGGGGAGACGGCCAAGTTCATACACTCAAGCGGCCTTGGCGCAAGCGATAAGGATCTGCCTTTTGACCTTACCGAGGCTTACGTTGATTATGTTGCGCCAGTGGGCAAGGGGCTTACCTTGCAGTTGGGAAAGTTCGCCACTTTCACTGGGGAGGAGGTAATAGAGGCCAGCGGCGACTATAACTACTCGCGTTCGTTCCTCTTCAACTACGCCATACCCTTTACGCACACCGGTTTAATGGCGAGCTATCCGGTCTCCGGAGCGGTCACGGCAAACGTGTACGTCCTTAACGGCTGGGACAACGAGACCAGCAACAACGTAGGCAAGACCTACGGGCTCTCCACGACCGTAACGCCCTCTTCCGCATCGAGCCTTATATTCAATTTCCTTTACGGCCCGGAGGAAAACAATGACAACCATGACAACAGGTTTCTGTTTGACTGGGTGGGTTCTCTTAATGCGACAAGCAAACTGACGCTGGCCGCAAACACCGATTACGGCTATGAGAAAGGCAGCCCCACGAACCCCAACCTTCTTGATGAGGACGCCAAATGGTACGGCGCCGCGTTCTATGCCAACTATGTGTTTACGGACAAGGTAAGCGGCACGGTGAGGGCCGAGGAGTTCAAGGACCCGCAGGGCTTCAGGACGGGCTTCGTCCAGAACTTGAAGGAGGTCACGCTTACGGCCCAGTACGCGCTGGCCAAGAACCTGCTTTTGAGGCCGGAGTACAGGCACGACTGGTCCAATGCGGCCACTTTCGCCAGTAACACCAGAAAGCAGCAGGACACGCTTGAACTGGGCGTGATGTATACGTGGTAAAAGCGATGTTCCATCAGCCAATGAAACCGGCCGTACCGGAATGGAGCAAATCCCCATGCCGCTGATTGCCTGGTCCATTTTCCTGATAGCTGCCGTGATGGAGGTGGGGGGCGATGCCCTGATACGGCGGGGATTAAGGTCCGGCGGCCTCATCCTTATCGTGGCGGGCTTTGGTGTGCTGGGGTTTTACGGGCTCACGGTCAATATGGTGAGATGGGATTTTTCAAAGATGCTTGGCGTCTATGTCGGGGTTTTCGCCGTCGTAAGCGTCCTGGCCGGACACTTCCTTTTCAAAGAGGAGATCGCAGCCGCCACCTGGTTTGGACTTGTTTTGATAGTTGCAGGCGGCCTGGTAATTCAACTGGGCAGCAGATAAAGGAGATAATCACTTGCGCATCTTAAAGGAGGAAACTGAAAATGTCTGAACAGACAAGCACACCAAAGATCGTACCCACGCTGGGCCTCGTGGGCGCCACGATGAACGCAATGGCGTTGATAGCGCCGGGGGCGTTCCTGTGGATAACCTACCAGTTGCAGGCGTCGGCCACCGCGCCTGGAGGGGCCAGCGTGGCGTCAGACATATGGCCTGGCATAGTGGCGGCGCTGGCAGTCGCCTTCCTTACGGCGCTTTCTTATGCCGAACTGGCCAGGATTTATCCTGAAGCCGGGTTTGCCAGCGCGGCTTATTTTGCGGAAAAAGCCTTCATAGACAGCAACGGCGGCAAGCGCACGAGGGGGGCCATCTCAGCTGCCCGCATCTCCAAGCTGGCCACCGGTTGGGGAGCGCACCTGTTCTACTGGGTCTACCCCGGTGTAATGGTCGCCATGTTCGCCACCATGATAGGTTACCTGTACACCCAGTTTACCGGCGGCACGTTGTCCAACCCGGAACTGGTGGTCATTGCCACTATAATGGCCTTCACAATAGCATATATCGCTTATCGTGGCGTCACGGGCTCCACGCTTGTGTCCATCTGGATAAATGTGATCCAGTGGGTATCGCTTGTGGCATTCAGCGGCCTGGCCATCTGGTACCGCATATCAAACCCCCAGCACGCAACCGCGTGGTCCTTTGGCGGTATAGTTGACTCCATAAAGCCGCATTCGCTAAACGGCGTGCTGGTGCAGGCCACGATAGCCATACTGATACTGGTCGGTTTCGAGAGCTGCACGGCGTTGGCTGCGGAGACCAAGCAGCCAGAGAAGAACATCCCCAAGGCGATCATAATCGCCCTTGTCGTGCAGGGGGTTTTCGCTTACCTGTTCGAATATCTCGCCACCGGATTAATGGTAGGCAATAAATACACGCTCGTGAACGCGGGCAAAACCCTAACCGGCATGGACGCGGCCGGAGCCTCCTCCGCGCCGATAGGAGACCTTGCCAAGCTTATAGGGGATAACCTGCTGCACGGGATAGGTTTTGGGCTTATGATAACTATCGCCATTACCGTTATCATCGCCATCATCGGCACCACGCTTAGCTGCATGAACACGGCGGTGCGCATAAGCAACGGGTTGGCCGAAGACAGGGAGTTGCCGGAGTTCATCGGATTTATGAGCGGCAAGTTCAGCACGCCCCACACAGCCATATGGACCCTGGCTATCGTTTCCAGCGTCATAGCGGCAATCGGCGTCCAGTCGGTAGTGGGGCTCACCGGCATAACGCTGGCCTCCAACTTTGGCACCTTCGTTCTGTACGGGCTCATCTGTGTGTGGACCATCATCGCATTCAGGAAGAGGAAGGATTTTAACGGCCTGAAGCACATGGTGATACCGGGGCTTGGCGTCATAGCCAACATAGTGATGCTCGTGGCGATCATCTATCTTTACGCCATAGGCGGCAAGGACTCCCAGACCGAGGCCAAGATATGCTTCTACATCGCCGGGGGCTGGGCGCTTATCAGCATCGGGTACGTCATCATGACAAGCGTGAGCAAGACCTACGGGATGAAGATGATCTCGGCCGTTATCAGGCCCGAGAAGCTTAGCGTCCTTGTGGACGTGCTCAAGGATGAAGACCTTATCGTGGGTATGACCGCCACAAAGGTCGAGGGTTTCGGCAGGCAAAAGGGCCATACCAGCGATGGGACCGACACGGTTACGTTCCTGCCCAAGGTCAGGGTGGACATAGTCGTCAATGACTGGGACCTGGCCAAGGTCATGGAGATAATCCGCGAGGTCTCAAGCAGCGGCAAGATAGGCGACGGCAAGATCTTCGTGCTGGACGCCAAGGAAGCCATGCGTCTGCGGACCGGTGAAAAGGGCGTTTACGCGCTTTGAATTAAAAATAGCGACCTCCCCTAATCCCCTCCAATCCTGAAGGGGATTTCACTAAAGCCCTCTCCCTAAAAAGGGAAAGGGCTGGGAGAGGGTGTAAATTTAAAAGGAGGTTTTAATAAATGAAAAGGATAGAAGCCATAATACGCCCGGCCAAAGTAGGTGACGTGCTAGCCGCTCTTGCGAAAGTGGGCCACCCTGGAGTCATGGTCTCCGAGGTAGAGGGCCATGGGAGCCAGATGGGCGTGGAACACCAGGTAAGAGGCAAGACTTACAAGGTCCCGCTCCTTGCAAAGAAAAAGATAGATGTGGTCGTGAAGGACGCCGAGGCCGCCAAGATAATCGAAGCCATACAGAAGGCCGTGGCCACCGGCGAGATAGGTGACGGCAAGATATTTGTCTCATCAATGGAAGACGCCATAAGGATAAGGACGGGCGAAAGCGGAGAAAAGGCAGTCTAGTTTAAATAAAGATAAAAGCGGTCCATAAAAAGTTTCTTCCCCCGGGGCCCCATTATTGGGGCCCCCTCCGATTAGCCTCCCTCCTCATCCCCAGTTAATGCACACTCCGCCTTTCGGTGCTGATAAATCAAAAATCCCGGATTTGACACCACGCTGCTGGTCTATAAATTTATTTCCGTTAAAACGCCATGCAGCATTTTTAAAGGGAAATTGTAGAACTTGATGAACGTGGGCGTTAGTTTCTTGATCACCGAAAACATCTTCCATACCGGGTTGCCGGTGCTGATGTCCTCGAGCCCGTAAAAGACTACCCTGGCCTCGATGCCCGCCTCCTTTAGTATCTCTTCCACCTCGACCACCTCCATATACCCAGCCTGTATCTCGAAAACCCTGAGGCCCACCCAAAGGTCCTCTTTAAAGTAGCCGGTAACGCCGAAAGGATCGTTTCTCTTGATTATCGACAAGAAAATATTGTCCCGGTAGATCACTCCGTGGTTAAACATCGTTTGTATTATGTAATAAGGTATCTCCTTGACATCTTTTAAAAGGAAAAGGGCGGTGCCCTCCAGCTTGCGGGGACTGGAATAAAGTTCCCTGAATTTCATCAGGAAATCCTCAAGCCGCATGAATTCCATCTGCCTGTAAAGCTGCTTCTGGCCCTCGGTCCATAAGAGGATGATGGCCAGGGGCATGAAAGCGATGATGAGGGACCAGTAGGCGCCGTGCGGTATCTTTGTCGTATTGGCGCTGAGATACATCACATCCACGAAGGTGACCGCGACGCCGCCGATAGCGTAGAGGGGCTGTTTCCTTAAAGAGAATATCCAAATGATCATGATGCCCGTAATGGTCATCGTCCCGGTAACCGCGAGGCCGTAGGCCGCCGCGAGATTGGCCGACGCCTGGAATTTGAGCATCATGAGGATGACGGCAAAAAGAAGGAACCAGTTGACCGAAGGAATATAGATCTGAGACTGCATTTCATGGGAGGTGTAGTCCACCTTGAACATCGGCATGATCCGCGTGGTTATGCCCTGGTAGACTATAGAGAACATCCCGCTTATCATCGCCTGGGAGGCTATAATGGTGGCGGCGATGCTGAGCAGGAGGAAGGGCACGTAGAGCGCCCGCGCATAATGGAAGATCATTTCGAAAAGTACGTTTTTCGCTTCAGGATGCGTCATAAGGAACGCCCCCTGTCCCAGATAATTAAGAACAAGGGCCACAAAGACCACCCCCCAGGCCTGTCTTATTGGTTTTGCGCCCAGGTGCCCCATGTCCGCGTAAAGGGCTTCTCCGCCTGTGGCTACCAGAATGATATCCCCCAGGGCCAGAAAGCCCTTCAGGCCGTGGTGAACGAGAAACATTATCCCATAAAAGGGGTTCAGCGCCAGAAGGACCGACGGTGCCTGCATGATGCCGGCCAAACCTGAAAGGGAAAGGGCCGAAAACCATATGGCCATTATAGGGCCGAAAGCCCCGGCCACCTTCTCGGTCCCCTTGCTCTGGACGGCGAAAAGCAGGACGGCGATGATAATTGATATAAGCACTATCGTGGCCCTGGTAATGTGCTCGAAACCGGGTATCAGCACGGCGCCTTCGACGGCGCTCAGGATACTTATCGCCGGGGTGATCACGCCGTCTCCCATGAGAAGCGAGATGCCTATAAAAGACAATATGGAAACAAGAAAGATAAGCTTTTTCGATTTGAGACCGGAGGCCAGTATCTCCTTAAGCACTATCGTGCCGCCCTCGCCCCGGCGGCTCAGGTTCATGGCGACCCATGCGTATTGGACAGTTACAAGCATGACAAGAGTCCATATCATGAGCGAGAGGACCCCGATTATGTTGCCGGGTGAGGACTTAAGAAGGAGGAAAACGACCGTCAGGGTATAGATCGGGCTTGTCCCTATGTCGCCAAAAACAAGCCCCATGGCTTTGTTAATGCCTTTTATCGCATTTTGATTTTCCTTCAACAACTTGCCTCTCCCAAGAGTAACAGGCCGGTTAGCCTTGCCGGATCATTTTACCGCGGCAAACCAGATTTAAACGCAACAAAGCCAGATTTTACCGCAACAAAGATGGTAACCATGCTGCGAAAGAATGTCAATCGTCCCTGACAATTTTGTATGACAAATTTGTTTCAGTAATTTTTAAGTTTTCTTAATAGATGCTTCCGGAGCCGGCTTTCCCGATACAAACGGCATAACGGGTTTGCCAAACGGGTAAAATGCTATAATATCCCTTACCATGAAAGCGGAAAAACAGGCAAAATGGAGGCCCGAGGGCGTTTTGCCCCTGTGCCCCGTGTGCGGCAGAGAACTCGGCCCTGAACGCCTTAAAAAAGACGGATTTTTTTACGAGTGCGCCTGCGGGGAAGCCATACCGCAGGAGCTTGCGCTTGAGCCTTTTGAAGGCTGCACCCACGGCCTCAACTGCAACTGCGGCAGAGAGAAAAAAAGAAAACAATAGAAGCAGGAAATAAAAAAATAAAAAGTAAAAAAACAAAAAACTTATGAAAAAGGGATATTTCGGCCCGTACGGCGGGCGTTTTGTACCGGAGACCTTGATGCCTGCCCTGATGGAGCTGGAAGTGGCGTGGGCTGCCTCCACAAGGGACAAGGCATTCAGGCAGGAGTTCAATCAACTGGCCAGGGATTTTATCGGACGCCCTACGCCTCTTTACTTTGCCCGCCGCCTAAGCCAGGAGTTTGGCGGTGCAAAGATATATCTTAAGCGCGAGGACCTTACCCATACCGGAGCCCACAAGATAAATAACGCCCTGGGGCAGGCCCTTCTTGCAAAAAAGATGGGCAAGGGCAGGCTCATAGCGGAGACGGGGGCGGGGCAGCACGGGGTGGCCACCGCCACCGGCGCGGCCCTCCTGGGCCTGGATTGCGTCATCTACATGGGGTCCGAGGATGCCAGAAGACAGGCCCTGAACGTTTTTAGAATGAAGCTTCTGGGCGCGGAGGTGAGGGAGGTATCCGCCGGTTCCCGGACGCTCAAGGACGCCATCAATGAGGCGCTGAGGGACTGGACCACGAACGTAAGAAATACGCATTATGTCCTTGGCACGGTATTCGGCCCGCATCCCTTCCCCTCGATGGTGCGGGATTTCCAGTCAGTGATAGGGAAAGAGGCCAGGGCGCAGATACTGAAGGCGGAAGGCAGGCTGCCCGGCCATCTTGTTGCCTGCGTGGGCGGGGGAAGCAACGCAATGGGGCTTTTCAGCGCCTTTCTTAAAGATAAAGACGTCCTCATGACCGGCGTGGAGGCCGGGGGCAAGGGCATAGAAAGCGGGGAGCACGCCGCCCGGTTCGCCGGGGGGCAGATAGGCGTATTCCAAGGGGCCAAGAGCTATCTTCTTCAGGACGAGGTGGGCAATATCCTTGGCACCCATTCGGTTTCGGCCGGGCTTGATTATGCCTCCGTGGGCCCTGAGCATGCGTTTCTCAAGGAAGAAGGCCGGGTGCGCTATACCTATGCGACGGATGATGAGGCCCTTGAGAGTTTCGGGCTTCTGTCCAGGCTGGAGGGCATTATTCCGGCGCTGGAATCCTCCCACGCCATAGCGGAGGCCAGAAAGATAGCGCCCGCCATGCCCAAAGATTCCATAATGATCGTGAACCTCTCCGGCCGTGGCGACAAGGACGTTCAGGAAGTGGCGCGCATAATGGGGCCGGGATTCCCTGGAAATGAAAAAGAACAGACAAGGAAAGACCGTCCGCTATGAGTTCAGGGAGGCTGGAAAAACGCTTCAGCCTGCTTAAAAAAGAGGGCAGGAAGGCCTTTATCCCTTACATCATGTGCGGCGACCCGACGCTTGAAAAAACGGAGCACATGATAAGTCTCCTTGAGGAGTGCGGGGCGGACGCCATTGAGCTTGGCGTTCCCTTTTCAGACCCCCTGGCGGACGGCCCCGTGATACAGGCCGCGGGGCAAAGGGCGCTCGATGCCGGGGTGAACCTGAGGGTTTCGATGGAGTTCGTTAAAAAGATCAGGACGAAGACGGAAGTTCCGCTCATACTGATGACGTACTACAACCCTGTTTTCAGGTATGGGGAGGACGCCTTTGCCGCGGACGCCCCGGCGGCCGGGGTTGACGGCGTTATAATCCCCGACCTGCCGGTTGAGGAAGGGGAGTCCTTTGCCGGAAACGCAGGCAGGCACGGGCTGGACGTCATTTTTCTTGCGGCGCCCACATCCGGGGACGAAAGGCTTAAGAAAGTGGCCCGAGCCTCAAGTGGTTTTATCTATTTCGTTTCCATAACCGGCATAACCGGGGCCAAGCTTGCCATATCGGATGAACTGGGGGCTTCGGTTTCAAAGCTCAAGGCGGTCTCCGCAAGAAAAAGAAAACAAAAACCCGTAATGGTCGGGTTCGGCATCCGGACCCCGGAGGAGGCGGGCATGGTTTCCTCCATGGCGGACGGCGTGGTGATAGGAAGCGCCATCGTGAAGGCGGCGTCAGAGATGGAAGAAGCGGAGCTTAAGGAATACCTGCTGGCCCTGAGGGCGGCGATAAAATAGAGAAATGAATAAAGTGAAAAAGAAAAAAGAAAAGAAAAAGCATGACCTGGTTTAAGAAGACAAAAGCCGAGCTTAAAAAGGTAAAGATACCGGAGGGCTCCTGGGTAAAATGCGACAGCTGCAAGGAGATCATCTACCGTAAGGAGATAGAGCGCAATCTCAAGGTCTGCCCCAAGTGCAACTATCACTTCAGGATCGACGCCAGGGAGCGGATAGCGCTGCTTTTTGACCCCGGGAGTTTTGAGGAGGCGGACGCCCTTATCGTTTCGGCGGACCCCCTTTCCTTCAAGGACACCATGCCTTATAAGGAAAGGCTTGAAAAGAACACCGGAAAGACCGGGCTTACAGAGGCAGCCCTGTCGGGCACGGCCCTTGTGAGCGGCATGCGGGTTTCCGCCGTAATAATGGATTTTGCCTTTATGGGGGGCAGCATGGGCTCCGCGGTCGGGGAAAAGATCATGCGCGCCGCCGAAAGGGCGATGGATGAGAAGGTCCCCCTGGTCACGGTGTCTTCCTCAGGCGGGGCCAGGATGCAGGAGGGCATCTTCTCCCTCATGCAGATGGCCAGGGTCTCTGCCGCCATAGGGAGGCTTAAAGGAAACTCCCTGCCCTATCTATCCATCCTTGCGGACCCTACTTTCGGGGGGGTGACGGCCAGTTTCGCCATGCTTGGGGACGTTATCATTGCGGAGCCAAGGAGCCTGATAGGTTTTGCCGGGCCCAGGGTCATAGAGCAGACTATAAAGCAGCAGCTCCCTGATAATTTTCAGAGGGCGGAGTTCCTGCTGGAGCACGGCCTTATAGATATGGTCGTGCACAGGAAGGACATCAAATGCGTAATCGCGAAACTCTTTGCGCACCTTAGCGTAGCATCATGAAAAAAGGCGGGCGGGCCGTGAGACCCGTCCCAAAAGAAGAAAAAACAAAAACACAAACCCCCAAAAAAACCATCGGCCAGGAAACTGAACAGATGCGGGAAGCCAGGTACCTGGAAGTCCTCCGCTATCTCTACGGCCTCCAGAAATTCGGCATAAAGCTGGGGCTTCAGAACATACGCAGCCTGCTTTCCTCCCTGGGCAACCCCGAAAGCAGTTTCAAGTGCATCCATGTGGCCGGCACCAACGGCAAGGGCTCCACATCCGCGGCTATAGCCTCCATCCTCAGGGCCGCAGGGAAAAAAACGGGCCTCTTCACCTCTCCCCATCTGCTTGACTTCACCGAAAGGATGAAGATTGACGGGCAGGAGATCGGAACGGGAAAGACCGTGGAGCTTGCGGCGGAGGTAAAGGAGGCGGTTGAGCGGACGAAGGGTTTTTCAAAAGATATAAGCCCCACATTTTTTGAGTTCATCACGGCCATGGCCCTACTTTGGTTCAGGCAGGAGGGCGTGGAATGGGCGGTGCTTGAGACGGGCATGGGGGGCAGACTGGATTCCACCAACGTTGTAACCCCGGAGGTCTCCGTTATCACTACCGTGGGGGTGGACCACAAGGAGTTCCTTGGGGGCACGCTCAGGGAGATAGCCCAGGAGAAGGCGGGCATAATAAAGCAGGGGGTCCCGGTGGTTTTGGGCCCCCAGAGGCCGGAGACGCTGGCTGTTTTTGAAGAGCGTTTTTTTTCGTTGAACAGGGATCTTACTTTGCTGGGGTCATCATCGCCCCGGCTTTTTCTTTATGGGAGGGAATTTTCATCCGCGCTGGCCGAAAGCTCCGCTGGCGGCGTCATTTTTGATTATTCGGGTTCTTTCTTTTCGGCCAAGAACCTTTTTTTTCCCCTGGCCGGGGATTACCAGATCATAAACGGCGCGGTGGCCGCGGAGGCCGCAGCAGCCGCCGGGATGGGCAGCGAGGGTTTTGTACGTGAAGGGCTAAGGCTGGCAACACTTCCCGGAAGGCTGGAACTCCTGGAGGAGTCACCGGAGATAAGGCTGGACGGAGCCCACAACCCGGATGCGGCCGCCGCGCTGGCCGGGGCGCTCAGGAAGATATTCCTGGCTGAAGGAAGAAGGCTCATCCTGGTGCTTGGTATAATGGGCGACAAGGACATCGACGGCATCCTGGCCCCGCTTCTGCCCCTGGCGGCTGAAAGCGGCGGGAAGGCGATATTTACCGCCCCGGCCTACGGGAGGGCCGCAGGGCCGGAAGAGCTGCAAAGACGCGCCGATGCCCTGGGCTTTTACGGGATGGGCAATGTGGCGGCCTCATCGCTTTCCAAGGCGATACGGGAGGCAAAAAAGCTCGCCCGGCCGGAGGACCTGATCGTGGTAACGGGCTCTTTTTACACCGCGGGAGAAGCAAAAGAGATCCTGAAGCAGGAGGGCGGAAAACTTTCCAGGCTTAGAGAGACAAGGTAAGCGGGAGAGTCAAAAAGCAAAAATATGCGGAGGGCAGATCAGGCGAGAGGGGCAAGCAAGATCGGGGGAGGACTTGCCGTTTCAATCCTTACCCTGGCCCTCGCGTTTTTTTGTCTTCTTTTTTTGCCCTCTGCCGCGCGGGCTCAAAAACAGGACCAAAAAGAAAAAGGGAAAGAAAACGCAAAAAGCCTGCCCGGGCAGATCAACATAAGTTCAGACACCATGACCCACTCCGGCAACAGTTATTATTTTGAGGGCTCCGTCGTGATAGTGCGGGGGGACCTTACAGCCGGAGGCGACAGGGCGATCTATAACGCGGTGACGGATGATCTGCATCTCATCGGGAACGCCTACATGGTGGACCCGGCGGTAGTCATAAACGCCCGCGAGGCCATTTACAACATGAAAAGCAAGACGGGTGTCCTTTACGATGCCTCCATATTTGTACGGAAAAGGAATTTCTATATAAAGGGAAGCACGATAAACAGGGTTGCCCCGGACACATACCTGGTTAAAAAAGCTGTGTTTACCGCATGCGAAGGCAATCACCCCGCCTGGGCGCTGGAGGCGGCTACGGCCAAGGCGGTGATCGGGGACAAACTCTGGATGAAGGACGCCCGGATCAAGGCGGGCCCCATCCCGGTATTCTATACGCCGCGGTTCGCGGCCTCCTTGTCGCAAAAGCGGGCCAGCGGTTTTCTTTCCCCCAATCTGGGCTGGAGCACATTTGGCGGCGCAAACATCGATATCCCTTATTACTGGGCCATTTCCGGCAACAAGGACGCTACCGTGAGCCTGGATTACTATTCAAAAAGGGCCGTTGGCGGCTCGCTGGAGGGCCGTTACCTGTTTCCCTCCGCGATCGATCCGTCGGGGATCTCCGGGTTTGAGAAGCTCACGTATCTGCGCGACTGGAAAGACCAGGTCAATTATCTGACCCTGTACGGGTGGAATACAGGGCCTTACGCTTCCGTGGAGCTCAATTGGGCCAACCACAGGGACTACCATAAGCTCTTCGACCTTAACTTCCAGAAGTCAGAACAGCGTTTCCTGGAATCCAAGGGAGAGGGGCGGCTGGAGCTCTCCGGTTATGGAAAGGCCTTTGTGAGGGTGCGCTGGTTCCAGGACGAAATGGACGGAGTGGACCAGTCCGGCGTCATCCAGGAACTGCCGGAGGCAGGCGTTTATCTCTATCCAAGGAGGGTAAGCCCTCAATTCCTGGGGCACACCGCCGCGTTTGACATGCAGTCCGCGCTTACAAATTTCTGGCGCGAGGACGGACAAACCGCGGTGAGGTTCTATGCCGCCCCGAGGCTGTCTTATACGGTTGGCGACGGGGTCAGCTTTTTCCAGTCCGCGGGGGTTGGGATAAGGCATTACGATCTCATGTCGCCAGGCCAGGAGATAGACAGGGTGGTCTTCAACTATGATGCGTCACTGCGGACGAGGTTTGAAAAGACCTTTCGAAACGGGGTCACCCATTACGTGGAACCCTCGCTCGAATTCGTTGACAGGGACCTTTCCGGACAGGCCCCGCCTATAGTCTTCGATTCCACGGAACTGGAGGACAAGGCCCGTTATCTGCAGGCTTCGCTGATGAACCGGTTCAGGGACAAGGGCGGCGAGTTCTTGGATGTCCTGGTAACGGAGCAGTTCGACACCAGGGTTGGCCGCGCCCAGCCCATCACGCTTAACATATCTTCCTCCAGGCCGGCCGCGATCAGCGGCAGCCTCACCTATGACCCTTACGCCCGGAAGCTCCAGGCTGTCCAGTTGAACTCCACCTTTTCCCTGTTAAAGGGGGTTTCGTTTAACGTGATAGAGACATATACGCCGGTGCAGGACTCCTGGGTGCATAACATAAGCTCCAGTGTGGTCCTCTCATCTTATTTCACGGTCGTAAACGCCATATGGTACGACACGACGGCTGGTCTGCAGCAATTCAGTTCCGAGCTCCGGTACCAAAGCCAGTGCTGGGGGATGGACTTCATCTTTGACAAGAAGCCCGGCAATACCGCTTTTTACGCCAGGGTGAGGCTGAGAGGGCTTGGCAGCGGCGTTTAAAGTTTTTATATTTTTTTTAAAAACAGTGGGTGCTTTTCCATCGAGCGCCGGTTTTAAGTTAAAATGATTTTGTGGAGATGAAAGAAAAAAGGATGGGATGCAAGACCTGCGGCGCTCAGGTCAAGGCCGTTTTCGGCTGAAGGAGCGTAAGGATACGCTGCACGTCGTGCGGCAGGAGTTTTGAGATAAAAGATTATCTGGATGAGATCGATGAGAGGCTCTGGGAAGAGATCTCCCGCCGCCCCTGCAACAGAGCATGATCAAATATAACAGGGCATAATGAGGCGGCAACAGGGCATGATAAAGGAGTGAATAAAAAAAGAAAATGATCAAAGCGTCTCTTGAAAAACTGGAAGACCTGTACGCCCGTATGGACACCGAGTATGAAAAACTCTCGCAGCTTTATGGTCTTGCCTGCGAGGGGTGCGCTGAAAACTGCTGCTCCCAGAGGTTCCACCATCACACGCTTGCCGAGTATCTTTTTTTGCTCGAAGGTCTCAAGGCCGCGGAACCGGAGATCCAGGAGACCATTTTAAGGCGGGCCAGGGTGGTGGTCGAAAGCTACGCCCACGAGCTGGAGGCCGGGGAGATATTCAAGCTCATGTGCCCCGTGAACTTTAACGGTCTTTGCGCACTCTACAAATGGAGGCCCATGATATGCAGGCTTCACGGCCTGCCCCATTATTTCATAATGCCCGACGGCGCCAGGAAAGCCGGGAGCGGGTGCCACAGGCTGAACGGCGCGGAAAAGGCCACACCCCATCACGGCATGGACAGGACCCCTTTTTATGAGGGGCTTGCGCGGATAGAAAAAGACGTGCGGGAGCATCTGGGCTACAGGGAGCGGTTCAGGAAGACCACGGCGCAGATGCTGATGGATATGTCCCTGGAAGTGGACATCGACGGATGAATTTTCCTTTTTTGTTCTTTCAGTAAAATGGACCAGCAAAAGGGAAAAATAAAATAAAAATCAAAATAAAGAAACTCCTCATAGACGGATATAACCTGACAGGCATCCAGCACCCTGACCTGGAGAAAGAAAGGGGAGAGTTGTTGGAGCAGCTGCGGTTCTACCGGGAGAGGAAGGGGCATGAGATCACGGTTGTATTTGACGGATGGGGCGGCAGCTCTCACCTGGAAAGCCGTTCGGTCCTTGGCGGCCTGAACGTCATCTACTCCAGGATAGGAGAAAAAGCGGACGCCGTGATCAAAAGGATGCTCGAAAAAGAAAGCGGCATCATTCTTGTAAGCTCCGACCGGGAGCTGCAGAACGCGGCATGGGCCCACGGCTCGGTGGCCGTTTCCTCCGCGCTTTTCACGAAGAAACTTTTTCTTTTTTCGGACGGCAGCGGGGCGGAGGGGGAACCGGAAGAAGATGATGATTCTTTCTCCACCCGGCGCACGGGAAACCCAAGGCAGCCCTCAAAACGGCAAAAAGCCCTTGAGAGGGCACTGAAGGGACTATGATGGCCGAAAAGAAGACCACGGTACTGGTAGTCGAAGACGAAAAGAAGATATCAGACGTCGTAAAGCTCTACCTTGAAAGGGAGGGTTTCCTGCCTCTGATAGCGGGCTCGGCGGAGGAGGCAATGCATCACCTTAAGCAGCCCCCGGACCTCGTTGTACTGGACCTCATGCTCCCGGGCATCCAGGGAGAGGAGCTCTGCGGCATGATAAGGCAGAACTCGAATGTGCCCATAATCATGCTTACAGCCAGGACGGGTGAGGACGACATCATAAAGGGCCTGAGCCTAGGCGCGGACGATTACGTTCAAAAACCCTTCAGCCCCGGAGAGCTTCTTGCGCGGATAAAGGCGCAGCTGAGGAGGCACAAAAGGCCTTACACCAGGATGTCTTTCAACAAGGGTTCGCTGACCATAGACGTGCTTAAGAGAGAGGTGGCCCGCGACGGCCAGCCGCTTACCCTTACCCCCTCGGAATTCGGCATCCTTGTCTCCCTTTGCGAGAGACCGGGGATGGTGCTTTCGCGCCTGCAGCTTGTCAATATGGTGCAGGGCTATGATTTCGAAGGTTATGAGCGGACGATCGACGCCCACGTGAAGAACCTCCGTCAAAAAATAGAGGACGATCCCAAGAACCCCACTTTCATCAAGACCATATACGGGATAGGCTACAAGTTCATAGGCGCAAGGGATGAGGAGTAAGCTTTTTGTAGCCTTCCTTCTGGTCATCGCGCTGGCCCTTCTTTCAAACTTCCTTTTTGGCCGCAGGATACTGAAGGACTTTGCTGCCTACGAGAAGGGCACAAGGGAGGACCATATTTATTGGGTCCTTGCCTCCGTTGAAGGCAGCTATACCGCTGGTTCAAGGGGCGGACGCTGGGACATGAAGTCCCTGGACGACTCCCTGCGCTGGGCCGCCATGTTGCGGTTTGACTGCAAGGTGGAAGACCTTTCAGGCAAGACTGTCATGAGCTCCGTGCAGGCGGTAAACCGCCTTGGGGAGGCAATGCGCTTGCGGATGCAGATAGTCGAGCCCGAAAGCACGGGCGGCCCGCCCTATGAGAACTATCCCCTGTTCCACAGGGGCAGCCAGATAGGCACGCTTGCCATCAGGGACCTCTTGCCCCCGCCTGATTCGCCGATTAGACAGAAAGAGCATATCTTCAAAGAAAGGGGGCGGCAATTCCTCATCACATCTTTTGCGATAGCGGGCTGCGGCGCCCTTTTTCTGGCTATTGTCTTCAGCCAGTTTTTGTCCAGGCCTGTCAGAGAGCTCAAGCGGGCCGCCCAGACCCTTGCCGGAGGCGACCTCTCCGTGCGCCTAAAAGGGGCGGGCGCGGATGAGATAGGCAGGCTCAAGGCATCCTTCAACGCCATGGCGGAGGCCCTCCAGAGGGAGGACTCTTTAAGAAAACGGCTTACCTCCAATGTGGCCCATGAACTGCGCACCCCGCTTGCCGTTATGCGGGCGCGGATAGAGGCAATGATCGACGGGGTGATCGATGCGGACCGTGCCGGACTCGAATCACTTCAGGTTGAGCTTGACTCTCTGACCCGCCTTATAGGCAGCATGGAGGACCTTACAAAGGCGGAGGCAGGTTTCTTAAAGAAAAGCCCGCCGGAGAAGGTGCTTCTGCGGGAATTCCTGGAAGGCATCATCACGGGCATGGAGCCCCTTTTCATGGACAGCGGCCTGAAACTGGAGCTTGCGCCGGGACAGGAATTTTCCGTGTTCACCGAGCCTGAGAAGCTGGAAAAAGTGCTTAAAAATATAATCAAGAACGCCAGGAACCACACCGCACAGGGCGGGGTGCTGCTGAAATACGGCATTGAGGGCGCGATGTTCTACATCGAGGTGGAAGATACCGGCAAGGGAATAGCCCCCGGCGAGCTTGCCCGCATCTTTGACAGGTTTTACAAGGGAAAGGGTTCAAAGGGATTCGGCCTGGGGCTCGCAATAGCCAGGGAGCTTATAGAGGTCATGGGAGGCAGCGTGGGCGTGCGAAGCGAACCGGGAGCAGGCTCAGTATTCAAGATCATTCTGCCCCGCGGGAAAGAGCATTAAGGCTGTCCCTGAGGGCGGAAAGCAGTTTTTGTTTTTTGCCATTCCGGTTCCCTAAATCTCCTGGCCCTGATGCCTCTGGAAAGAGCGGCCTCCCATACCGTACCTCTATCATGACCGGCTTCAGTAAACTGCCGCCGCGGGGAAGCGCCTTGTGGGCTCCCTCTATCCAGGCCGGCACAATAGGCACGCCCTCGTTTACCGCCATCGCCGCGATGCCCGGTTTTAACTCCATCAGCCGGCCGTCAAAAGACCTTCCGCCCTCCGGAAAAACGCAAAGCGCGTAACCCTGCCTCAATGTCCCGGCCGAAACCCTGAGCGCGCCCCCAAGCAGATGCTCCCTGTCTATGGGGATCACATGCACCACCTTAAGAGTGTGGGCCATTAGCCCTCTGAAATACGTCTCCCATCCGACAAAAAAAAGCGACCGGACGTTCCGCTTGGGCAGCGAGGCCGCAATAACGAACGCGTCAAGGAAGCTTGAATGGTTGGGCGCAAGGATGAAAGGGCCGTCCGGAAGGTTTTGCAACCCCTTGCTCTTCAGCCTGAAAAGGGCCTTTGCCAGCAGTTTAAGCAGATAATAAAGCAGAAAAGTTGCCGCCTTTTCAGACATGCTGAAAGAGATTTTGCCTATTTCCTTTTCCCTTCCCTCCCGCGCAAAAGGTAGAGGCAAAAAAAAATTTTCCCCTTCCGGGACGGGCTTTTCTTCTCCGGAGGACAGAAAAACCACCATCTTTTTAAGAAGCTCCCCCGCCGTCTGCACGTCCAGAAGAAAGTCATCACGCAGTGTCCTTTTCTCTTGGCCTAATGAGGGCAAAAACTCCTCTTCAAGGGCGGACAGAAGCTCTATCCTTTTAAGGGAATCCAGGCCAAGGTCCAGTTCCAGGTTGTCCTCCGCCCTTATTGCGGTCCCGGTTTTCCGCCCCGCAACCGAATTGAGGACGCGGGCGATCTTCTCCCCAGGGCCCCCTAGGAATTCGGAGCCTGTCTCCTTTGCCTCCGGGACGGCGGTCTTTAGCAGCTCGCCCAGCCGGAATCTTTTTATCTTCCCCAGCGGCGTTTTTGGCAGGGGGCCCTTTATGAGTGAAAATCCGGTAAGCCGCATGAACGGCGGCAGCCCCTGTCCCAGACGCATGAGCTCCCACCCGGTCTCTTCCCTGAGGTTTGCAAGCCCTTTTCCCCTTGCGTAATCGAGATCCGGCACGATGACGCCCTTCAGTGCCCCGTTTTCCTCGTAAACGGCCATATCTTTAATGAGCGGACTCTCCCTGTAGCGCTTTTCCACCTCGTCAGGGGCCACGTTCTTTCCGGAAGACAGGACCAGTATCTCTTTTTCCCTGCCGGTGATAAAAAGGTAGCCCTCATCGTCCAGCCAGCCCGTGTCGCCCGTGTGAAGCCAGCCGTCCTCTATCGCCCTTGCCGTTTCCTCCGGTTTCAGCCAATATCCGGACATAAGCATGGGGCCGCTCAGGAGCACCTCCCCGTTTTCTATCCTGACCCGTACCCCCCTGATGGGTTTTCCCGCCGAGCCGGGCTTTCTTTTTTTAACCGGGTTGAAGGTCACTATCGGGGATGTCTCCGTGAGCCCATAGCCCTCCACAATGGTAAAACCAACGGCTTCCAGGTCCCGCATCACCTCTGGAGCCAGCCGCGCTCCCCCGGAGGCTATCAGCCTCAGGCAGCCGCCAAAGACTGCGTGGACCTTTCTGAATACCACCTTGCCGGGATTCATTCCGGTTTTCCCCCTCAAGGCTCCGAAAAGGGGCAGAAGCGAAGCAAGCGGTTTTGGTAGTCTCTTTTTTATGGAGGCGTCCAAAAGCTCAAGCATCTGGGGCACGGCTATCATGATTGTAACCCCGCGCGCCTTGGCTACCCGCGCAAGTTCTTTCCCTTTTATGGAGGCAAGCAGGGTAAGCGAGGCCCCGGACAAAAAAGAGGCTATAAAGCACATAATGGGATAGGAGTGGTAAAAGGGAAGGCCCAACAACAGGTTTTCCCCCTCGCCCACTATTCCTGTTTCGATTACGCCAAGGGCATCGGAGATAAGGTTCCCGTGGGTGAGCGTCACACCTTTTTGAAGGCCGGTGGTCCCGGAAGTGTAAATTATCATGGCGGGCTCATCCATTTGAGCGGAGGACTGCGCGGGTGGACTTGTTAAGGCCGCGCCTTCTTTTGTTGATCTGGTTTTGCTTTCTGCCATCATGGAGGCAGAAAATTCTTCCAGGTCTATCATCATTGGGAAATGATCGAGCCCGCCGGAAAGAGGGGAAAAGCGGTTTTTTGTCTCCCTGTTTGCCACAAGGGCCTCGGGGCTGCAGTCCGCAAGGACCGCCTTCAGGTCTTCATCGGGAGCGGCCTCATTTACCGGCACAGCTATCGCGCCAGCAAGCACTACCCCGGTGAAGGCGATGCACCACTCCGGGCCTGCGGGCACCAAAAGGGCGGTCTTCATACCGGGCCGTACGCCCAGGTGAAGCAGGTGCCGCGCTAACAGGTTTGCGCGCACCATGAATTCGCCGTACGATAAGGTTTTCTCTTCTGGTGAAGACGGTTTTTCTTCGATCTCGTATTTCAGAAAGGGATTTTGTTTGAACTTTTCCGAGGCTGCCAGAAACCGCAGGGCAAGGTTATCTGTTTTTTTATTTTCCGTCATTAAGGATATGCAGGGCGGCCCTGTGGATGTCCATGTTGGCTGAAGCCAGAAGCGACGCTCCTCCACGTGATGCTGAAAGCCCTATCTTTTGCCCATCCAATTCCCGGCCTTCCATGTCCGTAAAGATGCCCCCGGCCTCTTTTACCAGCAAATACCCGGCGGCATAATCGAAGCTCCTTGATGCTCCGGGGCTTACAAACAGGCTTGACGCGCCGGAGGCAAGATAGGCCAGGTCGAGGGCTATGGAGCCAAGGCACCTTGTTCTCCTTGCGGCCCCGAGCAGCGGCAATATCTCCTTCAGGTGTATGGAAGGGGTCCTGGCCTCAAAGGCGCAAAGGCCGATTATCGCGTCCTTCATGCAATGGATGGGGACGCCGTTCTGGAAGGCCCCTCGTCCTTTTTCCGCCCAAAACTCTTCGCCCGTAACCAGGTTTATAACATAACCAAGCTCCAGGCCGCCAAGCTCATCGCTTGTGGAAACGGCGATAGAGGCGCCCCAAAACGGGATGCCGGAAACGGCGTTCTTGCTGCCGTCTATCGGGTCTATGGCCACGGTCCGGGCTTCACCCGTCCCTTCGATGTCCAGGGCGCCGGCCTCCTCGCTTATTATGTGAAGGCGCTCGCCAAGCCCCCGGAGGCCCTCAAGGATCGTGTCTTCGGCAAGCTTGTCGATAGGGAAAGTGCGGTCCCCGCCCGCTCCCCGCTCCATGGGCGCCTGCCCTTTCGGCCTGGAGAGCCTCATCTCCTTATATACAAGCTTTCCGATGCGGCATAAATCTTCTGCGTTCATGGTTAGAACTATTTTACGGGAATTCGGGGAAACGGGAAAGCCCGGCGGCGGAACCTTCAAAAAAGGAGGGGAAAACTTGACTGGCAAAGACCACTGGAAGTAAGATGAACAGTCCGGCGCCGGCATGCGTTTTTAAGCGGGCATGGTCCCACGGAAACGGCTGGACACAACCACCGGAATACGCAGGCAAAAAACCCGAAGGGAAAACGGATTTTAAAGCAACCAGGAAATAGGATAAATGGTGCGGGCAAAGCGTTGGGAGCTGCTGTTTGCGCCATGGATGAGGAGGAGAATTTTCTTGAAGGCGGTAAATAAGGTTCTTCCGTTTGTTTTTGTTTTTGTTTTTTTGACGGTAATGTTTTGCACCCATGCTTTTGTTTCAGCCGCGGCGTCCGCGAGCCTGAATAAACAGCTTATTTCAGCGGCAGCCTATGATGGAACCCTGCTCGAAGTGCAAGCCCTGCTGGACCATGGGGCGGATGTGAATGCGAAGGATGATGACGGCGCCACGGCGCTGATGTATGCGATTCTGAACGGCAGAACGGATTTGGTGAAGCTGCTGGTCAGCAAAAGGGCGGATGTGAACGCGAAGGACAATTCCGGGGCTACACCGCTAATGTCCGCGGCGCGGTGGGGCAGGATGAACATTGTTAAGCTCCTGATAGATAAAGGGGCGGATGTGAATGCCAAAACGGATGACGGCATGACGGCGCTGATAGTTGCGGCTGAAAATGGGCAGGCGGATGTGGCGAAGCTGCTGATAGACAAAGGAGCGGATATAAATGTAAAAAATCCGGAAACGGATTCATTGAACAACCTTGGGTTCACACCGCTTATGTACGCGGCCTTTTGGGGCAGGATGGATATCGTGAAGCTGCTGCTGGACAAAGGGGCCGATCTGAATGCGAAGGATTTTAAAGGAAATACGGCGGAGAAACTGGCCCGGCAATACGATCATTATGACATCGCGGCTGTCTTGAAAAAGGCGGAAGCGAAACAGTAGCGGTAAGCGGATGGACACAAAGCTGTTTCTCCTTTCTAATTTCAATCCCGCTTGTACTTGAAGCTGTAGCAGCCCCGGTTTTCCTATCCGGGAGATAGCAATAATTCCGGGGCCAATCATACTTAATTATATTGGAAGATAAACAATGTCGCTGGCTTCCGGGTCGTGGCATGAACGGAAAAAATCAAACGGCGGGCGCAGCAAGCAGCGGCCCAAAAGGGCGGTCATGCAAATTAAAACCACGAAGGGGTAAAATACAAAATATATGCGTGTAAATACGGAAGCGCTTAAAAACATATATCTTCTGAACCTGGGGGTCTCGGCCAGCGACAAGGTGCTTGTCTTTACTGACAGGATATCGAAGAGGGAGAAGCCGCCAAGGGGCAGGGAGCTGAAGCGCAGGCAGGAATTAAGGGAGATCTCCCGGGCTGCGGCCGCTGAAGGCCGCAAGCTTGCCGGTGAGCTTATATACAAGGAATATTCCGCCACGGGTGCTCCGGCCGTGGAGCCACCGAAGGCGCTGTGGGCCGCCGCCTTCGGTGAAAAATGTATGAAGGAACTACTGGCCAAAGGCCTTTTGAAAGACATTCTCAAAAAAAATGCCCGTGCCGGCGCGTCGCTGGAGGTTGCCGGAAAGATAGTAAAAAAATACTCGAAGGATGCTGTTGATGCCGTTGTGGCCCTGTCCAATTATTCCACCACGCATACCACTTTCCGGAAACTCCTTACCGGTTACGCGGGCACCCGCTACGCCAGCATGCCCCTTTTTGACGTGCCGATGCTCAAGGGGCCGATGGGAGTGGATTACGCGGCGCTGAAGAGATCCACAAGGCTGCTGGCCAATGCCATCAAAGGGGCTGACCGTGTGGAGGTGACCACGCCAAACGGCACGAGGCTTCTTTTCAGGAAAGGCAGAAGGAAGGTCCATGAGGACAACGGCGATTACGGCAAACTGGGGGCTGCCGGAAACCTGCCCGCAGGCGAGGTTTATCTTGCCCCCATTGAGGGCACCGCAAACGGCAGGCTCGTTCTGGAATGGGCGCCGACTAGGAAACTTAAAACCCCGGTAACGCTTTTAGTGAAAGACGGTATGGTCGTAGAGGTTGAGGGTGCCGATCCCTTTGCCTCATATCTCAAGGACAGGCTTTCCTCCTGCCCGGAGTGCAGCAACATAGCGGAGCTTGGCATCGGCACAAATCCGATGGCAACCCGGCCGGACAACATACTGGAGTCGGAAAAGATACTTGGCACCATTCATATAGCCTTGGGAGACAACCATACTTTCGGCGGCAAGGTGCGGGCCCCGTTCCACCAGGATTTTGTTTTTTTTGCGCCAACCCTTAAGGTGTTCCCGTCTTCGGGCGGAACGGGCCGGGTGGTCATAAAAAAAGGAAGGCATCAGGGATAGCGGGCGGGCACCTGGGCAATCGATGGAACATATTGCGGTTTTCATAACGGCTCCAGATAGGGAAACGGCGGCAGACATCGCCCGGGCGCTCGTTGGCGAAAAACTTGCGGGCTGCGTGAACATTATTTCTTCCGTGAGGTCCATATATTCATGGCAGGGGAATATTGAGGATGAAACCGAGGCCCTCATGGTCGCAAAAACAAAAAAGTCGCTCTTCGAGAAATTAAACGAGCGCGTAAAGGAACTCCATCCTTACCAGACGCCGGAGATAATCGCCCTTCCAGTGGCGGCGGGCTCCAGGCAATACTTAGACTGGCTCAATGACGTTACCGGTTGACTCTTTTCCGCGCTCGCAGGAAGATTTTTTCCTTAACTGCGGAATGCAGGGCGGGCTTACGGCCGCGAAGGCCCGGGAAATGCAGCTTGCCATGAAGGAGCGCGTGCAGGTTGTCCCCCTCAGGGAAAAACCCCGGTTTGTGGCCGGGGCCGACGCCGCATTCCTGGATGGTGAAGTGCTTGCGGTGGCCTGCCTTTTTACATACCCGGAGCTGGAGCTTATAGATACGCAGACGGCCATACTGGAACTGACGTTCCCGTATGTGCCAGGGCTCCTTAGCTTCAGGGAAGGGCCGGCCGTAATAAGCGCCGTGCGGAAACTGAAGAAAAGGCCGGATGTCCTCATCCTGGACGGGCAGGGCATAGCGCACCCGCAGATGATAGGCCTTGCCTCTCACGTGGGCCTTCTCCTGGACATTCCCACGGTAGGGTGCGCAAAGTCCAGGCTGGTAGGGGAGTTCCGGAAGCCCGGCTGGAAGCGCGGCAGCACGTCGCCGCTTGTCTATAAAGGCCAAATGGTTGGAACGGTCCTTAGGAGCAAGGACGGCGTGAGGCCTTTGTTCATATCCCCCGGACACATGGTGGACTTCCAGGATTCCGTGGACCTCGTGCTTTCCTGCTCAAAAGGCTACAGGCTGCCGGAGCCCACCAGGGCCGCCGATCTGGAAACAAAAAAACGGAAAAAGCTGAAAAAGCAGCAAAAAGAGAAAGAGCAAAAATAAAAAAATAAAAAAACTGGAAAAGAAAAGAGACGGGATTTCTTAAAAATAGAAAGAGAGATCGTTTCTGATATGCACTTTTTCTGCCGGAAGCGCCTCTCTGACCCGCGTCAATACGTCGCTTGTGGTGAACGGTTTCATTATCACACCGGTGGCCCCATGTCTTTCCACCAGGCGCTTCGCATCGTTTGAATGGGTGAGCAGCACGAAGGTCTTTGCTCCGGGGTGGCCGCTGACTATCTTTTCAAGCAGCTCCACGGCCCCCATGTCCGGGAGATAATCGTTTATGAAAACGAGATCAAAGGGACGGAAAAATTTTTCCGTTGTCTCTGAAAATTTTTCCGTCCCTGGCGGGCGGGCCATTTCTTCGATGGCCTCTCTTCCGGAGGCCGCGAGCCGCAGTGTATTGTTCCTTTCAAAGAGGTAGGAAAAATAATGGCGGATAAAAAGACTCTCGGATGCAACCAGTATGGAAAGCCCTCCGCCCATCTTTGAAGCCCCTGTGCCCCTCCCGGTTCATGCAAATATTGACGCAACTAATGATATACATAAATCCGTTAAAAATGCAATCAATAATTGTAATATAAGTTTTCAAAAAAGAGGGAGGCCTTAAGGCCTCCCTCTTTTTTTATCCGGCATTCAGCTCTTTTTTTTGTTTTTTTAGGTGACGAATATGGTCGCCCTCTTCAGCATGACCTCGTTCAGGTCGCCAAGGAGCCTGTGGTGCTTGGCCTCATCGGCCAGAAGCAGGGTCAGGATATAGCGGGTGACGAAAAGCTCGCTTTGCTCAAGGGCCTTTGAGGCCAGCTGCACGGACTTGCTCTCCGCCTCTATGTGTTTTTTCATTTCCTCGGCCAGCGGGGCCAGCTCATCCGGGTTCAGGTGCAGCGGCTCCTTCGTAAGCCCGTCTATTAGGAGCTGCTGCATGACCTTGTGTTTCTGAGAGTCGAACTTGATCATCTCCATGATCATCCGGACTATGGGGTTTTCGCTTTTGACTATGAGGTCCTCGGAGTTCCTTATGGTGTCATCTTCGAGTTTCTGCCATTGCCTGATGGTGTCAATGAACTCCTCCGACATCTCCAGGGGCTTCTTTTTTCCCGCCGTTTTCATTTCCATGTCTTCATGGCTGCCGAGAGTCTCTGCTCGACGGCCTCCCAGTTGATGTTTTTGAAAAATGTCTCGATATAATCCTTCCGATTCAGTCCGTAATCGAGCATGAACGCGTGTTCCCAGACGTCCATGACCAGCATGAGCTGGCAGCCTGCCGGGTGGGAAACGTGGTGCTCGTTTATCCAGAAGTTCATCAGCCTGCCGGAGTTGGGGTCCGCGTAAAGGGCGGCCCAGCCCACGCCCCTCATACTCCCCACGGCCTTGAAGGATTTCTCCCAGTTGTCGAAGTTCCCGAAGTCCTCGGATATCTTTTTCGCCATGGCGCCGTTTTTGTTGATCTTCCCGTTGCCGCCAAGCGAATCAAAATAGAATTCGTGCAGACGCATTCCGTTGAACTCGAAGCCCAGCCGCCTGTTAAGCTCGGCAAACCTGGGGTCCGTCCCGTCCTGGGGCAGCTCCGCTATCTGGTCCTGAAGCTTGTTCGTGTTGCTTACGTATCCCTGGTAGAGCTTGAAATGGTTGTTCAGAAGACCGTCGCTGAAACCTTCCATCCCTATAAGCTCCGCAAAATCCCTTGCCTGATAGGCCATTGTCTTTACCGGCATGGTTCAATTACCCCTTTCTCTGATTTTTTCTTTTTCTTTTTCTTTTTCTTTTTGTTTTCCATGGCGGGGTCATGAAATCGTCACGATACCTTCGCCAGCAGTCTTCCCACTTCCTTTATGGCCTGCGGTTTTCTGCCATGATGTACTCCTCTTTCAGGCGCGTTTCTGGAATTCGTGCTCCGGCCAGAAATGCCTCTCCGCAAGGGCGCTTATTATGTTTTTCCTGGCGATTATCCCGACAAGTTTTTTGCTCCTGTCGCTCTCCACAACGGGAAGGATCGACAGGTTCTGGGTGTACATTATATCAAGCACCTTATCTATAGGCGTGTTCTGTGAGACGGAGACGGGCTCTTTGCAGACCCCCTCGTGCTCCTTGTGGCCGCAGCCCATGATGCTCTCGGCGCTGAATTCGTGGACGGTCCGGTTGTTCATGAGCGCGTCGAACACGTCATATTCGGAGACTATGCCCACTACCTCGTCATCGTCGTTTACCACCGGGAGCCCGGGATAGGAGCAAAGCAGCTTGTTGACAAGCGACATCCCAGGCTCTTTCTCAGGAAGGCTTAACCTCGGGTGCATGATATCTTTGGCTGTTGATGCCGGCATTTTTTTCTCCTCCTTTATTGTCGATGTGGAGTTTTTTGTTTTTTGTTCAGTTGTCCGCAGTGGTTATCCAGTCCCGGTTTTTTTGCTGCCCGTGTTTTTTTGTTTTTCAAGCGCGGGTTTTCCGCCTTTTTTCTTTTTTAAAGTTACCACACGTGGGGATGATGTCAAGGATTTTCACCGATGGTAATGTCTCATTTTGAGTGAAAAAAGACATCCAGCCGGATCGGGGCGGATCGAGAAGCTTAGCGCAATATCTATCTGTGGGCCGCCGTACGGGCGGCACCCGGGCGGCTGCGGCCGCCTGGATTTTATCTGTGTTATCATTAAAAAGTTATGCATACATTCTGGATCTCTGAGGTCTGACAAATGGGAACCCTGCTTAAAGATACGATAAAAGAACGCCTGCTTTCCGGGGACTATGCCGGGATCATTGAGCTGGGCAAGAAGCACAAAGGCGTGCTCAGGAGCCTTATTTCCCTTACCTACGACAAGGGAGAGCTGATCTGCTGGAGGGCGATAGAGGCGGTAGGGTTCCTTTCCGCGGGTATGGGGCCCGCGGCGGGTCTGGACGCGATAGACCGGCTTTTCGTAATGATGCGTGATGAGTCCGGCGGCAATCCATGGAGCGCGCCCGAGATGATAGGGGAGATAATAAAGCATGATCCCTCCTCGTTTTCGTATCTGCTGCCTGTGCTTGTCTCGTTTCGCGACGAGGCGCTGTTTGCCGCGGGCATACTCCACGCGCTTGCCGGGCTTGCCCCCTCCAATCCGGAACTTGTGATGCCTTACAGGGAGATGGCGTTTCTTTCCCTGCGCAGCGGGGACCCGGCGGTAAGGGCGAACGCCATCCTCGTCATGAAAAGCCTGTCCGATGACACTTATGCCTCCTCGGTGGCCATGCTGGCTGTGGACGAGGGCCGGGTGGTTTATTACGACCGCGAGACCAGAACTCTTTCAAGCAGATCAGTGGGGGAGATAGCCAGGCAGGCACTGGAGTCTCTCCGCAAGACCGCATCTGGTTGATTTTTTTGCTGCAAAAAAGGTTTAATAATGCAGATTTGATGTGTCAGGGGTTTTCATTGTTTATTAATCGGGCCGGATGAAAGCAAGGAACAACGAATTGCTCGAGGGCAAGCAGAAACAGGACATGCCCCTTTATCCCATTGGGGTTGTTTCCGAATTGGTCGGAACCACCGACCAGACTCTCAGGCTATATGAAAAACATGGCCTTCTGAAACCTTCCAGGCGGAACAAGAACCGCTACTATTCCGAAAACGATATCAAGTGGCTTATGTGCATCCGGGACCTCATCCATCACAAAAAGATAAGCATAGAGGGGATAAAGCGCCTGCTCCAGTACGCCCCCTGCTGGGAGATAACAAACTGCTCGGAGGAGCGCCGCAGCAGTTGCTCGGCTTTCATAGACAGGACGAACCCCTGCTGGGAGCTAAACCGCATGATATGCAACCGGACCACCGGGCGCATCTGCGAGGACTGCGTGGTTTACCTGTCGGCCAAGCAAAGGGACAAAAAATCGAAGTAGCTTTTCCAGTTCCTCTTTAGCGATTCCCGCACAAAACGAAAAATCAAAACTAAAATTAAAAAACCTTAAAGCCGGGTGCGGATCAAATCAAAGAAGCCTTTCCAGTTTTTCCTCTACGTCCAGACGTATTTTTTGAAGGGCCTCATCGTTTACCGCCTCGAAGCGCAGCACTAGCGCAGGCTGCGTATTTGATGCCCTCACGAGGCCCCATCCATTCGTGTACCGCACCCTGACCCCGTCTATATCGATTATGGGGTGTTCTCTGCCCAGCTCTTCCTTTATCCGCTCCACTACATCGAACTTCCTGCCGTCCGGGCAATCCACGCGTATCTCCGGGGTGGATGACATGCGGGGAAGGCCCTTGAGCAGCCTTTTTACCGAGTACGGAGGGCCGTTTCTCTTGAGGGCTTCCATCAGGCGCAGGCTTGCGTACAGGGCGTCGTCAAACCCGAAATACCTGTCCTTGAAGAATATGTGGCCGCTCATCTCTCCGGCCAGAAGCGCCCCGGACTCCCTCATTTTGCTTTTTATAAGGGAATGTCCGGTCTTCCACATCATGGGGACTCCGCCCCTGGCCTCTATGTCGTCATAAAGGCTCTGCGAGCATTTTACCTCCCCGATCACCGCCGCTCCGGGGTGCTCCAGAAGCAGTTGCCGTGCAAAAAGCGCAAGCAGCCTGTCTCCCCAGATGATCTCGCCGTCTCCGTCCACCACACCTATCCTGTCCCCGTCCCCGTCGTAGCCTATTCCGACGTCCGCCTTTTCTTTGAGCACCGTATTTATGAGGACTTTTAGGTTCTCCGGCACCACCGGGTCCGGGTGGTGATTGGGGAACCTGCCGTCGGGTGTGCAGTACAGCTGAACAGTCTCAATACCCATGCTATTGAAAAGATCCGGGGCAACCAGGCCGGCAACCCCGTTGCCGCAGTCCAGCACGGCCTTCAAGCCGCCCATTTGGCCGAACTGGTTCCACATATACTCCATGTACTCGGGCAATATGTCATGCTGGATAAACGCGCCGTGTCCGTTTACCGTCCTGTCATCCTCGATATATTGCCTGATGCGCTGAATCTCATCCCCATAAAGGGTCTCGGTGCCTATCGAGAGCTTGAGGCCGTTGAACTTGCCAGGGTTGTGGCTTGCCGTTATCATTGCGCCGCCGTCCACCGGCATCCTGAAGAGGGAGAAGTACTGCAACGGGGTTGGGCAGGTCCCCAGGTCTATAACGTCTATTCCGCTTTCCATGAATGCACGGGAAAGAGCGAAAAGCATGGCGGGTGAGCTTAGCCTTACATCGCGGGCGATCGTGACCTTCAGGTCCGTTTTGCCTTCAAACCTTTCATATAGCCGGAAGGCCATCGCCCTGCCTATGGCGTAGACGATGTCCTCGTTCAGGTCTCTGCCCCAGACCCCCCGTATATCGTATTGCCTGAATATGTGAGCTGTCATTTTAGTCCCTCCGGGCCTCGAACGCAGGGTTCAAACGCTAATTCATCATATTCGCTTCGCTTACCCTTTGGGTCACGCTCCGCTTCTCATTTTCTGGTCCCGCAGCGCCTCCCCGTTCCCATGGCTTTTTGGAACTCTTTGCCAATGTCTTTGGGGTTGAGCCGCGGATCTATCAGGTATGCATCGCTGAAATATCTTTTTGCCGCCCGCCTATGGCCAAGCTTGTAGCTTGCATAGCCAAGCAGGTAATAGCTGGGTGCAACTGGGCGCTCCTTTACGTCCTTTTTAAGAAGCCTTTCGGCCTTCCCGTAATCTCCTCGGGAGTAAGCGGAGAGTGCCTTCTCATAAACAGAGTGGGTCTTGGAGGGCGGGGCCGAAAATGACTGCACAGGAAAAACGAGCGCAACGGCAAGCATGACGATGACGGCGGCAATACCTTCACTGGCCGGAAGCTTTTTTAAGATCATATCGTATTCCCTCCTTTTAGTTCGTGACGCCCCCGTTGTAACGCGGCTGCAGGGGGGCAAGGTGCGTTCCCTGCTGCGGTTCCGTACCCGTAATGAAGTATTCCTTGTAATACTCGGGGTTTGTAACAGGCGCCGTGGAATTGTCTATAATATCGCCGGTTACAGAGTCCACGGTGTAAGCGGAGACGCCATCCGGAGGAGGCCCGAAATCTTCAGACGGAGATTTACTCATGGCGTATCTCATGAAGTTCACCCAAATGGGGCTTGCGGCCCTGGCGCCGGTCTCTCCCTGGCCCAAGCTCTGCATATTGTCAAAGCCAACCCACGAGGCGGCCATAAGATCGGGTGAAAAACCGATGAACCAGGCGTCGCGGTAATCGCTGGTTGTCCCTGTCTTGCCCGCAACGTCCTGCCCCAGCACCCGCGCACGCCAGCCCGTTCCGTTTCTCACAACGTCTTGCAGCATAGAGGTCATGATGAAAGCAACCTGCGGGGTGATCACTTTTTCCGTCGAAGGCTGGTTGGACTCCAGTATCCGGCCTTTGGAGTCGGTTATGTATTTTATTATTATCGGCCGCACCCTGGTGCCCCCATTGTCATAAGGGGCATAGGCTGTCAGCAGGTCGATGGGCGTTATGCTCAGAGAGCCAAGGGCCAGGGTAAGGTCGCGCGGCATGGGCTCATTGATACCCATCAGATGCGCGAAATCTATGGCCTTGTCAACCCCTATGTGATCCAGAAGCTTAACGGTGACCACGTTTATTGAATGGGCAAGCGCATCCCTGAGGGAGGTTGGGCCTGAATAGTCCCGTTCGTAATTCTTTGGGCTCCATTCCCCCCCGTTCCACTGGTACGTTACCGGCGCGTCATCTATCACGTAGGAAGGCGGTATGCCTTCGTTTACGGCCGCACCGTAGATGATCGGCTTGAATGACGAACCGGCCTGCCTCTTGGAGTAAAGGGCCCGGTCGTACTCGCTTTGCAGATACTCATATCCTCCCACAAGCGCCCGGACAAAACCCGTTTTCGGGTCCATTGCCACCAACGCCCCCTGCACTTGAGGCTCCTGCTCAAGCGAGAGGCCGAAAAGCCCCTTCGCCTGTGAGGACTTCACCCTGACCTCTATGACATCCCCGGGGAGCAGGATCTTTGTAAGATTAAAATTTTTTATGATCCTTGTTTTGCCGTCAGGCTGGAGGACCGTCTGCGCCCACATGGCATCGCTCTTCAAAAGCACGCCTGTGCGGCCCCCGACATCTACAAGGGCTCTGGCCGGAGTGACTTTCAGGACTGTCCCATCGGTTATCTCCCGCCTGGCAGGCAGCACCGAAGATGAGCTTTCCCCCCATTTCAGTGTGCTAAGGTCGTTAATATGCCGTATCGGCCCACGCCAACCCCGCCGCTTGTCCACGTCCCTCAGACCCTCTCTCAGGGACTCCTCCGCCGCTGCCTGGTAGTCTTTCCTTAGGGTAGTGTATACCTTGAGCCCTCCGGAGTAAACCAACTTGGCGCCGTATTTTTGCAGGAGGTATTTCTTTACGTAATCCACAAAGTATGCGTTGGACTCGAAGCTGGGAGTTACAGGGCTCAGTCTTATCTGTGTCTTGAACGCCCGCAGCATCTGGGCCTTGGTAATATAGCCTTCCTCATGCATTCTTTGAAGCACGAAACCCTGGCGCACCTTCGCCTTTTGCGGGTTGATAAAAGGCGAGAACTCACCGGGGCCTTTTATGAGGCCGGCCAGCAGCGCGGCCTCCGGCAGGGTAAGCCTGGAAACGGGTTTTCCAAAGTAGAGCTTGGCGGCCTTCTGGACGCCGTAGGCGCCGTGCCCGAAATACACGCGGTTAAGATAGAGCTCCAATATCTGGTCCTTTGTCAGTTTTTTTTCTATCTTTATGGCCAAGGCCGCCTCCCGGAGTTTCCTTTTAAACGTGCGCTCCGGGCTCAGGAAGGTTATCTTGGCAAGCTGCTGGGTGATGGTGCTGCCCCCCTCCTTTATGCGGTGATAGTAGAGGTCCGTCAACGCCGCCCTGATAAGGCCTATGTAGTCCAGCCCCTTGTGCTTGTAAAACCGGGCATCCTCCACGGACACCACCGCGTCTATCAGGTTTTCCGGTATCTCCCTGAAGGGTACCTGGATGCTTTTTTGGGTGCTGATCTCGGCCACGAAGGTGTCGTCGTCGGCGTAAATGTCCGTGCCTGGGGTATTGCCCTTGGTAAGTTCCCTTATGGAAGGGGTGTCCTTGATTATTCCAAGGTATCCCCCTACTGCCGTGCCGGCGATAAGAGGGATTAGCACTACAAGAAAGACGAACCAGAATTTTTTCATTCAACAAAATTATAAAATGCGCGGAAAACGTCTGTCAAAGCGCTTGCCGGGAAAATGTCTCCGGAAGGCAATTTTTGGCCGCGATATCAATGGGAAGCGGAGAAAAAGGGAGTCCATGCATTTGATGCCCCGGGGGAGTAAAAAATTGCTTACCTTTTATTATTGAGATTATAATAATAATAGTGAAGAAGACTATTTGGGCCATCGGCCTTTTGCTTATCGGGTGTCTGACAGGGTGGTTTGTTTTTTACCGGTTTGGAAACGTTATCGGACTGCCGGGCGGACGGTCCGGTGGGTCCCGTCCGGTGGTTATCCCCTTCACCGGCGTAAGGGACTTTTCCGGGATAGTCAAAGCCGTATCACCTTCGGTGGTCAATATCTCAAGCCAGCGGCTTGTCCCAAAGGCGGGCGGAGACGGGCTTGAGGGCAAGGGCGCTTTTTCCGAAGCCCCTGGGATGTGGAGCGAAAAGAGTCTTGGTTCCGGGGTGATCGTTTCGCCGGATGGATACATAATAACCAATAACCATGTCATAGCGGATTCCGATGAAATAACTGTCACCCTGCTTGATAAAAGGACTTTTGAGGGGAAAATAATCGGCACGGATCCAAAGTCGGACATTGCCCTTCTCAAGATAGATGCATCAGGGCTTCCAGAGATAACATGGGGGGATTCCGATTCCATTGAGGCAGGGCAGTTCGTGCTGGCAATAGGCAACCCCTTCAGCCTTAGCCATACCATTACGATGGGTATCATAAGCGCCGTGGGAAGGGCCAATGTGGGCATAGCGGACTACGAGGATTTCATACAGACAGACGCACCCATTAACCCGGGGAATTCGGGCGGGCCGCTTGTGGATGTGAGCGGGCGGGTCATAGGCATAAATACGGCGATATTCTCTAAAAGCGGCGGTTTTCAGGGGATAGGGTTCGCGGTGCCAAGCAACATGGCCCGCGAGATAATGGGACAGCTTAAAACCAATGGGAAGGTCATCAGGGGATGGATAGGCGTCACCATGCAGGACCTTACGCCGGGGCTGGCCGGCAAGTTCGGACTGCCCACCGATGAGGGGGCCCTCATCAGCGACGTGTCGCCTGGAAGCCCAGCCGCAAAGGCGGGCATAAGAAGGGGCGATACCATAGTGGAGTTCGGGGGCAAGGCGGTCGAAAGCCCGGCATCGCTTAAGAACATGGTGGCTGAGACCGGCCCGGGCCTGAATGTCCCGGTTGAGGTGCTCAGGGGCAGGCGGGAGATCCGTCTCCGCGTGGAACTTGGGCAGTACCCGGCCGATCTCGCCCAGAATGAAGAGCTTATGACCCCTCGTGCGGAGATCCACAGGAGCGCCTTTTCCGGGCTGGGTGTAATGGACCTTACCAGGGACATTATCAGGCAGCTGGGCCTGCCCGCCGGGGAAAGAGGCGTTGTCATCTCTGGTGTCGATGCAGACAGTCCTTCCGGCGAAGGGGGCTTAAGGAGGGGCGATGTGATCGAAGAGGTGGAGCGCAGGCCCATCCGGACGCTTGCGGATTTCAACGCTATGGTGAGAAGGACAGCGGGAACCAGGAAACCGGTGCTCCTGCTTGTCAACCGCGCAGGGAAAAGGTCGTACGTCCTCCTGAAACAGAACTGAACGCAACGCAAATGAGAAGCGAGCGCAACCCGAAGGGTAAGCGAATATGATGAATGGCTTTTGGACCCTGCATTCGAGGCCCTCAGGGCCTAAAATTTTTATTAGCCGGCATAGGTAATTTTATGGGCCGGAGAACAATAGAAAAACCCGGAAAGGGGTGGAAAAATGCTGGCATTTTTCAGAAGCGCGATAGTGATAGTATTTTCCGCGGCTGGATTTTTCCTGGGACAAAATTACGGTCATCCCCTGGCCGGCCTTGCGGCCGGCATCGTGTTGGGTCTGGCCACGCTCCTGGTCGAGTCCTTGCTTAAAAAGCTTTCGCTTGGGACCATTATCGGGGGATTCATAGGGCTTGCCGCAGGCATACTGTTTGCTGATCTTCTTCTTGTGCCGCTGTCGAAAGTAATCCCCGGGGGCACGAAGTCCGTATTTGACTCTGCCCTTGCCGGGCTCCTTGGATGGGGCGGCATGGTGATAGGTCTTAAAAAAGGGCAAAACCTCACCGTGCCCGGACTTTTCAGGATGTTCCGTGGAGAGGCTGAAGAGCAGAACCTGAAGATACTCGATACCAGCGTTATAATCGATGGCAGGATAGCGGACATCTGCGAATCGGGTTTCCTGGAGGGCAGCTTCATACTCCCGCAGTTCATATTGCAGGAGTTGCAGCATATAGCCGACTCTCCGGACGCGATGAAGCGTGGAAGGGGCAGGAGGGGGCTTGATATCCTTCACAGGATGCAAAAGATGACGAACCTTGAGATCAGGATAGTAGAGG
Source organism: Nitrospirota bacterium (assembly GCA_021840255.1). GTDB lineage: Bacteria > Nitrospirota > Thermodesulfovibrionia > Thermodesulfovibrionales > JdFR-88 > JAKAEG01. The sequence goes on along the minus strand of JAKBYX010000001.1, from coordinate 276,000 downwards.
AAGACTTTCCCAAGATAAAGGAAGTGGATTCCAAACTGGTCGCCCTTGGCAAGATGCTGGGGGCCAAGGTGGTCACGAATGATTTCAACCTGAACAAGGTGGCCGAGCTTCAGGGCGTCTCAGTTTTGAATATAAACGAGCTAGCAAACGTGCTTAAGCCTGTTGTGCTGCCGGGCGAGCTGATGAAGGTCTTCATAATAAAGGAAGGCAAGGAGGCGAACCAGGGGGTGGCTTACCTGGACGACGGCACGATGGTGGTCGTTGACAACGGCAGGAAACTTATAGGCAAGCACGTTGATGTGACCGTAACGAGTGTGCTTCAGACCACGGCCGGCAGAATGATTTTTTCCAAGACCAGGGAAGAATACGAAAAGGAAGAGCTCAGGGCCGCCAAATGAACCGGAGGGGGTTGCAATAGATGGATATCATAGCCATAGTCCCCGCCGCCGGGCTTGGAAAAAGGTTTTCGGATGCTGCCGCAGGCGGTGTTAAAAAGAAAAAGACCTTTTTCGAGCTGGGAGGAAAGCCGGTCATCATAAGAACGCTGGAGACGCTGGACCGGGTGGCGGAGATAAAAGAGGTGATCCCCGCAGTGCGGGATGAAGATTTCGGGCCGCTGGAGACGCTTTTGGCGGAAGGCGGCATCCGGAAGGTTCGCCGTCTGGCCAAAGGCGGCAAGGAAAGACAGGATTCGGTCTGGAGCGCGCTTGGCCTTGTTCCCGCAGGCACTAGCGCCGTTGCCATACATGACGCGGTCCGTCCGTTTGCTACCGCGCAGTTCATAAGCGGCCTTATTGCCGCCCTTTTTGAGCCGCAGTTGGTCCATCATTGGGACGGCGTAGTGCCGGGCCTGATGCCAAAAGACACAATCAAGCAGCGAGGGGAAGGCGGGACTGTGAAGGGGACCCTTGCCCGGGACGGGCTTGTTGCCGTGCAGACCCCGCAGATATTTCTGTATGATGTGCTTTTGCGGGCTTACAGGGGGGCGATGGCGCACGGCCATTACGGGACGGACGACTCCGCACTGGTTGAGGCGGCTGGGGGCAGGGTGAGGGTGGTGCCGGGCCTTTCCGAGAACATAAAGATAACCACACCGGAGGACGCAATGATAGCCGGGGCCATTTTCAAACACAGGGGAGGGGTTTTTTAGCTCATTTATGGTGATGAGGACCGGTTTCGGATATGACAGCCACAGGTTTGCCCCCGGGGAATTTTTTGTGCTTGGCGGCGTGCGCATACCATATGAGAAGGGCCTGGCGGGACACTCGGACGCGGACGCGCTTATTCATGCCCTTATAGATTCCATCCTGGGCGCCCTTTGCGCCGGCGACATAGGGAAGCACTTCCCGGACACTGATGCGAAGTACAAGGGGATATCAAGCCTTGTGCTTCTGGAGCACACCGTCCGCCTGGCAAGTGAAAAAGGCTTTGCGGTGGAATCGGTGGACTCCACAGTGATAGCCCAGGCTCCGCGCCTTGCCCCGCACATCGAGGCCATGCGGAAGGTCCTTTCAGAGGTGCTCCATACGGAGGCGGTGAGCGTTAAGGCCAAGACCAACGAGGGGATGGGTTTTACCGGCAGGGGGGAAGGCATTGCGGCCTTCGCCGTCTGCGTGCTAAAAAAGACAGTTTAGGTTTTTTTGCTTTTTATTTTTTAAGGCAAGCATCTTTCAGACCGGAAGCCACGGTTTTCAAATGGTCCAGAAAGAGCCTCAAAACGCCGGAGATGGTCCTTTTCCTGTGGGTCACTATATAGAAATTCTGACGCATCTTTAACCCCGCCATCTTTATTTCCCTGAGAGACCCTGTTTCGATCTCCCGGGCGGCGTACAATCGCGGCAGCACTCCCGCCCCAAGGCCCGACCTTATCGCCTCCGCCATAGAGTCAGCGGAGCTGAAGGAGGCCACAACATTCAGCCTGTCAGCCGGGACCCCCTTGTTTGTGAAATATTCCTCCACGGTCTTCTTTGTGCCGGACCCATCATGCCTCGCAACGAAAGGGAGCCCGGGCAAGTCCCCCAGGCTTATCGTGCCTTTTTCAGCATGTCTCATCCTGTCCGCGCAAACCAGTATGAGGTCGTCATCGGTCAGGCAGCTGAACTCCAGCGCCCGCCGTTCCATTGCTGGCCGTTCCATTATCGCCCCCACAATGCCCACGGGCAGCTCATGATCCATCACCATGTTGGTTATTGCCCCGGAGTCTCTGGCCACAAGCCTGAAAGAGACCGCCGGATAGAGGAGCTTGAAGCTCGCGGCCGCGCGCGGGATAAGCAGGGAGCCTGGCAGCGAGCTTGCTCCCACCAGGAGCTCCCCGGAGGGCTCGGCTCTGACCAGCTTTATGTCCGATGTTATGGTGTCCAGTTTTTCAATGATCTCAATGGCCCTAGGATAGAGCATCAACGATTCCTTTGTGGGGGCGATGCTCCTGCCCAGGCGGTCGAACAGCCTGGAGCCAAGGGCCTCTTCAAGTGTCTTTATGTGGTCGCTTATCGTAGGCTGGCTTAAAAAGAGCTCTCTGGAGGCCTTGGAAAAACTACGGTTCCTGTAAACCGAACAAAAAACCCTTAGCTGGTGAACATCCATTCCTGCGCTTCCTCCCACGCACCCGGCAGCATTCCTCTTATGCAACTTAAGGTTGTGGAAGTATTACATAACCCCGCGGCCAATTGCAATACCTTTTTTAATTTGCAATTCCATGTAGCTTGCTACAGGGTAGCCTTGTATTGTCATTCCCGCAAATTTTAATAAGACGGGCTTACGCCCTTGGGCGCGCCGGGAATCCTTTTTAAGAAAGATTCCGCCCGGCCCGGCTCAAAAAGTTTCGTGCAGGGCTCTGAGGCGGTCCATAACTTCCCTTAACGGGAGCCCGGATTCCCTGGCGGCCCGCACGCAATCCTCATATTCCGGGGTCTTGGAGACTTTGCCGTTTCTGATGAAAGTCTTGAACCTTACCGGCCCGAACTCCGTTTTTAACGTTTTGATCTTCCTTTCGAGCGTGTTTCTGCCGGCACGGTAAAACCTGACACCGAGGGTTGTGGTCTCCTTGAATAATATTTTTTTCAGGGCAGCGGCTTTCCAGGGATCGCAAAGTGCGGTAAGCTTCACCGCGGGGCGGCCTTTTTTCATGATGATCGGGGTGAGAAAGGCATCCAGGGCCCCGGCCTTGAACAACTTGTCCATCAGATACCCGTATACCTGGGGGTTCATGTCGTCAATGTTTGTTTCGATCACCAGTATCTCTTCTGTCTTACCTTTTTGTTTTGCAGCTCCTTCCGGGTCTGCCTGCGCCTCTCCTATGAAAACCCTGAGCACATTAGGGAAGGTCTTGGGGTCTTTTTCTCCCGCTCCGGCGCCGGTTTTTTCCAGAAGCAGGGGGGGCATGGGACCAAATCCCCTGCAAAGGCCTTTTATGAGGGCTGCCCCGGTTGGGGTGGTGAGCTCGAATGGGTCTTCTGCCTGGCCCCCATGAACTATGCCATAAACTGGGGTCCCAGCCAGAAGCAGTGCGGTGGCCGGGGCCGGAACACCATATCTGCCGTGAAGTGTGTCCACCATGCCGCCGCCCAGGTTTACCGGGGAACAATAGACCTCATCCACCTCCAGGAGCCGGAGGCAGATAAGCGCGCCCATGACGTCTACAATTGTATCCGCGCTCCCAAGCTCGTGAAGATGGACCTCGTTAATCTTTTCCAGTCCATGTACTTTGGCCTCGGCTTCAAACAGGCTTTTTATGATGCCAATACCCGTTTTTTTGATGTCCTCCGTTAGCGTGCTTTTCCTGACAATGCCGGACATCTCATTCCATCCAAGAGGGGACCAGCCAGAATGCGGTTTTTCGTGCGGCGCCCGCACATCGAATTTTAAAGCGGCAAGCCCCTTGCGCAAAACCCTTCTGCTTTCGGTCTGCACCCCTTCAAGGCGGAGTTTGCCAAGTTCTCTTTGAAGCGCCTCAAGGGGCGCGCCCACAGAAAGCAGCGCCCCTATGAGCATGTCCCCGCTTATTCCATATGAGCAGTCAAAATATGCGATCTTCATTTAATTTTTAATCAGCGCCCCTCACAGGCTGCCCCCGCCCCTGACCGATCCGCCGTCGTCCCTGACCGAACTGACGTCTCCCGTTGAAAAGCGGAGCGTGCTGCCTGCGGTCCTGAGAATAAGTCTGCCGTCATCATCGATTCCCGTCGCGGTCCCCGTGAACGGCTTCCCCTCCGAATGCACGCTGATCTGCCTGCCTATGGTGTCGCAGAGATTTCTATAGGCGCCCAGCAGCTTGCGCTCCACGGGCCTTTGTTCCGTACCGGCCTCTACTCCCTTATTGAGCATGCCCCCCCAATAGTCAAGCTCCCTGTACACGGAGGCTATGAGGGCGGCCCTGTCCACCGGCTTCCCGGTTTCGGCGAATATCGAGGTTGCTCTCGCCCTTAACTCCCTGGGGATATCAGCCTTTTTCATGTTTGCGTTTATGCCTATGCCCACCGCGGCAAAAAGCACCCTGTCCGGATCGGAGCGCAGCTCAACCAGGATGCCGCCCAGTTTTTTTATCCCGGATGCCGCCCCAGGTTTTTTATTTTTCCCTTCCCTGACGATAATGTCATTTGGCCATTTGAGCCTGACGTCCAGGCCGGTCTGCCCCTTTATTGCAAGGACCGAGGCCAGGCCCGCGGCAAGGGCCAGAAGAGGCGCCTTCCTTGGCGGAAGGCCGGGCCTCATTGCGGCGCTCATATAAACATTTACCCCCGGAGGAGACAGCCAGGCCCTCCCAAGTCTGCCCTTTCCTGCGGTCTGGGAACCAGCCACCACAAGGGCTGAAAGCAGTTTTTCCCTCAGCGGCGGGGCCGCTTTATCCATGGCCATGAGAAGCGCCAGGTCGTTTGTGGAGGGCATATTTTCCTTGAACACTATCTTTATGCCAGGCATGTGATAGCCTAGCTGTCTATTGCACAGTTCCGGTCCTCCGGAGAGCCTGTAGCCTTCTCTTGAGGCCTCTATCTGGAAACCCTCGGCACGAAGGAGCCTTATCTTTTTCCATACGGCCGCCCTGGTTATGCCCAAGGCCCTCGAAAATTCGGGGCCCGGGACCGCCTTGCCATCGGAATCCTTGAGAAGCTTAAATATCCTGTGCGGCAAAGAAACTACCCCTCCTGTTCCAGGATGGCAGTCTTTATCTTGCCTTCAAGGAGTTTTTCGAACCGGAAGGCGTCTTCCCTGTCACCCACTACCGTGCCGTAATGCATCGGGACAGCGACTGCGGGTTTTATGTCAAGGGCAGCCTGTGCCGCCTCTTCCGCAGTCATCACGTATGTGCCGGAAACAGGCAGAAGAGCGATGTCCGCCCTGATGCCTTTCATCTCCGGTATGTAGTCTGTGTCCCCGGCGATGTATATCCTTTTCCCCCCGGCCTGGAATATGTAGCCCACCCATTGGTTTTCTTTCGGATGGAATTTTTTGCCGATATTATAGGCAGGGACCACCTCCACTTCCACGCCGGCCGCGGAAATACTGTCTCCGGGCCTCACGCCGGAGGCCTTCCCCCTGGAAAATTTTCCAAGGCAATCCGGAGGGGCCAGTATCACCGTCTCTTCATCCGATATCTCCTCGACGTCCTCGGGGCTGCAATGGTCGTAGTGCTCATGGGTGATGAGCACAAGGTCCGCTTTCGGGGCCTCTTTGCTTTTTTTGATCCTGAACGGGTCGGTATAGATGACAACGCCCCCGGCGTCTATCCTGAAGCTGTCGTGCCCAAGCCAGTGGATATAGTGGATATCTTTCATCATCTCCATATGGCAATTCTTGCCTTTCTTCAAGGGTTTGTTTTTACTGGATGACATTATATCATGGCGTGCCATCTATCAATGGCGCGGGGTTGCATGCCGGTAAGGGAAAAAGAAAAAGGGCTCTTTTGATATTATAAAAAATGGACAAGCGTTCGCATTTTCTGGCGATCCTGCTGGTTACCGGAATGGTGGCCGTTGCCGGATATACCCTCCGGAAAGAGATGATATTCCCAGAGGTCGCAGCCCTGGCTTTCGGGGCGTGGGTCATGGAGGAAACGCCATGGAAGGGCGTGAAGCTGAACCTTTGGCTGTCCCCCACGCTGGCGGCTCTGACCGGTGTTTTAATGATGCGGTTTTTCCCCTATTCCCCTTTTTTCATGGTGGCGGCAGCCTTTATGCTTGTAGCCTTGCAGCTGGCCCTGCTGCGCTCGTCCGTGATGCCCTCCATCTCCGCCGCCATCCTGCCGCTTCTGCTTAAGTGCGATAGCTGGTATTATCTCCTTTGCGTATGCGTGTTCACCGGCATAATCGCGGCGGGGCGCCATTTGGCGGACCGGTCCAGGCGGAGGGGAAATAAAGACCGCGCGGTCCCGCCCGGTAAGTGGGATGCCATGAGCACTGAAAGTAAAACCTGGCCCAATGAGGGGAATGCCGGGGAAAGGGAGGCGGCTCCAGGCCTCGCACATTGGAGCAAGCTTCTTGCCGCCCTTATGGCCGTCTCCGCCGTTGCCCTGGGATTCCACTGGATATTCGTCATAGCCCCGCCCCTGATAGTCTCATTTGTGGAGATCTCAAAACCGGATGGCCCCTTGAGGACAAAACTGCGCGGGATATTCATGTTGCTTTCCCTGGCGGCCTTCTCCGGGGCGGTTTGCGTTTATTTGATGCATGTAGTGATGCACTGGCCCCTCTGGGTGCCGGCAGGCGTGTCCGTTTTGTCGGTTTTCATCATATGCGAGCTTTTGCAGCTTCATTTTCCGCCTGCCGCGGCCATTGCCCTGCTGCCCGTGATAATCCCGCCAGGGAGCCTCTGGTCCTATCCGCTGAACGTGGCATTGGGTAGCGCCGTGTTCATATTGATAAGCGCGCTCTGGTTTGACGGGCAAAAAAAACCGTTAAGAACAAGGCAGAAATTTTTAATTTTTTAACTACTGCAAAAATTACCGGATATCGCAAGTTTTAAGGAACTAAAGGCATCGTGCACATTCCGCAACCGGCGTTTGGTCATTTCAAAAAGCAGGAGATTTTTTTAAAAGATTAGTTTAAAAAATGCATGTTTTCCTTGATTTATTTTCCTGTTGACTTGCAACCATGGGTTTTATAAAATTGCTCCCTGGTGGAAAATTCGGAGACAGACACTTACGATAGGGCCGTTATCAACGGGGTTACAGTGATGGCCCACAATATGGGGATGAAGATCGCCGCTGAAGGAGGCTGGAAAGAGAGGCAGGCAGAAAGGAATCGAGGTGCGCGCACCTTTTATCAGGCGCAATAAAAACGGAAAAACCTGAAGAGTCCGCCGGGCAGGGAAGCCACCTTGCTTCATCCGGACTTATGGAAGATATAAAAAAGACCGTGACAGCAGAGCAAGTCTTGAAACTGGAGGCCGGGATCGCGCGTATAAGGACGGAACTGGAAGAACTGCGCCGGGAGTTCGAGGAATTCAAATCACAAAAGTAAAAACAAAAAATAAAAAGTAAAAATTAAAGAGCTTGGCCCATGTAGCGCAGAGCGTTTTCCCTGCCCCAGAGCTTCAAAAGCCGGTCCCCCACGCCTAACTTCCTTTTAAGCATCGCCGCGCATTCCGAGATGGCCATCCCCCCGCCGGCAAGGACCGATTTGCTTTTATATACCGGTTTTCCGCCTTTCCCACCTTTGACGGCGTCGGACACAAGTATGATCCTCTCGGGCCTTTTTACTTTGAAGACAAGGGCCAGGGTGTCCGGGCTCAGGTGCACGCCGTCGGCGATGACCTCCACGTAGATATCGTCATCCAGCAGGGCAAACCCGGCCAGCCCAGGCTCCCTGTGATGAAACGGCCTCATGGCGTTAAACAGATGGGTGACGCCGGCGGCGCCCGCCCTCTTGCCTTCTACGGCCTCTTTCAGTGTGGCGTCCGAATGGCCCATGTTCACCCTGATGTCCAGCTCCGCGCACCTTTCGATCAGTTTCAGCGCCCCCGGAAGCTCCGGCGCTATCGTGATTATCCTGATTATGTCCTCAAAGCCGCCTATGAGCTTTCTTAGATTGGCAAGTGTTGCGTTTTTAAAGCTTGCGCCGTCAAGCGCCCCGCACCTTGAAGGGTTGAGGAAAGGCCCTTCCAGATTTACGCCCCCTATTTTTATTCTTCCTTTTTTTTGTTTTTCTTTCCTTTTCCCCTTTTCCTGTTCCATTTCCGCCATCGCCTCTTTGACCGCCCTCATCTGCGCGCGCATGGCCTCCGTGTCTGCCGGATATATCGCGGGGTATATGAGCCCGGTGCCTTTTTCTTCGTGAAGGCGCGCCATCCTGAGGACCAACTCCGGGTTTTTTGTTCTTGTATCGTATGGGCCCATGCCGTGCGCATGGAGGTCTACAAAAGATATTTTCATCTTCATGTTTTTGTTTTTTGCTTTTCTTTTTCTTTCCCTTTTCCTTTTTTGTCCCCGTCAGCCGCCATAAAAGGTGGCTTTTGGGCGATCTCTTTGAGTTTCCTTGGTGTTAGCGCTGGGGTGATCTTGAAGCCGGGGTGCGCGTACCCGTCATTTCTTTTTATCAGAAGCCAGCCGTTTGGCGTCCTGCCGCCCTTCATCCTGGCAAGCGCGAAGCTCCCTTTTAGTTTCCTCCCATGGAGGGTGAACTCTATAATGCCTTCTTCCGGACCGCCTTTTTCAATATCGAACTCTCCGGTGTCCCAGATGATTACTTCTCCGGCCCCGTACTGGCCCTCGGGTATTACGCCTTCCCAGCGGCCGTATGAGAGGGGGTGGTCCTCCACCATCACGGCAAGCCGCTTGTCGGCGGGGTCCATTGAAGGGCCTTTGGGCACCGCCCAGCTCTTGAGCACACCTTCCATTTCCAGCCTGAAGTCATAATGAAGGCGTGACGCGTGGTGTTCATGCACTACGAATATGGCCATCTTTTAAAAAAACCTCACCCCTGCCCCGACTTGAGGAGCACAAGCAATATTGTGCCTGCTGTAAAAAGTATAGCTCCAAAAAAGGCCCATATGGCACCGGGCTCCCGGCTTACCTCCAGGTAGGCCGCGGGGTAGGGGTCCATGCTCAGTTCCTCAAGGTAGATCCCGTATCCACGGAAAAAGACGGGATGGTTTGGGGACAGGACCCCGCGCTTAAGGACATTTTTCTCTCCGGAAAGCAGTTCCACCTGGGCGGTTGGTTGTGGGCCGGCCTCCACCTTGCTCAGAAATATATCGAAGCCTGGAAGCCTGGCTTCCGCGCCCTGGGGCAACTGCCCCATGATCTTCGCGGCCCCAAGCGAGCTCATGAGATGTGCAACCAGTATCAAAAGAAAGCCTGCATGGATGATCTGCGGGGCAAGCAGGGTAAGAAGGCCGCCCTTCTTGCGCTTTATGGATTCCACGCTGCAGCAGAGGGTGTTGACCGTTAAAAAGGCCAGCAGGCATACGGCGGCCCAAAGCCACCAGGTAAGCGCAAGAGGGCCGCGGGTAAGCCACAGGTAAAGCGGGAACGCCCCGTTCATGGCGCCCGCAACTTCTTTGTTTTGCTCCATGAAAAAGGAGCCTGTAAGCAGGGCGGCTATTTCCAGCCCCATAAGCCATACGGCCAGCCTTTGGGATATCAGGACATCCCAGGAATTTTTTTTGTTGATGGAGGACCTTCTGTTAATAAAAAAACCCATTTTAAATTAAAAAGTATGGGAGCTTTTCATGAGAAGCCCCACTCCAAGGTATGTGAACAATACCAGGACAAACCCGATCACCCCTGCGTAGGCAGTGTTCTTCCCGTGCCAGGAGGGGCGTAGGCGCAGGTGCAGATAAAGACTGTAATAGAGCCAGAGTATCGAGGTCCAGAGCTCTTTTGGGGTCCACAGCCAGTATGACCCCCAGGCAAGGTATGCCCATACCCCGCCCGCTATCATCGCGATGCTGAAAAGCAGATAGCCTGAAAGTATGAAGCGGTACTGGCTTTTTTCAAGCGCCGCCTCCCGCTGCCCAAGATATATCACCCCCAGGACCGCGCCAATGCCAAAAAAAGCGTAGGAGAAAAAAGAAAGCCCCACATGCAGTTCAAACCAGTAGGTGCTAAGCACCGGGGGAAGGACCCCTTCGAACGGGCGGGCCAACATGGCAAATAAGGTGAAAAGTGCGGCCATCGCCCCTATCAGAATCCTGAAAGACCTTTTTCCTCTCTCCTGGGCTGCATGAAACAGGAAGGAAAAACCCGCCAGGCTTGCGGCAAGCAATATAAGCGTATCGTGCGGGCCTACCAGAGGGACCCTGCCAAGCCTCATGCCCCTTGCCACCAGGTACGCCGCTTGCGCCAGGCACCCGGCAAATAAAAAAAATCTTTTATAAAGCCCCGTTAAATAAAGAGGCACCGAAGCCCAGGCAAGCCACATGAGATTCGGGGTCATTCTTCTGCCGGGAAGACCTTGCCGGGGTTCAAAAGCCCCTTGGGGTCGAACACGTTTTTTATCTGCCTCATCAGGTTAAGTGAAGCGGGTTTTATCTCCATCCCGATGAAGGGCTTTTTTGTGAGGCCCACCCCGTGCTCCCCGGAGATGGTGCCGCCCAGCTCAAGCACCTTTGCGAACATCTCTTTAAGTATGGGGGTGACATCCTTTTTCACGGGCGGCAGCAGGTTTACGTGCAGGTTGCCGTCCCCCGCATGGCCGAATGAGGCTATCGGCACTGCCGTCTTTTCAGCCAGCGCCTTTAACTCTGAAAGCATCCTGGCTATATTGCTTCTTGGCACCACAATGTCCTCGCTTATTTTGTGAGGGCATAGATGGTAAAGAGCGGGTGAAACGCCCCTTCTTGCCTTCCAGAGGGCTTCCCTTGCGTCTTCGTCCTCAGCCATCGTGACCTCCGCGCCCAGTTTGCCGCAGATCTCTATAACCTGTCCGGCCTCCTCTTTTATGGCTGCCGGATGGCCGTCCAGCTCAATAAGCAGCAAAGCCCCGGCCTCTACGGGCAGCCCCACCGGGCTCCAGCCCTCAACGGCAACCATGGAGTCCTTGTCCATTATCTCTAGCGTACGGGGGATTATCTTTGCAGCGATAATGCGCGATACTGCCTCACCCGCCAGGGCCGCATCGCTGAATACGGCAAGCAAGGTTAGGACATCTTCAGGAAGGGGAAGGGTTTTAAGGCGGATCTTGGTTATGGCGGCCAACGTCCCTTCTGAGCCGGTCAGCAGCCTTGCCAGATCGTAGCCTACCACCCCTTTTGGCGTCTGCGCTCCCACCGTTATAAGCTCCCCTCCGCAAAGGACCGCTTCCAGTTGGAGGACATAGTCTTTTGTGACGCCGTACTTAAGGGCGCGGGGCCCTCCGGCGTTTTCTGCCACATTGCCGCCTATTGTGCAAAACTCCAGGCTGGCAGGGTCGGGGGGATAGAACAGCCCGTAGCCGGCCAGGTCCCTCTGGAGCCTTCCGTTCACCACTCCAGGCTCCACAAGGACGTTTAAGTTTACGTCGTCCACTTCGAGTATCCTGTTCATGCGCTCGAAGCTGAGGACTATGGCCCCACTGGAGGGCACCGCTCCGCCCGTCATGCCGCTTCCGGCCCCTCTCGGGACAACGGGGATTTCGTTTTCCCAGGAGTAGCGCATTATCTTTATCACCTCTTCGGTGTTCCGGGGCCAGGTCACGGCAGCTGCGGCCCCCTCAAGCCCGGAGGCATCGAAACCATATGCAAACAGGTCCTCAGACGCCGTTGAATAGCGTTCTATGTCTAATTGAATGGGTTTGGACATTTTTGCCTTTTACATTTTTTATGAGGACATACAATTTTAGTTGATTAAGGTAACGGGAGGCAACCGTTTACGAAATCCCCTCTCCTGCTTTTTTGTCTCTTTCTGTTTAAGCTTAAAATTATAACATCCCGTTTTTAAATTATTTTTTCGTCCTGAGTGTCCAAGCGCATTCATGAACAGCCGGTCTGTTTTTTATGCCTGGGCATCGAATGCAGGGACTTTTTTGATTTATCATCGTTGGCTCGCTCGCCGCTCCGAACATACATTCTCTTCGATACCAAGATTCTCCCAGTACATTAATATAAAGCCGAAATAGCTTTTTTTGCATGTTTCAAGCGGATAATGTGCGTCCACTGGTTGCCGGTAAATTCATGCCAGAGAATCCATTCTGCCTCTCGAACCTGAAAAGGGTATTGACTCCCGCCATGAGATAAATATAATCTTATCAACCTCTCAAATGCATTCCAACGGGGATGGGCGCAGCAAGAGCGACCGCTTAAGCGCTGGCATATTCCTTTCCAGGTAGGGGAAGAATTGTACTATTATGAGGGAGAAATGCCGTCAAAGATGATAATCCAATCGCTCAATGCCGGCCTTCCCGCAAGAGAGCTGTTCTTTGGGAAAGAGATCATAACGGGCATTTGCAAAAAGCCAGTTATGGCTCCAGTGCATCTCAGAAAGAGCGGTTTTGATGGTGACGGGGTTGGAGATCTGAGACACCACGGGGGATCGGACAAAGCGGTTTGTGCGTATGGCGCCAATCATTATCCATATTGGGAGGGAATCCTTAAAACAGTCTTGCCGCCAGCCCCATTCGGAGAGAATTTCTCCTTGATGAATCTCGATGAGGCTGCAGTATGCATCGGCGACATTTTTCAGGTGGGCACTTCCGTCGTTCAGATAAGTCAGCCCCGGCAGCCCTGCTCAACACTTGCGGCGAGGTATGGCAGGGCGGATATGGCCAAGCTTGTCGTGGATTCGGGCAGAACAGGCTGCTATTTTAGAGTAATCGAAGAAGGAATTGTGGGAACCGGAAATGCTCTTATTCTCAAGGAAAGGGATCGTCACGCGATAACCGTTGCTTTCGCCAATCATATTTATCATCACGACAGGAAGAACCGGGACGGAATAGAAAAGATTTTAGCCGTTGAGGCCCTTTCAGCGTCTTGGCGTGAATCATTTATTAAATTAAGAGAAGGGATTTGATGGGTATCCGCCACCATCAATAGCTCAATAGTCAAAGTCCAATAGGACCGCCAAGGGGTCTGGTTTATTATTGATAATCTCCACTCCAGCCGTGCACACGCCCTTGGCTTTTTTTGACCAGACTCAAGGAAAATTCAAGGTTCCAGCCCGCTCCCGATAGTGCCATTGATTTCCTCAACACTGTTTGCAATAATTCTGTAATCTGAAAATGAAGAGAAAATTGATACTTCCCAAATTTGTGAAATAGTTTTTGAAATGAAAATGAATCGGAAATCAACGGCACATCTATTTAATGCCATCATTATCACAACTACCCTGTTGGGTTTGCTGTTTGCTTTTTTGATTCTTTATTTTGGGCGGGGGCGAACCGTAGTCAATCTGCCATGGTATGTTCCAATGATGCACAGCTTCATAGGGTTGGCTGCCTTTTGCGTGGCCTTTCTGTCTTTTGGCCGATACCACGTCCTTCGCAATCCACTATCCTATTGGATCGGAATAGGCTTTGTTACTTTCGGAGTTCTGTCCGTCCTTTTTATCCTGACATGGCCCGGTCTTTTATCCGGAGAGCAAGGACTTATTGCTCATCTTCCCTCAACTTCGGCATGGATAGCCGTGCTTGGAATGAGCAGTCTCGGTGTTTTCCTGCTATTTGCGACGATTCTTAAATGGCCCCGCAAAAAAACGTTTCCAGGACGAAATTGGCTCTGGTCAGTTGGCGCATGGGGCGCCACTATCGTGATAATTGCGCTCCTGGCCGTAAGGTTCGAGCAATACCTTCCCCCGCTGGTCGGGGCGGAAGGGAATTTCACGAAACCCCTCATGATCAAAGTGTGGATAATTTCACTTTTGCTCGTGTTCGCCATTGGCCTGGTATTCTCGACCCGCCGTTATTTGCAGACCGGAGACGCACTCCAAGGCTATGTAGCTATTACACAGGTTACGCTTACTTACGGTGTTTTTTCTATCATCATTGGACAGAGGCGATATGACATCTGGGATTATCTGCTCCGTGTTATCCTGGCCGCGGGTTTTCTGACGATGATGTTTGGTCTGCTCTCTGATTATGTGCAGCTATTTTATCGCGAGCAGAAGAAGACGAGAGAAAAAGAGATCCTTCTGAGAGAGCTATATCACAGAACAAAAAATAATATGCATGTCATCTCTAATATGATCGATCTGCAGGCCAGGCAGATCAAAAATAACGCATTTGACTCTGTATTCCTGGACATTAAAAATCGTATACAAGCCATGGCCCTGGTCCATGAAAAACTCTATGCGTCTAAGGATCTTTCCGGGCTGGAAGCCGGAGAGTACGTCAGAGATCTTGCCGCTGCTATCATGATGACGTTTGAAGGTCCGGCCAAACGGGTATCATTTGAATTGAATGCCGAATATCTGGACTTGAGCATTGAGACAGCGATCCCGCTGGGACTCGTACTTAACGAACTCATTTCAAATTCTATGAAACACGCCTTTCCGGAGGAAATGTCCGGGAAAATAACAGTAAATATAAGCAGGGAAGGTGGAAATCTGCATCTTAAATACCGGGATAATGGGACAGGACTTCCCGAGGGCATGGATATTTCCAAATCCGGTTCGCTCGGATTTCTTATCATATATAATTTAGTTGACAAACAACTCGAAGGCACAATCGAAATGAAAAGGAATCATGGGACTGAATTTGAGATAATTGTCCCAAATAAATGATGGAAAAAAGGAAATACATATTGATAGTGGATGATGAGATACTGGGCGCGGTCGGCCTGGCCGAAACTATAAAGGATTGGGGGTTTTATCACTGCGAGTTGGCCGGGTCATTCGAGCGGGCCTTGGCTGAAGTGAAACGCTGCAGGCCGGATTTGATTTTAATGGATATAAATTTGGGTTATGGAAAAAAAGACGGCATAGAGACCGCGCAGGCAATTCTTGCAGATTACAAGGTGCCGTTTATTTTCATCACCGGGTACGACATTGACGAGCTGCAGCTTAAGGATATTGAAACCCCATATACATTCATGAGAAAACCTTGTGATATAAAAATCCTGAAGAGCAGCATAGAATCATTGCTCGCCAAAGGCGACTAACTAAAATTACTCACATATCAAAAAAAGAATTTCCAAAACATTTTTTAATTTTCCAAAGACTGGAAAATTCCTTTTGCTTCCGTTCAAAAAACGTGTGTCGTTCGCCTATTCATAACACCTGAAAGTCCGCAGGTATTTGAAATTGCAACTATCGTGGAATTCCGGTGAAAACCTGCTGCGCATCATTAAAAACCTTTGTAGAAAACGAGATATGACATTGGGAATTTCCCATTTAAATTTAATGCCGGCCCATTCGACCAATGGAAGCTGTGCCGATTTACAATATATATAAAATAATGTTAGTCTTATATATAAGAATTCGGGAGGATATTCGGCATGAAGACCCTGATAGATATTGACGATAAGCTGTTGAAGAAGGCCTTAAGCGTAAGTGGTTCTGCTACCAAAAAAGAGACAGTCACCATGGCACTCGAGGAATTTATAAAGCTAAAGCTCCGCCAGAAATTAAAAAGCATGGCGGGCAGCGGCATCGTTGGTGTCTCGCTCAGTGACCTCAGGACTGAAAGACGCCATCGCACGGCGAAACAGGCCACGAGAAGAAAGAAGTTGGCTTGACCGGACACGAAAAGATTCCAAATGGAACAGTCCTTATCGACACTAGTGCATGGATATGCTTTTTTTCGAGGAAGGGATTCGATCAGTTGAAAGAAATCGTCTCGCTTCTCCTTGACGAAAACCGGGCCGCGATAGCTGGTCCAATTTTTGTTGAACTCGTTCAGGGGTGCAGAACATTGAATGAGAAGGAGCATCTGGAAGAGGTGTTTGAGGGGATACTCTGGCATCCAGTGACAGGCGAAATTTGGCGTCATGCAGCGGATTTGGGATTCAATCTGAGGCGAAAAGGCGTTACCGTACCCGCTATGGATTCGCTGATCGCTGCTATTGCCATTGATTGTGACAGCGCTCTCTTACATTACGATAGCGATTTTACTTTCATTTCAAAGCATTCAAAACTCAGGCAGTATTCCACAAAATAGGGGAAAGCCGCGTCATAAGAGCAGCATCGTTATTGAGCCTTTCCCTCGAATGACTTCACCTGAAAGCCCGCAGTTTCGGAGAAATGAAAGGGAATCTCAAGTCTTTAGCGGGTCTTTTAAACCGTCCTTTTCGCCTTAGGCCGGTAAAATTGCCGGGTGGGATCGGATTGAGCATATCTCCTTTTGAAAAAAAAGCCATCCGTAGATTAAAATAGAAAACGATGATCGGCATTGTAGTGTTCCCCGGCAGCAACTGCGACCATGACTGTTACCATGTCTTCAAGCACGTCATGGGGGTGCCTGCCAGGTTCATATGGCACAAAGAGGACAAGATCCCTGAAGGGACGGAGGCGGTAGTCCTTCCCGGAGGGTTTTCCTACGGGGATTACCTGCGCACCGGGGCGCTGGCCCGTCTCTCCCCGGTAATGGGCGCGGTCCAGAGGTTCGCTGGCGCCGGAGGGCCTGTGATCGGCATCTGCAACGGTTTCCAGATACTTGTGGAGGCCGGCCTTCTTCCCGGCGCACTGCTTAGAAACAGCGGGCTTAAATTCATATGCAAGGACGTGCACCTTAAGGTCTCCCTTGAAAACCCCGGTAAAACGCCCTTTACGAACACGCTTCTAAACGGGCAGGTGCTAAGGTTGCCCATAGCTCATGCCGAGGGAAACTATTTCATAGACCCGGAAGGGCTCAAGGCTCTGAAGGAAAATGATCAGATAGTCTTCAGATACTCTACGCCCGAAGGCCTGGTAACGCCTGAGGCCAACCCTAACGGCTCCATGGAAAACATAGCCGGCATCATAAACAGGCAGGGAAACGTGCTTGGAATGATGCCCCATCCGGAGCGCTGCGCCGAAACGGTCCTCGGCAACACGGACGGCAAGCTCCTGTTTGAATCCATCCTCTCTTTCCTGAGCGGCACAAAAACCGCATAAAAGGCGCCGGACCCTGATGAATCTCCGTATAAAAGGCGGCCCTGAAAATGAAAAAATCCCCCTAAAAGAAGGACAAAGCGTCCTTGACGCTCTGAAAGCCTCGGGGGTCTACCTTACGGCGTCCTGCGGAGGCAAAGGCACCTGCGGGAAATGCAGGATAAAAATAGTCGAAGGGCAGATCCGCATGGAAGGCTCCGCAAGGCTCACCGGTGAGGAGCGCGCCTTGGGCGTGGCCCTGGCCTGCCAGACATTTTTAAAAGAGGGGTCACAAGGGGATATCGTTATAGATATACCCGAGAGCTCAAGGATAGTCGTAGGGGATAAAATAGCAGTCTCCCGCGCCCAGGACCTGCTGGGGCTTGTCTCTTCCATGGGCGGACGTATTGAGCCCGCGGTCAAAGAGGCGCAGGTAGAGCTCCCGCCCCCCGTTATCGGGGACCATACAAGCGATCTTGACCGCCTTAAGCTTGCCCTGGACCCGCTTGGACTGCAGGGCCTCACTTTCTCCAGGGATTTTCTTGCCGGACTGGGAGAGGCCATCAGGGCCGCGAACTGGAAGGCCGGTCTCCGCCATGCCGGAGGCTCCGCAGTCTCTTTAAGGCATCTGGATGGGGAGGGTGAAAATAAAAATAAAAACAAAAACGAAAAATTCGGGGCGGCCGTGGATATAGGCACGACCACCGTAGTTGTTTATCTCGTGGAGCTTGAGACCGGAAGGCTCATAGACGCGGGCTCCACATATAATTCCCAGATACGCTACGGGGATGATGTCATCACAAGGATAGTCCACGCCACTGAGGGCGACGGGCTGGATGAACTGAGAGGGACCGTGCTTGAGGACATAAACGGCCTCATAAACGCGACGGCCCAGAGGCACGGGATAGGCACCGGTGATATAGAGTTTACCGTTATAAGCGGAAACACAACGATGAGCCACCTCTTCTGGGGCCTTCCGCCGGGCTCCATAAGGGAGGAGCCCTATGTGCCCACGGTGAGCTATTTCCCCTTGTTAAAAGGCGCCGAGGCGGGGCTGAACATGAACCGGTCCGGGGCCGTTTACACGATGCCCTGTATCGCAAGCTATGTGGGCGGGGACATCGTTTCAGGCATTCTGGCCTCCGGGATGACCAGGAAAAAAGAGATAGCCCTTTTCATGGACATAGGCACCAACGGCGAGGTGGCCGTGGGAAATGACGAATGGTTAATGACAGCCGCATGCTCAGCCGGGCCATGTTTTGAAGGAAGCGGCATACGCCACGGGATGAGGGCCACGGAAGGGGCGATAGAGTCCGTAAAGATAACTCCCGGCCTGGGTTCTTTAGTGGAGATAGGTGTCATAGGCAATCATTCAAAACCGGCAGCCAGGGGTATATGCGGCTCCGGGATGATAGATGCGATATCGGAGATGTTCCTTAAAGGCATTATAGACAGGAAGGGAAAATTCGTCCCGTCGGCAGACGGCGAAGTGGCGGACCGGATACGAAACGGGGACTGGGGGCAAGAATTCGTGCTTTCGCAGGGCCTGGCCGGAGAAGTTACCCTTACCGGGGTGGACATCGAAAACATCCTTCGCGCCAAGGCGGCCATATACGCCGGGGTGTCCGCATTGATAAAAGAAGTGGGGCTGGACCTCTCCGCGATAGAGAAGGTCTACATAGCCGGAGGGTTCGGAAATTATCTTAACGTCGAAAAGGCGATCATCATCGGGATGCTGCCTGACCTGCCGCGCGAAAAATTCGTTTTCCTTGGCAACACCTCTATTACCGGGGCATATCTGGGTCTCGTGTCCGAAGGGTTTTTACGCGAGGCCGAAGAAATAGCATCCAAGATGACATACCTGGAGCTTTCGGTCTCACCGGGTTTCATGGAAGAGTACATGTCCGCGCTTTTCCTGCCCCACACGGATTCCAGCCAGTTCCCTACGGTAGAAAAGCTTCTGGAAGGAAGATAACCGGGTTTTTTCCTTCCCCGCTTGTATCTCCTCCGGGGGGCTACCCGAAAAGCGCGTCTATGAAATCTTTCGGGTCGAAATCCCTCAAGTCCTCAACCGCCTCCCCAACACCTATGAGCTTTATGGGTATGCCAAGCTCGCGCTTGATGGTAAAGACTATGCCGCCTTTGGACGTGCCGTCCAGTTTGGTCAGGGCAATGCCTGTGACCGCTATCGCCTGGTTGAAAAGCTCCGCCTGCCGCAGGGCGTTCTGGCCGTTCGTGGCATCCACCACCAGGAGGGTCTCCTGCGGGGCGTCCGGCATGGCCTTTTGGATCACCCGCCGCACTTTCTTCAGCTCCTCCATAAGGTTGGTCTTCGTATGGAGCCTGCCCGCAGTGTCCACTATCACGACATCCGCTCCCCTTTTTTTTGCCGCTTCCACCGCGTCAAAGGCAACGGCGGCGGGGTCGCCGCCCGCCTGCTGTTTTATTATCTGCGCCCCGGTCCTTTGAGACCATATCTCCAACTGCTCTATGGCGGCGGCCCTGAATGTATCCGCCGCAGCCAATACCACCGAGCGGCCTTCCTGCGTGAAGCGAGCGGCCAGTTTGCCGATGGTTGTGGTCTTGCCTGCCCCGTTTACCCCGATGGTGAGGATGACGAACGGCTTTTCCCCGAAGAGCACCAGCGGCTCCGGCCTGCCAAGCAGGCCTGTCATCTCGCCCTTTAAAAACTCCCTGGGAGAGCCGGCCTTTTTTATGTCGCCTTTTTTCTCGTTCAGGGACTCGACTATGCCGGATGCGGTTTTTACACCAATGTCCGAGGATATAAGGAGTTCTTCGAGTTCTTCAAGGCTTTCCTCATCGAGCGCCTTGCCGCCTGAAAATATATTGTCTATGCCGCCCATCAGGCTGGCCCTGGTCTTCTCCAGCCCTTTTTTAAGCCTGTCAAACAATCCCATGAAAGTGTTTTTTTGTCTCCTTCTGATGTGTCCTTTTATGATAAGGTGTTTATGGGGATTTAGCAAACAGGGGCGGGATTTTGTTTAATATAAAAGATGACGCAGAAATCCAAAAACCCTTATGAGTTCCTGATGCCCCGCATGGAGGGGGCTCAGCTTGAGAAAGACCCTTCCCGGTATGCCGATCTGGTGGATAAAGGCGTAGCGGGTTTCATACTCTTTGGCGGCAGGTTGGAGGCGGTAAAGGAGGGCCTGGCGGAACTTCAAAAAAGGGCCGCCATACCGCTCATAATAGCCTCGGACCTTGAACGGGGACTGGGCCAGCAGGTGGAGGGTGGAACGCTCATGCCTTCCGCGATGGCCATGGGCTCTGCCTTACGGGCAGGCATTGGAGAGGATGTCCTGAGGCGGACGTTCTCAAGCCTTGCCGTTCAAGCGCGGTGGGCCGGCATAAACATGATATTCGCCCCGGTCCTCGATATAAATTCCAATCCGCAAAATCCCATAATCGCAACGCGCGCCTTTGGGGAAGACGCGGAGACCGTCTCCAGGCTAGGCGTCCTGATGACGGAGGAGATAGAAAAACAGGGCGTTTACGCCTGCGGCAAGCATTATCCGGGGCACGGGGACACCCGGGAGGATTCGCATTCGGCAATGCCTGTGGTAAACAAGACCACCCAGGAGTTGGAGGAATTCGAGCTAAGGCCCTTCAGGGCCGCCATCCGGGCCGGGGTGTCCGCGATCATGACCGGCCATCTTAAAGTCCCTCTCATCGACCCTTCGGGGCTTCCGGCCACGTTGTCCGGGCCCGCCAACGGCTATCTGAGGCGGCAGATGGGTTTTAAAGGTCTCATAGTAACGGACGCCCTCAATATGGCTGGCACCGGGATGAAAGAGGAACAGGCAGCCGCACTGGCGCTCGAAGCGGGCGCAAATATCCTTCTTCATCCGGCAGACCCTGATAAAACTGCCGCATATCTTGGCGCATCATATCCGGATACAGGAGCGGATGCGGGCTTGTTGAGAGAAAAAAGGATTTTTTCCCCCGGGGCGCTTTCCCGCTTGCCTTCCCCGCCCGATTTTGAAGGGGACAGGGAGCTGGCCAGGCAGATCGCGTTAAAGGCCATCCGGGCGGAGGGGAAGATTTTTTTAAAACAGACGGGCAGGTTTTGCCTGGTAATCCTGTCTGACAATCCGCAGGCGCTTTTGCCTTTCACCCGCGCCCTTGCGGAGATGGCGCCGGGAATAAAGGTGATTGTAAATCCGGAGAGGGATTTTAATCCGGGTTCTCATCTGAAAGGGGATTTTTTTGATCTTTTGCTTTTGGCCGTCCATTCGACCCCGGAGGCATGGAAGCCGCCAACCGCCGGCCTTAAGGAGAATATAGAGAGGTTTTTCCTTTTCTCCGCCACGGGTTTTCCAGCCGTCTGGCTGTCTTTCGGGAACCCCTACATAATCCCGCACGGAGTGGACCGGGTGCTTACGTATTCGGACACCCCGGAAGTCCAGCGGGAGATGGCAAAGAGGATAGCCGCCGGACGGTTTTTTTAAGTCTTTCCCCAGAAAAATTAATGCATTCCTGGTCCGCCTGAGCCGGGTCCTTTAAACCGTATCTATGTATTCGAAGACCTCTTTTTCGAGCCGCTCTACTGTCTGCCCGCAATTGCGCGCCAGTCCGCAGATCTTTTGCGCGTTCAGGTCTGTCACGTAGGAACGGCCGAAGAACTCCCTGAAAGCCAGATACCCGGCCAGTGAAGCGTTAAGCTCCGGCGGCACTATTCCAAGCTCCACGGCCTTTTGAAGGATTATCTCCGAGTGCCCATCTTCAGCCTGTCTGGGGTTCAGGGCGTCAAAGATAAGGAGCTGTTCAAGCACACGCTCCACCCCCTGGTAGACGCTGAAGAGAAAGGCCCCCATGGCCGCCGTATCTTTCAGCTCGTAAGCGGTTTTGTCCTCATCGCAAAAGGAGGAAAGAGTGCTTGCAAGGCCTTTCAGTTTCTCGAACTCGGTTTTGCAGAAGCCTTTCAGTTCGTCCTTGTCCATTTTGTTCAGAAGAGTCCTTTCGGTATTTTTATTCCCAGGTGTTCGTAAGCCATTCTTGTGGCCATCCTGCCCCTGGGTGTCCTGTCTATCAGGCCTTCCTGGATAAGGAAGGGCTCGCAGACCTCCTCCAGCGTGTCTTTTTCCTCCCGGACGGCGGCGGAGAGGGTCTCTATTCCTACAGGACCGCCCCGGAACTTCTCTATTATCGCAAGAAGCAGTTTCCTGTCCATGTCATCAAGCCCTTTTTCATCCACCTCAAGGGCGGCAAGCCCGGTCCTGGCGCTTTCGATATCAATTATACCGCTTCCCTTCACCTGGGCAAAGTCGCGCACCCGTTTTAAAAGCCTGTTGGCTATGCGCGGGGTCCCCCTGGAGCGGGACGCGATCTCGCCCGCCGCATCGTCCTTTATGGCCGTCCCAAGGATGCCCGCGGAGCGGACTATGATCTTTTTCAGGTGATCGGAGCTGTAGAACTGGAGCCTGCTTACTATGCCGAAACGGTCTCTCAAAGGGGAGGTCAGAAGGCCCGTCCTTGTGGTTGCGCCCACAAGGGTGAAACGCGGGAGGTTCAGCTTCAGGGTCCTTGCGCTTGGCCCCTGCCCGATGATGATGTCCAGCTGGTAGTCCTCCATGGCCGGGTAGAGCACTTCCTCCACCGTCCTTGGCAGCCTGTGTATCTCATCCACAAAGAGTATATCGAACTCAGAGAGGTTTGTGAGGATGGCGGCCAGGTCCCCCGGCCTCTCAAGCACGGGCCCGGAGGTGCTTTTTATGTTCACTCCCAGTTCGGCCGCCATGATGTTCGCAAGCGTTGTCTTGCCCAGTCCGGGCGGGCCGGAGAAGAGCACATGGTCCAGGGATTCGCTCCTCGCCTTGGCCGCCTCAATGTAGACCTTCAGGTTTTCCTTCAGCTTCTCCTGGCCGATAAAATCCTCAAAGCTCCTTGGCCTTAAGGTGATGTCCAGGATGCTTTCTTCTATTTTGGGGCCGGGGTCCAGAGGACTGTCTTCAAGCCTTTTCAAATCAAAAATCCGTCTCCCTTCGCTTCAAATCAAATAAAAACAAACAATCAAAAATTAAAAAAGGCAAAAATCGTTTGTATCAACGCCCCGTGAGTTCTTTTAATGCACCTTTAAGGAGCCCCTCGATGCCTTTTTCCGTGTCCGGCTCCTTGCCGGCCTTTTCCAGCGCCTTCTGGGCTTCCGCCTTCTTGTAGCCTAGGTTCACAAGCGCGGAAAGCGCGTCCTCAAAGACCGCATCCCTCAGGTTTAGCGCCATTGAGGGCAGCTTCTGTTTAAGCTCCAGTATGATCCTTGCGGCCGTCTTTTTCCCGATGCCGGGGACCTTTGAAAGCGCCGTTGTGTCCTCGGCTTCCACCGCCTGCCTGAAATTTTCCCCCGGCAGGCTGGAAAGCACGTTCAGGGCAAGCTTGGGGCCAACGCCGTTTACGCCTAGGAGGGTGGAGAAGACCTGTTTTTCATGCGGCGATAAAAACCCGAACAGCTTTATGCTGTCTTCCTTTACGTGGGTATGGATGTGGAGGAAGACCTCCACCCCCTGTTCGGGGAGCCCGGAGGCCACGCTGGCAGGCACAAAGACCTCATAGCCCACGCCTTGCACATCCACTATTATCTCCGCCGCGCGCTTGCTTAGGAGCCTTCCTCTCAGGGTGCCTATCATTTTAGACCCTCCGGGCCTCGAATGCAGGGTTTTTTACTAAACCATTTATCATATTCACTCGCTTGCCCTCCGGGTCACGCTCGCTTCTCATTTTACTCACCATAGCTTTCATGTACCGCAGCCCTTCCCGGAGAGGTGTAATCCTGCTTGTTGATGTGGCAAAACGCAAGCGCAAGCGCGTCCGCCCCGTCGGTGCTCGGCGAGAACTTAAGTCCAAGGAGCCTTTTTATCATCTCCTGGACTTGATGTTTTTCGGCCCTGCCGTAACCGGTCACCGCTTTTTTTACCTCCAGCGCGCTGTATTCGTAAACGGGAACGCCTCCGTTTGCGAGGGCCAGAAGGGCGATCCCCCTGGCATGGCCCAGGCTCAGAGCCGCCCTGGCGTTTTTCGCGAAAAATATCTTTTCCACCGCGCCGGCCTGCGGAGAAAGCTCCCTTACCAGGCCGCTCAGCCCCTCGAAGAGCTCCATGAGCCTGTGTTCCAGCGGAGCGGACTTCGTCATGCCGAACCTTCCCGAACTCACATAAACGCAGCTGTTGTTTTTTGTCCTTTTTACCAGTCCGTATCCGCAGTATATGCTGCCCGGATCAATGCCCAGGACCAGCTCCGGCAGAAAACGACCCGTTTCCCCCCCCCCCCTCAACCTGGCGGGGGCTGGGCAGGTGGAGGCTGGCTGCGGCTTATTTACGCTTGCGGGGCGCTTCAAAAAGTATCTCCTCAACCATCTGGCAAAGGACATGCCCCAGGGTTATGTGGGTTTCCTGTATTCTTGGAGTCTCTGAAGAGGGCGCCACAAAGGCGAACTCGGCCTTCGAAGCGAACTTACCCCCCTTAAGGCCCGTGAGCGCCACGGTCCTCAGCTTCTTTTTCCTTGCCACATCCATGGCCTTCAAAATGTTGGGGGAGCCGCCGCTGGTGGAAAGAGCCATGGCCACGTCACCTTCCTCGGCCAGGGCCTTCAACTGTTTTGCATATATTTCGGAAAAATCATAATCATTGGCAATGGATGTGATCACTGCCATGTCCGTGTTAAGCGCAAGCGCCGGAAGTGGGGGCCTTTCCATTTTTAGCCTGTTGGCGAATTCGGCAGCGATATGGGAGGCGTCAGTGGCGCTCCCGCCGTTGCCGAAGAGGAGGAGCTTTTTGCCCATGCTGAAGGATTCGGCTATCATCCGGGACACTTCCTCTATGAGGCCGGCATTTTCTTTTGCGAACTTTATCTTGATCTGCGCGCTTTCATCAAACGCTCCCAGTATTTTTTCTTTCATCCAATCAATCCCATTTTTCTTTTTCTTTTGCTTTTATTTGTTCGATTCCCTATCTTGTCTTTTGTTCTTAAAAAACCCATTTTATCTTTCAATCCCGCCCTTTCAGGAAGGGGAGCGCAAATTTCTGACCTTAATCCCAGGGCCTGTGGGCCCCTTTTTGCCCATTAGAGCGGCCCCGGCGGAGCAAAAAAGCGCGGCCTGCCCTGCCGCCCCAAGCCAGTTGCACCGCGATACATTTAACCAGTTGCACTGCGATACATTTTAAATAGTTGGTTTGCGGGCTGTCAATGAGCAAAACCCTTGCTATTAGTGGCTTTCAGCGGATTTAGTCCTTGACAAACGCTTTTTCTTCCTGTTAGCTTATTTCCACTTTTAAAACATCTAAAGGGGGGTAACATATGACAAAAACGGAACTCGTAGATAAGATATCGTCGCAGGCGGGGCTTTCCAAGGCGGATGCCGGCAGGGCGCTGGATGCCACCCTCGAAGGCGTCAAAGTGGCGCTCAAGAAGGGCCAGAAGGTCACGCTGGTGGGTTTCGGGACTTTCTTCGTGAGCAAGCGCAAGGCCAGGAAGGGCCGCAACCCGCGCACTGGCACTGAAATAAAGATACCCGCCATGAAGGTGCCCAAATTCACCGCAGGCAAGGGACTTAAAGACAGCATCCGTTAGTTGAAAGGACAAAACCGGGAGACGGGGCAGGGAGCATTTTCTTTTCTTTTTTTTGGTTTTTTTATTTTTCCCTTTAAATAAGAAGGCCGCCCATCGGGTCTTTTTTGAGGACTTTTGAATCCCTGCCTTTCTCCAGAACGTCCACTATCCTGAACAGGGATTCCTCGTGAAGTTTTTCTATCCGGCTGCTTTTAAGCGAAGAGATGAATACGGGAAGGGGTCGTGGTCTTGTGCCGTTCAGGCCTGAGAAAAGCACCATTCCCCTGAAGATCCGCTTGTTCGTCTTGAAGGAAAAAAGCGGGCTCTCAAGGCATCTCTCCACCAGTATGTCTCCCCGCTTCTGGACCTTGTTGTCTATGTTCATGGCCATCATCCAGTAGTGCCTGTCTATAAGGCTGTCGGCGCGAAGCTCAAGGTAGGTATGGCCCAGGTTTTTTTTGCCCTTGGTCAGAAGGGAGTGGGAAACCGTGTCGGCCGCAAGATGGCTCAGGTAACCAAGGCCAAAGGCCTGCTCCGGCTCGCTTCTGGCATCCTCCAGCAGCTCGAACCCAACATCCCAGTTGTGAGGGTTTTTTTCCTTTGGGAGGTATTTTTTCGCGAAAATTATGTCGGCCATTATGTTGCCGTAAAGGTAGTCCTGCCTGAATTTCTTTATTACGGCGTAGGCGGTCCCGGGGAGCGCCGATGCGCCCGTAAGAAAGACCTCGGTCCCAAGGTATATATGCGTCAGCGGCCCCCAGGCAAAGGCATGGGAGGGCAGGAAGAAGATAAATATGAAAAGAGTCAAAGCCCAGATAAACATTTATAAAAAGTCCTAAGCCAACGCTTAGCCCTAATATAACAGAACGGTGCAAGTTTTGGAATAGCGCACCCGCCCTTGCGGTAAAAAGTGATTAGATTTAAAATAAAAAATAAACTGAAACAAAAGACCCCGGAAAGGGGTAAGAAAGAGGGGGAGGGACATGGGCGCCGACAATAATATAAAAACGCAATCTCTTCAGGACGCTTATCTGAACAAGCTCAGGAAAGAGAAGGTGCCGGTAGTGATCTACCTTGCGAACGGGATCAGGCTTAGGGGCATAATCAAGGGCTTCGACAATTTCGTCGTGATGCTCAAAGGCTCCACAAGCCAGCTTATTTACAAGCACGCCATATCGACCATCCTTCCCGAAAAGGAACTGGAGACCGACTTCGAGTGACCGCTTGCAACCCGCCCCTTGGAGGAAAAGAAGCCGCTCAGGGACAGTCCCAGCCGGTAAAGAGAGGTCCTGCCTCCACCGTGGACATCATAATAGAGTTCGGGGAGGGCATAGTCCTGGTAGAGAGAAAATTCCCCCCGCACGGATGGGCGCTCCCCGGAGGGTTCGTGGATTACGGAGAGGCCCTGGAGGATGCCGCACGCAGGGAGGCCAGGGAGGAAACGGGGCTGGATGTGGAGCTCGTAAGGCAGATGCATACGTATTCAGACCCCGGGCGGGACCCAAGACAGCACACCATAAGCACCGTGTTTGTCGCAAAAGGGAAAGGCGCCCTCCTTGGCGCCGATGATGCGCTGCGGGCTGCCGTTTTCAGGCGCGAAGGACTGCCCTCGCCCATTGTGTTTGACCATACGGACATATTGAAAGATTACTTCAACGGGAGGTACTAAAGGACCGGACCATGCTTAAATCAATGCGTAGACACGCCAAATATTTCTATGCGCTTTTTGTGGTGATCATCATCTCCTTCATCTTCTGGGGTGTGGGCGGGATGGGCAACGGCAAGGACAAACAGATAGTTGCATCTGTTGGCGGCACCAAGATATCCCTGAACCAGTACTGGCGGGTATACCAGAGGGCAGAGGACTCTGCCCGGGATACATATGGAGCCAAATTCGACGACAAGATGAAGCAGGCCCTTGAAAAGCAGGTGCTTGGGGAGATGGTGGTAAACGAGATACTTTCCCATGCGGCGCATTCTGCGGGGGTCACCGTGACCAATGACGAGCTTAGGGCGGCCATAGCGTCCGAGCCGGCGTTCAGGCAGGGAGGGGCGTTCAGCAGGAACGCCTACCTGAGTGTGCTGCGGATGAACCGTATCACGCCGGAGGAGTACGAGTCCTCCCTCAGGCAGGAGCTTCTTACCGATAAGATGCGCAGGCTGATAGAAGACCCTGTAGTGCTGTCCCCGGCAGAGCTTGCCTCGATCCCCAAGGGGAACGATAAGACGGCCGGCGCTATCGAGGACGCGCTTCTTAACATGAAGCGCCAGCGCGCTCTCGAGTCCTATTTGGAAGGACTCAGGGACACGATAAAGGTCACCGAAAACCCGGGCCTGATCCCGGGCCTGGCCTCATAAGAAGATAGGGCGTGGCCCTTTGCTTTTTGGCATCCGGAGCAAAAGAAAGATCCTGGGGCTTATGTCCGGCACCTCGCACGACGGTGTGGACGCAGCCATTGTGGAATTTGGGGGGCGTTCCCGGGCCAAGCTGCTTTTTTCCTCCTCTCATCCCTATTCCGCGAAGATAAGAAGCGAGGTCGCCGCCGCGGGGGACTGCTCTACCAGGGAGATATGCAGGCTCAATTTCTCCCTGGGGGCTTTTTTTGCCAGGGCCGCGAACGATTGCATAAAGGCCTCAGGCATCCAGCCGGATGCCATCGCCTCCCACGGGCAAACCGTATTCCATATCCCGCCGGAAAAGGGCCGGGAAAAAACAAAAAACCGCGGTTCCACCCTGCAGATAGGGGAGCCCTCCGTTATAGCCCAGCTTACGGGTGTGCCGGTTGTGGCAGGGTTCAGGCCGGCGGACATGGCGGTGGGAGGACATGGCGCCCCCCTTGTGCCGTTTGCCGATCATGTCCTGTTCAGGGGGGAAAAGATCAATGCGGTCCAGAACATAGGGGGTATCTCAAACGTCACGGTCGTTACCCCGGCAATAGAGGACGTCATAGCGTTCGACACGGGGCCCGGCAATTGCCTGATGGACTTGGCAATGGAGATGTTTTTCTCCCGCCCGATGGACAAGGGCGGCAAAATAGCATCCGAAGGCAAGCCGGACAAGGCGCTTCTTGGAAGGCTCGAGTTTCTTTCACGCGGTTATCTCAGGAAATCGCCGCCTAAATCCACCGGCCGGGAGTTTTTCAGCCGGGACCTTCTGGAGCGGGCCCTTAGGGGGACAAATAAAGAAAAGACCAGCGGTTCTGGAAAAAAGGGCATTTCCCCGAGGGATATCATCTCCACGCTCGCCCATTTTACGGCTAATTCAATAATTGATGCCTACCGGAGGCACATTTTCCCCCGGTATCCGGTGGAAGAGGTGATACTGTGCGGCGGGGGCGCGAAGAACGTCTTTCTGGTCGGCCTCCTCAAAGACCATCTGGGCCCGGTCAGGGTCAGCCGCATAGACGAATACGGCATCCCGTCTTCCGCAAAGGAGGCCATGAGCTTCGCTATCCTCGCCAATGAGACCCTTTCCGGCCGCCCCTCGAACGTCCCCGGCGCAACCGGCGCAGGCAAAAGGGTCATCCTGGGCGGGCTATACCTGCCTTAAAAACATTTTTTATTTTTTTGCCGGCGCCGCCGGGAAAAAGCCGTGTGCGTTGACTTTCGAAAACTTCTTCCTTAAACTTATTTTCATGATGTGCCGGAAATATACGCTGCTTCGACTTAGAAGGGACCTTTTTCAGGGGTCCCGGCCGTGTATTTTCATTTTTGTTTTCTGATTTCCGCCAATAAAAAATAGAAAACTGAAATAGAAGAGAAAAACAAATGGCTGCGGTCCCTGAAAGGGGTCCCCGGCCATTTTTGTTTTTTTAGCCTTTATTCCCAAAAAAATGATCCAAGGAGATTAAAAAATCCATGAAGACGAAAATGCCGTTTTATAAATACAAGCCCTTTCAGGGAGTGAAATTAACGGGCCGGACCTGGCCGGACAAAAATATCATTCATGCTCCCAAATGGTGCAGCGTCGATCTGAGAGACGGGAACCAGGCCCTTGTAACACCCATGAATACAGAGAAGAAGTGGAATATGTTCAAACTTCTGGCTGAAACGGGGTTCAAGGAGATAGAAGCGGGTTTCCCTTCGGCATCCCAGGCGGACCATGATTTTATCCGCTACCTGATCGATGGCCAACGCATTCCGGGCGATGTGACCATTCAGGTGCTGACGCAGGCGCGGGAACATTTGATCAGAAAGACGTTTGAATCCATTGCAGGCGCGGGAAGTGCGATCGTGCATCTTTATAACTCCACCTCATCATTGCAGAGGCGGGTGGTCTTCAGGATGAGCAGGGAAGAGATAAAAGCGCTTGCCATATCCGGAGCAAGGCTTGTCAGGCAGGAGGCTGAAAAATTGACGGGCAGCAACATACGCTTCGAATATACGCCTGAAAGCTTTATGGCCACCGAACCCGGCTTTGCGGTTGAAATATGCGAAGCCGTCATGGACGTTTGGCAGCCCACCCCCGAGCAAAAGATCATCATCAACCTGCCTCTGACGATGGAGATGGCAACGCCCAATGTCTATGCAGACCAGATAGAATGGTTCTGCGGACACGTTAAAAACAGGGATTCCATCATTGTCAGCGTACATTCTCATAACGACAGGGGTACAGGCGTGGCGGCAACAGAGCTTGCCTTACTGGCGGGCGCGGAGCGAGTGGAGGGAACTCTCTTTGGCAATGGAGAACGCACCGGCAATGCGGATGTCATCACCCTGGCGTTAAATATGTACACCCAAGGCATTGACCCCGTGCTCGATCTAAGCAATATGGACAGGATGATCAAAGTCTATGAGGACTGCACAAATATTCCGGTGCACATAAGGCATCCATATGCCGGAGAACTCGTGTACACGGCTTTTTCAGGCTCTCATCAGGATGCCATCAGTAAAGGCATGAAGGCCATGGCGGAGGGGAAAAACAAAAAAACAAAAAACCCTTATTGGGAAGTCCCATATCTGCCCATTGATCCCTCGGATGTTGGGAGAACCTATGAGTCTATCGTCCGTATAAACAGCCAGTCCGGGAAGGGCGGCGCCGCATATGTAATTGAAAAGGAATACGGCCTTCAACTGCCCAGGGAGATGCGGCCGGAATTCGGACGAATTGTCCAGGACATAGCGGACAAGACGGGACGGGAGGTAGCCCCAAGGGAGGTCTGGAATGCTTTCGCGCGGGAATATCTGGGAATAACAAAGCCCTATGAATTTAAAAACTATGAGTTAATTAACAAGGGAAGAGGCATCGAAGAACGATCGTCCGGTGTTACGATAAGGGCCGTGATCGCCCGCGATGGTGAAATAAAAAATATTACGGGCTCTGGCAACGGCCCCATCCATGCTTTGTGCGATGCCTTGAATGAAGGGTGCTCCATGGTCTTCAGGCTGTCGGCTTATCACGAACACGCCCTTGAAAAAGGCGCCGGCTCGAAGGCCGTTGCCTGCATCAGGATAGAGGATGAGAAACACGAAAATTACTGGGGTGCGGGGATCGATCCCAATATCGATATAGCTTCCTTCAAGGCGTTGCTTTCCGCGTTAAACAGATCGGTAAGAAAGCAGGCGGATCAAAAGAACAAATGATCCCCGGCACAACAAAATTGAAGATGGGCGGGTGTCCCCGCCCATCTGGTTTTTTCATAGCGGGCATTGGTTATAGACAGTCTAAAATTATAATGTTAAAGAAAATGATTAATTGTACCGATAAGAAAACTAGCTGCATCTGTTCGTGGGAGGACAGGGAATGATAAGGTTGATCAGGTTAAAAGTCCGGTGCGGACCGGATCCTTCAGCGCTTCCGCTTTTCAGGAAAAATCCCCGTTTTACTCCCTTTCATGCAATTTTTATTTTCACCAAATCAGAGGCTTGCCAAATCAGAGTTGAATGAAAGGCGATTCACATGAAAACAAGCAGTCTTAAAATCGTTGTGGCTGTGCTGTTTGCCCTCTCTCTGTCCAGTCTGCTGTCGGTCTTCTTGCACTTGGCCCCCAAGACGCTAAAAACACTTCAGCTTGTCCTGTTCGTATTAGATTTCATCATGCTGGCCGGGCTCTGGCTGATGAACCACCGGAGAATAGTCGCCCCCCTGCGGAAACTCACCGCGGCTGCCGAAGAGGTATCAAGGGGAAATCTGAAAATAGACTTTGCCGCGGGCGCGGAGGGCGACGAGATAAGCGAGCTGGCCAATACATTGAACAAAATGGCCGCCTCGTTCAGCGGCCTTATAAACAGCATAGTTCTGTCTGCCAACAACGTGATTCACGCGGTCGATGTTTTAAGGACAAGGGCGGAAAGGACCGCCGAGGGCGCTAAAAACCAATCCTCGCAGGCATACCAGATCTCAACGGCGGCGGAGGAGATGAGCCAGACGATAACGGACATAGCAAGGAATGCCGCCACGGCTACTGAGAAATCGGAAGAAGCAATGAAGGCCGCAAATGACGGCAACGAGGTGGCCGATGGGGCCGTGCACACGGTAAACAGGGTATATAATTCAACATTGGAGCTTGCCGCGATGGTGGAGAAATTAAACAACAGGGCCGCTGAAATAGGCGATATTGTGACTGTTATCAAAGGCATAGCGGACCAGACCAACCTCCTGGCCCTGAACGCGGCCATCGAGGCGGCAAGGGCTGGAGAACAAGGCCGCGGTTTTGCCGTTGTTGCGGATGAAGTAAGGAAACTCGCCGAAAGGACCATAAAGGCGACAGCCGAGGTGTCGGAAAAAATAGGGGCTATCCAGGCGGAATCGGCGCAGACTGCCCAGAGCATGAACGAGGCCTCCTCAGAGGTGACGCAGGCAACTGAATACATAAAAAAGGTGGGAGATTCCCTGAGCCATATCGTGAAGGATGTGCAGGGGGTAAAGGACCAGATAACCAACATAGCCACGGCCGTTGAGGAGCAGTCAACGGCCTCCGATGAGGTGGCCAAAAGCATTGAAGCAACATCGGCCATATCGAAGGACACGGAGAAAATGGCGCAAGACGTGATGCATGAGGTGAACTCTCTGACAAAGGTCATCGAGGGCCTGAGGAATTCCACTGCGGAGTTCAAAACAAAAGGCGGCGAGTTAATGATACTCGACATCGCGAAAACGGACCACCGTATCTGGTGCGGGAAGATCGCCTCCTGTTTGGAAGGGGACCTGGCCCTTTCCGCCTCCGATATAACAGACCACTTTTCCTGCCGTTTCGGCAAATGGTATTTTGGGGTTGGGAAAGAGATCTGCGGCCAGCTACCAAGCTACAAGGCGATAGACACGCCCCACAAAAAGATACACGAGTTGGCAAGGGATGCGGTCTCATCCATCAATTCGGGCGACAGGAAAAAGGCGGAGCAGGCTTACAGCCAGATGGAGGAGGTTTCCGGGCAGATAGGGACCCTTCTGGATGGCATCAAGAATGAATGCACGCATTCCGGGCGTGCATCTTTTCCTGCAACGCTTCCTTAGGTTCCCCGATTGCCATAGAATTAATTATGGCCAGCCCTGTAACCGGTAATAGGGGAAAGATTTGTAACCGGAAAACAAAAATGCCCGCAGCCGGCATGACGCGTATCTTCATTGGGCGAACGGATGGTTAAGACGCCACTTTGGGAGAAGCTCTGGGCGCTTTTTGAAGAGCGCCTTTTCCCTGTTCCCTCAGGGCCGGACCTCTTTAACCAGTACAGAGACACAGACCCTGAATACGACCTGCCCAATGCCAACTTGATAAGAAGGGAAAACCTTAAAAACTATCTCATGTGCTACAAAAAGCGCCCGCCCGTGCTGCTGGTGGGCGAGGCGGCGGGCCCGTGGGGCTGCCGTTTTTCTGGAATCCCTTTCACAAGCGAAAGCCAGCTTGTGCAAGGCGGGCTACCTTTCAAAGGGAGGAGATCAGGCAGGCATGACCCTCCTTACAGGGAGAGGTCCGGGGCGGTTCTCTGGGGCGCTCTGCTTCCGGAGTTCCCCCGGTTTTTTTTGTGGAACGCCGTGCCGCTTCATCCGCACGAGGCGGAAGGAAAAGACAAAAAACAAAAACCATTCACGATAAGGGCGCCAAGGCTGCGGGAGATAAAGGCGTTCTGCCCCCTTTTAAAGGAGCTTTGGAGCGTCCTGGACCCCTCGCAGGTTGTGGCGGTAGGCAGAAAGGCGCAGTCCGCACTTGATCTCCTTGAGGTCCCGTGCGATTACGTGCGCCACCCCGCACAAGCGGGAGCAACTGAGTTCCGGGCCGGAATTAAAAAGATATTTGAACATATCTCGAAGGCATACCCTTAAAAAGGGATTTCCGGTTGGCGCTTCCCTCACCCCGGCCCTCTCCCATGGGGAGAGGGAGGACTTATTTGAAAGGGGTGGAGTGGTGCTGCATGTCAGCTTGACGAGGTGGGAAAAAGTATTTTGTTTACACTTTTTTGTCCGGGGCGGTTTGTCTTTTTATGTCCTGCGCAATCCCCTCTCCAATGCCTGGTATCGCGGAAAGGCTCTCCACCGTGGCCTCTGATATGTCTTCCAGGTTTTTAAATCCGGCCTCGTAAAGGCCCCTTGCACGCACACGCCCGATCCCCCGAAGACTCACAAGCGCAAGCAGCTCCTCTTTTACGCCGTAGTGGGTCCTTATCCTGGTGATCGCAATGTCCTCGCCCGCCTCCTTAAGCCCGATGACCCTGGCTATCTCCCTTGAGGAATAAAGAAGCCAGTCGGCCAGCTCCACGAGCGTCCTTAGGTCTCCCGGCCCTATACCAAAATGGTTTACTATCTTTTCCTCCGGCATCTCCAGTATCCATTGCATCAAAACGGAGGCGGTTTTAAGCTCCGAGAGCAGGCCTTCGGTAAGGTAGATGTCATCGTCCGGCATGAGCAGGGAAGGGGCATGGGCGTTAAAGACGTCCAGCATCTCGTCACGGTCTTTTTTCTTTATCGAGAGCCTCATCATATCTGGCGTGCGGGCAAGCATATGGAAAAGGGCAAACGGGTCTTTTTCTTTGGGACTCCGGAGGGCGTCCCTTATGATCACCGCACCCAGAGGGTCGATGTACAGCTCCGAGACCCTCCGGCCGAACCTTGTGGCGGCAAACCGGCCATTGGCCCCGGTTTTTATCATGCCCTCCTCCAGCAGAAAGCCGGTTATGCTCTCCGCTATGGGGGCAAGAAAGCCGGTGCCCCTCTGGTGGGCGAAGAACGTCTTGCCCAGGAACTCCATGAGCTGCCCCATGTCCGTCGTGAACAATCCGGCTATGGAAGAAAGTATGTGCGTCCGGAGGGCGGTCTCGCTTGCCAGCATGGAGGATATCTCCTCAGGCCCTCCTTTTATGTATTTCTCGAAAAGGTGTTTTTCGTCCCTCTTGTTCCTGGCTATCATCACCGCCTCCCCGAACCTGTCATAGCCGGGTCTCCCAGCTCTTCCCGCCATCTGCTTGACTTCTATCGCCGGGATGGACTGCATCCCTTCTCCGGGTTCGTACCTCCACCAGTCCCTTATTATCACCCTTCTGGAAGGCAGGTTAAGCCCCATGGCAAGTGTGGTTGTGGAGGCAAGCAGCTTTATCCGGTTTTCCCTGAAGGCGTCCTCAACCAGTTTTCTCTGGGCGTAGATGATGCCCGCGTGGTGAAAGGCAACGCCGCTTGCCACGCATCCGGCAAGTTTTTTGCCAAGGCGCGTGGGCTCCGTCTGGCTGCCTTCGATCCCCTTGGAGAGTTTTTCCAGTTTTTCGGCCTCGAGCGCGGAAAGGCGGGCGCTCACGTGGGCCTCTGATTTTTTTGCCATCGCCTCGGCGGATTTTCTTGTGCCCACGAAGATGAGGGCCTGCCCGCCCTGCCCGATGGTCTCCAGCGCCAGGTCCAGGGCGTCAAGGCCGCTTGCGGCCTCCACCCAGTTGGTGCTGCCGTCGTTGAAGATAACGGCCCCGTTGAAGAAAACCCCTTCCTTGAGGGGCACAGGCCTCCAGACGGACTGGATAAGCCTTGCCCCAAGCCATCCGGCTATCTCAATGGCGTTTGGGATAGTGGCTGAAAGGGATATGGTCCTTAGGGACGGATTGACGAACCTGAGCCTTGCGAGGACAACCTCCAGCGTCGGCCCACGGTGCCCGTCACCAAGAAGATGCACCTCGTCTGCCACTATGAGCCCGACTTGAGAAAGCCACGGCGCGCGGTGCCTTATGAGGGAGTCCAGCTTTTCATTTGTACAGATAACGAGGTCCGCCTGCCTGTGCCAAGGCTCATCGCTGTCAAAGTCCCCGGTGCTCAGGACTACCTTCATCCCGATGGCCTTGTACTTGCTGGTAAAATCCTCGAACTTTTCCCTTGCCAGCGCACGGAGCGGGACCAGGTAGATAATCTTTCCCTTTTTATTAAGGAACACGGAAAGGGCGGCCATCTCCGCAATAAGGGTTTTGCCTGCGGCAGTCGGTGCGGATATCACAAAGGAATCCCCGCTTGAAAAAAGCCCCTCCCGGACAGCGTCGGCCTGCGGGGGATACAGTTTTTCGCGGCCTGCGGCCCGGAGGACCTGGACCAGCTGGGGGGGAGCCCCGTATTTCTCCAACTCGGCAATTTGCATCTGGTTAGATTATCGCACGCAAGGTGCAAATAACAATCTTGAACCTATTTGAGAAGGTTCTAACATTCCTCATCCATGATAAACTCTAACCCATGAGACACCTCAGGCTTGAAGATGCACTGGAAACCCCGGTGACCCATTCTCCGGGCATAAAAAAGCATGTCTTCACGCGCGAGCCGGCCGCCTGCGTCAGACATTTGAGCCATGTTGTGCTTGGGCTGGGCGACTCCGCCGTGGCCCATTCCCATGAAGACGGCTTTGAGGTCTTCTAC
Organism: Nitrospirota bacterium; assembly: GCA_021840255.1. Taxonomy (GTDB): domain Bacteria; phylum Nitrospirota; class Thermodesulfovibrionia; order Thermodesulfovibrionales; family JdFR-88; genus JAKAEG01. The sequence goes on along the minus strand of JAKBYX010000001.1, from coordinate 239,715 downwards.
TGCGTGGGAGGTGAGGCGGTCTTCAGGATCAACGGTGAAGAGGTCCCCCTGAAGGGTGGCGACTGCATCGTGGTGGAGCCGGGGGACCTGCATGAGATAATGCCCGTTGCGCAAAGGGCGGAGCTTTTTTATTTCTTTGCATTGGAGTGAATTTCAAAATGATTCGGGGCCTTAAATGAACTTCCAGGCCCTGAAATGAAAAAACGTCAAAAGAGGCGTTTCCCGGCAATGATCTGAAGACATTCCATATTGATCTTTCTGCTCGGCGTTTCATTTTCACCTTACTGTGTTTTCGGGGTGGGGGCTTAAAACCTTGATTTGAGCTGATGCCGGGAGTATTATAATAAAATAAATTTTCATCGCAAGGAAGTAAGCGCATCCAGAAGGGCAAGCGAACGAATCCGATCGACCAAAAAAAAGGTCCTTACGTCCGATTTTCGAAGGCGAATAAAAAGCCTCTGCTTTTTCTGGCTCTTATCCTGGTCCTCCAGGGCTGCGCCGTCTATCAGCCAAAACCTATAGATCAGGCGGCCGTATCCCGCAGGCTGGCGGCCCCGGACAAGCAAGCGGTAAGCATAAAAGCTGAAGAGATAAAACACCCCGTGCTGAAGCCGCGCAATATCGATTTTTCAAAAGGCATCTCCGCCCGTGATGCCGCGATAATCGCCGTTATAACGAACCCCGCGCTCCGTGCGGAGCGTGTCCGCCTGGGCCTCGCTAAAGCCCAGCTCCTTCAAGCCGGCATCCTTCCAAACCCGGCTTTCAGCTACAGCCTCGATGTCCCTTCCGGCGGGAGCGACCAGGGTACGGTGAACGCCTACGGGCTTGGGCTGGACTGGGACATAAAATCCCTGCTTACCCGCGGGGCCAGGGTGGATGCCGCCCGCGCTCAAGAGGCGTCCGTCAACCTCGATATAGCCTGGAGGGAGTGGCAAGTGGCGGAGTCCGCCAAATTGAGCGTTTACAGGATTGTTATGCTTAAAGGCCAGCTTCGGGTTGCGCAAAGAGAAGAGGAGGATCTCAGGAAGAACCTGGAGGCCATCAAAAAGGCGGTTGCCGAAGGCAATATGACAATAGTTGACCAGGACGCAGTGGACTCCACGCTGAGAAGAATCCATTCCACAGTCCTTGATATCAGCCAGAAGCTCAATCAGGAAAGACTTGGCCTGAACCGCATCCTTGGTTTTCCCCCGTCAATCAAAATCCAGCTTAAACCGATCATAAACTTGGCCGGGCCCAAAACTCTTCCGGCCCTGCACGACATCATGAATGGGCTCGAAAACAGGCGGCTGGACCTCCTTGCCCTGAAGCTGGGTTATCAAAGCCAGGAGGCCCGTCTGAGGGCGGCGGTGCGCGCGCAGTTCCCTGGCATAAGTATCGGGTTTTCACACGCGCGGGATACAACCAATGTCATAACGACCGGTTTTTCCGTATCGATAAGCCTTCCTTTCTTTGACCGTAACCAGGGCCATATAGCGATTGAAAAGGCGAGCAGGAAACAGCTTTATGATGACTACATGAACAGGGTCTTTCAGGCGAGGGCGGATGCCGCGGGCATATTGGCGGACATTAAATCGGTGAAAACCCAAATAGACGCCACCGATAAATCAGTGCAAACCCTGGAAAAGCTTGTCAAGGTCTCATACAGCGGTTTTCTTGAAGGAAATATCGATGTCCTGAGCTATTACAATGAGGTGGACCGGCTGACCACACGGCGTCTGGATGTCCTTAAACTCCAGCAGAACCTTGCCGGTTTGTATGTTGCGCTTGAAATCACCGCCGGAGAATATATTGGAAGCGACGGTAATTTAGGAGGTATTTAGAAAATGAAATTCTCCTCGCGGAGCGTCCTGATTACATTTGTGATCATTTGTCTGGCCATTGACGGCTTATGGGTCCTTCATAAAGGAGAAACGCCAAAAGCGAATGCGAAAGAAGAAACGGCTGTTGACGCTGGTCCTGTAGCCAGCGTTCGGGTTGCCCCGATAAAAAAGAAAACTATTTCTGCCTCTGTTAGTGTTTTCGGAGACGTGGTCCCAGCGCCGGGCGCAGTGCGCGTGGCCTCCGTGCCATATGAAATAAGGGTAGACCAGGTAATGGTGAGCGCTGGCCAGAAGATTTCAAGGGGCGAGCCTCTTTTGGAAGTGGAACCAAGCCCCGATACCGTCCTTCAGCTCAAGCAGGCGGAAAACTCCTTCAATATATCAAAACAGAACCTTGATCACATAAAGCAGTTGTTTGACCTCAAACTTGCCACGAACACCCAGATTCTAAAAGCCCAGGAGGTTTTCCAGCAGGCCTCCTCGCAGCTTGAAAGCCTTAAAATGATGGGGGTGGACGGCAAACAAGTGATCCGTGCAAAAGAGAGCGGATTAATAAGCTCGGTCAACGTCCAGGAGGGCGCAATCGTTGCGGACGGCAAGCCGCTTGTGGGGGTCATATCGCAAAACCGCCTTGAGGTCCGGCTTGGGGTTGAGCCACATGACGCAGAGCGGCTCATTTCCGGCCAGTCCGTTTCGCTTTCCCCTGTAAATGAGCCGATCCAGAAAAAGATTACAGGAAAGATAAGGAAAATATCCCGCGCAGTCAATACAGCCACGCGCTTGGTGGATGTATTTGTCTCTATACCCGGGAATTGCGATTTTCTGCTGGGAGAATATATCAGGGGCAGGATAGAGACGGCTTCCTCATTTGGGCTGGCCGTGCCGCGGAGCGCGGTGCTTCCTGAAAGCGGTAAATTTGTACTTTATACGGTCAGGGATGGACGAGCGGTAAAACACTTCGTACAAACCGGCCTTGAAAGCGGCAACGAAGTCCAGGTCTCCGGAATCGGCTTGAAACCCGGCGATGAAGCCGTGGTGCTCGGTAACTACGAACTGCGGAATGGAATGAATGTAAAGGTGGAAAAGGCGCAATGACCTTTACCGGGTGGGTCCAGCATCACCGCCGCTCCATCCTCTTTCTCCTGGCGGTGCTCATGTTTGGGGGTATCGCAAGCAGCGTAAAACTGCCGGTTGCCCTGCTGCCCAATGTGAGTTTTCCGAGGGTGGCCGCGGAGCTGGATGCGGGGGACCGCCCCGCAAGCCAGATGGCCATAGAGGTTACCCTGCCCGTGGAGCAGGCGGTAAGGAGTGTGCCAGGGGTCGTAAGCGTCCACTCGACTACCAGCCGGGGAAGCGCCGAGGTGATTGTTGATTTTGACTGGGGCAGGGACATGGCCCAGTCTCTGCTACAGGTGGAATCGGCCATAAACCAGGCGATGCCGTTGCTTCCGGCAGGCACCACATTCTCCGTTAAGCGAATGGACCCCACGGTTGACCCCGTGCTGGCCTACAGCCTGACCTCTGATACCCGATCGCTCACCGGGCTGCGCGATTTTGCATATTATCAGCTCCGGCCGCTGCTTTCCGCGGTGGACGGAGTGGCAAAGGTACAGGTGCAGGGCGGGGCCGTGGAGGAGTACCGTGTAACGGTGGACCCGGCCAGGCTTGCCTCTTACGGCCTTTCTCTTTCGGATGTTGCCAAATCCCTTTCGGCGGCAAACGTCATAACCGCCGTGGGACGGCTTGAGGACCACTACAAGCTTTATCTGGTAATGTCAGACACCAGGTTTACCGGGCTTGACCAGATACGAAACACCGTCCTTCGCTCCGGGGCAAACGGGCCCGTGATGCTTGCGGATGTGGCGTCTGTCACCCGCGGCGCCGTGCCGCAATGGACGCGCGTTACCGCTGACGGACATGATGCCGTTCTGCTTAATATCTATCAACAGCGCGGGGGAAACACCGTCCGGATAGCCAGTGACCTGAAGGCCAGGCTGGCCTCGTTCAAAAGCCAGATACCACCGGGTGTCAGGATCGCCAACTGGTACGACCAGAGCCAGCTCATAAAGGCGTCGGCAGGGAGCGTCCGGGACGCGATACTGATAGGCGTGGTGCTTGCGGCCATCATACTTTTTGTCTTTCTCAGGAACATAAAGATAACGCTCATTGCCATTATTACCGTGCCAGGAGTGCTTGCGGCCTCCATCCTTCTGCTTTATGTGATGCACCAGAGCTTCAACATGATGACGCTTGGGGGCATGGCCGCGGCGGTGGGGCTTATCATCGATGACACCATCGTCATGCTTGAGCATATCGTAAGGAGATTGCGCGGGGGCGGCAAAGAAACAGCGGCCGCACATCACAATAAGGTAATGCACGCGGCGGCAGAGTTTACCAGGCCGCTTGTGGGCTCTTCCGCATCGACCATCGTCATTTTCGCGCCGCTGGCCTTTCTTTCCGGGGTCACGGGGGCTTTTTTCAAGGCGCTGTCCCTTACGATGGCCGCCAGCCTGTTCATATCCTATTTTGTGGCATGGCTTGCGGTCCCCCTTCTTGCCGACCATCTGCTGGGACAAAAGGACGCGGACCAGGAGGAAGGGGGAGTTGTTACAGAGAAGGCCCACAGGGGGTATGAGAAGGTCATGGGCCGCCTGCTTGGCCGTCCGGCTCTGCTTTTGCTGCCCGTGGCGGCGCTCCTTTTGGCAGGATGGGTGAGCTACAAGCACCTTGGCACGGGCTTCATGCCCAAAATGGACGAAGGGGGCTTCATCATCGATTACCTGGCGGAGCCCGGGACTTCGCTGGCCGAGACGGACCGCCTGCTCAGGCAGGTGGGAAGCCTACTTCGCAAGACGCCCGATGTCCAGACCTATTCCAGGCGCACGGGGCTTCAGCTTGGAGGGGGCGTCACCGAAGCCTATGAAGGCGATTTCTTTGTGAGGTTAAAACCTTTCCCCAGAAGGCCCATAGAGCAGGTGATGGACGACGTTCGGAAAAAAGTAGAGGGTGCCGTTCCAGGGTTGCACATCGAGATGGCCCAGCTTTTAGAAGACATGATAGGGGATTTTACCGGGGTCCCGCAGCCGATAGATATAAAGATATACTCAGATGACGGCAAGGTGCTAAGGGAGCTTGGCCCCAAGGTGGCGGACCTGATAAGCAATATCCCAGGCGTGGTGGATGTGGACAACGGGATAGTCCTTGCGGGAGACGCGCTGGATATAAAGGTGGACCGCGTGAAGGCCGCGCTTGAAGGGGTGAACCCGGAAACCATCACCAAGGACCTGGATGCCCTTATGAGCGGCCTGGTCACTACCCAGGTGCGGCAGGGCCCCAAGATGGTAGGTGTGCGGGTTTGGATACCGGAGAAGTTCAGGGCCACTGAAGAGGACCTTTCACTGCTTCAGCTGCGGGCTCCCGACGGGCATCTGTTCCCGCTTGGCAGGATCGCCACCATAAGCGCCATCACCGGACAGCCCCAGATAATGCGCGACAACTTAAAAAGGATGGTCGCTGTTACCGGCAGGATAAGCGGCCGGGACATGGGCTCGGTGATCCGTGACGTAAAGCGCGCCCTTGCGCGGCCGGGACTTTTCCCCAAAGGCGTCTATTACAGTCTTGGAGGGCTTTACAAGCAACAGAGAATAGCCTTTGCGGGCCTTATGGCAGTATTTGCCGCCGCTGTTGCGCTGGTTTTCCTTTTGCTCCTTTACCTTTATGAAAGTTTCCGGGTGGCTATGGCCATCCTGGCAACCTCTCTTCTGGCGGTCATGGGGGTATTTATCGGGCTGTTCATCACGGGCACCGAGCTTAACATCTCCGCCATGATGGGAATGACGATGATCATCGGGATCGCTACGGAAGTGGCTATTTTTTATGTTTCTGAATACTATGACCTGGACGAAAGCGCTGACAAAAAGGAAGCGCTTGTCCTGGCGGGGAAAAACCGTATGCGCCCCATAGCGATGACAACATTTGCGGCCATATTGGCGCTGCTTCCGCTTGCGCTTGGCATTGGCCAGGGGGCCGCTATGCTAAAACCCCTGGCCATAGCGATCATCTCCGGCCTGGTTGTCCAGTTCCCGCTGGTGCTGTTCATATTGCCTGGCATATTCCACGTTTTAGGCGTCAGGAAGAAATAAAGCAGAAGCCGGGCGGCCTCCGTAAAGACCGCCCGGCTTTCTGAGGTTTTTGTTTTTGCTTTTTGCAGCGGCTTTTGTTTGTTGCCGCGAAATTTTTGTTTTTGCAATTCCCGGCGTAAAAACTTCAGTCTTTGAACTCCGTGATGATGAGCTCCAGAGGCTTGGACCCTTCATTTGCCATCTCGTGGGATGTGCCGGGAAACCAGTGCGCCTGGCCCGCGTTCATGTTGCATTTTTCGGCTTCCCCCTCCGGGCTTATGAAGGTGGCGGTGCAGTCCGAAATGTTATAGACCAGATGGTCCCGCAGGGAATGCATGGCGGTCCTTTCGCCCGGGTCTATGGTGAGCGAGAGCATGCGCACGCGGTCATTTTCAAAAAGCAGTTTGTAATTGTTCGGGGCGGCTATAAGCGCCTCCTCTATTTTTGCCGTCTTTGGCATGGTTTTTGTCCTCCTTCAGAAAAGATTTGTGGTTTTTGGGTCAAAAAATACGCCAGGATTTTTTCTTTTTTCCCTGCTGCCTGCCGTAATTCTTTCTCTTCCTGATTGGATTCTATCAAAGAAGCGGCAAAGGTTCTATCCCGGCTTCTTTCCTTTTTCAGGACGACTTGAACGCAGGCCGGTTCATTGATAACATTTGATCAGAAAGGGGAGGAAATCTCTATGGCCATTAAAGTTGAAGACAGAAAAAGAGAAGAGCTTGTTAAATTCCTGGATGAAAAACTGTTCGAGCCGGTCCTGCACGCCTCGGCCGATGATTATAAAAGCGAGGACCTGAAGAAGAAACTGCACGAGGTTCAAAAACACATAGAGAAGGAGAAGCACCGGTTCCATGACCAGGCGCGGTACCCTGTAGTCGCTGAGATCAAAAAGGATATACTTCTGGATTTGCAATCAAGGACGGGCAGAAAGCTGGAGCATGACCTCGATGCGCTCGAACTGCCGGCTTTTTCCAAAATAAAGGACGGGTTCCTGAAACTCTGTGATGAGCTGAAGATATAAGGTCTCCGGCCCGGCAACGGCCTCAATAAACCAGCTTCAGTTTTTCTTTGGCGGACTCGATGAGCACCGGGCTTTCCCCGATATAGTCCCCGTCGGCCTGTATGCGGGCCGTATCCTGCACCTGTACGGACCGGCACTTCAGATAGGCCACGTCCTTAAAGGAGGTATGCCTTCCCGTAACGACGCCCAATGCGTACTTGAGGACATCAAGCCTTTTCCTGCCGCTCATGACCACGGCATAAAGCCAGCCGTTCTCAACGCTGGCATCCGGGGCCATTTTGGGATAACCTCCATATCTGGCCCCGTTGCAGACAATAAGGCTTGAAAAGAAATATTGCCTGCCGTCGATCAATACGCTCTTTGGCTCCGGCGCCCAGCTCTTAAGGAGTTTAAGCCCGCTTGTCAGGTATCCGGCTTTCCCGTAGAGCTTCTTGAGCCTCCGGTTTACCTGATAGACCGCCTCCGCATCGAAGCCCATACCCGCCATGAGGAAGAACCTTCTACGACGGCCGTCAGGGAAAGACATGCTCCCAAGGTATATCTCCCGCACCCGGCCTTCAAGTATCCTTTTGACCGCACCCCGGGCATCTTCCGGAACCTTCAACTCCTTTGCCAGCACGTTCGTGGTGCCCAAGGGAAGAAGGGCCATGGCCGGCCCGCGCGCCGCAGGGCCATTCATTACCTCATTACCTGTCGTGAGGCCGTTCATTACTTCATTAAACGTCCCGTCCCCTCCGGCCGCAACCACAAGATATGCTCCCCCATCGGCCGCCTGTTTTGCCAGCCTGGTTGCGTGCCCCGCCTCCTGCGTCCACATGAGCTCCACATCCCACCCTGCCCTGCCCAGGAGCTCCGAGGCGAGTTCAACTTTCTTTAAAGACGATTTCCTTGCCGCCGGATTTGCGATGATGGAGAGTTTTTTATTTTTTTCTATTTTGCTTTCCAGTGGTTTTTGATTTTCGGGGCTCATGGGAGGTGATTATATCGTTCACGGAGGAAATTTTTCCAACCATAACGGGGGTTCTCCCCAGGTATTCGATCAGTTGGTCAAGCTGGCGGCCTTCCTTTATTAGGCCGGATCTTATGAAGAAGACCCTGCCTCCTCCGCGGTCCCCGTTTTTCTTTATGCCGGGCAGCCTCATGTACCCAAGCGATGCCCCCGCAACGTAACCCGTCGTGTAATCCGGATCGTCAGATATGCAAAGCTCGGCCAGCACTCCAGGGGCTGAGGCCACTTTGGAGGCTATTATAAGGGCGTCTTTTACACGGGAGTGCACCTCGCCGATGCCTGCCCGCCTCAGGCCAGCTGAAAGCTCCCCCTCCGCCTTTTTTGTGATCCCGAGCATCGAGGCCCGCACCCCTTTTTTCTCCTCCGCGTCCAGCCTTATGCCTTCTTCCGCATCCAGCAGGGCGGCCCCTTTCAGTCCCCCGGTCCGAAGTATCTTCAGGGCAGCGCTTGCAGCCCGCCGCGACACCCCGGCGGAGATCAATAGTTCCACGGCCCTTTGCCTTGCCTCCTTCGGACTTTTTGTTTCTGTTGCCAGGGTAGATACGGGAAGAGCTGTAATGGACAGGGGAGGGGCGGGAAGGAGCTCCGCTTTCAGCACCAGGGCATCCGGCTTGCCCCTGGAATGCGCAAGGGCCCTCCTGTAGTATTCCTGAAGGGTTTTTGCCACGTCTTTTTCGTCGAAAATGCCCTCTGCCCCGGATATGTGGCCGCCACCCTTGCCTGCCCTCATCCGGATTGACCAGAGAGGCCGGGGATTTTTCTTTTTTTCTTTCTTTCCCCCTTTTTCTTTTTTCATAATTTCTTTAGGCCGGGGTGAGCCCCTGCTCTTTTATCATGCGCAGGTCATCCTCAGGCGAACAGCCTTTTTTTGTAAGATAATTCCCTATCAAAAGCCCGTCTGCCCCGGCCTTGAACACCATAGGGCCAAATTCCCCAAGGCACTGCCCCCTGCCTCCGCATACGCGCACCTCTTTTTGAGGCAGCAGAAACCTGTAGAGGCTTATGATCTTGAGCGCTTCAAGGGCAGGCAGGACCTCCCTGCCGCCAAGGGCGGTGCCAGGTACCGGGATGAGGAAATTAAGGGGGACGGAGTCCGCGCCGGACTGCCTTACCTGAAGGGCCATGTCCACCCTGTCTTCCCATTCCTCTCCAAGGCCGAATATCCCCCCGGAGCAAAGCTCCAGCCCGGCCTCCTTTGCCGCCTCGATCGTCGCCAGCTTTTCCTCGAACGTATGGGTCTGGCAGACCTCCGGGAAAAACCGCTTTGAGGTCTCAAGGTTGTGGTGATAACGGTTAAGGCCCGCGTCCTTTAAAGACTTAAGTTCGCCCAGGGACAAAAGCCCCAAGGTGGCGCATGGCAGGAGCCCAGCTTTCCGCACGCTTTCTATTGATCTGGCAATAGCTTGAAGCTCCCTGCTCCCCGGTTTCCTGCCGCTTGTGACGATGCAAAACCTCTTTGCCCCGGTTGCTTTTGTCTCCACGGCCGATTTCAATACCTCTGACGTTCCTAAAAGCGGATACGTTTTAATGTCCGTCCTTGCCGCTGCGGACTGGGCGCAATAGGCGCAGTTTTCCGGGCAGGCCCCCGACTTCGCGTTTATTATGGAGCATAGATCGACGCGGTTTCCCCTGAAAGCCGCTCTTATGCGGTTTGCCCCCTCAAAAAGTGCAGCCGTTTCCCCGGCATCCACTGCAGCCAGAAAAAGGGCCTCCTCCCTGGTGATCATTCCTCCGGCAAGGACTTTTTCGGTCATGGTTTTTATCATTGGAATATTTTATTCTGGTCCTAATATCTTATGGAAAAGCCGCCGCCGGGCTTCTCCCCTTCGTAAGGGTGCCACTTTATGCCGGCCTCCGTAACATTGGCGAAAGCCGGGCCGGTGCGGCACTTTTTTATGGCCTCCTCGACAGAGCCCCTGTCTCCCTCGAATACTGCTTCGACCGTGCCGTCAGGGAGGTTTCTGACCCATCCGTCCACGTCCAGCGCTTCCGCGGCCCTCTGCACAAAGGCCCGGAAGTTGACCCCTTGCACCCTGCCCTTGAATATCACGTGCGCCTTGGCCTTTTCCATATCGTCAATTATAACAGTTATAACTATAAGTTTAGACTGGAAAAAACGGTTGCAAGGGTGGGTTTCTGTTGAGATAATGGGGTAATGTCAGATCCTTTGAATTTTCCTTTTTTCTTGAAAGGAGGAAGCGGCATGAACATGAAATTAGCGAGACTGGTGCTTTTCTTTGGCGTTTTGGCTATAGGCATCCTGACCGGCTTCAGCATAGGTTATGACCATGGCATGAGGGCGGCTGAGTCCAGAGCCCGCACCGCCTCTGCCAGGTTCTATCACGATTTCAAGGCAAAAGTGGCAGAGGGAAATATCTTCGCCCTCTGTGGGGTCAAGATAATGCCCATGAGCCGTAAACAGGCAAAGATATGCGGAAATAAAGGGTATCTGGCATCGGCTAAGACTCCCGGGAAACGCCTGTAAAGGGTCAACAGGACCGGCAAGATGATGCCCGAAAATTGACAATCTGGGGACGCTTCTGATTTAATGGTTAGCATAGGCGTCCCTCATATCGAATTTGACGATACGGGAGTCTTACTGACGTACGGTTTGCAGGTGCCCCTGCGGGGGCAGAAAAAGGGAATCCCGTGGAAATCGGGAGCGGTCCCGCCGCTGTAACCGGGGACAAGAACCTTCAAAACCACTGTGCCTTACAAAAAGGGGCATGGGAAGGGAAGGTGAGGATGAACCGGGTAGCCAGAAGACCTGCCTGCGATCCGATATAAGAAGCTCTTTCCCTTCGCGGAAGGAGCGGGCGGGATGTGGAAAGTCCTGTCCTGGGATGAAGCAAACTGGGTGCAATCCCGATTGGTTTTTTAATTAATAAAAAACCAACCGGGATTTTTTATTTTATTCCATATCCTGAGACCTGAGGAGGCACGTGCTTTGCTCATTATAGCGGGCACTCACAGCGGGTGCGGCAAAAGCACGGTGGTCCTGGGGCTTTTGGCGGCCCTAAAGTTTTCAGGACATGATGTCCAGCCTTTCAAGGCGGGCCCGGACTTCATAGACACCGGCCTTCACAGTATGATAGCGGGCCGGCCCTCAAGGAACCTGGATCTATGGATGTGCGGCGTCGATTACGTGCGGGAATGCGTAAGAAGGCATTGCGCCGGGGCCGGCCTGGCGGTAACCGAAGGGGTCATGGGTTTTTTTGACGGAGGGGAAAGGAGCACTGCGGCCCTGGCCAAGGCCCTTGGGACAAAAAACATTGTCCTTGTGGTAGATGCCGGCGGCATGGGCGAGAGCGCCGGGGCCATAATCCGGGGGTTTAACAGCGAAGGCGGGATACGGGGGGTCATTTTCAACCGTGTGGCGGGGGCGGGACATTATGAGAAACTCAAGTCCGCGTGCCGGGGCGTTGAAGTGCTTGGTTATCTGCCCAGGGACGCAGGCTATTCCATATCTGCCAGGCACCTGGGGCTGACCGTGGCAGAGGAAAGGCCAATCAGCGAAGAAGCGCTGCAGCTGCTGGCTGAGGCAGTTATCCGCCACATTGACATTAAAAGGGTGCGGGAGCTGGCGGAAACGGCAAAGGACGGCAAGACATGCAGCCCCGCGCTTGAGAGCCCGGAAAATGAACCTGGGTCCACGGTGAATATAGCGGTGGCCAGGGACAGGGCCTTCTGCTTTTACTATGAGGACAACCTGGATATGCTGAGGGACGCCGGGGCCCGGATCCTACCCTTTAGCCCCCTTTCGGATGGCGGGCTTCCAGCGGACGCGGATGCGGTATATCTTGGCGGCGGCTACCCGGAGCTTTACGCCCGGGAGCTTTGCGAAAACGAAAGCATGACCGCCTCCATAAGAAATTGGGCGGAGGCCTGGGGGCCGGTATTTGCCGAGTGCGGCGGGTTTATGTATCTGGGTGAAGGCATTCGAAGCGGGTATTCAGGTGAAGACATAATGGAAGGTGGGGAATTTTTCCCACTCTGCGGGGTGTTGCCCATGGTTACCGGGATAATGCAGCATACGGGCGAAACTGTAAAGGGAAGGCCCTCGCTTGGGTACAGGGAGGCCGTTTTTTCAGAGGACTGCATGCTTGGGGGAAAAAATGCCAGGCTGCGCGGGCATGAATTCCACTACAGCCAGGTCCTTGAGATAAAAGACGGAAAGCCGGGGGTGCGCTTTAATGTTTTTGGCGAAGCGGACAGAGGGGAAATGGACAAGAAAATGGAAATAAAAATAAAAACAAAAAAATCTTCGGCGCTGTATAAATCCACCCTGGCGGGCTATACGCATTTCCATTTTGGCTCCAACCCCAGGGCGGCCGAAAATATGGTCCGGTCCATAAGGCGCTCAAAAAAGGAAAGGAAGGGGTAGTTTTCATTCTATGGAGGTCATTATTCTTGTAGGCCACGGGAGCCCCAAAAAAGACGCTAACCGGATGGACATTGTGGGCAGGATATTACACGGAATGCTACACCCCGGCTGCGTGCGGAAAGAATGCGTAAAGGTGTGCTATCTGCAGTTCGAGCAGCCGGACCTGATGTCGGCCATTAAAGAGGCCGCGCTGGACCAGCCGGAGCGGATAATAATCCACCCCTATTTTTTAAACGCGGGGGCGCATGTGACAAAGGACATCCCCGGCATTACAGAGGAGGCCCGCGCTCTCTATCCCGGGATCGATTTCATCTATACCGAGCCTCTTGGGGTGGCCCACGAGATAGTGGGCGTGGCAAAAGCGCGTATAGAGGCGGCAAAAGGGGAAATAAGGCCTTGGGAGATAGAGAAAAGGAGTTTTGAAATAATAGCCAAAGAGGCGGGTCTTTTGTCTGGTGAGATGGTGCCCATTGTGCAAAGGGTGGTGCACGCGACCGGGGATTTTGAATTCATGGACACCCTTATTTTCCATCAGGATGCGGTCAGGGCCGGCATCGAGGCCGTAAGAAGCGGCATGGACATAATAACGGATGTGGAGATGGTGCGGGCGGGCATCAATAAAAAGGCGCTTTCAGTCTTCGGCGGAAAGGTCCTGTGCGGCATAAACAGCGTGGAAGGCGATGACCCCTCAAGGACAAGAGCGGAGAGGGGATTATGCGAGCTGGCCCTCAAGGAGCCCAATGCGGGCATCTACGTGATAGGCAATGCCCCTACCGCTCTTTTTGCCTGCATCGGGCTTATAAATGAAGGAGTCCTGAAACCAAGGCTTGTGATAGGCGTGCCCGTGGGGTTTGTCCGCGCGGTGGAGTCGAAGGCGCTCCTTGCCTCACAGGGAGAAAAAGCGGAAATCCCCTTCATCGCCAACGCGGGCAGGAAAGGCGGAAGCACCGTGGCTGCGGCCATCGTAAACGCGCTTTTACTTCTGGCCGGTAAAAATGATAAAAACTGACCGTTCGCGCCCGGAGCGTTTCTACCAGGATATGGAGACGGGGCCTCATGCATATTGAAGACGGCATTCTGCCTGCCCAGACCTGCGCCATGTGGTACGGGGTCACGGCTCTGTTCGTTTATCCGGGGCTCCGGGAGATAAAAAGGCGGATCAGGGAAAACCTCTCCTACAAGCCCTTTTTAGCGATGGTTGGGGTGGCGGTATTCGTTATTTCCGCCATGCACCTGCCGGTTCCGGTCACGGGCTCCTGCTCACATCCCTGCGGCACACCACTTGCGGCCATCATAGTGGGGCCTTTCGCCACGGCTGTGGTCACATCGGTCATTCTTTTTTTTCAGGCCCTTTTTCTTGGGCACGGAGGCATCACCACCATCGGGGCCAATGACTTTTCAATGGGCATTGCCGGTGGGATTTCGGGCTATCTCTGCTGGCGGCTCCTGAGGCGTTTAAATTCTCCCTTATGGCTTGCGGCAGGCGCAGCCGGCTTTGTGGGTGATGTGGTGACCTACCTGACTTCCGCTTTTGAGCTGGCTTTAAGCCTGCACGGTCATATCCCCCTGGTCAAACAGTGGATGATCTTTTTTGCCGGGTACGGCCCGACACAGCTGCCGCTGGCAGTGGCCGAAGCGGTTTTCACGGCTGCCGTGCTGCAGGCAATGTACAACAGGCGGCCCGATCTGTTGCCCTCCATGAACAAACAGAAACCAAAGGATAAAAAACCGGTGGGAACGCTCCCGGCTGCAGGAAAAGCCGGGGATGCGGAGCCCGGCGTATCAATATGAAAAATAAATCTGGCAATATGAGAAAAAATAAAAATGGCAAAAATGACATCAGCAGGGCGGAAACCATTCCCCGAAGCGGAGCGGAAAACATAAGCTGGTTCGATCCCTTTACCCGTTGGATGCTGGTGATCATGTTCGCCTTGCTGTTTATGATCTTTGCCGTCTCCAAATATATGGACGTGCACAAAATGACGGGCGGCGGCACTGATGATACGGTAAATGCCATGGCCTCCAGGGTGGCCCGTGTAAAGGCCCATCCCTTTGTAAACCTGCCAGGCGATGCCCAGGTGGGCGCATTTTCCGTGGCCAACTTTTTTGCAGGCATGATAGTGGGACACAACTGGAAGAAACTGTTCGGGCGGGAAGACAAACGGGTCGAACGGGAAAAGGAAAAAAAGTAGAACAGATGAGACTTTCCGCATACAGCAGGCTGGCCACCGGCGAAAGCTATCTGCACCGCATGGACGGACGGATCAAGACTGTCGTCCTTCTGGCCGCTATTGTCACGGTGAGCCTACTCACCAGGTGGCCCCTGGCGGCGGGGACCCTGGCTGTCGCATGGGCCCTTATCTTTACGCTTCGGCTGTCTTTTAAAAGAATATTGCTGCGCTTGTCCGTGCCTTTTGGTGTGGCCTGGCTGGTTCTGCTCAGCCTTATGTTCACCACGGGACATACTGTTTTAGGCACGGCCCGATTAGGGCAAGTTGCCCTGCATGTCTACCGGGAAGGCGCGCTGCTGGGTTTCCTGATCATGCTGCGCATCCTTGCCGCGGTCTCCCTGGCGATGCTGCTGTCTTTTTCCACCCCAATGGGCGATATCCTTGCCACGCTGCGCCTGCTTAAGGCGCCGGGCCTTATCCTGGACCTGGCAGACATGATCTACCGCTACGTTTTTTTGATAGAAGAGACTGCCGTGACTATGCGCAAGGCCCAGCGTGCAAGGGGAGGCGAAGGGCTTTCATGGCGCAGGCAGGCCAGGGACATGGGGATAGTGGCCGGGAACCTGCTGATAAAGGCCTTTGACCGCAGCCTGAGGATATACAAAGCCATGCTTGCCCGAGGGTATGATGAAGACGCCAAGGCCTCACCCTATTACACCGGCCCGGTACCGTTCAGGGACCTGCTGGCCGGAGCGGCATCCTGCATGGTCCTGCTGGCCCTCCTGGTCTGCAACTTTGCGATCAATTGGAAAAGCAGGGGCGTATGGGTCTGATCTCCCTTTCTGCCGTAAATTTTGAATACCCGGACGGAACGAGGGCGCTCTCCGGCATAGATCTCTCGGTGAAGGCGGGGGAAAGGGTGGCTGTGCTTGGCGCCAACGGGGCGGGGAAATCCACGCTTTTCCAGCTGTTTAACGGGCTTTTGTCCCCCACTGGCGGGACCGTTTCGGTCAAAGGCAGGGCTATAGAAAAGGGCGAAAAAAATAAAAAGCTAAAGCTGAAACACCTGAAAGAGGTCCGCCGGATGATCGGCATGGTTTTTCAGGACCCGGACGACCAGCTTTTTTCAGGCACGGTGCGCCAGGAGGTTGCCTACGGACCGGTCAACCTGGGCATAGCCGCAGACCAGGTGGAGCAGGCCATTGCCTGGGCGCTTCAGGTGGTAGGGCTGGACGGGTATGAGAACAGAAGCCCGCTTAACTTAAGCGGCGGAGAGAAAAAAAAGGTGGCCCTGGCCAGTGTGCTTTCCATGCGGCCGGAGGTCCTTGTGCTAGATGAGCCCACCTCCTCTCTGGACCCGCTTGGCGCGGCCAGGATAGTGGAGCTGCTTAACGGCATCAACCGGGAGTTGGGCATAACACTGTTCTTTGCGACCCATGATGTTGATATCGTCCCGCTGCTGGCGGACAGGGTTTACGTGATGGACAGGGGCAGTATCAGGTTGTCCGGCCCCACGGCAGATGTGTTTGCCAGAAAGGACCTGTTACGCGCGTGCAATCTGAGGCTTCCGCGTGTGGCCCACCTGGCCGAGCTGCTGGAGCGGGACGGCGAGTACCGCTTCCCCTCGCTCCCCCTGACCATAGGCCAGGCAAAAAAAGAACTTTTGGAGCAGGAAGAAAAAAAGCCGCAGCACGGGTTGCAGAAATGATCATGGAAAACGATGGCCTTTGAAAGAGTTCAGCAGGTAAAATGACACCCGTCCGTAAGAAGACCGCAGATTCTTTACGTTCCGGATATACCACCGGGGCATGCGCGGCAGCGGCGGCAAAGGCCGCGGCGCAGCTGCTGTCCGGAGCCCGGTTAAAACCGGGTGATGAGGTGGACATCCCATTACCGGGAAGGAAAAGGGCCTCTTTCAGGCTCTTTGGCTGCGAACTTTCCCTGGAAGCCGGCCAGGCTTGCGCATCTGTGATAAAGGACGCGGGGGACGATCCCGACGTCACGAACGGGGCAGAGATAGCGGCAAGCGCCGCTTTTGCGAAAGGGAAGACTTTTTCCGTGCTGATAAAGGGCGGCAAAGGCGTGGGGTTGGTCACCAGGCCGGGGCTTCCGGTTGCCGTTGGGGAGCCCGCCATAAATCCCGTGCCCAGGCGGATGATCACGCAGGCGGTGCGGGAGGTGATGGGGCCTCTTTCCCTTTCCCGCCCTATTGAGGTGACCATATCAGTTCCCCAGGGAGAGGAGCTAGCCAGAAAAACGCTTAACGCGCGGCTTGGCATCGTGGGGGGCATTTCGATATTGGGTACTACCGGCATCGTTAAACCGCTTTCAGGAGCGGCCTGGAGGGCCGCTATCAGCGCCTCCATGAAAGTGGCGCGCGCCATGGGGATTGAAACCGTGGTCCTGTCCGCCGGAAGGACGTCTGAGCGCGCACATATGCGGAAATTCAAGTTTTTTCTGCCGCCGCCTTCCTATATCATGATGGGGGACTACGTTGAGTTCAGCCTGAAGGAGGCGGCCAGGCAGAGGTTCGGCCGGATACACATCTGCGCCCAATGGGCGAAGCTCATAAAGATAGCGATGGGTACGCCGGACACCCATGTGCGCTCTGGCGCCATGGACGTAAGCCGGGCGGCGGATTTCCTGAGGCATGAATGCGGCATACCTCTGCCCGAAAGGCCGTATAACACGGCACGGGAGATATTCCGTTACATTCTACAAACAGGGCCGCAAGCAGGGCCGGGGGAAGGAGCAAAAAAAGTGTGCGCTGCGGCCGCGGCTTACGGACATCAGGTATCCGGGCTTCCCGTTACGGCCTTTCTTGTATCATATGAGGGAAAGATTTTTTTAAGCTCAGATGAGTAGAAAGATAAATGTTATAGGTCTTCAATCAGGCTTTGCGTTAAGCAGGGAGGCGGCGGCTCGTCTTGCAGAAGCCGATGTTATACTGGCAAGCCCCAGGCTTCATGAGGTCTTCGCATCGGAGGAGTTTTCCTGTTTTTCCGCAGGCGTTTCCGGCACTTTAAGCCAAAAGATAAAGGTCATCCCCCGTGTGGAAGACACCATCTCTTTTTTGCGCGGCTTTGAGGGCAGGGCAAGCGTGCTTGCCTCCGGGGACCCTCTTTTTTTTGGCATCGGAGGGGTACTTCTTTCCGAGTTTCCTCCTGAAGAGGTAAAGATATATCCGGCGGTCTCTTCCGTTCAGCTTGCCTTCGCGAAGGCGGGCAAAAGCTGGGAGGACGCTTTTTTCATGAGCCTGCACGGCCCCAAAAAAAGGCGCTGGAAGCCGGAAGACCTTCCGCTTCTGGCAAGCATACACCCAAAACTGGCGATACTGACCGGGGGAGAGAACCGGCCTTGCGAGATCGCACGGTTTCTTCCCGAAGACTCGAAGGTCTATGTGCTGGAGCGCCTGGGGTTGCCGGATGAGAAAATGACCGTAACTACTGCTTCTAAGATAAAAAACGAGGGGGCTTCAGAGATAAAAAAGGCGGGGCCTTCAAAGCCGGATTTTAGTGAACCCAATCTGATGATCGTTGAAACCGGGGGCGGGATGACCGTCGAGATGGGGGGCGGTAAAGCTGAAGATCAAAAGCAAAAACAAAATCAAAAAGTCCGGTTTGGCCTGGAGGAAAGCGATTTCGAACATTACAAAAAATCTTCCGGTACAAGGGGTGGGAACTCTTCCGATATCAATGGTGGTCTTATAACCAAGGATGAGGCAAGGGCGGTCATCCTCCACAAGCTGAGGCTGCCTTTGGAGGGGGTGCTTTGGGACATCGGAGCGGGCTCCGGGTCCGTAGGCATTGAGGCAAAGAGACTGAGTCCGAACCTTGATGTTTACATGGTGGAAAGAGACCCCGAGAGGCTTGCCCAGGCATACAGGAACGCCGTAAGATCTCAGGCAGGCGGGATCACCATGGTGCAGGGTGAGGCCCCGGAAGCGCTTGCGGGGCTTCCGGCCCCGGACAGGGTCTTTATCGGGGGCTCGGGAGGCAGGCTTGCGGATACAATCAAATTCGCTTCCGGGGCAATAAGGGCTGGAGGCATAATAGTGGTGTCCGCGGTCACGCTTGAAAGCATAGGGGAGGCTCTCTCTTTGTTTTCGAAAGAGGGTTTTTGTTCTGTGGACGCGGTGAGTGTGGCCGCATCCAGGATGGAGCCCGTGGGGAAACCCCGGGAAAACGATGGCCGGAAGGATCAGAAGAATTATCTTAAGGCCCTGAACCCGGTCTTTATCATAAGGGCCCGCTTTTAAGGGAGATGAAATGAACAAAATGGATAAAAACGGGAAAGTATATGCCGTGGGTGTGGGGCCTGGGGACCCGGAGCTTCTGACGCTGAAGGCGGTCCGCATACTGGGCAGGTGCAGCGTGATAGCGGTGCCCAAAGGCAGGCGGGATGGAGAAAGTATGGCCCTTGGCATAATCGGCAAGGCGGTGGGGCTGGCCGGTAAGGAGATACTGGACATCCATTTCCCGATGGTGAAGGACCTTTCTCCCAAGGCGCTGGCGCCGGCCGCTCAAACCATACTGGACGAGGTGAAAAAAGGAAAGGACGTGGCGTTCGTCACCCTGGGAGACCCCTCCATCTACAGCACTTTTTTCAGAATAAGGCAGGCGCTTTTATTTATGGAGCCAGCGCTAGAGGTGGAGATAGTCCCCGGCATTACGGCCATCACCGCGGCCGCGGCCCGGACCGGACGGGGTCTGGCCCTCTCCGGAGAAAAGATAGCGATCGTGCCAGCCACTTATTTGTCTCATACGGCGCCCGCCTCCAATGCGGCGGATAGCCTTAAGGATATCCTTGGCAGGTTCGAGTGCGTGGCGCTCATGAAGGTGCACAGCGTCTTTCCGGAGATCAGGAAAGTGCTTGAGGAGACAGGGCTAACTGATAGCGCCGTGTACGTCTGCCGGGCGGGGCTTGACGGGGAGATCATAAAGCCGGTCCCGGAGGTAGAGGGAAAAGACCTCGATTATTTTTCCACGATAATTATTGCCGGAGGCGGGAAATAAAAAAAATGGAAAGTCATTTTGTTTATTTTATAGGAGCAGGGCCGGGTGATCCGGAGCTTCTGACCCTGAAGGGGCGGAGGCTACTGGACGCCGCGGATGTCATCGTATATGCCGGAAGCCTGGTAAACCCGGACCTTTTAAGAGGTGTCAGGGCGCAGTTGCACGACTCGGCATCCATGACGCTTGAAGAGACCACACTGGTCCTGAAGGAAGCGGCGCTTGCGGGAAGGCTTGCCGTGAGGCTTCATTCCGGAGATATCTCGTACTATAGCGCCATTACGGAGCAGATATCCCTTCTTGAAGATGCGGGCATTGCCTGCCGGGTGGTGCCTGGCGTCTCTTCCCTGGGGGCGGGCTGCGCGGCCCTTGGGCAGGAGCTAACGATACCCGAGGTCTCCCAGACGGTCATAGTCACCCGGATGGCGGGAAGGACCCCCGTGCCGGGGCGGGAGGCGCTTGCCTCGCTTGCCTCCCATCAAAGCTCCATGGTCATCTTTTTAAGCTCCGCGATGATAGGCAAGGTGATGGAGGAACTCCTGGCTGGAGGCTACCCGCCAGAGACCCCTGTGGCCGTTGTGGAGAAGGCCTCGTGGCCTGAAGAACGGACGATAAAGGGCAGCCTTGCGGATATAGCACGGAAGGCCGCGGAGGCCGGGATAAAAAAGACCGCCCTTATATATGTGGGTGCGGCTCTTGGGGCCCGGATTTGCAACGGGGGCAAAGAACCAAAAAGGTCAAAGCTCTACGATAAGGAATTTTCCCATGAATACCGGGATAAAGAAGGATATTCAGTGGATAAGCGGGCAGGGGCAAAGAGAGAAAGGCATGGATAAACGGGTTTCTGGTCTTAAAGGTATTTCCATTATCTATGTGAGCCCTTCGGGCAGAGAGCTGGCCCAAAAGCTCAAGGCCTCTCTGTTTCCTGAGGGCGAGATCATCAGTTTCAAAAAATTAAGGAATAAAAAAGAAAACAGAGAATTCAAAGATATCTGGCAGGAGGCGCGCGCGCTTCTTTTCATCGGGGCGGCGGGGATAGCGGTGCGCACCATCGCGCCCCATATAAAAAGCAAAAGGCAGGACCCTGCCGTCGTCGTCATGGATGAAAAAGGGGAAAACGTGATAAGCCTTCTTTCTGGCCACGAGGGCGGGGCAAACCGCATTGCCAGGGAAGTGGCTGCCTTCCTGGGGGCAAACCCGGTGATAACCACGGCGACCGATCTAAACGGGCTTACCGCGGTTGATCTCTTTGCAAGGGAAAATGCTCTTTCAATGGAGACGCCCGGCCTTTTGCCCGCACTCTCCGCAAGGCACCTGGAGAAAAGGACGCTCAATGTTTACACGGATATCGACATTGAGTTGCCGGACGATTATACGAAAGTGGAAGAACCCGCGAAGGCGGACCTTCTTATAACGGATAAGGTCCTGGACGGTATTCTTCCGGCCTCCGGGTTTTTTTATCTCCGTCCTAAAAGCCTGGTGCTAGGGATAGGATGCAACAGCGGCACCGGGGCGGAAGAGATAGACAGTGCCGTGGCCATGGCGTTAAGGGATGCGGGGCTGGCTTGGGGCTCCGTAAAAATGATCGCAACCCATCAGAAAAAAGCCGTGGAGCCCGGCCTTTTGGAGTACGTGGCCAGGCATTCTATTCCCGTGAGGGGTTTTTCAAGCGAAGAGCTTAATGCCGTCTCCGGCGTGGCCCGGTCCGAGGCCGCCGTTAAGGCCCTTGGCGCGCAGGCGGTGGCGGAACCCGCCGCGCTGCTTGCAGCGGGGAGGAATGACGACGCTATTATGATGGGCAAGCGGGCGATCGGAAATGTTACGGTTGCCGCGGCAAGAGCGGGAGCAGGCGGGCTGAAGGAGAAAAGGCTTTTTGTGGTGGGTACCGGCCCCGGCGGCCTTGAGCATCTTACCCCTGCCGCGATGGATGCAATAAGACAGGCCGATGCCGTAATAGGATTTAAATCCTATCTGGCCCATTTAGAGCCCCTCATAAAGGGGAAAACCGTCATCTCCTCCGCGATGACCGAGGAGGTCGTGCGGGCAAGGGAGGCGGCGGAGCTTGCCGCGCAGGGGCACAGGGTCTGTCTTGTAAGCGGTGGGGACCCCGGCGTCTACGGGATGGCGGGGCTTGCCATAGAGGTGGCCTCCAACGTGGACCCCGCATTGAAGGTGCTGGTTATACCCGGTATCTCGGCTGTAAACGCCTGCGCCTCCATGCTTGGCGCGCCCCTTATGCATGACTTTGCCGTCATAAGCCTGTCAGACAGGCTCACCCCGTGGGAGACCATAGAAAAAAGGCTCCAGGCGGCGGCGGGCGCGGACATGGTCACGGTAATATATAACCCCAAAAGCGGCGGCAGAAAGACGCAGATAGAAAAGGCGTTAAACATTATGCGCGGCTACAGAGACGGCGGCACGCCCGTGGGCATCGTAACGGACGCCACAAGGGAGGGGGAAGACGCCGTTATCACCACCCTCTCCCAGGTCGATACCGCAAAGATAAACATGAAAAGCACCGTCATAATCGGAAATTCCATGAGCCGCCGGCTGGGTGGGTATATGCTGACCCCAAGGGGATATGAAAAAAAGTATGCCCTCTAGTGCCGCCCTCCTGTGGGATGAGTCTTTTTTGTGGGGGCTAATAGCATGCAGGGCACTGAAGGGGCTTTCCCTGGACTTCTCCCTGGTGACCTCCGAGGACATAAAACAGGGGGCGCTTGAGGGCAAAAGGCTCCTTTATGTGCCCGGCGGTTGGGCATCCAACAAGCTTGCCTCCCTGGGAGACGAAGGGGCACGCAGGATAAAAAAATTCGTGGAAGGCGGCGGCTCCTATATCGGTGTCTGCGGCGGGGCGGGGCTGGCGACCAGCGAGGGGATAGGGCTTCTGGACATCAAAAGAAGGCCTCTTGAAGAAAGGGTACCCTCCTTAAGCGGGAAGATCATGGCCCGTGCAGTGTCTCCCCACCCTTTCTGGAACGGCATTACAGGCAAATCAAAAACAAAAAGTCCATTTTTTCATATATGGTGGCCTTCGCAATTCAAGCCGGAGGACCCTTCCATCCAGGTAGTGGCCAGCTTTGAGCAGGCCACCCAGGCGGCCTTCAGCTCGGACCTTAACGTGGGTTCCGTACGTAACTGGGAAGCGCTTGAGGCCGAATACAGGCTTAATCTGGACCCTGAAAGGATGCGCGGAGAGCCGTTGGCCCTTGAGGGCGCTTGCGGGGCAGGCCGCGTCTTTTTAACGCTTATACATCTGGACACCCCCCGCGGCGCAAACGGCGCAAAGGCGCTTCAAAACCTCTGGATGCACCTCGGGGGAGAAAAAATAAAAGCAGGGGACAAGGAAAGGCGGCTGCTTCATAGTGCGGGGCGTTCCTCCCTTTCCAGTGGCCTTTTGGCCCCCGTGGAGGAGCTGTTCGAGCTTGGGTGCAGGAACTTCCTGTGGTTCAAGGATGGGTGGATAGTAAGGTGGAGAAGGGGGATAAGGGGGCTTGAGTATTTCACGCTTTACGAGCTTGTAAAGGAGTTGGCCCAAAGGGTGGAATCTCAATCATCTAAAAAACGGGCTATATTGTCCGAGAGGCGGGAGTATGATGTCGAATCCTTGATAGCGGAGCTTCGGGGATTTGCTGATAAGGCCGGGAGGCTTCTGATGCTGGAGCGCATGGCCCTTCAGCGCGGCGAGGCGCTTACTTTTTCAAGGGCATCGGACCCGGAAATGGCCTCTCTCCGGGCGGAGCTTTTCTCCAATGCCAAAAGCCACGGAGGGGAATTCAAAGAAGTCCTGGGGAAGGTTGATGAAATTTTATATGAGTATCTGAAGCACGAATTCTAAGCGAGGCCTCTTTTTCACAGGTCTATTTTGCACCCCGCCGTCCCGTACTCAAACTCCGAGGGCATCTCGATCGATAATCTTTTTATGGCCTCAAAACCCGTGCAGTGGATGGGAACGACCTTCTTCACATTTAATCTCTTCAGCTCCGCGATGGTCCTTTCGATCTTGCTTTCTCCCGGCCCTATCAGGTGGAACCCGCCTATGACACAATACACTTCATTTATTCCGGATATTTTGACGGCCTGCCCGATTGTATTAATGATCCCGGCATGGCTGCAGCCCGCAATAATGGCAAGCCCGTTTGCGGAGCTTATCGCGACCCCCTGGTCATCCCGGACGCTGTCATATTCCAGGGCGCCTTCCCTTTGTATCCTGAACAAATTCAGCTCCTCCCACTTGTGGGTCCTTTCTACCTCGCCTGTGGTCCAAACCCCCGGAGCAAGCCTGACCGGGCCCCTTTCAAACCGGACCCTGTCTTTGAATTTCTCCTGAGCGGGGCATGTCAGATCAAAGCTTGCCCCCGCCGGCGTTACCAGGTACCTGTTAAGGAAGGCGTCCGGGTGCGCAATGATCTCCCCTGGGAAAAGCGCCAGTCCGCCGGTGTGATCGTTGTGACCGTGGGAAAGGACCACCGTATCGATGTCTTCAGGTTTAAGCCCCAGGAGTTTCAGGTTATATGCCACCGCAACACCGGTTGCCCCTGTATCGATGAGGATCTTCTTGTTCCCTGACTCTACTAATGCGGAGAAACCGTGTTCGGACAGAAAACTGCTTTGGGGCCTGGATAGCCTGGTCACGAATTTGCTTCCAGGTATCAGCTCCATAACGGTATTGTCCACAAGTATCGTAATGGATGCGCTTACAGGCTCCCAACCGTCTCTCATAAAAATATCTCCTCCGCCCCTTTTCTATCACGCAATACAGACTGTCCGCTCGCCATAACCTATTATACTGGCGATCAAGATTATACTGGGCGAGCAAGGCCGGATGCCGCCCGGTCTTGCCGGACAGTTTTCCCGGAGAAGACGCACGCTTTTCCATTAGGCGCAGTATGTCAGGCTCTTTCAGTAGTCCCGGACTTCAATTGATTCATCCTCTTGGCAAGGCTGATTATTTCTTCCTCCCTTGGGCGGTATGAGATCATGGCCGCCGCTGCAACCAGCAGGAACAAAGATAGATCCTTTGCATTTTTCCCCATGAAAAACAGGATCAGGCCGTAAATTCCTATGGATTCCGAAAGGGCCAGGGCTATTACCATCGCTGTCGTGTATCGCGCGATGACAGGGTTTTTGGGTGGAACCGTGGTTCGTGAAATAATTCCCGGCTTTCTGTTCAGAATAAATTTTCTGATAGATCTTGTGGCGGTTAAAGTAACAAATGATGCCGCGTAAAGAGCTAACCTTAATTTATCCAAAACATCTTTTTCCATGGGGATATTTATGGTATTTCTGGTGTAGAGGCCAACAACCAGATACATGAATAAAGAGCCGAGCATTGCGCCCCAAATCATATTCAGCGGCATTATCCCTTTTTTGATTTCCTCGATCTCTTCCCTTGACCTCAATGACTGGCTCATAATTTCATGCCCCTCCTGATTATTCATATGTTCAGCAAATATGCAACCGGCGCATTAAAACGGATGCGGCGGCCGCTGCGCTATTCTACATTGCATGATAAAAGATTGCACCATGGTGCAAATCCGGCCCCGGCTCGATATCCCTACAGGCGAAAAGTTCCGGACGGAACATGGCATCTTCCGAGAATTCGAGGCGGGCAAAGATGCGTCCAGAAACCTGGTTTCAATTTTTGAGAACTGTTTTATACCGTTCGTAACAAATACATTTCGGAATGAAAACTGCTCACGGCTCCTCCGGCAGGCGCGCCATACCGCGGCGCTTCCGAAGATGCCAAACGGCAATTTTTACCAGAAAAAATAATGGAAGTACCTGCAAGGCGCAGCGCCGCTCTTTATCTAAATTCTTAATAGCTCAGATCCAGGTGGACTGATTTTTTTAATTTAATCAGATATAGGCATACCGTCCCCCGGATTATTGTTTCTTTGCGAAGGGATGGATCAATTATGTACCCGGATCGCACACGCCACCGCAACAGCATGGTTTTCCTTTCGCCTTCTCAAATGCCTCGCGTCCTTCCCTGAAAGAGAAAGCGGCTATGCCGAGCGCCCCCAGAGAATCAATCAGGCCAACTCCCGTCAATTCATAGCCCACGCTCGCGACTAAAAGAACAATGGACAAATACAGGCATGTCCTGCTGCAGGCCGCGTCTGCCAGGAGCGCGCGCGAATTGAACCGCCTGCCGGCCTTTACCTTGTAATGAATCAGTAGCCACATTGCCAGAATCGAAAAAGAAGATACTATAATTCCCCAAAAGGTGGTGCTTGGTTTATAACCTTTGTAGATATCCAGAAGCGAGGTAACGATTAATCCTAGGGTGAGTATATAAAAACCGCCTCCAGTAATCTTGAGCGCGGTTTTTTCGAACCTGTCTTCGTTTTGACCGTTTTGCCTCATCCTGAGGACCATGTGCCAGATGCCGATCCCGGATATCACCTCTACAAACGAATCCACGCCGAATCCAAAGAGTGAGACAGTCCCGTCTTTAGCGCCGAAAAAGACCGAGATCGCGCCCTCGGCAAGATTGTAAACTATGGTAATAAGGGCTAGAGCGGCGGCCCATTTATAAAAAGATGCTCTTTCCGGCTGCATATTCAACTGAATTTTTTCCATCGCCATTTTTTTATTTTAACATCCACCAGGTCCCATGGTCGGGCATTCCCCGTGAATTTTTACCTCTTTCCGCTCGGATTTTCTTTTTTGGAATAGGGAAGACATATTTGGCTTAAAACAGAAATCCCATGCCCGCCCCGTAATAATGGGTGAAGCCGCCGAGGTTGCCAGCAAGCCTCACGCCTTCCTCTAGGTCCACTTCCCACCACCGCACAATAAGATACTGGACGCCCCCATCGAAGTTATAGCCCGCCCCTTCATCGCTCGCCGTTTTCGTCTGCCCGAAGACTTCGCCATAGAACTGCAGCCTTTCCATCGGGTCCCAGGTGGCGGTAAGAAACTGGGTAAAAGTCGTGAAACGCCTGCCACCGGCCGAGACCGGATCGGTCTGGGAGCCTACACCTAGTTGGAGCGACAGCCCGATTTGCTCGGTAAGGGAATATGCGGCTATCCCGCTGAACATGGCACCAAGCCCCCGGCTTCCAAACACGTCATTTCCTGAGGGCAGGGTCAGGACAGCCTCCACCGCGCCAAGCCATTTATCTGTATAACCAAGCTCGCGCTTGAAACCGATGCTGGTGGCCGAAAGACCGGAGGAATCTTCTTCCGGTATGCTTGACCTCTGGCTCGTGTAGTTGGACGCCAGGACTTTAAACTCGTTTGCGCCCGGAAGCCCAAATCTCAACTCGGCCTCGGGGTAGTTATCGGCAGTGCCGTCCCCATCGCCCCTGACATTCGCGTGCATGAAGCCCAGCTCCAAAACGGCGTGCCCAAGCGGCGCAGAGCACGCGCTGTCCGAGAAGGTCGGACGGTCCAGGAGTGAAAGGAGCGCTGAGGGGCCCACACACGGATTCTGGATTTCTACGTGCGCGGGGTCTTCAGCATAAGCCGCCCGCCAGCCCAAAAGGAAAACTATTGGAAACATACAAAATACTGCCAAAAGAGACAAAAATACCCGCTCCATTCAAAACTCCCCCTTAAAAATTTTTCTAGTGAGTCTACTTGCAGGATTTTTTTCTGTCCGTTTCGCATTCCCCAGAGTCGCAGCATCCCGCGCAGCCCCCCTTTTTCTTCAACAGGGAATGGTACAGAAGATACACCGCCCCGCCTATGATCAGGACCACCAAAATGACATCAGCCATTCCCATTTTTATTTAAAACCTCCTATCCCAAGCCTAAAAATTTTCCGCCCTGAAATATCAAAACCGCCACAGTCCAGGCGAGGGCGGAATGGATCAGCACCGCCTGGCCGTAAATCTTCCAGCTCCCGAACTCCTGTTTCATGGCGATAGCCGTAATCAAACAGGGCCAGTAGAGGAGGACGAAGGCCATGAAGGCGTATGCCTGAAGCGGGGTAAAGGCGCCCAGGAGCGCGTGCCTCAGGGGCGCATGTCCGGCCTTTTCCTCCGGCGACTCCGAGGATGACAGGCTCTTTATGCCCAGGCCTCCAAACACATTCGAACCAGCCTCTTTCACAGCCTGGATGAATGATGTGCCGATCCCTTTAAGGTCTTCCGCAAAGGAGGGGGCATCCTTCTTCTCTTCCTTTTTGGGCGCATATATCTCGGCCATCGTCCCCACGACTATCTCCTTGGCCATCACGCCAGCCATTAAAGAAGAGGCGGCCTGCCAGTTGCCAAACCCCGCTGGCTCAAGCACCGGCGCGGCATCCTGCCCCATCCTGCCCATCAGGGAATCCTTCTTGTTCTGCACCCCCCATGGGATATTGAGCAGAAACCAAACCAGCACCGACATCGCAAGTATGACTGTGCCGGCTTTCACGACGAAGTGTTTGGTCTTCTGCCAGGTGTGTATCATGAGGTCCCTTCCGGTGGGCATCCTGTAAGGCGGAAGCTCCATTATGAATACGGGCGCCTCCTTTTTAAACATGGTCGCCTTGAGCAAAAGCCCAATCAATATGGCTATAACGATTCCAAGCACATACATCGACCAAAGCGCGGTGCCGGAATTCGCGGCGAAAAACGTGCCAATGAATACCACGTAAACAGGCAGCCTCGCCCCGCAGGACATAAGCGGTATCAGAAACGCGGTCAGTTTTTTGTCCCTCTCGCTTTCAAGCACCCTGGTGGCGTAAATGGCGGGCACGTTGCAGCCGAACCCAAGGAGCATGGGAATAAAGGATTTCCCGTGGAGCCCGATTGAGTGCATGAGCCTGTCCATCACGAAGGCGGCCCTGGCCATGTATCCGCTCCCCTCAAGAAAGGTGATGAGAAACATTATCAAACTTATTACGGGCACGAACACAAGGACAAAGCCCGCGCCGGACAGGACCCCGTCTATTGCCAGGGAGCCCAGCCAGGCCGGGGCGTGCAGTGCGTTCAAAAGCACCCCCGCCCACCTCGTAAGAGGTCCGGACCTCACCCCGTCTATCCAGTCGGAAAAAGGCGCGGAAACGTCGAAGGCCAGTTTAAATACAAGCCACATCGCCGCAAGAAATATGGGAATGCCTAAAAACCGGTTAAGCGCTATCTTGTCTATCTTTTCAGTTAATTCCAGTTTCCGTATATCGGGTTTTTTGAGGACCTCGCGGGTAAGCCCCGCCGCCTGGGCGTATCTTGCATCGGCCATTATGGATTCGATATCTTCGCCATGGGCGGCCCGCAGGTGCCTGAGCGTCTTGCCCAAAAGACCGCTCTCGTCCAATCCGGTCTTCTCCAGAACATGCGTGTCGCCTTCCATCAGCTTGAGGGCGAGCCATCTGGGGGGCATTGCGGCGGCCACTGACGGATGGTCCTGCCGCAGGTGGTCTTCCAGTATTTTTGCGGAAGCTTCAATGTCGCCGCCATAATTAAGCCGCTTTGGCGCATGGGCAGCGGGATTTTCAGCACAGGCTATGGCGGCCCTCATCAGGTCGTCAAGACCGGTTTTTCTGGTGGCAATGGTGCGGACTACCTTGATTCCGAGTATCCCGGCCATCTTGGCGAAATCGATTTTAAAACCCTTATTTTCGGCCTCATCGTAAATGTTGAGCGCCAAGACCACAGGGATGCCAAGCTCCATTATCTGTGTTGTTAGATACAGGTTCCGTTCGAGGTTGGTCGCGTCCACTACGTCTATGATTACGTCCGGTTTCTCATGTACGAGATAGTCCCGGGCGATGATCTCCTCCTGGCTGTATGGGGAGAGGCTGTAAGTGCCGGGCAGGTCGGCTATTGTGATGCTCGTGCCTTCGTACTCAAAAAAAGCGGATTTTTTTCCCACGGTTACCCCGGCCCAGTTGCCCACATGCAGCCTTGTACCTGCGATGGCGTTTATCAGGGTGGACTTGCCCGAATTGGGATTGCCCGCGACGGCTATCGTAATCTGTTTTTTTATTTTCCCATGGGCGTGGACCGCGTGGACCTGGCTTGTGCTGTTTGCCGAAGTGCTCATGCCACTACCTCCACTAAAATGCCGTCAGCTTCTTTTTTCCGTAAAGAGAGTTTGTAGCTTTTAATTGTTACCTCCAGGGGGTCTCCAAGCGGGGCCACCTTCTCCATTTTCACCTCTTCGCCCACAAGCACCCCCATGTCCATGAGCCTCCTTTTAAGTGGGCCCGCACCGTCCATCTTTGTTATCCGGCCTTTCTGGCCGCATTTTAGTGCTGAGAGTTTCATCTGGGTTCTTTCCTCCTTACAAATATCTTCATCGCCATGGAGCGTCCGATAGCGATGCGTGCCTCATCCATTTTAAGAAGAAGGGGACCGCGGCCGGGGTTTTTGAGCATCTCGATATTTTTGCCGACCCGGATGCCCATATCCTCTATGCGGTTTCCGCAGGCGTCAGGAGAGCCAGCGTCTGCGGCGATTACTACACCGGTCTGACAACTTTCCCCTCGTGACTGTTTACCGCTGCAAGCGTGGCACTCCTCTTTCCTCCCGGATTCTTGTCCGTCTTCTTTCTTCCCGCTTATCCTAACGACCATGGCCATCTCCCCGTCTGCTAAAAGACCCAATGGCATGTGATGTTTTTCGAGTCCGTCCATTCCGCCGTCCAGTGCGCTCATTGTGTTTTCCCTTCCAATCCGCATTTTTTACATAAACCGTATATTTCTAACTTGTGCCGCATGGGAATTAAATCATTCGCCTGAGCAAGTTTGTCCTGAAGTATTTCGATTTCTCTGTCTTTGATTTCAGTAAACTGGCCGCATCTCAGGCAGATGAGGTGGTAATGGTACCCGTTATCCAATTTAGGTTCGAACCTCGTCTTTCCTTTGCAGCGTCACCTCCTTTTATGAAATTGAGACCCAGTCTCATGAAGCAATTTACCAGAAGCCCGTTTCTTATGTCAATGATTTTTTTAGGGGGGGCTGCGCCGGGCTGATGACTGGTTTGGCTGGTTAAGGGAAAAGGGGGGCCTCGAGAATAGAGGGCTGAGTAGAGGATGTTTTTTTTGGCTCCTTGGAGTCCAATCTTTTTGCTTTGTAGGCTGCTCTCCTCCCTCTTAGTTTTTCGGAGGCGTTTTATTCCGATTGTACTCTTGATATAGTTTCGGCTACCCGAAACCGTTTGTTCGAAGGCAAATGTCTCAACCTAAGGATAAACGGACCCGCCGCGCCTTTCCGTTTGAAACAGGCAAGGCAGCCCGCACCTCAGCCGCTGAGATTCCTGTGAGGGAAGCGTCGCGTTGCGCTAACCTGGCATCTGCGCCGATATGCCTGCTATAAGCAACTGTGGTGCGTGATTTGATATTGACTTGCCCGGAGGGATATTGATAACATCTTTCTGTCAATGGCAAATTGTCAATAAAAATGAGGTTTAAATGGCGGAAGTGAAAATCGGCAAGACAATTGACGCCCGTTGTTCCCTGGGATGTCCCGGCCCCCTCATGGAACTTATTTCAGCTTTCAAAACCGAAGAAATCGGAACTGTTATCGAACTTCTCTCCGCGGAAAAAGATACAAGTGTGGCTGCCCCTTTATGGCTGGCAAAGGCCGGGCAGGAACTGATCAGGGTTGAGGAAAGAGACGGCTACTGGAGCATAGTCGCAAAAAAGATAAAATAAATCTTTCTTCTTTTTGTCTCCAAACCTCAGCCTAAGCCATCCGGTTATATCTCATCTCCCGGTACTCCGGGCAGGTGAAGCCGTTCCTGTTTTTTTGAAATTTATTGAAAACCGGATTGGATGGGAGTAGCATTATATTCATAGCCGGGTCCGTTCTGGTCTGATTGCACGGAGCATTTTAACAAAGCCTGTTTATCCATGCAGCGGGAACGAACAGTTCTCTCAAGGATCGAGATCGGTCTGAATTTTCTGAATCTTTCTGTTTCCGCCCTCTTAAGGACCAAAACAAAAAGACCGATTCGTAAATTACCTGAGATCACTGGGGAACTTTCCAATGCCCTTTACGCGGGAAAAGATCCTTTTTAAACGCCGAGAAATTATTTTATGGATCTGTGTCTTAAACATCGTTAGGCGAGGGGACATTTATGCACAGGCCGATCTTAATTTTTTCAATAATTCTTTTTCTTTTATTGCTTGATGGATGCGGAACTTCTGCGCCGGTCACAAAGGTGTCCAGCGTGGACGCCACGCGAAGCGGCGCTTACACAAACATCAATTTGAAAAGCGGGAAATCTTCCGGTGTTGATTTTAATAAAGCCGCGCCCTTTAATAAAGCCGCACCGGTGGCGGCTGTCTACGGGCAAAGTTATGACAAGGTCTGGAACTCAATATTGCATTCTATTATGGAAATGCATGTAAGCATTGACATGCTGGATAAAAACGCCGGAGTTATCAGAACGGGTAAAAAGAATTTAAATGGCGTTTCAGGGATGGGCAAGGGATCATGGAAAGCGGCGTTTTATTGTGATTTGAATATTTTCATTAAAAAAGGGAATTATGGTGTTACGGTAAATACAAAGCTCTCTTTTTGGCAGGATAAAGCATTTGCCCGGTTAATAAAAAGGCACCTGAAGGATCTTCCGCAAATTGCCAATACTATACAGTTTATTTTTTACCGGAACATTGATAAAAGAATTCAACCCTCCTTCGTAAGATTGGCCAGTGATCCTTCACAAGATATCATTTATGCGAAGTATGCATCGATGATCTACCGTTCGACCTGTAAAGCCAGGCATTTCAAAGCAAGAGGCCGCACGAAAAAGTATCTTCGGACGGCACATAAAAATAAAAGAATTACAATGGCGATAGAACCGGCCGCCAGGGTAAAAAACCAATATGGGAAAATTGATGTCATGGCTTCATCTTCAGCGCACGGCCGGGTAGTCGCAACTTTGGAAGGCGGGGACAGGATAAAAATTCTGGGGAAAAATCATAAATGGTTCAATGTGGAATTTAAAGATGCAGCAAATGGCAAAGAAGAAAAAGGCTGGATTCCTGAACAGTTTGTTGAAAGTGAGAGTCTTCAGGATTTTGCGTGGAAGCAGAGCGGCCGAAACTGAAAGAGCGGGCTGGTTAGAGTGGTGGGGGAAAGTGGTGTAGTGGTGGGTGGTGGTGTCTATTCCTGTCTCAACCGGGCATCGAGCCTGGAGAGGAGGCCGTGCAGCATTTTAAGCTCCCATTGGGCCACCTGGGCGCGCCCCAGCATGTGCCGCAGGTTCTTTATAATGGTTATCTCCATGTCCTTGTTGCCCCTGGGCACGTACTCAAGCAGCTCCAGTGTGCCCGCCAGCCTTTCAAAAAAGAAGGAAAGCTCATCGCGCGAGGCAGATTTTCCGGCTGGCCCCGCTTCGGCGTTGCCTTTGGCCGGGACACGGCCCGCCATGAAGAGCTCATAAGCCATAAGGAGCACGGCCTGCGACAGGTTGAAAGAAGGCATCTCCGTGTTTGCCGGGATATTCATCAGAAAGGAGCACTCTTCGGTCTCCCGGTTTGTAAGCCCCCTGTCCTCCCTTCCAAAGAGTATGGAGACAGGTCCCTCAAGCGCATATTTTTTGACCCTCTTTACTCCCTCCCTCAGTGTGTAGACCGGCCCCCTCTGCTTTCCCAGCCTCCTTGTGGTGCCCGCCACCAGCGCCTTTTCGCTTACGGCATCGGAGAACCGCTCATGTACCGTGGCCTTCTCCAGGATGTCCAGGGCCCCGTGGGCAAACCAGAGGGCCTCATCGGAGGGGAATTTTTTTGGCTTCACCAGTTCCAGGCGGGTGAAGCCAAAATTCTTGAGTGCCCTGGCCGAGGCCCCCACATTCCCGCCCTCCCTGGGGCAGACAAGTAAAAAAGAGACGTTATCCTTCCAGGATTTCTTCATGTTTGAGGGTTTTTTTAAAAAAAGATAAGTCCTTCCAATGGGCGGTTTTAACGAAAAGATTTTTCAGGCCGCAACTCCATACAGGCAGCCTGCGTGGAGTTGCAAACCGGTTTATCCGTTCGGGCCGGCTTATCTGTCCGGGCTGTTGAAGATGAATATATATTCGTTTTTCTTGGCGAGGCCCAGGTCCTCCCGGGCGAGTTTTTCCTGATAAAACTCATCGTCACGGTAATCCTTCATGGAGGCCTTTAACCGCGCATCTTTCTGATTAAGGCTTGCGACCTCCGTCTTCAGCGCAAGGCTTCTGGCCTTGAGGGTCCTCAGCTTCAGGTAGCCCATATCGCCAAAAACCAGGGCCCCTGCCAGATACAGAAGGCTAAGGAGCACGACGGTCCAGAAGACGTAACTGGCCCTCTTCTTCTCGGCCCGCATCTGCCGCCAGGCAGCGTTTCCGCCAGCCCTGCTATCCGTGGTTCCCCTGCTGTATGCCATGTTTATCCCAGATATTATATAACACGCCCGCCTTAAAAGTTGATATCTGCAATCTTCAGGCCCCGGTTCTTAATATCAGCGGATATTGCGGCAGCAGCCCGCCTTAACGAATGTTATAGAGGGCTGATCTCCCTTTGAATAAAGCGGCGCCTCCCAGCTCCTCTTCTATCCTCAAAAGCCTGTTGTATTTTGCTATCCTTTCGCTCCTCGAAGCGGAGCCGGTCTTGATCTGGCCGGTATTGCAGGCCACGGCCAGGTCGGCTATTGTCGTGTCCTCAGTCTCGCCGGAGCGGTGGGAGACAACCGTGGTGTAACCGGCTGTCTTTGCCAACTCTATGGCCTGGACCGTCTCTGTGAGGGTGCCTATCTGGTTCAGTTTTATCAGGATCGAGTTGGCGATGCCCTTTTCTATGCCTTCTGAAAATATCTTCGTATTCGTAACGAAGATGTCATCGCCCACAAGCTGGACTTTTCCACCCAGCCTTTCAGTAAGGAGCGCCCAGCCCTTCCAGTCCTTTTCGCCCAGGCCGTCTTCTATGGATAGGATAGGATATTTTCCGGCCAACTCCTCGTAATAGGCGCACATCTGCTCTGCGCTCATCTTGCCGCCCTCGAACTCGTATTTGCCTCCTTTGTGGAACTCGGATGCGGCGGCGTCAAGGGCTATGAAGATATGCTTCCCTGGCGTA
Source organism: Nitrospirota bacterium (assembly GCA_021840255.1). Lineage (GTDB taxonomy): Bacteria > Nitrospirota > Thermodesulfovibrionia > Thermodesulfovibrionales > JdFR-88 > JAKAEG01. Next base: position 205,198 of record JAKBYX010000001.1, on the reverse strand, counting down.
TAGCCAGCCTCGTTTGCGGCCTTTAAAATGAGCTTTATCGCCTCTTCGTTGGATTTTAGGTCCGGTGCGAAACCGCCCTCGTCCCCAACGGCCGTATTGAGTTTTTCCTTTTTCAGAATCTTCTTGAGCGTATGGAATATCTCCACTCCTGCGCGCAGCGCTTCGGCAAAAGAGTCAAACCCCGCGGGCATCACCATGAACTCCTGAATATCGAGGTTGTTGTCCGCGTGCGCCCCGCCGTTTAGTATGTTCATCATGGGCGCCGGGAGCAGCCTGGCCTCTATGCCGCCAATGTATCTGTACAGGGGAAGGCCGGTCTCGCCCGCGGACGCCTTCGCGCAGGCAAGCGATACACCCAGGATGGCGTTTGCCCCCAGCTTGCTTTTATTTTCAGTGCCGTCAAGCTCTATCATCGCGGCATCGATGCCGGCCTGGTTTCCGGCATCCATGCCGATGAGCTTGGGCGCTATCACTTTAAGGATGTTCTTTACCGCTTTTTGCACGCCCTTGCCAAGGTAACGGCCCTTGTCCCCGTCCCTGAGCTCCAGGGCCTCGCGCTCTCCGGTAGATGCCCCGGACGGCACTATCGCCCTGCCGGATATGTATCCTTCAACCCACACCTCCACCTCCACGGTGGGGTTTCCCCTGGAATCGAGGACCTCTCTTGCCCTTATATCCGTTATGCTTCCCATGCAAAAGTCCCTCCTCGCGGCAAAGATTTTATTTTAAAAAAATTCAAGAAAGATACCCTTCACGCTTTCTTGTTTCTTTTCCCATGAGACCGGGGGTTTTTCCCCTTTCCCTGCGGGAGAGGGGAGGGTGAGGTATTCCCCTCTCTACTTCTCTTTCGGTAAATGTATGGCTTCTCCGTGGACGGCCTCACAGGCCTCCATCACTCCCTCGGACAAAGTCGGGTGCGTGTGGATGGTTTCCGCTACCTGCCTGACCGTAAGGCCATGCCTCACGGCAACCGTCATCTCGTGTATCATGTCGGAGGCGTGGGCCCCTATTATATGGGCCCCCAGCACACGGTCGGTCTCGGGGTCCGCAAGGATCTTTATGAAACCCGCGATCTCGCCGATGGCATGGGCTTTGCCCAGGGCGCGGTACTGGAATCTGCCGGTCTTCACCTTTATGCCCTTTGCTTCTGCCTGGAACTCCCTCAGGCCTACGGAGGCTATCTCCGGCACCGTGAAAACGGCTGCGGGCACGGCGGAGTAATCCATCGTCTGGCTGCCGCCCATGGCATTTATGGCCGCCGCGATCCCCTGCTTTTCGGCCACGTGGGCAAGGAGCATCTTTCCAGTGACGTCCCCCACGGCATAAACGCCAGGCACGTTCGTTTCCATTTTATCGTTCACGAGTATCTCTCCGCGCTTGCCCTGTTCAACGCCTGTCTCCTCAAGGCCCAGGTCCTCAACATTCAGGGACCTGCCGATGGAAACGAGCATCTTCTGGGCGGTCAGCTCCAGGCCGTCCGCGGTGAAGGCATGCACCCCGTCCTCCCGCACTTCCACTTTATCTATCTTCGTCTTTTTATGCGCAAGCTTTATTTTCCGTTTCTTGAACTCCCGCTCCAGTAGATCGGAGACCTCGATGTCCTCCGTGGCGATGGCTCTGTCCATCATCTCGACCATTGTTATGTCAGTGCCAAGCGCCCCGAAGATGCTCCCGAACTCGCAGCCGATAACGCCGGCCCCCACGACTATCATGCTTTTGGGGATGCTGTCCATATTTAGGGCGTCATCGCTTGAAAGGATGTTTTTTCCGTCAAACGGGAAAGCCGGTATCCGCGCGGGCCTTGAGCCCGTGCAGATGATTATCCTGTCGGAATCGATTACCTCGGAGCCGTCCTTGCCTGTTACTTCCACCTTGTTTTTTCCAAGCAGTTTGCCTCTGCCCTCCACCAGGCGGACGCCCCAGCTTTTAAACAGCCCCCTGATGCCTTTGACCTGTATGTCCACGACCTTGTTCTTGCGTTCCATCATGGCGGCGAAATCAGGTGCAGGCTCGCAGTTCAGATTTATGCCAAACTTGTTGAACTCCTTTGCCTTCATGAAAAGCTCGGCGCTGGCGGCAAGGGCTTTGGTGGGGATGCAACCCCTGTTAAGGCAGACGCCTCCAACCTCCGAGGCCTCCACCACAGTGACCTGGGCGCCAAGCTGCGCGGCCTTTATGGCCGCAACATAACCCCCGGGGCCGGCGCCTAATACCGTTATCTTCACATCTGCTCCTTTAGCATTGCGTCGTATTCGGAGGCGTCCATGAGGGCGTCGAGCTCGGAGGGATCCGAAAGCTCGATAATGGCTATCCAGCCCTTTTCATATGGGTCCTCGTTTATTATTTCGGGATTATCGGAAAGCTCGTCGTTCACTTCCACCACCGTGCCGCTTACCGGGGATATCACGGGAGAAGTGGCCTTGGTGGATTCGATCTCTGACACCTCGTGGTTTGCCTCCACGCTCGTGTCCGCCTCCGGCAGATCGATGTAAACTATGTCCCCAAGGGCTTCCTGGGCATAATCGGTGATGCCGATTGTGGCCTTGCCGCCGGAGACTTTGACCCACGCGTGTTCCTTGTGGTACTTCAGGTTGTCCGGATTCATAGTTTTAAAACCTCCATCGTTATTTTCACTAAAGGTTAGTATACCAATAATCGTTTTTCAAACAAATTCAGGCAAATTCAACGCATAGATTTGAAATTCAAACACAGGCGGTATTTTTTGTCAAGAAAAGCGGATAATATACCTCACCCATTTAACCGTGAGGCTGGTGCCTCACGCATCAAGCCCGGCCCTATTCCCTTGAAACGGCAACGCAGAAAAACCAGGGAAACGCAAAAGAGGGCGGATGGTGTGAGCGAAGCGGAGTGGCGCGGGCGCGTCACATTTCGCAGCGGCAATCAGGAAGACCTGGCGCGGTATACATGCTATCTAGCAAAACTGGTGAGACGGCACTGAGCGGAGCGAGTAAAATACCGTCCGCCCCCCATACAAATCCGGAGAGGCTGAAAATTAATTTTCTTTTGCCTTTTTTTTGAGCGAAAGCAATTTCTGGAGGGCCTGTTCCTGGGTAATGTCATCCGGTATACCAAGCAGCTCTTCCATCAAGGCGTCTTCTTTGCCGCCGAAGAGCCCAAGCTGCCGGGTGCGGAAAGATCCCTGGCCGCCGGCCCACATACGCGGTGTCCCCCCGGAGGAAAGCACCTGTTTTTCCAGGTTTGAGAGGATGGCTTTGGCCCGGTCCACGACCTCCTGCGGAAGCCCGGCAAGCCTGCCCACCTGTATGCCGTAGCTTTTATCGGAAGGCCCTTCTTCTATCCGCCTCAGAAAGATTATCTCATCTCCCCATTCCTTTACCGCGACGTTGCAGTTTTTTATACCTTCCAGGCCCATTGCCAGCTCGGTAAGCTCATTGTAATGGGTGGCAAAGAAGGTGCGGGCCTTTATGTTCTTTACGATGTGCTCCGCGGAGGCCCAGGCTATGCTTATGCCGTCAAAAGTGCTTGTGCCCCTGCCCACCTCGTCAAGGACGATGATGCTCCTTTTCGTGGCGTTATGGATTATGTTTGCGGTCTCGAGCATCTCCACCATGAAGGTGCTCTGCCCCATGCTCAAGAAATCGGATGCCCCGATCCTGGTGAATATGCGGTCCGCTATGCCCATACGCGCGCCCCCGGCCGGCACAAAGGAGCCGATCTGGGCCATAAGGGCTATAAGGGCGTTTTGCCGCATGTAGGTGGATTTGCCGGCCATATTGGGCCCGGTTATTATGAGCATCCTCACATCCTCCCCGTCCATGTCCACGCTGTTTGGTATGAACCGCTCGCCAAGCTGGAGACGCTCTATCACCGGGTGCCTGCCGTTTTCTATCTCAAGCGCGTAGCCGTCGTCCACCTCCGGCATTACATAGTCGTTCCGCTTTGCGACGATGGCAAGGGAAATAAGGAAATCCAGAAAACCTATCTGCTGCGCCGTCTCTCTAAGGGCCGCCGCCTGGGTCTGCACCTTTTCCAGCACCCCCATGAACACCTCGTACTCAAGGGTCGTAAGCCGCTCCTGGGCCCCGAGGGTTTTGGATTCGTAGTCCTTCAGTTCAGGCGTTATGAACCTCTCGGCGTTCACCAGGGTCTGTTTCCTTATATAATGAGGGGGTACCTGGGGCAGGTTGGGTTTCGTCACTTCAATGAAGTAGCCGAAAACACGGTTGAAGCCCACCTTCAGGGAAGCTATTCCCGTGGCCTGCTTTTCCCTGGCCTCTATGCCCGCGATATAATCCCGCGAACTGGTGCAAAGCGTCCTTAATTCATCCACCTGGGGATGGAAGCCCTCTTTTATGATGCCTCCGTCCTTGAGCCCCAGCGGCGGATGCTCTTTAAGGCTGGCCTCTAGAAAGTTCACAAGCGGGGTAAAATCGCCTATTGCGGCCGATACCTCCGCCAGCACGGGGTCCTCCGGGGATGAAAGAGTTTTTTTGATACCCGGAAGCGGCTTCAGGGAGTTTTTGAGGGCTATCAGGTCCCTGGCGTTTGCCGTGCCCATGCGTACCCTGGCCCCAAGCCGCTCAAGGTCCTGTATCTTTCTCAGCGCCACTCTGAGCGTGTCCGTAAGCTCATATTCATTGGCCAGCAGGGAGACCGCCCCAAGCCTCCGCCTGATCTTGTCCGATTCAACCAGGGGGTTTAACACCGCGTTTCTAAGAAACCTGCCCCCCATTGGCGTCAAGGTCTCATCCAGCGCCCAAAGGAGGGTCCCTTCCTTTCCACCGTCCTTGAGGTTGTGGATGAGCTCAAGGTTCCTCCTGGTGGAATAATCCAGGAACATGGCGGAGCTGTCTTTAAGATGGGTAAGTTTCGTGAAGCTCAAGGGCCCCCGCTGGGTATTCAGGAGCACGGACAGCAGCGCCCCGGCGGCGGAAACGGCCGCGCGCAGGCCCTCGCAGCCGAAGGCGGCCAGGCTTGACACCTTGAAATAGGACAGAAGCCCCCTGTATGCCTCGGAATAATCAAAAAGGAAGTCATCGGCGGCTGTGGTGAAGAAGTTCTTGAGCGCCCCGGCGTAGCGCAGGTCGCGCCCAAGGCTTTCGGGGAACACGATCTCTCTTGGCTCAAACCTGCCTATCTCGTCCTCGAACGGGTTTCCGGTCTCAAAAAGGAAAAACTCTCCGGTGGAGATGTCCGCAAGCGCGATGCCATGCTTTCTGCCGACGGGGAAAAAAGAGACTATAAAGTTGTTTTCTTTCGGATTTTCAGGCGTATGGGTGCCGGGGGTAACTACCCGCACGACCTCACGCATCACAATACCTTTGGCCTCTTTGGGGTCTTCCACCTGTTCGCAGACCGCAACCTTGCGCCCCGCCCCTATAAGCTTGTTGATATAGGTTTCCGCGGAGAAGTAAGGTATGCCGCACATGGGCACGGGATCGTCCTTGCTTTTGTCCCTCGACGTAAGGGCTATCTGGAGTATGCTGGAAGCGGCCTTGGCGTCCTCTCCGAACATCTCGTAAAAATCCCCAAGGCGGAAAAATAAAATGGCGTCAGGATAACGCTCTTTGATCTGCTGGTATTGCTTCATCAAGGGGGTAAGCTCTGACATCCCAGAGATTAAACCATTAAGGGGCTGGAATTTTCAAGGTGAGGAAAAAGAAAAAGAAAAAATCCGCCAGCCGGCATCTTGGAAAAAGACGATGAGGGCCCGGCTTCAAGTATTTTGCCGCCTGTTTATAGCCCCGGCTGTTTTTTTTCGCAGGTATGATATACTAAATGGTAATGCGAAAGTTGATCTCTCTCATTGCGGCGGCATTCACCATTTTGATCCTTGCCACGGGCTCGTACGGCTTTGCCGGAACGACCGGGGCGTGCGGCGGAGACTGCCAGTCCTGCCATTCCCTTAAGCCAGCCGAGGCGCAGGGGATACTGAGTTCCTTCAATCCATCAATAAAGGTTTTAGGCGTTGCCAAGTCCAAGGTGGGCGGGCTGTGGGAAGTCACTTTCGAGTTCATGGGCAAGAAGAGCGTCATTTATGTCGATTATGCCAAAAAGCATTTGATCCAGGGCTCCATAATAGATATAAAGACCAAGGCGGACATAACCAGCGAGCGCATGTCCCAGCTGAACAAGGTCGATGTATCCAAGATACCTTTAAGCGATGCCCTGATTCTTGGTAAAGCGAATGCCCCCATCCGCGTGATCGTTTTCGACGACCCCGTCTGACCTTTCTGCGCGAGGCTTCATCAGGTGATGAAGGACATAGTCAGCAAGAGAAAAGACATCGCCTTTTACATAAAACTCTTCCCGCTTGCCATACATCCGGGATCGAAGGAAAAGGCGCAGGAGATAGAATGCACACATTCGTTAAAGCTCCTTGAGGAATCGCTAGAGGGCAAGCCTATCCCCAAGCCCGGTTGCAAAGCCCCGGAGATAGACAGGAACATCGCTCTTGGGAAGAAACTGAATATCACGGGGACTCCCACGCTTATACTTCCGGACGGGGAGATGGTGGTCGGTGCGCTGCCTGAGCAAACCCTGTTGATGCGCATAGACCAGGCCGCAAAGCAGGTAAAGAAGAAGTAAAAGGTTTTTTTGGCCCTTGACTGCCGGTTTTCAGGCGCGTCCTGAAAAAATCTCTGCAATAATTTTTAAGGCTTTTCAGGTGTTCCCGCGGGCATTTTTCCCATTATTTTTTTAAAACCCACTCTCCCGCCCTTTTTTGTATGAGGGCTTCGCCCCCATACCCCCGTGAAACGGAAAGGAGAAAAAAGGCAGGGCGGAAACCCATGTAAACGTAAAGGGGGCGGATGGTGTGAGCGCAGTGGATGACGCGGGCGCGTCACATAACGCAGCGGCAACCAGAGTGGCACAGTGCGGTTAACGCGGTATGCCGTCCGCCCCGGCGCCAAAAAAATCCTGAAGAGGCAAGTTTGCCGCCTGCCCGCTTAGGAAATTAGACAATTTTTGGAGCCGGGTTCCTGGTCCTGCAACGCACTTATTGTTGCCCTTCCAATGGGCCGCTTCAGATGTTCTCTTCCATCGGAATATCCAGCTTTATATGCAGTTCCCTGAGCTGTTTTTGTTCCACGGACGAAGGCGCTCCGCTCATCAGGTCAGACGCCTTCGAGGTCTTGGGAAAGGCTATAACGTCCCTTATGGACTCCGCCCCGCAAAGCAGCATCACGAGCCTGTCCAGCCCAAGGGCCAGCCCGCCATGCGGCGGGGCGCCAAACTGGAGGGCGTCCAGGAGAAATCCGAATTTCTTTGCGGCGTCCTCCCTTGATATGCCAAGCATCTCGAACATCCTGCTTTGCACTTCCTGCCTGTGGATACGGATGGACCCGCCGCCTATCTCATAGCCGTTGAGCACTATGTCATACGACTTTGATTTGAGGGAGGCAAGGAGAGCTTTATCACTCATGTCACCGGAAAGTATGCGTTCCACGTCCGCATCGGCAGGTGAAGTAAACGGGTGGTGCACCGCGGCAAACCGCTCTTCCTCATCATCCCACTCCAGAAGGGGGAAATTCACTACCCACAAAGGCCGCCACTGGTTTTCTATCAGCCCCAGTTTTTTGCCCAGTTCTATTCTCAGCCTTCCAAGCGTGTTTTGGACGATTTTTTCGGTGTCCGCAACGAAGAGCATCATGTCGCCCTCCTGCGCCTGCAGGCTTGCCGCCATTTCCTCCATGGCTTCTTTTGGGAAAAACTTGGCTATGGGGGAATCAAAACCATTCCTGATCTTTATCCATGCAAGGCCCTTTGCGCCCATCTCTTTCACGGAGTTGGTGAGGTCGTCCACCTCTTTCCTGGACAGGCCGGCCATCCCGAGGCCCCTCAGGCCCATAACCCTGCCGCCCTTGTCAAGGGCGTCCAGAAAGACCTTGAAGGAGCTTTTCCGGGCGGGCCCTGCCATGTCGGCAAGCTCCAGACCGAAACGCATATCAGGCTTATCCGAGCCGAAGCGTCCCATGGCCTCTTCATAACAGAGCCTCGGGAAAGGCAAGGGAAGCTCCACGCCGATAGTCTCCTTGAAGGCACGGGCCAGCATCACCTCCGTTATCCTGATTATATCCTCGGAGTCCATAAACGAGGTCTCCATATCGATCTGGGTGAATTCCGGCTGCCTGTCGGCTCTCAAGTCCTCGTCCCTGAAACAGCGGGCCACCTGGAAATATCTCTCATACCCCGAGACCATCAGTATCTGTTTGAACAGCTGCGGGGACTGGGGCAGAGCATAAAAGAAGCCAGGGTTCACCCTGCTTGGAACAAGATAGTCTCTGGCCCCCTCCGGGGTGCTTTTTGTCAGCATCGGGGTCTCTATCTCCAGGAAACCCTCGGAATCCAGGTAGTCCCGGATGGCCTTCACCGCCCTGTGCCTTAAGAACAGATTTTTCTGCATCTGGGGGCTCCTCAGGTCCAGGTACCTGTAGCGCAGCTTCAGGGCCTCCGACGTGTCCGGGTCTTCGAGGCTGAAAGGAAGCGGCGCGGATTCGTTCAGTATTGTGAGGTTGTCGGCATATAGCTCCACGCCCCCGGTCGGCAACCCCGGGTTTTGGGTGCCTTCGGGTCTCTTGCCCAGTTTGCCCGAAACCTCAATGACGTATTCAGCCCTCAGTCCATGGGCCAGGCTGTGTGCCTCAGGGGCCACATCAGGGTTAAAAACAACCTGCAGGATACCGCTTCTGTCCCGCAAGTCTATGAATATGAGCCCGCCATGGTCCCTGCGCCTGTATACCCAGCCGGAAAACCGGAGTTTTTGTTTTTTCTCTTCCTGACCTATATGGGCCTCGCTTACGGTGCCGCATCCCGTCCTCAGCATTTAAGAGTGAAAACCCTCCCTTTTTGGATTTCTTGTCCCTGCTTTTCTGTTTTGGCTTATGTTTTTCTTTTTGATTTGGCCTGTGTTGCTCTTTTTGAACTCTTTGGTTTTTGTTTTATTGATGGCCCTTTTTTTTGGGGTTTTTGTTTTTTCGACTTCTTTGACTTTTTTGGCTTTTTTGACTTTTTCGACTATCCCGCTCTTTTTTTCTTTCTCTTTTTCTTTTCCCTTTTTTACCGCCCGGTTCTTCATCTCCGGTCCGGAGGTCCCCTTTGCGCTTTTCACTATCCTCTCCACTTCCAGCGGGGAGAGAGGGCGGAGCGCGCCGGGTGCAAGCGCTCCCAGCTTTACGCCGCCAACGCTGGTGCGTTTCAACTTGAGCACCGGATGACCCACTCTGTCGAACATCCTTCTGACCTGCCGTTTCCTGCCCTCGTGTATGGTGATCTCAACCCATGAATTGCCTGCTTCCGTCTTCCCGATCTGCGATACCTTTGCGGGCTGGGTAATGCCGTCTTCAAGCTTTATCCCGCCCCTCAACTTTTCCAGGTTCTCCTCTTCCACTATCCCCTTGACCTTGACCTCATAAGTCTTGGGTATCTTTCTGGTTGGATGGAGCACCATGTTGGCAAACTCGCCGTCATTGGTTATAAGCAGCAGTCCCTCCGAGTGGTAATCCAGCCTGCCAACCGGGTAAACCCGCTGTTTTATCCCGTGCAGGAAATCCTTCACTGTGGGCCTGCCCTGGGGGTCTTCAAGGGTGCTCATTACGGCCCTGGGCTTGTGAAAGGCAAAATACAGTTTCGGCCCGGACCTGGTGACCGGTTTGCCGTCCACTTTTATGAAATCCTTTGCCGGGTCCACCTTCATGCCCAATTGGGCGGGTTTCCCGTTTACGGCGATCCGGCCCTCGATGATCATCTCTTCGGCCTTGCGCCTCGAAGCTACCCCGGTTTCAGACAGGAATTTTTGAAGTCTCATTTCCATAGGTTTTTTACACTCTCCAAGCCTGATATTATACCAGAGAAGCCCCGCCCGCTATGCCCATTAAAAAGAAAACGGGAGATAAGCGCGCAGATGGACAAGGTATTGACTGCCGTTTTTAAAATGAGAAAATAGGTATAAGCAGGGCAGGGGGAGCGGCATGAGAGTGAGATCGGACTACAGGATGGACGGCTGCATAGCCGTCGAGATAGCCTGCGCGGAGATATACCGGAGCCTCTCGGAACGGTTTCCGGAAGCCGGCGGCCTGTGGAACGCACTGTCCGGCGAAGAAAAAAACCACGCTGTATCACTCATAATGGGCAAGGGCGGCAGCCCGGAAGATGACTTGCCGGACATCTCTGAACAGCATTCAATGCCCTTCATAAACGAGGCCCTGGAGCTGGCCAGAACCATAAAAAAGAGACTGGGCGAGGGGGATATCACCCTGGAAGACGCGCTGCGGTTGTCCCTGAAGCTTGAGGAAAGCGCAGTCGAAGGGTTTTTCTGGGACGTCTTTACGGGAGAAAAAGATCCGCAGGCAGTGGCCCGGCTGAAACAGCTGATCGAAAAGAAGCAGTCCCACGGCAAAAAGATAATCCTTTTCATGGAGGAAAGAGGCATCGTCCACAAGAGTTTCAAGCCGGGTATCCCCGGGTACTGACCGGGCCGGCTGCTGATCAGGCTTCCACTCGGGGAAAATCCTGCCCCTTAAGGCCGCTCACCTGCCGATTTAAAAATAAAATTCTGTGGATATAGATAATTTCTGTGATTGCAACCACAAATAACGATGTTTATAATAAACCATGCCGGTTTACGAGTATATTTGCAACAAATGCTCCAGGGAATTCGAGAGACTGGTCTTTGGGCAGGCGACGGTCACGTGCACTGAATGCGGCTCCCAGGACGTAAGGAAAAAAATGTCATCTTTTGGCATGGGGGGCGGGAAAAAGGCGTCACCCTCCGGGGGAGGTTCCCGGTCCTCCGGATGCGGCTCCTGCAGCGGCTCCTCCTGCTCAAGCTGCCACTGAGAACTTTCCGTTGAACTGTTCCGGTGTAGTATTTTTCATAAATTGCGGTATTTCATAAATCCCTTATTTGATAACCCTATCGTTGCATTAACCGTTGTCTTTCCGGCCAGGATTTTATTTATGTAAAAATCGGGCGGAATCCTTTTTTGCCCTTTTCCGGAAGGATTCTCGGCGCGCTTCGCTTGCGGGAATGACGGCTAAAAATAAAAACAGGGGAATGAAGAGGGAAGGCGCATTTATTTAATATAGGCTTCCGTCACGTATCTAAGCATCATGCGGTGGGTATTGAAGTAATAGGCGTTTTTGCCTATCGCATTTTGCATCATGCGCACCCACATGTGCCTGTCTCCATAATAAAGCGGGATAATAGTCTTTTCCAGTTTGCCATAGAGGTCTTCGGCGTCTTTTTCATCCCTCACCTCCTGCGTCTCGCTCTCGTTTGAAACCGCCGGGCCTATTGCCCATCCCGTATAACCCTCGATATGCCCTTCTATCCACCACCCGTCCAGGACGCTGAAATTGACTATTCCGTTGTGGGCGGCCTTCATCCCGGATGTCCCTGACGCCTCCCTGGGCCTCTGCGGGGTGTTCATCCATATGTCCACCCCGGAGACGAGCTTCAGGGCCAGGTCCATGTCATAGTTTTTAAGATATACGATCTTTATCCGGTCGGCCAGCGTCTTCATGCATTCAAAAACATGCTTTATGACCTGTTTGCCGGGGGTGTCCTTTGGATGGGCCTTGCCCGCGAATATGAATTGCAGCTTGCCCTGCCCGATGCGCCCCAGCCTTTCGATGTCCCTGAATATCAGGTCTCCCCGCTTGTATGCGGTGGCCCTCCTGGCAAACCCTATGGTCAGCAGGTCGTGGCTTAAGCCCGCCCCCGTTGCCCGGTTCACATAATCTATCAGTGAGCGCTTTGAGGCCATGTGGGCCTCCCATAGCTCATCCTCCGGTATGCGCCCCACCCGGACGAAAAGCTCCGGTTCGTTTGCCCATCCGGGAAGGTATTTGTCAAAGAGGTTCCTCATCGGCTCGCCTGTCCAGGTAAACGAGTGGACACCGTTGGTGATGGAGGAGAACTCGTACCCGGGGAACATCAGCATGGAGACTTCCTTGTGTTTTTTGGCCACCCCGTTTACATATTCCGTAAGGTTCAGGGCAAGGTGGGTCATATTAAGCTTGTCCGGGCCCGCCCATTTCTTGATTATCCTGATGGGTATGATCTCGCCCATGACCTCCTTGAAAAGGTCGTATGGGAAGACGTCATGGCCGGCCTCCACGGGGGTATGGGTGGTGAACACGCAGAGGTCTTTCACCTTTGCGACATCCCACACCAGGTCCTCGTCCCAGACGGCCTCTATGTCCTTCCGGTATTCAAGCAGGAGCTCCAGGGTAAGGAAGCTTGCGTGCCCCTCGTTCATGTGATATTTCTTTATATCGAAACCCAGTTTCCTCAGCATCCTGACCCCGCCGATGCCCAAGATGGCCTCCTGCATAAGCCTGTATCTTATGTCTCCCCCGTAAAGAGAGGCGGTTATCTCCCTGTCTTCAGGGGCATTCTCCGGGATGTCCGTATCGAGAAACAGGATGGGCACCTTGCCCCCGGTGACGCTCCGCTGCACGAACAGCCAGCTTCTTACCGCAACAGGCCTTCCGCAAAGCTCCACGGACACCTTCAGAGGCAGGGGCTCCATGAACTGTTCGGGCTGCCACGGGGCGGGGTTTTCTTTCTGGTTTCCTTCGGCGTCTATGTCCTGGTTAAAGTAGCCTTTTTTGCTTAGCAGAGACACCGCAAGCAGGGGGATCTTAAGGTCGGCCGCAGAGCGGATGGTGTCTCCGGCGAGCACGCCAAGCCCGCCGCTATAGGTGTGCATGTCGTTGTGCACGCCTATCTCCATGGAAAAATAGGCTATTTTCGGTTCCTTAAGGAACTCCTCCAGGGAGATTAAAGGTTCCATATCCGATTGAGGTCCCCTGCGGCAAGCTGCGGGGAACCTGATGTAAGGGATTTCATTTTTTTGTTGTGTTCGCTCACTCGACCCCGTGGCAATTTTTGTTTTTTGCCTTCATGCCGCGGGGGAATACGCCCGTTGTTCATTTCAATTCTAAAATAATAATTGGATATAAACAAGAACAAAAAGGTATGTGTTAGAATAGATAAATTTTTGGAAGCGAGGTCTTTTCCGGTTATGTTCAATATGAAGGCGGTCGAACCGCGTGAGCTCGGCCCCGACTCCAGGTTCAAATTCAAGTGCCATAAAGCGATTTCCTGTTTCACCCACTGCTGCTCCAACGTGGATATCATGCTCACCCCATACGACGTTCTCAGGCTTAAAAAGCGTCTGGGAATGACCTCCGGAGAGTTCCTTGATAAATACACGGTGGTGCGCGTGGACAAGCAGTCCTCACATCCGTATGCCTTCCTTAAGATGATGGAGGAGTCCTCCAGGAAATGCCCGTTCGTGACAGTTCCGGACGGCTGCACGGTGTATACGGACAGGCCGGTAAGCTGCCGCTATTATCCCATAGGGCAGGGGACGATCAAAAAAAACGATGATAAGGGCGGGATCCTGCACGAGGAGTTCTATTTCTTCGTGAAGGAAAAACACTGCAAGGGTTACGAGGAACAGACCGAATGGACCATTGATTCCTGGAAAGACGACCAGGAGATAACCCAGTACGACGGCATGAACCGGGAATGGAAGCAGCTCCTCATGCGCAGGAACCTGCCCGGCCAGCCTATGCTCAATGATAAAAAGAAGATGCTTTTTTTCATGTCCAGCTATGACCTGGACAAGTTCAGGGAATACGTGCTTGGCAGCCGCTTCCTTGAGATATTCGACATCCCGCAAGCAGAGGTCGAAGAGATAAAGGCCTCCGAAGAGGCGCTCATGAAGCTTGGTTTCAAGCACCTTAAATTCATCCTGGGGCTGGAGCAGACGCTCAATGTTAAACAGGAAGTGCTGAAGGAAAGAGAAGCCATGACGAAGGCCGCCAAGGCCGCGAAGAAGGAACAGAAGTAGCCGGTCCGCCCCTTTTCGGGCGGACTTTTTTCCAATAAATTGGCACTTAAGAACCGCCCTTCATATCGCGCATGGCAGACCGGAAACACGGAAGCCCACCCTCCTGTGAAAGATCCCCCGCCTTTGCATGATCCGATGAAAAGATGCCGGACCGGATTGCCGGTCCTCCAGGGTATCCTGCCGGTTAAACGCTCCCTGGTGACGGCGGACATTGCCGCCGGCGTCACGCTTGCCGCCCTGGCCATACCAGAGGTGATGGGTTATGCAAAGATAGCGGGCACCCCGGTTATCGCCGGTCTTTATACCATGCTTGTCCCGATGCTTTTGTTCGCGCTTTCGGGCTCCTCCAGGCACCTGGTCGTAGGGGCGGATTCCGCCACCGCCGCGATCCTCTTTGCGGGTTTGAGCGGCATGGCAACCCCTGCCTCCGCGCAGTGGATGGCTTATGCGGGCGTGCTTGCGTTCATGTCGGCGGGGCTTCTTCTTATGGCGCGGGTCATCCGCATCGGCTTCCTTGCCGATTTCCTGTCCCGGACCGTTCTGGTAGGCTTTCTCACCGGTGTGGGGGTGCAGGTCGCATTAGGCGAGATCCCCGGTATGCTGGGTTTCTCCGCACACGGCAGGGGCCTTATCGGAATGATGATAAACGCTTCCGGGCGCATCAGCCATGCAAGCGTTTATAACCTTCTGGTTTCTGCCGGGACACTGCTGACCATCGTTGTTTCAGGCAGGATATCGAAGAAGATCCCGGGGGCGCTGATGGCGGTCATCGGCTCCATCGCTGCCAGTGCGCTGTTTCACCTGCAGGGACACGGCGTGCACGTACTGGGCGTCATACCTGGCGGACTGCCCTCTGTCGCCTTTCCCCGGATCCAATGGAAGTGGGACCTGATAGACCGGCTTTTGCCCATTGCCTTCTCCATGTTCGTCGTTATCCTGGCCCAGAGCGCGGCCACTTCCAGGGCATACGCCGCCAGGCACAATGAACGGTTCAACCAGAATATAGATCTGCTGGGCCTGAGTCTGGCCAATATCGGCGCGGGCCTGTCGGGCGCCTTCGTTGTGAACGGCAGCCCCACGAAGACGCAGATGGTGGAGACGGCGGGCGGGCAAAGCCAGCTTGCGCAGATAACGGCAAGCATTTTCGTTTTCCTGGTGCTCCTGTTCCTGACGGCCCCTCTTTCTTACATGCCGGGCGCCGTGCTTTCCACGGTGGTTTTTCTCATAGGCCTCGAACTGATAGACATCAGGGGCATGCGCAGGATTTTCTTCGAGCGGCCGTGGGAATTCTGGGTGGCGCTCATCACCGCCCTCACCGTGATATTCGCGGGCGTAGGGGAGGGCATACTTGCCGCCATGTTCCTCTCCATTGTGGCCCATACACGCCATGGCTACCGGCCCAAAAACTCCGTGATCAAAACGGACGAGAACAAAAGGTTCATGCCTGTGCCGGTGTCCTCTCCGGAGCAGCTGGCCCCCGGGCTTATGGTTTACCGGTTTACGCACTCAATGTACTACGCGAACACGGAACAGCTTTCCCGGGAGGCAGGCGATCTGGTGAAAGGGGCGAAACCCCGGCTGCGCTGGTTCTGCATCGATGCGGGCGCGATCGACGATGTGGATTTTTCCGCGGCGGAAACGCTGCGCCAAATCGCGGAAGACCTGAAGGGCCGAGGGATACGCCTGGTGCTGGCAGGGGTCACAGACCACGTCCATGAGGAGTTGGACCGCTCTCAGCTCACCCAATTGACCGGCAAGGACTCCTACTACATTACGATCCTTGATGTCCTCAAGGCATATCAGGCGGAAGCGGCGCAGAACGCGCAATGATGGCATCGGAGGGTGTGGGCCCTTCCGCGCCTTCAGGCTTTTTGCGTGATAAAACGGGGCAGCAGGGATGCGATCTCTTTTTCCCTGTTCATGATATAGTGGGCAATGCGCTCCTCATCCCCCGGATGGATATCCAGTTGAACGCCGTAACGGTAAGCCCCAGCCGCGGCCAGCTGATACAGTATTTTCCCGTAACTAAGGACAGTATTTCTCTCCCCTGGCAAGACAACGGTGAACCCGTATACGCCGCCTGTTATTAGTTCGGTCCCTGTTTCAAAACGCAGTCCGTCAATGCTGATATCAACCACCCGGCACTCGGTTGTCCGCTCGTTTTTCCTTAGAATATAAAGCAGTACCGGATTTTTCCGGCCGGGTTCCACGCGGATATTTCTTCTTTTTTCCTCAAAAAGGGTATCGGGCACGGTTATACGCAGGCTGTCCGTACCGGTCGTAAGCACGGTCGAAACGGCGTCAAAGTTCTGATCGCGATGGGAAAGGACCAGCTTGATCTGAGTATTCTCCCTGATTATTTCTGAAAACACCTTTGGAGTAAACCTGTGCATGACAATTTCCTGGTCATTTAAAGACTCCATACGGCAAAGCCCCCTTGCCGTCACGGGTTCCCCGTCTTCAAGAATGCTTACGGACACTATCACGGGGATCTCCGCCCGAAGGATATATTCCAGAACCTGTTTTATCCGGGAAGTATCCTTTACCTGCACTCCGGCATGGTAAACCTTGAATTCGCTGGCGGCCATTTCAGTTGCCGTGTCATGAACGGAAACAGGCCTCGTGTCACGCTCCAGGTACCTTTGCGCGATGAAATTTACTACCTCTCTTATTTCCGATATTTCATTTTTCTGTATGTCCAGTATCAAGGCCCTGTATCTCTTAAGCTGTTCCTCTATTATCGTGGGCTCAGGTGAAATGAATATGAAAGGCCCCATTATCCCCTTTGCCTTTGCCAGCGCAAGAAACCCGATATAATCTTCAGGAAGATCGATCAGGGCCATGTCCCCTGGTACGGCCCCGTGGAGAAACGAACTTTGGATCTCATTTGGCGAACGGATCTCCAGATCGAACTCTTTGCCGGGGAAAAAAGTTTCCCCCAGTGTCTTGGTAGTCCATATTCTCATATCTCTATTTTACAAAATCGGGGAATGGATTTTAAAACAATTTTCTTTAAGAAAGGCTTGCGGCTTTAGAGGCGTCCTCATCAGGAGACAAAAATTCCCCTTTTTCACCATTTCTTCATGCATATAGTTTAAGCAGCAGTTTCACCCGCACCTGCGGCAGCGGCAATGATCATTTTTGTGCCCCTTTAAGGAGAATTCTGCCTTATTTGATTCACCAGTATGAAGAGATCGTTTTAATCCCCATATCCTGAACAGGGGATACAGACCAGCTTTCCCTCCGTGGTGAGCCTCAGTTTGTTTACGAACGTCAGTTCGCCGCAGTGCTCACAGCGCTCAGCCTCAAATATGTTTTTTCCTTTTTTCTGCTGGACCCCAACTGTCTTAATCTCGCTTATATCGAGCAACTCCTCTTCAGGGAGGGAAAGCACCTTCTCCACCAGAGGATCTGTTATCTCGCACGGCAACGGCTATCGCAAGCTCAAAGTTATTGCTTGCCGCGGTAAACGCCAAAGTGGCCGTCTTCTCATAGTCCGCCCCGATCTTCCTGCCAAGATAAAAGGAGACCAGGAACATGACCACAAAATAGATGAGGAGAGGGACCGCGACACGCAGAACGTCAAACGGGAGCCTGACTATGTAATTGCCCTTGAGTGAAAACATTACGACTATCGTAAAAAGCAGGAATATGAGGGTGACGGGGCTTATCCTTGGCATGAACTCCCGCCTGTACCATTCGGGGCCCTTTGTCCTTATCAGGGTTAACCGCGTAATCAAACCAGCCAGAAACGGGACGCCCAGATAGATGAAAACGCTCTTTGCGATCTGTCCTATCGTGACGTTTACGATCGCGCCTTTAAGCCCCAGCCATGACGGCAGCACGGTGATGAATACATATGCGTACACGGAAAAGAAAAGCACCTTTATCCGGGGCGGGGTGGCCGGGCAGGTGGCCTCCGCGTTTCCGCAGAGCGTTATTGCCATTTCTTATCCGTCCCCTCCCGTTTTTTATGCTCTGAAAAACTTGCCTGTGCCTCTTGTTATTTATGGAACTCTTTTTATGTAAATATAATGCTTGCCTCAAAAAGTCCTTAAATATAATCGCATTGTATTATATATATAAAATTTTTTTGATATATTGTCAAGAAAAAATGCTTGTAAAGAAAGGGGAAGGGGACGAAAAATTCGTCCCCTTCCCCTTTTCTTGCAGCCGCTTCCCGCAGCCTGGCGGTTAGATAAATATCCTGCGGGGATGCCTAGTTGTTTTCTCCCTCGATGATCTTAACCTTCATCTCCACCCGTTCCTTGGGGTTATCGGAGGCGTCCCTTGGCAGGTTCACGATGGCGTCCACCACGTCCATGCCGGACTCCACCTCCCCGAAGACCGTGTACTGGTTATCCAGGAAGGACGCATCGGCAACGGTTATGAAGAACTGCGAGCCCGCGCTGTCCGGGTTGCTGGAGCGCGCCATGGAAAGGATCCCCCTCTTGTGGGGCCTTGAGTTGAACTCGGCCTTTATCGTGTAGCCGGGGCCGCCCATGCCGTATGTCGCGCGGTTGGGCCCCTTGGTGTTCGGGTCCCCTCCCTGTATCATAAAGCCCGGGATCACCCTGTGGAATAGCGTTCCGTCGTAAAATTCTTTTTGGGCCAGGTCAATGAAGTTCTTCACGTGGCCTGGGGCCACATCGGGAAAGAACTTAAGGGTGATGTTGCCGAATTTGGTCTCTATTACCGCCTTTGTGTCCTGCATCTTTTTTGTCTCCTTGCGTTTTTTTCGCCTGTGCCTCTATCTGGCTTCTGATCCAGTCCTCAAGGGGCTTGCTGAGAGGATACATCCCCATTATGTCCCTGGCCCCGCTTTCACGAACGGCCCCCCAAAGGAGCTCTTCCGGCGCGTCCGTCACCTGGGCTATGCTTTTTGACGTAAGGCGATAGGTCTTCATCACCATGAGGGCGGGCTTATCCATGCCCTCCATGTATTCCACATAAAAGGAAAACCCCTGCGTCTCTTTGATAAACTCTTCGTTGCCCGAGGTGTTCGCGAACCGGGGTTTAAAGAGCAGTTCCGGCGTAACGTCGAACCTCAGGTTTTCCCTGAAAGCCCTGGTTTTCCCGATCTTGGATATGCTTATGTCTGCCATGATTTTTGTTTTTTCTTGTCAGGCGAAGGAGAAAAGGTTATGCGTTGCCGGAACTCCCCGACTCTTCCTTGTAGCGTTCTATGGCGGCCTGCTCAACTTCCGCCAGCATCTCGTTTTTCGCGTTCTCCAGCCGGGCAAGCGGCAGCCCCAGCTTTTTGGCCAACTTGTCAAGCGGCATGCCCTCGCTGAAATGGAACTTGGCGATCAACACCTTGAGCGCGTCACCCAGGATCTCAGCCCTCAGCGCCTCGACGGCAGACTCAATAAGCCCTGCCGCCTTCTCAAAGGACATCCCTTGCTCAACGCCGCTTTGAATACGCTTAACCGACTCCGTATAAAGCCGGTCTTCTTCGGATTCGGGGATCTCGCTATACCATGCATCGGACATAGTAAATAATAACATATTGACTGGGTCTCCATTTTTTACAATACTTTGGCTAGCGCTTTTAAAAATCAAAAAAGAACCTTCGATGGCTTTTTTTTCTGTGAAAGTAGAGTTGAATATCCATCCCTAAAGGCGGTAATCGGCGAAAAAATGCGCGCAGGGTCCGGGCTTGCAGGATTCAGGTTTCCTGAGTTGAAAAAGGCTGATTTGGCATCTGTGCTCATAATTTTCATTTACTGCGTCTCCTATGCAGCATTGAGGCTGCTTGTCTCCCCCTCTATGGAGCTGGACGAGGCGGAACAGTTCCTGAACGGCGCATCCTTCCACCTTGGGTATGCGCACCAGGCCCCGCTTTACACATGGATCGTCTGGCTGGTTTCTCTGCTTTCAGGCAGGGGCCTTGGCATGATAGTGCTGATAAAATACGGACTGCTGTTTGTTTTTTATATTTCCTTTTATCTGCTGGCCCGCCATTTCCTTGTGCCGGGTAAATCCCTGCTGGCTACGGGCTGCCTGCTTCTTTTCCCGATCTATTCCTATGAGGCCAACCGCGACTTGAGCAACACGGTGCTGGTTTCGGCGATGGCCGTGATAGCGGGCCTGTTTTTTCTCCGGCTGTTGCTTGGCGGCTCAAGGCTGGATTACCTGCTTTTTGGCGCGTCCTGCGGCCTGGGGATGCTTTCCAAATATAATTTTGTCCTCTTTCTCCTGGCGCTGCTTATGTATGGCATAACCTCCGCTCATGGCAGGCGCATCATGTCAGACAAAAAAATCTTTTTTTCCTTGGCGGCCTTTTCGGGCGTGGTCCTCCCCCATGCCGCGTGGCTTGCGGGCAACGGCTTCCCGTCCGTGCAGTATGCCTATAACCTGTCCCTCCCCTGGGTCCCGAAGCCGCACTCTTTCCTTCATTTCCTGGCTGCCGTCTACGGTGAGGTGATCTTGTTCCTGGTGGTATTTGTGCTTTTCATGGGCAGATATTTTTATTTTTTATCTTTCCGCGGTCTCTTTGTAGCAAAAAAGGGGGGAATAAAAAAGGAGGCACGTCCATCTCCTGCCGGTGTATTCCCGGCCCTTGCGCTATATGGACTGGCGATCCCCCTTTTGGGAATAATCATCTTTGACCCCGCGCACTTTCAGGACCGGTGGCTGGCCCCCGCATATTTCGCGCTTCCCCTTGCCGGTTTTTCCCTGCTCAGCACGCAAAAAATGCCGCGTGTCCGCTGCCTGTCCCTTGGATATTTGTGCCTGGCGATAGCCGCCATTGTTTTTGCCGCAAGGGCCGTCATCGGGTTTTTTCCGGATGTGACCGGGAAGACTGAGCGTATCCACATTCCGTATGCCTCACTGGCCAGGCAACTGGGGGCGGGAGCCAGAAAGGCAGGGATAGACGGCCTGCGCGGGCCGCCAGTCATCGCCCGCGCCGCAGATTCCTACATTGCCGCAAATATTATTGCGGACATGCCGGGCACCAGATACGTCCCTTTAAGAGAAGCGCTGCGGCGTCCGGAAATCCTTGACGGCGGGGGGATCTTTATCTCCACCCCTGGAAACGGCTCGCCCCCTGGGCTGATGGCGCTCTTTCCTGAGACTAAAAAAGAGACAGTTTCATCTTCCTATCTGCACACGCATCCACATTCGCGCGGGCTGGCTTATATGCTGGACGCACTTATCATTTTGCCCGGAAAGACATCAGGCGGGTCACCGGAAAAGACCTCAGGAGGGGGAAAAACCATGGAAGCGCAAAGGGAAGCGGATGCCGTCCGGCCCCACACAAATCCCGAAAGGGCCAAATAAAAAAAGGGACCTCGTGAGGTCCCTTTTTTGTGGGAAAAATTTTCCTTTTACACCCTTTAAACGTGGAATGGATTGGCGTAAAAGACGATGAGGACAATAACAAGGGCGTAGATCGCCAGGGACTCGATCATGGCCAGACCGATAATGAGAGTCGTAAGGATCTTGCCCTGAACGCCCGGATTTCTAGCCACACCCTGGCAAGCGCCGCCAACAGCATGACCCTGCCCGATGCCGGTCCCCAGCGCTGCGAGACCTATACCTACCTCAGCTCCTAAAACAGCCAAGGCGTAATAGTGTAGCTTCCCGCTGCTGGCGGTGGTGGCTGCTGCTGCGGCCGCCCCATTGGCGCCAAAGGCCAAAGGCGCAATCAGCATGAGCATTAAACCAGCGAGAAAGAGCACGGCAAAAAACTTCTTCATGAATTTCCCCCTTTCTGAAAGAATTATCTAGTGAGCCTCTTGTACGGCGCCAGCAATATAGACCGACGCCAATAACGTAAAGACAAATGCCTGAACGATGGAGATCCCGAAACCAAGCAGAAGGATCAGGTCCGGAACGAACAGCGGCAGCAGCACCGCAAGCACCAGAAGCATCAGATGTTTTGCGAACATATTGCCGAAAAGCCTCACCGCAAGGGTAAGGGGCCTGGCGATATGGCTTATCACTTCGGTCGCGAACATGAACATCATGAGAGGCAGCGCATATATGGACTGTATGGGCCCCAGAAAATGCTTTATGTAACGGAAGCCGTGCACCTTAAAGCCCCAAAGCTGGTAGATAAAGAAAACGGGCACCGCCAGCGAGGCCGTAACGTTTATGTTTGCAGTTGGCGAGTCGAACCCCGGTACAAGTCCGAACAGGTTGCATGTCAGTATGTACATGAAAAGCGTGCATATGAGGGGGAAGAAAAACTCCCCGTATTCATGCCCTATGTTTTCCACTGAGAGATTGAACATGGCTTCTACAAGCGTCTCCACAAAGTTCTGGATGCCCTTCGGCACAAGAGAAATGGAAACCCTAATAACTATGGCAACGGCTATGAGAAGGGCGGATGCCAGAAACGCATAAGACACATAGTTGGGCACAACGGCAGGGTTTATGAACGCGTCGAAAATAGTAACTTCATGCATCGCAATGCTCCAGAGCCTCCTTCAATCTTGTTAACACATTTGCGCCGGGAGAAATTCGCTTTATGTTACTTGCGGGGGAAAATATTGTCAATGAATAGGGCCATAAGTAATACAAATGGAGAGCGGAGCGGCTTAATCAAAGGGGATTTCATATCCTTGCGCCCGTTTTTTTATCTTCTTACACCCGCCCTAACCTTGTTATCTTCTTACATTAGTCACGCCCTCAAGCTGCATGAGCTTTTGCGTGACCGAGTTCAGCTGTGCCCTGTCCCTGACCTCGAGCAAAAAGGATATCCTTGCCTTCCGTAGCTGGTTTGTGACGGCTTCCATATGGTGGATGTTTATGTTCAGGGAAGAGATCGCCGCGGAAAGGTTGGCCACGATGCCGGGTTTGTCAATGGTGTCCACCACTATACGGGCATAGTTCATGGCGCCTTCGCTCGCTTTCCACTGGACGGAGATGAGCCTTTCCTCGTCCGCCGCAAGCGTGGGGAGGTTCGGGCAGCTTCGCCTGTGTATGCTTACGCCCTTGCCCCTGGTGATGAATCCCACCAGGTTATCCCCGGGGATCGGATAACAGCATTTGGAGACATGGTAGAGGATGTTGCTCATGCCTGTTATGGTTATCCCCTTTTCCTCCAGCTCCTTTGCCTGCTTTTCAGGCCTGGCGGGGGCTTGCTCGTGCGGCGCGCTCTCGGGGGCAATCCTGTTTGCGGCCTGGTTCACGGGCAGTTTCCCGTAACCCACGGCAACGATCATATCGTCCACACTCTGGAAGCCCAAGGCCTGGGCCGCCTCCGTCATCTGCTCCCCTTTAGGCGGAGGCAGGTGGAGGCCCCTTTTCCGCATCTCCGCCTCCATGAGCTTTGTGCCAAGCTCCAGGGACTCCTTTCTCTCCTCTGTCCTTATCCACTGCTTTACCCTGGACTTGGCCCTTTCGGTGACAACAAAGCCCAGCCAGTCGCGGGAGGGCACGTGGGATTGCTGGGTAAGTATCTCCACCGTGTCTCCGTTGTTCAGGTGATATTTAAGCGGCGCCATCCTCCCGTTTACTTTTGCGCCCACGCACCTGTGGCCCACCGCCGTGTGTATGCTGTAGGCGAAATCAACCGGGGTGGCCCCCAGGGGCAGCTCCTTTATGTCCCCGCCCGGGGTGAACACGTATATGGTGTCCGGCACAACCTCGGCTTTTACCGCGTCCATGAACTCCTTCGGGGTCTGCCTGATGCCCTGGAGCTCCTGGATGAAATTCCTGAGCCATGCGATATACCTGTCGTCCTTCGGGTTGATGTGCCCCTTTTCCTTGTATCTCCAGTGCGCCGCGATGCCTTCCTCGGCCACCCTGTTCATGTCCTCGGTCCTTATCTGGAACTCCACGCGCTTGCCTTCGGGCCCTATGACGCTTGTGTGCAGGGACTGGTACATGTTGGACTTGGGCACCCCTATATAGTCCTTGAATTTCCCTGCTATCGGTTTCCACATGGCGTGCACAAGGCCAAGGATGGCGTAGCAGTCCGCCTTTGTCCGGGCGATGATCCTCACGCCCAGGACATCGTATATCTGGTCAAAGGTTACCTTCTGCCGCTGCATCTTCTGGTAAATGCCGTAATAGTGCTTTACCCTTCCTTTTACATGGGCGGGGATGCCTTCTTCCGCAAGCCTCTTGCTTACCATCCCTATCAGGTTGGATATGTAGCCCTCCTGCTCCTCCTGCCTGTAGGCGACCTTCTTCACCATGTCCTCATAGAGACTGGGCAGCAGGTACTTGAAGGAGAGATCTTCCAGTTCCACCCTCAGCCATCCGATACCCAGGCGGTTTGCCAGCGCTGCGTAGATCTCAAGCGTTTCCTGCGCTATACGCATCCGCTTTGTGCGCGGCAGGTACTGCAATGTGCGCATGTTGTGGAGCCTGTCCGCGAATTTTATCATTATCACCCTTATGTCCTCGGCCATGGAAAGCAGCATCCTCCTGAAGTTCTCGGCCTGCGCCTCCTCCTTGGACTGAAACTGGATCTTACCCAGCTTCGTCACCGAGTCCACAAGAAAGGCAAGCTCGTACCCGAACCTCTTCTGGATGTCTTCCTTTATGATGGGCGTGTCTTCCAGGGTGTCGTGCAGCAGACCGGCGGCGATGCTCACGGTGTCCATCTTCATGTCGGCAAGGATGGAGGCCACGGCTAGCGGGTGTTTTATGAAAGGCGAGCCCTCCTGGCGTTTCTGTTCGCCATGGGCCTCAAAAGAAAAAAAATAGGCCTTGCGGATGAATTCGAGGTCCGCCCCAGGGTTATACGCGCGGACCTTCTCTAAAAGGTCCTCTATGCCTTTTACTTCTTTTTCTTCGATTACAGCCATCAATAATATTATAGAATTTTTGAATGGTTTACGATGGGATTTTCATAGACTTCAGGGCGGCAAGAAGCGCGCCGATATCGACCCCGCAGTGCGCCGCGGTCACCTGGAGCCTGAGCCTCGGCCTCTTTACCGTGGGCGGCCTTATGGCCGGCACGTAAAAACCCGCCTCCAAAAGCCTCCTGGAGGCGTTCATGGTCTCTTCCACCCCGCCCAGTAAAACCGGGACGATGGGGGACAGGAGAGCGGAAAAACCCTCAAGGCCCGCTGCGGCCAGCCCCTCGTGAATGGCCTCTATGTTTGCCCGGAGTTTTTCAACCAGGCTGCGCCCTTCCCCGGAGTCAAGGATATCCATGGCCGCAAGTGACGCTCCAACCACGGAGGGGGGCAGGGCCGTGGAAAAGATGAACGTCCTTGCGGTATTTCTGAGCCAATCGATAATTTCCTTTGGGGCCGCGACAAATGCGCCGTATGAGCCAAGCGCCTTGGAGAAGGTGCACATCTGCATGACGGCAGGCTCACTGGTTTTGCTATTCCTTTTTTTGTTTTCCCGGTCCAGGCCGAAATGGGCCAGGCTCCCTTTTCCTTCGCCTAAAACCCCAAGCGCGTGGGCGTCGTCCACGTACAGGCTGGCGCCGTGCCGTGCTGAAAGATCAAGGATGCGGTCAAGCGGCGCAATGCCGCCATCCATGCTGAAGACAGACTCGGTTACGACGAGGGCCCTTTCGCTTTTCGGTCTTTCAGATACAAGGAGCTCCTCCAGGTGGGCCGGGTCGGCGTGCCGGTATATGACGGTCCTTGCCCTGCTTAACCGGCAGCCGTCGATTATGCTTGCGTGGTTCAGCTCATCGCTGAAAATGGTGCAATCCGGGCCGGCCAGGGCGGGTATGGAGCCCGTGTTGGCGTGATAGCCGGAATTAAAAAGAAGGGCCGCATCGCACCCGGTAAAAGAGGCTGCTTTCCTCTCCAGCTCCCCGTGCAGGCCGGAGCCCCCGGAAAGGAGCCTCGCCGCCCCGGCCCCGGCCCCGCATTTCTGGGCAGCCGCGGCCGCCGCCTCAATGAGCGCGCTGTTTGCCGCAAGCCCCAGGTAATCGTTCGAGGAGAAGTTGACCAGGTTTTTCCCATCCACGAAGATGGAGGGCCCCTGCCGCCCCGCTCTGTCCCTTACCTCCCGCAGGAGACCGTTTTTGCGCAGGCCCTCCATTTCTTTCTCAAACATTCACGCTTCTCCTTAAGTTTTTTCCCTTTATCATCCCGCTTTGCGCCTCTCCCGGGCGGGAGGCTTCCGCCAATCGCCTATTTATAATTTTTATCCATTTATATGTGCCTTGACAAGGTTTTTTCCCAGATGATAGTATCCATATACTTTTCGCTTTTTGAATTCCGAGGAGGCATCAATGCTGCAGTTTTCACGTTGGTTTTTCGTCCTTATGCTCAACTTTTTTTTCCTGGTCTGGATTTTGAACCTCATTCTTTTCCGGCCGTTCGTGAAGATATTCAAGGAAAGACGTGAGAGAGTGAACGGGGATTTGGAGGCCGCAAAACAGATGGGCGCCAAGCGGGATGAAGAGCTTGCCCGGATGAAGAAGGAGTTCGAGCTCGCAAGGGCAAAGGGCAAAGAGCTCTTTGAGGGGCTGAGGACCGAAGGGCTTGAGAAGCAGAAGCAGGCGCTTGCCGCGGCCCATGAGGAGGCGCTCAAGCGCACGGAAAAAATAAAGGGAGATCTGGCCGCCGAGACCGAAAAGGCAAGGCAGACGCTCAGGGCCGAAGTAGAGAAATTCTCCGACAGCATAGTTGAGAAGCTGGTAAAGGCATGAAAAAGATACTGAAGACCTTTTTTGTTTTTGTCTTTCTTATGGGCGCATCCCAGGCCGCCCTGGCGGCCGCGGCCGCACCCGAAACGGAATCGTGGAAGGGGTGGCTGTGGCAGATAATCAACTTTGCCATAATGTTTGCCATCCTCTATGCGGCCCTCAGGAAACCTGCCCGTAATTATCTGAAGGCTCGCACCGAAGCGATCAAAAAAGGGCTCGATGATGCACGCCGGGCAAGGGAGCTTGCGGAGGCCGCCCTGGGTGAGATACAGGAGAGGCTCAACCAGAAAGACTCCGATATAGAGGCCATCCTGCGCACCGCGAAACAGTCCGGCCAAGCGGAGCGCGAGGCGCTGATCATGGAGGCCGGGCGCATGAGCCAGAAGATAGCGGAGCACGCGGACACATACATATCGTTTGAGCTCAAGAGGGCCAAGGACGCCATAAGAAAAGAAGCGGTCATTGTGGCGCTGGAGCTGGCGGAGAAAAAGCTGGAGCAGAAGATGACCCCCGAGGAGCAGAAAAAACTTATCGCGAATGCCGTATCGCAGTTAGAGGCCAAAAGTTGAAAAAAGACACGAGGCGCGAAAAACAGTTTGCAAAAAAGTTTTTGAACCATGAGGGAAAGCAGAACACGCAGGCCGTGTCGGAGATAAAGGCCGTCAGCGCGCTCATGGAGGAGAGTCCGGAGATAAGGGGTTTCCTCGAGGGGCCGCAGTTTTCCGCGCAGGAGAAGAAGGGGCTGCTTGCCGAGCTTTCTAAAAAGCTTCCTCTTTCGGACGGGACCAGGAAGTTCCTTGAGTACCTGATAGACATGGACGGGGCCGCCCTGCTTCCGGGCATCGCCAGCAACGCGGAGGCCCTTTACATGGAATACTCGCGCCGCGCCAAGGCGGTGGTTGTTTCCGCCGGCGGCCTGGACGAGACTACCGGGCAGAGGCTGCGGGCCGCGCTTGGGAAGATCACCGGCAGAGAAGTGGAGATGGAATACGTGCAGGACCCCTCCGTCCTTGGCGGAGTGGTCGTGAAAATAGGCAGCACGATGTTTGACAGCAGTCTCAAGGGCCAGTTGAGAATACTCAAAGAAGAGCTGATAAAGGGGTGAGCGAAAAAATGGAGATCAAGGTAGATGAGATAAGCCGCTATCTGAAAAGCCAGATAGCGGATTTTGAGAAGCGCGTTGACGTCAGCGAGGTGGGATCGGTCGTGTCCCTGGGCGACGGAATCGCGAAGATCTACGGGTTGGACAGATGCATGGCCTCGGAACTGCTTGAGTTTCCGAACGGCGTATATGGCATGGCGCTCAACCTGGAGGAAGACACCGTTGGCGCGGTCCTTTTCGGTGAGGACACCCTCGTGCGCGAGGGCGATGTCGTAAAGCGCACGGGCAGGATCATGCAGACGGCGGTTGGCCCGTCCCTCATAGGAAGGGTCGTAAACGCCATCGGGCAGCCTATAGACGGCAAGGGCCCGATAAACAGCGATATCACGCGGCTGGTAGACGTCGTTGCGCCGGGCATCGTGGACAGGCAGCCCGTCCGCGAGCCGCTGCAGACCGGCATCAAGGCGATCGACGCCATGATACCGATAGGCAGGGGCCAGAGGGAGCTTATCATCGGCGACCGTCAGACCGGCAAGACGGCCATCGCCATTGACGCCATCATAAACCAGAAGGGCGGAGACGTTGTCTGCATATATGTGGCCTGCGGGCAGAAAAGGGCCAACGTGGCAAGGACCCAGCAGATATTGGAGGAGCACGGGGCGATGGAGCATACCATCATCGTTTCGTCCACGGCCAGCGAGCCTGCTCCGCTGCAGTTCATAGCTCCGTTCACCGGATGCGCGATAGGGGAGTACTTCAGGGACAACGGGAAGCATGCCCTTATAGTTTATGACGATCTGAGCAAGCAGGCCGCCGCTTACAGGCAGCTCTCGCTGCTGCTCAGGCGCCCGCCGGGACGTGAGGCCTACCCCGGAGACGTTTTCTATCTGCACTCGAGGCTCCTTGAAAGGGCCGCGAAGGTCTCCAAAGAGCTTGGAGGCGGCTCTCTCACGGCGCTTCCGATCATCGAGACCCAGGCGGGCGACGTGTCGGGCTATATCCCCACGAACGTCATCTCCATTACGGACGGACAGATATATCTTGAGCCTGAGCTTTTCTATGCGGGTGTGAGGCCGGCCGTCAACGTCGGTCTTTCGGTCAGCCGCGTGGGCGGCGCCGCGCAGACAAAGGCGATGAAGCAGGTGGCCGGCACGCTCCGGCTGGACCTGGCCCAGTTCAGGGAACTTGCCGCCTTCGCGCAGTTCGGCTCCGACCTGGACAAGGCCACCCTTGCCCAGATCGAAAGAGGCAAGAGAATGGTCGAGCTTCTCAAGCAGGGCCAGTATGGGCCTTATCCGCTTGAGGAGCAGCTGGTCGTCCTTTTTGCTGGCGCTAACGGCTATGTGGACGATGTGGCCGTTGATGCCATAAAGAGGTTTGAAGAGGACCTCCTCAGGCATTTCAGGCAGAACAAGGCGGACCTGCTGGGTGAGCTGAAGGAGAAAAAGGCGATAGACGACGATCTTAGGAAAAAGCTCGCTGAAAGCGTCGGGCATTTCAAACAGAGCTTCGCTTTATAAAATGGCGACACTCAGAGACATAAAAAGAAGAATAAAGGCGGTCAAAAACACCAGCCAGATCACCAAGGCCATGAAGATGGTGGCTGCGGCGAAGCTAAGGAAAGCCCAGGGCCGCATGCTGGAGCTGAGACCGTACTCCGACAAAATATACGAGGTGCTGGGCAACCTTGGCATGGCGGCCAGCGCGGATGCCCATCCCCTGCTTATGAAGAGGCCCCGGAAGGCCGTGCAGTTGCTGGTCCTGACCAGCGACAGGGGACTTTGCGGCGCGTTCAACTCCAACGTGCTGAAGGCTGCGGTGCATTTTACAAGGGAGCTGAACGATGAGGGCGTGCAGGTAAGCATAAGCGCGGTCGGCAGGAAGGCGCGCGATTATTACAAGCGCAGGGACATCCCCCTCGCCAACTCGCTTACCGGCATCTCCGGGAAAGCGGACTTCAAACATGCAAAGCAGATAGCCATGGACATCATCAGCGGCTACAGCGGCTCCATGTTCGATGAGGTCTACATTGTTTATAACGAGTTCAAGAGCGTAATAGCCCAGCAGGTAAAGATAGTTAAGCTCCTGCCGTTCGAGCATGAGCAGAAAGAGAAAGAAAAAGAGGCCGCGGAGGCCCCTGAGAGCCATGTCAGCTATATCTTTGAGCCCTCGGTGGAGGGCCTTTACCTGACGCTGATCCCCAAGGCCGTAGAGATAAGGATATTCAGGGCGCTTCTCGAATCCCAGACCTCGGAGGAGGCATCGAGGATGACCGCGATGGGGAACGCCTCCCAGAACGCCGGGGAGATGATACAGAGGCTTACGCTTGTGGCCAACAAAGTAAGGCAGGCGACCATCACCAGGGAACTCATGGACATCGTTGGCGGTGTAGAGGCCATCAAGAAATAGTGCACATATCAAGAGAGAATGAACTGGAGGAAAAACTAGGATGAACCAGCAGAATGAGGGCAAAGTCAGCCAGGTCATCGGGGCCGTCGTGGACCTGGAATTCGACGAAAAGCTCCCTGAGATACTGAACGCCATAAAAGTCGAGGAGCCTGGAGACCCCGCAAAGGGAGTCCCTCCGATAAGCCTTATGCTTGAGGTCGCATCCCATCTGGGTGAGAACAAGGTGCGGACCATAGCGATGGGCACAACGGACGGTCTTGTGCGCGGCATGAAGGCGGTAGACACGGGAGCGCCCATATCCATACCCGTAGGCGCCGCAACGCTTGGCAGAATAATGAACGTAGTGGGCACGCCTTGCGACAAGATGGGCCCGATAAATACGGACGTTCGCTGGCCGATACACAGGGAAGCGCCGTCATTCACGGAGCAGGAACCCGCCGAACAGGTGTTCGAGACCGGCGTTAAGGTCTTTGATCTGCTTGTCCCCTTCGTCAAGGGCGGCAAGATGGGCATGTTCGGTGGCGCGGGCGTCGGCAAGACCGTCGTTATCATGGAGATGATCCATAACATAGCCATGAAGCACGGCGGCGTCTCCGTGTTCGCGGGCGTTGGCGAAAGGACCAGGGAAGGAAACGACCTTTACCTGGAGATGAAAGAGTCCGGCGTTCTTGAGAAGGTCGCACTGATATACGGGCAGATGAACGAGCCCCCGGGAGCCAGGCTCCGCGTCGGGCTTTCGGCGCTCACCGCGGCTGAGTACTTCAGGGACGAGGGGCAGGACGTCCTTATATTCATAGACAACATATTCAGGTTCACGCTGGCGGGCGCCGAGGTTTCAGCTCTCCTTGGCAGGATGCCCTCCGCCGTCGGATACCAGCCGAACCTGGCAACGGACATGGGCTCCCTTCAGGAGCGCATCTCCACAACCAAAAAAGGCGCCATTACCTCCATGCAGGCCATTTATGTGCCGGCCGACGACCTTACGGACCCGGCCGTCGCTACCGCCTTTACGCATCTTGACGGTACGGTCGTCCTTTCCAGGCAGATCGCGGAACTTGGCATCTATCCCGCCGTGGACCCGCTGGACTCCACCTCCCGCATCCTTGACCCCAAGGTCATCGGCGATGAGCATTACGCCGTTGCCAGGCAGGTGCAGATAATACTTCAGAGGTACAAGGAGCTTCAGGACATCATAGCGATCCTTGGCCTGGAGGAACTATCTGAAGACGACAAGCTCACCGTTTCCAGGGCCAGAAAGATCCAGAGATTCCTTTCCCAGCCCTTCAGCGTGGCGGAGGTCTTCACCGGCAGGCCCGGCAAGTACGTAAAGCTGGCCGATACCATCAAGGGCTTCAAGGCGCTGGTTGAAGGCAAGTATGATGACATACCGGAGCAGGCTTTCTATATGGCGGGCGGCATTGAAGAAGTAGAGGAAAGGGCCGCAGCCCTTGGCATAAAAAGGTAGGCGGAGATGGACAAACTTGCGCTCGATATAGTGACCCCGCACGGCACGGTCTACAGCGGCCCGGTCGAGCAGGTGGACGCCAGCGGCGCCGACGGCGACTTTGGCGTATTGGCCGGGCATGCGCCCTTGATGGCCATTTTAAGGATAGGCGCCCTCATAATCAAGGCGGACGGCAAGCCCAGCTACTACTTTGTGGGGAGCGGCTATGCGGAGGTGCTCGCCGGCAAGATGATAGTCCTTGCCGAAAGCGCGGAAAAGGCTGAAGACATCGACGTCGAAAGGGCGATGGAGAAGAAAAAGCGCCTGGAGCTGCTGCTGGCAAAAAAGGAAAATGTAGACTTCACGCGGGCCCAGGCGGCGCTTGAAAGGGCCATCGCAAGGATACGCATCGCCAAGGAGTACGCAGGGAAATAGACGGTTAAAAAAATCTGAAGTTTTTTAAAACTGAAAAGGCCCCTTTCAAGAGGGGCCTTTTC
This sequence comes from Nitrospirota bacterium, assembly GCA_021840255.1. GTDB lineage: Bacteria > Nitrospirota > Thermodesulfovibrionia > Thermodesulfovibrionales > JdFR-88 > JAKAEG01. Next base: position 173,322 of record JAKBYX010000001.1, on the reverse strand, counting down.
AGTTGGCTCAAAAATAATAAAAAATTTGGTCTGCCGGAATTGCTGTGGGTACAGTTCCCCGATGCAGCCATCCCGGCGAAAGCCCCGTGGCCCTGTGCCTTGGCTTTTAACTGATTTCTTCCTACAGCTCGCGCCAATAAGGTTTTTTCTTGAAAGACCGGTTAGCTAATACTTATGATGTGGTGACTGGAAAATTAATACAACCCATGCGTTCATTCTTGCTTCGTCCAGGACTCGAAACTTTGGTTTCGCTCTAAAAAAGCGCGGACTTCGCGCAATACTCAGCGCAATTAGTCCTTTGACCGGCTACCAGTTCCTGATAGAATCTATCAACATCCTCTTGCGAGGGTGCATGGGTAGGTTGAGGTTGCTAGCTACGCGATCGTCTATCCTTTTGCGGACATTCCGATAATCCAGCGACTTCAGGAAAAACGACAATTAATATTGCCTGAAATCGGACTTACACATTATCTATCCAATTATTTTTTAAAAGCATGCATTTTACAACACTCAAACAACAGCAACCAACGTTCGATATCCAAGTATTTATTTTCTTTATTTATTTTTTTCTTCATCTCTCGTAAAAAATCAGCTAAAGTTTTATTTATCTTCTCTTCCGAATCGTTGATACTTAACGGTCTGCCCGCCATCTTGATGTCATCCTTATCAAAATAATTCTTGTAATCAATGGGCCACATTACAGCATTACGTCTATTTCTAGGAGTTCGAGGTATCCGCTCATAACCGCCCGCAGAGTCAATACCGAATACACTGAAACGAAAACAACCATTCACATCTAATCGTATCTGCAAGTAGCCTACAATATCATTAAACTCCCATTGCGGCCATGATCCAATCGTATGCTGAAGATTAAAAGACTTTGCAGATTCGATTGAATTTGCTTTTTCTCTTTCAGCATCTGAGTAATAATCCTGCTCTGATCTCAGATATATAGGGATTGCAAACAATGTTTTCAAACTTTTTTTAGCATATTCATTTTTCAGAAAAATTTCACCATTTGCAGCAATTTTTGCAATCATCTTGCTATACAAATAAAAGAGAGCAGCCTGTCCCTCTTTTTAAGTTGCTAAAAATTCATACGATATTTGGATATAGACCTTTCATCTGTCAAAATGAGGCCTGCGTTAAATCCATAATATTCAGAATTTTTTTTAAACCACCTCTTTTGAGTTTCTCGAAATTTATCATGCCGGCTTTTACACTCTAATAAAATATGTTCTCGTGCACTCTTATCGAAAACAATTAAGTCCGGTATTCCACACCAACTCGGAAAAATTTCCTTTTTTAAATCCAATCTAAAATTATTCTGTAATATATCGGCGAAGAAATGCCAAAGCAATTTTATAATGCTTTCTTGATTGATACACCCAAGGAAGTCGATAAAAAATTGCTTTGGAAGATAAGATTGCCACCACGATGAAATAGCTAGAGCAGGCCCAACCTGGCCACAAAAATCAAATAATAACTCGTTAGTCAATATATTTGATGGGCTGCCTTTGGCTAACTTCTCTTCAAGAAACTCGACATTGAAAGTCAAGAAAGAATATACGTGATATCTGTAGGCTGCGGGATAAAAAATCATGTTTTTAATTGCGTCAGATCTGAATTTACTTTCTAATTCTAATTGTTTCAGGGTGTCAGGACAATCTGGGGATTGAAGCAATTTGCTAAATTTCTCCTTGCAAGACGCTAATTGGCCGGAATATCTGTTTTTTTGGCCAGCAGAAATTAATTTGTCCACTGGAACAAGGAATTTTGGATCCAATATATATGAAGAAGTATTTACATATCTTTTTTTAGAATAATCCATTCTAATTTTAGAACGGGGATTTTTATTATGAAAAATAATCGAATTGTCTCTGAAGGACGGACAATAATGATTTAATATTAGGTCCCACTGTTCTGTAAAAAAATTTTCTAATGATTTGGTTCGAAATTTTACAAAGATTTCTCTAATTTTCTTTTCTTTGCGATTAGTCCTAAAGAAGCCTAAGGGTGACAGTGATTGTAAATCCAAATCTAATGCTTTGAAAAAAAAGATATTGAATAGACTAGACCATGCCGCGCTCTCACGATTGTGTTCATGGAATGCAATTAAACCCGCTTTCTCAAGAAATTCGCATAATTGTATTTCAATGGGCTCCTTCTTTTTCGGATCAAAGTCTTTAAAAAGATATATTGGAAAAGGCAATTCAGGAATACATTTTTTTTCCAACAGTCCATCTAATTTCTTCATTTTCTGTAAATAAAATGCATTCTGTCAATAGATGTAGGGCGGGCTACTGGCTATTTTTTTCAAATATTTTTCCCTCACCCGCGCCCTCTCCCACAGGGCGAGGGGGCAAAGACAGTTCTCTTTTATGCCCTGCCCTATGATCAATATTTCCGGTTATAAGTGCCACATTATAACAAAATTCCGGGCGTGTAATATTTAAGGCGTATTCTCGTATGCGACGCCTTGGCACAAAAGTGTTATTAAGAAGGGGTTACCTGCAATCAGAGCCTAAAGGGACCGGGCGTGCCTTTTCAACCCAAGGTTGCTTGCCGTCAACCCGCCCCATAAACTACCTGGATCCCCACTAAAGGCATGCGGGGATGACACCCACACAAAAGCCAGAAGAGCCACAAAATTAGAGATAGTCGGCCAGGACCCCGCTGGTCCTTCTAAGGCGTTCTCCCAGGAGCTTGATTATCCTTGTAAGCACCTTCAGGGCCAGCAGGGGCGCTTCTTTGCTCAGGCGCTCGAAATCCTCCCGCCGGAAAAGCAGAAAGGTTGTGTCCTTTAGGGCGATAGCGGAGGCGGACCTCGGCTCTTCGTTAAAAAGCGACATCTCCCCGATCATCTGGCCAGCCCCCAGCACGGCGACGGATTTACGGCTGCCCTTTTCGTCCTCTTTCTCTATCCGCACCATCCCCTCAAGGATAAGGCACATGAAGGCCTCGATCATCCCTTCCTTGAAGAGGACGAACCCTTTAGGGACGCGTTTGACGCGCATGTATTTCACGATTGCCTCTATCTGGTGCCATTCGAAATCCCCCGCCCACTGGGTTTTGTCCAGCAGTTCGGCGCGCTCTTCCAGCGAGGTATCTACGTTCTCGAAGGACTCTTCGCTGCTTTTGCTCCCGCTTTCCGCCATTAGCTATTTTAACAACAGGACGCCCGGTTTGGGAACCCGTTAAAAGAGGGAAAAGTTCTGTTTTTTACTCGGGATTTGCGGAGCCCGCCCGCTTTGATGTATCATCAACTGATGTTGCAGCCATACCTTACAACCGGCATAGGCAGCCTGCCGCATGAAAATGCGGAGGCCGCGGTTGCGCTTGTGCTGGAGACCTTCGACATACCCTTCTGGCCCCAGCTGCCAAAGGTCTCCTTCCGGGAGCAGATGATACCCCAGTATTCCGAGGGGCTTCCCTTCATCCGTGTGGACTCGGAAAAGAAAAACGTATGGGTAAACAGAAGCGGCAGCGATGAGCTTGAGAGGTTTTATGAATCCTGCAACGAGCAGACAAGGATAGCCATCTCAGAGAATTTCGCCGAGGGTTTTCATGCTTTCCTCAAGGCCACGAAAGGACGGCGCTTTAAATGGCTAAAGGGCCATGTCACAGGCCCTCTTACCTTCACCCTGGGCCTCAATGACTACCAGGGCAGGCCTGTCTACTACGACGAGGAGCTGCGGGAGGTCTATCTGATGGGGCTCCAGGCCAAGGTCCGCTGGCAGATAGACGCGCTTAAGGCGAAGGCGGAAGAGGTGGTCATATTCATAGACGAGCCGATAGCGGGCGCCCTTGGCAGCACCGCGTATATAGCCGTGCAGCGCGAAGAGGCGCTGAGGCTTTTAAAGGCGCTTGCGGGCACCATAAAGGAGATGGGCGCCATACCCGGCATACATTGCTGCGGCAGGGCAGAGTGGCCCCTTCTCATGGAATCCGGCGCGGAAATACTGAGCTTTGACGCTTACGACTACGGGGACACCCTGGGCATTTACAGGGCTGAAACGGAGGCCTTCCTTAAAGGGGGCGGCACCCTGGCCTGGGGGATCGTGCCCACGACGGATGCCATAAACAGCGAGACGGAAGAGTCCCTTTATGCCCTCTTCATGAGGAGGTTCGACAAACTGGCCTCTCTCATACCCGCGGGCCTCTTGAAAGAAAAGATAATGCTTACGCCCTCGTGTGGCACGGGGTCGCTCTCGGAGGCGGAGACGCTGAAGGCCTTCGAGCTTCTGATAAGGCTCAAGGAATCCCTCACCTAACCGCGCCTCTTTGCGCCTATAATTTTTTATCCGGTTTTTTACGCGCCTGCTGTAATATGCAATTTAAGCCCTAAAGCTTTTGCCACTTTTAGCACGGTAGCAAACTCCGGGTTGCCTTCTGGAGAAAGAGCCCTGTATAGGCTTTCCCTCGCTAATCCCGTCTTACGTGCAATATCGCTCATCCCTTTAGCACGGGCAATATTGCCCAAAGCGACAGCAATAGATGCAGGATCGCCGTAAGACTCCTCAATCATGGCCTCTAAATATAACGCCATATCTTCTTTGGTTTTCAGATATTCGGCTGACTCCCAAGGTGTCGTTTTAATTTTTTTCTTACTTTTCATTTTTCCCTCCTACAAATTACGCGCTAATTCGAGTGCTGTTTTTATATCTTTGCTCTGAGTGTTTTTTTCTCCGCCGGCAAGCAGGATTACCAGCTCTTTACCCCTCTGAATGAAATACACTCTATAACCAGGGCCGTAGTCAATTTTCATTTCCGATACCCCGCCGCCGACCGGCTCACATTTACCAAAATTACCAATAAAACGCCTCGGTCTTGCGAATCTCTATCACGTTTCATTGTAGCTTTTAGACGGTGAATCGATTGAAGAGTTTGAGACGAACCTCAAGGGGAATCTCTATAAGCTCTGGAATCGGATGTCGTCGGGGAGTTACTTTCCGCCGCCGGTGCGAACCGTGGAGATACCAAAGGACAACGGAGGCAAAAGGCCTCTGGGAATACCCACGGTATCCGACAGGATTGCGCAAATGGTGGTAAAGCTGTATTTGGAGCCTAAGGTGGAACCGCATTTTCATCCAAACTCTTATGGATACAGGCCGGGAAAGTCGGCAATCGAAGCGGTGGGAGTAGCACGGCAGAGATGCTGGTGGTATGACTGGGTTCTGGATTTGGATATCAAAGGATTCTTTGACAATCTGAATCACGCCCTCATCATGCGCGCCGTCAGAAAGCATACGGAGTGCAAGTGGATTCTGTTGTACATTGAGCGGTGGCTGAAAGCTCCTGCTCAAATGGAAAATGGAACACTTGTAAGACGGGACAAAGGCACGCCTCAAGGGGGAGTGGCCAACCTGCATACTCCGCTTTGCGCAAGAGGTCTGTTTCCGGTGATCTACAGTCCAAATGTTATAATAAACCGTCATGAACAAAGTGCTCCCATCCATTTTAAAGGTGCTTGGAAAGCATGAGGAGACGGTGATCGGCTCCCGTGAGATATCCAGGGAACTGAAGCTTATGGGGGTCACCCTTTCGGAGCGGACCGTCCGGTATTACATGAAACTCATGGATGAAAGGGGTTTTACACGGGTTTACGGGAAGGAGGGCAGGAAGATAACGGAAAAGGGCAAGCAGGAGCTTTCAAAGGCGCTCGTCTCGGACAAGCTGGGCTTTGTCATAAGCCGGATAGACACGCTTTCCTACCTCACGGATTTTGACCTGAAGACGATGAAGGGGAAGGTCATCCTGAACGTCTCATACATACCGGAGCGCCATTTCCATGAGGCGCTCAAAAAGATGAAAACGGTCTTTTTATCCCCCTATACGATGAGCGACAGGGTGGCGGTTGCGGCCGGCGGGCAGGTGATGGGCGAGGCCCTGGTGCCGGAGGGCATGATAGCCCTGGGCACCGTGTGCAGCGTTACCATAAACGGCATATTCCTGAAATCCGGCATCCCCGTGCTTTCGCGGTTCGGGGGCCTGCTGGAGGTGGAGGACAAGAAGGCAAAGAGGTTCGTCTCACTTATAAGCTACGAGGGTTCTTCCCTGGACCCGCTTGAGATATTCATAAAAAGCGGGATGACGGATGTGGCCGGGGCGGTAGGCACCGGAGAAGGAAAGGTGCTGGCCAGCTTCAGGGAGATACCCGCGATATGCATAGAGCGCGCATACAAGACCGCGGAGGAGCTGAAGGAAAGCGGCATAGGCGGGATAATACGGATAGGCGAGCCTAACAATGCGCTTTTTGAGATACCCGTCGGCATGGACAGGGCTGGCATGGCGATAACCGGCGGTCTTAACCCCATGGCCGTTCTGGAGGAGATGGACATACAGGCACAGACCAAGGCCATGTCCACGCTGTACGAATATTCCGCGCTGGTCCCGTTCAAATCCCTTCTCTAGGCCCCGGTTTCCCGTTTTTGAAGGCAAATAAAAACCGGCGCCCTAATCAAACTGCCTCACGGTTTTTTCGTAAGCTCCGCGGCCTTCATGTAATCGGAGAGGGCCTGGGCCTTTTCTCCTTTTTTTTCATGGCAGAGGCCGCGTATGCGGTATGCGGACGGGTCCGCTGGGCTTAGTCTTATGGCGGTGTCCAGGTCGGAGATGGCAAGGTCGTATTCCCCTTTCTTCTCATGGGAAAGGCCCCGGCCCTTATATGCCCCGGCATCCTGGGGGTTCAGGGCCAACGCTTTATTGAAATCGGAAATGGCAAGGGCGTATTGGCCGCTGTCGATGTAAAAAACCCCGCGGATGTCATAGGCGTTTACATCCAGCGGGTTTAGTGCTATGGCCTTCGTGAAATCCGCTATCGCCAGGGCGTACCGGCCCTCGTATCCGTAGGCGACGGCACGGCCGTCATAGGCGTCGGTATAAGAGGGCTCCAGAGCTATGGCCTTGCTGAAATCGGAAACGGCGGAACCGTACCGGCCCTTATATATGTACGCGGCGCCTCTTTCAAAGAACAGGACCGCCAGGTCCTTTCCCGCGTAGCGGCCCGAGCTGATCGCCTCCGTGCAGGACTGGACGGCCATGTCGTACTGCCTGATATTCAGGTAGCCCTTGCACCAGTCCGTTGCTGTTGCCGTCCGCGCACCGGAGAGCATCAGGGCAAGCGCCAATGCGCACATCGCGAATATTGCCTTTGTTCCCATGGTTCAATGCTATGGGCTGGATCCCGTGATGTCAAGGCTCAGACGGTCTCAGGCCTTGCCGGCCCAACCTCCTGCCCCATCTCCGGAATGAATATGTCCACCACGGTCCCCTCGTTCTCATGGCTGCTTATCTCCACATGCCCCTGCATCTTGGAGACCATTTTTTTCACTATCGCCAGGCCAAGGCCGGTGCCGTGGGGTTTTGTCGTAAAGAAAGGCCTGAACAGGTTTTTGACCTGCTGCGGGGTCATACCCTTGCCGTTGTCCTCCACCCGGAACAGTATGAGCCTGTTTACCTTAAGGATGCTTATTTTGATCCTCGGGTTTTCTCTGCCAGCGAGTGCGTCAAACGCATTGGTAACTATGTTGAGCAGCACCTGGTCCAGTGCCCTTTCATCCACATAGACCGTCCGGGCGTCCGGCGATATCGCGCTCTCCACCTTTATCCCTCTTTTCTTTGCATCGTCCGTCACAAGGGCCAGGAATTTTCCGGTCACGGCGGGTATATCGGCCTGCTTCAGGGTGACCGCTTCAAACAGGTTGAAATTCCTCAGGGACTTAAGCAGAAAATCGAGCCTGGACATCTGCTCCCTCGTCCTGTTTATATATTCCTCTATCTCTCCCTGGTTGAGGTTTTTAAGCTTCCTTTTCAGCACGTCCAGTGTTATGGAGGCTGTAACAACGGGGTTTGCGATCTCGTGCCTTATGCCGCTGAATATGTACCCGATGTTTTCCATCAGGTTTGCGGCCTCCGCAATGGTTTCCAGCCGCCGCCTCTCCGTAATGTCCGTAACCAGCGACACAAAGCCCTCGTATCTTCCGTCCGGGTCGAACCTTGGGCTTGAGGATATGATGGCCCAGACCTCCCTGCCCCCCCTGCCCCGGAACCTGAAATCAAACGGTTTTTCGACGGCCCCTGTTCTCCGCCTTTCCTGCCTGGCCCGGAATTCCGCCGCGGCGCTTTCGTCCATGAAATCCGTTACCAGGCGCCCCATCAACTCTTCCTTTTTATGATCAAGCATCCTGGCCATGCTTTCATTGGCAAATGTTATCCTCTCATTCTCGTCCACGATGATTATGCCCTCCCGCGCCGCCTCTACCATCGTCCGGTAGCGTTCTTCGCTTGCCTTAAGCTCCTTGCCGCGGGTCTCGGCCAATCTTTCAAGGTCTTCCTCGTGCATCTTCAGGTGTTGTTCCATCTGCTTGCGTTTAGCTGCCATTTCATTGAAGGCGCGGGCCAGTTCTCCAAGCTCATCCGAAGAACTCACATCCACCCTTGCGTCCATTCCGCCCCTGCCTATCTCCCTTGCCGCCCGGGCCATCTTCTGAAGCGGCCCGGTAATGAACCCGGAGATGACCACGCCCGCCGAAAAAGTTATCAGGAAGAAGGCCGCCGCCATTGCCAGCAATCTCCTGTTGGCCTGCCTGGCAAGCGCCACGTACCGGGTGATGTCCGTAAGCGCAAGAATGGAGCCGATGTGCTTCCCCTCTGCGTTGTTCAGGCGGAAGCCGCCGCACATGAAGGTCCGCTTGCCGCTTTGCATCTTAGCCAGCACGCCCTGTCCGGACTCCACCCGTTCGATGTTCCCTTCTGTAAAACAGGACGCCCCGAAGCTGCCTCCGTCCGTGCTGGCCAGGACGACATGGTTTGCCAGGTCGTTCCAGTTGTCCCTGAGCCCTTTTATCTTCCTTACGGATTCCCAGTTCCGCCGGTTCAGGGATTGCTTGTCAGCGACTATCGAAAATTCATCCATGGTCCGGTCCTTCAGGCCTTTCAGGAAATGGCTTATCCCTTCGGCAAGCCCCAGGTATCCTATGAGCTTTCCGTCCCTGAAATACGGGGTTACTGCCCTGAGTGCGAATGCGGTCTTTCCAAGCTCGATGCCCCAGGCGGGTTTTTGGGTCTGTTGCGCCTTTAAAAAGGAGCTTTTTTTTACCAGGTCCCCGTAGAGCTTTTTGTCATGCATTCTTAAAAAAATGCGGCCGTCCGGCAGGATGAAATAAAAATGGGTGATGCCGGTTTTTTCTTTAAGGTCTTCAAAGAGCGGCCGCACATAGGCAAAGAGCCTGCCACGGTTTTTTTCAAGGTATACCGTCTGGATGGCCGGGTCCCTGGAGATGGCCTCCAGTGTGCCCAGCAGCATCTTTGTATCGCCCGTTTCCAGGTTGTTGAACGAGTCCTTTACTTCTGATAAATGCTCCCGGGCTATTTGCCTGAAAGCCGTATCCTGGCCGCGCAATCCGGCCAGGTAGAAAAGGGCTGTCATCGATATCGAAAATATGAGAAAAGTGGCCGGCAGTTTATACCGGATCTTCATGGCCATTTCTCCAGGCAGTATTATTTTTGCGGGCAACTTAACAAATTGTATCACCAAATATGGCGAAAGCTACTTTGCGCTTCCGGCTTTCAGACGTTTTTTTTGTAATGAAGCAAAGTTGTTTGGAAAATGGCAAAGAGGTGATAGAATGTTTTTAATGGGCCCGCAATGGCCGGGTTTTTAAGGGGGTGCGGCCCTGACCGCCTTGAGATGGTTTAGATCCTGAAAAAACGAAGACCCGTCCATCCCCTTGAAACGTGATTTGCACTGTAACTCGAAAAACAAAAACAAAAACAAAAAATCTTTTTTGACGGAGCGGATCAGAAAAATGAAGATAGCGATGCTTTGTTGGGAGTCCCTGCATTCCATAGCGGTGGGCGGAGTGGCCGTCCACGTAACCGAGCTTGCGGCTTCCCTTGAGCGCAAGGGGCATGAGGTACACGTGTTTACCAGGATGGGGCAGGGGCAGAGCGCCTATGAGCTCATCCATGGGGTCCATTATCACCGTTGCCCCTTCAGGCTTAATTCCGATTTCGTCGAGGAAACCAATGAGATGTGCCGCTCCTTCGTGCACCATGTCTTCATGGTGGAAGACTACATGGGCAGCCGTTTCGATATCATCCACGCCCATGACTGGCTTACGGCCAACGCCCTGATATGGATAAAGCAGGGCAGGGGGCGCAAGGGGATATTGACCGTGCACTCGACCGAATACGGCCGCTGCGGCAATAATTTTTATAACGGGAAATCAGCCCGTGTGCGGGAGGTGGAGCGGGCGGGGGCCAATTGGGCGGACAGGGTGATAGCGGTCTCCAACGGCATCCGGAACGAGATAATGTGGATGTACGAGGTGCCGTATTGGAAGACGCGGGTGGTCTTCAACGGGGTGAACCTGCGTCACTTCGACGGCTGGGTAGACCCGGATTCCATCAAACGGGCTTACGGGATAAGCAGCATGGACCCTATGGTCCTTTTCTGCGGGCGCATGGTCTACCAAAAAGGGCCGGACCTCCTCGTGGAAGCCATCCCCTATGTCCTCAGATACCATCCGAATGCCAAGTTCGTCTTCCTGGGAGACGGGGAGATGAGGGGGCAGGTGGAGGACAGGGCGCGCCACATCGGGATTGCCCATGCCACAAGGTTTCTGGGTTTTAAAAACGGGACGGAGCAGGCAAATCTCTACAGGGCTTGCGACGCGGTCTGTGTGCCCAGCAGGAACGAGCCTTTCGGCATCGTGGTACTGGAGGCCTGGAGCGCGGGCAAGCCCGTGATAGCCACAAGAAACGGCGGCCCCGATGAATATGTATGGCACGAGGTAAACGGGCTCAAGATACATTCAACGCCGGAATCCATAGCCTGGGGCATAGGCACCCTTTTCACGAATTTTGAATGGGGCAGGTGGATGGGAAGAAACGGCAGGCAGGCCGTGGAAAGCGCCTTCAGCTGGGACGCCGCGGGTGACCACGTGCTCCAGGTGTATTACGAATAAGCATTTTTTCTCCAGTGAGGCGAGCCGGAAGTTGTCCGCTTGAATAATTGGTCCTAAAGCAAAAAACTCTTGCCCGCAGCGGCCTGTACAGCAAAGATCCGGGCGGCTGTGGCCCCAAGGTCCATGAACCCGTTCCTTATTCCCAAGTCCCTGCCCGGCTTCTTCCCTCCGATAAAAAGAAGCGGCACCAGTTCCCTGGAATGGTCGGTGCCGGGCGTGGTGGGGTCATTTCCGTGGTCGGCGGTTATGAACAGGTAATCCTCCGGGTTCAAAAGCGGAAGAAATTCCCCCAGCATGCGGTCGAAGTCCGCAAGGGCGCCGGCGAACCCCAGGGGGTCGTTCCTGTGGCCAAACAGGGTGTCAAAATCGTTCAGGTTGGCAAATATCAGGCATTGCCCGTCCGTTTTAACCAGTCTTGCGAGCTCTTCCATTCCCTGCCTGTTGCTGGAGGTCTTTACCGTCCCTGCGGGAAAACCCCGCATATCGAACATCTCCGCGACTTTGCCCACGGAAAAAACGGGAACGCCTTTGGCTGACAGCCTGTCGATAACCGTTTCCTCCGGCGGAGGCAGGGGGAAATCCTTTCTTTTTGCGGAGAGCCGCTTAAAGCTGCCGGGTGTCCCCTCAAATGGCCTTGCGATAACGCGGCATATGTTTTTGCCGGGCCCGGAGAGCACGCGGCGCGCCTTTTCGCATATCCCGTAGAGATCCTCCACCCCGATTACCCCTGTATGGGCCGCTATCTGGAAGACGCTGTCGGCGGAGGTGTAGACTATGGGGTAGCCCGTCCTCATGTGCTCCGCGCCAAGCTCCTCTATTATCACGGTGCCGGAGGCCGCCCTGTTCCCAAGGACTTTTTTCATGCCGGTGGCCTCTTTGAAAGCGAGGATGATATCGGCCGGGAACCCTTCCGGGAACGTGGGAAAGGCAGCGGTGTTCAATATGCCCATCATCTCCCAGTGGCCGGTAATGGTGTCCTTCCCGGCGCTCAGCTCGCGCATGAGGCCAAATGACGCAAGCGGGCTGTGTGACGGGACGATCCCCGGTAAAGGCGCTATATTGCCCAGGCCCAGTCTTTGAAGGACCGGCAAAGCGAAGCCGCCGTGCGAGGCCGCCGTTTGCAATACATGCCCCAGCGTATTCGGGTCCCTGTCCCCATATTGGGAGGAGTCCGGGGCGGGGCCCGCGCCAACCCCGTCCAGCACAATGATTATGGCCTTTGTTTTATTTTTCATATGTGGGTTTATTTTATTCTTCATGGAGGTCAGGGATGGGTGGCCATTATGATGCTCGTGATGCCAAGGCGCATCATCATTACGGCGATGGCAGCCAGCATCAGCAGCATTATTTTTGAGAACACCAGGATGCCTCCGCGGCCGAAATACCTTATCACCCTGCCGGCCTGGGTGAAGAACACCCATACGATGGCCAGGTTAAGAGCAAGGCTTGCCGCCGTAAAGAATACGCCGTAGTGGTCCAGAAGTACGATGAGCGTGGTAAGCACCGCCGGCCCCACTATGAGCGGCACACCTATGGGCACTGCCCCGAATTTGCCGATGGGCCGTCTTGTCTCTCCCCAGGATATGAGGTCCCTGACCGCAAATATCAGAAGCACAAGCCCGCCTGCTATCTTGAAATCATCAGCGGTTATGCCAAGCGCCCTGAAGACGGCCTCTCCCAGGGCAAGGAAACCCGCGCTTACGATGACGGCTGTGAGCACGGAATCCCGGATGATCCCTTTCACCGTTTGCCGGTCCATGCCCTCCGTAAGAGAAATAAATATGCCCAGGGCGGCAAAGACGTCCATGGCCACAAAAAGAGGGATGAAGGTATTAAGCATGCCGTCGATAAACCACCTGACCATCAGAGGCCCAACCCTTCAACAACCGCTCTGACGCGCTCGTTCATCTCCACCGTCCCGCGTGCAAGGCGGATGACCGTCGCAGTGAGCCTGGGGTCGGCCGCCAGCCCAAGTATAAGATAGTTCAGGTGCTCCATGTACGCACGGTTAAGCGCGGCCTTGCCCTGTTCGTGCACCAGCGGTATGCCGGGCTGGACCACCACCAATGCATCGAAGAAACTGTTTGTAATGGAAAAGCAGCGCTCCAGGTACCCTTCCACTTCATTGAAATCCGCCCCGGTTGCACCCTGAATGTCGGCCAGGGTATAGGCCATCATATCAAGCGGGGTCCTGTCTGTAATGAAGCTCTTCCCGGCCGCTTCCCATATGCCTTTGGCGGCCTCCAGCGTCTCCGTCTGTATCCACAGCCTTTTTTTGAAATCCATCGCGGCTGCGGGGTCCAGTCCGGCCCGCCTGAAGACTTCCGATGTGCACGTCCTTATAAAGGGCATGCCCGCCTTCCGGGAGACCTCCTCCGCCAGGGTAGTCTTGCCTGTCCTGTGGCTTCCGCAAAATCCTATTCGCATAGCATCTATATTACAGCAAAAATACGGCCAGGGGGGACTCCGGAAAAGGCGGCGGGGACCGGCTTCCCAGGCGGTATCTTTCCGGCTTGACACGGCTCCTGTTTCCACCTATTATTCCAAATAAGCAAGCACATCTTTATCCCTATATCATGGCGTTAAATACCATGATCATACCGGCCTGACAGGCCTGAATATAGATACCCTAACATCGACTCGTATATTTTTTAAAATAGACAGCGGATTTCCCGGTGGCCCATAACACCCGTTTTTGGCCCTTGGTCCCACAACGTAAGAACCCCAGGGGGAATCCCGCTCAAAAGTCTGGAGCCGTTTAAAAATTCCTGGCAAGCCCGGCTCTGCGGGAAGGGGATGGTCCGATGTAAAAAAAGTCAATCCGTAAAGGGTATCGGATTTTTTGATCATTACGATTTTGTGTCATTACAGGGAGGGGTCATGAATTACGGCAAGGTATTTGATTGGGCCAAAAGCAAAATCTCTAGTCTTATCACCGTACGGGACATTTTTTTCTTCGCCTTGGGGGCCGCCGTTGCTTTCTACGCCGCTTTCCACATCTATCAATGGCGGATGGGGGAAGCCAAAAGAGTTGGCGCCATTGTATTTGAAAATACTCCATATATTTTCAAGCAGACATTGACTCAACAGTAAAGGGACCCAGCAATAAGCGGGTCTGATAAGAGGGCCCGGCAGTAAAGGGGACTCAATAATAAAAGGAGCGATCATGAAAATAGAAGAGGCTAAACTTTGTGTGAACTGCGAAGAGGTCTTTTCCTACTATGATTCAAAAAACGGCAGCTGCCCTGTTTGCGGTTCCATGGTGACCATTTTCGTGAACCGGGCATGGACGAGCAGGAACGGAGAGACTGAAAAAATAAAGATATGGGATGAGGTCCGCACTCGTGTTGCGAACTAGGATCGGGGTCTGCATACTTATTATCCTGAACTGGCTTTTGATATACAAGTTCATGTTCATCATTGTACCTTTGCAAATAGAGGACCAAAAGCAGATCCAGATCGGGAAGCTGATCGAGGAGTTCCATGTTTCCCCAGGGCTGGCGCAGAGTTTTTTTGATATCGGGACGGACACCCATCTGGACCCGTTCCTGCTTTGTTCCATTGCGCAGACGGAAAGCGGTTTCAGATTGGACGCAAGGAGCCCCAAGAACTACAAGGGGATACTGCAAACGCCTATTGCGACGATGAAATGGGCGGATGTGGATATCCTTATAGGGGCCAGGATATTGAAAGACAAGCTCTGGCGCTCCAATGGAGACCTTCTGAAAGCCCTCCAGCTTTATAAAGGCGGCAATAACCCGGAGGCCTTAAAAGAGGCAAAAGAAGTCCTTAGGCTTTATGACGTCTGCAAAAACTGAAATGAATAAATCACTGCTCTACAAAGCCGCGTCTTAATGACAAAAAACTGAAAATTCATTGGCTGCCTTCCGGGTTTCCTATTTGATGATCCCCTTTTCTCTCAGGTACTCTTCAGAGGGGATATCCACTGAAGTTGCGCCAACGCTGTCGCAGTACATAAGACGTCCGGCGTCTATCATGGCCCTCATGGACTCTTTCACGTGTTCAGGTATTTCTCCGGTCGAGACGGAGACCCCTTTTATTATGTCTTTTCCCTTCAGCCGCCTCCTGCCTTTGGCTGCCTGCACGAACTCATATATCTTGTCCTGAAGTTCTGCCTGTTCCATCGTTGCGCCTCCAGTCCTAAGTTTTCTTCTGTTTGCCGCCCGTCATGCACCTGTTGTTAAATGTTAGAAGAAATCTCTTCTGCGGCGTTATGATGCCGGTCATGGCGCGCGCTTTCGATTTTTTAAAATTAAAGAAATTTTTTATTTTTCCGGATCAAAGTTTTTCCGGATTAAAGAAACGGGCTGCTTGTGCCGATAAAAAAGCAGCCCGTTCGACGGGCCGAAATTTTCCATATCGCGGAGGCTGTTATGGCGCTAATCGACTGGAGCAATGATCTGGGCACCAAAATAAATTCTATAGACGCGCAGCACAAGAAGCTCATTTCACTCATCAATAACCTGCATGAGGCCATGAAGATAGGAGCGGGCAAGGCTGTAACGGGCCAGGTCATCGATGAGCTCCTTGACTATACTGTCACGCACTTTTCAAACGAGGAGAAGCTCATGACAGCCCATGGGTATCCCGGTTATGCGGGCCATAAAAAAGAGCACGATGAGTTCACGCAAAAGGTGAAAAAACTCGATGAGGACTACAAGGCGGGGAAATTAGCCATCACGATCGAGATCATGCGGTTTCTTAAAGACTGGCTCACAACGCATATCAAGGGCACAGACCAAAAGTACAGCCCGTTTCTTTTGGGCAAGGGCGTCTCCTGACGGGGAGTTTTCCCCATTTTGTGCCGGAGTTAAAAAATATGACAACCTTTTTCCTTCCATTTTTTTAAAAACGGGCACGGCGTGCGCTGTGCGCCGTCTTGCCCTTTGCCGCCATTGCATATCCCTCATATCGCGTCTGTCCGCTTTGCTCTTTTTTGTTTTTTGAAATTAAAAAAGTGTGGCGTTCGTGCTCCCCTCGGATGCGGTCTCCCTTTCGTTATTGCAATAATGTCGCATAAATGATAATATTTTTTGAAAATGACGATTTTGAAAATGACAGAGGGAAAAGAAAAACGGATTTCCGGCCTCTTGAGGGAAAACGGTATCAGGGCGACAAAAGGCAGAGTGGAGGTGCTGGAACTCTTCCTGAAGGCCGGCAGACCTCTTGCCCAGATGCAGATCATGGATATGCTTGGGACGAAGCTGGACAGGGCCAGTGTTTACCGCATACTGAATGCATTTGCCGAAGCAGGGATCATACACATGGCCTACGTGGACGGCAGGCACCGGGTTTACGAGCTTCCCGATAAATGCAGCGGACGGAATTGCCATCCCCATTTCTCATGCCGGAACTGCGGCATGACGGCCTGTCTGGAGGGTTTCAAGATCTCTTTCAAGGGCGCCCTCGGGAAGGGATTTGTTGCGGAAAGGCAGAAGGTGCTCATAGAGGGGCTTTGCCCCAACTGCAGGGAGTAAAAAGATCGTGCCAAGGAGAAAGCACTTTTATGAAGCGCGTTTGACATGAATAAAAAAATTATTATTTTCCTTGTTGTGATTGCGGCAATAGGGGCAGCCGTTTATGTTTTCCCCTTTTTATTTCAGCGGCAAATCGTTCCGTCCAAGCCCGGCTTTAAGAGAGGGACTGTCCGCGTCGTCGCGGCTGAGAACTTTTACGGCGATATCGCCAGGCAGTTGGGCGGCGCTCATGTTTCCGTAATAAGCATCCTCTCCGATCCGAATGTTGATCCGCACGAGTATGAATCTGATGTGCAAGACGGCATAGAGATCGCGAATGCCGGTATCGTCATCGAAAACGGCCTTCAATATGATACATGGATGGACAAGCTCCTCTCCGCTTCTCCCAACCCTAGGCGTATAGTTATCACCGCAGGGAACGTTTCCCCACGCCTGCTTCCAGAGAACCCGCATGTGTGGTACGGAATTGATAACATCGGCGCAATAGCAAAAGCGATTGCCGCCGCTCTTGAAAAGGCCGACCCTGCGGACAAACAGGTATTTGAAAATAATCTGGCCGTATTTGAAGGCTCACTTGCGCCCATTCGCCAGAAAATGAATGAGATCAAGGCAAAATATGCCGGCACTCCAGTGGCCCTTACGGAGACTATCGATCTCTACCAAACCCGGACGATGGGCTTGGACGTCCTGACGCCTTTCGATTATGAGAAGGCTGTCGCGGAAGGCAATGACCCTCCCGCCCGGAGTATCAGTGTGACTGATCGCCAGGTAAGCGGCAGACAGGTGAAAGTGTTGATCTATAACAGCCAAACAGTAACTCCCATCACAACGAACCTGCAAAACGCCGCCAGGAAAAACAGCATTCCGGTTGTCCCCGTCTCGGAAACCATGCCGCGCGGCGTGACGTATCAGAAGTGGATGCTGAATGAGCTTAATGCCTTGGAGCAGGCCCTCGCCCAGGCAACGGGCCGCTAGGGAATATGGAAAACGAAACGGTCATCGCGCTGAACAACGTGACCGTCCGGCTAAGAGGCCGGACGGTTCTGGACGATGTCAGTCTCGAGGTGAAAAAAGGGGAATTCGTCGCGGTGCTTGGGCCAAACGGCGCAGGCAAGAGCATGCTTTTAAAACTCCTTCTTGGTCTTTTGAAACAGGCCGAAGGCAGCGTAGTGGTGCTGGGCAGGCCGCCGCGCCGCGGCAACAGGGACATAGGATATGCGCCGCAGCACAGGGCTCTTGAAGCGGACCTCGCCTTGCGTGCACGGGACATTGTGGGCTTCGGTCTGGACGGCAACAGATGGGGGATAGGGTTGGCAAGCCGCAAACGGGATGAGCTGATCGACAGTGTTTTGAAAGAAATGGATGTCCAGCATCTGGGGGACGCCCCGGTCGCACAGCTTTCCGGGGGTGAACAGCAGAGAGTATTGATCGCGCAGGCGCTCATCACGGACCCGGAGATACTGCTTCTTGATGAGCCTCTTTCCAATCTGGATATCACTCACGCGCGGGAAGTCATCCTCCTGCTTACGAAAAGGCTCTGTCCCTCAAAACAGGAAGCCGCCCATATATGCCGGGAGAGAAAGGTAACCATCCTGCTTGTGACCCATGACATCAACCCGCTTCTTCCGGTCGTGGATAAAGTGCTGTACATGTCCAATGGCCGCGGCATGATGGGCACCCCGGAGGAGATCATTACAAGCGATGCGCTTTCCAAGCTTTACAGGACCAGGGTGGAAGTGATACGCAGCGGAGGGCGCGTTTTCGTGGCAGGCGCGGAAACATGATGCGCATGCTTTCCATATTCCAATATCCCTTTATCCAGAATGCGTTTCTCGCGGGATCGCTCGTAGCGATCGTCGCCGGCTTTGCTGGTTATTTCCTCATTACCCGCGGGCTCACATTTGCCGGCCATGCGCTGTCTCATATCGGCTTTGCCGGCGCGGCGGGCGCGCTCGTTTTCGGGGCCAACCCGTTTTTGGGCCTGCTCCTCTTTACCGTAACCGCAGGAATAGGAGTGGGCGTTTTAGGGAAAAAGCTCACCGAGGGGGATATCAGCACCGGCATCATCATGACGCTGATGCTGGGTCTTGGGGCGCTTTTCATTTCGCTTTATAAAGGCTACGCGGAACGCGCGTACAGCATTCTTTTTGGAACGATCCTCGGCATCAGCACTGCCAATGTTGTCGTAACCGCAATATTTGGAGCCGTTACCCTTATCGTTCTTGCGGTAATTTTCCGTCCGTTGCTCTTTGCTTCAATTGATCCGGAAGTAGCGGAGGCGCGCGGCGTGCCAGTGAGGGCCCTTGGCATCATTTTTATGATACTGGTGGCCATCGCTGTTTCCATATCGGTTCAAATAGTCGGGGTCCTGCTGATATTCACGCTTCTGGTGGGGCCCGCGGCCACCGCCACCCGGCTTGCGCGCCAACCGGTAAATGCCGTTATCCTTTCCATGGCGCTTGGCCTTTGCTACACGTGGTTAGGTATTTTTCTGGCCGCAAACAGTCCGTGGCCCGTCAGTTTTTATATCGCGGCCATATCGTTTTGCGTATATCTGCCGGTGAGGTTGTTAGCGCCCGCTCTTGATCATGGGAAAAATCACCATCGAAAAGATTGCGGGGCCGAAACGGCATGACGGCGCTTTTGTGCCAGCCATTCGTCCGGAATGCTTTTGCCGCCGGAACGGTCATCGCCATTACCTCCGCTATCATAGGATATTTCGTTGTGCTGCGGGCCCAGGCTTTTGCCGCTCATGCATTGTCGCATGTTGGTTTTGCGGGTGCCACACTCGCGGCGTTGACAGGCGTGGATTCGCTTGCCGGCGCTGCGGGATTCACGGTGGCAGCCGCGCTTGGAATGGGCGCGCTTGGGAAACGCATCCGTGGACGCGACATTGAAATTGGCATGATACTTTCTTTGGCCCTCGGGCTGGGTGTCCTTTTCCTGAGGCTTTATACCGCCTCTTCCAGTGAAGCGGCGGGCGTGCTTTTCGGCTCAATATTCAGCATCACCCAGGCAAATATAATGTTCACGCTTATTTTGGGCTTGGGAACGCTCACTCTCCTTGCGATAATATTTCGTCCCCTGCTCTTCGTCTCCATTGACCCGGAGGTAGCAGAGGCGCGGGGGGTGCCTGTAAAGGCCCTCTCAATAATTTTCATGCTGCTGCTTGCCATTACGGTAGCCACGGCAATACAGATAGTAGGCGTGCTTCTGGTGTTTGCGCTTATAGTTGCCCCGGCGGCAGCGGCCCAACACCTTAGCCGGAACCCGTTTTCGGCCATTTTCATAGCGATACTTTTAGGGCTTGCGTTTACATGGGGAGGGCTTTTGCTTGCCCTGGCCAGTAATTATCCCGTCAGTTTTTACATAGCCGGACTTGCCGCGATAACCTATTTCATGGCTATGGGCATAGGCCATCTCATGAGGCCGCGCGTGCCTGGCGTGCAAAGGCACCACGACCGGGAAGAAAGAAATGAACAACTGATAGGATAGGCCTGAATGCGCATTTGCAATAGCGCGGCCGGAAAAGGGCTGCTGTGCTCCTGTTTTTGAGCGTGAACTTACGGAGAAAGCATGGTTTTTTACGCGAATTTATGAGGAGCAAGACTGCGTCCATAGCTATGATGTAAGTTGGCACTTACAATTTTAGCAGGTTACGGCCTGAAGCCTGCGCTGGCAAGAAAACAAAGATCGTGAGGGTTTCCGAAAAAATATGTAATTTCACGCACGCAATCTGTCAGAGCGGCAAAATCCTTATCCGCGCTTTATCTTCGTCCATGCTTATCAAAGCGCCATGTTTAAGTTCGCTCTTATAATCTTTTAGAATCCTTAATACGATTTTTTTTGCGTGCAGCGGGGTCAGGTCCTGGAATCGCAATTGCAAAACACTTGGAGCAGCAGCATTCGTTGATGCGAGAATTGCTCCGAAATCAAGATCGTGCGTTAAAACAATATACTCGTTTTCTTTGGCCCACGTCATAAGCTCTTTGTCCGGCGCCGATGCAGATCCAATCTTCGACCAGTGAACTGCATCTATTCCTTCGGCTGTCAATGTCTCGACCCATTGAGGCGAGAGGTTCATGTCGATCAAGAGTTTCATATTGCCTAAAAGGGGGCCTCGACCTCTTCTGAACGCCAAGCAGCATATGAAAGCGCTTCGTCAATATCAGGAGCTTCCAAATATGGATAGAGTTTTAAAATTTCTTCCCTCGAATGACCAGCAGCGATCATGCCGACAATCATGCCGGCAGTTACGCGCATTCCCCTAATACATGGTTTACCGCCCATTACATCAGGACTAAAAGTTATTCTAGTTAGCTTTTTCATGACTTCCTCCTATGTGGATTCTTGCATTTTGTATCGCAGTCTCGACCGCGATGAGAGCTCAGTAACGTATCCCCCGAATTCGAATAAAGAAATAAAGGGGACGGTTCTCTTTATTTCTTTTTCCTAGCATTGCGCCCCTTTATTCATTTAAATAGAACCGTCCCCTTTAACTAGTTTATGAACTTGGTTAAGGCATTATAAGGATTAAGTGTCCCCGGAATTCCCCCAGTTTTGCAATAAACTTATTTGGCCAACACCCTGATTTCAATATCAGCCCCAGCGACGCTCTCAAATTGCTCTGATACAATATATCCCAACTGTGAGAACGCAGCAAAAAGATGCTTTGCAATTTGGCTATTTTCTTCTCCGTTTGCTGTTATTATGATACCTCTCGGCGGAGGATAAATTACATTACGCTGCTCAATAATGGCAGCATCCCAATTCGCAGACTTAAATAAATCGTATAACTTCCGTGAAAAATCTAATGGTTCATGATTTGCTAAGCCAACGAAGATAATTGCTTTTTTATTGCTGTATTTTTTCAGTTCAGGTATAAGGATGTCGGCAACATATTTAGGAATAAATCTGTCAGCCGTAGCAAGAGTTAATTTTTCAAGTTGGATTTCAAGTTCTTTGCTTCGCACTTCTGCAAGAGCCGCTCGTTCATTTAATTCTGCGGTCTTTTGGTTTGCGACTGCCGCTTCTTTTTTAGCCGTTTCAGCAGTCGCATTAGCGATTAATATTTGTGCTTCAGCATGGCGTCTAACTGCGTCTTGATATTTGTTGCTTGACCTCCATACCAATACTGAAAAAACGACAGTAAGTGCAAGGAAAACGATATAAATTATGAAAACATGTTGCTGTGTCTTTGCTGCCGCTTCAATTTGTGAACCATTTGCTTGCGATGACGCTGGCATAGCAAGGACTGTATTTAAAACGAATGCTGGGAACACATTACCTATCTCCGAATAACGGGAACGTGTTCCATATTATATGCTCTCCAAACAAGTTTACCACCCCGTGATCTTGTTTCGCGCTACCTGTCTTACATATTAAGATTCTCATTTGTAACCTTCACGATTATAGCAGAATCAAAAGCTGCGGTGTGCGGGAAGTACTTTGGTATCCATCTTATGGAGTCCGAAGGCTAAACTTGAAGGGGGAGTCGGGATCTGCCCTCGTTCGTCAAAAGCGTTTCTTTCGGGAAGAAACCTTTCGGCTGGTTTCCAATATTTCGGCTTACACGACCACAGCACCGCTCACTGGACCTGCTCAGCCCGCCCTGATCCCCTATCCAGAAAACGTTCGGTGCCTGTAAAGTCAAGTTGTCTCTTTTTATAAACTGTTTACATGGACTGTCATGGCCCGGAGGATTATGATGAGGTTGGCAGGGCTCTTTGAAACCGAAGCCGGAAAGGAGTTTTTTAATTTAATGGGCAATCTCCGGCAGACAATGCAAGTGCTAAGACGACCATAAGTAATGCGACACAGTTTGTCATTCCCGCAAGCGAAGCTTGTCGGGAATCGTTCCGAGAGGCGGGGAATGATTCCCGACAAGCCGGAATGACAACAAGGCAATGTTGCCATACTTATAGCCGTGTTAGTAACCGCCACCCGAACCGGCGGTGCTCATTGAACGCTTTGAACAGCCCGGTCTGGAAAGTCCCAATAAAATCAGGGGTTAAGGCTTTCACCTTGAACGGAAAAACACAAAAAAGGCGGCGGTGAGCAGGGGAGGGATCGAAACCTGGAATCTTTACCTGATGCTCAGGACGCTCTTTTAAATTTAATTTAATTCGCTTTGATTTAACGGGCTTAGCAAAAACGGGGGGGGGGATTGCCCACCCCTGCGCCTCCTTTTGACGGAGGGCAGGGGCGGGTCCCATTACATGTTCTTTACTATCCTTGGCGTTATAAGGATAAGCAGCTCCGAGGGGTTAGGCCCGTTTAAAGTCCTGGTCCTGAAGAGCGCGCCCAGAAGAGGTATCTTGTCCAGGAACGGTACGCCGGACACTGAACTGTTTTCGTTTGTCGTGTATATACCGCCTATGACGAGGGTGTCTCCGCTTTTCACCAATGCCTGCGTGTTAACGTTTTTCCTGTTTATCGCGTATCCCTGCGGCGTGAGCTGGCCAAGGCTGTCGTTTGCAGCCGTGACCTTAAGCTGCACATAACCGTTAGGCGCGATCCTCGGGGTGACCGTAAGATTAAGGTTTGCGTTTACGAACTGGGTGGTGGTCCCGGCCGCCGTTGTGGTCTGGACCGGTATGCTCGTGCCCTGCTGTATGGTTGCGGACTCGTTGTCTATGGTGAGGACCCTTGGGTTTGCAAGGCTCTTTGCGTGGTTCACGGTTTCAAGGGCCTCAAGCGAAAGCTGAAGCGAAAGGGCGTTGGCGGTGCCAAGAGCGAAGGCCGCGGCCCCGACTGGAGATGTGGGGGAGCCCGCGGTGGCCCCGGCGGTCGCAACTGGTGTATTGGCTGAGAAATTGAAGCTTTGCTGGAAGCCCGGCTGCCCGAAGGGTATGGTCGCACCGGCAGAGCTGGCGATATTCTGCGTGCCACCCCACCTTACGCCAAGGTTTTGCGTGTAGGAGCTGTCCACTTCCACTATCTGGGCCTCTATCATCACCTGGGGCTTGGCTACATCTATGATCCTTATCAGGTCTTTTATCCTGTCGATCTGGGACGGGATATCTTTTATTATGAGGGTGTTGGTGCGGGCATCCGTGGTAATGTTGCCGCGCGGACTAAGAAGTTTCGCGCTGTTTATGTCCCCGGTGACGTCCGCGGCAGAGGCATAGTTGAGTTTTATGACCTCCTGGACGGTATTCTCGGCGCTCTGCGTGCTTTTCTGGAGCTGCTCCTTTGCCCTGTCCCATGCGGAGAACTGGCTCAGAGGTGCGATGGTCATAACATTGCCGTCTATCTCTTTGCCCAGGCTGAAGGTATTAAGCAGTATGTCCAGGGCCTGTTGCCACGGCACATCCTTCAGGCTAAGCGTTATAGTGCCCTGGACACTGGGGGACACTACCACATTATAGCCGCCAACCTTTCCCAAAAGCATGAAGATAGGCACTATATTGGCATTCTCGAAGCGAAGCGATATCTTCTGCCCCGGTTTCGGGACCGGACCGGACGAGGCGGAGGCATTCTCCAGCGCGGGCTGCTGTCCAGGCGTCGCGGAAACCGCTGCGGGCGTTGTTTCTTTTCCGGCAACCGGCATTACTATCCGCAGGGTGTCGCCCACGGACATGGCCTGATACTGGGTATGCTTCTTTATGTCTATGACGAGCCGGAGCTTTCCGGGGTAAGAGCCGGACCTGATGGCCCTGACCGGCGAAACGATCCCTTCAGGTTTGGGAGCAGCCTTCCTGATGCCGTAAAGGTCTATGATGATACGGTGCGGCAATGAAAAGATATGGGGTTTTAAAGTGCCGTTTCCGGTGATAACCAGCTCTACCGAGCCGGCCTTGCGCTCGAACCTCAATGAGGTCAGGCCGGTGGCCTTTACGTCCGGGACCGGGTCTTCCTGGATTTTTTGTTCTTTTCCTCTGGGCTGCCTGGCCTCCTTAATGGCGGTTTTCGTACCAGAGGATGCGGCGTTAGAGATCGAGGCATATGAACCAGCCTGCGGTTTCGGATCGGCGGCGCCATTTGAGGCGGGCGCGTTTTGCGAGGTATGCGCCCCTGAAGCCCGGGGAGATTGCCCCGAAGACTGAACAACAAGCTCGAACACCCCGGAATCAAGCCTCGGTTTTACGATTGCGGGGCTGTCCAGCAGTATCTGGATCGTGGCGCCCTTGCTGCTGTTGGCCACGTTGACCGAGGTTATCCCCTTTACCTTTGGGTTCAACTGTCCGGCGGAGGAGCCGGCGGAAACCCCGGGGAACTCGACTGTGACCTTATATGGGTCCGTGTTATACATGGTGTAAGTGAAGGGGCCGTCTATCGCTATCCGCAGCAGGTAGTCCTTAATTTCGACTGTTTTTATGGTGGCTGCCTCCGCGCGGCAGGAATTCACCGCAGGGAAGGGCCCCAGCGCCAGCAGCGCTGCTGCTATGAAAAAAAGGACTAATGTTTGTTTCAGTTTTACGGCTCTCATCTTTATTCCTCCTGCTTGCGGAGCTTCAGTATTATTTTATGGGCGGAGCGTCTCCCCTTGAAATCAGCCGTGGTCTCTCTCACCACGATGTAATCCCGGCCGATCTTTGTCACTCTCCCGCCGTTGATCCCGACTTTTGCGCCTACGTTCAGAATGTAATCCTTGCCGTTGGGCAGCCTTACCAGCGCATAGGAGGGCAACCCCGCCCTGGTAACGACCGCCTCCAGCATGAAGTCCGATACCGCGTACTGCTCAAGAGGCGGGCGGCCAAGGACGCTCTTTTTCTTCTGCGCCTGCTGGGCGGTGTATATGAGGGACAAAAAGGGGTCCCGCCTGCCGCCTGACTGGTATGTATATGTCTCGTCTTCAGGGTTTTTCTGCGGCTGGGGCGTGTTCTGGAGCTGGCCCTGTCCCGTCTTCTGTAAGGCGGTATTCTGCACAGGGGCTTTGTCCGCCCCATGTGCCGGGCAGGAGAGCGCCGCCAGGAAAGGCAGGGCAAGCGCCGCGCCTAACGCAGGGGTAAGGAGAAAATGAAAAAGCTTTTTCTTTTTTGTTTTTGCCGTCTGCGCTGGCATTATTTGGACAGCCCCCCGGGCTCCGCCGCCGTGAAGGTAAGTGCCGTGAAACTTATGTTCAATATGGCCTCGTTGCCGTTTGGCCTGGGGCCGCTCATGGTAATGTCCGCGATGTTCACGATGCGCTTGAGGCTGGTCAGGGCGCTGAAGAAATTGCCCAGGCGGTGATAGCTGCCCGTCATGGCGACGTTTACCGGCACCTCCCACACTATTTTGCTTGGGTGGAGTTTCCTCACGCCGGGCTTCCAGGATATTATCTGCAGCCCCGCGCGCATACCCGCGTCCGAGACCTGGGCCAGCAATTGCGAGACCTCTTTTTCCTCCGGCAGCTGCTCGCCCAAGGCCTGAAGCCGCTCTCTGAGCATTGCATTTTCCTGCTTGAGCAAATTCAATTTGGAGGCCATTCCTTCGGTCCTGGCTATTTCGTCTTCCTGGGCCGATATGGCGGCCGTCTGCGCCTTTATCTGTCTGTTCTTGGGGACAAGCAGAAGCAGCGTGAAAATTATCGAGTAAATCAGCGCCGGCACAACGATAACGGCGATGCGCGCAGGCTTCCCAAGGGTCTCGAGGTTTTTGATCTTAGCCATTCCCCTTCACCTTCATGGTCAGGCTGAAACTGTAGGCCTCCACCCCGCTGATCGAGGTCTTGGATGTGCCTATAAGGTATACATCGGTAAAAAGCGAAGAAGCCTTTAGGGTCTGCACGAACTGCACTATGTCGTCGTTGGTGTATCCGAAGCCGCTCATCTGGATATTATCGGAGATGGCGCCCCCAGCCGGCTGTGCGGTTTTGGGGCCCCTTTGTACCTTTGCCGGGAGCGCCGGCGCAGGAGATATGTTCAGCGAATTGAGCCAGACCCCGTCAGTAAGCCTGGTGCTTATCTCATCCAGTATCTTTACCGGGAGGGCCTGGTTTTGCCTCAACTGCTCGATTATCTGCTTTCTTTCCTTGAACTTGGTGTTTAATTTTTCGAAGTTCTGGACTTCAGCGATCTTCGATTGAAGCATCGCTATCTTGTTGTCGTTGCCGGCCTTCTGCTGCGCCAGCGAGGAGAGCCTGCCCTTCATTGAATAATCGAAATAGAAGGTCACGATAATTGCCAGGAGAAGGAGGCCAAGGCCGGCCGTGATGAAAGAAGGGACCTTCTTTCCCTTTTTCCGCCTCTTGTGCTGCAGGAGGTTAATTCTTATCATCTGTCGTCGGGCCTTCTCATGGCAAGGCCCACCGCCACCCCGGCTATAGGCCCGATTTCCTCCAGCATCGCCCTGTCAAACCTCTTGGGTATGGAGACGTTCCTGAACGGTTCGGCGAGACTGACCTCAACCCCGGTCTTTTTGGCCAGGGCCTTCGGGAAATCCCTGAGGAGGGCGCCGCCCCCGGAGAGTATGACCTTATTGGTCTCTTCGTGCATGGTGGTGGTCTGGAAATATTCCAGAGAGCGCGAGATCTCCACCAATATCTCCTCGTAGGCCGCAAGCATCACCTCAAAAGCGGCTTCGGGGCTTGTCCCTTCAGCCTCTTCTCCCCTCAGCAGCTTCTCCGCGTTTTCATATGTCAGGTGAAATTCTTTTTGCAGCGCCTCGGTCACGGTATTTGCGCCTACGGAGCTGTCCCTGGTGAAAACGGATATCCCATTTTTTACAACGTTCAAATTGATGGTGCGCGACCCCAGGTTTATCAGGGCTATGTTCCGGCCCGCCTCTATCTCGTAGTTCATCTCATGCATGTTGCTCAGGGCGAAGGCGTTTATATCGACAGCGGCTGGAACAAGCCCGGCTTCCCTAACCACCGTGACATATTCATTGATAATGTCTTTTTTGACGGCCACAAGCATTACGTCCATCTGCCCCGGCTCCTCTTTGGGGCCAAGTATCTGGAAATCCACACTGACATCCTCGATATCAAATGGCACGTACTGCTCAGCCTCGAACTTGATCGATTCCTCAAGCTCCTCTTCGGTCATCTCCGGCAGGGATATGCGCCTTATTATCACGGAGGCATGGCCCGCAATGCCGATAATCGCGTTCTTTGTCTTTATCCTGGCTTTTTTGACGAGCTGCCTTAAGGCTTCCACCAAACGGATGGAATCTATGATGGAGCCGTCCACGATGAGCTCCGGAGGCAGGTGCACCATATCGAAAAGCTCCAACTCGTATCCGCCCCGCTTCTCTTTAAGCTGAACAGCTTTAATATAACTGGAGCCGATGTCGAGCCCGAAGGATGTCTTGCCCCCTAAAAACATATGCTTATATTTACAGAAAAAAATTTAAAAGTCAACAATTGTCAATATTTTATACGGGCTTCAAATCGGTTAATTAATATTTTAGTTTAAAGTTGGCTGGGAAGGCCCTATTTTTAAGTGATTTTTATCACAATATGCGGCCTAACGCTCTTTGGCGGCTTGACTCTTTGCTTTTTTGTGGGCTTTAATAGACTGATGAGAAAAATCCTTTACTTGGCGTTCCCGTTTTTCATGGTTCTGCTGGTTTTGTCCGCATGCGCAAAAAAACAGATAGTAAAGGACCAGCCATTCAATGCGGGCAATTCGTTTGCCAGGGCTAACGCCCTTTTTGATAAAAAGGACTATGACAAGGCGATAAAGCTTTTTATGGTCGTAAAGACCAGGGACGCCTCCGGCCAGATAGCCCCCCTTGCAGCCCTGAGGATAGGGGACTGCTACCAAAAACAGGATGAGCCGGACACTGCCATAGAGGCATACAGGAAATTCCTGGCAATGTACCCGGACCACATGTATGCGCCTTATGCCCAGTACCAGATCGCGATGATCTATTTCAGCCAGGTGCAGGGATATGACAGAGGTTATGGAGCGGCAAAAAAGGCGCTTGACGAGTTCCGCAGGCTGGAGGCCCTCTATCCGAGGAACCCCTACAAGGACTCGGTGGATATGCATATAAGCAGGTGCAGGTACATAATGGCCCGCTACGAGTTAATGGTGGGCGATTTTTATTTTGATAAAAGGGCTTACCGGGGGGCGCTGGGACGGTTCGAGGGGATCATGGCGGATTATCCCGATTTCGTCAAGATGCCGGAAGTGTATTATCGCGCGGCTTTCTCCTGTCAGGTTCTGGGAGACAAAGCCAAGGCCGGACTTTTCCTCTCGCAGTTGGAAAAGAACTGGCCGGACAGCGTTTATGCGGCCAAAGTCAAAAAAAATCCCATCCTGGAAGCCCTGTACACCGGCAAATCGTATATCGGAAAATCGGATACCGGGAAATCTGCTGAAAACAAGAAGTAATTGTCCGGACACAATAAAGATTTTGTCCTCCTGGAACAAAAATGTCCCTCTACCCGGCTTTCCTTGATCTGAAGGGGAAAAAATGTATCGTCGTGGGCGGCGGGAGGGTCGCCCAGAGGAAGGTTGGGCCTCTCCTCAGGGCAGGCGCCCTGGTATGGGTCTATAGCCCACGGCTTACCCCCGTCCTGTCCAGACTGAATGAAAATGGTCTTATCAGGCATTTTCCGCGGGGTTGCGGCAAGAATGAGTTGAAGGGGGCCTTCCTTGTCTTTTCCGCCACGGACAGTCACGCGGAAAATGAAAAGATAGCCTCACTGGCGCACGGTTTGGGCATTCCCGTGAACGTGGCCTCCGGGGAAGCCCGGTCCAGCTTCATCGTGCCTTCGGTCGTAAGGAGGGGGCCTCTCATGATAGCTGTAAGCACGTCCGGCGCAAGCCCCGCGATGAGCAAGTCCATACGGCTGGAGATCCGAAAATTCTACGGGACTCAATTTTCAGGTTATTTAAAGGGGCTCTCCAGGCTCAGGCAAAAGGCCCTCAAAGACAAAGACCTTTCCCCCGCCTCGAGAAAACGCCTCTTCAAGAGGCTGGCTTCTTTTGATATAATCAAACGTATAAGGGCGGGGGAGATAAGCTCCCCGGAAGACGCGCTGTAAGGTTTTAACTTTCCCCCTTTTTCTTTCTCAAAGCAAAGTAAAGCAAAAAACAAAAATCTTAAAAACGGTAAAAGGGCCAAAAAAGGAGGTCCACATGATGAACAGGAAAAGCGCTGGCGGCATGTTAGTTTCATTCACTCTTGGAGGGCTGCTTGGAGCCGGGGTGGCTCTGTTGTTTGCTCCGCGTTCCGGGGAAAAAACCAGGAGGAAGATACTTACCACCCTGGACGACGCCAGGGAAGGCATCTCGGGTTATGCCGGGCGCGTAAAGGCGAAGTTCGTTTAGTTTTTTTCTGTCTTGTTCTGCCTTAAAGCGGGGGGGCGGTGGCTGCCGAAGTGATGGCCCAGAACCCTTTCCAGGTTCATGGCCACCGAGCCCTTCGCGTTTATTATGAACATATCGTCCCCGATCCGGAAAAGCTCCTTGTAAAGTCTTGCCGGGCGCGGTCCTGAAGGCGGCAGGGCTTCTTCGAACATGGGGACTATCTTGTCCTTCATCCTCAGTTCGGTGTCCATGAAAAATACCGAGATGTCCGGGGCAAGTCCCCTGGCCCTTTCCAGAAAGGCCCTTATCTCGCTGGGATATATCTGTTTCGGAGGTGAGGACTTTACCTCCATATATAAAAGCATCCCGTCCACCCTTGCCAGCACGTCATAGTCTCCGCCCACCCCCTGTCCGGAGCCGGATTTTTTTTTGAGTTTTACGCCCCATTCGGCCTGGGCCTGGAACTCATGAAGCAGGACTTGGGCGGTGAACCACTCAAGCGTCGTCCCGAAACTTTTTACCTCCCGGAGGCTGCCGGGGCGAATGCCCTTTTTCCTTTTCAGGCGGTAACGGCCGTCTTCTTCCTCCAGGACGCCGGCTTCTGCAAGATACCGTGTGTACCCGCCGGTGACGCCGGCCGTTGAGTAACGGGTGATCCCCTCTACCGTAAAACCAGCCTGGTGCTTTATTACGTCCCGCAGGAAAAGCCTGAAGGAGTAGCGCTTCATGGCCTCATACCAGCCTTCCAGGCGCTTCTCCTCTGCCGGCATGAGCAGGTCATCGGACGGGGCCTTTTTGTATATGAGGAACCCCCTTCTTTTAAGGAGCGCCTCAAGGGTGGGCGTGGAGTGTGAAAGCATGATCCTCAGGCGCTTCACCTCTTCCCTTAAAAGCTCCAGCTCTTTTATGCCAGCCTGTTCCATATCCACAAAAAGGTTACCACAAGATGCCCGTTTCAGCCGGGGACCGCCGCCGCCAGATCGCGGCAGACAGTTTTCTCCTCATGATGCAGGCCCGCAGGCTCCCGTCTTTACACCGGCGGGGGCTTGTGTTAAAATTATTTATCTTCAGTGCTGATCTAAGCGCGTAAAAGAAAAGCAAAGAAAAAACCATGTCCAAACCATATGCCATAGGTGTCGACCTCGGGGGAACCAATCTCCGCGCCGCCCTCATTACCCGGGAGGGGCAGGTCGTAAAAAAGATCAAGGAACCGTCTACCGGCCTTGCCGGAGGGGACGTCATCCAGCTGTTGAAAAATGCCATTGACCAGCTGATGTCCCCGGAGGTGGAGGGCATAGGGATAGGGGTTGCCGGGGTGCTTGACCGCCCGGAGAAAAGGATAATGATCTCCCCCAATATACCGCCTCTCACGGGGTTTTCCTTCAATGATTTTCATTATCCCGTCCCCGTTTATGTGGAAAATGACGCGAACGCCGCCGCCCTTGGGGAGGCCTGCGCCGGCGCTGGCAGGAATTTTAAAAATTTTGTCTTGATGACCCTGGGCACCGGCATAGGCGGGGGCATAATATACGGAGGGAAACTCCTCAAGATGGCCGCTGAGGTGGGGCATATGAGCATAGTGGCCGACGGGAAGAAATGTTTTTGCGGCAACAACGGGTGCCTGGAGTTGTTCGCCTCCGCGCGCGCCATAATCGCCTCTGTTATAGAAGCCCTGGAAGGCGGGGCCGAGAGCCTGCTCAGGGAATGCTGCGAGGGCAAGATATACCGCATAACCCCGGAAGACGTCTACAAGGCCGCTTTTGAGGAGGGCGACAGCCTTTCAAGGGAAGTTCTCAGGGAGGCCGGAAGATACCTGGGGGTGGGCATCTCAAATATAATAAATATCACGAGCCCCGATGCCATAATACTGGCGGGCGGTCTGATAGGCTCCTGGAACATATATGTGGATGAGGCGATAAAGGAGGCCTCCAAGAGGGCCTTCAAAAGCATTTTTCAGAAGGTGAGCATAATACCTGCCTCCCTTGGGGACGAAGCCGGCATCGTTGGGGCCGCCAGTCTCGTCTTCAACCCCCCGGCCGATTAGGACCTGGCTCCAGCCGCTTTCCTGCTGCAGGAGGCCGAAGAAAAAATCCCGGCATACAATTTTTTTTATAATTTATAATAATTAGATGTCTAAAAATATACGTAACTTCTCCATAGTCGCCCATATTGACCACGGGAAATCCACAATCGCCGACAGGCTCCTGGAGTTTACCGGCGCGCTTGCACAGCGGGAGATGATGGCCCAGGTACTGGACTCGATGGACCTCGAAAGGGAGCGCGGCATCACCATAAAGGCGCACGCGGTAAGGCTTCTGTACAAGGCGCATGACGGGCAGGAATATACGCTTAACCTGATAGATACGCCCGGCCACGTGGATTTTTCCTATGAGGTTTCAAGGAGTCTTGCTTCCTGCGAAGGGGCCCTTCTGATCATAGACGCCACACAGGGGGTGGAGGCCCAGACGATCGCAAACGCATACCTTGCGATAGAGAACGACCTTGAGATAGTCCCTGTTATAAACAAGATAGACCTGCCGCAGTCCGACCCGGAGAGGGTGATCGCCCAGTTGGAGGATACCATTCCTGTAGACGCTTCAAACCCTATACTGGCAAGCGCCAAAGCGGGCACAGGCATTGGAGACATCCTGGAGGCCATCGTAAAAAAGATACCCCCGCCCAAGGGGGACGACAGCTCCCCGCTGAAGGCGCTCATATTCGACTCCTGGTTCGATGCCTACCGCGGGGTCATCACGCTTGTCAGGGTCTTTGACGGGACCGTGCAGGCCGGAATGACGATAAGACTTATGGGCGCCGGCAAGGACTATGAAGTGGGAGAGGTGGGCGTGTTCACTCCAAAGATACTGCCCACGGGAAGGCTTGGCGCCGGCGAGGTGGGATACATAATCGCTGGCATAAAGAACGTGGCGGACACGAGGGTGGGAGATACGATAACCGGGGCGGAAAACCCGGCTGCGGAGAGGCTGCCCGGTTACCGGGAGGCAAGGCCCATGGTCTACTGCGGGCTTTACCCCACGGAGCACCACCAGTATGGGGCACTGAAGGCCGCCCTTGAGAAGCTGAAACTAAACGATGCCTCGTTCACGTATGAACCGGAAAGCTCCCAAGCCCTGGGTTTCGGGTTCAGGTGCGGGTTTCTGGGGCTTCTCCATATGGAGATAATAAGGGAGCGGTTGGAGCGGGAGTTCGGCCTCACCCTAATAAGCACCACGCCCACCGTCATCTATAGGGCTGTGGATGATGAGGGCAATGAAAAGGCCCTTATCGACAGTCCGTCCAAGTGGGACAACTCTGAAAAAAATGTGCAAGAGCCGTACGTAAAGGCCGTGATCTTCGTGCCGGAGGCATACCTGGGCGCGGTATTCGACCTCTGCCGGGCCAGAAGGGGCGTTCAGAAGGATTTTAATTATATAGGCAAAGACCGGGTGATGCTCACCTACGAGCTGCCGATGAACGAGATACTTTGGGATTTCTTCGACAAGCTAAAGTCTATGACCAAGGGATATGCCTCTTTAGATTACGAGTTCATAGGGTACAGGGACGCGGACCTTGTCCGCGTGGACATCATGCTTAACGGCGAGCCGGTGGACGCGCTTGCCATTGTAGTGCCCAAGGAAAAATCATATTTTCTTGCCCGCCAGGTGGTCGAGAAACTGAGGGGGGTCATCCCCAGGCATATGTTCGAGGTTGCCATCCAGGCGGCTATCGGCAGCAGGGTCATTGCCAGGGAGACCGTCCGGGCCCTTAGAAAAGACGTTACCGCCAAGTGTTACGGGGGAGACATATCCAGAAAACGCAAGCTCATTGAAAAACAGAAGGAAGGCAAGAAAAAGATGAAGCAGGTGGGGAGGGTGGAAGTGCCGCAGGAAGCCTTCCTGGCGGTTTTACAACTGGAAGATAAATAGTTTATATTAAAGTTGGCTAAAACGGAACAAATAAAAAATAAAAATTAAAAAAATAAAACCTCAAAGAAGGCCGCTATGAATGAAGATGCTGCACGTGCTGTGAACAAAGCTAAAACACAAACAAAGACAAAGAGCGTAAAGCGGGTTATCTGGGAATATGCCGAGGCCATAGTCACCGCTCTAATACTCGCGCTCGTGATAAGGACTTATGTGGTACAGGCCTTCAAGATCCCTTCCGGGTCGATGGAACCCACCCTCCTTGTGGGGGACCACATCCTGGTGAACAAGTTCATCTATGGCACGGAGCTGCCTTTCTCCCACAAGCGGGTGCTGGCGGTAAGGTCTCCGCACAGGGGGGATGTGATAGTCTTTGAATATCCCGGGGACCTGTCAAAGGACTTTATAAAAAGGGTCGTTGGCACACCCGGGGACGTGGTGACGGAGAAAAACAAGGTGGTTTATGTAAACGGCAAGCGCACCGCGGATTTCTTTACCAAGCATACGGACCCCGATATTAAACCTGGGAATCTCGATCCCAGGGACAATTTCGGGCCGATCGCGGTCCCGCCAGGGGAGTATTTCGTCATGGGGGACAACCGGGATGAAAGCTATGACAGCCGGTATTGGGGATTTGTTCCCATGAAGGACATAAAGGGCGAAGCATTCGTCATTTACTGGTCCTGGAATGGCGATGGCATGAAGCCCAGATGGGGCCGGACGGGAGAGGCCATCAGAAGTGTCAGGCTGGACTAAGGGCCTTTTTTGCTTTGGCGTTTTCGTGGCCGTCCTTTACGCCGGCATACAGTTCGGGATGCCTTATTTCAGGTATTACCAGTTTAAATCCGATGCCTCCGATATAGTGATGTTTCCCGGTTTCAGTGCGGATGATATCAAGGCAAAGATAGTGGCAAAGGCCGCGGAAGACGGGGTGATGACCCTGGATCCGGGCAATGTGTCCGTGCAGGCGGACGGCAGGCATTACGATGCCCAGGCAAGCTGGAGCGTGCCGGTGGACGTATACGGTTATTACCACCGTCAGCTGGATTTCTCCTTTGATGTGAACGCGGAAGGAAGCAACTGAGAAGATGTTCACCGGGCTGGTAGTGGAGCTTGGAACGGTGGAGGCATTGAAGCTGTCTTCTTCCGGCGCGAAGTTGGCGGTTAGCGCCCCTGGGGTTACAAAGGGTATCGCGCTTGGCGGAAGCGTTGCGGTAAGCGGGGCATGCCTGACGGTGACGGCCATAAACGGCCAGACCATGGAATTCGACATTTCCACGGAGACCCTCCGCAGCACTAGCCTTGGAGGGTTGAGGCCCGGGGACAGGGTTAATCTTGAGCCCGCCGTGAGGGCGCAGGACCCCCTTGGGGGGCATATTGTAAGCGGGCATGTCGATGTTGTAGGCAGTATACGCTCAAAGTCGAAGGCAGGCGACGCATGGAAGGTGGAGATAAAGGCCCCGGCCGGGTTTGTTGGCCTGCTGGTGAATAAAGGTTCTGTTACGGTGGACGGAATAAGCCTGACGGTAGTTGATCTTCTGGAGAACGCCTTTACCGTGGTTATCATACCGCACACCGCCCGCAACACGACCATAGGGTTCAAGGAGCCGCCTGCACCGGTGAACCTTGAGGCGGACATTATAGGCAAATACGTCGCCAGGTTTCTGGAAAAGATGGCGGCCGGGCAGAAGAAGGCCGGCATTACGATGGAATCCCTGAGGGATTCGGGTTTTATTTCATAATATGGATAGCGAGCGATAAGTGAGCGAATATGATAAATCAAAAAATCCCTGCATACGATTCCCGAAGGGAATAAATATTAATATTTTTCTAAGGAATGAAAATGGACAAGAAAGGTAAGAGGAAAGGCGAAGTGGAAAAACCCGGCTTCGATTCTATAGAAGATGCCATAAAGGATATTGCCGATGGCAAGATGGTGGTGCTTGTAGACGATGAAGACAGGGAGAACGAGGGGGACCTCTGCATGGCGGCCAGCGAGGTGTCTGCCGCGGATGTGAACTTCATGGCCAAGCACGGCAGGGGGCTTATCTGCCTCACGCTGTTGCCAGAACGGGTGGAGTACCTTAATCTCCCGATGATGGCGGACGTAAACACGTCTTCTTTCGGGACTGCCTTTACAGTGTCCATCGAGGCCAAAAAGGGTGTTACTACGGGGATATCGGCCCATGACAGGGCCGTTACAATAAAGACGGCGATTGATCCTAAGACGAAGCCCGAAGACCTGGCCAAGCCGGGGCATGTTTTTCCCCTGAAGGCGAAACCGGGTGGAGTGCTGCAACGCGCCGGCCAGACAGAGGGTTCTGTGGATCTGGCGCGTCTTGCGGGCCTGTATCCAGCCGGGGTCATCTGCGAAGTGATGAGCGATGACGGGACGATGGCCAGGGTGCCGGAGCTTATACAGTTTTCCAGGAAACACGGCCTCAAGCTTGTGACCATCAAGGACCTGATAAATTACCGCATGCGGAATGAAAGGTTCGTTACCAGGGTCGCTAATGTTTCCCTTCCTACCGAGTACGGGGAGTTCAGGGCTATAGCCTACAGCAACATGGTAGACCAGAACACCCATCTGGCCCTGGTTAAAGGCGAGATCAAGCCGGGGGACAAGGTGTTGGTCCGCGTGCATTCCGAGTGTCTCACCGGGGACGTGTTTGGCTCAAGAAGGTGCGACTGCGGCTGGCAGCTGCAGGCGGCAATGAAGATGATAGAGAAAGAGGGAAAAGGCGTCATTCTTTATATGCGCCAGGAGGGGCGGGGCATAGGGCTTGCCAGCAAGCTGCAGGCTTACGAGCTTCAGGAAAAAGGGCTGGACACAGTGGAGGCCAACCTGAAGCTTGGATTCAAAGCAGACCTCAGGGACTATGGCATAGGCGCCCAGATACTTGTGGACCTCGGGGTGAAGGACATGCGCCTGATAACCAACAACCCCAAAAAGATAATCGGCCTCGAAGGCTACGGGCTCCAGGTGGCCGAAAGGGTGCCCATACAGATGAAGCCGCACGAAAAAAACGTGCTTTATCTGCAGACCAAGAAAAAGAAACTGGGGCACATGCTGGACAACCTGTAAAACTAATACAGGAAAAAACAAAAAATAAAAGCTGTTTGCGTCCTCACCGTATGTGTCCGGGTTGTTTTGCTATAATTGTCTCTGCTTGTGAAATAAAAATGGTCAGAGAGCGCTTTTTAAGCGGGCTAACAATGATTAATCGAAAAATTCCCTGCATTCGATGCCTGGGGGCATAAAAAAATTAAGCAAGGGAGCGCATGATGTTCATCTTTAAAAAAGCTGTTTCGCCGTTTCTGCTGCCCCCGGGTATTTTCGTTCTCATCCTTATATGTTCCGGCTTTTTCTTTTTCAGAAGGTCCTTCAGGATGGGCATGCTGAACATAGGGACCGGCCTTTTGATATGGCTTCTTTCCATCTCCCCCGTTACGGACAGGCTCATGCACGGGCTTGAGGCCGGACTGAAGGTGCCCCGCAATCCGCAGGGCGATGTAATAGTCATGCTGGGCGGCGGTGTTTCGGGCGGTGTGCCTACGGCTGATACCTTCGGGCGCATTGTAACCGCGGCCAGCTTGTACAGGGTCTTGCATGTTCCCATCATTGTTTCGGGCGGTGGGGTCTATGCCTGGCGGAAGGCGGAGGCCCCGATCGACGCCCAATATCTGGAAGACCTTGGAGTGCCCCCGGAAGACATACTGCCTGAGGACAAAAGCAGGGACACCCTTGAGAACGCAAGATATACAAAAAAAATATGCGATGCCCATCATTTCACGGCCCCGCTTCTTGTTACCTCCGCGTACCATATGAAACGGTCCCTGTTATGCTTCAGGCATGAAAAGATGCACGTGACTGCCGTGCTGTCCGATCTGGAAACAGCAAGGCCCAAATACGGCTGGAGGGATTACCTTCCCTTGGACCTGGGCCCGTCCGCCACCTGTCTCCATGAATATCTGGGGATATTGTATGAAAAGCTGTTCTTTAAAACTGAAGGTGTTTTGAAAGGGCTGCATGCAGTGGAAAACCGCATTGGACTTTTTATGGGCAGGCCCGCGGGACATCCAGGCAACTAAAAGATATTTTTAGCAGGCTGGCCCGCTCGAAAAAACCTTCCCGGCAAGATCAAATTTTTTCCTGGAGATCAATTTCCCGAAAGAGTTCGCTTATAAAAGACGCGTTAAAGCCTTCATCCCTTTTGTATTTTAAAAATCAAAATCCTGAATATTTGACTAACAACTTCTGTTTTATGTTTTTTTCTGGAAATGAAAGAGGGGGGCAACTCTGTTTTCCTCTGAACGGAAATTGTTTGTAATCCATATTGGGATCTCGCCACGAATTCGTAACCCAGTGGTAACAGCGTGCTGCCCCTTCACGTTTGCCCTAGTGTATTATTACCTTTCGTTTCGGGCAGATCTTTGTTTCAGGGATATGGCATTTGTGGCAGAAGGAAAGCGTTGGCCCTACTTCGCATTGACCTGGGGAATACGGGCAACCATGGCAAAATTCCATGGTCGCTTCATGTTTTTTGCCGCAAAGCCTTGCGGTGCATTTTTGGCAATTGTGTATACAACCCTCTGATGCTTTCTCTTGCATTGTGTCCTCCTTCATTATTCCTGTTTATTTTATTCAGATGTGTTCCCCACCTGGATTTCTTCAGGTGATGGCGATCATTTTCGTTCGATTATCACTGACTGGGCGTTATGGTCCGGTAATCCATAACGAAGCCAGCCGTCATGGGACCATTAAAGAACGTATCCATTCACTGACGTTAGTTTTTTTAAGCTGATGATTACGGTGGAAGCGCTGCGCTGAAGGTCCATGGGTGAGATTCTGAAGTCAAAAATCGTGTAATCATGCTCATAGGAATGAATATTTTCTAAATTTTTAATTACTAATTATCTTAAATAATTAATTATGTCTATTAAAGTGACCAAGATCACAAAAAGTTACAGTTCAGATAAAAAAGAAAGCCGGTGATAAACAAGGCGGCAACCGGGGCGCTGGAGAGGCTCGGTGCCGCAGGAGAATATTAATACGCCCCGATTGCCATAGACATTCTACTTCTTCAGCGATTTCATCATCTTTATCAAGGGGACAAAGTTGAAATAGCTTACCTCGTCAACAGGCAACTTCTCGTTGCTGCCCCATTCAACCCAGGAAGGTATATACGTGCGGACTTTCTTAAACCCAAGCAGCCTCAGGACAAAATACGATGTGACAGCCCTGGAGCCGCTCTGGCAGTACACGATTATCTCTTTCCTTCTGTCCAGCCCGGCATAAATCTTTTTTAGTTGGGCCACGGGCTTAAGGGCGGTAGACCCCTTGTGGAAATTCTCCTGGAAATTAATGTTTATCGCGCCGGGGATATGGCCTCCGCGCAGGGCCAAGGCTACCATCCCGTGATATTCAGCCGGGGTGCGGGCATCTAGCAATATGAGGCCCGGATTTTTAAGATGGGCGCGCACGTAAGCTGTTGTTGCATATTTCGAGGGGACCGGCCTGGCTTTAAACAGGGCGGGCTCAAGTCCGGTTTTTGCGGTTGCGGTCTGGCCTTTCCAACCCTCGATGCCCCCGTCCAGCACGTGCATATTGCGCATGCCCAGGTAGTCGAGCAACCAGAATTCGCGGAATGCGGACATCCTGCCAGCCCCGTACAGGACCACGTCCGAATTTATGTCAAGGCCTTTTGCGCCGAGCGTTTTTTCTTCCTGCTTTACCGGATACGGGACGGCATCCGGGCCGCCCTGTAGACTTTCAACCGGTATGTTTATCGCTCCGGGGATATGCCCGGCCATGTAAGCCTTGTCTTCCCGCACGTCGACCACAACAGCTTTCGGGTGCGCATAAAGCCATTGCCCATTCACTAAAAGCCCCGGATCGCCGTCGGCGCCGGCATTAAGCGGGATAAAGGCAGCCGCCAGTAAGATTATTGCAAACGTGGTAAACCCGGAAAAGACTTTTTTCATTACTTCCTCCTGTTTTATATTCCTTCGAAAAGAAGTTTTTTTAATAAGGGATTATAAGTTAAGAGCGCACCGCGGCGCCACATCAGGCAAAAAACGCTCTCCAACTCTTGGCCGGAAAGGGTTTTTCTTTTGCATCAATTTTCCTTTAAATGTGCTTTTCAGAAGGGCGTGCACTTACGCGGGATTCGTACTGGCGGGATAAACATTTTTCACGGACGCGGAGTTTGGGTGGAATCGTGGGGAGTTTGAGGTAGACTGGGGACGCCACTTCCCAAGATGTGGCATCCCCAGTGAAGGGAGCATTTCAGGCTCCAGCGGGGCCGCTCGTTTTTCAGGGGCGGATCTGCAGCACGATTCTCCCCAGGACGTGCCCGCGTTCGATGCGTTCATGCGCCTTCGCGGCCTCATCAAGGGGGAAACTGGCCGCGATCGGAATCTTGAGTCCGGCTTCCGCAATGGCCTTCTCCAGGCGTTCGAATTCACCCGGACCGGCTTCACCGTTATATGAACTTATGGCGATCCCCCGGCGCTTCCGGGGTTCCGGCTCAACTCCGTTGGGATAAGCGATCCGTCCTCCGGGGCGGACAAGATCCAGGCATGGTTCGAGTGCATCGCTGCCGGCAAGCACAAGAACGGCGTGAATCCCGTCGGGAGCTATAGAGCGCAGTTGAGCGGCGGCATCGTGGCTTCTTGCATCGAACACTTCATCGGCACCCAATTCCTGAACGAATGTCTTTGCATCGCCGCCGGATGCCGTGCCTATGACTTGCGCGCCGCGGTGCTTTGCGAACTGGACCGCAAGAGAGCCCACCCCTCCTGATGCCCCGAAGATCAGTACCGTTTCCTCCTCGCGCATATGCAGAGTATCGTCTATGCCCTGAAGCGCGGTCAGCCCCGTCACTACAGCCGCGGCCGCCTCCGGCAAACCGAGCTGTTTTGGCGCAAGCGCCGCATTGCTGGCATCCACCGTCACATACTGGGCGTAGAAGCCGCCCTTCGGATTCTCATACCGCATTGCCCAAACCCGGTCACCGGTTTTAAAACGCCGCACCTTGGCCCCTTTGTCCGCAATGAAACCCGCTCCGTCGGCCCCGGGCACGAGGGGGAATTTTACGGTTCTGCTCGCCCAGGAACCGTCACGTATCTTCGCGTCCCAAAAACCAACGCCCGCCGAGTGGAGCGCGATGACCACATCATTGGGCCCCGGCTTATGCACGGGGAGGGTGTGCAGTGTTAAAACCTCAGGTGGGCCGAACTGGTCGATTGCGGCGGCCATCATGGACGCATAGATATCTGCGCCTGTCTTTCTTTTTTTCTCTTTAGCGGACGCTAATCCGCCTGTACCCGCACCTCGTGGCATTTTCATTTCCTCCTTGCCTGGTTATATTCATTCGAGCACGCCATTGATTTCCTGTTTAAAGTTTATTTCAGGCAGGTTTTTGGTCAAGCGGAAGATTTAAGGCGGGGAATCCTGTCAGGGCAAGGCGTCTGCAATGCCCTGATCCCGTTCTGCTTGGATCAGAAGCGTTCTGTTTGCTTTGAATTAACTTTCTTAAAAGGTGGAATAAAGCGTCCAAATAGCCATCCATGGCATAGCCGCATTTTGAAGTAAAAGTTCGGGGCGATTCAAATTAAGGATAACGCTTTTCCTGGACGGGGGGTAGTTTTTTATTTGTAAACCGTTATGCTGATGCCCGGGGCCTTTTTTTCCACCTCCACCGATACGCTCTCCTTATAACGGCGTATGTTCAGGTCCACCGGCTTTCCAGGCATAACGAACAGGTTCTTCAGGCGCACCCACTCCAGGAATCCGGGGAGCACCGGCTCTCTCATAATGAGCCTTGAATTTTTCGGGTCGAACTCCAGACCAAGCGCTGTCTGCAGCATAAGGATCAGGGACCCGGAGGCCCACGTCTGCGGGGCGCAGGCGACGGGGTAAAGGGTGGGTGGCTGCCCCTTTCTCCTGTGGAAGCCGCAAAAAAGCTCCGGCAGGCGCTGGAACTCCATGAAAAGCGAGGCCTCGAACATGCCGGTAAACACCTTAATGAAAGGTTCTTTTAGCATATACCGGGAAAACCCGGCTGCGGCTATCGAGTTGTCGTGGGGCCATACTGAGCCGTTATGGTAGGACATCGGATTATAAGGCAGTTCCCCGGACGAGAGCGTCCGGATGCCCCAGCCTGAAAACATGGAGTCGGAGGTCAACTTCCTGGCGACCATACTGGCCCGTTCGGGTCGTGCTATGGATGTAAAGAGGGTGTGCCCGGCATTGGAGGCCAGCACCCGGCATGGCTTTTTGTTCCCGTCAAGGGCCAGCGCATAGCTGCCAAGCACCGGGTCCCAGAACGCGCGGTCAAAGTTTTCCCTTAGCGCTTCCGCCTCCCTGGAGAGTCTCTGCGCCAATTCCTTTTTTCCAGCGGCGGCTGCCATCTCTGCCGTTTCCCTCCTGGCGGCATAAGCATATCCCTGCACCTCGCACAGCGCTATGGGGCCTTCCGGGAACGTTCCATCCCTATGGAACACGGAATCGAAGGAGTCCTTCCATCCCTGGTTTATCAGCCCGTCCCTGTGCGGGACGTATTCCAGGAAACCGTCTCCGTCCACATCGCCGTAATTTTCCATCCAGAGCACCGCAAGCTCTATGCTCTCCCATATTTCCCTGATCAGCTCCATGTCCCCGGTCCTTTTAAGATAGGCCCCCGCCAGCATCAAAAAAAGGGGGGTGGAATCCACGCTCCCGTAATAGGCGTCAAAGGGTATTTCGCCAAGGGCCGCCATCTCGCCGTTTCTTGATTCGTGGATTATCTTCCCCGGCTCAGAGGCCCTTTTCTTGTCCTGTTCATGCGCCTGCGTTGCTGCGAGGTACCTTAGTACGTCCCTGGCGATCTCCGGTTTTATCCAGAGACACTGAAGGGCCGTTATGATCCCATCCCTGCCAAAAGCGGCGGCATACCATGGAATGCCGCCGTACGGGTACAAGCCATGCGGCGTGCCGGTGAGCATCATCATTATGTCCGACGTTGCCTTTTTGATGGATTCGTTAAAGAGTTCGTTTGACGTATGGACCCCGGTGACGGTTTCCCTGAAATCCTGCGCCATTTTTTGGGCCTTGATGCAAGCCTGTTTGTATGCCGGAGGGCGCTTATGTTTCCCGGAGATACAGGAGACGGTAAGGAAAAAATTGCCGGTCTGGCCCGGACGCAGGTTTTTTTTGAAAAAGGCCCGCCGGTTTTCCTTTATTCCATCCGGAGGGGAAGAGAATTTTATTATTGTGTGGCGGACTACCCCATCAAGTCCTTCATAAGACAGGCGTATTTCCTGTCCGTCCGCCTCCGTGGGGAGGGTCCGCCCCCTGCGTTTTCTTTTCATCCCCCTCACCTCGAAGATGTCGGCGAAATCGGCCTCAAATTCCAGTTCCAAATCCAGGCTGGCTTCGGCCTCCCTGCTGAAATTCCTGAGCCTGATGTGTTCCAGGCAGCAGCCGTCAAACAAAAGCCGGGAGCGCATGACATGGACAATGTCGCGCTTTAGCAGTTCCCTGCCCCCTTTGTAGAGGTCCGGGTTTGAGAGGTCAACCGTAATAAGGATATTGTCCTCGTCCACATTGGAGCTGAGGAAAAGAGGCCTCAGCCCGTTGATCTCCAGCAGGTACCTGGAGAGAAACCTCGTGCCCTCGTGATAGAGTCCCTGTTCCCCCTTGCCAAAGGGCAGGATGTCGCCAAAACGGCTGAAGACGCCGAATGTCTCTCCCTGTTTTAGTATGAGCCTGTGGGGGTCTAGGATGGATGAGGTCGCCACAATGTAAAATCTGTCTTTTAACTTGCTAACCTCATGCACTTTTTATTTGTGCCCTCCTCTGATATGCCCTTCGGGCATCTAATGCAGGGAATTTCCCCGATTCATCACATTTGCTATCTGGCGCTTCGGAGCGCATTAGCATCCAGTGCGCACGGACTCGCCAGGACTGCCTTGTATGCCTCCAGGTAATCATCAGACATCCGTTTTGAGTTGAAACGCTCCTCGAAACGGCGCCTGCACCTTGCCCTTGAAACCGAGGAGATATGGTTTTTTATCTGGAAGACCGCCTCCTCATCCCTCTCGAAGATCAGTCCGGTCACTCCATGGTCCACGACTTCTGGCACTGAGCCCCTTCTCCTGGCTATTACGGGGGTTCCGCAGCACATGGCCTCAATGAGAGCAAGGCCGAAAGGCTCCGGCCAATCCGCCGGATGCAGAAATGCCAAAGCGCCGCCCAGGAGAGCGTCCTTCTCCCGGTCGTTGACCTCGCCGAGGAATTCCACAAGCGAGGTGTCAAGCAGCGGGCGGACTACAGCCTCATAGTATTCAACGTCCACCTTGTCCACCTTCGCGGCGATCTTTAAAGGTATTCCCGCCTTCAGGGCTATTCGGATGAGTGAGTCGATCTT
Source organism: Nitrospirota bacterium (assembly GCA_021840255.1). Taxonomy (GTDB): domain Bacteria; phylum Nitrospirota; class Thermodesulfovibrionia; order Thermodesulfovibrionales; family JdFR-88; genus JAKAEG01. Next base: position 129,335 of record JAKBYX010000001.1, on the reverse strand, counting down.
TTTCTCCGGGGATATCCGTCCTACGAATGCAAGATATTTTCCCGATTCGCCGTTATAGGAATAAAGCCGCGGAGGTATCCCATGATAGACCGTCCTGAGCCAATTGGCCATCGGCATGGGCTTTCTCTGGGCGTTCGATATGGATATGAGAGGGAACTCGCCGTACTCGGCGAATATGGAACCTATCTCCGGTATGTCCAGTCTTCCGTGCAGGGTTGTTATGAACGGGGTCTTTTTTACCCTCCTTGCGAAGGCGAGGCTCAGATAGTCCACATTGGAATGTATAATGTCGAATTCATCTGCGTGTTTGAGCACCCTCTCCATCAGCATGAAGTGGCACGCGATGGGGTCTTTGCATTCGCGGTCCAGGCGGAGGGACCTGCTGGTCACCGGCAAGAGTCTGGCCCCGGTGTTGGAGTCGCCGGAGGCGAAAAGGGTCACATCCTGCCCTGCCTCCACCAGCGCTTCCGTAAGATAGGAGACAACCCTCTCGGTCCCTCCGTAGAGCTTTGGCGGTACGCTTTCATACAAAGGAGAGACCATGGCGATCCTCAATGGCATGAACAAAAGACCTCCTTGAAAGTTTTTGGTTTTTCCTTTTTTGCGGAAGCGGGAAACCAGTGGTTTTTAATGCCCAAAATGCGATGCTGCTCTACTTTTTAATTAGCAGATGGACCAGATATTGTCAAACTGAACGGAGTTCCGGAAAGACCCGCACAACAAAAGGATATCAGAAAAAGGACCGCGCAGAGACCGGCTTTTAAAAATAATGGGGGGCGTGGGCGTTTCCCTTGACATCCCTTGCCATTTCCTTGACAGCCTGATACGGTTCTGTTATTTTTGCACTATGGATATCATTGAGGCTTTAAAAAAGGCTTTAGAGGAAGAGAAATCCAGCAGAGACCTTTACAGGCAGTGTGCTGAAGAGGCAGAAGATGCGGAAACCAGGGCGATCTTTGAGGCGATGGCCCAGGATGAAGAGCACCACTTCAGCGTTATAAAAGAGAGGCTGACAGCCATAATGCTCAGAAAACAAAGGACTCAGAAAGAATAAAAAAGGCTTACTCCTGCCATCGAGGCTATCAGCGCAACTATGATGACCGGCCAAATCCAGATTCCCCTTAGGGTCTTCCGCTTGATCGCCTTTGCGGCCTTATGGGTGCCCGCGACCACCGAAAGGGAGAATGCAAAACTGAAAGCCGCCGTGAGGATGACCGGTATCTTATGGAAAAGCTCCGGGGAGATAAGCATGCTCCATAGCTCCAACCCATAATATAACACTATGAAGAATTCAACCAAAGAGGCGGCTATTCCCATGGTTAGCGTATCTTCCTGAACTTTGAGGCTCATCCTTCCCCTTGCGATGTCCACCCTGCTTTTCACCACATCTATGGCGGCCTTCACGTTGTCCAGGGAAAACGAAAAGTTCTCCTTGGCTGAATTGATAAGGTAGATATGATTTTTAAGGGCTGCCAGTTGGCCGTAGAAAAAATCATCCTTCCCCGGAACGGCTTCCATTGTTTTTGCTTCAAGCTCTGTAAGGTCCGCCCTCAGTGTATGCAAGGCGCTTCCGATAAGAAAACTGTTGTTTGCCATCCGGCTGTAAATCTCCGAGAGGCTTTCCGCATCAGCATCAAGCTCCTCAAGGCTTTCTCTCTTATGAAATAGTATGGAGCTTATATTTTTGTCCATCTCTTCTTTTCTGTTAAGAAGTGTTCTCCTTTGTTCATCGTAATAGCGGGCCTGTCTTGTCTGCTGGTATATAAGGCAGTCAAGCGGAGCCAGAGTTTTTCTTATACGGGCCAGGGCTTTCTCCTCTTCACCGGAGACAAAGACATAGAGTCTTTTATAAGGCTCTTCGGGAAGGACCAACAGTTCCCCTTCCTTGACCCCGGTCTTAAGGGGCGGTTTTTCTTTTGGGAGAAAACTCAGGTCTTCGGCCGGCTGGATAATAAAAGTCGATTCCCCCATAATGGTTAAAAGGCAGTCTTCGATCGCCTCCTTTGCCCTTTTTATCTCCCCGAGGAGGCCAAGGGGTTCTTCCCCTGAGATGCAGAATTCAATGGCCGTGCTGTGTTTCATGACAAGAAGGGACAGCGTATGGTCTTGTTCCCTGTTTTTGGCTGTCCGGCTCAGGATCAGCCCTTCGCGGAAAAGAGGTGAAACATCAACTTCCTGAAGCCCGTACCTCTTGCTCAGGCCCTCCCAGGCCTTCTCGAAGGCTTCTTCTTCCGAAGAGAGAAAGTAAAAATAATGTGCCAGATCAAGCATGTTTAATATTAGCAGAGCAGGCTAGCAGGGTAAACCCGGTCTCCCGGATTTTCAGAGCATGCGCTTGGGCCTTGCGCCATAAATACAAAGCAGGAGATGCAGTTTTTTCTTGATGTTTCCCCCGGCCCTGCAATTAAACCATAAGCCATAATAGACCATACGGCCCATGTGCTTCCGGGATACCCGAAGGAAGTTTTGCATAGATGAAAAAGGACCAGACAGCTATCTTCCTTTAGATAAAAGAAATTCCTTGAATTAATTCGCCCTCTATTGACAATCTTTGAACGAACTGATAAATTGAAAACCATGTCAGGCATAGGTCTGCTGCTTATAACCGGTAAACTCGTTGGCGCATGGCTCCATAAAGGGGCCGTGGCCCGGAGGGTTTTGACCGTGTAGGCAAAAAGCAGACAGCCATACGCGAGGAAATCCAGAAGGCCGCGGTTTTAAAAAACCGCGGCCTTTTTTTTTATTATTTTTTTTCGCAAAACCTGCGCGAAAGAGGAGGTGGATTTTTTATGAAATGGGACGCAGATAAGTACGACTCGGTAAAGGCGCCTCAGGTCGACGCCGGGAGAGACCTGATAAGGCTTGCCCAGGTAAAAAAGACGGACTCTGTGCTCGATATTGGCTGTGGCACCGGCAAGCTTACGCTTGAGCTTGCGGCCCTGGCTTCAAAAGGGAGCGTCCTGGGGATCGACCCCTCAGAGGAGATGCTCCGGAGGGCAATGGATGTTTCCGCCCGGACGGCCAATATCAGTTTCATCAGGAGCGGCGCGGAGGAAATGGATTTTGCGGACGCGTTCGATCTGGCCTTCTCAAATTCGGCGCTCCAATGGGTGAAAAAGCAGCGGCAGGCAGCCGAAGGGACTTACAGGGCGGTGCGCCAGGGAGGCAGAGTGGCCTTCCAGATGCCGGCAAAGGATTTCTGCCATGAGTTTTTTGAATACGTGGATCTGGTCATAAGGAAGTTAGGCTTCGAGCGGTTTTTCGAGAGTTTTGAATCGCCATGGTGTTTCGTTTCGAAGGAAGAGTATGTGGGCTTATTGAGAGACACGGGCTTTGTACATGTGAAGGTTTTTTATAAGGATTACAGGCTGGCATTCAATTCCATAAAGGAGGTTTTGGACTGGTGGAGCTCGGCTGGCCTGAGGCCATATCTCGCGATGCTGCCGGAGGCGGAGCAAGAACGCTTTAAATACGCCTTCGCCATGCAGTTTGAAAACAACCGGACCAGCAGGGGCATCGAGTTTGGGTTCAGAAGACTGTTTGCCCTTGCAGGCAAATAGAAAGGGGCGTCAGGAATGGGCGGGAACAAAATGGAGCTGAAAAATGTAGCGTTCATAGGGCGGACATACGAAGAATATATGGCCATGTTCGACCTGGAAGAAAAGATTTTTACCCGTGGCGGCCCGGTTCTGGACTGCCCGGCCGGGCCGTCTTCCTTTACTGCGGAAGCGTGCACCAGAGGCTGCCAGGCTACGGCATGCGATATTCTTTATACCGGCGGGCTTTATGATCTGACCCTCCGTGAGCTTGAGACGAGAGGCAGGCAGGACCTTGCCGTTATAGGCCAAAAACTGGAGGGAATCTCCCACCTCTTCCGCTGGGGCTATTACGGGGACAAAGAGGGACATATGGGGCACAGGAACGCAGCGCTTTCACGTTTTTTGGCCGACTATCGGGACGGAGTGAAAAAGGGGCGCTATGTCCATGCGGAACTTCCCCGCCTGCCGTTTGCGGACAGGTCGTTTGCCCTCGTCCTATCAAGCCATTTTTTGTTCCTCTACGGAGACAGGCTGAGCCCCGGCTTCCATGCGGAGAGCCTGAAGGAGATGTCGAGGGTAAGCTCCGGGGAGGTCAGGGTTTATCCTATTCAAGGTCTGGATGCAAAACCTTACCCTCACATGGACGTGGTGCTGAAACTTCTAGAATTGGGCGGCATCCGCGCGGAGATCAGACCCACGCCCTTTGAGTTCTTTAGAGGGGCCAACAGGATGCTGGTGCTTAAAGCGGGCTAAAATTGGGAAAAACGGGAAATAATCAGGGCAGAATTCGGTAAGGCCAGTTGGGCAAAGCGGGTTTCCGGCAGGAGGATGGAGCGCTACAGGGCGCCTCTTTTTAAAAGCTCCTTTTCAATAAGGGCGATTCGCTCCCTGTATTGCCCGCATTCTTCATCGAACTCCGCCTGCATATTGCTGGCCTTTTCCGCGCTAATATGGACCTGGGTTTTTTGGAAGGTAAACGAATGGATATCTTCCATATCACACAGCTCGTCCCTGAGTTTTTTGAGTTCGGCTTTGAGCTGTTCTGCCGTTAAATGTTCCGTTTCCATGGCGAAAAAATTAAATAAAATTACCTTTGTCCTAGGATTTCCTTCCGGTGATCAGAAAGACCGTAAACTCCCGCTTTCCGCCCTCCACATCTCGTATCATGGTGGAGGCGGTTGTGTCCCGCAGATCGTTAAAACCGGCCTGCCGCATCAATTCCATCAGTTTTGCCCGTTCGAAACCGAAATGGAAGACGCCTGTGTTGTCACCGTGGAACGACCCGTCCTCGGCATCCAGGTCCGCGGCGCAGACTATTCCTCCCGGCAAGAGAAGATCGTGCCACATACGCAGAAGCCCGGTGGTGTCGGGAACGTGATGCATGGTCATGCTGCTTGCAAGGAGATGGAATTTTTTGCCTTCAATAAGGGACTTGTTTGGATGGGCGCCATTTTCAAGATCGATAAAAACAGGATTTACGTTTCCGATATTCCGGGTTTTTATCTTTTCTTTGAGGACATCCAGCATACCGCGGGAGGTGTCCACTGCGGTAATGGTTTTTACCAGGGGTTGCAGCTGGAGCGTGACAAGGCCGGTGCCGCACCCGAAATCAAGCGCGTCCATCTCCCGCGTGGGTGATGCCTCCCGGATTATCGCCCCGGCTACGTCCGAGGCCAGCTTGACCCGCCTTGGGTCCTGGTCCCATTGGGCGGCTTCCTTGTCGAAATCCTTGCTTCCTGTGCTCATCGCTGAAGATCCATTTCTGAAATTTTATTTTTTTGTGTTCCCGGTCCTATCCCCATGGGGGGCCGCTAGTGAAGTTTACCACATAATGGCAGGTAGCGGTATTTGTATGACACGCGGCATGTTTTCTGATATTTTTTAAGGACTATGCCTGTGTCTCTGAGGTTTGCACAGTTCAATATAAGAGACCTGACGATGCAGAAGCTCCGCGATCCGGGAAACTCCCAGGCGCAGGCCGCCGCAAAGATAATAAAGAAATTTGCCCCCGACGTGCTTTCAATAAATGAGATGGAAGCAGACCCCGCCGCCCCGCGCATCTTTGTGAAAAATTTTCTGCAAAGGGGCGAGGACCCGGTTGATTATCCTTTTTTTTATATGGGAAACACTAATTCCGGGGTGCCGACCGGGTTTCCGCCTCCCTTCGACTATAAGGGATTCGGCCGTTTCAAGGGCCAGTACGGGATAGCCTGCCTGAGCAGGTACAGAATTGATATTGACGCCGTAAAGAACTACAAGGATGTCCCGTGGGGGTCAATGCCCTTGAACTATTGCGCGGAAGCTGACTCCCCGTGCCCGGGCAGCTTCCCGCTTTGGAGCACCGCTTTCCTTGATATTCCAATAGAAATAGGGCCAATAGAAAAAGGTATAACAGCCGTTCATTTCCTCCTGCTTCACCCGACCGTTCCCCTTAGAAATTACATGAATTTAAGGAGGAACGCCGATCAACTCCGGTTCCTGGAAAGATACATAAGCGGGCAGGGCATGCCGGGCGTTTCACCCCTCCCGGCGGATGCGCCGTTTGTGGTAATGGGAGACCTCAACACCGACCCCGGGGAGGAGCTTGGCACATGCGAGGTGATAAAGGGGCTCCTTGAAAACGCAAATATTATAAAGCCAGGGATGGATGAAAAGGAAAAAACATTCCTTGAAGAAGGGGGCGCGGAATGGCCGGGGTCCGACAGACCCGGACTGCTGGCGGCCAGGCTAGATTACATATTGCCCGCAAGCCGCCGCTTTATTCTGAAGGATTTCCATATCTTTAGCCCTAGGGGCACACCCTGGTGGCCCGTGGCCCGCAGGGCGTCGGACCATTTTTTTATCTATGCGGACTGCGAGTTGATCTGACCCAATTTCCTGTAGCTTGCTGCAGGGTGATTCATTATCGTCCCAATCTTTTGATACCCCTCCCTTATCCCTGGGAAATCGCCTCAGGAAAGATCACTTCCGGTTGAATGGTCTGTGCCCCTCTTTTGTCCTGAATTGCACATCAAAAGAAGTCAAATTGTGCAAAAAGGGACAGCGGCATAATTTTTTGCGGCATTAGACGGGCACGTATTTTGCATCTTCTGGTATGAATGAAAACATCTGCCATTCTTATTTTTTGCCTGCTCATGACGGCCCCGGCAGCGGCGCCCGCATACGGGGCGTCCGGGAAAAACATCAGGCTGCTTTTTTTCTACCGGGAAGACTGCAAATGGTGCAGGATGATGGATAGTGTGCTCGATGACCCCTCGATCAAAAAGATCCTGAAAGGCAATGTTAATTTAGAAAAAATAAATATTTACGGGACAGTAAAGCTGATCAGAGAGGGGCAGACAGGGACTGAGCTTAAGAGAAAATACGGTATCTTCGGGATCCCCACTTTAATTTTCATGGGCACTGGCAACAAGGAACTACTGAGGATACCCGGAGTGGTCACAAGAGAGGATTTCAAAGACCTTGTCTGCCACCAAATAGGAATTAAAAGCAGTTTTTGCGCAAAATAGAAGAAGAGGTTTTTGTTTTTTTAAAAAAGAAAGGGGGAATGGGAAGTGAGGAAAGGTAAAATCACTGCTTTGGGTCTGGCGCTCGCGTTTTTATTTTTGTTCCTGCCTGCCGCTGCGCTGGCTGGAGGCAACGCAGCGGATGGCAAAAAGGTCGTCGACACGAAAAAGCTGGGCAACTGCGCGGCATGCCATGTGGTGCCGGGGATGGAATTCCCTGGAGACGTCGGGCCAAACCTCGTGGAAGCCATGAAGAACTACTCCGAAAAGGACAGGACCATGCTGAGGGAAAGGATCTTTGATGAAAGGAAATTCAATCCGGACACCATAATGCCGCCTTTCGGGACGAATAAGATCCTGACCAGCCAGCAGATTGATGACGTTGTCGAATACCTCTTGAGCTTTAACAATAAAAAATAAGGAGGCGAACGATGAGGCAAGAAGACAGGGGGGAGCAGGAAGGCAGCGGGCCGGCGCTCACCAGGAGGGCTTTTATCAAATCCGCTGGTGTTGCCGGCGCGATGTTCTTTATGGCCGGGGCGCTGCCGTCGCTGGTGAAGCCGGCGTTGGCGGCCGTTAAAGAAGAAAATATAAACGAGGTGCTGAGAAGACAGTTTGGAAGCAGGAAGGTCAGCATGTCCCATGTCAGTATCAATGCGCCGATAATCGCGGAAAACGGGGCCGTTGTCCCATTGACCATCACGTCCGACCTGCCGATGAATGCCAATGATTACGTCAAGAAGATAAACGTGTATGCGGACGGCAACCCTGAGCCCTATATCGCGGGCATCAGTCTTACGCCCGCAAATGGGAAGGCCATGTTCGCGCTGAGAATAAAGATGAGGAAGACCTCGAATGTACGCGCGATCCTGGAGACCAGCACCGGAAAGCTTTACGGCGCCATCAGGCCGGTGAAGGTGACTATTGGAGGATGCGGCGGATAAGCGGGCGGTGGTTGCGGCGGGTAAAGGGCTGAATAAAAGGGGAAGCCTTACAAGCTCGGGCAGTGAAAAGAGACAATAAAGAAGGAGGTAAATAAAAGTGGTGGTAGGGAGGATAAAAATAAGAGTACCCGGAACGATAAAAAAAGGTGAGGTCATTCCCGTTATGGCGCTTGTAACTCACCCCATGGAAACCGGGCTGAGGAAGACCAAGGACGGCAAGGTGATCCCCGCGTATTTCATAAACGACGTGGATGTATTTTATGGGAATGAAAGGGTAACCCACTGCGACTGGACCTATGCCATCAGCGCCAACCCGTTCATATCCTTTTACCTGAAGGCGGACAAGGCTGCCCCTCTCAAGATCGTTTACAAGGACAATAAAGGTGGGGTTTACCAGGAATCGGTCCAGATAAGCCCGCGCTGATGCGCTGGGAACAATTGAGAGAATGGAGGCATGGGGATGCGAAGGTTTTTTCATTTTTTCTTTAAGGATTATCTTATATTGACATTCGCAATCGGACTGCTCGTTGCGGGTGCGGGGCGCAGCGCATTCGCGGGGGCAGGGCCTGCTTCGGGGATAAAGGAATACAAGCAGAACATTTCAACTGCGGAATACGAAAAAAGATACAACGCGGTATACGGGAAATTCACGGAGCAGATGGCCGAGCAGGGCAACCCTGCCGGCTTCGTGCTGGATGACGGCAGAGACCTCTTTAAAAAGGTGGAGGGCAGCGCGGGCAAATCCTGCGCAAGCTGCCATGGTGAAAACGGCGAAAAGCTGGAAGGTGTGGCGGCCGCTTACCCCAAGTATGACCCCGCGATAAAGGGCATTAACACCGTGGCGCTCCAGATAAACAGGTGCCGGAAGGACCACATGGGCGCCCCGGAGCTGAAATACGAATCTTATAACCAGGTGGCGCTTGAGCTTTACGTAAAATCCCTCTCGAACGGCGTGCCGATAAACGTAAGCATAGACGGCCCGGCCCGGCCCTTCTATGAAGCGGGAGAGGCCTATTACTACAAGCGGCAGGGACAGTTGAATATGAGCTGCGCCATCTGCCACGTTAAATACGCTGGGCACATGATACGGGCGAACCTCCTGTCAAACAACAGGCATCATGCGGACCATTGGCCCGGCTACCGGCTTAAATGGGGCAAAACCGGTTCCCTTCAGAAGCGGTTCAGAGGATGCAATAAGAAAGTGAGGGCCAAGCCGCTGCCTTTTCAATGTGAGACATACCGGGACCTGGAGCTTTACCTTACGTATCAGGCCAACGGTCTGCCGGTGGAAGTCCCCGGATTCAGGATGTAAGCGAAGGCAAAGGGAAAAAGGAGGCCGCATGAGCATAACAAGGAGGAAGTTTATTCAGATGCTGTCGCTGGCGGCCGGAGGCGCTGCCTTCGCCTCGCTGACCCCGGCGGCGCTCGCAAAGGCCCTTCAAAAACCCGGAAATCTTTTCAACTTTCACGAAACGGGAAACCTGACGCTGGTGCATACAACCGACACTCACGCCCAGCTTGTCCCGGTTTTCTACAGGGAGCCCGACACGAATATCGGGGTTGGTGAAGATAAGGGGCAGCCTCCTCATCTTACGGGCAGGACCTTTCTTAAATATTACGGGTACAATCCTGATACGCCGGAGGCTTACGCATATACCTGCGATGATTATGCCAGACTTGCCAGGGAATACGGGAAAATGGGCGGTTTCGCATATATGGCCACCCTTATAAAGGGCATCAGGGCGGAAAGGCCCGGGAAGGTGCTCCACATTGACGGCGGCGATACCGTTCAGGGGTCGGCCACAAGTCTTTGGACACAGGGTGAAGACATGGTCACCGCCATGAACAAGCTTGGCTGCGAGGTAATGACCGGACATTGGGAGTTCACCTATGGCCAGGAACGCCTTAAGGCGCTGATAAAAAAGATGGATTTCCCATTTGTCGCCCAGAACGTAAATGATGCCACCTGGGGCGACCCCGTATTCAAGCCATACGTAATTAAACAGGTGGGCGGCCTGGCTATTGCCGTCATCGGGCAGGCGTTCCCGTATACTCCCATAGCCAATCCCCGAAGGTTCATCCCGGACTGGTCCTTCGGCATCAAGGACGCGCATATGCAGAGTATAGTGGATGAGGTCAGGGCCAGGAAGGTGGACCTCGTAGTCGTAATTTCCCATAACGGCATGGATGTTGACAAGAAGATGGCCAGCCGGGTCAAAGGGATAGACGTGATCATGGGCGGGCATACTCACGACGGGGTGCCCAGGCCCGTAACGGTGGGCAAGACGCTTGTCATAAATTCCGGCTGTTACGGCAAATTCGTTTCAAGGCTCGATCTTGAGGTGAAGAACAGGGCGATACAAAGCTATTCATTCAGGCTCATACCGGTTATTTCCTCGATGATCGAACCCGACGCGGAAATGGAGAAATTGGTTGAGGACCTTCGGGCCCCTTATAAAGACAAGCTTGGGGAGGTGCTGGGGCATACGGAGACCGTTCTCTACAGGCGGGGCAACATGGACGGGACCTTTGACAACCTGATATGCGACGCCCTGACCGAGCACTACGACGTGGAGTTTGCGCTGTCTCCGGGCTTCAGATGGGGCAGTACCGTGCCGGCTGGTCCCATAACAGCGGAGGACGTCTATTCTCAAACAGCCATTACATATCCAAATACGTACAGGTCCGTCATGAAGGGCAGCATGATAAAGAACGTCCTTGAGGACGTCGCGGACAACCTGTTCAACCCGGATCCTTATATGCAGCAGGGCGGCGACATGGTGAGGTCCAGGGGGCTGGAATTCACTATGTATGCCGAAAGGCCGATGGGCCAAAGGATCCAGGACCTGAAGGTCCGCGGCAGGTCCGTGGAGCCCGGCAAGGAATACACGATGGCAGGCTGGGCCTCAATGGCAAGCCAGTCCGGGCCACCAGTCTATGATATTGTCATAGACTACATCAAGCGGAAAAAAACCATAAATATTCATAACGAAAAACCGGCGCTTGTGGCCTGAGGCCCGTGTGTTTTCTGACCGTAAGAATTCTGTTTTTGCTTGGCGTTCCGGGGTTTGAAAATCCCGGAGCGCCCCTTTTATAATATTTCAAAATGAAAAGACATCTCCCCCGCCTGAAAAGGTTCTTTCTCCTGTCCGTAATACTAGTTCTGGTGCTGGCTCCTCCGGCGGCAGCGAAGCGTAAATTGACCCTGTTGCTTATGCCTCTTGACTCTCCTTCGGTCATGTACGCGAGGTTTCTCCCCTTTAAACGGTATCTCGAGAGCCGCCTGGGTATCCCGGTGGAACTTAAAGTTGCCAAAAAGAGGAGCGAGATCATAGAAGCCCTGAAAAAAGGCGACGCGGACCTGGCGTTTCTCTGTCCGTCCCTTTATTGCGAGGCCTCAAAACAGATGCCGCCCTCAAAACCGCTTGTTCCGCTGGCAAAACTGCGCGTAAACGGAAGCTCCGTTTACAGGAGCGTCCTTCTAGTAAGGGACGATTCCGGCATTAAAAAGGTTTCCGATCTTTCCGGCAGGACTTTCGTGTACGGCAGGTATTATTGCCCCGGTTCAGGGCTGCTTCCGGATTTCATTCTCCGGAAGGCTGGTATCAGGCAGGGCGATTTCATGGACGTCGTCAGATTGGGGTCCGACAGGAGCGCAGTCCTTGCGGTCCTGGCAAGGCTGTTCGACGCAACCGGAGTTTCCGAGGAGACGGCCAAACCCTATCTGGGCAAGGGGCTGAGGATAATCGGTTACTCCCGCCCCATTCCGCAATATCTTTTTGCCGCAAGGGGAGATCTCGACCCTCGGCTCCTGCGCAAGATTGAAAAAACCATGCTGCTTGTGAACAGCCTCAAAAAACCGGGGGATGTGCTGGGCGGCATGGAGCCCGGCACAGACGGGCTGTCAAAGGCCCGCGACCGGGACTATGACGTTGTCCGCGCCCTCCTCAGGAGAGAAAGGGACAGTAAAGGCGTGTCCAACCCATGAAGTTCCTGCGCGTGCTGCACGAGCGCACCAGCATCAAGACAAAGGGCATCCTTTACATGATGCTGATGATATCGCTGATATACTTTTCCGTAAGCCTGGTCGTGCTTTCCACCGCGCGCAAGAACATGGCTTTGCAACTGCGGCAGTTCCATTACAGCATCGCTGAAAAGCTTGCCGACACCGCCTCGGACGCAATGATATCCAGGGATTACGGCGCACTGCTGGAACAGGTGATGCAGCTTAAACAGACCTCCCATGTTAAAAGCGTTAAGGCAGTGGACAGGCGGCGGATAATCGTGCTGTCCGACAACCTGCGCGAGATCGGGCGGAAGGACCCCGGCATATTCAGCCGGCTTAGGGACGCAGCACGGGCCACGCGGGACAACGCATGGGATGACTCCCGGGTGCTTTTGCCCGTCAGCGCGGGGGGGGACGTGCTCGGGGCCATCCAGGTAGATTTTGACAAGGATATCAGTCCAAACAAAGAGTTCAGAAAGACCAGGATCGAGCTTGTCTATCTCTCTTTTTTGATATTCGCGGCGGGCATCGGCGGTTCTTTCATTGTCTCCTCCGTCCTTGCCAAGCCCATGGTGAGGCTTGTAAGGGAGGCAGAGGCATTCGAGAAGGAAATAACCTTTGGCGAGGCCAGCTTGTATGATCATTCCGCCAGGGATGAATCGGTCCAGTTGAGGCAGGCATTCCACCAGGTGATAGAAAACCTGAGAAAATACCTCAGGGAATTCAAAAAGATGTCCGAAGAAAGCGAGAAGCTTACCTGCATGGCCACGGTGGGGCAGATGTCCGCACAGATAGCCCACGAGATGCGCAACAGTCTTTATGCCATCCGGGGCGCCGCCGCAGAGATAGGCAAGGCCAACAACCAGCCTGAAATAAATGAATATATTGATATAATAAAGGACGAATCCCTGGAAATGATGATAATGGCTGATGAGTATCTGAGGTTTTCCAGGATACCGTCGCCCATGCCCAGACTTTGCCATTTGAGTGAGATAGTCGATAAGGTGGCGGAGCTTCTGGAGACGGACCTGGAGGAGGCCGGCGTAAGTGTCAAAATCGTCAGGCCCCCCAGGATGCCGCAGGTAATGTGCGACCCGGCGCTTTTGAAGCAGGTGTTCATGAATCTGTTCATAAACGCCATACAGGCGATGAAGGAAGGCGGCATGATCACGGTAAAATACGAGCTTTCAGGTGATTGGCTCAAGGTGCATGTTATGGATACCGGGCCGGGTGTTCCTGAAAAGATCGCCTCCAGCATATTCCAGCCGTTCTTTACCACAAAAAATGAGGGCAGCGGCCTGGGCCTTGCCACCGTCTACAAGATCATGTTGACCCACCATGGGGACATAAGGCTCATCGGGTCCGCAAGGGGTGCGCATTTCGAGCTGAAGTTCCCGCTGCCAGGGGACATGAAGCCGCTCAATCACAAAAGCCCCGGCCTGGAAAAAGAAAACTAATGGAAAGAATACTGATAGTCGAAGATGAAAGAAACATCCTGCGGCTCCTGGGCAGGGTCTTGAGGCAGGAAGGCTTCAATGTGGAGACCGCAATAAATTTCGAGGAGGCCTCTTCAAAATTTATCTCCGGGCAGACCTTCGATCTTGTCCTGACCGATATGAGGCTGCCCGGGCGCTCCGGGCTGGACCTTTTGAACTGGATGAAGGAAAAAAATCCCGATCTGCCGGTTATTGTAATGACCGCGTACGGGAGCATCGAAAACGCGGTTGAGGCCATGAGGGCCGGGGCAGTGAATTATCTTACCAAGCCGGTCGAATCGGACGAACTGCTTGCGGTCGTGAAACACAGTCTCCTTCATAAGAAACCGGAGCTCGGGAAGGAGATCGCCCGTGAGGAAAAAGACCAGTACGGCATCATAGGGAAAAGCCCGGCCATACAGGAGATACTGGACACCATCCGGATCGTTTGCGACAGCCGTTCCAATGTGCTGATCACCGGAGAGTCCGGCACAGGCAAGGAGCTAATCGCGCGCGCGATACATAATGTTTCCAGGAGGCAGGCCTTCCGGTTCGTTGCCATAAATTGCGGCGCTATTCCCGCCGATCTTATGGAAAACGAGCTGTTTGGCCATGAGGCGGGCTCCTACACAGGGGCGTCATCGAGGGAATTGGGGAAAGCGGAGATGGCGAATAAGGGCACGCTTTTCCTGGACGAAGTTGGAGAGATGTCCCTGGCGTTGCAGATAAAGCTCCTCAGGTTCATACAGGAGAAGGAATTTTACAGGGTTGGCGGAACAGGCCCGGTGAAGGCGGAATGCAGGATATTGGCTTCCACCAACAGGGACCTCGAAGAGGAAATAAGAAGCGGGAGGTTCAGGGAAGACCTTTTTTACCGCCTTAACGTGATACCCATCCAGACGCCAAGCCTTAGGGAACGCAAGGAGGACATCCCCCTTTTGGCCGAATACTTCCTGAAAAAATATGCCGGACAGAACCAGAAATTCATAAAAGGCATTGATCGAAGGACAATGGAAGCCTTCATCGCATACGACTGGCCAGGCAATATCAGGCAGCTTGAAAACGTCATCGAAAGGGCGGTCGTGCTGACCGGGTTCGATACCATCGCTCCCTCCGACCTGCCCAAAAAGATACTGGAGGCCGGCTCAAGGGAAGCGGAAGAGGAAAAGCTCGCCGGCCTGCAGAAAATGAAACTCCCGGACCTTGAGAAAGCTGCCATCCTGGGCGCTCTGGAGGCTGAGGACTGGAACCAGACAAAGGCCTCGGACCGGCTGGGCATAACGAGAAGGCAGCTCAGGACCAAGATGGTCAAATACAATTTATTGTAAACTCTCCCAATTATTTTAAGGCCTTTAAATAAAAACAAAGTTCCGTTGCTGAAAATGTTCAGAAAAGGACATCTCCTTTAAGCAAGTTGTGCATTTCTGAACACTCTCTGCCCCTTCCTGCCTGTTATCCCCCATTATCCGGAATCATTTTCTGGCACAAAAAATGCTTGTTTCAAAGGTGAATAGTTCGAAATCGGATGCCGCAGATCTTTATGGAAAATGGGGAGGAATAAATGTCAAAAAGCAGAAAGGCGCTCGGTGCCGCGTTGATGCTGGGTGCGGTCCTCTGGATAGCCTACTATATCATCAGGATCAAGGCGTATGCTTCGCTCAATGCCCAGGGCTTATCGGACGGCCAGGTGCACGCCATCAAGAAATCGATCGAGACAGCGGTTGTGGTATCCGGCTTTTTGCTGGGGGGCCTTTTGGGTGCGGTGGTGCAAAGGTCCAAGTTCTGTATAGCCGCGGCCTGTCATAATGTGGTGACCACCCGCGACCTGACTCAGACACGAGCATATGCCATGGCGCTTTTCGTTGCTATACCGGCCACCCAATTGCTATACAGGGCCGGCTTCGTGGACATTTCCCGCAGTATATACATAAGCTCTCCCTTTACATGGTTCAGCTACATAGCAGGGGGGTTCATTTTCGGCGTGGGCATCGTATATGCCGGCGGCTGTGCCAGCCGGATACTCGTGCGGGCCGGGGAGGGCAACCTTGGAGGGCTTGTGAGCGTGCTTGCGTTCATTTTTTCTTCCGGGGCCACCTTGTGGGGCATCACAGCCACGGTCAGAGCGAATTACCTGGACAAATTGACCCTGAATTTAAAGAGCCAATATCTGCCAAACCTGTTTGGCCAGGCGCCCGTATGGCTTACGGTCCTGCTGATAGAGGCGGCCCTGCTTATATTTATGTTAAGGTCCCCTAAGGACTCGGAATGGCGAAAACTTAAATGGCCGCTGGCCGGGGCTGCCATAGGGCTGATAATAGCTGCGGCGTGGTGGGTCAACGGCCTGGCGTTCAAGGCATTGCCCAACGTGGACACATTCTCTTTTTCCGGACCCGATGACCCCATGCTGCTGCAGGCCTGGGGGCCAAAGAGCCTGACATTTGCGCTTGCCGACGCCCAGGCCTTCAGATACATAATCCTCTGGACAGGAGAGACCATCAATTTCGCCGTAGCCACTGTGTTCGGGGTGATAGCGGGCGCTTTTATTTCCGCCCTCATAAGCGGCAGCTTCAACTGGATCGCGCCGCCCCTCCAGCAGTTCAAGTACAACCTGATCGGCGGGTTGCTGATGGGTTTTGGGGCCGTGCTTGCAATGGGATGCAACATAGGGCAGGGGTTGAGCGGGATATCCACACTTTCTGCCGGCAGCTTTCTGACAATGTCCTTCATCTTTGTGGGCGCGATATCCGGGGCAAAATTTATGACCTGGAGAATAATGAGAGAAGCATGAAATGAAAAATCCTTTCGGCGGAAGGAGGAAGGCGCGGCTTTTGCGCCTGCTTCTGATCGAAGCTCTGGCCCTATTCCTGGCCCTGTGCCTTATGTACTGTTTCGGCTCTCAGGCTGCGCTTGCAGGCACTCTGAGGGACGGGCCGGTCGTAATACGCTCCGTGCAGGGGGATTTCAATACCGTATGGGACGATCTGAACATGGCGATCACAAACCGCGGACTCGTGGTCTCGGGAGTTTCTCATGTGCAGAAGATGCTTGACCGCACGGGAAAGGCGCTTGGCAGGACTAAACGGATATTTGCAAGGGCAAAAGTCCTGGAGTTTTGCAGCGCGGTGGTATCAAGGGACATGATGGAAAAGAACCCTCATTTTATCGCCTTCTGTCCGTACAGGATAGCCGTCTACACCCTTCCGGGGGACGAAAAAACGGTTTACCTCTCCTATGAGCGCCCCGTTTGGAAAAACAATTCCGGCAAGGCGGAGCTTGAAGAGGTTGATAAACTGCTGGGCGGGATCGTGAATGATGTCGTAAAGGAAAAGTTTTGAAAATTATATGTCACCAAAAATAAAAAATATTTAAAGGAGGCTGTAAAATGGCAAGCATTATCGCTGATAAGATAGTCGATTGCAAAGGGCTGACCTGCCCCCTGCCGGTCATGAAAACAAAGAAGGCGCTCAAGGAGGTATCCGCCGGGCAGGTCCTTGAGGTCATTGCGTCGGATCCGGGCTCGAAATCGGACATCCCGGCCGTTGTGAAGCACATGGGTTCAGACTTGCTGGAGATCAGGGACGAGCCGGGCGGTAATGTAATTTTTCTTATAAGGAAAAAATGAAATAATCCAAGGGTGGGTTTTCGTTTTTGTTTTTTCCCCCTGTCAGGGGCAGCCAGGCAATGATTCTCTTGTGTTTAACTGCGCTGCCCTTTTTTAATTTTTGTTTTTTGGCCTGCGGGGAAACAAAGGAAGCTTTGTTTTTGTTTTTGTTTCCGGTTAGAGGCTCAAAAATTAAAAATGGGGACGAAGATCAGATCAGACGTTGAACCTGAAGTTTATGATGTCCCCATCCTTAACGGGGTAGTCTCTGCCTTCGAGACGGAAAACGCCAAGCTTCCTGGCCTCCGCCATGGAGCCGCCGCATTTCATTAAAAAATCCTCGTAGGAGACGATCTCGGCCCTTATGAACCCTTTTTCTATGTCAGAGTGTATCTTGCCCGCCGCCTTTGACGCAGTGGTCCCCTCTTTTATGGTCCATGCCTTTACCTCGTCTTCCCCCGCGGTGAAAAAAGAAATGAGCCTCAATAAGCCATAGGATACCTTTATAAGCCTGCGCAGGGCTGGCTCTTCGATGCCCAGGTCAGAAAGGAACGCCTTCTGCTCCTCAGGGGCCAACTGGGCAAGCTCCATCTCTATCTTGCCGGACATGGAAAGGGCCGCGGAGTTTCCTTTCAGCATCTCGCGGGCTTCCTGGAGCAGCGCCTCCAGCGCTTTTTCATCTGGAAGCATCTCTTCCGCCACATTGAAGACAACCACTTCAGGCTTTATGGAAAGGAATTCAAGGTGCCTTACGGCCTTCAGCTCTTCCTGGCTGAACTCGATTTCTCTTAGAGGTTTTTCCGCATCGAGGGCTTCGCGGCATCTCACGAGCACCGCGCGTTCGGCGTCGCTTACCTTTTCTTTCCTTCCTTTTTTAATGGATTCCTCTATGCTTTCCAGTCTTTTTTCCACAAGCATAAGGTCGCCTAGCACCAGTTCCGCCTCCAGGGAGCGCAGGTCCCTCATCGGGTCGGTATCGCCAAGCGGGTGGGGCACGGAAGGGTCCTCGAAAGCCCTTACCACCTGCAACAGGGCATCGGCGTCCTTTATGTGCGCATGGACCTTGGCGTTCTGTTTGGTGTCCCCCCTGGTGAACCCTATATAGTCCACATAGTCCACGGTGGCATATGTGGTCTTGGCCGGCTTGAAGATGCCGGACAGGTTGTCTATCCGTTCATCAGGCACATTTACCACGCCCACGCGGGCTTCGCCGCCGGTAGACGGATAGGAACTGGTGGGGAGCCCCAGGCCTGTAAGCGCATTGAATATGGTTGTTTTGCCGGAATTTGAAAACCCGATTATTGCGATCTTCATCTGAACCACTTTTATAACATATCTTTAGTGGTCTTTTAAAGTCCGTGGCTCCGGAACCATGACAGAAATGAAATAAAAAATCTGGAAAAGAGGTTTGTTTTGTGATAAAAGAAGAAATAGGGATATAATTTTTAAATTTTTATTCATAATTACCTTGGAGGTTGTTTGATGAAAAAGATGTCGCCCACAAAAACAGCAAAAAACGGATCCGCAGCTAAAGAGGAACCCTCGAAGTCCGCCGGGCAAAAGGATGTTGCCGTGGAAGAGGGGCTCAAAAAGACCTATCCTAAGAACCGGGACACTTGCAAAGTAGTTTTCTTTTTGCCCGCGGAGGCAGTCCCCGATGCCCGGAAGGTCGCCATCGTCGGTGATTTCAACCAATGGGACCACAACGCCAACATTATGAAAAAACAGAAAGACGGCAGCTTCCAGCTTGCCCTGGAGATCCCCGCGAACCATGAATACCGGTTCAAGTATCTCGTGGATGATACAAAATGGGAAAATGACTGGTGCGCGGACAAATATGTAAAGAATGAGTTCGGAGGGGAAGACTCGGTCATCCAGGTTTAGGCAGGCCCGGCAGGAGTGGGTATCAGTTTTTTGTTCCGCTGATCTGTTTTTTTGGCTCTACTGAGATTCCTGTTGGGTACTTCGCATAAAGCGCTCCCTAAAAATAATCATACCGGCTTTCGCCGGTATGACTTGCAAAAAAACGCCCACGCTTATTTCAAAAAAGCTTATTTAGCACAGAAAAATCCTTGAAGGACCTCTGTTTTGACATGCCTGCGACTGTTGTTTCGCCTTAGTCCTCAGCCGGGGCCTTTTCCTGTTTCTCCCGTTCCTTCTTGGTATCCCGGAGCGCCTCGTCAAAGGCCGCTTCTGCCTCTTCCATCTTTATTTTGGAGTATTCGGTATCACTTATTATGTCTATATCCCAGCCGGTAAGCTTCATGGCGAGCCTCACGTTCTGGCCCTTTTTGCCTATGGCAATGGACAGCTGCTGATCGGAAACGACGACCATCGCAGTCTTCTCCTCTTCGTTTATGCCTACCCTGTCTATGGTGGCAGGGCTTAACGCCCTGGCTATGAGCACCCGCGGGTCGTCGTTCCAGGGTATTATGTCTATCCGTTCGCCCTTAAGCTCCCTGACAATTGATTGTACCCTGGTGCCCTTCATGCCGACGCAGGCGCCAACCGGGTCTATGGAGCTGTCGGTTGAAAAAACGGCCACCTTGGTCCTTTCCCCCGGTTCCCTGACTATGTCCTTTATTTTTACGAGCCCCTCGGATATCTCCGGCACCTCCATCCTGAAAAGCTCCGCCACGAATTTAGGCGTGGCCCTGGACACCAGTATTACAGGGCCCTTGGGCGTGATCCGGATGTCCTCAATATATGCCTTGACGAAATCCCCTCTTCTCAATGTTTCGCTTGCCAGGGTCTCTTTCACAGGCAGCACCGCTTCGGTTTTGCCTATGTTTATATAATAGAAGTTCTTTTCCTTCCTCAGGACACTGCCGCTTACCACCTGGCCGACCTTGCCCTTGAACTCGTTAAAAAGGGCGTCGCGCTCCGCCTCGCGCATGCGCTGCAGTATCACCTGTTTTGCTGTCTGGGCCGCTATGCGGCCGAAATCCATGGGCGCCATGGGCAATTCCACAACTTCGCCCAGATTCTTTCCGGGGAACTCCTCCGCGGCGTCTTCCACTGATATCTCTTCGTCCGCGTTCTGAACGTTCTCCACGATCCGTTTCTCCTCGAACACGTTGATCTTGAGAGTGTCGGGGTCTATCCTCAGGTTTATATTGGTCCTTCCCCCATAGCGTTTCCGCGCAGCGGAGAGCAGCGCTGATTCCAGCGCCCCCACGAGCACATCTTTGGAAATGCCTTTTTCCCGGCAAATCTGGTCTATAAGGAACGCTATTTCTTTCATCTCTCCCCCTGTCTCTTCCCCTGAGTAAAAAACCTATATCTCGATTTCAAGCCGCGCCTTTGCAACGGCATCGTAAGGGATCTCCAGTTCCTTCTCCCCTACGGCGATCAAAAAAGAGTTGTCTTCAGCTTTTTGCAGTCTTCCTATAAGCAAGGACTGCCCGTCAAAAGGCTTTCTGGTGGTTACCCGGATGAGTTTCCCAGTCTGCTTCTTGAAATCGGCAGGGCCTTTCAGCGGCCGGTCCAGACCCGGAGAGGAAACCTCCAGGTGGTACCGGCTTGGGATGAGGTCCTCCACATCCAGAAGAGCGCCTATTTCCCTGCTCATGAGCTCGCAGTCCCGGATAGTGACTCCCCCTTCCTTGTCTATGCTTATCCTCAGCAGGAGTTTTGCCCCGCTGCCAAGCAGTTCAACCGACTCCACCGTGTATCCCAGTCCCCCGGCGGCCTTTTGGGCCAATTGACCTATCTTTGCCTCTGTCCTGCCCATGTCAGATCAAAAAACTCCTACCCGCCTGTGCTTACCCCGGAGGGCTTTTTTTCATGATACCTGACCCTCTCAGTCATCATGTCCATATAAAACAAAAGAGTGGTCGCCCACTCTCTCAAAAGTTGAAAACCCCAAAATAAGATTACATTTTTATTGTAGCAATTAACCGGGCATAATTCAAATTATATAAAGGTCTTCTTTTGCAGCGGTGGATCAAGGAGGGATTTTCCCGGGGGACCTTATCTTGTTGGCGGACCGTTTTCACGCGCCGGTTGTTCCATGTGCAGCGCATGCCCCCGGAAGCCGGCGATCTTTTTTATTATTTTTTATTAAAATCAAAGAGTTCAGGAGCGCCTTTTCGTTTGAAAATATTATTGACATTGCGCTTGACGCGTGCTATAAAGGAAATTAGCTTGCTTTGACAGGCAGATAGCCGTAGTTCATTTTCCCTGGGAGGGAAGAAGGAGGGTCAGAAGCATGTCGTACGAGGGAAAGGTGAAGTGGTTCAATGAAACCAAGGGGTATGGATTCATTCAGCAGGATAGCGGGCCTGATATCTTTGTCCATTATTCAGCCATTATGACAGACGGTTTCAAGACCTTGAACGAAGGGGACAAGGTGAACTTTGAGATCGTTGATGGGGAGCGCGGTCCCAAAGCCGCAAACGTCCAGAAACTTTAAAAAATCCTGCCAATTTCAACTGTGGGCGTGCCTTCAGAGGGGGAGGCGCGCCCACCAAGATGCCATTCTGTCAAAAAACCTGTCTCATGATCCTCTAAGCCATTGCCGCCGGGCGAAAAACAAACAGACAAAACCCTGTTTGACTATGCCCTGTAATATGTAGTTTAATGTAGCTGCTACGGGCAGCTAGTGAATATGAAAGAAAAAATTCCTTACATCAGCCTCCCGGCTGTTTGCTCTCGGCGCGGATCAATATCATGGGTTCTTGCAGCCATTCTCGTAACTCTGATCTTTTTTGCACCGCCGGAAGCGGGCGCCGCCATTTACAGATATCTGGGTTCGGACGGCTCGATTCATTTTACAGATATCCCGTCGAGCGGGGCCGTGAAGGTGGCCTCGGACAGCGTTAGCGTCCCGGCCAGCCACAAAAAGAAAGGCACTGCCTTTTGCCGGGTTTCTTCCCGGGACAAAGAAAAAGACCCCCATATCGAAAACCTGATACAGAATATGTGCAGCAAATACGGGGTGGACCCATCGCTGGTGAGGGCGGTCATAAGCGCGGAATCCGGATACAACCGCATGGCCGTATCGCCAAAAGGCGCAATGGGACTTATGCAGCTTATGCCCGGCACCGCCAGTTCCCTCGGCGTCTTTGATCCCTTTGACCCGCAGCAGAACATCGAGGGAGGGGTCAGGTATCTAAGCAGCCTCCTTGACCGCTTCGGGGGCAATGTCACGCTGGCGCTCGCGGCATACAATGCGGGGCCGGGATGCATAGAAAAATACGGTGCCGTTCCCCCATACCAGGAGACGGGAACATATGTGAAGAAGGTCCTGGCCTCGTATAGCGGAAACACCCGGACTGTGCCCTCCGCGCCTGTGAATGCGCGGAGGGAATTTTTTCCCCGGAAAAGGGAAAGGCGTAAAAAGACTTCTTTTACAGCAAGGAAAAGCACTATAATATACAGAGTAACCCTTAACGACGGCACTGTTTTATATACTAACGACCCGTCATCAGGATTTTAGTTTAGTTTAGATAATTAAAATTAAGTCCGCTTGACTTTGAAATTTTTAAAAGGCCAATGAACGAACTGGATATGCTCCAGGAGATACTGGAGCTTAAAAGAAAAAGAAAGGCCATCATACTGGCCCATAATTACCAGAGGGACGAAGTCCAGGACCTGGCTGACTTCACTGGCGACTCTCTCGAACTTTCAAGGACCGCCTCGGCAATAGAATGCGAGGTGATAGTTTTTTGCGGCGTGAACTTCATGGCCGAGAGCGCAGCCATATTAAGCCCCACAAAGACGGTTGTTCTCCCGGAGGTCGAGGCCTGTTGCCCAATGGCGGACATGATCCAGGTGGAGAGGCCCCGTCAGATGAGGGCCGCCTTTCCGGGGTACGCCGTCCAGCCTTCCCTGGTGTTCCCGGTTGAGTTTTCCCTGAAGGATCTGAAGAAGAGGTATCCGGGCGTGCCGGTTGTCAGCTATGTGAACACGACGGCGGAGGTGAAGGCGCACAGCGATATCTGCTGCACTTCGGCGAACGTGGTAAAGGTGGTGGAGTCCCTGCCGGGCGATGAGGTCATATGCGTTCCGGACAGAAACCTTGCCATGTGGGCGCAGAAAAACACTCAAAAAAAGGTCATCGCATGGGACGGTTTCTGCCATGTCCATGACCGCGTGCGCAAAGAGGACGCCCTGAAGGCCAAAAATGAGCATCCCGGCGCCCTTCTGATGGCCCATCCGGAGTGCCGGATGGAGGTCCTGGAGGTGGCGGACCACGTTACCAGCACATCCGGAATGCTCAGGTTCGCAAAGAATTCACCGCATACGGAATTCATAGTAGGCACGGAACTGGGGTTGATGCACAGGCTCAGGAAAGACAATCCGGAGAAGATTTTTTATCCGCTCAGAAAAGACATGATATGCCCCAACATGAAAAAGACCACTCTTAAAAGCGTTTACCTGGCCTTAAAAGAGCTGAAAACCATCGTCAGCGTGCCGGAGGAGATCAGGATACCGGCCAAAAGGGCGTTGGACAGGATGCTGGCCATCTAGCAGGCTGCCGGCTATCAGTTCCTTCCGTTCCTGGTTTTAAACCAGGAGGCCGCGCTTCTTACCTCTTCGGTGATACCTGCCAACAGATCCACCTCCCGGCTCACGGCATCTGACATCTCATCCATCTTCTTTGTTATGGTGGACGTTTTTTCTATGTTTTTTGCTATTTCCTCCGAGGCGCTGGACTGCTCCTCGACGGCCGCGGCGATATGAGTGATCTCGTCCCGCGCCCTTTGTGCGACTTTTTCTATGGACAGGAAGGCGTCCCCGACTTTTTTTATAGAGTTGCCGGCGCCTGATACCTCCTGGGCGGCCTCGGACATGGATCTGGAGGTCTGGCCGGATTCCGCCTGGACGGCGTTTATCTTTTCAGATATCTCGGCTGTGGCTTTTATGGTCCTTTCAGCAAGTTTTCTGACTTCGTTTGCAACTACAGCAAAGCCCTTGCCCTGATCTCCCGCTCTGGCGGCCTCAATGGCGGCATTCAGCGCGAGCAGATTTGTCTGGTCCGCTATATCTTTTATTACCGTGACTATGCCGCCTATCTCCGCGGCGCTTGCGTTCAATTTTCCCACTTTATTGGAGAGCTCCAGGGTGGTGTCCCGGAACCTTTCGACCATCTGGATGGCATTGCCCGCGATCTCCTGGCCTGCTTCCGAGACATCCGTCACAGTTGCCGCCGTCTCCTGCGCCTCCGAGGCGTTCTTTGCGATATCGGTTATGGTCTGGCTCATCTCCTCGGCTGCGGTGGCAATCTGTGAGGCCTGGTTAAACTGGCTTTTGGCATCCGCTGCGGCCTGCTCCGCCGAACCTCTCAGTACAGAAACGGCCTCAACAAGCTTTTCCAGCATGATAAGCACCTTATGTATCATCCCATCTACGGACTCAAGCATCAGGTTGGCGCTGTTGCAGATACCGCCAATTTCATCATTGCCCGCATGGTCGATGCTTACGCTCAGGTCGCCTTCCGCGGCCCTCTCCAGCTTTTCTTTTATCTGCGAGATGGGTTTGAGGATCTTTTTGTTTGCCTGCATCCAAAGCACCGCAAGGACCACCAGGATAAGAAGCAACTGGGCTATTCTGAAACTGCCGTTCGTCAGAAAGCCCGCCGCTGAAATGAGCGCAAGTGCAAAAATCGTAACATTCAAACCGGTGTTTATCTTCATCATCCACCCCGCTAAAAAATGCAGCCGCGCCGCTTTTAATAATAAAAACCTTCCCGCCATCTGAATGATGCAATTATTCCTGAGAAATATCAACCTGAAGTCATAAATTGATATTCCCTGCCAGGCATCGAATGTAAGGAGACTTTGCATTGTTCGTATTCGCTCGCTGGCCATTTTGGCCGGACCGGGAGGAAAAAGGTTATAATTTCGGCCATGGGGCTCAAATCCATAACAAGCGCGCAAAACCCTGTCATAAAAACGCTCCTTGGCATAAAACGCCGTCCCGGAAAGGATGCGTTCCTGGCCGAGGGCCCGCATCTCGTGGAGGCCGCACTTTCGGGCGGCGCAAAACTGGGGGCCGTCGTTGTGACCAATGAATATATGGCCCGCCTGGAGGAAGATGCTCTCTTTTTTAAGGCGATCAGCCACGCGGCCCGCGGTTTCTACCAGGTGCCTGAGCATCTTTTTACAAAGCTCGCTGAAGCAAAGACGCCGCAGGGCATACTCGCCCAATGCCGGTATGAAGAGTTGCCGCTTGGCAGCCTGGCCTTAAAGGGCAAGGGTTCAGCTCTAATAGTGTTGGCGGCCGGCATCAGGGAGCCGGGGAACCTGGGCGCCCTGGTGCGTGCGGCGGATGCCGCCGGCGCGGACGCCTGCATCATACTGTCTGGAAGCGCCAATATCTTTTCCTCAAAGGCGGTGAGGGCCACCGCCGGAAGCCTTTTCCACCTGCCGGTCATCGAGGCCGGGATGGAAGAAACCCTGGATTATCTGGAAGAAAAAAAAGTCCTTCTGGCCGGTGCGGATGCCCACGCGGACAAATCGCTTTACGATTGGGATTTCAAGGCGCCTGTCGCCATCGCTTTCGGGGAAGAGGCGCATGGGCTTCCTTCAGGGCTAAAGGCGCGGGCCGGAGCGCTGCTTGGCATTCCCATAATGGGCGGAGCGGAGAGCCTGAACGTGGTGGCCTCCGCGGCTGTGTTCCTGTTCGAAGCGGTCAGGCAGAGGTCACACGCCGGGCATTAACTCTTTACCCTCCCCATGTATGCCCCATCGAACTTTCTCTCGGCTAGGCCCGCAAACGCCATTGCCTTTTTTGCTTTTTTTGTGTTTTTCCGTTCAAGGTAAAAGCTCTAACCCCTGATTTTATTGGGACTTTTTAAATCTGGCTGTTTAATCGACCCATGAACACCGCAGGTTCGGATGGAAGTCAATTTCCGGAGATTGCCCATTAAATTAAAAAGTTCCTTTGCTTCAGTTTTCTGTCCACGAAAGCTCCATGGACACAATCTGCGAAAACCTCTGGAGGAAGATAATCGGAGAGCTGTACTCGGGAAAACCGAACGTCCAGTTCGATGAGGGGGAGCCGGAGATAGGGCCGTCCGGCCACTACGCCAGCTCTCTACTCTACTGAAGCGAAACCAGATCGCGTAATTCAGAAAATTTGGTTTTCCCATTTTTGATGCTCAAAAAAGGCCGGGGGACCTTGCGGTCCCCCGGTAAGCAACGAGGGGGCAGGAATTCAACAAGAGGTCTTTGTCTTTTTAATCTAAAATCTGTACTGAAGCATCGCCGTGACGGTATTAAAGCTTTTCGACTGCGTGTTTACCTCCTGGCCGAAATCCGTCCTTGAGTACTGAACTGTCACTCTAAGGTTCTCGCCGTCTATCAGGTAGTTCACCCCGGCGCCCGTCCAGGTCAGGTCCTGATTAAATACGTTAAACAGGTCCGCGTACCTCCATTTCTCATAACGCACGAAAGGCTGCACCTGCCCGGGGCCTATTCTCTTGGGCAGCAGATAGGCCGCCTTGACATACCAGCCGTTCTTCTCGCCATCCTGGCCTATGCTGTTGGGGTCCGGATTGCTGCCCTCGTATGCGCCGTTGAAGTCCGTCTTGAGATATGCGCCGGAGAGGGTGACCGCGGAGGTCCCGCCGGTAAGAGGGTATTCCATGAAGGCGTCCGCTGTCCATGCGTAATAGCTTTTTGCCCCGGTGTGCGCGACGGTGTCCGAGTACACGGCATCCGGCTCGAACTGGCCGCCCACTCCGAAAGTCAGGACTTTTTTCTTCCCGAGGTATGTGCCTTTGTACCCATATGCATACTCGGGGTCCCAGAGGGAGACGTGGAACCTGGCCGTGTACATGAGGCTGCTTTGCGGCGCGCCATTGCCGTCATTTCCCTTTGAGACCTCAACGCGGTACTGGCTCTTGATGTTCGGCAGGTTCCCCCAGAACACTACGCCCGTGTCCCTGCTGTGTTTCAGAGTATAGATGAAAAGCGAGCGGTCCAGGGTAAGAGGCACAAAACAGTCCTCAAGGTTTTCCCTCGTGAACTGTATCTTCTGCTTGCCGGCATATATCCTGAACTCGTTGCTGAAGTCCGCCATGAAGTAGGCGTCCAGCACGGAGAACTCGGTGCCGGGACTGTCGCTCACTATAAGGTCGTTAACGTTTCTTTCCCCAACGTACTCCAACTGCACTATCGCTCCGTACTTGTCCGTGCCGTGCACCTGGACCGTTAGCCTGTTTCTTCTGAAGAACAGGTCCGTGGAATCGGCCTGCCCGCTGGTGCCCGATCCGGTGTCTCTCCATACGCCATAAAGCTGGCCCTGCAGGGCGAACTTTACGAAAGCTCCCTGGTCGCCGATAACAATGGGGGGCAACGCGTAGGCGCTGCCGGCCGCAAGAAAGAGCGAGACTGCCAATAGCGCAATCAATAGCACTTTTTTTTGCGCTTTCTTCATGACCTTCCTCCTCCCCCTTTTAAAGACAGGGTTTTGTTTTTATTGGACGCAAGTTTTTCTTTTTCCTCTAGCATCCTATGTTTCCTCCACCGCCGCCGCTGCTGCTGCCGCTGCCGCCGGAGAAGTAGGCGCTGTCCTGCTCATTTATTTTGTTCAAGTCAGTATCGAAGGAGTTGACCGTATAGGCCCCGCCGTTTGTCGCATCTTCAATACCGGAGCAGTTGGGGGCGAGAGCGCTGTTAAAGGTCAGATTTGACGTGCGCTGGGGCGTGTCCGTCCTCCATGGAGAGTTGGGGTCCAGCGGGCCGCAATCCGCGGTCGAGGCCAGCATGCCCCACTGGCTCCATGAGCCGTCATAGTTTTCCACGTTCCAGCCCAGCACCGCGTCAATGGCCACAAAGCCCCCCGATGCGATGACCCCCGTGCGGCAGTGCACGATGACCGTTTCCGAGGAGTTGATCCCGTTTTTTGCCAGCATCGCAGCCATGTCCGAGGGGGAAAGGAAGACCTTGTAAGTCTGGCTGGCGCCAGTCACCGTTTTGTAGAACATATTGGAGTTCACGGCGATGGCGCCTTTGATGTGGCCCTCAAACGCCACCCATGTGCCTTTGGCCCATACGCCGGGGGTCTGCTTGGCGTCACCGCTGTAAGAGGACGTCGTATCGTATCCGTCGCCGTCCTGGCCCCTGGTGTCAATCACGGCGGTATTGGAGTCCTTGCCGTCCGCGAAGTTTATCATGTCCGCCAGGGACGCCCGGAGGTCGCCCCTGAAAGAGGCGTTGTCCTTGACGCTGTAGGTTGACGGTGTTATCGAAGGCGCGGCCGCGGTTGACAGTCCGTACTGGTCCGCGTAGGCGGCGTCCAGGCCGTTAAGGATCTTGAGCCTGTCCTTGGAAAATCCCCAGTAGCGGAAGGTCCAGTACGCCCTGCCGACGGTCCAGTATGGGGAAACGCTCTTGGCTGTGGAATCCGAGCTTGTAAATACGATGGTGGTATTCTGGTCTATGCCGTATTTCTGGACAAGGGCGTCCATCGTTGGGCCATCAAGCACCATGTTGACGTCCGTAAGAACGCCTTCGTTGCGGTTTTCATAAAGGCTGCTTGGGTCCACCCAATGGGCGCCCGGAATGTGGCCTGCAGAGTAATCGGCCGCTGTGCCAAGGTCAAGGATCACAACCCTGTTGTAACCAGCCGCGTTCACCTCGCCGCCGTCAACCCAGCTCTTGACGGTCGCGGCGTCCACCACAACTCCCGAAGCGGCCGTTGACGGTGGGTCGTAGCTGGTTGTCCCGCCTCCTCCGCCGCAGCCCTGGAACGTAAGAGCAAAAGCGAAGGCCAGCGCAAGGCAAAGGAGCACTCCTGTCTTTCTCTCAAGTTTTCTTGTCATATTCATCTCCCCAAGCATCTGAATGGTTTCACGTTTTTTTATCTCCTCAGGACCTCCCCCCATGTCACTTCTGTATCAAAAATATGAATTCACCTCCTTCATCCCTCTGGGACAGGAGCTTGTATCCGGCTCTTTCGCACAGCGAGGGAATGGAGTGCTTGACGCTGCTGTCGTTGGCCCTCACCTCCAGCGTTTCCCCCGCGCACATGGTTTTAAGCATGCTCATCGTCATGACCATGGGCCTTGGGCATACAAGCCCCTTTACATCCAGTCTCTTGCTGACCGGGGCGGCATCCCCGCCTGTCTTCTCTGTGACGGCGCTCATATTTCCTCCTAAAAAGTATTTTCAGCGTTTTGAGATAACAACGGCTCAACCATCCATGTATTTCTTGAACGTCCTTCCGCTGAACCATGTCATCACCATGGCCCAGAGAACGATTACTCCTATCACCAGCGCCACTGCGAGAGGATAGCTGTGCAGGATATGGGGCAGGTACACGTCTCTTATGTTCTGGGACCCGTAAGGGGCAAAGTAGTGTTTAAACCACGGCTCATCCCTCATAGGGAATAACCACGAGGAAACACATATGAGGGTCAGAAGACCGATCCATATCTTCACCTGTCCCTCAGCGGTCCTCCACAGGCTGTCGCTGACGCAGGCGCCGTTCAGGGCCATGCCGATGCCAAAGAGGGCCCCCCCAAGCACCACGCCTATTCCCGCCGGGCTGATGGCGAAGATCTCTGCATATGCCAGGTCCGGGCTGGCTGCGGCAAGAAGCTTCATGGGCAGGAAACCCAGCACCAGCAAGATATACAAAAAAGCTATTGCCCTGGACATGTCCGCAAAACCGGAAAGAAAAGGCTCGCGATAGGCATGGGCAAAGCAGATGCCACCCCGCTGCATGGCAAACCCGGTAAGCGTGGCCGTGGCAAAAGAAAGGGCAAGGGCCGGATAGCCTATGTTGCCGAACCTGAAGAGGACCACCGCCATTACCAGCATGAGCCCAACGGCAAGGTGAGGCTGGTACTTGATGGCGCCGGTCTCGCCCCCGTCAGCCGTCTCCGGAAGCTTGGGCCATATGGTCCTGGTCTTTTCAAAGTGCATAAGCGGCCTGTAACCCGCCCCGTCAGTGAAGGCGAGGCTCATCGACATTCGCCTTTTTTCAAGACGGACGATTATCTTCGCCCCGAAATAGGAGCCTATGCTCATCCCTAAAACCATGAGCAGGGCCTGAACACCCATTGCGCCTATGTTCGTGGTGCTGGCCAGCGGACAGCCGAACATGAAGATGGTCCCGAAACCCATCAGCACGCCGCCGCTGACGGCAAGGCCGTACTCGCTTTTGTCGAGCGGCACTTTCAGCGCGAACTCCTTTGCCAGAAGGGCGGCTATAAGCCCGCCAAACAGGATGCCCAGCATGGTGCCCACCGTGGGTTCAAGGATAGGGTTCGGGAGCTGCCTGAAAAAATTGATGGTGCCGTCTGGCCAGATATAGCCGCTGAACGGATAATGAGGCAGCCCTATCTTCCCAAGCAGATTGTTTATCAGTCCTCCCAGCTCCTTGAGCCCCAGGAAGGTGCCCAAAGGTTTTGCCTGGTCGTAAGGATTTGCGCCGCTTACGGTCCTTGCCAGCGACCATGTGGCTACCGCATAGGCCATGATGCCCGAAACCGCCATGAAAAGGGCGGCAAGCCAGAGCGGCCATTTTTCCCGGAAAAATTTCTTGTACCAGGCCTTAAACCATCCCATTATGCCAAATTCGAAATCATCCATTTTTTTGTCCTCCCCTCTAACAGCCGCCCACGCCGGCCGGAAGGAGCATGAACTGTATTATTCCTCTGCCCATTTCCTTCTTAGTCTTTGCGTCCACCATTACAACAAGCATGTCGAACTTCCCAAGGGGCATGCCCGGCGGGCATTGGAATTCGGCCTTTGCCTGGGCCATTCCATTTTTAATGGTGGCTTGCTTCGGGATGATGCTTATCCCCATCTGCACGTATTCCCGCGGGATGCCGAATAGCACCTGCCTGCCTTCCGCGCCTTTCACGGCAAACTCGAAACGCAAAGTGGTTGCCCTGCCCAGGGCAATCTGGGCCCTTGTGACGCCCGGCCTGTTGGCGTGCCACGCAAATTGCGCCCCCTGCGTTACGTCGGCAAACGCCACCGAGGGGCTTTTCGGGATGCCATTGCCGGACATCGTCACCCCAAATGCAATGATCAGACATGAAGCCAGATACATAAAGACCCTGAAGCCGGGTTTTACCCGTTTACGCATTTTGTACCTCCCAGTTTTTTTTTGCGCTAAGGCCCAATCCTTTGCCTAAACTGTTATTATTCCGGTTTTCCCTGCACATGCACGCCGCCCCCGGCAGGATGATGTACGGTATCGTGCCGGAGCAGATCTTTGCGCCTCCGCTTGCCTCTATCACCTGGATCACAAGAGCATGCCTCCCAAGGGGCATGCCGTCCAGTATGTTGAATGACAGGCGGGATGAGGCAACACCACCCTTGACCTTTGCTGTTTCCTCAAGCAGTGTTATGCCTTTTACCTTGTCCTTTTCTGAAATGAGGAACCTTACTTCCGCCATGCTCCCTCTCACCATGAAGGAAAACGGGATGATCTTAGGCCTCTCCTCAGTCACCAGCAGGGGGCCGGAAGCCGGCGATATGATGCCGCATGAGTCTTTTTCTGTTCCCGCACCCTGCGCGGCGGATGCGCCGGAGGACACGGCGGGAAGCGCCGGAAGCAGGGACGCCAGCAGAACTATTACCGCAGCGATAGCTCTCTTCATCGCCAGACCGGTCATCTCAATCCCCTTTTCCCGGACATCTTTTGCTTTTTCCTTCAAGTCTCACTCTCATCTCAGAACACCAGGCTGTTAGACTGTTTTTTAAGATCATCAGGGGCCTTGGTTTGGATCTTACTTTTGGCGAGCGTCTTTAAAGACCCATCCCAGGGCGGCAACATGAACCCCAGGGCAAGATAGGCAATTATTATCGCAACCCAAAGCCACGGCAGGGTCAGACCCGCCTTCACTTCACCGCTCATCAGCAGACCTCCTTTCTTTCATGAACACCCGGGTTCAATCGCATGGAAAGCTCTTTGCCGCATTTTTTGCAGAACCCGCTATCCTTGTAGTCCGTATCGGTCAGATTGAATGAAAAGAACATTACGCACCTATGGTCCCTGCAGTGGGGGAGCCCATAGGAATGTCCAAGCTCGTGTATCGCCGTCTTGGAGGCCCGCCGGGCGACCTTGGCGGGGGCTTCCCCTTTTCTGCCCAAATGGTAAAGCGACATGACGGACACGCGGCTCTCAGGATCGGTAAAACCGAACACGTGATTGACGCCGGGATGTGAGAGGCCCGTATCCACTACGCCAAGCACCCTTTCAAAGGCCTTGCGCAGAGGCGCCAGCCGCGTGATAAGACAGGATGCCGGCACCTGCCGGCCCGGGCCGCCAGAAGGGCAGACCCAGCCCTCGCCCTCCGCACCCATGACCAGCAGCGCCTCCTCGCCAAAGGCGCTTTGAACGGCCATCTTCATGTTGTCCAGGACCCGCGCGCTTATGCCTGCGGCCGGGACAAGGGCGATGGCGCCTTTTCCACCGGAAAGATCTTTCATTCCGGGGGCGCAGAGAGTTTCTGCTTCAGGAAAGGTTTCTCCCATTTCTTCCGCAACTGTCTGCCTCAAGTTTCTCCCTCCAGCCATCCTTTTGATTTCCGTCTTGCGGACCGGCCTTCACATGTATAAAGCAAGAGAAGTGCCAGAAGGGTCGTGCCATCAGGAGGGGATTATCTGACAGCGCCCTGATGCAGATTGCATTTCAAGATGAAATAGTTTTTCATTTTGAAATGCAATATTTGCTTTTAGATGAGAGAATCGCGGGAGATGAAAGACCGGGAAGGACCTGAAAAGAAAAAAACCTTTATTCGAGGTTCAGCTTTTTAAGTT
Source organism: Nitrospirota bacterium (assembly GCA_021840255.1). Lineage (GTDB taxonomy): Bacteria > Nitrospirota > Thermodesulfovibrionia > Thermodesulfovibrionales > JdFR-88 > JAKAEG01. The sequence goes on along the minus strand of JAKBYX010000001.1, from coordinate 96,536 downwards.
TTCTCCATAGGGTCGTAATGCTTATGCCAAGGGCTTCGGCGGCCTTGGCCTTCTGCCCGTCAAAGGCGCTCAGGGCTTTCTGGATGAGGACTTTTTCTGTATCTTCCAGCTTGAAGCCTCCCATGTGCGCGAGGGGAATGGAGCCATGTTTCCTTTTGAGTATTTCCTTTTGAAGGGACCTCGCTGTTATCTCGCTGCCCCCTTCGATGACGACCGCGTGCTCTATGCAGTTTTCCAACTCCCTCACGTTCCCAGGCCACGGATACTCTACCAGTGCGGCGATGGCTTCAGGCGAGATGGAATTTATTTCCTTCGAGAGCCTGCCGCGGTACTTTAAAAGGAAATGGCGGGCCAGATATGGGATGTCATCCCTGCGTTCCCTGAGCGGAGGGATGGCAATCGAAATGATGTTCAGGCGGTAAAAAAGGTCTTTCCTGAATCTGCCTTCCTCCACGTCTTTGGCAAGGTCCGTGTTGCAGGCGGCTATCACTCGCACATTTACGGATACCGGTTCCGTGCCCCCCACCCTCATGAAACTGCCTTCCTGCAGGACCCTGAGCAATTTAATCTGGAGGGAGGGGGACGCGCTGTTCAGCTCGTCCAGGAATATCGTGCCCCGGTCCGATGCCTCGAAAAGCCCTTTCTTCCTGGCGGAAGCGCCCGTGAAAGAGCCCTTTTCATATCCGAAGAGCTCCGCCTCTATAAGCGTTTCCGGCAAGGCCCCGCAGTTTACCGGCAGGAATTTTTCCAGGGCCCTGGGGCCGAGCCTGTGAATGAGCCTTGCTATCATCTCCTTGCCCGTTCCGGTTTCCCCCTGTATAAGCACCGTAGTGTCCAGAGGGGCCACTTTCCCGACCAGTTTTTTAAGCTCCGAAACCGCCCGGCTCGAGCCCACGAACTCGTAATCGGCATCTCTTTCCGGCCCCGCGGAAAGCTTAAGGTTTTCATCGACAAGCCTGCGGTACTCCGCCGCTCTCTTTACCGTAAACAGAAGGACGTCGGGTTCGAAGGGTTTCTGTATGTAGTCATAGGCCCCCTCCTTCATCGCTCCGACGGCGGAATCCACCGTGGCAAAACCCGTTATCATCACAACCGGGGTGAAGGGGCTAAGCTCCTTTGCACAGGCCAGGACTTCCATGCCGTCAGAGTCCGGCATCCTGAGATCTGTAAGGATGACGTCGAAATCCTGCTCTCTTATAAGCGGTATGGCCTCCGTTCCGTTTTGGCTTCCGGTAACGCTGTAGCCCTGCTTCTCAAGGAGCTCCTTGATGAGGCCCCTCATTCTGAGGTCGTCTTCCACCACAAGGACCCTGAACAAAAAACCGCCCCCCTTTCCGGTTCAGCCTTTCACGCCCGCCGGGAGCGAGACGGTGAATTCCGTCCCTTTCCCTGGCTCGCTGGCGGCGTGGATAGAGCCCTTGTGTTCCCTGATGACACCCGAGCAGATGGACAACCCGAGCCCCGCCCCTTTTCCGACGGGCTTTGTGGTAAAGAACGGGTCGAATATGTTTGAAAGTATGTCTTCGGGTATTCCCGGCCCGTTGTCCGCCACCTTTACCTGGATCAGGCCCCCTTCGCGGACCGCCCTTACGCTTATGGCCTTGCCCTTCCTGTCCATCCCCTCAAAGGCCTGTATCGAATTGAGCATCAGGTTCAGGAAAACCAGCTCTATCTTCCGAGGGTCGGCACGCACGATCAGCCCATCGGCAAGCGCGGTGTCCACTTTTATGCCCTGGCAGGCAAGCCTGTTTTGAAGGGTGCGCACGGTTTTCATTATTATGTCGTTAATGAGGATGTCCTGGAACGCGGGAACCGACTGGCGGGAAAAATCCAGGAGGCCCCTTATGATCTCACTGCCCTTTTTTGCCTGCTCCACTATTATCTCAAGTTTTTCCTTTTGCCCGGGGCCCAAGCCGGATTCCCCGTCTTTAAGCAGGAGCGTGGCGTAACCCAATATGTTGCCAAGCGGATTGTTGAGCTCATGGGCTATACCTCCGGCAAGAAGCCCTATAGCGGTGAGTTTTTCAGCCTGGCGCATCAGCTCTTCGGCCTTCTTTTTTTCGGTGACATCCATCGAAACCTCGATGGCGCCGGTCACCCGCCCTTCCGCGTCCTTCATCGGGGACGTGACTATCTGGAAATGCTTGTTCTTTTTTTTCACCTCCCTGATGAAAACGGGCCTGCCGGTTGCCAGGGTCTCTACGGCCGGACAGTCCAGGCTCGGAGAATCCTTGCCACAGTATATCTCATAGCAGTGCCTTCCGATCACCTCCGTATTTGCGGAGACGAGCATCTCCTTCTGCTTTTCGTTGCAATTAACTATCCTCATGTCCTCGTCTATTATCGATATGCAGACGCCCACGGCGTCGAAGACGGCCTGAAGCTGGTCTTTGGCGACGGTAAGCCGCTCGTTGGTGTCTTTCTGGTGCTCGAGTATCTGCTCAAAGGAAAGCGCTATTATGCCTATCGGGTCGAGCTCCAGAAGGGTATTGTCATCCAGTTCCTCCCTGCTCAGAGGCTTTGTGCCCATCACGGACAGGAGGTGGTTCACCTTTTCGCGGATATATCTTTTCAGCCGTTCGTTGCCCAGCCTGGGGTCTGTCTTCTCGATCTCTTCGAGGCCGCTCATTTTTCATACTCCATGGCTATCTCGTAATACTTGTCCCTCTGCAAGACAGACACTCTGTACCCCATAGCGAATGCCGCACTCGGTATCGTCCTTGTCGCGTCGCGATGGTCCGTCTTGACCACAAGCCTTGCCTTTTCATTTTTAAGTTTTTCCTTGTTGCTGTTCAGCTCTCGCAGAGTGATCATGAGGCATGCGGGGCATATCTGCCCCCTTATGTCGAGGACTATGTCCTCCGCAGCTTGTCGCATGGCTACCTCCCGCTCCATTCGTTCAACGGATAACGGCCCTTCGAATAAAGACGGCCCCCAGGAAGGACCCTCCAGCTATACCTAAAGCAAAAACCATGCTTTGAAGCGCAAAAAGGGGCACCCCCCCGATCAGGTGCCACAAATTGCACCCCCCGGCCATAAGCGCGCCGGCGGCCATAAGCATCCCGCCCAAAAAAGCCGAGAAGGCCTGCCTCCCCGGGGGCATGCGCGTTATCCGAAACTCCCCTAGCTTAAATGACGAGATGAAGGACCCTCCCACAACCCCCGCCATCAGGGAAAACTGGGTCAGTGCGACGGAATCGAATGCCGGTCCGGCCCCGCCATCCATTATGCGGCCGTAAAGCAGCCTTGGGGCCTCGGTATGGAAAAATTCCAGCTTCCCGGTCAGGGAGGGAAGAAACAGCCCGCCAACAATACCGGAGAGTTTGGCGTATCCCATGCCTACCGCCAGGGGCCTGCCGGAAAAGGCCACCACCAGGGCTATGACAAAGGCCATGATAAAAGAGGCCTTCCATAGAGGCAGGTATCCGCGGGCGTAGGCCGGCTGCGACCATCCCCCCTTTCTGGCCCATCTGAGGGCAAGCGAGGCGGCCAGCACAGAGGTGACAAGCACGGGGACCCCTGCGCTCCCCACTATGTGCTCCAGGGCTGTCTTGTCCCCAAGCAGAACGGTTGAGGCTGCAAACGACCGGAACATGGGATAAAACGCGGCCGACACAAACCCTCCAAACAGGACTCCGCAGAACGTAATGGCGCTTACCGTGTGCCCGGACCCAAGCTTGTACAGGGTGCTCAGCAGGCACCCGCCGCCAAGCACCATACCTATGCCAAAGATGAACCCGCCGCACAGGTCCGCAGCCGAAGGGGTGCCAAAAAAAGACGGGGGGTAGGTGGATATCAGATTGAAATGCCTTATAAGATACAAGAATAAAGCAAGGAGGCAAACAAGAAGAAAAAAAGCCTTCATCCGGTGATAATCCCTGAACAGGTAGGCATCGCGAAAAACTCCGGCCATGCAGAAATCCGACCGGTACATTATGGAGCCAAGCGCCAGGCCAGCCGCAAACTGGGAGGAAACAATAAAGAAAAGACGAAGCGCGCCCGTACTTTTTTAACCCGGTTCCTTTTTTAAAAAGCCGTTTCCCCGAAATCCTTTTTTTTAATATAGTTGCCGCCTAACCGTAAAGTCAAATCGCCTTATGGTCTAATCCTCCCCCCGGCCGCACATGGCACGTAATTTGCGAAAATATATGGGAAGCAGCGCAAATTAAAAACAATGGAGGAAAATGCATGCCCAAAAAAATAGCGGTGCTTGTAAGGGACAGGCAGGATGAGGCGCTCAGGATGGCGCTAGGGGTGACGCTTCTTGAAGACGCCATAGACGTTTACATACTCGACGGGCCGGTGGGGCCCTCAGAGGACAATATCATGAACATCGAGACGATGAAGGATATGGGTATGAGCCTTTATACGAACTACCCGGACAAAAGCGGGGGGCTTACATATATTTCTACCGCGGAAATGGCAAAAAGGCTCACCGGTTATGATCTTGTGCTGCCCTACTGAAATAAGGAGGGGAAGATGAAGATACTGTATATATTGCACAGCGGGGAAAAAACCCGCGGGACGTTAAAGTCCATTATCGAGCAGCAGGGAATCGATAATGACATCTCCCTTTTTGACCTGAGGGAAAACAAGGACTACAAGGAGCTGCTGGAAATGGTGGAAAAAAACGACAAGGTGATTTCTTGGTAATATAAAAAAGTGGCAATGGAGAAAAAAATGAAAATAGGCCTGCTCGTCAACACAGACAATAACCTGAAGGATATTATAGGCATTACGAAAGAGGCGCTTTCAAGAGGGCACGAGGTGAGCATATTCACGATGGATTCCGGGACCAGGCTACTGGAGAACGGGGAGTATTCGGGCCTGTGCCGGCTTGAAGGCGTAAAGATGGCGTTTTGCTCCCACAGCGCGGGGAAAGAAGGCGTTGGCACAAGTCTGGTCCCCCGGCACATCACCTGCGGGAGCCAGTTTGACAATGCCCTCATGAGCAATGAATCAGACGTCGTGATCGTGCTTTAATAAAAACAGGCGAGGTTAAGATTTTTTACGCTAAAAAACCAGGCAGACTGAAAAGGATCTTTTCAAAGGAGCTGCTCCTTTCCCTTATTGTTGCCCAATTTTTCATTGTGCTGGCCCTCTCTGGGTACAAGGCATGGCTGAACACGAGCACGGGCTGCATAAACTGCCACTCAAACCGTGAAAAACTTGCAAAGCTGGGTTACCCGGAATTCTATATCACCCCGCAGATGGTTGCCATGCAAAGCCATCATGCCAACGCCACCTGCCGCGATTGCCACTTGGGAAACGGAAGGGCCAAGGATATGAAAGACGCCCACAAAGGTATGCTTAAAGCGCTTTTTATAGGATATGACGGAAAGGTCCTGAACAGGAGGGACATACTGCCGGGCGCCCTCGTGCCAACCGGCCCCTTTGGCATCAGGGACCTCCTGCCGAAGGTGAAATCCCGGAATGGAACGTTCTATGTGAACCCCGAGGTCAGGAACCTGCTATGGCAGGATAGGAACCCCGGCACGCTGGACTTTGACCCGGCAATCGTGAAAAAAACGTGCGCACAGCCCTCCTGCCACCCCGAGGAGCTGAAGCAGTTCGAAACTTCGGACATGGGGGCGGACTACAGGCAGCGCACCATGAGGACATGGCTTTCTCCCTATGGCCCTCACAACTGCGGCCCGTCCTTCGCGGATGTCCCGCCGCAAAAGAGGTTGAAGGAAGAGGGCTTCGATTACGCGAACACAAAAAAAATAGCCGCGGAGATGGATGTGCCCTTCACCAGGCAGCAGGCCAGGGCCAAACAACGCTTCTGCAACGTCTGTCACCCGGGATGCCTGGACTGCCATTACGCTCCCAGTGCTACTGCCGGAGTGCATAATTTTGACAAAAAGCCCCCCGCTGTAAACTGCGAGGGCGACGGAAGAGGGACGAGCATATGCCACCCCGGCGCCATGCAAAGCAGACGGGGCGAGACCTACATAGGCGGCGAATATTCCATACCGACCGGAGAGGCGCCGGACATCCACTACACCAAGGGCCTGCAGTGCATGGACTGCCATCAGATGGGCCCCAAGGGCATGGGGGACATGATGCGCAAGGCCACCTGCCAGGACTGCCACATAGAGGCAGAGGACGCCCTGGCGGAAAGCGTGCATAAGGACCTTGATTGCGCGGCCTGCCATTTAAACCAGCTTCGGGGATACCAATTGACGATTTGGGGGCCTGGAGAGGTGGCTGGAAGGCCCAATCCCTTCGTCAAATATTCCCTCTACTACGGCATTCAAAGCCCTCCCATCATAATGAAGAACCAGAACGGCCGCTGGATGCCGGTAAAGGTATGGCCGCACAGCCTCGGGAATTTCAGGAAAGACGTGCCCCCTTCACCCCGGATAATGTTCCGCTGGCCTGACAGGCAGACGGAAGACGCATATTACATCGTTGGGACGGTGGGCGGGCTGCCCGCGGACAATAAGCAGCTTCTCTGGCTGGAGATAGAACAGGCCTCACACCCTTACGGCAAGGCCAGAAGTTGCGGGTCCTGCCACAGGCCAGGAGGGGTACAGGTCTCCACGTCCAACTGGCAGTTCGAGGAAGACCAGGGCGCTCTCCCTTTCAAAGGGACTCACCAGATAGTGGCGGACAAAAACGGCATCCGGATAGAGGGCCTTAAAAACACGACTCCCATCGTGCCTCTCCAGGGCGCAAAGCTAGCCGACTTCGCTTCATGGATCTATATGAAAGACAAGTGGAAGGCGCCAGGAGACTTTTCAATAAAGAACGACCCTCAGGAATACCGTAAGATGATCCGGGCATCCGGCAAGGCGGATGCGGAAATACGCAGGCTGAAAGCTAAGCACTTCGGCAAGGAAAAGATGATCAGGTTCAGGAGGCTCAAGGAATCTGTTTTCCATGACCCGATGAATGCCGAAAAGTTCCTGGGCCGGTTTAAATAGGAGGACTGTCCTTGAAAAGTGAGAACGTATCAGAGGATTCATTGGTGGCCCGGAAGGCATATATTCCTGACCGGCATCGGAGTAAACGGCATAGCTAGACGTAGCTTTGCTTGGCCCAAATTCGCGGAAGATGCATTGTTTCCACCTGGATATCGCTGCCGTTTCAGATTCTGGCGCCGTTTGTTGCAGGTGCGATCCGCCTTTCAGGTCTGGTCGTTTCTGAAGCGGATTGCCGGGGGCAGGCCGTTTTGAAAACCGCCCCCCGTTTAGCCCGCTACTTTTCCACCGGCGCTGGTTTTGCCGCGCCTGTAAAGCCGCCAAGCTTTTTTAATTTTTTGTAGCGGTCTTCTACAAGTTTTCCAACGGGTTTTATAGTGAGTTCCTCAAGTGCGGCAACTATCGTCTCCAGCAGGTTTTTTGCCGTGGCCTCCGGGTCCCTGTTGGCCCCTCCCAGGGGTTCCGGTATTATCCCGTCTATCACCTTTGCCTTAAGCATGTCTTCAGCGGTTATCTTCAGGGCCTGGGCCGCCTGGGCGTATTCATTTACCCCTATTTCGCCGCTTTTTTTCCACAATATTGCCGCGCATCCCTCCGGGGAGATGACGGAATATACCGAGTGTTCAAGCATGAAGAGCCTGTCGGCAACGCTTATGGCCAGCGCGCCGCCGCTGCCGCCTTCGCCTATGAGCACGGAAATGACAGGGATCTTGAGGGAAGACATCTCCATAAGGTTTTCGGCTATGGCCTCCGCCTGTCCCCTCTCTTCGGCGCCCAGTCCCGGAAAGGCGCCGGGCGTGTCTATGAATGTCACGACAGGTTTTTTAAATCTCTCGGCAAGTTTCATCAGCCTCAGGGCCTTTCTGTAGCCCTCCGGATTGGGCTGGCCGAAATTGCGCGATATCCTGTCCTTGACGCCCCTTCCTTTCTGGTGTCCCAGTACCATGACCGGGAAACGGCCCAGTCTTGCGAACCCTCCCACCACCGCCGGGTCGTCCCCGAAAAGCCTGTCTCCGTGGAGTTCCACGAAATCTGCGGCGATCAGGTTTATGTAATCGAGCGTATAGGGGCGCTCCGGGTGTCTTGCCAGGAGTGTCTTCTGCCACGCTGTCAGGTTGGAGAAGATGTGGGAGTGTATCTCCCTCGCCTTTTTTTCAAGGTTCTTTATCTCGGTGCTTATCTTTAAGTTATTGCCGTCCGAGAGCCTTTTGAGCTCCTCTATCTTGCACTCAAGCTCCTGGAGCGGTTTTTCAAATTCCAGGTAATATCTCATCTGTCAAAAAAACCTCACCTTTCCCTCTCCACTATGAATCTTTCTGAGCCCGTTCAAAAAGGCATCATCAGGGGAAATTTTACACGAAGTCTCGATAAAAACATCCAGGCCGCCTTCAAGCACCTTTAAGTGAAGGGGGGTTGTCCCGGGGTGGGAATTCACGAGCGACTTGATGGTCTTCAGGTTGTCCAGCTCCTGAAGGGTTATCTCAAGCCGTCTGTCGCCGTTCGTGGAGAGCCCGGAGGCGGCGGCGTCATCCAGGTGTATAATGTGCCTGGCCAGAACCTTGGTGCCTTTGTCCGAAATGTCCAGGTTCCCGCGCACCAAAACGGGGGTATCCTTAACTAATAACTCGCTGTTTTCCTGGTAAAGGTCCGGAAATACAATTACCTCCACGGTGCCTTCCCCGTCGTCCAGCGTAAGCGCGGCCATAAGACCTTTGCCCTTCGTCTTTATCTTTTTCACTGCCGCGATGATGCCCGCTGCCGCCACCTCCTCCTTGTCCGGCAGTGAGGAAAGTCTTGAGGTGGGCACAATCTCTCTCATGAGAGGCCCCTTGAGGTACGCCTTCATCGGATGGCCGGAGATATAGAACCCGAGGGCCTCTTTTTCATAAAGAAGACGCTCTTTTTCGCTCCACTCGCCGGCATCCGGTGTTGCGGAGGAGGCATCCTCTCCGGCGGGGCTGTCTTCGAACATGCTTCCGAAGATAGATGGCTGATTCGACGGCCCTCCGCGGTCTTTGGAATCCACCTTTTCCATGCAGCCTTTTCTCGTATGGCCCAGGGAGTCAAAGGCCCCGGCCTTTACAAGCGCCTCCATCACCTTGCGGTTGACCTTCTTTTCCCTCGTCCGCTCCAGGAAATTCGCGAAGGAGCTGAAATTCCCTCCTCCGTCGCGCTCCTGCAGTATTTCATCTATGGCCTGTTGCCCGGCCCCCTTCAGCGCCACCATCCCAAACCTTATGCAGCTTCCCACAACCTTGAACTCCGCGTCCGAGACGTTTATGTCCGGGGGAAGCACCTCTATGGTCAAACTGTGGCATTCCTTTAAAAAATGCATTATCTTGTCTGTGTTGTCCAGGTCCGCGCTCATCGTCGCCGCCATGAACTCAACCGGGTAATGGGCCTTAAGATACGCGGTCTGGTATGCGATATAGGCATAGGCCGCCGAATGGGACTTGTTGAACCCGTATTCGGCGAATTTGGCCATCAGGTCGAACAGCTTGCGCGCCTTCGCCTCCTGTATCCCGTTTGAGACCATGCCCTTTACGAAGGCGTCCTTCTGTTTTTCCATCTCCTCGGGCTTCTTCTTGCCCATGGCTTTTCTGAGGATATCGGCCTGCCCAAGGCTGAAGCCCGCAAGCTTATGGGCGATCTGCATCACCTGCTCCTGGTAAAGGATCACCCCATAGGTCTCGTCCAGGATATCCTTAAGCTGGGGAAGGTCGTATTTTACCGGCACAAGCCCCTTTTTCCTCTTGAGAAAATCGTCGATCATGCCGCTGCCGATAGGCCCCGGCCTGTAAAGGGCCACCAGGGCAATAAGGTCCTCAAAGCGCTCCGGGCCCATTTTTATAAGGATGTCTCTCATCCCCGCGCTTTCTAGCTGGAACACGCCGGCTGTCTGGCCGGAACCAAGCAGGTCGAAGGTCTTCTTGTCGTCCACGGGCACTTCGGAGGGCCTGAAGTCCACCCCGCCTTCCTTTATGAACCGTGTTGTCTTGTCAATGATGGTCAGGGTCTTTAAACCCAGCAGGTCAAATTTCACTAGACCCATTTCGTCTATCGAGCCCATATCGAACTGCGTGGTAATGGAGCCGTCCGTCGGGTTTTTGTAAAGCGGCACAAGGGAAGACAGGGGCGCGGGCGATATGACTATCCCGGCGGCGTGGGTGGAGGCGTGTCTTGAAAGCCCCTCCAGCCTCTGCGCAACGTCAAGGAGGTCTTTAACCGTGTTGTCATCCTTGTACATGCCGGAAAGAACAGGTTCCACCTCCAGCGCCTCACGTATGGATACATTGGGGCCTTCCGGCACGAGCTTCGCTATGCGGTCCACCTCCTGGTACGGGATGTCCAGGGCGCGGCCGACGTCTCTTATGGCGGCCTTTGCGCCAAGTGTTCCGAAAGTGATGATCTGCGCCACATGCCCCCGCCCGTATCTTTCCGCGACGTAATTGATTATTTCCTGTCTTCTGTCACGGCAGAAATCGGTATCAACGTCCGGCATGCTTATGCGCTCCGGGTTGAGGAACCGCTCAAAGAGAAGCCCGTAGCGCATGGGGTCTATCTCCGTGATGCCAAGGGCATAGGAAACCAGGCTTCCCGCGGCCGAGCCCCTTCCTGGCCCTACCGGGATGCCGTTTTTCCTCGCGTAGTTCACAAAGTCCCAGACTATAAGAAAATAGGACTCGTATCCCATCTTCTTTATTACCGAAAGCTCATGGGCCAGCCTGCTTTGGTGCTCCGCAGGCGGGTTCTCCCCGTACTTCTCCTTCATGCCCTGCCTTACCAGGCGCTCAAGGAAATCCCCTGGATCGGTACCGTCCTCGGTCTTGAAAAGCGGAAGAAGGTTTTGGCCCAACTGGAATTTCACATCGCAGCGCCCGGCGATCTCAACGGTGTTGCTCAGGGCCTCGGGCAGCTCGCTGAAGGCGGCATGCATCTCCTCCGGGCTTTTGAAGTAAAGCCCGTCCCCCTTGAACTTAAGCCTGGTGGGGTCGTTCACCGTCTTTCCCGTTCCGACGCACAGGAGTATGTCGTGCGCCCTCCTGTCTTCCTTCTTCAGGTAATGGCAGTCGTTGGTTGCGGCCACCCTTATGTCCATGCTGCGCGCAAGCTCAAGAAGAGTTCTGTTCAGCTCCAGCTGTTCAGGCAGCCCGTTTTCCTGAAGCTCTATAAAATAGTTTTCAGGCCCCAGGACGTCTCTGTAGAAGGAGGCCGTTTCGCGGGCCTTTTCCGCCATGTTATGGGAAAGATAATACGGCACCTCGCCTTTCATGCAAGCGCTTAGAACAATGAGCCCCTCGCTGTGGGCCTCGAAGACCTCCCTGTCTATCCTGGGCTTGTAATAAAAACCCTCGGTATAGGCGCTGGAGACCAGCTCCACCAGGTTAGAGTAGCCCTTATTGTCTTTGGCCAGGGCTATCAGGTGGAAAGGCCCGTCTTCCTTCTGCCGTGAGTGCCTGCTTGAGGGGGCCACGTAAAGCTCGCAGCCCATGATGGGCTTTATGCCGGCCTTGGTCATGGTTTTGTAAAACTCCACCGCTCCAAAGAGGTTCCCGTGGTCCGTTATGGCCACGGCCGGAAGCCCCCAGCCTGTGGCGGTTTCAGCGAGCTCCTTTATCTTTATCGCGCCATCAAGGAGGCTGTACTCGGAATGGAGATGAAGCGGGACGTAACCGGCCTGTTTTTTCATTTAGGAAATTTTAACCGCTTGAAAGAACCTTAGTCAAATGCCTTTTTGCGTTTTCTGTTCAAAGCGAATAATTCAACCTTCCGTTTTTAAATGCTTTTTTAAGCCAGTCTGTTCAAATGCCCTTGAACACCCCCGGCCACTCGGCCAAAAAAATTATGTGTCTTTTTTCATTTTCCCCGCCGCGGGTTAAGATGTTCAAACACCATATTTTTAAAGCCCCTCCCTTCCCGATTCTCTTTAGCCTTCTCTTTAACCCACTCTCGGTCCCTCCAATGGAGAAAAAACTGCCAGACCATCATAAAACGTAAGCGGCGGGGCTGTCCATGGAAAGAGTTCATGCAAGCAGTTTTATGAAGCATGCGGGGGATGGCCCGAAGCGACTGAGCCAATTACCGTATGGCGGCCCCTGTTATCCTCTTTGGCCGCTCAGGTATATTGATTGCCGGGGGTAAGTACCTTCTTGATATCGGCGATCTGCCTCTTGAACTTCAAATCGTCACGCCCTGGGAATTTGTAGGATATCGAGTTGACGAGACGCCATAACGTCCTCACGCGTCCGGATTTCCTTGAATCCTGCATGTGCTTTCTTTCATAAACGGCTTTCAGCCATTACAGAAAGGTTTCTCTTGGAAGAAAACACTCTGGGATGCCCGGGCCCGGTTCGGATAACCCCTTCAAGTTTTGTATTGTTTCAATTTCGTGAAACTGTTTTATTCTGGTTGTACTCTTGTGGGAAGGGGGTTCCGACACTACCTATAATTTCACGAAGCTCCGTTTTCCTTAAGCTCATCGAGCATTTTTTGAATGACCGGCTTCACAATGGGCAACTTCTTCTTGACGACTTCCCATACTATCTTTAGATCGATGCCGAAATAAAAGTGGCTGATCTTGTCGCGCATTCCAGCCATATCTTTCCACGGTAGTTCCTTGTATCTGCCCCTGATCGCCACCGGAATGTTTTTAGCCGCCTCGCCGATAACCTCCAGCCTCCAGACAACGGCGCTCATCGTTTTCCTGTCGGCCTGAAATGCGTTAAATTCCATGTCGCCGACGAAGGCTTCTATATCCTGAATGGCCTCCATAATGTCCTTGACGAACAACCTGTAATCGCGCGTCATATATAGACGACTTCCCTTAAAATCCTGTCCTTGAGTTCCGGCCTTATGGCCTCTTTCCTTACCAGGTCGATTTTTTTCTTCAGCAGGCGCTGGAGGTATCTTTCAAGGTTGATGAACTCAAACAGGTCCGGGACCTCGTCATACTCCACGAGGATGTCAATGTCGCTCCGCCTCTTCTGCTCGCCGCGGACAAAGGAGCCGAAAATACCAATCTCGGTAACCCGGTACTTCTGCGCTACCTCATCCTTATGTTCCCTCAGGATGGCCCTGGCTTCCTCGACGCTTTTAACTGCTTTTTTCATGATTCTATTTTATCAGTTTTTCTTATCATCATTTATGAAGGAACTATAGTTGGAATCTCCTTCTAAAGCACAGTTGCCAACCCACTTGTTTGTATTCTGGAAGAAGAGCATCTGGCAGGCATATGGCGTACGGAGCTTTACGCCAAAGAGGTTTTTTGCATTTACGTACGCCCTGACTATATAGACCTCCGCCTGCGCCCCGTCACCATTAATAATGCCCTTATAAGTCTCAGTCACATCCGGCGGAAGATCGCCTGGGAAACTGGCTGAGGAAGGAGCCTGAAGCCTGTTTTCTACAATAGATTGGCTATTGACGTAAGCCTCAAATCCACGCGAGCCTGGTTGGGGCGTGCTGGAAGATGATGTTTGCGCCTGGCAACCGAAGACAGCAAGCACAATTAAGGATAATAAAAAGATTTTCAAAATATTCATCTAGAGCCCCTTTTTTTACAGATTTGAATCATTCGTGGTTTTCGTTCGTATCCACTACGGAGCTTCTTATCAATTCTCATTTCCTCGCAAGTTATCGCCTGTTCCTCTGTACTGAATTTCCAGACTTTGCGTTGCAACCTATAGGCTGGAACCGGGGTCTTAGAGTCTTTATTCACTATGGCCGCACCCCACTGGGCTGTAACGGTTTTTCCTTTTCTTTCTACCTTCCAAATCTTCATGCTCAAACCGCATTTATTATGTGCATTTCGCTTCATATAAAAGAAAATTTTCATGCTCAGCTCTTTTATCGGAAATCGTCCATCAGCGCGGCAAATTTTGTCCAGTTAATTTTTTTAAAAGTTTTTTTCTTTTTTCCTCTCCAACCAAAAGAGCCATGGCCGATTTGTATGGTGCCACGGATTTCGTCATCAACGTAAAGTTTTAATTCAATTGCGCTCCCTGCCTTGCTTATTTCTAAATCTCTCATTCTCGCTGCTACTCTATGCTCTGGCATGATAACCCTCCTATGCTCAATGAATTAATATTGCTGACTCATTAAATTGGCGCGGAAAGCCAAGGGCAACACCCTCCCCATCGTTTCTAGTAGCTGAAATTTGACGAATTATAGCATACTTGAAAATTTAGAGGTAAAGCGTGGCAGACTTCTCAAACTGCCACCTCGAAAAAGAATGGAGATATCTCTTTTTCTGGTTGTACTCTAGCCAGAGTTTCAGCTTATTGAAACTGTCAACTGCTGGACGCACTGTTGATTTTCTGGATTTCATGATCGGAGCCATGTTTCCACCGGAAAGAAACGGTTAAATGGGATATCAGTTCTGGTTCCATGTGCCATCCGGTGGAGTGAAATCCTTGAAACTACCCAAAAACAGCCTTAAGGGCCGTTTTTGCTCCCTGCAAGCCATCGGTGCTAATTTTCCCAATAGGCCGAAGGCGCTCCTCCGCCACGGAGCAGATGTAGGTTGTTTGAGCTGCCGGGCGAAACCCAACAATTCCATAAATTATGGTTACGCGAGAAGAAAGGAATAACACAAGGGGCATGTTGCGCTCCTCTGTATTCAGCCAACCCAGACGAACTTAGTCAAACGAAAGGATAGATAAGACAGAGTGGGATTTAAATAAAGGATGTTGTTAAGATTATATTGTTGAATAACAAGGCGATCATACTATTTGGCCCCACGTCTTCCGGAAAGACGGAGGCCTCCATCCTCCTTGCCATGGAGCTTGGGACGGAGATCATAAGCGCCGATTCCATGCAGCTCTACAGGCTCATGGACATAGGCACCGGAAAGCCAACGCCTTCGCAGCTAAAGGAAGTCCCCCACCACCTTATAGACGCCATCTGGCCGCATGAGCAGTGGAGCGCGGGCCAGTTCATGGAGGCGGCCTCCGGGACCATGGAAAGGCTTAGCGCCGCAGGCAAAATACCTCTTATCGTGGGGGGAACGGGGCTTTACATGAAGGCGCTCACGCGCGGCCTTATGGCAGCCCCTCAGGCGGATGCATCTCTTAGAGTGGAGCTTTTGAGCAGGAAGGAGGACCTCTACGGGCTTCTTAAAGACATGGACCCAGAAACCGCCCGCCTCCTGGCCCCAGCGGACACCCGGCGGATACTGAGGGCACTGGAGGTACAGATAAAGACAAAACGGGCAATGTCGGAGCTCAAAAGAGAACTGACCGCCCCTCTGCCTTACGATTTCATAAAAGTGGGGCTTACCAGGGACAGGGCGGAGCTCTATGCCCTCATAGAAGAAAGGGTGGACCGTATGCTCTCCGGGGGGCTCGTAGAAGAGGTCAGGAAGGTGCTTGGCCAACATCTGCCGCCATCGAAAACGGCCATGCAGGCCATAGGATACAAGGAAGTAGAGGGCTGGATCACCGGGCAATATCCCTACGAGGAGGCCGTGCGGCTTATAAAGAGAAATACCAGGCGGTATGCCAAACGGCAGTTTACCTGGTTTAAAAAGGAGGAGGCAACGCTCTGGGTGGACGTTACCGGCCTAAGGGGGGCGGATGCTATATACGGCAGGCTTAAAAAGGCGCTGATGGCGGCCCGGCCGGACCTCTACCGCTCCTGATCCTTCAGGCTTCGGGCCTTGAAAGGGCAGTTTTTTTCTTTCCGTTTCCTGTTTTTAAGGCACGTTTTGGGATATACTTATTTAACCGGGTTTTTCTTTTTCTTTTTGTTTTTGTTTTAGCCGGTTGGCGTCTTGATCTTATTTTATTTTTTCTGGCTTGGTTTTTTTAGCATGGCAATGACCGGTTTTTTTATCGAGTTTTTATCGAACGGGGAAAGAGAAAGAGGTCTTTATTTGTCATGATCGAAAAGCTCAGAGAGAATTTCAATAAAGGCGTCGAAAAACTCAAATGGTTTGCCCAGCTGCTGGACGAGCGCCTGAAAGTCGAGATCACCTTTTTCAAATTCGCAAGCAAGGTCGAAAAACTCCGGAAGGAGAAAGAGGAACTTGCCAGGGCGGTGGGCGAAAGGGTTTTTGAGGAAAGGCAGCAACTTCTGATCATAGCGAGGGACGAGAACCTTAAGGGCATGCTTAAAGAGATGGAACTGGTGGATGAAGAATTGAGCGCCCTGGTTGAACAGACCTCCAAGATCGGCAAAGAATAAAAATAAAAAAACCATAATAATAACAGGGTAAAACGAGCAAAGGGGAAGATAAACAGGGGGAAATGACAATTTTACTAAGAAACAGTTGTTATTCAGGGGGGCCTTTTTGTTTTTGTCCTTGAAGCCCTTGCTTGAAGGGCCTCCTTTTTACGTGCTTTCCGCCTTATTTGGCCTCATAGTGGGCTCTTTCGCAAATGTCTGCATCTACAGGCTCCCAAAAAGAGAATCTGTTGTAACGCCGGCTTCGCATTGCCCTTCCTGTGGCACGCCCATCAGGTTTGTGGACAACGTCCCGGTCATAAGTTATCTCATCCTTCGGGGAAGGTGCAGGGCATGCGGCATGTCTATCTCACCCAGATACCCTGCCGTTGAAGGGCTGAACGCTCTACTGTATCTGGCCGCGGCCCTCAGGTTCGGAGGCACGCCTGCTACGCTTTTTTATTTCATCTTCATAACCGCGATGGTAGTTATAACCTTCATAGATTATGACCATCAGATCATCCCGGACGAGATCACCCTGCCAGGCATTCCCATAGGGCTTCTGGCTGCGTGGCTTATCCTGCCGGACCCGTTTTACAGGGTGGCCGGCATGGGCCTGTCCGCCTCACTGATAGGAGCGGCGACCGGTTTTTTCCTCTATTACTCAATAGCTTTTTTAAGCCGGGGGGGGATGGGCGGCGGGGACGTAAAGATGATGGCGATGGTAGGGGCGGTGCTGGGCTGGAAAGGCGTTGTCCTTACCACTTTCCTTGCGAGCTGTGCAGGTTCCATTGTGGGACTTTATCTTATGGTCTTCAAGGGCAGGGGCAGGAAAACCAAGGTCCCGTTCGGCCCGTTTCTTGCCGCGGGCGCTCTTTTAAGCCTGTTTGTGGGGCAGGAGATAGTTTACTGGTACATCCGGCATGGGCAGCGCTGAGCCGGATTTTTTCAAAAAATGAGCGCGAGTGTGCACCGAAGGTCAGCGGGCGTATGTGATAAATGCGCATATTCCCTGCATTCGAGATCACAAAGAGATTTAAAATGAGATGTTATAAATGAAAGGTCCTTTTTTGTCCCTGGTATCATTCCCCGTTTTTCTTCTCCCCGCGGTCCTTGCGGTTGCCGTTTTCCTGACCTATGTCCTGTCCAGGAAAATTTTCTTCGACCGGTACAAAAAAAGGCAGCAGGGCGGGGAGGAAAAATCGGAAGTCGGTTTCGTGGTGGACACCTTCCAGGACCTTGTCTCAAAACTCAAGGAAAATGAACGGGAGCTTAAGGAACTGCGCGCGAAGGCGGAAAAAAGGGCGGACCTGATCGAGAACCTCAGTAAGAACATCCTTGAAAGCGTGCCAAGCGGGGTCATAAGTTTTAACGAGGCGCTGGAGATAACGATGGTGAATTCCGCCGCGGAGAGGATAATGGGCTTTAAAAGGGAAGAGACCATCGGCAGGAAGCACAATGAGGTGCTTAAAGGGGATATAGCCAGGCTCATAGAGAAAAATGAGACGGTCAGCAGACAGGAGCTTGCTTTTTATCCGGGGATACAAAAAGGGGCCGGGATGGCGGAGGGAACTCAATCGCGGGAGAACATGGGGGGGGGCCGCAGGTTATGGGTCGGTTTTTCCGTGACCCCCTTGCGGGATGCCGCAGGCGCCAGGATAGGGCTGATACTGGTATTTACGGACCTTACGCAATTGAAAGCCCTGGAGCGGCAGGCCGAACTCAGGCGCAGGCTTTCAAGCCTGGGGGAGATGTCGGCGGGCCTTGCCCACGAGCTCAGAAATCCCATGGCGGTGATATCCGGTTACTCGAAAATGCTTTCAAAGATCCCCGCGGGACAGGCTTCTGAAGGTCAGACGCCGGCGGGTCAGGTGGCGGTAAGGGGGCACAGCGATGTGCAGCCCGCCGGCCAGGTTGTTCCTGCTCCCGATGGAGCGGGAAAAGAAAAAATTTCGGAAATGCAGCGCCAGGCCGCCTTGGCAATCGAAAAGGAAGTGGCGGCGATGAACTCAATAATCAACGGGTTCCTTTCCTTTGCGAACCCCGGTACGCCCGCTTTCGAGACCCTGGACAGGCAGCGGTTAGCTGGGATCTTGAAGACATGCCTTGACGCCGCGCTGGCCGGAGTTGCCGCCGTAAGGGCCTCTCTTTCGGTATGCGAGGAAGGGTTTTTCACCATAAAAGCCGATGAGATACTGCTTAAACAGACGTTCATGAACCTAATACAAAACGCGGTCCAGGCCATGGCGCCCGAAGGGGGCAGGCTGGATATTGACGTCTGTAGAAAAGAAAACGAGGTCCTCATTTCGGTGGCCGATACGGGCCCCGGCATCCCGGAGCAGATGAGGCAGAAGGTGTTTTTACCTTTCTATACGAGCAAGGAGGGTGGAATGGGCCTTGGCCTTGCCATAGTGCACAGTATCATACAAAGCCATTTTGGAAGCATCGAGGTTGAAAGCTCCGGAGAGGGCGCCACTTTTCTTATAAAGCTGCCGGTAAGCGAATAGACAAAACCGGATTTTGCTATCTTAAGCCATAAGCAGGGAAACCGCCCATATGGCCGCTAAAACAATAAAGCATGCCGCTCCGTAAAGGGCGGGCTTTCCCTTTGGCCTGCCTGTCCTGCCAAATCCAAGGAAAATGGTGGCGATGGCCGCCCCGATCCACCCAAGGAAGCCGAGTTCGGCCAATATGGACCAGAAAACGGAAGGCGCCCTGTTATCCCTGAATATGGCCAGGTATTTTTCCCTCTGAAGAGCGGCCTGCTCCGGTTTTATGCCCCCTTCTTTTATGAGCATCATGGTGTCCAGGGCCGCGATCTTGTTGTCGCACTTTTTTATCCAGTCGGTTCCCGGCCAGTCCGTTCCGGGCGTATAAAAGCTCCTTGTTCCGTAAAAACCGCTCCTGATGCTGGAGTAAGCGATAAGAGCCCAATCCGGCTTTCCTCGCGCCTCGAACATCTGGCCTATCTGCCAGAGTTTTTGGGCCGCTCTGCCTGCGATAGGCGAAAAAGGGACATGGAAATGGAGGGCTGTATCGTATTCCCTGATGGCCAGCTTCCAGTTTTTGGCGGCGGCGAATGCTTCCGCCTGCCGGAAGTGGCTTGCCTGGCGGTAGGCGGTCAGCGCCGCGGTAAGCGCAAACGCCGCCAGGACCAATGCAAGTATTTTTGTCTTTTTCATTTTAAACATGCGTCCCCTTATCTTAACAAAACAGGGCCCCCGATAGCTCCATTCCGGACACATCAGGCCGCCCTGTCATGTATAATATACATTCGCGTTTGAGCGGCAAAGCGGTTTTTTTTTGATTTTTGAAGCGCAACTATCTGTTTTTACAATAAAAATTGACAAGTGTCCCTGTTCTGGTTTAATCTTATAAAGGAGGCTCATAAGAAAAAATGCTCAAGACGATAGAGGAAGTAAGCTCCACAAAGAAAAGGCTGAAGATCGAGATCCCTTCTCAGACCATCGAGAAGGAGATAAGCCTTTCTTTAGAGAAGCTCAGGCAAAGGACGAGGATAGCGGGGTTCAGGGTTGGCAAGGCGCCCCTGAATCTTATCGAAAAGAAGTACGGCAAGGAAGTGGAGGGAGAGGTCCTTCAAAAACTGATCCCCAAAGTATACTCGGAGACGATCAGGGAGGCGCATTTAAAGCCTGTCGATAACCCGGTTTTTGAAGAGATGGGGGATTTCAAGAGGCAGGAGCCTTTCAATATGACGCTGCTGGTGGAGGTGATGCCCGGGATCGAGGAACTCAACTATACCGGCGTGAAAGTGAATGATGTGGAAACGGAAGTGAGCGAGCCCGATGTTGAGGACGTCCTCGGGCGGGTGCGCGAGGAAAAGGCTGTTTTTGAGCCTTCGGAAGAGCCTCTTGCGGAGGGAGATATAGCCATACTTGATTATACGGTCGAAGGTGAGGAGAAGAAATTCGAGGCCCATGTCTTCAAGGTCGGCGGTCCCACGATGCCGGCCGATTTTTCCCGCGGGCTGACCGGCAGAAAAAAAGGCGAAACCTTCGATATTACCGTGAACTTTCCTGAAGATTATCCGGTCAAGGAAACGGCTGGCAGAGAAGTTCTTTTCCATATAACGCTAAAGGACACAAAGAAGGTCAAGTTGCCGGAACTCGATGATGAACTGGCCAAGGACCTGGGGCATACAAACTTTGAGGAATTGAAGACGCACATAAAAGCCGAGGTCCAAAAGTCCAAGAAGCTGGCCGCAAGGAAAATGCAAAAGGCCGAAATAATGAAGAAACTCATCGAGTCCCACCCCTTTGATGCCCCCGAGGGCCTTGTGGAAAAAGAGCTCACGGGCATGGTGGAGGAGGCAGCCGCACAAAAAGGAGCGGGTACCGCGGAGGCTGGAGCGTCGGACGAGGCAGTGTTGCAGGCCTTGAGGAGCAGCCTCAGGGAAAACGCGGTCAGGAACGTAAAGGCAAGCCTTCTTCTGGAGATGATAGGAGAGCGGGAGAAGGTGGAAGTTTCCGAGGATGATATGAAGCAGAGGATAACCCAGATAGCGCAGAGGCTTTCCATTGCCCCTGAAAACGTAATCAAGTATTATGTTTCCAGGCACGGTTCCCTGGACAGTCTGAGGCATGCCGTGTTCGAGGAAAAGGTCCTGGACCTCCTTTTGGAAAAAGCGAAGTTCGAGAAGCTGGAAAAATAAAAAGGGCAGCGGGCGCAAAGTGAGCGAATCATGTTAAATAAAGAAATCCTTACTTTCGATTCCCGGAGGGAATAAAAATGAGCGTGATCCCTATAGTAATAGAACAGACAGGAAGGACCGAGAGGGCGTATGACATCTACTCCAGGCTCCTCAAGGACAGGATCATATTTCTTGGGACTCCGGTGGATGACTATGTAGCCAACATCATTATAGCGGAATTGCTGTTCCTCCAGAGCGAGGACTCTGAAAAAGACATACATCTTTATGTAAACTCTCCTGGCGGGGTTGTGACCGCAGGCCTTGCCATTTATGACACCATGCAGTTCGTGAAGCCCGATGTGGCCACCTACTGCATAGGTCAGGCGGCAAGCATGGGAGCGCTTCTTCTGTGCGCGGGCGCCAAAGGCAAGAGGTTTTCCCTGCCCAATTCCAGGGTGATGATCCATCAACCAACGGCGGGTTTTACCGGGCAGGCATCCGATGTGGAGATACACGCCAAAGAGGTCCTCAAGATGAAGGACCAGCTTAACCGTATAATGGCGCATCATACGGGGCAGCCTTTAGATAAGATACATACGGATACGGACAGGGACTTTTTCATGTCCGGTGACGAAGCCAAGGCCTACGGCCTTGTTGACGAGGTCCTTAAGACCGTAAAGACCAAGCCCTCGGAGTAAACGGAGGTACCAAAGTGGCCAAAAAAGACAATCCGGAATATAAATGTTCCTTCTGCGGGAGGGGGCAGGACGAGGTGCGCAAGCTTATAGCGGGCCCGACCGTCTTTATATGCGACGAGTGTGTCGGACTATGCAACGAGATCATCGCGGATGAGCTCTTCATCGAGGAAAAAGGCCAGGCGGGCCTTCCCAAGCTCCCTACGCCAAGAGAGATAAGCCGGTTCCTGGATGATTATGTGATCGGGCAGGAAAGGGCAAAAAAGACCCTTGCCGTGGCCGTTTATAATCATTACAAGAGAATATACAGCCCGATGGAAGGGGATATCGAGCTCCAAAAAAGCAATATCCTTATCGTAGGCCCGACGGGCACAGGCAAGACCCTCCTGGCCCAGACCCTTGCCAGGATGCTGGATGTGCCGTTCACCATAACGGACGCAACAACCCTGACAGAAGCGGGTTACGTTGGCGAGGACGTGGAAAACGTGATATTAAAACTCCTCCAGGCCGCCGACTACGATGTGGAGAAGGCGCAGAGAGGAATCGTATACATAGACGAGATAGACAAGATAAGCCGCAAGTCCGACAGCCCCTCCATTACGAGGGACGTTTCCGGCGAGGGCGTGCAACAGGCTCTTCTGAAGATAATTGAGGGGACCACTGCCAATATACCCCCGCACGGCGGGCGGAAGCACCCGCAGCAGGAATACATACAGGTGGACACAACCAACATCCTCTTCATATGCGGCGGGGCGTTCGTGGGGCTGGATGGCATCATAAAGCAAAGGACGGGGAAGCAGACCATGGGGTTTGATTTCAAGGCGTCCAAGGCTGCCTCGGACCACCAGAAGCTGGGCGATGTACTGTCCCTTGCGGAGCCGGAAGACCTGATAAAATACGGCATGATACCGGAATTCGTGGGCAGGATCCCGGTGGTGGCCACTCTTGACGAACTGGATGAGACCTCGCTGGTGAGAATACTCACCGAACCCAAGAACTCCCTGATAAGGCAGTACCAGAAACTGCTCTCCCTCGACAACGTGAGGCTGCGCTTTACGGAACCCGCCTTGAGGCAGGTGGCAAAAAAGGCCATCAAGAAAAAGACAGGCGCGAGGGGCTTAAGGAGCATACTTGAAGGCGTGATGCTCGACGTCATGTTCGAGGTGCCCTCCGAAAAGACTATAAAGGAGTGTCTGATAAACGAGGACGTCATCGAGAAAAAGGAAAAACCAGTCCTGATATACGAGAGGCAGTCGGCGTAACAGGCAGCAGGATACAGGCAGCAAGGGGCAAGTGAACGGATCGCAAAAAATCTTTCATTTGCCCCTTGAACTTTTTTTAGGCAGGCGTTAACCTGTAACCTGTCCCTTGAATGGAGGGGTGGCCGAGCGGTTTAAGGCGACGGTCTTGAAAATCGTTGTAGGGTAACTCCCTACCGTGAGTTCGAATCTCACCCCCTCCGTTTTCATTTTCCCCTTTCAGCCCTGACTAGACTCTGCTTAAAAGATCGTCCTCCCGTTTTCCCCTTGGCAAAAAAACCTCCGGAATGTTAATTTAAAGAAAATCGATATCTGGCTTTGCTTCTGGATTTTTGGCGTCCTCCTTGACAGGCAAGGACTGTGCATGTTAAAAAATAAGGGTTTTTTTGGAAAACAATAAAAAGAAAAACTCTTCTGCCAGGGGCAAAAAGTCAAAAAGAACAAAAAGGAGGTAGTGGATTGCCTATGTTCGCTGGCGGGGTACACCCGCCGGATAAGAAAGAGCTTTCCAGCTCAAAGCCGATAACACCCCTGAAGCCTCCGGCCAGGGCGGTGGTGCTCTTGAGACAACACATCGGGGCCCCCGCGAAAGCGGCGGTTTCCATTGGGGACGAGGTAAAGATAGGCACGGTGGTGGGACGCCCCGAGGGGTTTGTTTCCGCCCCCGTTCACGCGCCCGTATCGGGAAAGGTCATAGCCATCGGGGAATTTGACACGGCGATGGGACGCCCGGGTGAGGCTGTGGTAATAGAGAACGACGGGAAAGAAGATTGGGTGGAGCTCAAGGAAGCCCCCTCGTTCCTGGAGCTTTCCCCGGAGGAGATAAAGGAAAGGATAAAGGCCGCCGGCATAGTCGGGATGGGCGGCGCCACTTTCCCGACGGCGGTAAAGCTGTCCCCGCCGAAGGAGAAAACAGTGGATGTCGTCATAGTGAACGGCGCCGAATGCGAGCCTTATCTTACGGCGGACCACAGGCTCATGATCGAAAAGCCAGAAGAGGTCGTGGCCGGCCTCAGGCTCATCATGCGTTCGCTTGGCGTCAAGAAGGGTTTTATCGGCATAGAGGACAATAAACCCGACGCCATTGAGAAGATGGGAGCGGCTGCGCGCCCTTACCCGGAAGTGGAAGTCATCTCCATGGAGGTGAAATATCCGCAGGGAGCTGAAAAGATGCTCATAAAGGCGGTCACCGGAAGGGAAGTGCCGCCCAGAGCGCTCCCGATGGACGTTGGCGTCGTGGTGCAGAACGTAGGCACGACCTTTGCCGTTTATGAGGCGGTCCGCTATGGCAAGCCTCTAGTGGAGAGGGTTGTCACATTGACGGGCGAAGGCATACGGGAGCCAAAGAACCTGATGGTCAGGGTAGGGACCCTCGTCACGGACCTCGTGAACGCGGGCGGCGGTTTTTCCGCCGAGGCCGCAAAGGTCATATCCGGCGGGCCGATGATGGGTTTTGCCCTTGGCAGCCTGAATGTGCCTGTCACCAAAGGGACCTCCGGGATACTCGTACTGCCTGAGGAAGGGCTTTTCCATGCCAGTGAATTCAAGCCATGCATAAGGTGCAGCCGGTGTGTCGATGTCTGTCCTATGGGGCTTACGCCCGGACATTTGAGCGTGCTGGCCGAAAAAGGGCATTTTGAGGAGGCCAGGGAGCACAACCTGTATGACTGTTTCGAATGCGGTTCCTGCGCCTTTGTCTGCCCTTCAAAAAGGCCCATAGTGCAGCTCGTACGGCTCGCAAAATCCATGGTCAAACCGTAAAGAGAGGAAGGGTAAAATGGCCGCTGCCACTGAAAAAGGTAGCCGTGAACGCGAATTAATCGTATCAGTAAGCCCCCATATACGGAGCGAGGTCTCCGTGTCCAGGATCATGTGGACGGTGAGCATAAGCCTTATGCCCGCCCTGGTCATGGGGTTTTATTTTTTCGGCCCCAGGGCGATAGGGGTTGTTGCTCTCTGCATAGCGTCTTCAGTGTTCTTTGAGAACGTCGTAGGCAAGGCCATCGGAAAACCGGGCACGGTGTCTGACGGCAGCGCCTTTTTGACCGGCCTGCTGCTTGGCATGAACCTGCCCGCATCTCTCTGGTCCGTGCACCCGTTTTTGCTGCATGTGCCGGTATTGGGGGCGTTCTTTGCAGTGGTGATAACGAAGCTCCTTTTCGGAGGACTTGGCTATAACATCTTCAACCCGGCGCTCATGGGCAGGGCTTTCCTGCTGGTCTCCTGGCCCCGCGCCATGACGACGTGGCTAAAGCCTGCCGCCGCTCTTGTGGGCCTTGACGCACAAACCACCGCCACCCCGCTTGGCATCCTCAAAGAACAGGGGATGGGCAAGCTGATGGAGGTGTTCGGCACCAAACAGAGCCTTTATCTCCATCTGCTTATAGGCGAAAGGGCGGGCTCCATAGGTGAGGTTTCGGCGCTGGCCCTGCTGATAGGCGGTCTTTATCTGCTATATAAAAAATATATAACCTGGCACACACCGTTGAGTTTCCTGGCAACGGTGGGCATCCTGACCTGGGTTTTCGGGGGGAAGAGCGCCTCCGGAGGGCTGGCCCTGTTCACGGGAGACCCGATTTTGCACATTTTGAGCGGCGGCCTTATGCTGGGCGCCTTCTTCATGGCCACCGATTATGTGACAGGTCCGCAGCTTAGACAGGCCCAGGTGTTTTTTGGCATTGGCTGCGGTCTTATAACCGTCATCATCAGGCTTATAGGAGGTTTTCCTGAAGGGGTTATGTTCTCCATACTGCTTATGAACTGTTTCGCGCCGCTCATTGACAGGCTGGTCAAATCGAGACCCTTCGGGTTCAGGGAGGTCCGGGCATGAAAGACCTCGCAAAGATAACACTGAACCTGGCCTTCGTGTTCATTTTCTCGGGCGCGGTACTGGCGCTGGTATATGCGGGCACGGAGCCCAGGATAGAAACCATCAAGAAGGTGGAGAAGCAAAAAGCCTTGAAATCCCTCGTGCCGGAGGCAAGCTTCATAAACTCAGCGGGCTCCTACGAGCCTCTCGAGGGCAAAACCGCGCACTATTATGTGGCGAAGGGCAAGGACGGAAAGCCCATCGGCTACATAGCCACTTCTTATAGCAAAGGGTATTCGAGCATCATAAAAATGATGGTTGCGGCGGACACGAACATGCGCCTTAAGGGCATAAAGATACTGGACGAGAGCGAAACCCCCGGACTTGGAGACGATGTGAAGCAGAAATACTTCCAGGACCGCTTCAAAGGGAAAACGCTGGACCAGCTGGTAGTTGTGACTAACCCCGATCCCACAAAGATACAGGCGATCACCGGGGCGACCATCTCCAGCAAGGCGGCCACCAGGGGGGTTAGGGCGGGCCTTAAAATGCTTATAAAGACATATATGCCCGGCAATGGGGCCGTTTCCGGCACGGGTACGACTGCGGGAGGTAAAAAATGAGCACCGACGGCAAAGTCAGTTATATAGGGCTTTTGAAAAACGGCATATTTGGAGAAAACCCTGTTTTCAGGATCGCTCTCAGCCTTTGCCCCGCTGTGGCTGTTACAAACACGCTTGAAAACGGGCTTCTGATGGGGATAGGGGTTTTTGCCGTCCAGACGCTGGCCAACGTATCGATCTCGCTCGTACGCAACGTTATCCACGAGAGGATAAGGCTGCCTGCGTACATCCTTATAATAGCCACATGGGTTACGGCCATCAACCTGCTGCTGGAGGCCTTCGCCTATCCGGTCTACCAGAAGATCGGTCTTTACCTTCAGCTGATAGTGGCCTTTGCCATAATACTTTCAAGGGCGGAGCTCTTCGCCAGCAAGAACAAGTTCATGCCGTCGCTGTTTGACGGCCTGGGTATGGGGCTGGGGTTTCTTGTGGCGCTTGTGTCCATAAGCTTCTTTCGGGAGCTGCTTGGCAGCGGGTCACTTTTCGGATATTCCGTAGTGCCCTCAAAGCCGGTGCTTTTGTTCGCGCTGCCTGCCGGGGGGTTTTTCGCAGTGGGGCTTCTTATGGGGTTTTTCAACTGGATAGACATAAGGTTCTTCGGGGGACACGGCGCCTCCGGGGGCGGGCATTAATAACGGGGGATCTTTTAAATGGCAAAACTCCTTGAGCTTATAGTCGCGGCCTCACTGGTCAATAATTTCGTGTTTACCCGCTACCTGGGGCTTTGCATCTTCATGGGCGTCACCAAGAAGATGGACACGGCAATCGGAATGAGCATCACGTTCACGTCCGTCATGGTTATAAGCTCCGCGCTTAGCTGGGTGGCTTATCATTTTATAATGACGCCATACCATCTTCAGTTCCTGGAGATAGTGGTCTTCATTGTCATAGTGGCGGGTTTCGTCCAGGCGGCTGACACAATGATGAGGAAAGTGGCGCCGGGCCTCTATTACAAACTGGGCATTTACCTGGCCCTTATCATCACGAACTGCATCATTCTTGCCGTGCCTCTTATCAACGCCGATTCGGGATATTCCTTTATAGAATCAATGGCCTTCGGCCTTGGCTCCGGCCTGGGTTTTGCTCTGGCCCTGATAATAATGGCCAGCATCAGGGAAAAGCTGGAGCTTGCTGACGTCCCCACACCTTTCAGGGGGTTGCCGATCGCTTTTATCCTTACCGGGTTGATAGCGCTGGCCTTTGTGGGTTTTTCCGGTTTGATTACACTCTAACCGGAATGATAAAATATAAATAAAAAAGTTTATTTAATTAAGGGGTGAAATAATAAAATGCTTTTGCACGGGATTTTGAGCATCCTGGGATTGTTTGGGGAGGTTATAAGGGCTGCCAGCTCGCATAATTTGACCCCGCTGGTACAAGAGGGCGGGAAGGCGGCGGGGACCTCGTCATTTGAACCTGTCCAGATGATCAAGTTCACCCTGATCTTTCTAGGCGGCATGGGTGCTATTTTCGGGCTTGGGCTGGCTATTGCCGCCCAAAAGTTTGCTGTGAAGGTAGATCCGAAGGTGACGCAGGTAAGAAACGCCCTGCCGGGTGCAAACTGCGGGGCCTGCGGGTTCGCCGGTTGCCAGAGCTATGCCGAGGCCGTTGTGGCCAGGGAGGATGTGGGCGCCAATTTGTGCGCACCAGGCAAGGAATCGGTCGCCCTTCAGGTGGCGGCGATCACCGGCAAGACCGCGGTGGTCAAAGAGCCGGAATTTGCCAGGGTAATGTGCCAGGGTGGCAGCACCAAGGCGAAAGAGAGATACAAATATGAAGGCGTCCATGACTGCCGGGCCGCGATACTGGCTGGCGGAGGGGACAAGGCCTGCAGGTACGGGTGCCTTGGCTACGGCACTTGCGCGAAAGTCTGCCCGTTCGGCGCGATAACCATGACAGAAGAGGGCCTGCCCTTTGTGGACATCACCAAATGCACCGGATGCCGCAAATGCGAGGCCGCATGTCCCGTTAAGGTCATTGAGGTTCTGCCTGCCTCCAGGGAAGTGCTCGTGGCCTGCCATTCAAAGGACAAAGGCGTTGACACCAGGAAAAACTGCCAGGTGGGCTGCATAGCATGCGGCATGTGTGAGAAGGTTTGCCCGTTCGAGGCCGCCACCGTATCCGGCAACCTGGCGAAGATAGATATCAACAAGTGCAAGACCTGCGGGCTTTGCGTCTCCAAATGTCCCACCGGGGCCATAAAGGACTATATACCCCACAGGGCCAAAGCATATATCATGGACAATTGCATCGGCTGCAATATCTGCCAGAAGGTATGTCCCGTGGATGCCGCATCGGGTGTGCTGAAGCAGAAGCACTCGATAGATCAGTCCAAGTGCATAGGCTGCGGGATCTGTACGGAGAAGTGCCCGGTGCAGGCCATAAACGGCACTTTTAACGCTCCTGCGATAATGGAGGCGGCCGCGCTTAAAAAACAAAAAAACGGCAAGGCTGAAAGCTCGACTGCCGCGGCTTAGTCGCGAGGGGCCAGTCTCCGCTCAAGCATGGGTTCGTTACGGTACAGGGTGGCAACGAGTTCTCCAATGTTGCCGATAACGTAATCGGCCTCTTTCAGGCCGCTTGCGTTATCGTAGCCGTATGTAACCCCCACTGTGCACTTGACCTTGGCGTTCCTGCCCGCCTTTATGTCAAACCTGCTGTCGCCGACCATGACCGCGTCCATGGCATCCGTTGCCAGTTTATCAAGCACATAAAGCACGGGGGCGGCGGACGGCTTCTTTTCCGCTACCGTTTCCGGCCCGGCGACAAGATCGAAATATGGGGCAAGTTCAAGCCCTTCGAGGATCTTCACTGTAAGGGAATGCATCTTGTTTGATATGATGGCTTTTTTGAATCCATGCAGCCCCCTGAGGACCTCCGGGACTCCCGGGTAAGTGTCTGAATGGTCAAGCAGATGCCTGCGGTAGTGTGAGATGAATTTCTCCCTTATCTCCAGGGTGAGTTCGGGGTCCACTTTGGGCTTCTGCCCGGAGACAGCTCTTTCTATAAGTCTCCCGACCCCCTCGCCTATGAGTTTCTTTACGCGGCCCTGGGACAGAGGGCCCAGTCCCTTTCCGGCCAGCGCGTGGTTCAGGGAGTACGTGATATCGGCAAGGGTATCTACGAGGGTGCCGTCCAGGTCAAATATGAATAAAGAGATCGGCATCGCGAATTATAGCATACGCCGCCTGCCCGGCGGGCGCATCAAGCCCCTCCTTTTATGCTGATCCAACTCGCCAGGATGCCCTGAAGGGAAAACCTGCTTTAATCTGAATACATTTCAATGAGCTTTTTGTTTATGTCCATGGCGGCCATGGCGCCCTCGCCAGCGGCTATGATCGCCTGATCGCTTCCCGCAAGCGGGCCCACTATATAAAGCCCTGGCAGGCTGGATTCGAAGTGCCGGTTTGTCTGGTACTTCAGCCCCGTGGAATCCCTTTTGAGGCGATCTTTTAGCCCCTCAAGGAACGCGTCATTCAACCGGTATCCATAATTCGAAAGCACCGCCTCACACAGTATGCGTCTTCCGCTTTTTAGTTCCAGCCAGCGCAGTTCATCTTCGCCAAGAAGGCTTGCCGGACTGTCAAACAGGACCTCAATTCCTTCCTGGTTCATTTCATCCACATATCCGGGAGGAGGCGCATAATCGTCCAGAACGACCGTGAGGTCTTTTGTGTACATCCGTTTTATTGCCAGCGCAAGGCGGAGCGTCCCCTCCGAATTTCCGAGTATGGCGGTCTTTTTGCCCCTCGTCCTGTATCCGTCGCAGTCTACACAGGTAAAAAAACTCAATGCGAAATACTTGGCGAGGTTCTCGATCCTGGGAAGCACGTCCCGCGCCCCGCTGGAGACTATAACGGTCCTGGACCGGTAGAGCCCCCCGCCGGCGGTTTCGGTCAAAAAGAACGGACCTTCCTGAGTTGGTATTTTGGGGGCTTCTTCAGGGGCCTCTTCGGCGGGATAATTTTTTACCCCGATGGAGCTCACAGTCTTTCTTTCAACCCGAGCGCCGAAACGCGCCGCCTGCGCCAGGCCCTTCTCAATGAGCTCCCGGCCGGAGATTATTGAATGGGTGAGGAAGTTTTCTATCCGCTTGGCGTGTCTTGTTCTGCCTCCGCCCCTGTCCAAGACAAGGACGTCACGGCCGTACCGGCAAAGATAGATGGCTGCCTGCAGCCCTCCGGGGCCTGCCCCCACTATAACGCAGTCATACGATGCCGACTCTATTTTTTTCTCCTTCTTTTTTGCCTCCATTGTTAAATCATACCTGGATAACGGCGTTATGGAAGCCTGCTACGCGCGGGATGCTCGAATATGTGCGCGGTTAGTACGCCCGGTTGACATGAAATGGGCAGTTGATAGAATGGAATCAAAAGAAAGAAAAAGTCCGTGACGGGCTGCAAAAAAAGGAGGTGCATTCAGATGCCGACAAGTATTACCATGCAAATGGCTGTCATCAAGGGGTGCAACGTCTCAGAATGTTCGTACAACAGGGCAGGCAACGAGTGCCATGCAATGGCCATAACGGTCGGAGGGCCTCAGCCTTACTGTGACACTTTCATGAGGAGTTCAAGCAAGGGAGGTGTGGACCAGACAGGGGCCGTTGGAGCCTGCAAGGTGGAAAACTGCAAACATAACAGGAACCTCGAATGTTCCGCCGACGGTATCGACGTTGTCGCCAGCGGAAACAATGCAAAATGCAACACATTTGCCCAAAAGTAACTGACAATAAAATATTCAGATCAAAAAGAGGCCGGGCTCTCCGGCATTAAAAGATCCTGCAAATTGGAAGGGCCCCGGAAAAAATTTTCCGGGGCCCTCGTTTTCTTTTTTTGTTTCGCCTGTTTTTACTTCTTTATTTTTTTATACCCTCTTTGAGGGTCACTCCGTACTTGTCGTTCTCAAACGGGTGGATGGCCGGGTATTTGGAATAAAGCCAACCCTTGAATATCTTCTTTCCGTTGTCCTCTATCCGCACCTGGGCTGCCGGATTGTTGGGGTCATTAGAGACAGAGGTTATCTGGGTGCCGGACATCTTGAAATCCGGCAGGAAGCTGAGCACTTCGATCTGCATCTGCGAGCCGGGTATCGTGTAGCTGGAGCCTATCTTTACAGTGGCCTCCGCGGTTTTCCCCGTGGTCTTGTTGACTATCACCAGTGAAACAGCCTTCCAGGAGTCCTTCACTTCCGCCGGCACGACCACTTGCGGCCCACCCTGCGGCATGACTATGCTAGGCATCTGCTGCGGGGCAGGGGCTGCCTGTTGCGGGGGCTGCTCCTCTTTTTTCTTGCAGGATGCAAATCCAAGAGCAAGAGTTAGTGCGGCGAGGAGCAAGATTGCTTTCTTAAACATGGTACGTCCTCCTTATCGCTTTTAAATTGTCTCTTTAATGGCGGAGAGGCAGGGATTCGAACCCTGGGTGAGGTGTTACCCCCACAACCGCTTAGCAGGCGGCTGCCTTCGACCGACTCGGCCACCTCTCCACAACGTTACATATTAACAAAAAACACTTTTTACAGTAAAGATTTAACGCTGGACCCAGCTAATGAGAGGCCTTTCACGTGTTGCCGGAGCAGGAGGCCTCATACTTTTTGGAAAGCTTTTTTTCATCTTCGGCAAGGTGGCATTTCTTGTATTTGACGCCGCTACCGCACCAGCAGGGGTCATTACGGCCGGTCTCGGGCCGGGCAGGATCTTCTTCAGGCGCCATAAACAGATTTTTCAAAGCCTTTAGCAGTCCCATGTTTACGCCGCTCCTTTATTTTTTAAAATTTTAAGATGGAATAAAAGCAAAGACCAAGTATATTATAGCCAGAACCAGAACGGTTGATATTATACAACACGGGAATGAAAATAGGTTCGTCCTCATTAAGCATTTATTAACTAAAATCCGGTCCGGGAGGCCAATAATGGAACTTTCAGAGAAAAAATCTTTCGGCGCCAAGGTCCTTTTCTATCCAACACCCGTTATGGTAGTGGGCACATATGACAGGGAAGGAAGGCCCAACGTAATGACGGCGGCATGGGGCGGGGTCTGCTGTTCAGCCCCTCCCGCTATCGCCGTTTCCTTAAGGAAGGCCACGTATTCGTACGGAAATCTGGTTGAGAGAAAGGCCTTCACGATAAGCATACCGGGGGAGCGGAATATAAAGGAAGCGGATTACTTCGGGATGGTATCAGGCAAGAACGAGGACAAGTTCAAGGCCACTGGTCTTACCCCCGTAAAAAGCGCCGTAGTGGACGCCCCGTATGTGGGCGAGTTCCCTTTCGTGATCGAATGCAGGCTCCTGCAGACGGTGGAGATAGGCCTGCACACGCAGTTCGTAGGGGAGATAATGGACGTAAAGGCAGACGAGTCCGTCCTGGCTGAAGGAGGCCTCACCCCCGATATCGAAAAACTTCGGCCTCTCATTTTTACCCCTGAAAGCCGTTTTTATTATGGGGTGGGCAGGCAGTTGGGAAAGGCTTTTTCAATAGGCAAGCGCTCCTGAAGGAAGATCCAGCAGACTGGCACAAAAAAAGGGCCGGGAAATTTTTTTCCTGGCCCTTTTCAATCTTAGAACGGGAGAAATTACCTTACTTCTTTTTCGTCCCCTTGTCTGCCTCTTTACCCTTGGTTTTGCCCGTGCCGCATTTGCCTTTGCAAGCCATTTTCAATCGCCTCCTTTTCATGGAAATGGAAGTGGAGCTGATCGGGATCGAACCGACGACCTCTTGAATGCCATTCAAGCGCTCTCCCAACTGAGCTACAGCCCCGTCCCAATAGAATATCATCCCCGGCCCGAAATTTCAATGTATAATGAAGAGTTACCGGGTAGGATAGCCATTCGGATCGGACCGTGGAGCGCATGGGGCGGACATTCAGGCTCCGGCGGCCAATTTTCTGAAATTTCTATTGACAACCTCTGTATGTCCTCAATATAATTAGGAAAATATTTATCAGGCGGTTGAACGTATAATGACAAAGGCTGACCTCGTCGAAATAATATTTGAAAAGGTGGGACTTTCCAAGAAGGAAGCCCAGACGATCGTGGAGAGCATATTTGAGACGATAGCCCAAGCCTTCAGGGAAGGGGAGAGCGTAAAGCTTTCCGGTTTTGGCACCTTCAATGTGAGACAGAAACGGGCCAGGAGGGGAAGGAACCCTAAAACGGGGGACGAGCTTGAGATAACGCCCAGAAGGGTGCTCACATTCAGGGCCAGCAATCAAATGAAGGCGGTCATAGAGAAACAGAATGCAAAGGGCGAGGGCCAGTAAAAGCAACCCGGAGCAGAAGAAGCTTCCGGACAAGCTTTTCTATAAGATCGGCGAAGTAAGCCGCATAACAAAAGTGGAATCTTATGTGTTAAGATATTGGGAAACCGAATTCCCGTTCCTTAGGCCGAGGAAGAACAAGTCGGGACAGAGGGTGTACGTCAGGAAGGACCTCGACCTGGTAATAAGGATAAAAGAGCTCCTTTACGATCATAAATATACGATCGAAGGGGTTCGGATCAGGCTGGAATCGGAAGGTAGCAGGGAAGCGAAAGAGGAAAAAGAGGACGCGGCCTTATCGCCTGGCAGTCTGCAGTACATAAGAAACCGCCTTCGCGAAATCCTGGAACAATTTTAAAATTTTCGTTTCTTTTTCTTTCAAGGTAATCGGGGCGTAGCGCAGCTTGGTTAGCGCACTCGCTTGGGGTGCGAGAGGTCGGCCGTTCGAATCGGCTCGCCCCGACCATTTTCTCCTCCAGTAAATATCATTAATTTATTTTAATGCCGGAATGAGGCTGTTTCAAATCTGCCGGCAAGCTGGAAAAAACAAAAAAACAAAAAACCCTGTTGCTCCCGCCGCACTCCAGGCGTTTGGGGTGAAAATTAAAAGGGCGGAGCCAAAATTTCCGGCTCCGCCCTTTTAATTTTATTTTTTGCCCTTTAAAGCAAGACTTCCTTTTTCACGGCGACCGGTTTTATGCTTCTGTTTACAAGGTCCAGCGTATTTTTCACCTTGAGCTTGTCAAAAAGGAGCTCGAACTTTGCCTCTATTTCTTTCATTATATCAGCCCTTATGCCTGCGGGAAGGTTCCACCATTTCTGCTTGAGCGGGCCAAAACCCTTCTTTCTTGTCTTGTAGATGAACTGATCTTCCGTCTCGCTCTCTTTCTTTTCCGCGGCGTACTCGGTTTTTATGAAATGGTAGACCTCTTTTTTGAAGTCCTGGGGCAGGTGCTCGCTGTCGTAGATTATGTTCTGGAAACCGGTGGCCAGATGGACCTCTACCGTGCCGGTTTTGGGGAACATGTCAAAGGCCTCTTCGGGAAGCGTGGATGCACCGTGCTGGACGCAGCCCGACAGACTATATTTTTTCCGCGCCATATCAGAGAGCACTTTCAGGGTCTCAAAATCTATCTTCACCTTGGCAAGCGTACCGTCAGGAAGCACTACGCCTCCGTGCGACGTTCCCGTCTGGACGCTCAGTTTGCTGAGTCCATCGGCGCCCTTAAAGCTCTCGTTGAACCCTTCAAGATATGCGGAAAGCTCTTCCGGGGTGCTGTTTTTGCCCCCGATCTCACCGATCTCACCGCCGATGGAAACATGGATGCCGCCAGGCTCGTTGCTCCTGATGAACTCCGCCAGCATCGCGGTGTGCTCGAAATTGGGCCTCTGCTGCTCCTTTACAGTTGGTCTTGAAAGGTCAACCAGGGTCGAGGCGTCTATATCTATGTTATAGAATTCGGCGTCTATCGCCTCTTTTATCAGCCCCCTTATGTACTCCGTCTCACCCTCTTTTCCCTTCTGGTAGTTTTTGAGCGAGAACTGGAAATGGTCCCCCTGGATAAAAACGGGGCCCTTGTAGCCTTCCTTCAGGGCGGCGGCCAATATGACCGTGGAATACTCAAGCGGCCTCTGCTTCGTGTAGCCTATCTCTGAGCGGGCTATCTCGAATATGAACGCGCCCACCTTGTGCTCAAGTGCCTTTCTGAATATCGCCCTGGCAACATCGTATGTCAGCCCCCTTATGTTGATGGCCGGCACCGTGATGCCCGCATAATTCCTGCCCATCTCCATATAGAAGTCATGGATGGAGCAGGGGATGACGCCCTCCGCCTTTGCAGCCTCCTTTATGGCCGTCAAAAGGGCGATCTTCCGCTCGGCATTGGACTCGAATACCGCTTCATAAAGGTAGCCGTCCAGGTTTTCAATGAATGCGGCCCTGTCTTTCAGCGTCACAGTGCCTTTGGTCTCTACGACATCGCTAAAATGCTTCATCCCAAACCCCTCCTTAGGGAAAATTTTTTGCCCGCAGTTTTTTTGAAAGGCTTACGGGAAAATAAAGTAAAAGCAAAAATCAAAAAATCTCTTTTGAAAAACTGCACAAAATTTTACTAACATTATAACGCCTTGCGGCGGACATGTGAATATAACATATTAAAAAACAAAGGCAATAATTAATTTATGGTTAAATAGTGTCCCAGTTTGAGTGAAAGGGAATCAGCCAGAGTATTTGTTAAATTGAGACATTTTACCTGCCGTTAAATAAAACTGATTTTTATGAGTCGAACACAGAGCAGATTGAACCGTGAACTATGTCCAGCATCCGCTCCAGGTTCGCAGTGCTTATGGAGAGGGGCGGCATCAGGACCAGCACGTTGCCAAGGGGGCGGATGAACAGCCCTTTTTCAAGCGCCCGGAGCGCTACTTTCCAGCCCATTTTCTCCGCCCACGGGTGAGGGGTTCTGCTGGATTTGTCCGCGACCAGCTCGATTCTGCCCATAAGCCCCAGGCTCTTTGCATGGCCAACACCGGCATAGGCGCTTATCTGTTCAAGCCTTTCGCCCATCAGCCCGGATTTAGGCGCCAGGCTTTCAATAATTTTTTCTTTCCCGAATATCTCCAGCACAGCCAGCGCCGCGCTGCAGGCAAGGGGGTTTCCGGTGTAGGAATGCCCGTGGAAAAAGGTCTTCAACTCCTCATACTCGCCCAGGAAGGCACCGTAGACCTCGTCATTGGTTATGGTTACCGCAAGGGGCATGTATCCGCCGGTTATCCCCTTTGAAAGGCAGAGTATGTCCGGTATAACGCCCTCATGCTCGCAGGCAAACATCCTGCCGGTCCTTCCAAACCCCGTTGCCACCTCGTCGGCTATTAAAAGGACGCCGTATTTATTGCAAAGCTCTCTTACTTTCTTTAAATATCCGGGGGGGGAGAATATCATGCCGCCTGCGGCCTGCACCATGGGCTCAAGTACTAACGCCGCTATCTCGTCTCCCCTGGTTCTGAAAAACTCTTCCAACGGGCCGGTACAGGCCATCCCGCATCCGGGATATTCGAGGCCAAACCCGCATCTGTAGCAGTAAGGTGATGGGGCTTTCAACGTGCCAAAAAGAAGCGGCTTGAACGCTTCATGGAATATCCCCACCCCCCCCACGCTCACGGCCCCTAAAGTGTCCCCGTGGTAGCCGTTTTCAAGCGACACAAAGAGGTATTTTTGTTTTCTTCCCTTGTGCTGCCAGTACTGGAAGGCCATCTTCAGGCCAACCTCTACGGCTGTAGACCCGTTATCGGAGTAAAAGATGCGCGTGAGTCTTTTGTTTTTTTCCTCCGGCCCCGCGAAAGGGGCGAAACTTTTGTCCATCAGGGCGGCAAGACTTCCGGCAAGTTCTATGGACGCCTCATTGGCCAGTCCAAGGAGGGTCGTGTGCGCTACCTTCCCAAGCTGTTTGCAGATGGCCTCGTTTATCTCTTTTCTTCTGTGCCCCAGGGTGTTAACCCACAAGGAGGACACGCCGTCAAGGTACCATCTGCCCCGTATGTCCTTGATGAAGCAGTCCCTGGCCTCCGTGATTATGAGCGGACTGCTCTCCATCCAGTCCTTCATCTGCGTGAAGGGGTGCCAGATGTGAGCCTTGTCCATGGCCTCCAGGCGCTTTATCTTATCTTCTGAAAACATAAAAGGCCTTAAAATTTTACTTGCCGCAGGAAGGACACTCGGGGTCCTTGTAGGCCTTGTAGCTTTTGAACTCCGTTTTGTATCCGTTCCATACCAGGAGCTTGCCTTTATGGTTTTCGCCTATGCCGGTCAGGTATTTCAGCGCCTCCAGCACCTGCAGGGAGCCTATGACCCCAGGTGTGGCCCCAACCACCGGGAACACCTCGGAAGGCGGAGCTTCCGGGTATATGCACCGTAGGCATGGGGTCTCGGGCGGCTTTATGAAGCTAAGCCTGCCCTCCATTCCCCATATGCTCCCAAAGACAAGGGGAATGCCTTTCTTCATGGCGCATTCGTTAAGGACATACCTGGTTGGGAAGTTGTCCATGCAGTCAAGTATGATGTCCGCCTCACCCGCCAGGGCATCCACAGATTCGCTGGTTATCTTTTCCGTAAACGCAGTTATCTCCACGTCCGGGTTAAGCTCGTCCAGGGTCATCTTCCCGGAGACCGCCTTGTTTATGCCTATCCTTGAGGGGCTGTGAAGCACCTGCCGGTTCAGGTTGGACCAGTCCGGGGAATCGAAATCACATATCCTTATGTGGCCGATACCCGCTACCGCAAGGTAGATGGCCACCGGTGAGCCAAGCCCTCCGGCCCCGGCTATGAATACGGTCGAGTTTTTCAGTTTTTTTTGAGTTTCTTCCCCCCAGCCGTCCATGAGCATCTGGCGGTTGTAGCGTTTAAGCTCGCGCTCAATAAGCATAAGACCCGTTGCCTCCTCCAAAAAAGATTTTTCCCCTTATTTTTTTATATTTTTTATTTTATTTTTTCTTGAGCCGTTTTTTTGCTTTTTTGTTTTTTTGCTCTTTTACTGTCTTATTTGTCCGCTTCCAAGGACTATGAACTTGGCACAGGTCAGCTCCTCAAGGCCCATGGGCCCCCTGGCGTGGATCTTGTCGGTCGAGATGCCTATCTCAGCGCCAAGGCCGAACTGTCCGCCGTCATTGAGCCTGGTGGAGGCGTTCACGAAGACCGCAGCGGAGTCTACCTCCCTTAAAAACCGCATTGCCTTGTCGTAGTTCATAGTTACGATGGAGTCCGAGTGTGAGGAGCCGTATTTGGATATATGCTCCATTGCCTCATCGATACCGGTCACTACCCGCACGTTCAGGATCAGATCCAGGTATTCTTTGTAATAGTCTTCCTCGCCCGCCTCCTGTGCGCCGGAGTATATGTCCATGGTCTTTTTGTCCCCTTTGATAGCCACGCCCTTTGCCTCCATTGCCTTCAGCACGACTGGCAGGAAGCCCGGGGCTATCTCCTCGTCCACAAGCATGGTCTCCATCGCGTTGCAGGTGCCGGGGCGCTGGACCTTGGCGTTGATGCATATCTCACGGGCCATTATAAGGTCCGCGTCCCTGTCCACAAAAACATGGCATACCCCTTTGTAGTGCTTGAGCACGGGAATCCGGGAGTTTTCCGTAACGGTCCTAATGAGGCCTTCGCCGCCCCGCGGGATTATCAGGTCTATCAACCCCTCCAGCTTGAGCATCTCAATGATGGCTTCCCTGTCCGGGATGTCTATGAAATTTATGATCCCTTCATGGAAGCCCTGTTTTTTTGCCTCTTCCCGGAGAATGCCCACTATGGCCCGGTTGGAGTTCATGGCCTCGGAGCCGCCCCGAAGGACAACCGCGTTTCCCGCCTTCAGGCAAAGAGCGGTGGCGTCCGCGGTGACGTTAGGCCTGGCCTCATATATGATGCCAATGACGCCTATCGGAACCCGCATCCTGCCCACCTGCATGCCGTTTGGCCTCTGCCTTAAATGGGATATCTCCCCTACCGGGTCTGGCAGCGCCGCAACCTCTTCCAGCCCGCAGGCCATTTCCTTTATCCGCTTTTCGGTGAGCGTGAGCCTGTCTATCATCGCCTTTGAAAGTCCTTTGCCGTGGGCGGCCTCTACGTCCTTTGAATTTTCCTTTATCAGTTCTGCGGAATTGTGAAGTAGGGCGTGTGCCATGTT
Source organism: Nitrospirota bacterium (assembly GCA_021840255.1). Lineage (GTDB taxonomy): Bacteria > Nitrospirota > Thermodesulfovibrionia > Thermodesulfovibrionales > JdFR-88 > JAKAEG01. The sequence goes on along the minus strand of JAKBYX010000001.1, from coordinate 57,474 downwards.
TATCAGGAGGAGGTTTTTCTTGCCGGCTCCCGCCCTGAGGAGGTCCCTTGCGCCGGCTCTGGCATCCATGGCCTTGCCGGTCACGAATTCTTTAAGCTTTATGTCCATCTGGTTTATACCCATAAATTTAATTTGAAATCCTCCTTCTTGAGAGATTTTTCTTTTCAGTTTTTTGCGAGTTGCAAAAAATTGTGGAAAACAAAAAAGGGCTTCTTACTTTTTAAGATATAGGATAGTTTTTTAATTTTCAAGGCTTTTAGCGCGTTTTCAGCCGCTCTGACCTGGCGTTTTTTGTATAATATCCTATGGTCAAAGTGGCCTTGACGGGAAATTACGGCAGCGGGAAGAGCCGGGTGCTCTCCGTTTTCAGGGAGATGGGCGCCTTTTGCATAGACGCGGACAGGATAGTGGCGGAACTGCTCGAAGACCGGGAAGTGCTTGATATGATAAGAAAGGCTGCAGGGGACGGCGTTTTTGAAGAGGAAAAACTCTCCAAAAAAAAACTTGCCGGGTTGATCTTCGCCGACCCTGCGGTAAGGGCCTCGGTTGAAGGTATCATCCATCCCCTGGTGATAAAGGAGATCGAGGAGTCGCTTTCAAAGAACTCCTCGGCCCCGATAGCCTTTATCGAGATACCACTCCTGTATGAAAAAGGGTACGAGCACATGTTCGACAGGGTGATCGCCGTATATGTGGATGAAAAGACCGCGTTGGCGCGCCTTATGGCCCAGGGGATACCCCCGGCCAGCGCCAGGCAGAGGCTTTCCGTGCAGATGCCCCTGCTCGAAAAGGTGGCAAGGGCAGATTATGTTATAAACAACCAGGGCGCCATTGAAGAGACAATATGGCAGGCAAAACGCATCTTTGAGGAGCTTTCCCCGAAGGTTTCAAAAAGAGAAAAAACGGTTTCATAAAAGACAAAAAGAAAAATAATAAAGTGGGCATAAAGATAATAAGGGGACTTGAGGGGATCAAAAAGACATGGCCCAACCTTGTCCTTACAATAGGCAATTTTGACGGGGTGCACATCGGGCACCAGAGGATAATGCAAAAGGTAACAGAGGCGGCCGGGGCCATTGGGGGGACTTCCATGGCAATGAGCTTCGACCCGCATCCCGTAAAGGTCCTCTCTCCGGAAAGGGCCCCAAGCCTTATGACCCCGCCGGAAGAAAAAGCGCGCGTCATGGGGCATCTGGGCATAGAGCGGCTGCTTCTGGTAAATTTCAACCGGGAGTTTGCGGGCCTTGAGCCGGACGACTTCATACAGAGGGTGTTGGTGGAAAGACTCCATCCGGTCTGGATAGTGGTTGGCCATAATTATGCCTTCGGGCGGGCGAAAAAAGGCACGACGGAGCTGCTTAGACAACGGGGAAAAAGATACGGTTTTAAGCTCACCGTGGTCAGGAACGTGCGGATGAAGGGCCAGGTCGTCAGCTCCAGCCGCATAAGGGGCCTTCTTGAGAAGGGCAGGGTGTCTGACGCGGCCATGCTTTTGGGAAGATCATACATGATAGAGGGCACTGTGGAGAAGGGTGCGGGGCGGGGCTCCAGTATTCTTGGCTATCCGACGGCCAATATAATGTCTCCGCACGAGCTCATCCCCAAAGAGGGGGTATACGCCGTAAAGACAAGGCTCCTGGGGAAAGTATACGACGGGGTCATGAACATAGGCACAAACCCTACCTTTAACGGCGGGAGGCTTTCACCGGAGGTCTTCATAATGGATTTCAAGGGAGACATCCTGGGCGCGAACCTTGCGGTATATTTTGTAAAGAGGATCCGGGATGAAAAGAAATTCTCATCTCCGGAAGCGCTGAAGTCCGCCATCAAGGGGGACGTCCTTGAGGCCAGAAGGATCCTGGGTTCGGCCAGAGGCATAAAACTCATTTAATTAGATGTCTAAGATGCCGCCAGGCAATAATTAATTTTAAAGTACAGGATTTCTTAAACCGGGTCTATGTCTACCGTGACCTTCCCTGCCCTGATCGTTTTTAGCACCCCCGCCACCGCCTTTTTGAGCGACTGGGCCGAGGAGGCCTTTACCAGTATGGAATAGAATTTCCCGCCCCTTTCATCCGTTTTCTGCACCGGCCCCAGGATCTCCACTTCGCCAGCTCCGGACGGATTCCCCCGTCCCATATCCGGAAGCCCCCCCATAACGGGAAGACTATTTGAAGCGGGAAGATTGCCCCGCATCGAAAAAAAGTCCCCTTTGCCTTCCTTTTTTATGGTGATCTGGGCAAGTTTGGAGAAAGGCGGATATCCAAGCGCCTTTCTTTCTTCAAGTTCGTTTTCCATGAAGCCTTCATAATCAAGATATTTCATGGCCCTGAACAGTTCGGGGTTCCTTGTCTGGATATACAGGACCCCGTCAGGTGAAAGCCTGTCCGCCAGGTGGTTTATTTCCGCGAACAATCTTTCCCTGGCCCTGAAACCGGGCCGGAAAAAGGCAGACTCCGGGTATATGAGCGCCGCTGCCGCCGCCCCGGCCGTCTTCGCGTTTTTTGAGATCTTTTTGGTGCCCAGGAAGATGATGGCGTTGTCCGCCATCTCCACGGCTGCCTCCCTTTTGCCCTCCGCATTGTTTTTGTTTTCTATCCTCAGGGCCGCCATCGGGAGGAGTTTTTTTATCTCTTCGGCAAGCCTTTCAATGCCCGCCCCGAGGGGTTTTAAAGAGTGGCTTCCGCACCTGACGCATGTCTCCGGCAAAAAAGCATTTTTTTGTTTTTGGGAAAAGCCGCAGTAATGGCAGGAGAGGGAGCCTTCCTTGTGGAAAACGAGCGCCGTACCGCAGGAAGGACATCGCTCAAAATGGCCGCATTCCTCGCAATAGGGCACGGAGTGCCCCGGCCGGTTTGCAAGGAGCATGGCGCTTTTCCCCTTTTGAAGCGCACGGGAAAGCGCGTCACTTATGGATTTATCGAGGAATCCGGCAGCCGGTTGGGGCCCCTGCTTTCTCCATGCATCTTTGATGACCCTGATGCCAGGGTTTCCCCCTTTTTTTTCTAGGCGGATATGCCCGTATTTGCCCTTGAGCGTGTTCATGTAAGATTCCGCGGACGGGCAATCGGAGGACAGCAGCACGCGGGCCCTCTCCAGCCAGGCCCTCATGACAGCCACTTCCCTGCCCCCGTATCTGACGTCTTCCCGGTTCTTGTAATTCTCGTTCTCCTCACCGGTTACCGCTATCAGGGAAACCTTTTTCAGAGGGGCGAAAAGGGCCACCCTGGTGCCCAGCACCACGTCCGCTTTCCCTTCCAGTATCCGGGCATAGGCAAGCTTTCTTTGCGCGGGGGTGAGCCCCCCGTGCAAAACGCAAAGCCTGTTCCCGAAAACGGGTAAGAAGGCGGCCTCGAACTGGCTCAAATGGGATCTCTCCGGGCATGTGACAATCACCCCTTTTTCATCATTTGTTTTTTTTGTTTTTTCCTCCAAGGCGGCGGCAAGGACAAACTCCATCTCCTGCCGGTGGCCGGCATGAAGGAGAAACGCCCCATAGCCGGCGGGCTGTTTCAGCTTTTTCAGTCCGTGGGCAAGATCAAAAAACTCCGGCGTTAAATGCTCAGGGGGCATTTGCAACGCGCCGGACGAGTCTGCGTACATGTCCCCGGACAGGTCCGTTTCCTTTGTTTTTTTTGGTTTTTTCTTTTTTCCTGGTTCGAAGAGCTCACCGCCCCACATCACTTTAAGCACGGAGCCCTCGGGGACCATATAATACCCCGCCATCCATTTGATCAGTTCAAGGAGGGCCGGGCTCAGGGCGGGACAATCGGGCACAACCGATCTAATTGCCTTTAATGGAAAACCTCCCGAGGGAAGGTCTTTGGCGTCTCTTGACCCGAGCACTATTGCGCGCCTTGCCGTCTTTTTCAGCTCCGCTTCCACTATTGTCCCTGGCGGAAGGGGGCCAGCTCCTTCGGGACCGCTGTAGGTAAGGGATTTTAATTTCATAGGGAAAACGAGGTCGAAAAAGAAAGGAGCCATTTTGGATTTTAGCACACTAAAAAGCCCCGTTTCGATTTCCCGATTAAAATGGGCATAATTAAAGCGGAGCCCCTTCAGATCCGTCTGAACTTTTTAAAATAGGGGCCTGCAATGTGAAGCAGGGGCCTCATATTGAAAAGTCCTGGGCCATTCCGTGTATAATATAGAACTTAAAAAAACTTCAGGTGGATTAAAAACATGGCGGATCATAAGGTTTATCTTATCGACGTAACCAACAGGGACGGGGTCCAGACATCCAGGATCCTGCTGCCGAAATTGTCCAAGACAATGCTCAATCTCTATCTGGATGAGATGGGTATTTTCCAGAGCGAGGTGGGTTTCCCCACGCTCAAGCACGAGGTGGGCTATATAAACGCCAACCTTGAGCTTGCCAAGCTGGGCGTCATAAAAAGGCTCCATCTGGAAGGATGGTGCCGGGCCATCCCGGAAGACGTTGAGCTTACGTTCAAGAACTGTCCAGACCTGAAGCACGTAAACGTCTCCATGTCCACATCGGACATTATGATACAGGGCAAGTTCCAGGGCAAGAAGGGATGGAGCGAAATACTGGGCTCCCTTCAGAAGTCTGTCAGGCTGGCAAAGGACCTGGGGGCCAAATCGGTCGGAATAAACGCCGAGGACGGGTCCAGGACGGACATCAATAAACTTATAGAGTTCGTGCACGCGGGAAAAGAGGCCGGGGCGGACAGGTTCCGCTACTGTGACACCCTGGGGCTTGACGACCCGATCACGAGCTATGACAGGATAAAGGCTATCGCCCTTGCGGGCAAGATGGACATAGAAATGCACTGCCACAACGATCTGGGCATGGCCGAGGCCGTATCAGTGGCAGGGGCCCAGGGGGCTGTGGACGGGGGAGTGGATGCTTACATTAACACCACCGTGAACGGTTACGGCGAGCGCTGCGGCAACTGCGACCTGGTCTCCACCGTGCTTGCCCTCACGTATTCCCAGGCATTGAAGGAAAGGGCCCATCTGGATGAGCATACGAAGCTCAAAACGGCCTGGAAAATAGCCAGATACGCCTCTTACGCCTTCGGGCTCCCGATACCCATAAACCAGCCCGGTGTGGGCTCAAACGCCTTCGCACACGAATCCGGCATACACGCTGACGGCGCTCTTAAGGACAGAAGGAATTATGAGCTCTATGACCCCGAGGACGTAGGGCGGGGCGAGCCCATGATCACTGAGACCGGGCGCGTCATCACCACCGGCGCATACGGGGGGATCAAGGGGTTCAGGCACGTCTATGACAAGCTTGGCATAAGCTTCAAGGACGATGCCGAGGCCAGACAGGTCCTGGAGCTTGCGCAGTACGCGAACCTGCATACGCAAAAGCCCCTGACCGACGATGAGCTTCGTCTCCTGGCGACCCATCCTGACATCGTCAGGAAGATACTCACGGTCGTTTTCTAAAAGATATAGAAATGACAACAGAATCGGAGACCTCTATCTATGTATAAAGTAACATTCATACCGGGAGACGGAGTAGGGCCGGAGCTGTCTGAAGCCACCAGCATGGTGCTTGAGGCCACAGGGGTGGGTTTTGAATGGGATTTTCAGGACGCAGGAGAAGACGTCTACGAGAAGGAAGGCAACCCCCTGCCGCAAAGGGTCATAGATTCCATTAAGAAAAACAAGGTGGCCATAAAAGGCCCGGTCACCACGCCCGTGGGCAAAGGGTTCAGGAGCATAAACGTCCAGCTCCGCCAGGCTATGGACCTCTATGCCTGCCTGAGGCCGTGCAAGAGCTTCAAGGGGGTCAGGTCCAGATATGAAAATATAGACCTAGTCATCGTCCGGGAGAACACCGAGGACCTCTATGCAGGGATAGAGTTCCAGAAATCCACCCCGGAGGCGCTTCGCCTGATAGATACCATACGCGAGCTTTCCGGAAAAGACATCCGGAAAGACTCCGGGATAAGCATAAAACCGATATCGGTTTCCGGCACTGAGCGCATTGTCCGTTTTGCATTCGATTACGCCCGTAAAAACGGAAGAAAAAAGGTCACCGCCGTCCACAAGGCAAACATAATGAAGTTTTCTGACGGGCTTTTCCTTGAGGTGGCAAGGGCGGTAGCCGCGGATTATCCGGATATCGGGTTTGAAGACCGGATAATAGACAATATGTGCATGCAGCTTGTGCAGAAACCGGAGCTTTATGATGTCCTTGTCCTGCCCAACCTGTACGGCGATATCATTTCGGACCTTGGCGCCGGCCTGATAGGCGGGCTCGGTCTTGCTCCTGGCGCGAATATCGGAGAAGGGTATGCGGTTTTCGAGCCCACCCACGGCAGCGCCCCCAAGTACAAGGGGTTGAACAAGATGAATCCCTTTGCTATGATGCTATCAGGTGTCATGATGTTAAGGTATCTTGGGGAACAGGACGCGGCTGAAAGGCTCGAAAAGGCGATTGCCGGTGTAATTGAGGAGGGCAGGCATGTCACATATGACATGAAACCCTCTCCTGATGATCCTTCCGCCGTCTCGACCACTGATGTCGCACACGCCGTCATCGGGAAGATGAAGGCCAACTGACCTTTCCTATTTAATGGAGCCTCCCGGTATACTAGAAGCACTTCTTATAATTCTGTCGATCTTCGCCCTTGCGGCGCTATCCAGCGTGGAGGCTTCGTTCATCTCCGCCAACCGCTATAAGATAAGAAGTCTGGTGGAGAAGAACAACAGGCGGGCCATTGTCCTTAAGAAGATACTGGATCAGCCGGACCGGCTTTTCAGCGCTGTCATCGTTTCCGCAAACATGCTTACCATATTTGCCACGGCCCTTGGCACCCTGGTGGCCGTCAAGATGCTGGGCAGCAAGGGCGTGATAATCTCCACCGCCGTCATGACGTTTCTGACCGTCGTGTTCGGCGAGCTTACGCCAAAGACCATGGCGCTGGCGCACGCGGACGAGTTCGCCCTTTCGCTGGCCAGGCCGGTGCAGATATATATGAAGCTCATAAGTCCGCTGGTGTGGTTCTTCAGCCGTTTTCTGAACCTGATAGGAATAAAACAGGAGCCTCTGCCTTCATATCTGACCGTGGATGAGATAAAGGCCGCCATAACCGTTGGCGAAGAGGCCGGTACGCTGGAAGAGGAAGAAAAGGAGCTTCTGCACCGGGTCTTTGAGTTCGGCGACATGATGGTATCAGAGGTCATGGTGCCCAGGACCGAGATCGTATCCATCCCGAGCACCGCCTCCATTTCAGAGGCCATGGCGCTGGTGAAGGAAGAGGGCTATTCCAGGTATCCCGTGATCGGGGAAAGCATCGATGACATATCAGGGATACTATATATAAAAGACATCCTTATAAAGATGGCCGAAGGCACGGTGAATGAGACCACCCCGGTAACGGAGATCATGAGGGAAACCTACTTTGTCCCGGAAAACAAGATGCTCTCGGAACTCTTGGACGAGATGCAGAAAAAGAAGTTCCAGATCGCCATCGTGATAGACGAATATGGAGGCACGGACGGCCTTATCACTTTCGAGGACATAATGGAGGAGATCGTGGGCGGCCTTCAGGACGAGTTCGAGGAGATCGAGGCCGAACGGGAGATCGAGATAGTGGACGAGCGGACTTTCATAGTCTCCGGACAGACCGGGATGGATGAGGTGAACGAGCTGGTAGGGGCCGATATGAAATCGGCGGAGTTCCACACCATAGGGGGGTTCGTGTTCGGGCTGTTCGGCAGGCTCCCAAAGGTGGGAGAGCAGGTGAGATATCAGAACCTGCGCTTCCTCATCCTCGAAATGGAGGAGAGGAAGATATCAAGGCTTAAGATAACGAAGCTTTAAAAAACTAAAAAAGGGATATTATGCGAAAAACCCCAGAGGGTTTATATCCAAACCCTCCGGGGTTTTTTTAAAAAACCACGAGCGGCGATGTTTGCCACGCCTGCCTTTGAAAAACGGTTCTCCTTAAATTAATTCGGGCAATTTAAATTTAAATCATGTTCAAAAATTAACCTCCAAATTATAGGCTAGTCATGGGCAAATCATGGGAATTGCGGGCCCGAATAAGGGAAAAACTGGGGCCCCTTTGCGACTCCCACCAACTCGGATACGGTGCCGTCTCCGTTATTGGTCACCCACACATTGCCGGAAGAGTCTATCGCTACATCGACAGGGTTTGTGCCTACCGTGTATGAATTGACGACAGTGCCGGATGAGTTCAATTCCGTAACCGTATTGCCGCCTTTATTTGCCACCCAGATATTGCCGGCGGAGTCGATCGCCACTCCTTCAGGAGCTGCGCCCAATGTATATGGCGAAGACGAAGTTGACGGAGCGGTCAATTTAACTATCGTCCCTGCGGAAGTTGATGGATTAGAAGCCGCTAAATTCGTTGTCCATGCATTGCCGGAGGCGTCTATAGCCATGCCCTCAGGGCCTGTCATGTTGGTGGAAAACAAGTTACCCGGCGAACTGTACGAGCTTGAGCTCAATAATTCGGTTACCTCGCCGTAGCCATAATCATTATATCCAACCCACACATTGCTGGCGGCATCAATCGCCAGGCCGGTGGCCACACCTCCTCCGAAGCCGGCAGAGAATGTGTTCGATGACGTGTAATTTGGCGCCAGGAATTCGTACAGATTTGTCATGGTGCCGGTATAAGTGTTTGTCACCCAGACATTGCCGGAGGCGTCTATGGCTATGCCCCCCGGGCCAGTCATACTGGGCGTGGCCATATTGAATGCCGCGCTTGTTGCATAGCCAGAACTTTTTAATAATTCGGTTATGGAGGTGCCGGTGCCCGTTACCCAGACATTGCCGGAGGCGTCTATGGCTATGTACCCCGCACCCGTTATATTGCCGCCGCCAAAAGTGCCTATTACGCTGCCGGAAGAGTCCATTTCTTCCACCGTGCCGTCGCCGCTGTTGGCCACCCAGATATGGCCGGAGGCGTCTATGGCTATCCCCAGTGGATGGATCCCTGCCGTAAACGTGTTGGTGCCGCCCACGGAGGGTGAAGTTGTAGTGAAGCTCCATGAATATACGCTTGCAAGCGCCACATTGTCGGCGCCATAAGCCCCCGTCATGATGGTGGCGGTGTATGAGGTGCCGGTGCTGAGCGGGAATGATGGGGTAAAGGTCGCCGTATTGGTGGAGGCGTCGAAAGTCACTGCTCCGGTTACCTGTGTCCCGTTAGGCCCGGTAATGGTGAATGTCCCCGAATTGATAGTCGAGGAATTCATTGCCGCGCTAAAGGTTGCCGTCACAGCCGGGGAGGTGCTTACGCCGGTTGCATTGTTAGCGGGGCTTACGGAGCTTACGCTTGGAGCGGTCAAGGTATAACTGCCGCCCGTAATGGCGACCGGATCAGGGACTTGGAAAAAGGCCTGTTTGCCGCCGGCCGTTTTCGGGTTAATTACGATGACACCGTCGGCGCCGTTCGCGCCCTTTCCTATGACCCAGGCGTTGCCTGACGAATCGAAGGCTATCTGCTCCGCGGCCTGCGAAACCTGAAACCCGGGCACGGTAACGCCCAGATCATAATGGTTTATCAGGGTGCCGTTCGAAGAGCTGTATTCGTAAGCACTTGAAGAAGCAGCGCCGTATTGCGTGATCGCGATCCAGATGTTGCCGGAAGGATCAACGGCCATCGGAAACCCGTTGAAAGGAACTTGTTTATCACTTTCCAAACTCCCCTGGGATTCTACCGTATAATTTGCAACTGATCCGCCCGGCTTTATCTCGCTGAGATCCGGAGTGCCGGCAGGGTTGGCTGAAGCATAAAATCCAGCAAAGGCCCATAGGTTGCCGGCCGGGTCCGTGGCGATCGAGTTAAAGTTCTGCAGCCCAGGATCGGGAACCCCGCCTGGCAGAGAGATGAGATTGCCCGAGGAAGAACTGAATTCCGCAACGTTCACACTGAAAGACTGCCCATAGGTGGGGAACCCCCCTCCCAATGCATCAACCCAGAGGTTGCCGGAATGGTCCACGGCAATCGGACCGGGACTACTGATAGAGTTGCCCGATCCGCTATATGTATCGAAATATCTGATATACGGGTCCTGGCTTTGATTCAGGCTGCAGCTTGCGGTATTAAGTTCTATTATCGCCCCGTCCCACCAGTCATATATTTGAGAGGTCCCGTTTTCATAATAACCGCCTTCGCCATCGCCCCACCCGGGGTAAGAGCGTGGAGGTGTGGTTTCTGTTACCGGCGTGTAATCATAACCTACCGCGCTCGTAACCCACACATTGTTTTTATAATCGACGGCGAGATAATTCGAATCGTTATAATTCGGTCTGTTTCCGGAAGAGACGCTGCCAGTATGTAAATAGCAGGTCTGCTCGGATGCCCCCGAGGGACTGAGCTCGGTAACCACGCCGGCGCCGCTGACCCATACATTGCCGTTTGAATCAACGGCTATTGAATCCGGGGCCGGACCTGCGTTATAGGGTCCAGATACATTGCCTGACGAATCGAGTTTTCTGGCCGTGCCGTCGCCACTCGCGATCCACACAGAAAAATTTGCCGGTATGTTAAAGTCCGGCTTGATGTTCGTTAATCCCGAAGGCAGGGCAGGAGGCGTCTCGGCATTTGCCAATCCGGCCTGGTCGTTATTATTCAGCGTGCCGCTGATATTTACGGTGCCGCCGCCGTTGCCGGTAAATTGGAAACCATCAAACGTAAAGTTCCCGTTTCCGCCGTTGCCTGTTAACGCGGCCAAAAGGGCTTGCTTTGCCCCATTGTTAGGAACGCTTAAATAGTTAAGCAGGTCCTGCATCGCCTGGTTGTATTTTTCCCCAGTTTGGTTTTTAACAGTGTCCGCAAGGTCCTGAAGCAGGGCCAATATTTCATTAATAAGCTGGGAATTCGCAGGGTTTGAAAGCGATATCGAGTTTAAATCCTGCCCCTGCATGCCGTTAAATAACTGGCCGATATAGTAGAGCATCTGTTTAAGATAGAAATCCACCTGAGTGGAATTCAAATTGGTGTTTATGGTCCCATCGGCGTTAAACAGCGCCTCGCCTATTAAGGTGGTCAAGGGAGTTATGTAAACAGTCGACGTGCCTCCGGGAACAAGAAATCCAACCATGGTGGGCGCAGCCGTGCTGGACCCTTTATCGCTGAAGGTCCCACCGGAAACATAGAGCAGATAGTAATCGGAAGAATTGTAATTGCTTATAGTTAAAGCGAAACTTCCATCCGATTGGGTGTATCCGGTCCCCGCCTGGGCGAGACCCGAAGAAGTAACCTGATATACGATTATGGATGCGCCCGATACGGGACCGTCTATCACCTTGCCGCTTATGGAGGCCGTGCCGCCGCCACCGCCCCCCCCGCACCCGGCAAGAGAGATCAACAGGACCGGTAAAAACAGCCAGATCAATACTTTTTTTAATTCATCAAGCTCTGCCTTCATATGTTCCTCCCCGGGGACGCAAAATCCCCCTTTTGAAAAATTTTTTAATCTCCGGGCCTCGAATCCTTATTCGTCATAATCCTTATATTTCCTTTTTCCCTTAAGCGTCTTGAATCACAGATTTTTATTCTTATTTAAAATCCATTAAAATGGTTTTGCCTGTCAAGATGATATTTATAACTTCAAAGTAAATGACTAAACCGGCTTTCCCATGAACGAGCTCTCCACAAGTCCTGAGGCGATATCCGGGTCCATGGCGTCCCGTCTGTAAATGCGGATTATGTAACTTTCCATCAATTCAAACCTCCTTTAAGAGGAGAACGGACTCAATGGTAAACGATCTCGCTGAGGCTCCCCATTCCTGAGTACGATGTGGTGTTCAGAATACCGGTCCATGTGGAGCCGTCCGTTGAATCAAAGATGCCGCTGTTGTAATTGATTACGCCGTTGCCGGCCGCAACGTACGTGTTGTTCCCATAAATGATATTGGAATAATAAAAACTTGTGTTCGAGGAAGCTGCACTGTTCCAGGTCTTCCCGTCAGTGGACCGGAGGCCCGGTCCGCTCCCGGCGGCACCGGGGGTCACAAAAAAGACCCCGTTTGCAAAATAGGCCCCCGTGCAGTCAAAGCTGGTGCTGCTGTAGCCGGAGGCGCTCCAGTGGACCCCGTCTGTGGAGTATGAAATATTGCAGGATGGAGGGCTTTGGACTCCCTGCGCCAGGATGTACAGGCCATTTCCATAGGCTATACCGGCTGGCGAATTGGACTCCGGGACCAGTGTCCAGTTGACCCCGTCACTGGAATAGTAGAACCCGTTATACGACGATACGAAGAAAAGACCGTTCAAATAAGCGACAGAGTGGGGGTTGAGCTGCGGGTCATTAAAAGAGTGCCATGTCTGGTCTGATAATGTGTAGCTGTCGATGTATTCGCCCGACTCCGCTACCACGTAGACGCCCTTTCCAAAGACGGCGCCCGCAATGCCATAGATGCTTCCGCCATGTGTGTTGCCGGTATAGGCTGTCCAGTTGGATCCGTCCGCTGACACATAGTAATGGGATGCGTACTGGTCTATCGCCATGAAGGTGCCCGTGCCGTTATCAAAGGCGATGCCTTCGATCGGAGTTGATCCATTTGGCGCACTGTATGCCTGCGCCCATGTCCGCCCATCGCTTGAGGTAAGGATCGCGGAATTGGAGCCGGAGTTGCCCACCGCGACCCATTTGCCGTCTCCATAGGCCACGCCCGTGATGTGTGAGGAGTTGTTGGCGCCATCATAAACGAGGTTCCAGTTGGCCCCATCGGACGAATTGAGGATATAGGAGGTGGAAAAATCGCCAGCCAGGGCAATGAACTGATGGCCGGAGGAGGAGCCTCCCGCAGAGCCGCCCCCGGACCCGTTGCCGGAAGAGCCGCCGGAGTTGTTTGAGGCGCTTGCGCTAATGGCAATCGCAACCGGATCGGCCACATTATAAACAGCTTGTTTGCCGGAAGACGGATTTATCTCCGTAACGCCCGCAATCCCGCCCTGATAGCTGTCATGGATGATCCAGGCATCGCCGGAGGGGTCAAAGGCTATCGTACCTTGTTCCGGCTTGGCCCAATATCCTATATTATAATTTTTTATCTCCGAGCCGGATGAATTCCATTCGATGGCGCTCAGGCCGGCCTCGCCGCCGGTCCAGATATTGCCCGAAGGGTCGACCGCAACGGTGTCCGGCCCGTAACCCGCATTGAATTCGGAGTATTTTTTTGTGGATATATTGAATTCGCCCACTCCCGCCGGAGCTTTTGCACCCACCTGGTTATCCATGACCCAAACGTTGCCGGCTGGATCAAAGGCCAGCGAGGATAACTGGTCCTCTTGAATGGGTCCCTGCAACAGAGTGCCGGCGGGACTGACCTCCGTTAAATTAGTGGTAAAATTAACCGCGTTAAGCGGACCGGCGCTGATAACCCATATATTGCCTGAAGGGTCTACGGCAATCGGGCCAGGGCTGTCCGTTTGGCCATTGGTCAGGGAATGGATATCGATCGTTTTTTCTATCGCGCAACTGGATGGGTTAAGCTCGATAACAGAGCCGTGCCAATCCGTTTCCGTGGTGGGGGTGAGGATCCCTTCCTCGCCATATCCGTTATTATATTGCGAAGAACTGCCTATGGTAAGCGGGTCGGATGTGTACCCGAATATGTCCGTGACCCACACATTGCCGGAAGGATCGGTGGCTACATAATTTGAGTCCAAAGAGTCCATGTAGGCGCTTCCATCTCCGGTATTCAGACTGCAGGTCCGTAAATGGTTTCCTGACGGGTCAAGCTCGGTGACAACTGCATCTCCTGCCACCCATACATTTCCGGAGGGGTCTATGGCGATCGAATCCGGACCGTTGCCAACAGTATAAGTCCCCAGCTTGTTGCCCGAGGCATCGAGCTTCGTGACTGTGCCAGGGGTCCCCTGGCCTGAATTGTTTACGACCCAGACCGAAAAATTAGTGGGGACGGAAAAAGTGGCCGGGATATTGGCTACTCCCAAAGACGGCGGCTGCTTTTTCAGGTTTCCCAGATCTGTCTGGTCATTGTTGTTCAGGGTGCCCGAGATGTTTATAGTGCCTCCGTTGCCGCCGGTAAAATTGAAATTGATGAAAGAAAAATTGCCCCCGTTCGATGCGGCCCCAAGTTCCTTTCCGAAAGTGCCGGGGTTATTGCCGATGTAGTTGCCAAGGTCTTTCATTGCCTGGCCGTAACCTTCCCCCGTTTGGCCGGCCACATCATTTGCAAGCTCTTGCAGTATGCCGTTTAGCTCCGCCAGAAGCTGGTCAAGGTTGGTCTGGCCTGTGGGATCGGAAGAGGATATGCCGTTCAGGCTGTTGCCGCCCAGCGCCTGGAATATCTGGCCCAGGACGGCCAGCATCTGATTAAGGGCGGCGTCCACCTGAGCGGAATTGAGGTTAGGGTTCAAGACCCCGTTAGAAAACAGGTCCTCTCCTATCAGGGTGGTTATGGGGGTTATGAATACCTGGTGCGACCCTCCGGGGGCAAGAAATCCCACCATGTCCGGAGACCCGGTGCTGTTGCCGTTATTGTCGAATGTGCCGCCAGAAACAAAAAGTATGTAGTAATCGGCAGAATTGTAATTGGGAATGCTTAAAGAAAAACTCCCGTCCGAACCGGTTGACCCCGTGCCCACCTTATTAAAACCAGCGGAGGTAACCTGGTAGACGGTTATCGACGCGTTTGCCACGGGACCGTCTATTACCTTGCCGCTTATGGAGGTTGTGCCGCCGCCACCGCTACCCCCGCACCCGGCAAGAGAGAGCAGCAGGACCGGTAAAAACAGCCAGATAAATGCCTTTTTAACTAAAAAATCATAACAGATACTCCGCAGCTTGCCACAGGGTGATTCATTTTCATCAAGCTCTGCCTTCAAGTGTTCCTCCCTGGGGACGTGAAAATCCCCTTCTGGAAAATTTTTTTTAAACTTTTGCCTTAAATTCTATTCGTCATAATCCTTATATTTGGGTGGCCCGGTTTTTTTGGATGCCAGGTCCGCTTCCGTGGATTTTCTTAAAACATCCAGAATTTCCCTGATGCTCGAAAAGACGACCGGCTTTTTCAGGGACGAGCCCTCCACAAGACCCGAAACGCTGTCAGGGTTCAGGGTGTCCCGCCTGTAAATGCGGATTATGTAGCTTTCCACAATATGTCTCCCCTGCTTTCCGGGGCCAAAGTCCGGCACTCGAAGACATGAAGGCCCGCACGGATATCAAAACACGCGGCAACCTACAGATGACCTACAGATGAAATGGATAGGCAAGAATTTTAAAAAATGGATTTGTAAATCTTTTCAGTCGTGGGGGAAGGATTGAGTCCCAGGATTTCGGAAAGCGCCTTCCGGCATTTTTCATAGGCCCTGGCCGCCTCGCCACGCCTGCCAAGGGCTATCTGGCACAGCATCAGGTTCTGGTAAAGTTCTTCAACCAGGCTGTCCAATTCCAGGCCCTTTTCGAACATTTCTACAGCAGCTTCAAATTGCCCGGCCCGCATCAGATATTTGCCGGCCTTTGTGACCAGACCAAGGAGCCTGTTTTTGGTGCGCTCCCGCGCCGCCATTGCCCATGGCTGCAACGGGTCCGATGGCAAAAAGTCTCCCTTGTGCAGGCCGATGGCTTTTTGGGTGAGGTCCATTGCTTTTTTGGAAAGAGAGACTGCTTCGGCCTCGACGCCGGTTTTCACACCACTTTTCCATAAGCTTTCGGCCTGCTCCATGACCTGCATGATGGACTTTAAATCCGTCCAGCAGTGTTTTTCATCCAGGGAAACCAGGCCTCCGCTCACACGAATGGCCTTGTCTCCGATTATCCGCCTTAAACGCAAACAGGTTATCTCGCAAGACTTGTGCGCCAGATCGCCCTCGGCGTCAGGCCAGAGATAATCTATGATCTTTTCTTCGGGGGTGTCCTTATGGCCCAGGGCGATCAGCAATTTTAAAAGCAGCAGGGGCTTTTGCTGCGGCTTGCCGTGGGGCTCCAGCGATTTCGTACCGGCTATGACCACACGAAATTCCCCAAGCGTGTAGACTTTAACCGGCCACGGCCAGTTCTCCACTTCTACCGGCGCGGCGTACTCTGTTAAGCCCCGTTTGCGTACAAGCTCCCGCGCATAGTGCGGCTCTATTTCCGCCTGAAGGGCCTTTGCGCAAAGCGCGGCCATTACCGGCGGGTCCCACCACCAGGTGAAACTGAAATAATTCTGTTGCCGTCCCATGCGAAACCCTTCACGAAGAAATGCCAAGCCCTGCGCTTCCTCCCCCTTGTCAAAGGAGAACTGCGCCCGCGCCAAAGCGCACATGAAATCGAACATCCTGGAGCCGGTGGACAGCGATTCTACAGATCGAAGATGCTCTTCTGCCTCTCCCAGCAGACCCAGCGCGTGTTTTATCTGCGCGGATTCGAAATAGCACAGCGCCTCCGCATAAGGATATTTCGTTTCATTGGCATATTTAAGCGAGGCCTCGGCATGGGCGGCGGCCTGCACCAGGTTGCCGCCCATGAATTCGCGGTATGCCAAAACGAAAAAAAAGTGGCTCAAACCGATCCTGCCGCGGATGTTTGCCCTTTTCTGGCCGTAAAGGAACTCATCGGCTTTTTTAAAATCTCCATTCATGAGCGCGGCGAAGGCCCCGACCACCACCCAGTGTTGGTCCCAGACGTGCACACCCGTCTTTTCCGCAAGTTCGCTCCCGATAGACAGATTTTCGAGCGCCGTCTCCGGAGAAGGAGTAATAAAAAGATTATTTATGGCATGAAGACCCAGCCAGCCGATCTTGAAAAGCGGCGAGATATCCGGCAATGCGGCCACCTCGCGGATATCTTCCGTTAAAAGAACGGATTTTTTGAAATCTCCCCTCCAGCCGTAAAAATATGTGGCGAAAGTGCTCGTCTGGACCTGGCTGGCCGGGTCTCCAAAACCCTTTGAGAGCTTAAGCGCTTTTCCCGCCCATTTTTCAGCATCAGGGTGCCCCGGACGGCAAGACACCATGGCGCACATCATGCTGGAGGCCACCTTGGCCTCGATCTGAATGGACGGGAACCGGAAGCCTGGACCCATGAGCGAGTAAATGCGGTCTATCCAGGCGCCGAGAGTGGAAAAATCGTCCCACTCGTAGAGATAGCTGTCCACGATAAAGGACCATGAAAGGAGAGTGCCGGTCAAATCCCCCCCGGAGACGAATTGCTGCAAGGCCTTTTCCAGGTGGCTCCTTGCCTGGGCCGGATCAAATGCCATCCGGCATACGCCCAGCCAAAAGAAAAGCCATGGCGGGCTCTCAAGCAGTTTTTTAGCTGGAAGTCTTGATATCCACCCTTCCAGAGTCCTGGCCCGACCCTGGTTCATAAGCGCTTCGGCGTTTTTCAGGGCGAGTGCGGAAAGCGCCTCCCAGTCTTCGCACTCCATCCAAAGCTCCGCCGCGTCCTCTATCTGGCCCGCATCCTCAAGCAGCGCCGCCCCGGCCCTTTTTGCGGCAGAGATCTCTTCCTTTGAATAGGTCTCCGCTGCTTTGGCGTTCAGGAACTCCCTGAAGAGAGGATGTATCTGGTAAACGGGCGGTACATTGCGCCTCTCAATGAAATAATTGCTGCGGCTGAGGCCTGCAAGAATTTTCCCGGCCGCTTCGAGCCCGGTGATCTTTTCTGCCAGGCTGGCCGGTATCCTGGGAAGAAATGACGCCTTCAAAAGGAACTCCACGGTCATTCTGTCCATTTTCCCAAGTATTTCACCGGCAAAATAATCGAATATCTTTTCAGGCCGGACAGAGGCAAGCGATTCCGGCGCGTCCTCCATCTTCATCTCCCGCATCAGAAGCACCAGCCCTGCCGCCCAGCCCCGGGTTTTTTCGTGCAGCTTTTGCAGTATGTCCATGGGTATGGTTTTTTTGCCGTGAGTATTGACGAATACCTCGGACTCGCTAAGTCCGAACTTTATATCTTCCCAGCCGATGGACTCCATATTTCTATTTGAAAGCAGGTATACCAGCCGGGCAGGGGGGTCATAACGGCTTATCAGTATGCACTGGATCCCGGGGGGAATGAGGAGGATGGCTTTGGCGGTTATCTCCTCGAAAAGCGGGCCCTCCTGGACCTCATGACAATTATCAAACACAATGATGTACGGAGGTTTTAGCCTGCCGTACAGGTTCTCGAAATAGTTTGCAATAAATGCTGAGAGCCCGCCTGTGTATTCCGCCGTGAACAGGGGCAGGGGTTTTTGTTGTTTTCGGGATCTTTTGTTTTTGCCCTCCGGTTTCCCCGCGGCCAGTCCCATGTAGTAAAAAAAAGAGGCCGGGTCAGCGTCTGTCTTGTCGATCTGGTACCAGAGGTGAGGAATCTTGCGGGAACTCAGATAGCTGGCGATCAGTGTTGTCTTTCCGGCCCCGGCGGGGCCGGACACCCATATGGCAGGATTCTCCCTCATCGAATCCAGGGAACTGAAAAGTTTTTCTCTCGGGAAAAAACCTGAAATAACCGGGCGCGTTATCTTTGCCGGAGGCGCCTGAAAATCTCTCACTATCCCCCCATGGGACAAATCAAAAAAATGAAATTTATATTTTTAACTTCCCTGCGGCTTGCTGCAGGGTGATTCATTACAAAACAAGCGGCATCGCAAATATGCGCTATTATAGCAGGATGAGGGTTTTTGTTTTCTTTCTGCTCCTGTGCGATTGACAAGCCCGGCCTTCGGGTAGAAAATAAAAAAATGCGCGCAATGAAGTTCCTTCTTTTGACCATTTGCTTGCTGGCTGTTCTGCCCATTGCTCACGCGGGCGCGCACAGCACCGTCCTGGAAAACAAAAAGCCCTTCCTGTTCAGTCCTCAGAATACCCTGATAGGTGCCATGCATACGCATGTGATCAAAGGAGACGAGTCACTTGTTGAACTGGCACCGAGGTATGATGTTGGTTACAATGAGATAACTGATGCCAACCCGCATGTGGACCCCTGGGTGCCCGATAAGGGTACGGTCCTGAGAATTCCCGGTCTCAAGGTGCTCCCCGACGCGCCGCACAAAGGCATCGTCGTAAACATTGCCGAGATGAGGCTTTATTATTACTTTAAAAATAAAGGTCTGAAAGACAAAAAAGACAAAAAAAACCTTTCCGTCGTGACATTCCCCATAGGCATTGGCATGGAAGGGTTCGGCACACCGCCGGGGACTTACCGCGTTGTGCAGAAGATCAAAAATCCCGCCTGGTATGTGCCTGCTTCCATAAGGAAGCAGGACCCTGAACTTCCGCTCTTCATCCCGCCCGGCCCCGATAACCCGATGGGGCGTTTCGCCCTCCGGCTTTCACGGCCCACTTATCTGATACATGGCACCAACAGGCCTTTTTGCGTGGGCCTCAGGGCCAGCCACGGGTGCATAAGGCTCTACGGCCGGGATATAGAGCAACTGTTTGATATGGTGCCCGAGGGCACGCTGGTCACGATAATCTATCAGCCCGTGAAGGTGGGGGTGAGAAACGGCGACATCTATGTGGAGGCGCACAGGGACTACCTGAAAAGGGAAGAAGACCCTTATGATGCCATAGCCAGATGGCTTCTGCTCTGGCAAAACTACCATCCGATAAACGGGAAGGTATTGAGGCTGGTCCTTAAAGAGAGGACGGGGATCCCCGTCGATATAACGGAGCATCCGGGTATCTAGCGTGTTTTTTGCAAGGCCCCAATTCTAAAAATCCGCTCATCCTCGCTTTGCATAAAAATCTTTCAAGGCAAAAAATAAAATGTTTTATAATGCAGTTTGAATTTCTGTTTAAAAAGGAGCGGGAGGAATGGAACCGATCATATCACGCGCCGGCTCCCACAAGGAATTTTTCATCCCGGAGGGATGCTACATCGTGGAATCCTGGAACACGGAGGCCGACAGGGCCGTCTCCATAGCCAGGGCGCGCGTTTTGCCTGGCGTTACCACCAAGGCGCACAGGCTGCATGGGATCGAGGAAAGATATCTGATAATGGAAGGGACTGGAATTGTGAAGATAGGCAACATGCCAGTACAGGAGGTCAGGCCTGGCGACGTGGTTTTTATCCCGGCCGGCTGCGCCCAGCAGATATCGAACTCCGGCGGAAATGACCTGGTCTTCTATGCGGTCTGTACGCCGGCGTTCGATCAGGCAGGCTACGAAAGCCTGGAGTAATGGGATGCCTGATTTTAAATTGAAAATGCAGGCAGTGCAAGGTATGAATTTGTGACCTACTGCCGGATGCAAGCCTACCTTTCTGCTGGGGGCACATTCCACTGCATTTTCCAGAAATATGCCCCCCGTTCTATCCTATTTGTAAATGTAAGCGTTCAGTCCGATGATCAATGCTTTTCCGTCTATCGTGACGGATGTCTTCATGTTCCCCCGCGTGCTGGCTACCACGAGCGTCTTGCCTGAAGCGCTTGGAGTGGGCTCCTCCAGGTCGCATGTGATGATAAGCTTGTTGCCTTCGATCTTCGCGTCTATTGCCATTTTTTATTTCACCTCTGCGTATGGCGCCCCTGTTTTTATAAAAAAGAAAAAAATTTCCTAAAAAGATTCTTTGGAAAAGCCGGACCTTCTTTCAATGCGGCGCGTCCCCAAAAACCCCTTTCTCTTTGCCGGGGAAAGGTTTTTGTTTTGTGTATGACGGGACTCGCTAGCAAAATTTTCAGGGGACGGCTTTTTGCTTTTTCTTTTTGTTTTTGCTTGTTCAGTGCAGTGGGCCGGAGGAGATTATCTTCTCCACTTCGACTTTTATGAGTGTTGAGGGTATGCCCCCGTGTATCTTGGGTACGCCGTTTATAAGCACAATGGGCGCGGTTATGATACCCTGGTTCAGCAGTTCCCTTATTTCGGAGAAGCCATCCGCGTCGTCATTGAAAAGGTCTATATATTCAACGCTCGTCACAGAAGGATAGTTGTAGTTGAGGTCGTTTCTCAACTCGTTGGCTATCAGCTGGTTTTGCTCCTGTTCGCCGAAGCCTGAATCCGTGCCCGGAATCCAGTTGGCCGGATTGTCTAGTATCTGTATATGGACCCTGTTTAACATTTTTGTCTGATTTTTTTCCCTTTGCATTTATTTTAAATCATTTACCAGAAGGTTGTCTATAAGCCTGGTTGTCCCCACAACCACCGCTCCAGCCAAAACCACGTTGTTTTTTTCAATGATTACAAGTTCTTTCAGTGTTTCAGCGTCATATGCGGATATGTACTGTACCTGGCTGACGAGCGGTTCTTCAGAGAGCGCCTTGCGCATGATCCCTCCGATCAGGCCCGCCTCCCTCTGCCCCTCCTTTAGCGCTTTTGCTCCTGCCTGAAGGGCGCGGTAGAGGGCGGCAGCCGCCTTCCTTTCCTCCGGCTTGAGATATGCGTTCCTGGAGCTCAAGGCCAGCCCGCCGGACTCTCTCACTGTCGGGCAGACTATCACCTCCAGGGGCAGGTCCAGGTCCCTGGCCATCCTTTTGATGATAGCGGCCTGCTGGTAATCCTTTTGCCCGAAATAGGCCCTGGACGGCTGGACTATGTTAAAGAGTTTCAGCACCACCGTTGCCACGCCCTGGAAATGGCCCGGTCTGAACGGCCCGCACATGGCCCCGGACATTCCCTCTATTTCGACCCTGGTGGAAAAATCAGGCGGGTACATGGTTTCCTTCTCAGGCAGGAACACGAGGTCGGCCAGGCCTTCCAGTTTCTCCAGGTCGTCTCCCACGGACCTCGGATAACGGTCGAAATCCTCCCCCGGGGAAAACTGGGTGGGGTTTACGAATATGCTTGCCACGACGATATCGTTTTCAGCCCTTGCCGTTCTCAGCAGGGACAAGTGTCCTTCATGCAGGGCGCCCATGGTCGGCACGAATCCGATGGATTTCCCGTTCCTCTTTTCCTTTATGGCGGTCTCCCGCATCACACGGGCCAGTCTTATGGTTTCCATTTGCTGATATCCCTTATGGTTTCCATTTGCCGACCTCCTTGATAAGCTCTTTCAAGAGTTCATCTTCCTTTACGGTCCTTAAAAGCTTTCCTTTTTTAAAGAGCATTCCCATGCCCTTTGCCCCCGTGATGCCGAAATCCGCCTCCTTGGCCTCTCCGGGCCCGTTCACGACACACCCCATCACCGCCACCTTCACGGGCCGGGGCAGCCTGAGCCCGCGCAGCTTCTTCTCAGCCATGGTGGCCAGCTTTTCGATATCTATGGTCGTGCGCCCGCATGTGGGACAGGAGACCAATTCCACCCCCGGCTGTCTTAGCCCAAGGCTCTCCAGTATCTGCAGGGCCACACGTACCTCATTGACCGGGTTGCCGGTAAGCGATACACGCATCGTGTCCCCGATGCCCTCGGACAGAAGCACGCCCAGGCCTACCGCGCTTTTTACGGTGCCGACCGAAGGCGGGCCGGCCTCCGATATGCCTATGTGCAGGGGGTAGTCCGCTTTTTTCGAGAACAGCCTGTAAGCCTCCACCGTTGTGGGCACGTTGGAGGCCTTAAGGGAGACCTTTACAAGGTGAAAGCCAAGCCCCTCCAGCAGCGATATCTCCTTCAGCGCGCTCTCGACCAGCGCCTTGGCGGAGGGGCGGCCGTATTTTGCCAGCAGGCCCTTTTCAAGTGACCCCGCGTTCACACCCACCCGGACTGGTATCTGCCTGTCCTTAAGCGCCAGCACCACCTCTTTCAGTTTCCACCCGGCCCCAATGTTGCCCGGATTTATCCTGAGTCCGTCAACTCCCTGCTCCAGTGCCTCCAGGGCCAGTCTCCAGTCAAAATGTATGTCGGCGACAACGGGCAGGGGGGAGTCTTTTTTTATTGCGCCAAGCGCCTTTGCGGCCTCCATATCCGGCACGGCCACCCTCATGATGTCGCAGCCCGCCTTTGCCAATGCCCGGATCTGTTTCAGCGTGGCGCCGGTGTCTCTTGTGTCCGTATTGGTCATGGATTGGACGGATACGGGGTTCCCGCCGCCTACGGGGACATTACCTATTCTTATCTGCCTGGTTTTCACTGTACTTTCCCTTTAGCCACTTCTCTTGTTTTTTGTCCGTTTCCCTCATTTATCTCTTCCCCGTTTATCAGGGCGTCCTGCCTTTCCTTGAGCTCCTCCCTTGAATTCAGTATGGCTATCTTGTGCTGCTCATAATCGTCAGAGAAGGTATGTGTGCCGTCATAGTTAGATTCGAAATAAAGGTAATCCACCCGCGCGGGGTAGAGGGCCGCTTCTATTGACTTCAACCCTGGTGAGTCGATGGGCCCCGGGGGAAGCCCCTTTATCTTGTAAGTGTTATATTTCGTGCACCTCTTGATGTCCTGGCTGGTGACTCCCTCACAAAACGGCTTTACTCCGTAAACCGCCGTGGGGTCGGCCTGCAGGGGCATTCCTTTTTTCAGCCTGTTGTAGAAGACTGCCGCAATGATGGGCCTTTCTGAATCCTTTACCGCTTCCCTCTCTACAATGGAGGCCATGGTGAGGACGCTGTTGAGGTCAAGGCCTTCCTGCTGGGCCCTGGCCTGGAGCTTTCCGTCATATTCCTGCATCAAACGGTTCACCATCTCCGTAAATACCAGCTCCGCGGGTTCCCCCTTCGGGAATGAATACGTGGCTGGAAACAGATAGCCTTCAAGCGAAGGGGCGTCTATATGCAATTTTGCAAGAAATGCCTTGCCGGTGGCAAGGCGGTCAAAATCCGCCGGGCTCATGATATCTTTCTCCACGAGCTTCTTCCTTATCTCCAGCAGACTGTCGCCTTCCACTATTGTCACAAGGTTCTTGAGCATCTTGCCGTTTTTTAGCATCTGGAATATGAACCATGGGGACATTTCGCCGTTCAGGACGTAATAGCCCGCCTTGAGGTCCCTGTCTGCCCCCGTGATCCTCGCGGCGATGACAAAAAGCCCGGCATCGCCTATATATCCCTTGTTTTTAAGAATACCCGCCGCCTGCCGGAACGTGGTGCCCGGAGGGATCCAGAGTTCCTCGGTACCCTTGGCGGTGTCCGCCGGTACCGCGAACTGGATGACAACATAGAGCACTATCATCGCCATTGAAACGGCCAGGAAAAATGAAAGCTGTCTTTTCATGATCTTTTTGTTTTTCCGTTTCCTCCTCTGCGGGAAAAAGGACCTAAGACACAAAAAGTAAAAATCCCTTTTGAAGGGCTTTCCTTGCGGGCGAAGCCGGAAGGCGCCTGGGGGCGGTGATGTGGCGTTTGGGATCCGTCAATAGCATGACATATTTTAACAGATTTTTGATAATTGACCCTTTTTTGTTTTTTAATCTAAACTAGTGTCCTTATGAGAGCGGTGGACCTGATAAGGAAAAAAAGAAACGGAGGGGAGCTTTCCGGCCCCGAGATATCGTTTCTGGTTGAAGGCAACATCAAGGGGCAAATCCCGGACTACCAGTTGGCCGCGTTCCTTATGGCCGTTTACGCCAATGGGATGAGCCCGGAGGAGACCATCGCCCTCACTGGCGCCATGGTATCCTCCGGTAAAAAGCTGGATCTTGGCAGCGTCCAGGGCGTGAAGGTAGACAAACATTCGACCGGAGGGGTAGGGGACAAGACGCAGATAATACTTGCCCCGCTCATGGCCGCAATGGGGCTGAAGGTGCCCTCCATAGCCGGCAGGGGGCTGGGGCATACCGGAGGGACGATCGATAAACTCTCCTCCATTCCAGGGTTCAGGACCGATCTCGGGGTAGAGGAGCTTATGGAGTGCCTGAGGGCGTCCGGTTTCTTCATAAACGGGCAGACGGAGGAGATAAACCCCGCGGACAAAAAAATATACGCGATGCGTGACGCTACGGCCACCGTGGAGTCCCTGCCGCTCATAGCCGCAAGCATTATGAGCAAGAAGCTGTCAGAGGGGCTGGACGCACTTGTGCTGGACGTAAAGACGGGTTCCGGGGCCTTGACCAAGGACCTTGAGGAGGCAAAGGGACTTGCCAGCCTTATGGTCAGGATAGGAGAATCCATGGGTGTAAGGACCGCTGCCCTTGTGACCGATATGGATGCCCCCCTTGGGCGGGCGGTCGGCAACGCACTGGAACTCAAGGAATGCATATCCGCACTTAAAGGCAGTTTCGCTCCCGACCTGATGGAGGTCACCATGGCCCTTGCGGCCTGGATGCTGCACCTTGCCGACGCGGTAAGCGAGGAGACCCGCCCCCAGAGGCTGGGCGAGAGCCTGCTTAAACGCTATAAAGACGAGATATGGGATTATATAGAGCACGGGGACGCCTTCGCCAAACTGCTGGAGTGCGTCGATGCCCAGCACGGCAATGCCGATGCAGTGCTCAATCCGTCTCTTTTGCCCACAGCAAGCCATATAAAGCCGGTGCTTTCCCCATGGAATGGATATATCACCAAAATGGATGCCTTTGCGGTGGGCCATGCCTCGATGCTCCTGGGGGCTGGAAGGGGCAGGATGGATGAAGATGTGGACCCGGCGGCGGGCATCATCATAGGCAAAAAACCGGGGGACGCGGTAAGCGCCGAGACCCCTTTTGCCACGCTCCACACGAACGACCCTTCAAAACTGAAGGAAGCGGAAGAGGTGTTCCTCTCTGGCATTGAGATAAGCGGCAGGGAGCCCTCGAAAAAGAAGCTCATCCACGACGTAATTCTTCCCGGTTAAGAAGAAACCGGCACACCTGGTAACCCGTCACCTGCTTGACTTCTTTATACGCGAGGTCCTCGGGTAGAAAGTAGCTTCTTTAACAAATTGTGAATGAGCAACAATCCGTCCAGGATTCGATATCTGGACACCGTTCACTTTCGTAGCATGTTAAGCCAGACACCGCGCCGCTGGCGAGGCTAGCTGACTCGCACTTTCCAATAGAAATATGTCCTGAACCAGGGGCGGGGTTTAAAAGCCGCCAGCATTTGGGTTCCATTCTTTACTTTGCATTTTTGATTTGCAGAAAGCCTGTTTAAGTCTATCCCCCCTTATAGGAAAAAATTTAAAAAATAAGGGTATAATAATTAATCGGAGCATGGAAAATTCCATTAAATTCGTGGTTTTTGCTCTTGAAGACCAGAAATACGCACTTCCCCTTTCGCAGGTGGAGAAGGTCATCCGCTCCGTCGAAATCACTCCCCTTCCCAAGGCCCCGGAAATAGTCTCGGGTATAATCAATATGCAAGGCGGCATTGTGCCGGTTTTCAACCTGCGAAAGAGGTTCCGGCTGCCCGAAAGAGATTTGGACATTGAGGACCATATGCTAGTGGCAATTGCATCCAGCCGCATTGTCACATTCGGGGTGGACAGGGTCGAGGGGATAATTGAGTTGCCCAGGGAGCAGATCATCCCGCACGGCAAGATACATCCGGAGATGGAGTACGTTGAAGGTGTTATAAAGCTGGAAAGCGGGATGATATTCATTCACGAGCTCGGCCGGTTCCTCTCCCTGGAAGAAAAAGCGGAGCTTGAATCGGCGCTTAAAAAGGCGGAGGAGAAATAAAAAAATGGGACAACTCATCTCACGGGAACTTTTAGAGCTCTTCAGCAAGTATATAGAAAACCACATGGGTCTTTATTTTCCGCAAGAGCGGGCAGGCGATCTTGAAATGGCTCTGCGCCGGGCAGCGCCCGAGCTGGGCCATGAGGACCCGGAAGAATGTATCCGGTCTCTTCTGCTTGCGCCGGCGGAGGGGGAAAAAATCGAGGTGCTGGCCAGCCATCTGACCGTGGGCGAGACATATTTTTTCCGTGAGGAAAAGACGTTCGATATCCTGAAAGAGCGGATACTTCCCGACCTGATCCGGGCCCGCCGTGAATCCTGCCGCCACTTGAGGATATGGTCCGCCGGATGCGCGACTGGTGAGGAGCCATATTCCATTGCCATCCTGCTCCATAGCATGCTGCCCGATTTCAGAGAGTGGATCATAAGCATCCTGGCCACGGATATAAACCCGGCCTTTCTGCGGAAAGCGGCCAGCGGCATATATGGGCAATGGTCGTTTCGCAACACGCCCACGATGTTCAGGGAGCGCTATTTCCGCAAGGTCGCCAAAGACCGGTTCGAGGTGTTTCCCGATATAAAAAAACGGGTGTCCTTCCAGTTCCATAACCTTTCTGGTGATATCTGCCCATCCCTTACCAATGGCGCCAATGGTTTGGACATAATATTCTGCAGAAACGTCCTTATGTATTTTTCCCGCAGGGTCCAGGAAGAGGTAAGCGAAAAACTCAACAAAAGTCTTGTTGAAGGCGGATGGCTGGCGGTAAGCCCGGTCGAGATGTCGGCCAACCTGTTTTCTTCCTTCACCCGGGCCGATTTTCCCGGAGTTTCCCTGTATAAAAAAGATTCTTCCTTTTATAAGAAAGACAACGGAAAAACAGGCCGGATGGCCGTTGCACCTCCTGCCGTTCCTTTTCCGCCTTACCGGAACGAAATATTTTCAGCGGAGAAAAAAGCCGCGCTTGAATTACGGAAAACAGCCCCAGAAGCGGGAGCCATCCCTGAAACCAAAAAGAGACTTCCCGAAGCAAAAAAGAATTTTAAAGAGGATCTTTTCCCGGAGGCCGGGGCACGGTCCGGTCAGGACGCGTTCACACAGTCGTATCAGAATGCCGTGGCTCTATACCGGCAGGGCAAGTATGCGGAGGCCTGCGCCCAGGCGGAGCGGCTTATAAGCTCGGGAGGCGCCGATACACGGTTATTGGCGCTTCTCGCCCGGATAAATGCTGATCAGGGAAAGCTGGAGGCCGCGCTTGAACTTTGCGAAAAGGCCATCGCCTCCGACAAGGTCGACCCAGGTCCGTATTACCTGCTTGCCACCATACAGCAGGGAATGGGACTGCCTGAAAAATCGGTGTTTTCTCTTAAACAGGCCCTTTATCTGGATCCGGATTTCGTGCTTGCCTATTTCTTACTGGGAGATCTGGCGCGCAGGCAGGGCAGGACCGATGAATCCAGAAAACAGTTTGAAAATGCCTTGTCGGCCATGGACGGATACGGGCAGGGCGATCTCATTCCGGAATCCGAAGGGCTGACCGCTGGCAGGCTCATCGAGATCATCAATAACAATATGAGGGAGATTGCCCGGTTATGAGCGGCGAAAAACGGGAGAAATTTTCAAAGGGGGGCGATTGGGCGGATATCCACAGGCGGCTGGAAGATGCCCGGCTGGCTGTTGACCGCGAGCCCTCACCCGCGGAAAAGAAAGGCATGTTAAGAAAGCGCGCCCGCGCGCTGGCAAAAGAACCGGAGGCGGCGGAGCAGGGGGAGCACGCCTGGTTCCTGGAATTTCTTTTGGCCCACGAGCGTTACGGCATCGAATCCTCTTATGTGAGGGAGGTATTGCCTATCAAGGACCTGGCGCCTGTGCCTTGCACCCCGTCTTTTGTCCTGGGAATCATCAATGTACGGGGGCAGATAATATCTGTACTCGATCTGAAGAAATTCCTGGACCTGCCGGAAAAAGGCCTGGGAGACCTGAACAAAGTCATTATCATTGCAAAGGGAGACATGGAATTCGGCGTCCTGGCCGATGTTATCCTGGGCATCCGGAACGTGCCGCTTAAGGGATTGCAGCAGAGAATACCCACCCTGTCCGGGGTTGGCGAGGAGTTTTTCAGGGGAGTCACGGTGGAAGGTCTTATCCTCCTTGACGCCGGACGCATCCTGAAAGACAAGCTGATAGTGGTCAACGAAGAAGTTTTCTGATTTGATTTGAACATAACAGATACGAAAGATCTTTTTTGAAAAATATAGATGCCCGGGGAGGAGCGATGTATGGCCCCAAGGAGGAGCGGCGCATGAAATGGTTTGCCAATCTGGCTACAAGGACTAAATTGTTTTTAGGGTTCGGCATGGTATTCGTCATTTTAACGGCAGTGATCCTTACGGCGTATATGGGACTCATAAGTATCAAGAGCTCGCAGAGCAACCTGTACCAGAAGGATTTCATTCCTGCTATGAATATCGGAAAACTCCTCGCAGACCAGAATAGGACCCGCGCGGATATAGAAGAAGTGATGCTTACCAAAAACAAAGCAAAACAGCAGGCAATGGAGCAGGACATAAAGGACAGGGAAAACAAGATCACTGAATTGATCAATTTTGCCATCGGAAATCTCAAATCCGAAAATGACCAGGCTGCGGTTAAAAAAATGGATGAACTGAACTCGGTCAGAGAGGATTACAGGAAAACAAGAGACGAGCAGTTCGCCCTTATCCAGGAGGGTAAGGTTAAGGACGCGAGGCAACTCAGCATGGGGATACAGGAGCAGCGATATGTCAGGATACGGAACCTGGCCTCTGAGCTCATGAATACGGAGACAAAACACGCCCAGGCCCGCGTAGAGGCTTCCAACGCAATGGCCGGGAAGATGGTCCTTGTCTTCATCCTGGCCGGGGTTGCGGCCTTTGCGCTAAGCCTTATAGCAGTCTTTGTCTTAAACGGGATGATCTCCAAGCCCCTCAAGGAGATATCGGGTGCGGCTGAAAAGATGAGCGGCGGCGACCTTTCGGTTGATGTGTCCATTGAAGACCGGAATGATGAGGTTGGGGCGCTTTCCAAGGCGTTCGGAAGGATGATCGCATATCTTCAGGAGATGGCGGCAATGGCTAAGCGGATCGCCGGCAACGACCTTACCATATCCACGAATCCGTTGTCTCCCAAAGACACACTTGGGAATTCATTTGCCGATATGGTCCACAACTTAAAGAGGATGAACCGCGAGGTCATGGACTCAGTAACCGTCCTTGCGTCCTCGGCGAGCGAGATACTTTCTTCAACCACGGAGGTCGCCTCAAGCGTTACCGAGACCGCCACTTCGGTTAACGAGACCACGACCACCGTGGAAGAGGTAAAGCAGACGGCCCAGGTAGCTTCACAGAAAGCAAGACAGGTTTCGGAGGCCGCGCAGAAGGCGGTGCAGGTGTCCCAGATGGGCGAAAGGGCAGTGGATGAGACCATTGAAAAAATGGCCCGGATCCGTCTGCAGATGGAGTCCATAGCTGAAAGCATCGTGAAGCTCAGTGAGCAGAGCCAGGCGATAGGAGAGATCATAGGGGCGGTAAACGATCTCGCGGAACAGTCCAACCTGCTTGCCGTCAATGCCTCGATAGAGGCGGCCAAGGCGGGCGAGCACGGCAAAGGGTTTACGGTGGTTGCGCAGGAGGTGAAAAGCCTGGCCGGGCAGTCGAAGCAGGCAACGGCCCAGGTGCGCACGATCCTTAGCGATATTCAAAAGGCGACCAGCGCGGCGGTGCTGGCGACGGAACAGGGCAGCAAGACGGTTGAAGAGGGCGTCAAACAGTCCGGCCAATCCGGAGAGGCGATTAAAATGCTGGCCGGAAGCATTGCCGAGGCGGCGCAGGCTGCAACCCAGATCGCCGCGTCCAGCCAGCAGCAGCTTGTGGGCATGGAGCAGGTTATAACGGCAATGAACAGCATCAAACTTGCAAGCGAGCAGAACGTCACCGGAACTAAACAGACCGAAACGGCGGCGCACGCCCTTAACGAACTTGGCCAAAAGCTGAAACTCCTGATGGCGCAATATAGGGTATAGGAAATAATTCAGGGAGATAAAAAGGCGCGTGGAAGAAAAAGACGCCCAATTCTTAAAAAGGTTGCTTGCGACTTTCAAGGCCGAGGCGGCGGAGCATATCTCCGCTATCTCCTCCGGTCTGGTCGAACTTGAGAAGGCCGCCCCGGACATGCAGGCGGGTATCATCGAAAGTGTCTTCCGGGAATCACACAGCATGAAGGGCGCGGCAAGGGCAGTGAACCTCTCGACGATAGAGACCCTTTGCCAGTCCTTTGAGGATGTCCTTTCCGCCTTGAAGCGCAAACAGATCACCCCCGCGGCAGAGATCATAGATCTTCTCCACCGCGCCATCAATATACTTGGAGAGCTCATAGCGGGCGTTGGAGAAACAGGGGATTTTGTTTCGCCTGGAAGGGCCAGGATAAGAGACCTCCTCAGGGATTTCGAACAGATAATGAAAGGGGCCGCTTATTCTTATAGCGAACGGGCTCATAACCAACGGGCCCATGACCACCGGGAACCTGAGCCGGGGGCGCCAGCCGGCTCTTCCAGTGCGGCGGCCATTTCCCCCGGAACGGTCCGTGTAACAAAACAGAAACTGGATTCCGTTTTGCTTCAGACAGAAGGGCTCCTATCCGCCAAGCAGGCGGCGGGCCAAAGAGCTTCCGAGCTTCGGGATATCATTGCAAAGACAAAAGCGGTAAAAGAAGATGCTTTGGCGGCAATTTGGCCGGAGATCCGAACTTCTCTTCAAAATTTTGAAAAGGCTGTTGAGCGCGACCGCCGTTCATTGACCGGGATGGTCGATGGCCTGATGGAAGACGTGAAAACCATCTCAATGCTGCCCTTTTCCTCCGTCCTGGACCTCATGCCAAAGGTCGTCCGGGATCTGGCCCATGATCAGGGTAAAGAGGCTGTCCTTACGATCAGCGGGGCCCAGATCGAGATAGACCGGCGCATACTCGATGATATCAGAGAACCGGTTATCCACCTGCTTAGAAACTCCATAGACCATGGCATAGAAAAACCGGCGGTGAGGCGGGCAAAGAAAAAAGACCCCGCGGGGTCTGTAAATATAGATATATCCCAAAAAGAAGGTAAAGCGGTGGAGGTCGTCATATCCGATGACGGGTCCGGGATAGATATCGAAAAGGTCCGAGAGTCCGCACTGCGGCTGGGCGTCATTTTGCGCGAAGAGGCCCAAAAGGCCGATGAGCAAAAACTCCTTTCCTTGATGTTCCGCTCAGGGGTGACTACGAGTCCCATCATCACCGACGTTTCAGGAAGGGGTTTGGGGCTCGCCATTGTGCAGGAAAAGGTTGAGAAGCTCGGTGGGGCCGTTTTCTGCGAACCGGCAGCGGGGAGGACCGCTTTCCGGCTCCTTTTACCCCTCACCCTGGCGACGTTCAGGGGGGTGCAAGTCCGGGCTGCGGGGGGCTCTGTCATCATTCCCCTGACAGGTGTGGACCGCGCGATGAGGATCAAACGGGAAGATGTAAGGACGATTGAAAACAGG
The DNA here is from genome assembly GCA_021840255.1 of Nitrospirota bacterium. Classification (GTDB taxonomy): domain Bacteria; phylum Nitrospirota; class Thermodesulfovibrionia; order Thermodesulfovibrionales; family JdFR-88; genus JAKAEG01. The sequence goes on along the minus strand of JAKBYX010000001.1, from coordinate 25,559 downwards.
GAAACCATCCTCGTAGACGGCCAGGCGGTGCCGCTTTTGCCCCTCTGGAGGGTGCTTGAGCTCCGGAGACCTGAGAAAAGGATGACCGGCCCTTTTTTACAGGTACTGGTGCTTGGCACGGCCGGGCGCAGGATCGCCTTTATCGTGGATGAGGTCCTCCATGAGCAGGAAATACTGGTTAAAGACCTTGGAAAACAGCTTGCTAGAGTGCGTAACGTCCTGGGTGCTGCGGTTCTGGGCACAGGTCAGGTGGTCGTGGTCCTCAATGTCCAGGACCTCCTTAAATCCGCCCTGAAGACATCCCTGGAGAAAACTGTTGCGCCTGAAAAGGCCGCTGCCGAACCCGCGTCAAGGAAATCCGTTCTGGTAGTTGAGGATTCGATCACAGCAAGAACGTTATTAAAGAACATAATCGAGGCCGCGGGATATAATGTAAAGACCGCCGTGGACGGCATAGATGCGTTTACGATATTAAGGACGGAGGATTTCGACCTGGTCGCATCCGACATAGATATGCCCCGGATGAATGGGCTGGACCTGACGGCAAAGATCCGGGCGGACAAGAGGCTTTCAAATCTTCCCGTGGTGCTTATCACTGCCCTCGAATCCCGCGAGGACCGGGAACGGGGAATCGAGGTAGGGGCCAACGCATATATCGTAAAGAGCAGTTTTGACCAAAGCAATCTCCTTGAAGTGATAAAAAGATTACTATGATCAACGTCCTTATTGTGGATGATTCACGGGTTACGCGCGAATTCCTGGCCCATATATTCTCCGAGGCCGGCATCCACGTGATAGGCGCGGTTTCCGATGGGCGGGAGGCCCTTGAGTTCGTGGACAAGAAGCGGCCCGATGTCATTACTATGGACATCTACATGCCCGGAATGAATGGCATAAAGGCCGCCAGGCAGATCATGGAAACAAATCCGGTCCCTATTGTGATCGTAAGCGGCAGCTGGGATCCCGGTGAGGTGGACACGACCTTCCGTGCCATGGAGGCGGGTGCTCTTGCGGTCGTGCAAAGGCCTTATGGATTTGGCCATCCGGGTCACGCGGCATCGGTCCAGGAACTGGTCAAGACGGTCCGTCTTATGTCCGAGGTCGTGGTGGTGCGCCGCTGGTCTCGTTTCGATTCGAAAAAACCAGTATCCTCTTCAATGCCTGAGAGACTCCGTAATGAAACAGAACGGGAAGTAAAACTTGTAGCTATTGGCGCATCGGCGGGCGGCCCTCCCGTACTTCAGGCAATCCTGAGCGGGCTTGACCCCGGGCTGCCTTTTCCGCTCCTTATAGTACAGCATATGGCGCCGGGCTTTCTCCCGGGAATGCTGAACTGGCTTGGCGGGACCAGCCGCGTGCCCCTCCATATAGCGAAAAATGAGGAGATGATGCTCCCTGGAAACGTATATTTCGCGCCTGACGGATTTCAAATGGGGGTAAATGGCGACAATACTATCTTTTTATCAGAAGGCGTGCCTGAGCATGGTGCGCGTCCTTCCATATCCTATTTGTTCCGTTCCCTGGCCAGGGCATACGGCGGGGCCGCCGGGGCCGTATTGCTGACAGGTATGGGCAATGATGGCGCGGAAGAAATGAAACTGCTGCGCAATAAAGGAGCGGTCACGATAGCGCAGGATAAAGAGAGTTCCGCCGTTTATGGTCTTCCCGAAGCCGCCGTCCGGCTGGACGCGGCAACACTGGTGCTTCCCCCGGATAAGATCACGGCCGAACTTAACGAACTCGCCAAAAAAAGGAACGCCTATTAATGAAACGGTCATTTGCCGACGGGCTTAATAAAGTGGAGATACTGATCGTAGAGGACAGCCAAACGCAGGCGGTAGGGCTTAAATACGTCCTGGAAAACAATGGTTACAGCGTCTCGGTCGCAATAAACGGTAAAAAAGCGTTTGCGCACATGCGTAAGCATAAACCCGACCTTGTAATCAGCGATATAGTAATGCCTGAAATGGATGGCTTCGAACTGTGCAAAAAAATGAAAGATGAAGAGGGTCTGAAGCGGGTTCCGGTAATCCTCCTTACCGCTCTTTCGGACGCCGGGGACGTCCTGAAGGGACTGGAATGCAGGGCGGACAATTTCATTACAAAACCATATGACCCAACGTATCTTATTGAGCGGATCAACAGAGCGCTCTTCGCAGCCAGGGCCGGGAAAAGGGAAAAGATCGAAACCGGCGCCGAGATAATCTTTGGAGATCAAAAATATCTAATTACTTCCGGGCGTGAGCATATTCTGGACCTCCTGCTTTCCTCTTACGAAACGGCGGTAATGAAAAACCGGGAGCTTATGTCCGCCCAGCAGGAACTTAAACATACAAACATTGTGCTTCAGGCCGAGATCACAGAACGCAAGCGTGCCGAAGAAGCATTGAGAAAAGAAAAAGAAAAAATAGAGCTTCTCGCCGAATCAGCAAGGATGCTTTTATCCACCGAGTCGCCGGAAAAGATCATCCAGGTCCTGGCCGGGAAGGTGATGAGATATCTGAACTGCCATGTCTTTTTTAATTACCTCATTGAAAACGGGACACAGCGGATGCATTTGAACGCCTGGCATGGCATTCCGGATGCGGTCGCCAGACAAATAGAGCACCTCGATTTCGAGGTTGCTGTTTGTGGATGCGTCGCGAGGGACGAACGCAGGACAATTGCCGGAGACATACCCGGTAATCCTGACGGAAAAACCGGTCTCGTAAGCTCCTTTGGGGTAAAAGCCTACGCCTGTCATCCGCTCGTATATAATGGGAAAACGATCGGAACGCTTTCATTTGGAACGCGCGACCGTACGCGTTTCACGGAAGAAGAGCTCGATCTGATGGAGACGGTAACTGACACTGTGGCGGCCGCCATGGCGCGAAAATTGTCCGAACTGGCCCTCAAGGATTCCCTGAATGAAAAGGAGATCCTGCTTAAGGAGCTTTACCATAGGACAAAAAACAATATGCATGTCATTTCCAGCATGCTTACTCTTCAGATGAACACTACGAAAAACTCCGAGGTCCGGCAGCTGTTCAAAGAGGCCCAGGGCAGGATCAATTCGATGGCGCTGGTCCATCAGATGCTTTATGAGACGAAGGAACTTTCAAAGCTGGACCTTAAGGATTATCTGGAACAGCTTGCCCGGTTTGCTGTCAAAGATTATAAGGCAAAGGACATAAGGCTGGATATGGAAATGGATTCTGTCCCGGTCTCTTTATATGTAGCCACGCCGTGCGGCCTGATAGTGAACGAGCTGGTCTCGAATTCCTTAAAACACGCGTTCCATACACAAGAAAATGGCGAGATCAGAATTTCTTTAAAGGCCACCGGGAATGATGTAGAGCTTGCCTGCTCGGATAATGGAGCCGGTTTTCCGGCAGGGTTCCAGATCGGGCAAGCCAGCTCTCTAGGATTGAGACTCGTGGACGCGCTTGCCAAACAGCTTATGGGCAGTCTGAAGATCCTGGACGGGAAAAAGACGGGCCTGCATGGCAAAGGGGCCGGGATGGTCATCCATTTTGATTTATCCCTTCTGGAAAAATAAGGACAGATCGGGAGCGAGGGAAAAACTAACGGCGGCGGGGCGTGTAGCCCACTATGGCTATACCCGCTTCTTCGGCCTCTTTCAATACTTTCTCTTTTTCTAGCAGAAGGGTAGCCCCGGCCTCAACGGCCAGCACGGCGGCTTCCGCCTCGATCATCGCCAGAACGGTGCTCAGCCCTACTGCCGGAACGTCGAAGCGCAGGTCCTGCGCGGGCTTTGCCGTCTTGACCACAACGGCCCCCCCGCCGGCCAGTTTTCCGCCTCTTTTGATCGCCCTGTCCGTGCCTTCTATGGCTTCCACCGCCATTACCGCCTGGCCCTTTACCACCACTGTCTGCCCTATGTCCAGACGGCCTATCTCCTTTGCCATCCCAAACCCCCACTCAATGTCCTTCCACTGCGCTTTGGTGGGCTGTCTTTTGGTTATGCCGCCTTCAGGGGCAAGCAGGCCGGAGCAGAAGGAGGTGGTCTCAAGCAGCCGGATGCCGTCTTTTTCCAGTTCTCCTGTAATGGCTAACAGCAGGGTGTCGTCGCTCCTGTCCTTAAGCGTCCAGAGGAGTTTTACCGCCCTCAGATCAGGCGTGATGCGGCTTTTGTATAACAGTTCCTTTGGCACCTTGCCAGCCATTACGGCCTCGGCCACGCCGTTTCGCTTCAGGGTTTTGATGACCTTGTCCAGCTTGCCTACGTTTATCCGCTCAAGCACATCCACCGAGGCCTCCAGACCTTCATCATCGGCTACGGGATCAAGCCCGACGGCCACAACCCTGTAGCCCCGCTCCCTCGCGTCTTTTGCGATGAAACGTGGCAGCTTGCCCATGCCCGCTATGAGCCCTACGGTCTTTGCCATCTAAAGGGAGGTTTTGGCAGCCGTAGGACGGCAGATGCCGCGTTTTGAGGTCTTTACAAAGTCCAGCAGGCGGTCAAGCTCCGGTGTCCTGGTGATGTCTTCCTGCACTTTTTTTATCGCTTCCTTCAGTGTTTGCTTGCTCCTGAAAAGTATCTTGTACGCCCTGGAGAGGTCTGCTATGGTCTCCTTGGAGTAGCCATGCCGCTTGAGGCCGACCAGGTTGAGCCCGTAAAGCTTTGCCCTGGGGCCCGATGCGATGGTGTAAGGCGGTATGTCCTGTCCTATGCCGCTGAATCCGCCCGTCATGGAAAAAGCGCCTATGCGGGTGAACTGGTGCACTGCGATGACGCCGCCAAGTATCGCGTTGTCGTCCACCTGGACGTGTCCGGCCATGGTGACCGAGTTTGCCATCACAACGTTGTTGCCTATCCTGCAATCGTGGGCTATGTGGGTGTAGGCCATGATATAGTTATTGTCACCCAGGACGGTGAGTCCCTCCGCACCAACAGACCCCCTGTGGATGCTCACGTATTCCCTTATGATGTTCCCGCCGCCTATTCTTACGCCGGTCTTTTCTCCTCCGTACTTCATGTCCTGGGGAGGCAGACCGATAACGGCGAAAGGATAGATGGCGCAGCCGTCGCCGATCTCCGTATCCCCTTCTATAACGACATTGTTCAGGATCTTTACTCCGCGCCCGATCTTCACTCCTTCGCCTATGATGCAGTAAGGGCCGATCTGGGCGTCCTTTGGGACTGAAGCCTTTTCATGCACGACGGCCGTAGGATGGATTTTCATTTTTTTCAGATCTCCTTGTCGGTGACCATGGCGATGAATTCGGCCTCCGCCGCCACCTTGGAGTCCACTACCGCGCGGCCGGCGAATTTCCAGACCTTGTCCCTGTGCTGGAGGACCTTTACCTCCAGGTGTACCTGGTCTCCGGGTACCACGGGCTTTCTGAATTTAACCTTGTCGATGCTCATGAAATATACCGCCTTGCCCTGCATGCCGGATTTGAAGGCAAGGACGCCTGCCGTCTGGGCGAGCGCCTCTATTATGAGAACACCGGGCATAATGGGGTTTCCTGGGAAATGGCCGCTGAAAAAGTGCTCGTTGATGGTGGCGTTTTTTATCCCCACCGCCTTTTCTCCCGCGACCAGCTCCGTTATCCTGTCAACGAGTAAAAAAGGGAACCTGTGGGGAAGGATGGACTCGATCTCTCTGACGTTTATCATTGCTCGCTCAATAGCCTCCTTTCAAGCTCATACAGTCTTTTTTCAAGGTCCTGCATCGTCTTGTTCATCTCGGGCAGCCTGGCCGTAACAGACATCGCCTTAAGCCACTGTTTGTGCGGCATTGCCGGGGCGCCCGCATAGGCCCCCTTTGAAAGCCTGGTGTTGGGCAAAACGCCGGAGCCCGCGCCAATTACCGAGCCGTCTTCTATATGCACATGGTCGGCTACGCCGGCCTGTCCCGCCACTATAACGTAGTTGCCCAGCGTGGAGCTGCCGGCCACGCCGGCTTGGGCCACCACAATGCAGCCGGCCCCTATCTTCACGTTATGGGCTATCTGCACCAGGTTGTCTATCTTTGTCCCCCTGCCTATGACCGTGTTGCCCGTGGTGGCGCGGTCAATGGTTGTGTTGGCGCCTATCTCCACATCGTCTTCTATTACGACTCCTCCCACCTGGGGGATCTTTATATGCCTGCCGCTTCGCATGATATAGCCGAAACCATCGGCCCCTATAACGCTTCCGGCATGAATGCTCACCCTGTCCCCGATCGCCACACCCTCCCGCACGGTGACGTTAGGGTGCAAAGTGCAGTCGCGCCCGATCTTTGACCCCGCGCCCACGAAGACGCCTGGATAAAGCAGGCTCCCCGCGCCGATCCGGGCACCTTCCCCTATGAAGACGAAGGGCATCACAACTGCCTGTCCGTCGATCTCCGCACTCTCTGATACAAAAGCCAGATCACTTATGCCGGCAGGCGGCCGTCCGGCTTTATGAAAATGCTCCAGCAACCGGATGAAGGCAAGCTGAGGGTCGTCCACCGCGATCTGGTTTTTTTTAAGTCCGGTCAAAAAGGCGTCTTTTACTATTATACAGGCCGCGGCTGAGCCCTCCGCCAGGTCCAGGAGTTTTTCAGACGGCTTGAGCAGGTAGGTTATATCCGCGGGGCCCGCGTCCTCAATACCGGAAACCCCGGTTATTTCCACACCGGGGTCCCCGTATAGTTTGCCGCCCAGAAAAAGGGCTATATCAGAGAGCTTCATAAGGGCAGGAAGGGCAATTTTTACTTGCCGGCCTATTTGCCCGATGGCGCCGCCGCCGGGGAGGTCTGGTTAACGCGCTGTATGACCTCGTCGGTAAGCTCTTTTGCCCCATCAGCGTACAGGATGACGTCGGCAGGAAGTATTACAGTATAATGCTCGCTCTTGCCTATCTGCTCGATCGCATCCTTTATCTTCTTGAGGATGACAACCTCTTTTGCCCGCTGTTTCTGCTGCATTTCCGTGTTGGACTCCGTAATGAGCTGCTGCGTGTCCGCAGTCAACTTATCAATGGCCGCCTCTTTTTCCTTTTTTGCCTTGGGAGAAAGGACAGAGGACTGTTTTTCCAGCTCCGCCTTCATTTGGTCACGCTCCGCTATCTTTTTGTCTATATCGGCTTGCAATCCCTTCATTACGGCCTGAAGCTCGATCTTTGCCGCCTTGCCGTCGTTGGACTCATTGAGCGCCCGCTGAAGGTCCACGTAACCTATCCTGTTTGCTTTTAGACCGGCCTTGGCGCCCTGGGCCACCGTCACCTGAGCGGCCAGAAGAAGCACTGCCGCTGCCATCAGTATTACCTTTTTCATTGATCCTCCTTGTCTGATCGGTCCCAATTCCATGGTTTTTTTATTAAGCTTCCTTACGGAAGCTCATCTAAGGATGTCCTTTTATTATAATCTCGTTCATCTTAAGGTATTTATCTTCGGCTCTGGCCGTACTGGAAAGCGGGGCGTCACCATTCTTCCTGGTGGCCCTGGGCGATACCGCCTGTCTTTTTTCCAGCTCCGCGTCAAAAGCCATTTTTGATTATTTAAAAGAAAGTCCCAAAGGTGAAATCCACCCTGTTTGATTTCTCATCCGGCTTCTTGTTTATGTCCCAGCCCCATTCTATCCTTATCGGGCCGATCGGCGAAATCCACCTGATGCCCGTCCCTGAAGTGTACCTGATGTCTTTTGGCAGCAGGCTGTCATAGGCGGAGCCGGCGTCGAAAAAGACGTCTCCATACAGCTTTATATCAGAAAGCAGAGGGTAGATGTAATCCACATTGCCCACCAACTCATTTAATCCGCCGATGGGCTCCCCGTTTATGTCCTTAGGGCCGCCGTCTCCATACCCCAACCCCCGGACCGTGTAAATGCCGCCAACGTAAAACCTCTCATAAAGAGGCATCTCGGAGCCTAAAAGACCGGTGCCGTAACCCAGTATCCCGTGCAGCGAAAGCGTGGTTCTTTGAGAAACTGGGAAAAACCACCCGCTCTCTCCCACCACCTTGAGGAACCTGTTGTCGCCGCCGATGCCCGCAAAGGTGACATAAAGGCTGTTTCTTGAACCGGTGTGCGGCAGCAGGTAGTTGTCCCTTGTGTCCCTTACTATGCCGGGGGTTATGCTGCTTGTAAGCCTGGTGCCCGCCTGGTCCTGTATCACGGGAGAGGCCGTATTCAATATGCCGGTTATTGTTGCGTTTTCAAGCCTGTAATCGGCGCTTAACCAGGTATTGGCGGATATGGGCTTGCTCAGGCTTATGTCAAAGCCCGTGGCCTCCCTGGTGTAGTCAAGGTAGTCCTGGCTCTGCTTGTAAATGGAGGTGGAGAAGGCCAGGCGTTTGCCGAACAGCCACGGCTCTTTGAAGGAGAGCTCATAAAAACTGGAAAGACCGCCCAGTTCCCCGCTTAATTTCAGATACTGCCCTCTGCCGCCCAGGTTGCCCTGGGATATGTTGACCATGCCTATGATCTTGTCGACTGAACTGTATCCGCCGCCAATGCTTAAAAAACCCGTAGGTTTTTCCTTCACGTTCACGTCCAGATCCACCTGTTTGCTCGTAGGGACCGGACGGGGGTTTATGTTGACCTTACTGAAAAAGTTGAGGTTATTGAGGTTCTCATAGCTTTTCCTGAGGAGCGCGCTGTTGAAGGTGTCTCCCTCGTTCAGGAGTATCTCCCTTCTTATGACCCAGTCCCTTGTCTTCTGGTTTCCGGATATCTCTATCCTGCCAACGTGGAAAAGGGCTCCTTCGTCTATCTGGTAAGTAATGGAAACGGTTTTTTTCTTCGTGTCCGGCACAAGGTCCGGATTTATGACGGCAAGCGCGTAGCCGTGTTCGGAATACCGTTCCGTAAGGTCTACGACGTCCTCCTGTACGAGCTTCCGGCTGACCGGGTCTCCTGTCTTGGACTTGAGCAGACCCAGGAGGTCTTTAGTGCTTATGACCTTATTGCCCTGGATGGTTATGCCTGAAATCCTGAACTGGTCCCCCTCGGTTATTTTGTATGTGATGACGGCCCATTTCTTGTCAGGGGTCAGCGTGGTTTCCGGCTCCGAGACCACGGCCTGTATGTACCCGTGATCGTAATAGAGTTCCCTTATGCGCTCGCTGTCCGCCATGAGGTCGTCTTTCTTGTAATAACCGCTTTTTGTCAGGAACGAGAAGAACCACCGCTCCTTGCTCTTCATTACCTTCTTTATCTGGCCGCTGGTGAGGACCTTGTTCCCCACGAACCGTATTTCCTTTATTTTTATCTTCGGGCCCTCTTTTATTACATACGTGAGGTCAGCGCGATTCCCGCCGAGCGCCTTCAATACCGGCACCACCTGGGTGAGGCTGAAACCCTCAGATTCGTAATAGGCCTTGATCTTGACGGCATTGTCGTTTATCAGCACGGTATCAGCTACGGACCCCGTGGCTATGCTGATCTGCTTTCTTATGTCAGCGGTCTTTATCTCCTTGTTGCCGTAAATGGTGACCAGCGAGATGGTAGGCTTTTCCGTAACAACATAAATGAGCTTGATGCCTCCCTCAAAAGGGAGCCCTTCCACCTTCACGTCCCTGAAATAACCGGTGGAGTAAATGTTCCTGATGTCCCGGCTGATCTTTTTCTGGGAAAGGGGCTGGCCGGTCTGCTGGGATATCTGCTTTCGCACGACGCCTTCCTCTATCCGCTGAAGGCCTCTTATCTCTATGTTGGCCACGATTGGCTGCGCGCCCCAGGCTACAGCCGCCCAGAACGACAACAAAAGGCAGGCGAGCCCCACAGCCCCGAAATTTTGCTTTACGTACATATGCCTCCCATGCTTTTTTAAGCTTGTAGTATAACGTCTGCGGGCCGCCCCTGTAAACAATAGACGGGAGGCCAGGATCCACCATCTGAACTCAGGTAGAAACGCGCCGGATAAATGCGCTTGACAAGCGCATTGCATATACGATAGAAATAAGGACCATGGGAAAAAAGCGTGCAATGATGCATATTTTATTAATTGTGTCACTCGTCACTTTTTTCTTTTCCAAGGGTGCGTGGGCGGTAAAGGACAAAAATTTCATCTCCAACCTGGAGGACAGCCCCGCCGCGGGAAAAGCGGTGGCGAAATACATGCAGTTTTTTTCGGAGGACCTTAAAAAGCCCTTCGCCCTGTGGCTGTCACGCGCCCCGAAATACCTCTCCGTCATGAAGCAGATACTATCTGAAAACAACATTCCCAAGGACATTGTGTTCCTTTCCATGATAGAAAGCGGGTTCAGCCCCTATGCAGACTCGCGCGCCAAGGCCGTCGGCCCCTGGCAGTTCATGGAATCGACGGGCCGGAGATACGGGCTCAAGATAAATTGGTGGATGGATGAAAGACGCGACCCTGTGAAATCCACAATGGCGGCTGCCATGTACCTTAAGGACCTGCATAATATGTTTGGCTCCTGGGGGCTTGCCATGGCGGCCTATAATGCCGGTGAAGGGGCCATCAAGCGCGCCCTGGAAAAAACAGGCGGCAACAATTTCTGGGACCTCTATTTCACCAGGAGGATCCCGGATGAGACAAAAAATTACGTGCCCAAGTTCCTGGCCGCCAGGTCTATCGCTCTCGATCCGGACAGCCACGGGTTTGCCAATGTGGTCCCTCAGAACACATTCTCTTATGATGAGGTCGTCTTGTGGCAGCCCCTGGACCTCTCCGTCGCGGCAAAATGCGCGGGTGTAAGCCTGGAAGATATAAAGGCGCTGAACCCCGAACTTACCAGGTGGTGCACACCTCTGGACGTAAAAAGCTACATTCTAAGGATACCCAAACACACCCTTATGCCTTTTCTTGCAAAACTGGACAGCCTCACCCCGGAACAGAGACTTCCCATGAGGACTTACACGGTAAGACGCTGGGACACTCTGCCTAAAATCGCCAGAAGGTTCAGGATCCCCGTGGCGCTCATAAGAGGACTTAACAACATCAGGGGCTGGCGCATAAGGGCCGGACAGAAGATACTGCTTCCACCGGACAATTCATCCTGCCTGGTGGCACGCAGGTAGAGCTTTTTGATTTGATTTGAGGCGCCGTTAAGCGGAACTCACTTGCCCTCTCCCGTGGGGAGAGGGGACAATGCCAATTGCCTCAAGTGTCTTTATTCCGTCATGCCCGAATGCCTTAATCGGGCATCCATTTTGAAGTGTTTTATAAATTGGCCCGTATTTATTTACATAAAATCGGGCGCCTCCTGCGGGAATGACGCCTAAAAAAACACCCCTGGACTTAAACTAAAGAAGCGTTGGCCGCACTACGCTGAAAGTTCAGATAATGCCTTGCCTTATTTGCCCGCGGGTGTCAGTGTTTTACTACCTGCCTGCGCGGGTTGTTTGCCCGCCGCTGCCGCAGGCGCCTGGGCGGCTCCCATCTGGGCCTTGAGGTCCTGGGCATAAGGCGATTCAGGGAAAAGCCTGATAAGCTCGTCTATCTTCCTGTTGGCCTCGTCTTTTCTTCCCATGGATGCCAGTATCCTTGCGTCTTCATAGTAGGCCATGTCTTTCAGTGAATTGAACTGGGAGCTTTCCATCATGGACAGGTATTTCAATGCGTCAGCGTTCTTTCCGAGCATGAGGGCTGCCATTGCCGATTTGTATAGACTCAATGGGACAAACTGCGCATCCCCCGGATAGTTGCTGTAAACCTTTTTGAAAGTATCCAGCGCCTGCCCATACTGCCCGAGCGCGTACTGGGACGCCCCTATGTAGTAAAGGGAATAGGCTGATTTCCTGGCTGCATAAGCCTTCTGGAAAAAGGAGAGGGCGAGTGTGTATCTTTGCGCGGCCGCAGGCGGGGTTTGCGCCGACAGCCCGTAATACAGCGCATATCCCTGCGCGTTATTGTTGTTCGCCGTCCTTACTGCATTGCTATGATAGAAGTATATGCCTGCCGCTATGGCGAGCACCGCAAGCACAGCGATGGACAAAGTAAGCACCGTTTTTTGGCGCTTGGCTATTGACTCCTTAAGCTCGCTATAAACGGCGGCTCCGTCGGTTTTTGCTTCCTTCGGCGCTCTCTTCTTTATTGTATGGGGCATCAGATCCTCCTAAGGGCCTTTTCTAATATATTTCTGGACGTTTCAAAAACCAGGGGCACGCGCTCCTTGCCTATGCCGGCCCCCATCAGTATCTTTTCGGCCTGACCCCGCGTTATAAGGTCGCCTGGACTGTGGGAATCCGTGTTAATGACTATCTGAGCGCCGAATTTTATGGCCATTTGGGCCACATGGCCGTTTGAGATCGAGTGGCCCTTTCTGGAAGTTATCTCGAGGGCCACGGATTTTTCATTTGCCAAAAGGATATCCTCGATGCTTATCAGGCCCGGATGGGCCAGTATATCCGCCTCCGCCTCGATCGCGGCCCGGTTTGTGCCTTCCAGGACCGGCTCGGCAAGGGTTTCACCGTGGACTATGACAAGGCAGGCTCCAAGCTCCCTCGCCTCTTTTACCATGTCCCCGATAAGCGCGGGAGGAGCGTGTGTTATCTCGACGCCAGGCACTATATCGATGGGAACAAGCCCCTTCAGTCTCTGCGCTGCTTTTACAACCCTGGGGATGGCATAGTCCATGTTGGAAACATCGACGTGGTCGGTTATCCCGATGGCCTTGTAACCCGCGGAGACGGCCCGCCTTACGAGCTCGAAGGGAAGCAGTTCCCCGTCGCTCAAAAGGGTATGCGTATGCAAATCGATCATCCTATCAAGATAATTTATTTGCGTGTGAAATGTAAAGGTTTTCAGGGTTTTTGTTTTTTTGTTTTTTCTATTTTTTTGTGCGGGCAAGGGCCGCTACATAGACTTCCCCGGCCCCAGCCCTGACAAGCGTCTTTGCACACTCCCTGGCGGTCGCCCCGGTAGTGATGACATCGTCCACAAGAAGGACGGTCCTGCCGGAGACGGAATTTTTGTCTTTGGCTCCGCAAATGAATGCCCCCTTCAGGTTCAGGATGCGCTCTTTTCTGTTCAATCCTGCCTGTGCGGGGGTGTCCTTGACCTTCTCCAGCGCGTGAGGAAGGAGCCTGGCCCCCGTCCTCCGGGCTATCTCCCTGGCGATAAGCATGCTCTGGTTGAAACCGCGCTCCAGCAGCCTGCTTTTTGTGAGGGGTACGGCGGCAACGGCGTCAACAGGCGGCAGCCCCATGGACAGGACCAGATCCGCCAAGGGCGGGGCGAGCCTGCGTATCGCGGAAAATTTATAACTGTGGATGGCCTCCTTCAGCGCGCCCTCGAAAAGCCCGTATGAATAGGCTTTTGTAAAGGCAGGTTTGTCTGCCAGGCATTCCCCGCAGGTGATACCATGCCCGGAGGCCAGCGGTTCGCCGCACACGGAGCAGGAAGGTCCATTATGGGCGGATATCGTCTGCCAGCAGCCCAGGCAGAGAGGGGCGTAACGCGCACTGCGCGACGGCATGCCGCATTGGGGGCAGAGCGCGGGGAAAAAGCCATTAAGGAAAAGGTCTACGGGCCGCAGCTTAAACTTTAAAAAAAGCTTTCCCCCCCTAGTGGAAATTCTCCTTGACTATTATAAGCTCGTCTCTTCTTTGCCCGGTAGAGATCATGTCTGCGCCGATGCCAAGCCTGTCTTCGATCCATTCGATATATTTTCTGGCATTTGCCGGCAGTCCGCCTAGTTTTTTTATGCCCGAGGTGCTCTCCTTCCATCCCTTGAGCTCCTCGTAAACGGGCTCGCAGCGCTCAAGCGTGGCCGCATCCGGCGGGAATTCCCTTGTGACCGCGCCGTCCACCCTGTAGGCGGTGCAGACCTTTATCGTGTCCACCCCATCCAGGATATCGAGCTTGGTCAGGGCAAATCCGCTCAAGCCGTTGACGCGCACCGCATGGTCCAGCGCCACTATATCGAGCCAGCCGCACCTTCTCGGCCTTCCGGTTGTCGCCCCGTACTCTCCGCCCTTTTCCCTCAGGAACTCTCCCGTCTTATCTTCCAGTTCTGTAGGGAACGGACCGTTGCCGACCCTGGTTGTGTATGCCTTTATGACGCCCATCACCCCGTCTATCATCGTTGGGCCGATGCCCAGGCCGGTGCATGCCCCGCCAGCCGAGGCGTTAGAGGAGGTCACGTACGGATAAGTGCCGTGGTCTATGTCCAGAAGTGTTCCCTGTGCGCCTTCGATAAGAACGTTCTTGCCTTCGCGCAGCGCGGTGTTCAATACTAAGCCCGCGTTGCCAACATGTTTTTTCAGTCTTTCGGCATAAACCGTATATTTATCGAACACCTCTTCCAGGACGAACCCCTGCGTCCCGTAAAGGGCATCGAGCAGGCGGTTGGCTTTTTCAAGGGCGGCCCTGAGCCTCTCCTTAAAGAGTCCGGGGTCCATTATGTCCTTCATCCTGATCCCGGTGCGCGCCATCTTGTCCGTGTAGGCCAGTCCGATGCCACGCCCCGTAGTGCCTATCTTCTTGGATCCCATGCGGGACTCGCTGGCAGCCTCAAGCGCCATGTGGTAAGGCATTATAAGGTGCGCGTTCTCGGATACGAGGAGGTTATCGCCTATATTCACTCCCCGGCTTATGAGCGCATCCATCTCCTCGATAAGGCAAGCCGGGTCTATGACCACGCCATTGCCTATAACGCAGAGCTTCCCCTCGTGGAGGATGCCCGAAGGTATCAGGTGAAGGATGAATTTCTCGTTGTTGATGACGACGGTGTGACCGGCGTTGTGTCCTCCCTGGTAGCGCGCAACGGTGTGCGCCTGCCTGGCCAGGTGATCCACAAGCTTGCCCTTGCCTTCATCTCCCCATTGGGCCCCTGCTACTATCAGCGCCGGCATCAGAGGGCCACCTGTCTGACAGACAATATGTTCGGCAGTTTCTTCAGCTGCTCTATGTGCTCCGGTTGCAGCGGGCTGTCGACGCTCACTACCGAGACGGCCGTTCCGCCCTCGGATTCCCTGCCAAAAAACATACGGGCGATGTTTATCCCGTGAGTGCCCAGGAATGTGCCCACGGCCCCTATCAGGCCGGGCCTGTCATTGTTATACATAAATAGCATTGTTCCTTCCGGGATTATTTCGACGGGAGCGCCATCGACCTCTATTATCCTGGGGTCTTTCCTGCTGAAAAGAGTGCCGCTGATGGAGTTTTCCCTGTCGCCCTTTATGCGCAGGCTAAGCATGCTCCTGTAATCCCCGGCCTCGCCGCTTTTGGTCTCTTTTATCTCTATGCCCCGCTCTTTTGCCGTGATGAGCGCATTCACGAAGTTCACGTTCTCGCCAAGGGCGGGGGTCAAAAGCCCTTTTATGGCAGCTATCGTAACGGGGGCGGTATTCAGCCCGGAGGCCTCACCCCTGTACTCTATCGAGACCTCTTTGATCCCGTTCTCAAATACCTGTGAGGCAAAACCTCCCATGCGCTCGGCCAGGTTCAGGTAGGGAGTGAGCAGAGGGACCTGTTCGGGCGGAATGGATGGGAAGTTCACCGCGTTTCTTATTATCCCCCCCACCAGGTAGTCCGCTACCTGCTCGGCCACGGCCACGGCCACGTTTTCCTGGGCCTCCCTTGTGGAGGCGCCCAAGTGGGGCGTGCAAACCACGTTTTCCATGGTGCAAAGCGGGTTGCCGGTGGGAGGCTCTTTCTCAAAGACGTCCAGGGCGGCCCCAGCCACCTTGCCTGAGGAAAGGGCCTCGATGAGGTCTTTTTCGTTCACGATCCCGCCCCTGGCGCAGTTTATTATCCTTACCCCGTCTTTCATCATGGCTATGGACCTGGAATTCACCAGGTATTTGGTCTCGGGAGTAAGCGGGGTGTGCACGGTTATGAAATCCGATCTCTTCCAGAGTTCTTCAAGTTGGACGCACTGCACTCCCATGCTCTTTGCTTTTTCTTCATTCAGGAAAGGGTCGAAAGCTATAACGTTCATTTCAAGCCCGCGTGCCTTTTTGGCTACCTGTGCGCCTATATTGCCCATCCCGACTATGCCCAGCGTCTTGCCGTAAAGCTCCACGCCCATGAACTTCTTTTTTTCCCAAAGTCCCTGCCTCATGCTCCCGGTGGCCTGCGGGATGAGCCTGGCAACGGAGAAAAGCATGGCGATGGTGTGCTCCGCCGTGGTTGTCGTGTTCCCGCCGGGGGTGTTCATCACGACTATGCCCTTCTGGGTGGCGGCCGCCCTGTCGACGTTGTCCAGGCCTGAGCCGGCCCTGCCTATTACCTTCAGATTTTCGGCCGCGGCTATGATCTCTGCCGTTACTTTCGTCGCGCTTCTTATCACCAGGCCATGGTATGCGCCTATTTTGCTTTTAAGTTCTTCCGGGGACATGCCTGTTAGGACATCGACTTCCAGCCCCGCATTTTTTAATATTTCCACGCCTTTTGGGGAGATGCTGTCGCTTATCAGAACCTTGTTCATCATTTATGATGTCCTTTTCTCGATGAGTATCTCCTCGGCAGCGCCAACCCCGCTTCCAAGCTTTATGGGGTGGCCCAGGCCTTTGAGAGTCATCTCGACCGCGGAGACGGCAGTGATCACATCAAAAGTCCCGGCATAACCCAGGTGGGCGACGCGGAAGACCTTGCCCTTGAGCTTGTCCTGGCCGCCGGCTGCCGTGATCCCGTATTTTTCCCTCAGGGTCTTGTATATCTCCTGTCCGTCCACTCCTTCGGGGGCCTTTATCGCCGTTACCGAGTTGCTTGGAGACTGGATGGGGTATATCTCCAGCCCCATTGCCGAAACTGCATGCCTCATAGCGTTGGCAAGCCTCGCGTGGCGGGCAAATACGGCGCCCAGGCCTTCTTCCTCAAGCATCCCCAGGGCCGCATCGAGCCCTACGATGAGGGAGACGGCCGGGGTGAAATTGGTCTGGTTTTTCTTGAGGCCATCGCGCTCTTTTTTCAGGTTGAAATAGAAATGCGGCATCTTCGAGCCCTCGGCCTTTTCCCAAGCCTTTGCGGAGACGCTAAGGAAGGCCAGGCCCGGCGGGAGCATAAGCCCCTTCTGCGAGCCGCCGATCATAAGATCCACGCCCCATGCGTCCGTCTTCAGGTCATGGGCAACCAGGGCGCTGATCGCGTCCACTATAAAAAGCACGTCTTTTTTATCTTTCAAGACCGCACCCACGGCCTCTACGTCATGGTAAACACCGGTAGATGTCTCGACCGCCTGCATGAAGACGGCCTTTATGGAGGGGTCCTTCTCCAGCGCTCCGGCCACGTCCGCCGGATTGACGGCCTGTCCCCAGGGGACGGTTACTTCAGTTACCTGAAGGCCGTAAGCCTGGCATATCTTTGTCCACCGCTCACCAAACTTGCCGCCGTTCACGACGGCCACGTGCTCGCCCTGGTTAAAAAAGTTATTGACCGAGGCGGTCATCGCCCCGGTGCCGCTCGAAGTGAGAATGAGCGCGTCATTATTGGTCTGATAGAGCCATTTCAGCCTGTTCTTTGCCGACTCGAAGATCGGGATGAAGTCAGGGGCCCTGTGATGTATTATCGGCATGGCCATCCGGAGCAGGACCTCCGGCGGAACAGGTGTAGGTCCCGGAGCCAGTAGATAGCGCTTGAGCATTTTTAAACGTCCTCCGCTAGAAGATTTTTCTTGTTAAGCCATAAAAATTAACACAGCCGGAGAGGCTAGGTCAAGACGGAAGGGATTAATTATCCGTTAATGGGTTAATTAAATGAGATAAATAATTAAATGTGTTAAATTATCTCCTATGGGCCGGGTATTTATATATGACACGACCTTGCGGGACGGCTCCCAGGCTGAAGATATCTCCTTCTCCGTAGACGATAAATTAAGGATAACCGAAAAGCTCGATGAGCTGGGTGTCGATTATGTCGAGGGCGGCTGGCCGGCAAGCAACCCCAAGGACACCGAGTATTTTGAAAAGGTAAAAGCGCTTCACCTGAGAAAAGCCCGTGTGGTCGCCTTTGGCAGCACGCACAGGCCCGGGCACAAGGCTTCCGACGACCAGAGCCTGAGGCACATAGTCCATTCAGGGGTAAAGGCCGCCACCATATTCGGAAAGACGTGGGATTTCCATGTCCGGGAGGCCCTCCGCGTCCCTCTGGAGGAAAACCTTAAGATCATCCGGGATTCCGTTTCCTTTCTCAAACAGAGCATCGAGCAGGTTTTTTTCGATGCCGAGCATTTTTTTGACGGATACAAGGCGAACCCCGGATATGCCCTTAAATGCCTTGAAGCCGCCTCGCAGGGCGGCGCGGACTGCCTTGTGCTTTGCGACACCAACGGCGGGACGCTGCCGGACACGCTCATACAGATCATCAAGGAAGTCAAGAAAATCGAAAAAATCAAAAAACAAAAAAATATAAAAACCCCTTTCGGCATACATGCCCATAACGATTCGGAGTGCGCCGTGGCCAATTCTCTTATCGCCGCCGGCCTGGGTGCGGTCCAGGTGCACGGCACCATAAACGGTTACGGTGAACGCTGCGGCAACGCCAACCTCTGTTCCGTTATCCCGGCCCTCAAGCTGAAGATGGGTATTGAGTGCGTCACGGACGATGAACTGGCAAAGCTGAGGGAGGCCTCCCGGTTCGTGACGGAAATAGCCAACCTGAGGCATTTCGGGCACCAGCCTTTCGTGGGGGACAGCGCTTTTGCACACAAGGCCGGCGTGCACGTGAGCGCCGTCTTGAAACACCCCGGCACTTATGAGCACATCAGCCCGGAGCTTGTAGGCAATTCCAGGCGGGTGCTTGTCTCCGACCTGTCAGGAAGAAGCAACATAATAAAGAAGGCGAAGGAGTTCAGGATAGAGATACCCGAACGCTCGCCGCTGCTGGGGGATATAGTAAAAAATCTGAAAGAGCTCGAGAACCGGGGCTACCAGTACGAAGCCGCCGAGGCGTCCTTCGAGCTTTTAATGAAAAAGGCGATGGGGCTGCACAGGAGCTTTTTCGACCTCATCGGTTTCCGGGTGCTTGTTGAAAAGAGAAGCGGAGGCGAGGTGCCGATAAATGAGGCCACTATAATGGTGAACGTGGATGGCAGCATAGAGCACACTGCGGCAACCGGTGACGGCCCGGTAAACGCGCTCGATAACGCGCTCAGGAAGGCGCTTGAAAAATTCTATCCGGAACTGAAACCGGTGAAGCTGCATGACTACAAGGTCAGGGTCATCGCCGCTGGCAAGGGGACGGCGGCCAAGGTGCGCGTCCTGATAGAGTCCGGCGACGGAAAGATGAAATGGGGGACCGTCGGGGTCTCGGAAAACATAATAGAGGCCTCCTACCAGGCGCTTGTGGACAGCATAGAATACAAACTGCTGAAAGAGGAAGTTGAAGGGGCTTCCGATAACCCGCTGGAGAAAATTCAGAGGAAAATTAGAACTTTAAAAGGGGAGAATTAGTTGAAAAAGATATACGTCATCGATACAAGCGTTCTGATACACGACCCCCACGCACCGGAGAAATTCGAGGACAACGATATCATCATCCCCATAACGGTCATAGAGGAACTGGACGGGCTGAAGCGGGGCCACGGGTCGGTAAGTTATTCCTCCAGGGAAGCCTTGAGGGTGATAGACGGCCTGAGGACCAGGGGCAATCTCTCTAAAGATGTAAAAACTCCCGGCGGAGGTTCGCTGAAGATCTCCCTGAAGGAAGACCATGCGCACGGGCAGGGGGGCAAACAGCTTTCATCGGACGACAAGATAATAAAAACGGCCCTTGATATGAAGGAGACCTCAGACGGGACGCCGGTGGTGGTCGTCTCAAAGGACACGGCGGTAAGGATCAAATCGGAGGCGCAGGGTGTCCTTGCCCAGGATTACAAACACGACAAGACGACAGCCGCCA
This sequence comes from Nitrospirota bacterium, assembly GCA_021840255.1. Lineage (GTDB taxonomy): Bacteria > Nitrospirota > Thermodesulfovibrionia > Thermodesulfovibrionales > JdFR-88 > JAKAEG01. The sequence continues at coordinate 5,842 of JAKBYX010000001.1, read as the reverse complement.
GGGAATACGGCCATGTAATGGGCTCCGGAGACCCGCGGGCGCAGGCCATCCTGTCCGTGAGATACCAGATGGAGGGCGGCACGATCTTCAGGCTTTGGGGACGCGAAAACCAGATGGCCATCAGAAGACAGCGCGCCGTCTCCGGGATTATCCCCAAAAACACGGACCAGGAATGCGCCATAGACGCCCTTACGTCCGGAGACGTCCAGGTGCTTGCCCTTACGGGACGCGCCGGGACTGGCAAAACCCTTCTTGCCCTTGCCGCAGGGCTCAGCCAGAGGGAGAAGGGCCATTACGAGCAGGTGCTGGTTGCGCGTCCGGTTGTCCCCCTGGGCCAGGACCTGGGTTTCCTGCCCGGAGACGTGGAGGAAAAACTCCGCCCCTGGATGCAGCCCATCTTTGATAACCTGGACGTGATAGTGGGCACACCACAGGAAAAAAAGGACGACAGGCATGTGTTCAAATACCGCAGCTCCAGTTACCTGGTGGAATCTGATGCGGTGCACATCGAGCCCCTGACATACATAAGGGGAAGGAGCCTACCCGGCAGGTACATGATAATAGATGAGGCGCAGAACCTGAGGCCCCTGGACATAAAGACCATACTTACCAGGGCCGGAGAGGGAACAAAGGTGGTATTTACCGGTGACCTGGAGCAGATAGACACCCCGTACCTGGACTCCGACAGCAACGGGCTTGCCTATCTTGTAAGCAGGTTCATAAACGAGGAATTTTTCTGTTATCTGAACCTTGTAAAGAGCGCAAGGAGCGCCCTGGCCGAAAGGGCATCAACGCTGCTTTGACGGAGGGCCCGCGCATTGGAAGAAAATATTTTTAGGCGCGGACCAGCCCCTCAATCCCCGGATGAGGCCCCGGACCTGCAGGAAAAGCTGGCCAGGGCCGAAGAGTCCCAGGACAAGCTTAAAAAAATAATAGAGTCCCTTATGGAAAGGGAAAGCCATTACCGCACCCTCGCGCAGCTGTGCCTGGACATGGTTTTCATTGTGGGTGAGGACTGGCGCGTCCAGTTCGTCAACGATTTCACCGCCGGGTTTCTGGGGATGGCCACCGAGGACATCAAGGGACGGCCGTTCGAGGAGATTTTTCCGCCAGGAAGATTCAAGCTCCGGGAAACGGACCTGAAAAAGGTATTTCGGAGCGGAGAGCCCTTGTTCCTGGAAAAAACCATCAGTTACTTTGGGCGGGAGGTATGCCTCGATACCCGACTTATCCCGGTGAGAGACAAGGATGGCACGGTCTGCAGCGTCCTTGGCATCGCCAGGGACATAACAGAACGCAGACAGCGCGAAGAAACTATAAAAAAGGAAGAGGAGTTCCTCACGAACGTATTTGAAAGCATCCAGGATGCGGTGGCCATAATGGACGGGGAGTTGACCATCCTGCGTTCAAACCGTGTGATGGATGAGCTGTGCGGCAGCGGGGAGCCGCTGGCCGGACGGAAATGCTACGAGCTTGCGGGCAAAGAGAGGCCCTGCGAGGGCTGCATCAGCTTAGAAGTCCTGCTGTCGGGCCGGTCTGCCACCTCAACGGTTAAATCGGGAGACCTGTGCGTCAAAAAGGTCAAAAACGGCGGCTGGATTGAATTCCATATGTCCCCGCTTACGGGCGAGGGCGGGCAGGTCAGCGGCGTTGTGGCCATAATGAGGGATGTTACTTCCCGCAGGATGATCGAAGCCGAACTCCAGAGGGCCCAGCGCCTGGAATCACTTGCGGCGCTGTCCGGGGGCATTGCCCATGAATTCAACAATATCCTTACCATGATAATGGGCAACATAGCTCTCTCCAAGCTCTATCCCGTCACCGGAGAGATGAAGGACATCCTGAACGAGGCGGAGAAGGCCTCGGTAAAGGGCAGGGATATTGCCAACCAGATGCTGGCCTTTTCAAAAACCGGAGAGATGGCGAAAAAGGCCATGGAGGTGGAGGGGCTGCTCAGAAACGCCGTTTCGCTTTCGGCGGCCGCCATTTCCGGCAAGCAGGAGTCCAACCGGTTCGAGCTTCTGTTGCCCGGCGGCCTTTGGCCTGTAATGGCCGATGAGGGGCAGATCATGCAGGCCGTTAACAATTTGCTTATGAATGCACGGCAGGCCATGCCAGAGGGCGGACCTATAACTGTGAAGGCCGCAAACGTGAGCATCAAAACGGGGGAATTGCCGCTCCTTGAGGAAGGCGATTATGTGGAGATATCTTTTGAAGACAGGGGGCCCACGATACCTGCCGAGGACTTGCTCAGGATATTCGACCCTTTTTTCGCCACGGGGCTTAAAGATCCCGGCTTCGGGCTTGCCGTCGCCTATTCCATAGTAAAAAAGCATGGCGGCTGCATATTGGCCGAATCTGGGCAGAAGGGCAGGACCTTCAAAATGTATCTTCCCGCGCTCTCCGGCTTGAAAGCCCCGGCTAAAGACGAGGGAAAGGAAGAAGACAGGTTCAACCCGGTGTACACAAGGGGAAACATCCTCCTGATGGACGACGAGGAAGGGGTGCGGGTGGTCATCGGCCGCATGCTGGAGCAATGCGGGTATGATGTGGACCTGGCCAACGACGGGGATGCGGCGATCGGGATGTATGGGGCCGCCCTGGGGGCTGGAAACCCATATGATGCGGTCATCCTGGATCTCGTGGTCGCCAGAGGGCCGGACGGAAAAGAAACTGCCCGAAGGCTCATGGCGATCGACCCGGGGGCAAGGATCATAGCCGCGACCGGAAATTATACCGACCCTGCGATGACCCGTTTTGGAGATTATGGTTTCAAGGATGTGCTGGCGAAACCTTTCCTGGTGGAGGAGCTGAACCAGGTATTGGGAAAGGTAATAAAAAAGTAGCGGCTTTTTTCCGTCCCCTTCCTGATTTTAATGTCCTCTTGAATACTACCGCAGGGTTTCGCTAATATAAAGTTTGGGTTTTCAGCTCGAAAGCCAGACTTCCGTATGTTTAATAAGGAAAGAAAAATTCAAAAGGAAAGAAAAAGAAAACTGAAAAATGCTCAAGAGAAAAGATAAATACGTAGTGGCCGTGGTCGGCGCGACAGGGGCCGTCGGAAACGAGATGATCTCTGTGCTGGAGGAAAGAAAGTTCCCGGTCAGGGAGCTGCGCCTTTTCGCCTCGGAGCGGTCCGTCGGGACAAGGCTCCCGTTCGGTGCGGATGAAGTGGCGGTGGACACCCTCAGGGAAGATTCCTTTAAAGGCATAGACATAGCCCTTTTTTCTGCCGGAGGGGAAAGGTCCGAAACATGGGCTCCGATCGCCGCAAAAAGTGGCTGCGTCGTGGTGGACAACTCCAGCCAGTGGCGCATGGACCCGGAAGTCCCGCTCGTAGTGCCCGAAGTGAACCCCCAGGACCTCAGGTGGCACAAGGGGATAATAGCGAACCCTAACTGCTCGACCATAGGAATGGTGGTGGTTCTCAAGCCCATACATGACGCCGCCAGGATAAAGAGAGTCGTTGTGACCACTTTCCAGGCCGTCTCCGGGACCGGCAAGAAGGCGATGGACGAACTGCTGAAGCAGACCTCGGACCTGCTTGGCTTCAAGGATGTCACCTGCAAAGTCTATCCGCACCAGATAGCCTTCAACGTCCTGCCGCATATAGACAAGTTCCTTGAGAACGGCTACACCAAGGAAGAGATGAAGATGGTGAACGAGACAAGGAAGATAATGGGCGACGCCTCCATCAGGGTCACCGCCACAACCGTCCGCGTGCCGGTCTTCAGGGGGCACTCGGAAAGCGTGAACATAGAGACGGAAAAGAAGATCTCCGCTGATGAGGCGAGGGCGGTGCTGTCTGGCGCCCCCGGCGTAATAGTCTATGACGCCCCTGAGAAAAACATCTACCCGGTCCCGCTGTACGCGGCCGGAAAGGACGATACGTTCGTGGGCAGGATAAGGGAGGACGAATCGATTGAAAACGGGCTTAATCTCTGGCTTGCCTCCGACAACCTCCGGAAGGGCGCGGCCCTGAACGCTGTGCAGATCGCCGAAAAGCTCGTGGAGATGGCGTAGGTCTTTTTTGATTTGATTATCGAGCTTGAATCCGCCTCCTGCTTCGTTGAGGATAGACAGGTCCTGCGCGCCATAGACTGGACCGTGAGGCCCGGAGAACACTGGGCCGTCATGGGCCGGAACGGTTCAGGCAAAACGACCCTTCTTAATCTTGTGAACGGGTATGTTCCGCTTTCATCGGGGAGCATGCGCGTCTTGGGCAGGCGTTACGGAGCCTATGACTGGCGCCGTCTGCGCAAGAGACTGGGGTTCATAAGCTCCTCCCTCCAGAGCAAATTATACGATGGGGAAACCGCCCTTGAGATAGTGCTGAGCGGGCTGTTCAGCACTATCGGGCTCTACGATTCCCCGCAGAAGAAAGACATTGCCAGGGCAGGGAAGGCCCTTGAAAGCCTTAATTGCGGCCAACTGGCCCCCCAGAGATACGGTACGCTCTCCCAGGGAGAAAAACAGAAGGTGCTGATCGCCCGTGCCCTGGTGTCCGCTCCAAGATTGCTCATAATGGACGAGCCCTGCTCGGGCCTGGATATCTTTTCAAGGGAGGATTTTCTTTCCGGCGTTCATGAACTGGGGAAAGGCCCGTCTCCCGCTCTCATCTACGTGACGCATCACACAGAGGAGATATTGCCCGTTTTTACCCACGTCCTTCTTTTAAAAGCGGGGGAAGTCCACTCCGCCGGTGCGGCGGCAAGCGTCCTCACCGCGAAAAACCTCTCTTCCTTTTTCGGGATGCGGGTTGGTCTGCGCTGGCGCAACAACCGCGCCTGGCTTGAGATAAAATAGAATAAACGAACCAGCCCCCGGGACCTCTTTTTCACAATACCAGGCAATGTATCCAGAAATGGGGTATCCAGAAAGGTAATTGCTCCTGGGTGGGCGGTTCGATTCGGGCATTTTGATTTGGGTGGCGCAGGGCAAATAAGGAACGACGGCAGTCTTTTCTGGTAGTTGCCGGATGTCACAGACAACTTCAAGTTGAAAAGACGCGGCCCGCCTCTTTAGGGGCCGATTGCAAGCTTCCCCTCAACTCCTCATATTTGGATGGAGACAGCGTATACAAAAGTATGCCCTGAAGTTTGCCATATGCTTGTCTCATAGTAGAACGCGTGTTACATTCCGTATTTATCACCATTTTCTCTCGTTTGAATTTTCAAAAGGTTTCACAAAAATGCATATTCCGGGAATTAATCCCGGCTTCGAGACGTGTTCTGGAGGCAGAAGCCACCTTCTCATGATCGAGACTATGGTCTCTACTATAGTGGACGATCAAGATGACTATAGCGATCTGGTGAACGTGACCCCGCGAAAAAAATTTTGCCGAATGATTAGAAGAGGAGATTTGTTTTGGCCCCTCTGACCAACTTCTCGGTGCCTTTCTGTTATAATTTCCCGGAATTGGAGTTGTAGGAAATGTAAGGAAAGGAGGGGGAAGCTTTTCCCGTTATGCTAGAGTCAGCCGATTCGGGGCCATGTGGACGCTGGATATGCACAAGGTCAATGCCAACTTGAATGCGGTTAAACAAGCTAAAAAAGGCAACTCCAAATTGAGCGGATCGTTTAAACTGAAGGTCGTATCCTTACAGGATGTTCCGCTTTCCCTCAGAAACAAAATGATAAAAGTGACAATGTGAGATTCTTAATTATAAAACGAAGGAGCCCGGCAAAAACCGGGCTCCTTCGTTTTTTTTGTTATAATTTCCCAGAATGTGCGTCCTGAAAGTTGCACCGTTTCGCTGGTGAAAATCCAGATCGGGTGAGCGCCGGAGCGCCCGGAAGCGGGCACCGGTTTGCGGAAGAGATTCCTCAGGCTGAGCGAGAT
>JAKBYX010000016.1 GCA_021840255.1 Nitrospirota bacterium | reverse complement strand
GAGACAACGTTACCTTCCTTGTGGATCTGATAACGCCCGTCGCCATGGATGAGGGGCTCAGGTTCGCCATCAGGGAAGGCGGCAGGACGGTGGGCGCAGGCGTAGTTACAGAGATACGGGAATAAAAAGGAATACGGGAATAATACAGTGGCCATAATGAATCAGCAGAAGATAAGAATAAAGCTCAGGGCTTACGACCACAGGCTGCTCGATCAGTCGGTGCGCGACATAGTGGAGGCGGCCAGAAGGACCGGGGCCAGAGTGGCCGGGCCCGTGCCGTTGCCCACGAAGATCAGCAAGTATACGGTTTTGAGGAGCCCGCATGTGGACAAGAAGTCCCGTGAGCAGTTCGAGATAAGGACCCATAAGCGCATAGTGGACATATACGAGCCCACGCAGCAGACCATGGATGCGCTTATGAAGCTGGAGATCGCCGCAGGCGTGGACGTGGAGATAAAACAATGACAGGTATGGTCGGCAGGAAACTCGGAATGACGCAGGTATTCGAGGGTGGCCGCCTTGTGCCGGTAACGGTCATAGAGGCGCAGCCGGGGTTCGTGCTGGAGGTGAAGACCCGCCAAAAGCACGGCTATGAGGCTGTAAAGGTCGGGTTCCTCGAACAGAGGAAGCAGAAGCTTGTTACCAGGCCGATGAAAGGCGTGTTTGAAAAGGCCGGATCGAAGGCATTATACAGGTACGTCAGGGAGTTCCCGATGGAAGGGCAGGTCGGCGAGACCGTTACCGTGGAGAAGTTCGCGAAGGGCGACAAGGTGTCTGTAAGCGGCTTGTCCAAGGGGAAGGGCTTCCAGGGCGTTATGAAGAGGCATGGTTACTCTGGCGGACCGAGCTCCCACGGCTCCATGTTCAACCGCGCGCCGGGCTCCATAGGCGCGAGCTCATTCCCTTCCCGCGTATGGAAAGGGAAGGCGCTTCCGGGGCATATGGGCGCTGTCAGGGTTACGACTAAAAACCTCCACATAGAGGATGTAAGGGTTGAGCAGAACCTGATCCTGGTGAGAGGTTCGGTGCCAGGCGCCACCGGCACGATAGTGGAAATAAGGAAGGAAGGCTGATACAGGAAATGGCTTCCATAGAGATAAAAGACATAAAAAATAACGTGGTGGGTTCCATGGACCTCTCAGAGAGGTTCAGCATGGAGGGCAAGAATGCTCTCATGCACGAAGCGGTGGTGGGCTTCCTTGCCAACCAGAGGCAGGGCACCCACGCGACCAAGACGAAGGGTCTGGTATCCGGGGGCGGCAAGAAGCCCTGGAAGCAGAAGCATACCGGAAGGGCCCGGTCCGGCAGCAGCCGTTCTCCGTTATGGAGAGGCGGCGGCACCGTGTTCGGCCCCCAGCCCAGGGATTATTCCTATGAGATGCCCAAAACTGCAAGAAGGACTGCGCTTTTTGCGGCCATCTCGAAGAAGATAAAGGACGGAGAGGTCCTTATTGTGGACGGCATCAAGTTCGAGGGGCCCAAGACCAAGGAAATGGTAAGCGTCCTCAAAAGTTTGGGCCTTGCCGGTGCAAGCACGCTCATAGTGGTTCCGGAGGCTGACCGCCCTGTGCTCCTTTCTGCAAGAAACATCCCGGGTGTGGATGTGGTTTGCGCAAAGGACCTGAACATCTACGAGGTCGTGTCTCATAATAAAGTGCTCGCCACCAAGGCGGCCATGGAAGTCCTGGAGGCGAGGCCAATATGAAAGTATATTCCATCATAAAGAAGCCCCTCTTTACGGAGAAGGGGACGGCGCTCAAGGAAAGCGGCAACAAACTGCTCATAGAAGTAGACCTCAAGGCCAACAAGATAGAGATCAAGCAGGCCATGGAGGAGCTGTTCAAGGTGAAAGTGGAGAAGGTGGCCACCATAAAGAGGCCGGCCAAGAAGAAGAGGTGGGGCAAGTCCGTAGGGATGAGCTCTCCGATGAAGAAAGCCGTAGTGACCCTTAAAAAGGGCGAAAAACTGGACTTCATAGAGGGTGCGTAAATGGGTATAAAAAAATATAAACCAACATCGCCTGGCAGAAGATTTCAGACAGGCTCTGATTTTGCCGAGATCACGAAGAAGGAGCCTCACAAGGCCCTTTTGAAGCCGCTAAGGAAGACCGGCGGCAGGATGAAGACGGGCGCGATCAGCGTCTGGTGGAGGGGCGGAGGCCCCAAGCGGGCGTACCGGGTCATTGATTTTCTGCGTGACAAGGTGAAGATACCTGCCGTGGTGGAAGGCATTGAGTACGATCCCAACAGGACTTCAAGGATAGCGCTTTTGAAATACGCCGACGGCGAAAGGCGATACATTCTGGCACCCGAGGGCTTGAAGCCCGGAGACCGGATATCATCCGGCCCTGAGGCCGATATAAAACCGGGCAACGCGCTGCCTCTTTCCGCGATTCCGCTTGGCACCGTGGTGCACAATGTGGAACTCCGGCCCGGCGGAGGGGCGAAGCTTGCAAGAAGCGCGGGCGCCGGCATCCAGCTTGTGGCCAAGGACGGCGGTAATGCGCAGCTGAAGCTGGCCTCCGGAGAGGTCCGGATCGTGCCGGCTGTCTGTATGGCGACCATCGGGCAGGTCGGGAACCTGGGGCATGAGAACATATCCCTGGGGAAGGCAGGCAGGAGCCGCCTGAGGGGCAGAAGGCCGCATGTGCGCGGCGTAGCCATGAACCCGATCGACCATCCGCTTGGCGGCGGTGAAGGCAGGAGTTCCGGCGGAAGGCCGCCATGCTCTCCATGGGGTAAGCCGGAGGGTGTAAAGACCAGAAAGAACAAGCTTACGGACAAGTACATAGTCAGGAGGCGGAAATAAGTGCCCAGGTCTCTTAAAAAAGGTCCATTTGTCGAGGAAAAACTCGTCAAGAAGGTAAATAAGATGGTAGAAAGCGGGGAGAAGAAGCCGATTAAGACTTGGTCAAGGCGATCGACCATCATCCCTGAGTTCATAGGCTTTACTTTCGCAGTGCACAATGGGAAAAAATTCATACCCGTATACGTCACGGACAATATGGTCGGGCACAAGCTTGGCGAATTCTCCCCGACCAGGACATTCAAGGGGCACGCGGGTTCTGAAAAGAGGTAATAGGAAAAATGGAGTCAAAGGCGATATTGAGATATGCGAGGCTTACGCCCAGGAAGGCTAGGAGGGTCGTCGATCTGGTGAGGGGCAAGAATGCCGGTGAGGCGCTCATGGCGCTCAAGTTCATGCCTTACAGAGGAGCGCATTACGTGGCGAAGGTCCTGCGGTCGGCGATAGCCAATGCGGAGCAGAAGAACGCGGATGCCGAGAAGATGAGGATCGAGAGTGCTTTTGTGGACGAGGGGCCTGTGATGAAGAGGATGGAGCCCCGCTCCATGGGCAGGGCCAACACGATAAAGAAGAGGATGTCTCACATCACGATTCTCTTGTCCGATGAATAAAGAGGAGGGTTTTTAATTGGGTCAGAAGACGCATCCGACGGGAGTAAGGCTTGGCATAATAAGAAACTGGGAGTCCAGGTGGTTCCAGAAGAAGGGATTCGCCGATCAACTGGTCGAGGACTACCATATAAGACGCATGATAAAGAAGAGGCTTTACCACGCGGGAGTGGCGAGCGTGGAGATAGAGCGCACCCCGCAGAAGTTGCGCGTGATAATTCATACGGCGCGCCCCGGGATCGTCATCGGCAAAAAAGGGGCTGAAGCCGAAAAGCTCCGCAAGGACCTGCAGGAGGCAACCGGCAAGGATGTCTCCGTTGACATAAAAGAGATAAGGAAGCCTGAGATAGATGCCCAGCTTGTGGCGGAGAACATCGCGCTCCAGATAGAAAAGCGCGTCGCCTTCAGGCGGGCCATGAAGAAAGCAGTGGCATCCTCGCTGCGCTTCGGCGCGCAGGGCATCAAGGTGACCTGTTCCGGCAGACTGGCCGGAGCCGAGATAGCGCGCACCGAATGGTACAGGGAGGGCAGGGTGCCTCTCCACACGTTCAGGGCAGATGTGGCATACGGCACGGCCGAGGCCAACACGACATACGGTGTGATAGGCGTGAAGGTCTGGATATATCACGGGGACATTCTTCCCGCGAGCAGTTCATAGATTTTTTTAAAAAACAAAAACTAGTGAAGGGGTTTTAGAAAGGCATAATATGTTAGCGCCCAAGAAGGTAAAGTTCAGGAAGATGCAGAAGGGCAATATGGACGGCAAGGCCTACAGGGGTTCCGAAGTCAAGTTCGGGGACTTCGGCGTTAAAGCCATGGAGCCCGGCTGGATAACCAGCAGGCAGATAGAGGCGGCCAGGATTGCCATCACGAGGCATGCAAAGAGAGGCTGCAAAGTCTGGATACGCATATTCCCTGACAAGCCGATAACGAAAAAACCTGCTGAGACGAGGATGGGCAAGGGTAAAGGCGCCCCCGAGTACTGGGTGGCAGTCATAAAGCCGGGCAGGGTTCTGTATGAGGTTTCAGGGGTCACGGAGCAGGTCGCCAAGGAGGCGATGAGGCTTGCCGGCTTCAAGTTGCCGATGGCCACAAAGTTTGTCAAACGTCAGGAGGAGATGCAGTGAAGCCCGACGAATTCAGGAATTTGACCGTGGATGAGCTTAAGGCGAAGGAGGCCGATTTCAGGAAAGAGCTTTTCAACCTGAGATTCCAGCAGGCCACCGGGGAGATAGAAAACCCCAAGAGGATGCTCGCCGTAAGGAAAGACATAGCACGCGTACTCACCGTTGTGCAAGAAAAAGAGCGCGAGGGCGGTAAATAAATATGGCTAAGAAAGTTTTCACCGGCACGGTAGTCAGCGACAAGATGGACAAAACCGTAGTGGTTGCTGTGACGAGGCTGTTCCAGCACCCCGCCTATAAAAAGACGGTAAAAAAGGTGGTAAGGTTCAAGGCCCACGACGAGGAGAACCGCTGCAAGACGGGCGACAAGGTGACGGTAGTGGAGTCCAGGCCACTTAGCAAGGACAAGCGGTGGAGAGTGGCTGATATATTAAAGGAGACGGGGAAGTGATACAGGTCCAGAGCATACTAGACGTGGCCGACAACTCAGGGGCCAAAAAGGTCTGCTGCATAAAGGTCCTGGGCGGCACGCGCAGGCGGTACGCCAGGCTTGGGGACCTTATAATGGTCAGTGTAAAGGAATCCACCCCGGAGGGGACCGTGAAGAAGGGTTCGAAGGCGAAGGCGGTGGTGGTGAGGACAAGGAAAGAGAACCGCAGGCCTGATGGCACTTATATCAGGTTTGATCAGAACGCCGTGGTGCTTATAAACCAGGCGGGTGAGCCGCTGGGCACCAGGATATTCGGGCCGGTGGCAAGGGAGCTCAGGTGGAAGGAATACATGAAGATCATCTCGCTTGCGCCCGAGGTCCTTTAAGGAGGTTGGTGAACTAGAAATGGGGCTTGGAATAAAAAAAGACGATATGGTTTATGTGCTGGCCGGCAAAGAGAAGGGCAAGAAGGGCCGCGTACTTGCGGTGTTGCCGGACAAGGACAAGGTGCTTGTAGAGAAGATAAATATCATAAAGAAGCATATGAAGCCCTCGAAGAGCAACGAGCAGGGGGGGATCATAGAGAAGGAAGGCTCGATCCACATATCCAACGTGATGCTGGTCTGCCCGAAGTGCGGCGCACGCTCCAAGGCGGCTAACCAGGCCACGGATGGCGGAAAAAGGATGAGGGTCTGTAAAAAGTGCAAGGAGGTCATTGACTAGGATGCCGCCAAGGCTCATGGAAACGTACAAAAAAGAGATACTGCCCTCGCTGATGAAGGAATATTCCTATAAGAACGTCATGCAGGCGCCGAAGATAGAGAAGGTCGTCCTGAACGTGGGGCTCGGCGAGGCTGTCCAGAATATAAAGCTCCTTGATTCCGTACAGAACGAGCTTACGCAGATAACCGGGCAGAAGGCGGTCACAACGAGAGCCAAGAAGGCCATAGCCACCTTCAAGCTGAGGAAGGGCATGCCCATAGGATGCAAAGTTACCCTCCGCGGCGACAGGATGTATGAGTTCCTGGACAGGCTCATAAGCGTGGCCCTACCAAGGATAAGGGACTTCAGGGGCCTTTCGGATAGGTCCTTCGATGGCCGCGGCAACTACAACTTTGGCATAAGGGAGCAGTTCATATTCCCGGAGATCAACTATGACAAGGTTGAGATAGTCCACGGCATGGACATAACCATATGCACAAACGCCCGCACCAATGAGGAGGCCAAGACGCTCCTCAGGCACGTGGGAATACCCTTCAGGAAATAGGAGCGAAGATGGCAAAGACTTCGATGATAGAGAAATCAAAAAGGCCGCCGAAGTTCGGTGTCCGGGTCCACAACCGCTGCAACATATGCGGCAGGCCCAGGGCCTACATGAGGCAGTTCGGCATATGCAGGATATGCTTCAGGAACCTGGCCCTGAAGGGTCAGATCCCTGGCGTGGCCAAATCAAGCTGGTAGTGGAAGGAGCGCAGAGCAGATGCTAACGGACCCCATAGCGGATATGCTTACAAGGATCAGAAACGCAGCCCGGGTAAAGGCGGAGAAAGTGGATATACCGGCCTCCAAACTGAAGCTGGAGATAGCCAAGATCCTCAAGGAGGAGGGCTTTATCAGGGCGTATAAAGTGATAAAAGACAGAAGGCAGGGCATACTGAGGGTGAACCTGAAGTATGCGGAAGGCCAGCCCGTTATTACCGGCATACAGAAGGTAAGCAAGCCGGGACGAAGGGTATACGTGGGCAGCCAGGAGATTCCCCGTGTGATGGGTGGAGTCGGCTTGGCCATACTTACGACGCCGAAGGGCGTCCTGTCGGACAAGGTTTGCAGGCGGGAAAACGTGGGCGGAGAGCTCCTCTGCAACGTCTGGTAGCCTGCGGCTGATCAAAAGGTTTTTTTTATTTAATTTTTTAAATTTAATTTTATTTTGCGAAATTAAAAGGGTGATGAAATGTCAAGGATAGGCAAAAAACCGATAGGTGTCCCGAAAGGGGTCAGCATAAAGCTTGAAGGGCGCGGCGTCCGTGTGAAGGGGCCCAATGGAGAGCTGGCCTGGGAGGTGCCGTTCAACATAAGCGTCAAGGAGGCCGAAGGCAACCTGCTGGTTGAGCGCGCGGACGACAACAGGCAGACCCGGGCACTGCACGGGCTTTCAAGGAGCCTGCTGGCAAACATGGTGACCGGGGTGTCGCAGGGGTTTACCAGGGCGATGGAGATAACGGGCGTGGGATACCGTGCCCAGGTGCAGCCCGGAAAGATCGTTTTTTCACTCGGCTATTCGCACCCGGTGGAGTATCCTCTTCCGGCTGGGATCAGCGCCGAGGTGGACAAAAAGCAGACCGCGCTCACCTTGAAAGGGGCCGATAAGCAGAAGCTTGGGCAGGTGGCCTCGGACATAAAGGCGTTAAGGCCTCCCGACGCGTACAAGGGCAAGGGGATCAGGTACGCCGGGGAACGCATAAAACTTAAGGCCGGCAAGACCGGAAAGAAATAAACGGAGGGCAGTTAATCTTGGCGTTCAAGATGGTTTCAGCCAGACAGAGAAGGCGCGAGAGGGTTAGGAAGAAGGTGAGCGGCACGGGTGAGCGGCCGAGGATATCCATCTACAGGAGCCTCAACTACATATACGCCCAGCTCATCGACGACTCGGCAGGCAACACGCTGATAGCCGCATCGAGCATTGAGAAGGGCTTCGGCCAGCCGTCGAAAGGCAACAAGGTGGCGGCCCGCGAAGTGGGCAAGCTGCTTGCCGGCAGGGCCGTGGAAAAGGGCATAAAGAAGGCGGTGTTCGACCGCAGCGGCTATAAATATCACGGTTGCGTGAAGGAAGTGGCCGACGGGGCCAGAGAAGGCGGCCTTGAATTTTAAAGTACGCTGCCCGGAGGGACAAAAGCCGGGGCCGCGGAAAGTAAAAGGATGGGTGGAATCTTAAATGAATCCTAAGGAGGTATGGTGGGCAGAATAGACCCTGAGGGGCTTAATCTCAAGGATAAAGTGGTTTTTATAAACAGGGTGGCCAAGGTCGTGAAAGGCGGGCGCAGGTTTTCCTTTGCGGCCCTGGTTGTGCTTGGCGACGGTGAGGGCACTGTGGGAATAGGCAAGGGAAAGGCCTCCGAGGTGCCTGAGGCAATAAGAAAGGCCGTCGAGGGCGCGAAAAAAGCCCTTATACGTTTCCCCCTCAAGGGAAGGACCATACCGCACAGGGTAGTGGGTTTGTACGGGTCTAACAGCGTTGTCATGAATCCCGCCAAAAACGGGACAGGCCTTATTGCGGGCGGTCCTGTGAGGGCTTTGCTGGAGGTCGCAGGCATCCATGATATCGTGGCAAAATCGCTTGGCGGGCACAACCCGTTCAATACGGTGAGGGCCACGCTGGACGGACTGATGAAGCTCAAGGATTTTGATTCCGTTATGAAGATGCGCGGCAGGGGCGAAGAGGAATCCACAGATAAGGAGAAGGCTGATGAGGATAGAGGAGTTAAAACCGGCTCCCGGTAGCAGGAAAAAGCAGAAGAGGGTTGGACGCGGGCCGGGTTCCGGGCACGGCAAGACGGCCACGAAGGGACATAAGGGCCAGAAGGCCAGAAGCGGAGGCACCAAGGGCAAACGCGTGGGCTTCGAGGGCGGGCAGATGCCCATCCAGAGAAGGCTGCCCAAAAGGGGCTTTACGAATATCAGCCATAAGGAATACGCCATTATTAATGTGGGCAAGATCGGCAGCCTCGGGCTGTCCGAGGTGAGCCCTCAGATACTGCTTGAGAAGAAGATCATTAGCTCGCTGAAGGATGGTCTGAAGGTACTGGGTACGGGCGAGCTCAAGGGCCCGGTAACGGTGTCTGCCCATCTGTTCAGCAAGAGCGCTGTTAAAAAAATCACGGAGGCGGGCGGCAAGACCGAGTCGATCTAAATGGGCGGATTGAGTAGTTTTCAAAATATATTCAGGATAGAGGAGCTTAAAAAGAGGCTCCTGTTCACCCTTGGCTTGCTGGCCGTCTACAGGATAGGCGGTCATATTCCGACCCCCGGCATAAACGGGGAGCAGTTAAGCAAGTTCCTGCTGCAGAGGGGCGGGGCCATCATGGGCTTTTTTGACATGTTCGCCGGTGGCGCCCTCTCCAAGGTCACTATTTTCGCCCTGGGCATCATGCCTTATATCAGTGCGGCCATTATCCTGGAGCTGCTGACTGTCGTTGTGCCAGCCATAGGGAAGATGGCCAAGGAAGGCGAGGAAGGCAGAAAGAAGATAGTCAAATACACCCGCTACGGCACGGTCATCATCAGCGCCATACAGTCGCTGGGTATCGCGGTGGGTCTTGAAGGCATGGCCGGCGGGGCGTTCATTCAGCACCCGGGCTGGAGCTTCCGGCTCATGACCATGCTCACCCTCACTGCCGGAACGGCGTTCATCATGTGGCTTGGCGAGCAGATAACGGAGCGCGGTATCGGAAATGGCATATCGCTTATCATATTTGCGGGCATAGTCTCCAGGTTTCCGTCGGCCATCGGCGCCACGTACAGGCTGGTCCAGGCGAAGGAGCTGTCACTTTTCTTCCTCCTGTTCCTGATCGCCGTAGTGATCTTCGTGATAGGTTTTATCATCTATGTTGAGCGGGGCCAACGCAAGATACCCGTCCAGTATGCCAAAAGGGTAGTGGGCAGGAAGATGTACGGAGGGCAAAGCACGCACCTTCCGCTTAAAATAAACACATCCGGCGTTATCCCGCCCATATTCGCGTCATCCATAATAATGTTCCCGGCCACTGTCGCGGGCTTCATCCAGATACCCTGGGTGCAGAGCATTGCCAGAGAACTCGCGCCCGGAACCATTTTTTACACGCTGCTTTATATAAGCATGATAATGTTCTTCAGCTTCTTTTACACCGCGGTGGTATTCAACCCCGTCGATGTCGCGGACAACCTTAAGAAATACGGCGGGTTCATACCCGGCATCAGGCCGGGTCAGAAGACCTCCGATTATATTTACAGGGTGCTCTCCAGGCTCACCTTCGCGGGCGGCATATATCTCTGCGCTGTGTGCATACTTCCGGAGATATTGATACAAAGGTTCAACGTGCCGTTTTACTTCGGCGGCACCTCGCTTCTTATAGTGGTCGGCGTGGCCCTGGACACGATCTCCCAGATAGAGTCTCACCTGGTGACCCGCTCTTACGAGGGCTTCCTCAAGAAGAGCCGGGTGCGGGGCAGGCGCGGCTGACCGGTTTGCTGGAATCTTTTTTCCCTTTTTTTTGTTTTGGCTTTTCGGAATTTGCCCGGTTCGCCGGATTTTTTTACCAGTGTTTTGGCTTGGGTTCTTTGAATTCGATAGATAGATATATCCGTGATCCTCATTAAGGGGTCTGACGAGATAGCCTGGATGGCCGAGGCCGGCAGGATCGTGGCCGAGACGTTCGAGGCCATCAAGGACAGCATTGCCCCGGATGTAAGTACGGAGGAACTCGACAGGCTGGCCAGCGATTTTATATTGAAAAAGGGCGGCGAGCCCGCCTTCAAGGGCTACAGGGGATATCCGGCAACCATGTGCAGCTCCATAAACGAGCAGGTGGTGCACGGGATACCCTCCGGTCGTCGGCTCAAACAGGGTGATATAGTCAGCGTGGATCTGGGCGTCAGGTACAAGGGCTTTTACGGGGATGCCGCCGTAACGTACGCGGTAGGCGGCGTGAGTCCCGCGGCAAGGACCCTGATGCGGACCACCGAAGAGGCCCTGTGGCTTGGGATCGCGCAGGCTGTGGAGGGCAACAGGGTTTCCGATATCGCCCACGCCATACAGAAGCACGCGGAGGGCAGAGGTTTTTCGATAGTGAGGAGCTTCGTGGGCCATGGGATAGGAAGGTCGCTCCATGAGGAGCCACAGGTGCCCAACTTCGGCCCCCCCGGCAAGGGTCCCAGGCTTCTTAAGGGCATGGCCCTGGCAATAGAGCCCATGGTGAATGCGGGAGGCTGGCAGGTAAAGATACTTGACGACGGATGGACCGCCGTCACGGCGGACGGGAGCCTGTCGGCGCATTACGAGCATACGATAGTCGTGACCGGTGCGGAGCCTCTGGTATTGACTAAGCTTCCGTAGGTCAGATAAAATACATATTTGTGGAAAGCCTAATAATTCATACTGGGCCGGAAGCCTGAACGGAGGGTAATGCCTAAGGAAGAAAATATAGAGGTCCAGGGTACGGTGCTGGAGACCCTCCCCAATGCCACCTTCAGGGTGGAGCTTGAAAGCGGGCAGGTTGTGCTGGCCTATGTTTCAGGCAAGATGAGGATGCATTTCATCAAGATACTGCCCGGTGACAAGGTTCTGGTGGAGCTCTCTCCGTATGACCTCACGCGGGGAAGGATCACGTACAGGTTTAAATGAGCAGGCATAAATGGTTTCAGATCATATTTCAGCGTCAGTTTTTTAAACAGCGGAAGGAGTTTGCGTCATCATGAAAGTTCGGTCTTCAGTTAAGGCGGTTTGCCAGAAATGCAAGGTCATAAAAAGGAAAGGTGTCGTGCGGGTGATATGTGAGAATCCGCGGCACAAGCAGAGGCAGGGTTAAGAGATGGCAAGAATAGCCGGTGTCGACTTACCGAAGGGCGAGAGGGTGGAGATTGGTCTCACGCGTATTTTTGGGATAGGACGCACGACTTCGGGCAGGATTTTGTCCCAGACGGGTGTGGATCCCAACATCAGGGTCAAGGACCTGAAGGACGATGACATCGTCAAGATCAGGGCGGCGATCGAACGGGAATTCAAGGTCGAGGGTGATTTGAGGCGTGAGGTCGCAATGAGCATAAAGCGCCTTCAGGATATAGGCAGTTACAGGGGAATGAGGCACAGGCTCGGACTGCCCGTCAAGGGTCAGAGGACGCGCACCAACGCACGTACAAGAAAAGGGCCCCGCAAGTCTATAGCGGGCAAGAAGAAGTAAGGGGGCTTTAGAACCGGATGGCACAGAGGAAAAGGGCAGGCAAGAAGGAAAAGAAGAGCATTCCCTACGGGGCGGCTCATATTCAGGCGAGCTTTAATAATACGATAGTCACGATAACGGATCCCAATGGCGGGGTCCTCTCATGGTCCAGCGCGGGCAGCCTGGGCTTCAAGGGATCAAGAAAGGGCACGCTTTATGCGGCCCAGATGGCGGCGGAGGCGGCGGCCAAACGGGTGCTTGAATACGGGATGAAACAGATAGATGTGTTCGTGAAGGGTCCCGGCGCGGGACGCGAGGCGGCCATAAGGGCGCTGCAGGCGGCAGGTCTTGAGGTCAACCTGATAAAGGACGTGACCCCCGTGCCGCATAATGGCTGCAGGCCGCCCAAACGCAGGAGGGTCTGATGGCCAGATATACTGATGCAGATTGCAGGATATGCCGCAGAGAAGGGGAGAAACTTTTCCTTAAGGGGGACAGGTGCTTTACGGAGAAGTGTTCAGTGGAAAGAAGGAAGTACCCGCCGGGCCAGCACGGACAGAGAAGGGGCAAACTCTCTGACTACGGTTTCCAGCTCAGGGAAAAGCAGAAGGTGAAAAACATCTACGGTCTGCTGGAAAAGCAGTTCAGGCGTTACTTTGAGATGGCCTCCAGGAAGAAGGGAGGCTCCACGGGCGAAACACTACTTCAGCTCTTGGAACGCAGGCTCGACAACGTCGTTTTCCGCATGGGCTTTGCGAGCAACAGGTCCCAGGCCAGGCAGTTCATAGGGCATGGGTTCTTCAAGGTTAACGGCACGCGCGTGAACATCCCCTCATTCCAGGTGAGGCCTGGAGATATGGTGGAGGTGGTCGACGCCAAGAAGAGTCATGCGTATATTGAAGACAATCTTGCAAAGGCGGAGCACAGGGGTCTTCCCTCGTGGATGGATATTGCCCCGGACACACGTTCAGGGAAGATAACTCACATACCCGCCAGGGAAGAGATACCGCTTGACGTCCAGGAACAGCTTGTCGTGGAGCTGTACTCAAAGTAAAAGCGGGCTCCCCGCCTTTAAGGACGGGGGCGCAGCAAGGCGAAAAAGAGAAAGATTCGATGGATCTGAAGATAAAATTCGGGGCATAGAGGAGGCCTTATGGATCTGAAAAAAAAGGGTTTTCAGCTGCCGGAAAAGATAAGGTTTGATGAAGAAACCCTAACTGATACATATGGAAAGCTGATTGCCGAGCCCCTTGAGAGGGGTTACGGTGTTACACTGGGCAACTCGTTAAGGAGAGTGCTTCTGTCCTCACTTGAGGGCGCGGCGGTGGTGGCTGCCAAGATACGGGGCGCGGTGCATGAGTTCGCTCCCGTCGAAGGTGTGAAAGAGGATGTCATGAACATCATCCTCAACATGAAAAAACTAAGGTTCGTCATGCACGGGAACGGCACAAAGTCAGCGGCCATAAGCGTCAAGGGCCCACGCGCCGTGCTCGGAGCGGACATAAAACCGGATGGTGACATTGAGATACTCACCCCCGAGCAAGTCATAGCCACGCTGGACAAGGGCGCGTCCTTCGACGCCGAGATATTCGTGAGGAAGGGCAAGGGCTACGTGCCCGCCGAACTTAATAAGGACGAGAATTTCTCGGTAGACACTATCGCTGTGGACTCCGTCTTCAGCCCGATCAAGAAAGTCAATTTCTGGGTGGAGAAGGCCCGCGTGGGTCGTTCCACGGATTACGACCGCCTGGTGCTCGAACTCTGGACGGATGGAAGCATAGATCCCGAGCAGGCGGTAACGCAGTCCGCCTCCATTCTGATGGAGCACCTGAAGTTCTTCATGCTGGTGAAAGAGGAAGAGCACGACGAGGGTGAGCAGAAGAGCGTTCTTTCCCCGGCCATGGGCGCGGGCTTCGAGGCGGACCCGGTGATGAATGAGAACCTGTCAAAGGGTGTCGATGAGCTCGAACTGAGCGTGAGGGCACAGAACTGCCTCAAGAACGCAAACATAAAGACGATCGCTGAACTCGTGCAGAAGACCGAGCATGATATGCTCAAGACGAAAAACTTCGGACGCAAGTCCCTGACTGAGATAAAAGACCTTTTAAACAGCATGGGGCTCAGGTTCGGCATGAGGGTAGGAATCGAGGAGAAGATGGGGGGAGGACATGCGGCATAAGAAGGCTGGAAGACATTTCGGACGCACGGCAAACCAGAGGAAGGCGCTCATACGCGGCCTGTTGACCTCTCTTATACTCCATGAGAGGATAGAAACCACTCTCGCCAGGGCGAAAGAGACGAGGGCCATTGCAGAGCGGCTGGTGACCCTTGGCGTCCGGGGAGACCTCAATTCAAGAAGGGTGGCCCTTGCGGGGCTTGCCAGCAGGACGGCTGTCAGCAAGCTCTTTGGCGAGATAGCCCCCCGCTTTCAGGGCAGAAACGGCGGATACCTCCGCATAGTCCAGACGCGGTGCAGGATGGGCGACTGCGCGCCGATGGCGGTCATAGAGTTCGTGGATTATGAAGGAAAGAAGTCTGAGCCCGAGAAGCCAAAGCAGGTGAGGGAAAAGGAAAAACAGGAAAAAGAAGAAAAGCGGGAGAAATAAACATGCCGGATTGGCTCCTGGGGTTGGGTGTTCTGATCGTCTGGCTGGTCCTGCAATTCCTCGTGTTCCCCTTGATGGGGGTCCCCACTTGAGGGACATCCGCAAGGGGCGCGAAGGGGACGTGTTCTCCCAAAAAGGGCCGCAAGTAGGAAAGGGGCCGGCAGCCGCGCCGGGCCCTTAAATGACGCGGTCCGATTTGCATTGACAAACGGATGTCATTTTGTGTATTTTTTGTACTGCGTGCTTTTTTAGGACTGTGACTGATCTTTTGCAGGAAATTCGAAAAAAATTCACCATATTTTACCCGGGCATAACAAGCCCCTTAAAAAAATAAAAAACCAGCGAGAGGATAGCTGTAAAAAAAACCTGCCGGCAAGAAATCTGAACTGCCAGCGCATTTCTAGGAGAAGACCAGCATGATGCAGGACATTTCCATTTCCGAACTCAAGGAAAAGACAATCGAGGAATTGACAAAGTTAGCCAGGGAGCTCAAGGTGGACGGCGCCAGCGGGCTTAGGAAGCAGGACCTGATATTCGCGATTCTGCAGGCCCACGCCCAGAAAACGGGCAATGTGTTTGGCGAAGGCGTGCTGGAGATACTCCCGGATGGGTTCGGATTTTTGCGGTCGCCGGATTACAGCTACCTGCCCGGCCCCGATGACATATATGTTTCCCCCTCCCAGATAAGGAGGTTCAATCTGCGCACCGGAGACCTGGTCTCCGGCCACATAAGGCCGCCAAAAGAGGCCGAGCGGTATTTTGCCCTCCTTAAGGTAGAGGCCGTCAATCATGAGTCCCCGGAAGATTCCATAAGCAGGGCGCTTTTTGACAACCTTGTCCCCTATTACCCGACGGAGCGCATAAAGCTTGAATACGACGCCCCCGATTTCTCGACCAGGGTCATGGAGCTTATAACCCCCATAGGCAAGGGCCAAAGGGGAATGATAGTGGCAGCGCCACGCACCGGCAAAACTATGCTTCTTCAGTCCATCGCCAAGGCAGTAAAGAAAAACGGGCGGGAGGTGCATCTTATAGTCCTGCTCATAGACGAAAGGCCGGAAGAGGTGACCGACTGGAAACGCCAGGTGCCCGGCGCGGAGATCATAAGCTCAACCTTTGATGAACCGCCGCAGAGGCATTGCCAGGTCGCGGAAATGGTCATCGAGCGCGCCAAGAGGCTCGTCGAGGGAGGCAGGGACGTGGTCATCCTCCTGGACAGCATTACCAGGCTTGCCAGGGCGTACAACGCGATCATCCCCACAAGCGGCAAGGTGCTGTCGGGCGGTCTGGACTCAAACGCCCTCCAGAAGCCCAAGCGCTTTTTTGGTACCGCCAGGAACATAGAAAGCGGCGGCAGCCTCACTATCCTGGGCACTGCCCTTGTCGATACCGGAAGCCGCATGGATGACGTTATCTTCGAGGAGTTCAAGGGGACAGGCAACATGGAGCTGCACCTTGAAAGGAAGCTCGTGGACAAGAGGATATTCCCCAGCATAGATATAAACTCCTCGGGCACGAGGAAAGAGGAGCTCCTCGTGGACAAGGACACGCTCCGCAAGATGTGGATATTGAGGAAGGTGCTCTCACCCCTCGGCCCTGTAGAGAGCATGGAGTTCCTGCTCGACAAGCTGCGCGGGACGAAGAGCAACAAGGAATTCCTTGAGAGGATGAACCAGTAGAACCCGCTTCAAAATCAATTTTGAGGCGGGTTCTGGTAAAATACCGTATTTTGGGGATATGGGTAAGGTGAAGCTTGAGGACGACCACCGCTGTTTTGCCTGCGGGAGCGAAAACCCCGCGGGTCTCCACCTTGTTTTTCAGGCTGGCGGCCGGGGCGTAACCGCCCTTTTCACGGCGGGAAAAGAGTTTCAGGGTTACAAGGACATCGTCCACGGGGGCATTATTTCCACCCTTCTGGATGAGTCCATGGCGCATGCCGCCATCAGAGCGGGGCTCATGCCGGTGACCGCCGAGATACAGGTCAGGTTCAGAAGCGCGCTTGCCGTAGGGCAGCAGGTTCAGGTGGAAGGGTGGATAGACGGCCCGCCCGCGCACCGGCTGATCGCAGCCGCTTCCGAGCTCCGGACCTGCCCCGAAGGCGCCCTTATCGCTACCGCCAAGGCAAAACTGCTCCAGCCTGAATAGTTTTTTAACTTGCAATTCCCTGTAGCTCGCTACAGAGTAACCTCGTGTGTCATTCCCGCAAGCGAAGCGCGCCGGGAATCCTTCTTAAGAAAGATTCCGCCCGATTTTTATTAATAAATAAAATTCTGGCCAGGATGACAAACTGAAAATTCATAACAGATACCCTGCGGCTTGCCGCAGGGTGATTCATTCTCATTTCAGTTCGCGATCTGATTTCTTTTTTGACTTAATGGTTCCTATTGCCGTACAATAATCGAAACTGAGTCTCAATATTGATAAGGGAGAAATAAAAAAGGGCATCCATGCAGGCGGAAGATCAGGAAATGACGTCCGGAGGAAAAGGGCCGTTAAAGGCAAAGGCGGGCGGGAAAACCCAACCAGCCCAGGGAAGCAGCGCGGCACAGCCGCTCAGCCGGCTGGCCCTGGTCGGAAACCCTAATGTAGGCAAAAGCGTCATCTTTGGCCTTCTCACCGGCAAATACGCGACAGTTTCCAATTACCCCGGCACCACGGTTGAGGTCACGCAGAGCAATATGACCCTGGGCGGGAAACGTTACCTTGTGGTGGACACTCCCGGCGTCAACAACCTTCTGCCCATGAGCGAGGACGAACGGGTCACAAGGGACATCCTGCTTGAGCAGAGGCCGGATATAACCGTTCAGGTGGGGGACGCAAAGAACCTGAGACGCACCCTTTCCATAACCATACAGCTTGCCGAGATGGGGCTGCCGGCCGTTCTGGCTCTGAACATGGAAGACGAGGCCATGGACAGCGGCATCACGATAGACAAGGAGGCGCTTTCCCGGGCGCTTGAGATACAGGTAGTGGGGACCGTGGCCCCGCAAAGAAAGGGCCTGAAGGAGCTTTCCGCCGCGATATCGAATGGCGGTGCGGTACCCGCCTTTAATGTGAACTACGGCAAGGCCGAGGAGTACATAGGGAAGGTTGCCTCTTATCTTCCCCCCGCGAACATCTCCGGGCGCTCAATAGCCCTCATGGTGCTTTCCGGCGACAAAAGCCTGGCCGCATGGCTCAAGGCAAACCTGGATGAGAAAGCCATAGAGGACATTGAGGCGCTGAGGGACGAGTGCGAACTCAGGCTGGGGACCCAGGCCGGGCTCTACATAAACGAGACCCGCCTTAAAAAGGCCGGAGAGATCGTGGCTGCGGTTTTCTCAAAGGTCCCGCAGCGGGAAAACGCCATTATAGCGTTTTTGTCAAAGGCCACCATTCACCCGGTATGGGGGTTTCCGTTCCTCCTGGTGGTGCTTGCCGCTCTTTACGAGTTCGTGGGCGTTCTCGGGGCAGGCGTGTTCGTCAATTTTCTGGAGCATGTGATATTCGGCCAGTATCTGAACCCGATGTTCACAAAGGTGTTTGAGCTCATACCGGTCCCTTTTCTTGCAGAGCTTTTCGTGGGCCGCTACGGCATCATCACGATGGCGTTCACTTATTCGATCGCCATAGTCCTGCCTATAACAACGACCTTCTTCATCGCCTTCTCGATACTCGAAGACAGCGGGTACCTGCCGAGGCTTGCTATCATGACCAACAAGTTTTTCAACATGATGGGGCTTAGCGGAAAGGCCGTCCTGCCGATGGTCCTGGGGCTTGGCTGCGGGACAATGGCGGTGATGACAACGAGGATCCTGGAGGGAAAGCGCGACAGGCTGATAGCGATATTCCTTCTTTCGCTGGCCATTCCTTGTTCGGCGCAGCTTGGGGTGATACTGGGCATGCTGGGCTCGTTGTCCATGATGGCGATGGCCATCTGGCTGCTGTGTGTCCTTGGGGTGTTGCTTTTGGGTGGCTGGCTGGCCGCAAGGATATTGCCTGGAAAGCGCTCCGAATTTTTCCTGGAGATACCGCCCATCAGAAAACCGTCCCTTCAAAACGTGGCGCTGAAGACCGCCAACAGGGCCGTCTGGTATCTGAAAGAGGCCGTGCCCCTCTTCATATTGGGCACGCTGGTGCTTTTCACTCTGGACAAGCTCAACATGCTCACCCTGATAGAAAGGGCGGCCTCACCGTTGATCGTCGGGCTCCTGGGGCTGCCCCCCAAGGCCACGGAGGCGTTCATTATAGGTTTTTTAAGGAGGGACTACGGCGCAGCGGGGCTTTTCGACATGTCCCGGCACGGCCTGCTTACACATGTCCAGGCGCTCGTGAGCATCGTAACCATAACGCTTTTCCTGCCCTGTCTGGCAAGCTTTTTCATCATCATAAAAGAAAAAGGGATCCGGGTGGCATTATCGATACTGGCCATCATAACGCCCTTCGCCCTCATTTTTGGCGGCTTTCTGAACTGGGCGCTAAGGCATTTCAATGTTGCCGTCTAAAAAGCGGCGTTTTGTCAGGGATGGAAAGAAGGGTTTCTGTTTAGCCAGCGTTCCAAAGAATGAAAACCGGACGCATTGCAAAATTTTTTTATGATAATGATAAAATTAATACTCCATGAATAAAGACCTTTTAAAAATGCGGGCGGCGCCCGAAACGGAAAAAAGGCAGTTCGAGGACGAGGTCCTCGAGAGCCTGTGGGAGCTTTTCGAGAAGGGCGGCAAGAGCGTATCTTCCGTGGGAGCGGGCGCTGAAGAAACCGTCTCGCTGGAAGAGCTGAGCTCCAGCCTGGGAAATGCCCAGGCCCTTGGCCTTGATGGAATGCACAAGGACGGGCTCATAGAGATAATACCCGGAGGGCGAGTGAAGTTTACGGAGGCCGGAAGGCTGCGGGCCAGGGACATTACCCGCAGGCACAGGCTTGCCGAGCGGCTTTTCGCCGACATCCTTGCCCTGAACGAGTACGAGGAAGACGCCTGCAGGTTCGAGCACGCGATAAGCCCGGAGGTTGAGGAGGCCATATGCACTTTCCTGGGCCATCCCCCTACATGCCCGCACAATAGGCCCATCCCCAGGGGCAATTGCTGCAAGCTGTACACCAAGAAAGTCACTCCGCTTGTCGCCTCGCTTGCCGACTCCCAGGTGGGAGAAGATTATAAGGTCGTATTTCTGAGGACACCCATGATAGACAGGCTCGCTTCCATAGGGCTTGTGGCCGGCTCCACGATAAGGCTGGTCCAGAAAAAGCCATCCTACGTGGTTAAGGTGGACGAGACCACCATAGCGGTGGAAGAGGAAGTGGCAAAGGGGGTTTTCGTAAAAAAACATGAAAGCTAGAAGCGAAGGGACCTCAAAGCGCGTGGCCAACGCGCCAAAAAAGGCAAAAAAAGCGGGAAAAGTAAAATACGGGGAAAAGGCCGTATTGGCTGCCTCCCTTGAGCTTTGGAACAACCCCGCCCCGGACAGGGATTATGAGATAAGCATAGATTTCCCGGAGTTTACCTGTCTTTGTCCGCGCTCCGGGTATCCCGATTTCGCCACCATCCGGGTCCGCTATGTGCCGGATAAAAAGATCGTGGAGCTGAAGGCGCTGAAGCTCTGGCTCAATTCGTTCAGGGACCAATACATATCCCATGAGAAGGCCGTAAACATGATATTCGATGAGCTGGACGGGGCGCTCGATCCCCGCTACATGGAGGTCCTTGGCGATTTCAATCCCAGGGGCAACGTAAAGACGGTCATCAGGGTGGCCACCCCTTTAAGAGAGCAGCCGTGAATTTTGCCGGAGATAAAAACCGGTTTTGCGCAGGGGGGAATATCATGAAAAGAAGTTTTTGTTTTACGGCAGTCCTGTTTTGTCTGATCTTCATATCCGGTCCCGGCTGTACATCCGTTTTTGCCCAGAAGCAGCTCACACCCAAAAAGGAAGCGGATATAAGGCGGCTCCTGGATCTGACCGGCTCATTGAAAATGGCAGATCAGATGGCCCAGTCCATGACAGGCATAATGATAAGTGCGCTTAGTCAGAAACGCCCGGACGTCCCGGCTGAGGCTTTGAAAATAATGCGGGACGAGATCAATTCAGCGTTCAGTGAATCCCTGAATGGGAAAAGCGGACCGGTTGACCAGATAGTAGCCCTTTACGGGAAATATTTTACCGATTCGGAGATAAATCAACTGGCAGCTTTCTATCAGACCAAGCTGGGACAAAAGATGCTCTCCACGATGCCTGAACTTGCCAATGAGAGCATGTTGATAGGACTGAATTGGGGGCGGTCTCTCGTCCCCGAAATAAAGCAAAGGATCGCAAAGAAATTCAAGGAGAAGGGAATAAAACTGGACCCGGAAGATTTTTTGCCGGGGGACTAGAAAGCCCGTTCAGGGAATGAGGCCGGGGAAGGGTATGGCTTCCTTGGCCCTCTGTATGAACAGGCGCATCTTTTCATGGTCCTTGATGCCCTTTTCAAGTTCCACGCCGGTTGAGACGTCCACTCCGTAGGGTTTTACCATCAGCACCGCTTCCGCAACATTGTCCGGCGTTAGGCCGCCCGCAAGGATGATCCTGCCCATGGGCCTGGCGTCCAGGGCGATGGACCAGTTGAAAATCTGCCCTGTACCCCCCAGCGCCCCTGGCGAATAAGTGTCAAGCAGAAAGGCCCCCACCTTGTAATGCCTCATCGGTTCAAGGTCGGTTATCTCCTTCACACGTATCGCCTTTATTGTCCTTTTGGGGATAAGGCAGGCCTCGGGGGGCTCATGGCCGTGGAATTGCGCGGCGTCAAGCCCCACCTGCTCCATCAGCTGCTCGATGCGCTCCGTTTTTTCATCCACGAAAACGCCCACGGTGGCCACGAACGGCGGGATGCGGGAGATGATCTCCCTGGCTTTTTCGGGCGTTACGTATCTGGGGCTGCCCTTGTAGAAAACGAACCCCAGGGCGTCCGCCCCGAACTCCGCGGCCGCGAGGGCGTCATCGTAGTTCGTTATCCCGCAGATCTTGACCTTTACCAACTGCCGCCTCCCTTTTAAAAATTAGAAATTAAGAATAAAAAAGCTCTTTTATCTTTTCCCGGATATCCGGGGACCTCATGAATACGGTGCCCGCAAGGATGGCATCCACTCCGGCCTCTTCAAGCCGTCTCACCTGGGCCCTTTCGCCTATCCCGCTTTCGGAGACAACTGCCTTGCCCCGGGGGATGTCACCTTTCAGCCTGAATGTGGTCTCAATGTCCACCTTAAGGGTGTCCAGGTCCCTGTTGTTTATGCCGATGACCGGAGCATCCAGGCGAAGGGCGGTCTCCAGGTCCTTATGGTCGTGGATCTCAAACAGAACGCCAAGGCCCAGCTCTCCTGCCGCGCCCATGAGGTCTTCCGCCTGGTTATGGGAGAGCGCCTTTGCGATAAGCAGTATTGCGTCCGCCCCCGCCGCCATGGCCTCATAGACCTGGTAGGGGTCAAAAATGAAATCTTTTCTCAAAACGGGTATCTTTATCTTTATTTCCCCGGCGGTCTTTTTGACAGCCTCCAGGTAAGCAAGCGAACCCTGGAAAAAATCCTCCTCCGTCAGGACGGAGATGGCTGCGGCCTTCTCCCTGTATATGGCCGCTATCTTCTGGGGATCGAAATCGGCCCGGATGAGCCCCAGGGAAGGGGAGGCCTTCTTGACCTCCGCTATCAGGTTTATGCCGTTTTTTCTCCTTACTGCGTTAAGGAAATCCAAAGGGGCCGGAGTGTCCCCGATACGGGCTTTTATCTCCCCGATCGGCCAACGGCTTTTTTCCGCCGCGAGTCTCTCTTTGCGCTTGCGCAGTATCTCATCCAGTATTGCCATGAGTCAATTTTACCATAGAGGGGTATCCCCATATTAAACGGGGCTTTTGGTTTAAAAATATGCCAAACAATTAAAAAATTTGGCTCTACTGGGTTTTCCTGCGGGTAGATAGCCAAAGAGGTCCGTGAAAGTAGTTTTCTCTTTGTCATTCCGGCATGTCCGGAATCCCTCCGAAAAAGAAGAATTCACGGCGCGCTACGCTTGCGGGAATGACAATAATTCATGCTAATAACTTATGAAACACCATACCAGCCGGACAAACTCAGATAATAATGCTACCTATAGTTTTTCATACCCAAACATGATATTATGTTTCCGGCTGGCTCCTGTGCCGCTTTTTGTTTTTTAGGGGCGGCGATGGAGTTTGCCGATTTTTTTATGGGACCTTCCGATAAGATAAAAGGCGCCCTCCCCGGCTGCGGGAAGACCGGAGAATTATCCCTTCACGAAGCTGAAATAAAATACAGGACATTGTTCGAGCAGTCCCCCTATGGCATTCTGACCATCGGCACGGACGGCAGGATCCTTGATTTCAATGAGTCGGCACATCGCGACCTGGGCTATACAAGAGAGGAGTTCTCCGGGCTTTCAATTGCCGGCATAGACCCGGAGGAGTCAGCCGATGATGTGCAGGCGCGCATCCGGCATATATTGAAAGAAGGCGCCGCCCAGTTCGATGTCGTGCACCTCACGAAACAGGGTGAGAGAAGGGACGTTCACGTCATTATAAAACCCCTTGTTTTATCGGGGCAGACTGTTCTTCATTGCATTTGGCGCGACATTACGGAGCGTAAAAAGGGACAGGAAGCCCTGCGGAGAAGCGAAGAGCGCTTTCGTCTGGCCATGAGTGGCGCGACCGACGGACTCTGGGACTGGGACTTAAAGACGCAGGAAATGTATTACTCTCCCCGCTGGAAATCCATGCTGGGCTATTCAGACCATGAGCTGGAAAACAACATGGGAACCTGGGAACGGCTGCTCCACCCAGATGACCGGGCCTCATCTGCCGCGTTCATCAAAGATTTTCTGGAGGGGTATGCCGGAAAATTCGAGTTGGAGTTCCGTTTAAGACACAAGGACGGCAGCTATCGCGACATCCTGTCCCGGGCATTTCTTGTCCATGATGACGATGGCCGTCCCGCCCGGCTTGCCGGCACCCATGTGGATGTCACCGAACGCAGGCGGATAGAAGAGCGCCTCCGCAAGGAGGCGGAGCGCAACAGGGTACTTCTTGAGATGTATGAGAAGGCCGCCCATTTGACGGACAACGAATTGTATGAAAGCGTTCTTGCGCAGGCGGTCCGCATTACGGACAGCGAGATCGGTTTTTTTCATGCCCTCTCCGATGACCAGGACTCTATCGTTTTAACCACATGGGACAAAAAGACTATGAGGAACTGCTCCGTTCCGGAGCCGAAACATTACCCTGTCGATCAGGCGGGCAACTGGGTTGATTGCGTGCGTCTTGGCCGCCCGGTCGTGTACAACGACTACCAGACCTCCCCGAACAGGAAAGGGCTCCCCGAAGGGCACGTTCCTTTGCGCCGGTTCATGAGCATACCCGTAATAGAGGATGGCAAGGTCAGGTTCATTTTCGGTGTCGGCAACAAGACTGGCGATTATGAGGAACATGATATGGTCCAGCTGCAGATCGTGGCAGGCGAATTGCATAAGATCACGGCGAAGAGGCGCAGCGACGAAGCGCTCCGGCGAAGCGAGGAGTTCATAAGGAACATCCTGGATACAGTTGATGAGGGGTTTGTTGTCATTGGGCGGGATATGAAGATACTGGCGGCAAACAGGGCTTTCTGCGCCTGGAACGATGAAGCCGGCTCCGCCCACGGCAGGCCCGTATTGGGAAGACATTGTTATGAGATCTCCCACAAAAAGACGCGGCCCTGTGATGAGGATGGAGAACTATGCGCGGTGAAACGCGTATTCGAGACGGGAAAGCCCCAGGCAGCCATGCACAAGCATGAAGACGCCAAAGGCAACATCCTGTACGTCGAAACAAAGGCGTTCCCCATGCGGGACGCGGAAGGGCGCGTGACATCTGCAATAGAGACGATCCATAACATAACGGAGCGGCACCTTCTTGAGGAGCAACAGCTTAAGTCCCAGAAGCTGGAAGCGATAGGGACGCTGGCCGGAGGCATCGCCCATGATTTCAGAAATCTCCTGCAGGGGGTTTTCGGGTACATCTCCCTGGCTAAAATGGACCCTGACAAGGGGAAGTCGCTGGCCGCGCTTGAACAGGCGGAAAAGGCCCTCAACTTGTCCATAAACCTTACCAACCAGCTGCTTACATTTTCAAAAGGCGGGAAACCGGTAAAAAAGAGGCTGGACGTCCTGCCGGTGGTGGAAAGCGCGGTGAAATTCGCCCTGAGCGGTTCGCGCTCCTATGACCGGCTGGAATATGACCCGGGGCTGTGGCCCGTCGAAGCTGACGAAGGGCAGATCGCACAGGTGATCCAGAACATAGTTCTGAACGCCCACGAGGCGATGCCCGGCGGAGGACCCATAAACATCTCAGTGAGGAACGTGAGGGCCTGCACGGACAAAATGCTGCCAGGTGAAGGGAAATTCGTCTCGATCGTTATCGAGGACTCCGGTGCGGGGATCCCCCGGCAGCATATTTCAAGGATATTCGACCCTTACTTTACAACCAAGCAAAGAGGAAGCGGCCTGGGACTTGCCACATCGTATTCAATAATTAAAAATCATGGCGGACTCATAGATGTGAGGTCCGAAGAAGGCAAGGGCAGCGCCTTTTCCATCTGCCTGCCGGCAAGCGAAGACCGTACTGAAAGGGCCGCGCAATCCATTATCCCCGCCCCATGGAGAAAAGGGAAGGTGCTTGTTATGGACGACGAGGAGATAGTCCGGGACGTCGTCTCTCAGATGCTTCAGACCATCGGCCACGAGGTGGTATGCACGGAAAACGGCGAAGAGGCAATAGAGAAACTCAGGGAGGCCACAGGGTGCGGAAGAAAAAACATCTTTGATGCCGCTATCCTCGACCTCACAGTCAAGGGAGGCATGGGTGGAGAGCAGGTTGCGGCGAAACTTGCGGAGATAGACCCGGACATAAAAATAATCGTGTCCAGCGGATATTCGGACAGTTCGATTGTGTCCAACTACCGGGCATACGGGTTCTCGGCGTCCCTCAGCAAACCATACACTATCGAAGTGCTGAAAGAGACATTGAACAGCCTGCTGCACAGGCCTTAGGGAACAGCCTGCTGCACAGGCCTTAGGGAACAGCCTGCTGCACAGGCCTTAGGGAGCGGCCTCTATCCCGTCTTTTTCTTCCCAGCCCGTTTTACGCTTTTTCTTTTATCCGCCCCGGTTTTTGCCTTGGCCGGTTTCTCCTTGTAACCTACCTCCAGCATCATCTGCTTCATTTTTTTGATCTTGTCTCTCAGGTCCGCGGCTTTCTCGAACTCCAGCCTGGCGGCCGCCGCCTTCATATCCTTTTCAAGGGCAATGAGAGACTTCTCGCTCAGGGCCTCGTACTCCACGAGGGGCTCCTCCCGCACAGTGAAGTAGTCCCTCTCGTATATGCTGCCCAGGATGTCCTTTATCTTCGATTTGACGGTTTGCGGCTCAATGCCGTTCGCTTTGTTGTATTCTTCCTGAATGCGCCGCCTTCTTTCCGTTTCGTCGATGGCCTTCTGCATCGAGGCGGTCACGCGGTCCGCGTACATGATTACCTGCCCGTTTAAGTTCCTGGCCGCCCGGCCAGCGGTCTGGATGAGCGATCGCTCCGAGCGGAGAAACCCTTCCTTGTCGGCATCCATTATCGCAACCAGGGAGACCTCCGGCAGGTCCAGCCCCTCCCTCAGCAGGTTTACCCCTATGAGCACGTCGAATATGCCCATGCGCAGGTCCCTCAATATCTCGATGCGCTCCAGGGTGTCGATATCCGAATGGAGATAGCGGGCCTTGATGCCTAGCTGGGTGTAGTGGTCGGTCAGGTCCTCGGCCATTTTTTTTGTAAGCGTGGTTACGAGGGTGCGCTCCCCGTTTCCGCTTCGTTCCCTTATCTCGCCCATGAGGTCGTCCACCTGGCCGGATGCGCTCCTCACGATTATCCTGGGGTCCAGGAGACCGGTGGGCCTTACGATCTGTTCCACCACGGCCCCCTGGGCCTTCTTGAGCTCATAAGCCGCGGGAGTGGCTGAAACGTAAATGGTCTTTTTCTGCCGGTGTTCGAACTCGCCGAAGGTTAGCGGGCGGTTGTCCAGGGCGGAAGGCAGCCTGAAGCCGAAATCGATGAGGGTCTGTTTCCTGGACCTGTCCCCCTCGTACATCCCCCCTATCTGGGGCACGGTCGCGTGGGATTCGTCCAGGACCATTATGAAATCATCCGGGAAGTAATCCAGAAGCGTATACGGCGGCTCGCCGGGGAGCCTGCCGCTTAAGTGCCTGGAGTAGTTTTCTATCCCGTGGCAATAGCCGAACTCCTTGAGCATCTCAAGGTCGAAGAGCGTCCTCTGCTCTATCCTTTGCGCCTCGATCTTCTTGCCCATCTTGTTGAAAAGCTGTATGCGCTCACGCAGCTCGTCCTCTATGGAGGTAAGGGCCGGGGCCAGCCTTTCCCTGGGGGTTATCCAGTGGCTGTTGGGGAAGAGGGCGAACTTCTCGAACCTGCGCACCTTGTTGCCCGTAAGCGGATCGAACTCCCATAGTGCGTCTATGTCGTCCCCGAAGAACTCGATCCTCACCGCCTTGTCAGATGAGAATGAGGGGAACACCTCCACAATGTCCCCCCGCACCCTGAAGTTGCCCCTTGTAAACTCAAGTTCCGCCCGCCCGTACTGCATCTCCACCAGCCTTTTAAGGATGGCGTTGCGCTCCGTATGCATCCCTTCCTCAAGCACCAGGTGCATAGCCATGTAGTCCTCCGGGGAGCCTATGCCGTAGATGCAGGAGACGGAGGCCACCACAATGGCGTCGCTGCGCAGTAGGACGGACCTTGTGGCTGAATGCCTAAGCCTGTCTATGTCATCGTTTATGGCCGAGTCTTTTTCTATGTAGGTGTCCGAGGCCGGAAGATAGGCCTCCGGCTGGTAATAGTCGTAGTAGCTTACGAAGTATTCCACGCTGTTTTCAGGGAATATCTCCTTGAACTCGCCGTACAGCTGGGCCGCCAGGGTCTTGTTGTGGGCTACCACCAGGCAGGGCCGGCCGTAGTTGGCCACCACGTTGCCTATGGTGAAGGTCTTGCCGGAGCCGGTCACCCCCAGCAGCACCTGGTGCTGCTGGCCCGCGCTCAGGCCATGGGTAAGCTGCTCGATGGCCTTTGGCTGGTCGCCCCTGGGAGTGAAGCCCGATACTATCCTGAAACCTTCTGTATTGCCGGTGGAAAACATCCATTTCTATTTTATCAAGAAAGCCGTGCCGGTGCTTGCCTTGACGCGTATGCATCTAAAGCGCATAATGATATGCATGAGAACAACATTGAACATAAATGACGGCATCCTGCAAAAGGCCGCAAAACTGACCGGCGTAAAGGAAAAGACAGCCCTGGTTAAAATGGGGCTGGAGGCCCTTATAGCGCGCGAAAGCGGCAGGCGCCTGGCCGAACTGGGCGGCACGGAGAGGGCGCTTCGTCCGGTGCGCCGCGGAAGGGGCAACTGACCGTCTTTCATCAGGCAGGTTTATCTCATAGGAAAGGGCGGTCTGACGGCCTGGCCCCTGCCATTCAGGAAGACGCATGATGGTTCTCGTAGACACCTCGGTCTGGATCGAGCACTTCAGGTTGGGCAATGCAGGCCTGAAAGCCCTGCTTTTAAATGAAGAGGCCGTTAGCCATCCCTTTGTAATTGGCGAGCTGGCCTGCGGCAACCTTTCAAACAGGGATGAGATACTGACCCTGCTTGACGACCTCCCCAAGGCAAAGACATTGGATGACGATGAGGTCCTGGCATTTATTGAAAGGCAGAAACTTTATGGCCTCGGGATAGGGCTTGTCGATGTCCATCTGCTCGCTTCGTCCCTGCTGTCCCACTCCCTTTTATGGACACTGGACAGGAAATTAAACGCCGTGGCCGGCCAGAAAAAGATCCTGTACGATCCGCGAGGATGAACTGAGGGGGGTGCTTACGGTGGGCAAAATTGGCTGCAGAAGGGGCTGCGGTGACGGCTGGGGCTGGGGTGGGCCCCTTCTACCACGCGCGGAACATACTCTGCCTCGATGATAAGATTCTCCCTGAAGTCTTGCCTTGAAAACGATTGCCTAAATGTGCAGGGTACAAGCAATAATTTAGTGCAGGTTGATTAAACTAAATTTCATGAATATGGCTTGAAGGAGGAAAAAATTCGCAATTTCCTAGTTTCTCTTTTAATTTTTGACTGGCAAAAGGCCTTCCTCGGGGGAGATCAAGGCCATTATTGGGTTTACGTGAGCGGCCGTTCCAGTCTTAACCATAACCATAGAGCTGCCCTTCAGATGAAAAACTCGGGTTTTCTACAGAGACGAACCGGCTTTTTTGTATTCAGAGCGCACCCCGGCAAGGGCCTTGTCCAATTCGGCCTTTGTTTTTTCCCAATCCCTGGCGGATGCGGCCTCGAGTTTTTTCAGTTTCAGCTTTGCAGTATCTAACCTTGCCTGAAGCGACTTTATGTCGGACTCTACCTTGATCTTCTCCGCGCCCGCTTTCCTTTTTGCTTTTTCTCTTAGACGGTCTATCTTTATCTGATAATACCGTATCGTGCGTTTTGCCTTGGCTTCATATCTTGCTTTTGCGGAGGGCTTCTCATAGCCAGCGCTATTTTGTGCCGCACGGAAAGTGCCCCCTGAAACGCCAAAAACCGCAGACCCCTGGGCCAGCAAAATGGAGCAGGCCAGTAAAACAACAAATAAAGTTTTAGCTTTCATCTTTTCTCTTTTCCTCCTAAACCGCAGGCGGTCTGCGGCCGAAAATCAGTGAAATCACGAACAGTACCAGAAAGAGAATAAACAGAATCTTGGCTATCCCGGTGGCAGCGCCAGCTATCCCCGCAAATCCGAGCACCGCTGCTATTATGGCGATAATAAGGAAAACGACGGCCCATCGAAGCATTTTAGTGGGCACCTCCACTTCTTTTTCTTGGGGTTAGTACTGTTAGCAGGTTTTTTGGGATGCTGTTAGGACACCCAGCTAGCGGGGTATGACTAATTTGGGACTTTTCCAGCATCCCGCTAGTTTAATTTTTTGAGCTACAGTTTTTTCCTGATCGCCTCAAGGATCCTGTAGGAAAAGGGCTCATCTCCAGTTGCCCCCACTTTAATGCCTACATTCGTTTTATCATCGACAGGGGTCAGGTTTGTATCTGCCTCCGTGCCATTGGCCAAAGTCCCGCGAACAATCCCCGATAGCTTGTCACCTTTTGCCTCCACTATGGTAAGCCCCAGACTCTCATAGGCCCCCACCGTTGCCTTCTGCACGTCAGTGATACTGCGGTCGAGAGTGGATGAAAGGACGCCGGCTTTGTATTCGGCCAGTTCCGGTTTTTTCTCTATAACGGAGCAGCCAAATAACAATATCCCAGCGCAGACCGCCGCCAAAATGATATGAATGTTTTTTTTCATGTTTTCTCCTTTTACGATCTTTGCTCTTTTTTTTGCGCAAAGAACCAAGTTTTTTTGTTTTAGCCCCTGCTATTGAGGATACTGATGAGGTTATCCTTTATCGCTGCCAGAAGCCAGTCCAAAATATATTTGTTGCCATCTTCACCTGCCTTGATCGAATCCTCCTTTTCCGGTTGGGCTCTGTGTAGGCCGCGCCCCGCTGGCAAGCTCTACGAGCAGAAGCCTGCCGCTGCCGGAAATGGCCTTTCTATCCAGGAATTCAGATTTGTAAGGCATTTACATCTGCTTTCAAGAATAGGATTGCCTCTCTGCCTAAAGATTAACCCATAGACCGCCAGAGTCAATGGCCAGCGGATGCCCTGGGCCCGGCCCCTCTGTCTATACATCGCGCAAGTGCCACGGGACTCTTATTACAATTACACGTTCGCCGCCCTTCAGGTAAAACATGGTTTTCAGTCTGGCCCCGTGCAGATTGTGCAACAAATACTCCCACCAATGCGGTTCGGCCAGCAGGCGGCACACACGAGGAAAATCAGTAAAACCGGTTTGCGCCGAATAGGTAAGGACAATAAAAATGCTTGCCAGCGAGACATAATAAAATATTCCGTGCCCCGCCACCGCCGCCCCCAATCCGGCCCAGCGGCCAAGGTTATCCTTTGCAACAATGTATGCTCCGCCGCCGTCAGGATAAGCGGCGGCGGTCTGACGATATGAAAAATAAAGGGCGGAGAGATTGGCTATAACTCCAAGGACGATTACGGGAAAGTAGTGCAGTCCCGCTGCGCCAAGAGGCATTAACATGGTGAGGGCGGCTTCCGGTCCGTACCCGGTAGAGCCAATGAATCAAGACCCAGTACCGGGGACACCCGTAAATACGGAGAGTTCTTCCTTTTTTGCCTGGGATGAAGCTATAGGATGCCCGAAGATTATATCGAGAATGGACATGGTTTAAATAAACCAGATTGAGCCGGGCCTCCGAGGGAAAAATGATCTTTGACTAAATCATATCAAAATCTCCGCCGATTGGAATGACACTAGTTGCATCTCCCGATCTTAGAAACGGCATTTGGAAAGTATGAGTTTGAAAAATATCTTGCCTGTTATAGAATCTGGCTGAAGGGTCTCTTTGGTTTTTATCGATATCAAATCCTCTGCTTGAAAAGGTGCAATCAAAAATGTCCGCGAACATCCTAAGACTTTTCAAGCGTAAGAAACTCATCGCCGCGCTTCTCATCGTGCTTGCGCTGGTCGTCTTCCGGGCATTTCTACCCACCATTGTGCTCCACTACGTAAACGGGAAACTGGCCCGCTTACCGAACTATACAGGCCATGTGGACGACATAGAGATGAGCATCTGGCGCGGGGCCTATCAGATAAAGGGGATAAGACTGGACAAAACTACCGGCAACATACCTGTACCTTTTTTTAAGGCTAGGCTCATGGACCTGTCCATAGACTGGCGCACCCTGCTCCACGGCGCGATCACGGGCGAGGTTACCCTTTACGACCCGGTGCTTAACTTCGTGAAAGGCAAGACCGCAAAGAGTTCGCAGACGGACATCTCGCCAAGCTGGGCGGCGACCCTTAACAAGCTTTCCCCGGCGCTGATAAACAGCTTCAGAGTGGAAAACGGATCAGTCCATTTTCGCCAGTTTTACTCCAAACCCCAGATCGACATATACCTGGACCACGTGTATGCAGTCGCCAAGGATATATCCACAAGGCGCGGGTTTGCGGGCAAGACCCCGGCCTCCATTTACGCGTACAATAAGCCTGCGCCGGGCAAGCCGGCTTTTGCCTTCAACATGGCCATGGACCCCTTTGCTTCAAGACCGACTTTCAACATGAAAGCTCAACTGGTGGACATGCATGTCGTGGACCTCAAAGACTTTTTAAATGCATATGCCAAACTTGACGCCCAGGGAGGATTGTTCAGCCTTTATATGGAGGTCAACTCCAAAAACGGCGTTTATGCGGGCAAGGTCAAGCCGCTGTTTGACGACCTTAAGGTCGTCAAATGGAAAAGCATAACGAAAAATCCCCTCAAGTTCTTCTGGGAGGCCATAGCCAGCGGCTTTATCTCGCTTTTTGAGAGGGGACAAAAAAATAGATTGGCAACAATCATTCCCATAAAAGGAGAATTCAAGGCGGAAATCAGGGTGGATTACTGGACGGTTATCGGCAACCTGCTTAGAAACGCCTTTGCACGGGCGATACTGCCGGGGTTCACGGAACTGAAGCCGGCTGTACCCGGAATTAAAAAACAAAAGGGGTGAAAATGGGAATATCCGGCACGTCCACAGCCTTCGAGAAGATCCTGTTTATAGTCCTTCTCTTGCTATTTTTAGGATCGCTTTTGGGCCATAGTGGGGCGGCTGTTTAAGGAATGGATTTTTAAGAACATTCCAAGGGAAACTTCAAATGCATCGCCTTAAATTGAGAAAAGTAAATTCCATGAAAAAAAG
Source organism: Nitrospirota bacterium (assembly GCA_021840255.1). Taxonomy (GTDB): domain Bacteria; phylum Nitrospirota; class Thermodesulfovibrionia; order Thermodesulfovibrionales; family JdFR-88; genus JAKAEG01. Next base: position 11,590 of record JAKBYX010000016.1, on the reverse strand, counting down.
AAAGCGGCATATCGACGAGCGGCCCGGTTTCCCTATCCGGCAGAGATTCGGACACGGTTTTTGGAGGCCATGTCCTGGCAGGTCTCTCCTTCCCCATTTTCCCCCACGTCTTTTTCGCGGCTGAGGGGAAATACATATTTACGGAAGCTGCGCATTTCTTTGGACAACGCTATAGCAAATTGGATGGCTTTATGGCAACCGGTAACCTTGGTTTAAGATTCTAAAAGCGATGCCCGAAAACTTTTTCGCCTGCATTGCAGGCAGGAGCCAGGTTTGGCGGATTCGAATTCCATTCCCGTACATATGAGGCAAAAAAGCCTCGGCTTTCAATGTATCCGATTTTTAAGGCAGCCCCAAAAAAGAATAGTGCAGGACCCTGATCTGAAGAACTGGATCGCTTTGTACCCTTCAGGTCAATATGAAAGAATGGACTTTCCAGCAGATATCGGGAGCTGAAAATGAATAAAAAATGGCTTCATTGCAAGTGAAAATACAATTTTATCTCCCAAAACCCTTTATTTCAGGTATACAGGGAATAAAAAGTATGAATACATCTGCCAATACCGATACGATACTTTTGGCGGCAGCGGTATTGGTTGCAGCGATGGTGGTGGGCCTTGTTTTTAATGTTATAGTCAAGGTTGCCGTCCTGTTTTTTAATGAATGGGAACTCCGCCGTCCTAGAAACCAAGTGGATCGCAAGCACGATCATGATACATGTCAACGTGAACTGTTTAATGGACAATTTCATGGGCAGGCGGATTATGATAGGGTCTGGCAGCCTTTTTAATGGCTGGAACCGGAAAGGAGTTTTTCTTGGAGTGGGGTGTTTATTGAACGCTTTGAACAGGTCAGGATAAAAAATACTTTAAAAACGGGAGGTTGTAATTTTAAGCCTGAACGGAAAAACATAGCATTCGATGCCCGCAGGGCATAAAATGGGAAGTGAGCGGCAAGCGAGCGAACTATGATAAATCAGAAAAATCCCTGCATTCGATGCCCGCAGGGCATAAAAAAGGGGACTAGAGGCTCTCTCCCAAAATGTTTTTACAATCCCTTTTTTCCCGAAGATGAATGTTCATTCGTTATTTTTGAGTCCTTATCCAGACGGGCGCGCATTTTTCGCATCAGAAATTCCCTAGGGTCCATTGCAATCGTCCTGCGCTCCGCTTTGGTGCATTCCGGTTTCCGTTTGCAGCCAGGGCAATCCTCGCATTTGTATATTCTTATGTCCGGCTCTTTGTTTTGCTGCGCGAGGCGTTCGCCTTGAGTTTCGTCCCGTCAAGGGCTATCGTTCCAATCGAGACCATTCCCAGCTCAACACACAGCTTTACGACCTGGACAAATAATTCCCTGAGGATATTTACATTGTCTTTGCGAAACCTGTTAATCGGGCCAGATGTCCTTCAGGTGAAAAATCGTGAATTGACGGAGGTAAAAGAAATGTCTGATCCTGATTATATTCTTTGAATGACACGAACCTGCCTCCTTTCATGAAAAGTCTCTTATCGAATAGCAGGTTTCATGCCATTTTGGGACAGCCTCGCTATTCCATTATAATGCCGGTTATATGGCCGGACAAATTTTAATTTTTAAGTTGCAATCTCCTCCAGAAAGGAGCATAAATAAATTGAAGAACGGCTTACCAAAGTGGTGGTCCTGTTCTTCCGGTACTCAGCTAAAAAGGGTTTGGAAAACCGGGACGTGAGGGTCTCATGCAGTTGACGCAAAGCGTCCAGACCGCTGAAAACGGAAGAACCGCCACCGCTTTTTTTATTCATTGACAGCGCACTCCCCTGTTATAAAATTTGATAATGCAAATGCATGACCGGATCAAATATATTTTAAGGCCAGCCATGCTGGCACTGTTCATATGTTTCGTGTGCGCCGCGCCCGCCATGGCCGCACCGGCCCAGTTTCCACCAATCGTTCAGCCCCCAAGCAATGAGCACCATGAAGGCAAAGTCATATTTGTTGAACTGGTGACGCCGGACCTGGCCGCAGCCAAGCAATTCTATGCGGGACTGTTCGGCTGGACATTCAGGGACATCCAAACCGGAGGGAAAACAGGCGGGAAAAAATATGCCGAGGCGCTTCTGGATGGGCATCCGGTGGCAGGGCTTTTCCAAAGGAGACTGCCTGCGGGCAAACATCGGCGGCCGGCGTGGTTGAGCTTCTTTTCCGTGCGGAATGTCGACGCGGCAAAAAAGGCCGCCGCACAAGATGGAGCGAAGGTGCTGTTCGGGCCGCGTGATATCCCCGGCCGCGGCCGGGAGGCTGTATTTGCCGACCCGCAGGGAGCCGTTTTTGCGGTTCTCGCATCCGGCAGCGGCGATCCCGCCGACGTCCTGGCCGCGCCTGGAGAATGGATATGGAGTTCGTTAATAACGACCGATCCGGATACCGATGCCGCTTTCTACCAGAAGCTGTTCGGGTATGATGTCTTCCCGCTGCCCGCCAGCGGAAACGCACGGCATTTACTGCTTGCATCCGAAAATTATGCACGGGCGAGCGTGAATTCCATTCCCGTCAAAAAACCCGGTCTCCATCCTCACTGGCTCAATTTTGTACGCGTCGAGGACGCGGAAAAGACGGCCGCAAAAGTGGCGGCGCTGGGTGGACGGGTACTAGTTGCCCCGCGTACCGACCGCCAGGGCGGCAAGATCGCGTTGATCGCCGACCCTTTTGGCGCGGTTTTCGGACTGCTCGAATGGCCTGGCACAAAGAGTATGGAGGCTCCCAGGTGAAGGCCCTGTTCTTATGGTGGTTGACCGCGTTATCCCTGGCCTTGATGCTGCTGTCCGGCTGCGTTGTACGCGGCGGATACGAGGACTACGGGGCGGCTTATTATGAACCCCCCGTGGAGTATTACGGCTATTGGGGGCCTGGCTACTATGTAGCGCCGTATCGCGACCGTGACCATTTCGAAAGAGAGCATCATGAACGTGAGCACAGTGAAAGAACCTTCAGGCCCGCGCCCGCTACCCGCCCGATACCGACTATTCCGTCGAATCCGCCTTTCAGACGATTGCGCTGAAGCGTGACCTTGCAAAAAAATTTCACATCGGGGAAATCCCTCGCTACTTATTTACTTTCCATTTTACTCAGCGGTTTTTTCGCCATATAATTAGCTTTAATGGAAGAAGATATCCTTACACCGGAGGTCGTTGAAACGCTCAGGGAGGCCTTCAAGGGCCTTGTGGAGGACGTCTCTCTCCATGTGTTCACGAAGAAGGGTATGAACAGCCAGTTCAGCGACGCCCTTATCAACCTGGTAAAAAGCGTTTCTGCGATAGACAAGCGGATAAAGCCGTATTTCCACGCTCCAGAAGACGAAGCGGCAAGGAAGTACGGCGTCGACAGGTTCCCCACACTCCTTATAAGCCCGGAGAAGTACGGCGTCCGGTACACTGGTTCACCCATTGGAGAGGAAGGCCGCTCGTTCATTGCGGCCATCCTGATGGCGTCCACCGGGCGGGGATTTTTGTCGCAGGGGGCCATTAAAAGGATCTCTTCGCTCGAAGAGCGCAAGGACGTCAGGATATTTGTAAGCCCCACCTGCCCCTACTGCCCGCAGGAGGCGGCCTACGGGATAGCTGCGGCGGTGGAAAAGCCGGGGCTTGTCTCGGTGGACATAGTGGAGACTTACGAAAACCCGGACCTCGCGGAAAGATACGCCGCGATGTCCGTGCCCAAGACCTATATAAACGATGAGCTTATGGCGTCCTACCTGGAGACGGAGGATGAGTTCGTCTCCTCCCTTTTGGCCGGAAGTGCGGCGGAAAAAGGCAAAGGCGGCCCGGCGGCGGGGAAGGCTGAAAAAGAGGGAGAGACCGTTGATGTGCTCATAGCCGGAGCGGGCCCTGCGGGGCTCACCGCTGCCATCTACGCGGGCAGAAGCGGGCTTAAAAGCCTGGTGCTTGAAAGGGGCAATGTGGGCGGGCAGGTCTCCATAACCCCAGTTGTCGAGAACTATCCCGGATTTCAGGCGGTGCCGGGCAGGACCCTTGTGGATATGATGCTCCGCCAGGCGGCCCAGTATGCCCGCATAAGGCAGGGGGTGGAGGTGCAGGACGTAAGAAGGACGGATGGCCTTTTCGAGGTCCTTACAAGCGTAGGCCCCTATAGGGCAAAGGCGGTTATTATCGCCTCCGGTTCCGTCTACAGGAAGCTTGGCGTGCCGGGGGAAGACAGGTTCGCGGGCAGGGGAATAAGCTATTGCGCCACCTGTGACGGTTATCTCTTCAAGGACGGAAAGACGGTAATTGTGGTGGGAGGAGGGAACACCGCCGTGACCGATGCCCTTTACCTTGACGGACTTGGCGCGCATGTGACACTGATACACGCCAAAAAAAACCTGAGGGCTGAAGACAGGCTCAAGCAGAGCTTCTTTCAGCGGGACCTGCCTGTGTTGTGGGAATCGAGGGTGGCGGAGTTCATGGGCCGCAACAAGCTGGAAAAGGTGAGGGTGGAGAACCTGAAGGACGCGTCCGAAAAAGAGATGAAGGTGGATGGAGCATTTATAGCCATAGGGTATGAGCCCTCAAGCTCGCTGGCAAGGTCGATAGGGCTTGAGCTTGACGCGTCCGGCTATATAAAGGTGGACGAGCAGATGAGGACTTCGGTGCCCCAGATCTATGCGGCCGGCGACATCACGGGAAGCGAAAAGCAGATAACGGTGGCCGTATCGCAGGGCACGATGGCAGCCATCAGCGCCTTTAACGACCTTACGGGCGGGACAACTCTTTAAAAAAATATATCTGGCTGTTCAGGAATTTGCGTGATGGGGCGGACGGTATTCGCTACGCTAAGCGCCGTCTCACCTTGTTTGCCTGAATATGATATATGCCGCGCCGGGTCTTCCTGTTTGCCGCTGCATCATGTGACGCGCCCGCGGTCACCCCTGTGCTCACACCATCCGCCCCCCATTTTGCCCAAAAACCCTCTCCCTCATGGACAGGGTTTTTTTGGTGAGGGCGAATTTTTATCTTTTTCTCTTACCGTTCCCTTACCCACCCGGCGGCGGCCCATTGCAATATCATGTTGACGATGCTTATTACGAGCGCCCCCTTGAAGGCGGCCCAAAAGCCCTCCACATAAAAGCCAAGCTTGAAAGCGTGGGAAAGATATGCCGTAAGCTCCAGCATGAAGGCGTTTATCACAAAGGTGAAGAGCCCAAGGGTAAGGACCAGAAAAGGCAGCATGAAAAACTTCACCAGCGGTTTTATTATGGAATTTACGAAACCGAATATGATAGCTATCAGGAGCATGGTCCACCACCTGCCCTCAAAGCGCAGTCCGCTCACCATGTTCACCGCGGCGGCAAGAGACACGGCTGTGGCAACTATCCTCAGGATCGCGTTCGCCATCAGATAGGCAGCCCCTTTTCCGAAAGAGGGCAGTCCCCGCACAGAGGGTCGCGAGGCCTGCAGAACGTCTTGCCGGTCTTCACGATAAGGGCGTGGTACTCATTATAGAGCCCCGCGTCACGCGCCAGGTTACTGTGGAAGAGCTCCTGGAAATCCTCATACTCCGAATCAGCCGAAAGAATGCCGTGCCTTGAAAACATCCTTTTGGTGTAAGCGTCCACCACGAAGTACGGGACACCCACGGCGTAAAGGAGAATGGAGTCTGCCGTCTCCTGCCCTATGCCGTTTATCCCCAGGAGTTTTTTCCGGAGCTCCTGCGGTTTGCCTTTTTTCATTCTCTGGATGTTGCCCTGGTAATCCCTTATCAGAAAGGAGATCAGCGCCTTCAGCCTGGCGGTCTTTACATTGTAATAGCCGGAGGGCCTTATCAGCTTGGCAAGCCTGGGTTCGGACATCCTGTCCATGGCCACGGGGCAGAGCGCGTTTGCGTTTTTCAGGTTCGCGATGGCCTTCTCCACGTTCCCCCAGTTTGTATTCTGAGTAAGCACCGCGCCCACCGCCACCTCAAATGGCGTATCTCCGGGCCACCAGTGCTGGGGCCCGAAGGAGTCGAACAGCCGTGCATAGATATTTTTCAGTTTTTCTTCGATCAATTTAACTTTTAAGCAAAACTCCGAAAACCTTATGATATATTATATAAAAACCATGATCGATTCCAGGTTTGTACGGGAAAACCCCGAAAAAATAGCCCAGGCGCTCAGAAAACGCAATATGGAGATAGACCTGGCCCCATTCATGGAGATCGAAGAGCGCAGGCTCTCGACGCTGAGGCGGCTGGATGAGCTCAGGGAGAAAAGAAACAGGGTCTCCGAGGAGGTCTCAAGACTTAAAAAGCAGAAGCAGGATGCCCAAAACCTCATTGCGGAGATGAAGGGCGTCTCGGACGGCATAAAGGAGCTTGAGGAAAGCCAGAGGGCGCTGGACAAGGAGGCCAGGGATTTTTTGCTTATCCTGCCCAATATACCGAATGATTCCGTGCCGGAGGGCAAGGATGAGACCGGCAATGTGGAGACGAGGAAGTGGGGCGAGCCCAAAAAATTCGATTTTGAGCCCCTCAACCACTGGGACCTTGGCGAGATGCACGGGATCATGGATTTTGAGCGTGCGGCGAAGATCGCAGGCGCAAGGTTTGCCCTGATGAAGGGATTGGGTGCAAGGCTTGAACGGGCGCTCATGAACTATATGCTGAATACGAACACTTCCAAGGGGTACACTGAGGTGTTCCCCCCCATACTGGTAAACTCTGAAAGCATGACGGGCACCGGCCAACTGCCTAAGTTCGAGGCGGAGCTCTTCAAGATAGCCGATCCGGGGTATTACCTGATACCCACTGCCGAAGTGCCGGTGACAAATATTCATCGTGGGGAGATACTCGAAGAGGAAAAGCTTCCCGTATGCTACACCGCGTATACCCCCTGTTTCCGCCGGGAGGCCGGTTCCTACGGAAAAGACACAAGGGGGCTAATACGGCAGCACCAATTCAATAAAGTGGAACTGGTAAGGTTCGCAAGGCCGGAGGAGTCCTATGCCGAACTGGAAAAGCTTACGTCTCATGCAGAGGACATCCTTCGCGGGCTGGAGCTCCCATACAGGGTGATGGCGCTTTGCACCGGGGACCTGGGCTTCTCATCGGCAAAAACCTATGACCTGGAGGTCTGGCTGCCGGGCCAGGGTAAATACCGGGAGATATCTTCGTGTTCCAACTTCGAGGATTTCCAGGCAAGGCGGGCGGATATAAGGTTCAGGAGAACAGGAAAGAAAGGCACGGAATTCGTGCACACTCTGAACGGCTCAGGGCTTGCCATCGGTCGTACACTGGTGGCGATACTTGAGAATTACCAGCAAAAAGACGGCAGCATCGTCATCCCCGAGGCGCTGAGGCCCTATATGGGGATAGACAAAATAGGGCAGTAGGGGGCCTGAGGTTGTTTCTCCGTTGATCGAGGAAAAGGGAAAAGAAAAAGAAACATATTTCGTTATCGCAAGGCCGGATCCCTCTGGCCGTTTCCCGTTGCTGGAGCTGGCCAAAATATTAAGCGGCGCGCTTTCCATTACGGTGCAGGATGCGGCGGTTCGTCTGAGGCGCGCGTGGGGCGTCCTGCATAAAACCGGCTCCGTTGATGAGGCCAAGGCGCTTAGCCGGCAACTTGCCGCAAACGGGTTTGGCTCCGTTGTCCTGCAATCTTCCAGCATCAAGGCATTCCCCACCCTTAAGGTCATAAAAAAAGCGTTGCCCTCCAGCGAGGGGTTGATAATACCGGAGGCCGGCACGATGGACACCCCTTATGCAAGGGGAATGGACAAACTTGTGCCGTGGGACCGGTTTTCCCTTGTCTGCGCCGGTGGCTTTTTTGAAGAAGATGCGCGGGCGCCTGCGGAAGAAAAGCCTCAAGAAGGTCCAAGCGCGGTGAAGATAATAACGAGCGTAGCGCTTGCCGCCGCAACGGGCATGCCCTCCTTCGGCAAGCTCAGGCCCAAAAAAGCCGTCCCTGCGGCCATGCAGCCCCGCAAGGATTTCAATTGCTACCTGGACATAATATCCCGTGACGGACTGGCGTGTTTCAGAGTCTGCGGAGGCGCCTTTGATTATTCCTACCTGGGGGGCAGAAAGGAGCCATCGGCCTTGCTTAATTTCAGAAAACTGGTCCCGGATGTCCTGCATTTTCTGCCGGGTGTGCTTAGAAACAGGGGCGCAAGAGCGATAGCGGACGGCGCGCCTGACGGCTTTAAATACGGGGACAGGCAGGAATATGAGGGAGAAAGGTTTTGGCTTTTTCAGAATTCCTGAGCGTGTTTAAAATAAAATAAATTAAAAAATAAAAACCCCCCGCATCAAAACAAGAACAAAAACCCGGGATGGGCCATTATGGAATGATCTCCGTCCCCACCCCTTCATTTGTGAATATCTCAAGAAGCAGACAATGCGGGACCCTGCCGTCAAGGATATGGGTCTTGCCGACGCCTGCGCGGAGTGCTTCCAGGCAGGCCTGCGTCTTTGGTATCATCCCGCCGGAAACTATCCCCTTTTTTATCAGCTCCTGTGCCCGTTTGCCGTTCAATGTTGATATTGTCTTCCCGGTTTCCATTATTCCAGGCACATCGGTAAGCAGTATCAGTTTTTCAGCCTGAAGGGCGGAGGCAACGGCGGAGGCAGCGGAATCCGCGTTAATATTCAGGGCCTCGCCGCCGGGGCCGGCCCCGATGGGGGAGATGACCGTAATGAGGTCCTCCCGCTGCAGGTTTAAAAGGATGTCTTTGTTCACTTCCGTCACATCCCCGACAAGCCCCAGGTCCGCCTCCACTGCTTTTTCCGAACGGCCTGAGGTTTTTTTCCCTTTCCCACCCTTTTTTACCGCTCTTATCAGGGGGCCGTCCTTGCCGGTAAGCCCTATCGCTTTACCGCCGTGGCTGTTTATCAAAGAGACGATCTCCTTGTTTATGAGCCCGCCAAGCACCATCTCCACTATCTCCATCGTCTCCTGGTCAGTCACCCTCTGTCCATTTATGAACTTGGGTTCCTTGCCCAGTTTTTTCATCATCGCCGATATCTTGGGGCCCCCGCCATGGACCACAACCGGGTGGACGCCGATGAAATTAAGGAGGACTATGTCCTGCGCGAAGGCGTTTTTAAGGGCTTCGTCTATCTGGGCCGCCCCGCCGTATTTTATGACGAAGGTTTTCCCGCTGAAATTCTTGATATAAGGCAGCGCCTCTACAAGCGTGTTGGCTTTTTCTATCAGTTTCTGCAAGATGTCTCCTTTTCAAAACAGGGGCGGCAGAGTTTTTTCCCGCCAAATAGGCCCATTTTAGTCTCCATCGTTTTTTCTCCGCATTTTTCGCAGCGCACGCTTGGCACAAGCCTTGCCGTGCAAGGCGGTTTCATTTTTAACCGCCTGATGGTGAAAAGCTCTTCATCCGCCGCCCCTATTATTGCCTTTATTTTTTGCGATCTCCTGGCGTGAACGGCCTTTAAAACCTCTTCCGAACGGTCCCCTTCGGAGAACCTCCGCCACATCTCTTTTCCCTTGGCGCTCTCCTCCGGGCCTCTGAAATCAACGGACACCCTCAAAGCCTCACCCGGAAGACTTTCTTTAAAGGGCCTCTTTACGAATGTATAAACCTGCTTCCCGTAGTCCTTGAGGATGAGGTTGCCTTTCCCCAGGGTGCAGCCGGTAAGCAGCTGTATTGCGTCCACCGCGCAGGAATCGTTCTCCACAATGGCAACGATCTCCTCGTCCTGCGCCCTGCCCCTGAAAATATCTCCCAGGGCAAGCTCAGCCACCCGCACGCCAATGGCAAGCCCGGGGCAGGTATGCCCGTGAAACAGCGCGGCCTTTTTGAGATTTTTGTTTTCTGAATTTTTCTCCATACGGATTTTATACCAGAAACGGAGGGCTTTTTAAAATGGATTTTTTGAATTTTGGGCATGGGAAAGCCGCTTGCTTTTTATTTCCTAAAAAGGTTTAATTACATCTAGCTACCCCGTGCAAACCCGCCCTTGGAACATTGGGCAAATGATTATTGCCGGGAAATATTGATATGAAAAAGCGCAGTTTTTCAACCACATTCCTGTTTCGGGAGTTGTCCAAAGGCCCTGAAAATCCTTGGGATACGGCCTTGTCCGGACGAACTATCAATAGTGAAAAATGCAACGGAATCACCACGCTGGAGTTATGTGCCGGCGCAGGCGGCCAGGCAATCGGACTTGAGCAGGCCGGGCTTGAGCACGCCGGGTTGCTAGAAATAGATAAACACGCGTGTGCTACGCTTCGTCTGAACCGGCCCGGTTGGAATGTAATTGAGCAAGATCTGAATACTTTTGACGGAACCCACTTTAAAGGCGTCGATATTATTTCGGGTGGTTTGCCGTGCCCTCCGTTTTCTGTTGCAGGAAAGCAGCTTGGGAAGAAGGACGAAAGAAACCTCTTCCCGGCTATGATCCGGCTGGTAGATCAAATACGTCCGCGCGCGGTGATGATTGAAAATGTAAGGGGCATAATGGGTGCAGTATTTGAAGATTACAGGGGTTATGTCAAAAAAGAGCTTGTAAAGCTCGGATACGAACCAGGCTGGAAACTCATGAATGCCTCTGATTTTGGTGTTCCTCAATTGCGCCCACGCGTTGTTTTTATTGCTGTACAGAAAAATTTAACTGAGCATTTCTCATGGCCGCAACCATCGGATATTCCTCCAAAGACAGTTGGGGAAACCTTGCTTGATTTAATGGCGGCAAACGGCTGGAAAGGTGCTCAGACATGGGCTAAACAAGCTAATGAGATTGCCCCTACAATTGTTGGCGGCTCTCATAAGCATGGTGGGCCCGATCTTGGGCCAACGCGGTCACGGAAGGCGTGGGCCGTTCTAGGTGTAGACGGGCTTGGTATAGCTAATGAAGCCCCAAGCGCTGATTTTGCTGGCATTCCACGGCTTACTGTCCGCATGGTTGCCCGGTTGCAGGGTTTTCAGGATACCTGGCAATTTGCCGGGACAAAGACCCAGATGTACCGCCAAGTTGGAAATGCCTTCCCCCCGCCATTTGCGCGGGCGGTCGCTGAACAGTTGAGAGCCTGCCTGAGCAGGCCCAGGCTTATCAGGGTTGCGGGTTAGCATGGCATTGGAAGGCAGTAAGGGAGCCCGTGCGAAACTCCGTGCGTATTTCCTCGCAAATATAGGGCGAGTAATGGAGTCGAATGAACTCCGTAAAGCATCGGGAAACATAAGCGAATGGGCAAGGCGTGTAAGGGAACTTCGAACCGAAGAGGGATACCAGATACTTACTCATAATGATCGCAGTGATTTGAAACCCGGACAATATTTATTGCTGGACCCAAAGCCGGTTGCGGCTTTTGAGCGCGGCATCTCAAAAGAGACCAGGGCATACGTGCTGGACCGTAATGGGTTCACTTGCCAGATGTGCGGCGCTGTAGCCGGAGAACCGCATCCTTATGACCTTACGAGGAAAACACGGCTCCATATCGGCCATATAATAGATAAATCAATGGGTGGCAGCGATGAACCATCCAACCTGAGGGCCATTTGATGATTATTGAGAGCGACCTCCTCTGGATGTGATAATCGTATCGCATTCGGAAATATCACTCAAAGGAGGCCGCAATGACATTTTACTGTGGAATCGATCTGCATGCAAAGAAGTCGCAGCT
>JAKBYX010000015.1 GCA_021840255.1 Nitrospirota bacterium | reverse complement strand
TTTTTTATATTCTTTTTTGTAATATATTTTTAGGGGAGGGACAGGTTGAACTATTTCGCTAACCGGATTGGCGTTCAGGGTTTCCTGATTGAAAGAACACCTCTCACCAGTTAAGATAACCCGCCCCAGGGTATCAGGAGTTCTGCTTAGAAGAAAGCTCTTCGGCAGGCTCTCTGAGGCGCGGCAAAAGCCGGTTATATGGGTGTCCGCGCCCGGCGGGGCCGGAAAGACCACGCTTGCGGCAAGCTATCTGGATTCCATCAAGCTGCCTTCCATATGGTACCAGGTGGACCAGGGGGACAGCGATCCGGCAACTTTTTTCTATTATATGGGGCTGGCAGCCCAAAAGGCTGTCCCGCAAAAAAACCGCGCAAAACAGGAAAAACAAAAACTTCTCCCGCTGCTTACCCCCGAATGCCTCTTGGATGTCCGGGCCTTTACCAGGCGTTATTTCGAGCGCCTCTATGGGCTGATAAAGCCGCCCTTTGCGATAGTGCTGGATAATTACCAGGAAGTCCCTGAAGAGCCCGTTTTTCAGGAAATAATCGAAACCGGGTTGTCCATGGCGCCCGAAGGAATAAACATAATAGTGTTAAGCCGCAGGGGACTGCCGGCACGGTTTTCAAGACTTTACGCAAACGGCCAGATAGCCGCGTTCGGCTGGAATGACCTGAAGTTTACCGGCAGCGAGACAAAAGAGATGTTTTGTAAGGAAAAACTTCCGGACCAATATATTGAGTCCCTACACAGCAAGACGGACGGCTGGATCGCGGGGATGGTCCTTCTGAATGAAAACCTGAAAAATTCCGGAAAAATTGAAAGTCTCAAATCCATCGGGCCGTCTGAGGACCTGTTCAATTATTTTGCTGTGGAGGTATTCGAGAAAACAGATGGAGAGACCCGCGGGTTTCTTCTGAAGACCTCTTTCCTCCCCCAGATAGAACCGCTAACGGCTGAAAAGCTTACAGGGCTGCCTCATGCAGACAGGCTGTTGTCCCGGTTGAGCGGGGAGCATTTCTTCACGACAAAACATCCGGGCTCGGATGCCGTTTATCAGTATCATCCCCTCTTCCGCGAGTTCCTGCAATCAAAGGCAAGGGAGACCTTCAGCCACGGGGAGCTCCGGGAGATAAAGACAAAGGCAGCCGGACTGCTGGCTGACTCGGCCCGGATCGAAGACGGGGTGGATCTCTTTTTTCAGTCCGGAGACTTTGACCAGATCGAGCGCCTGATACTTGAAAATGCCCAGTTCCTTGCCAGACAGGGGCGGACGGAGACTGTAAGGAAATGGCTGGAATATCTGCCGGCCCCGCAGGCGGAGAGGAACCCTGTGCTTATGTATTGGAAAGGGATCGCTCTTTCAGCGGTAAACCCAATGGAAAGCCGGGACCACTTTAAAAAGGCTTTTACCGCTTTCAGGGAGAAAAACGAGCGCACCTGGATGTTCCTCGCATGGTCCGAAGCGGTTGCGATTTCGTTTCATTGCTCGGAGTACAGCGATATCGCGGCATGGTTAAATATTATCAGGGAGATACTGGAGGAGGACCCTTCCTTCCCTTCGGCTGAGATCGAGACCAGGGTGATGCTGAATATTTTCAATTCACTGACGGTAAACGTACCGGAAGGGTTTGACATAGACGCCTTTAGCGACCGCGCATTCAACCTCCTTTTTTCGGGGGAAAGCATAGATATTGCGCTCAAGATAATGACAGGCAACCACCTAACCGTTTTCTTTCTCTGGAAAGGAGACCTTGCCCGCGCCGGCATCATAATCAATTTTTTTAAGGGTCTGCTGGCAAAAGAAAAAGAAAGCGTGCCGGACCTTTTTTTGATGAGCATGCTTGCTGTAAAGGCCCTATACGAGTTTTTCTGTGGGGACTGCGATACCTGCATTGAAACCGCCGTCCATGCCTTGAAATTATCGGCTCAAAACGGTGTGCATATATGGGACGACCATCTCCTGGGGAATGCCGCCGCGGCGGCCTTAAGCAAAGGTGACATGAAGGCCGCGGCATCGGTATTAGCTGATATGTCGGTGAATTTTGGAAAAATGATGCGGTTGAACCAAGCTTTTTACTATTTCCTCAAGAGCTGGGAATCGGCCCTGTCTGAAGATATCGAAGGCGCATACAGCTACCAGCAATTGTCCAATGAGCTTATGCCCAAAACAGGCTACCTGCCGCCCATAGCCGCCGTGCACATTGCGCTGGCCGAGCTCCTGCATTTCAAAGGAGACAGCAGCGGGGCTGAACGGGAATTCGAAGCGGGCAAAGAGATCGCAACCCGCATGAAAAGCTCCTATTGGGAATTCATGTATTTTATGTTCAAAGCGAACGCGGCGTTTACAAGCGGAGATGAGATGCAAGGGAACGCATTGCTGAAACAGGCTTTCCCCTTGGCCCGTAAACATGGCCTGGCGAATATGTACGGGTGGCGTCCTCAGGTGATGGCCAGGCTATGCGAGAAAGCCCTTCTGGAGGGAATCGAAACTGAATTTGTGCAGGAACTCATACGGAAACGGGTTTTTTTGTTCCCGGAAAAAGAAAAAACTCCGCCAGAGACAGACCTGTGGCCGTACCCGGTTAAAATATACACATTAGGCAGGTTCCAGGTATTAATAAATGATTCCCCGTTGGAATTCAGCGGGAAGATGCAGAAAAAACCCCTAGGTATCCTCAAAATGCTGGCTGCGAGGGGCCCTGAAGGCGTGCCCGAAAAAGAGCTGCTGGATATCTTATGGCCCGACGTCGACGGGGACTTGGCCCAACAATCCTTTGATACTACCCTGCACCGCCTGCGGAAGCTGTTAAAAAACGAGAAGGCGGTCTTTTTGCGGGATGGGCAACTTGGACTGGACCGGCGGCACGTATGGGTTGACCTCTGGTCTTTTGAAGCGCTGTGCTCCGGCGCAGATGGACAGCCGATGGGGGGACAGCCGCTTAACGGGGTTTCCCCCCTGGAGAATGCATTAAAAATATATAAAGGCAAATTCCTGCCCTTGGATGCCCTTGAAGCCTGGGCTGTCTCAAGACAGGAGAAACTGGACCACCTGCTTTTTAACCTGGTCAAGGCATTGGGAAACGTTTATGAACAGAAAGCGGAATTTGAAAAAGCGGCTTCCATATATCGCAAAGGCATAGAGCTCAACGATGCGGCAGAGGAATTCTATCAAAAATTGATGCTGTATTTTTCCCGCCTTGGGCAAAGGACAGAGGCCATAATGGTTTACAACCGTTGCCGCTCCAGATTGGCGGCGGTATTGAACATCCGGCCATCATCAAAAACCGAATCCATATACGCCTCACTATTGGAAAAAGACAACCGGGCCTGATGGGCCGGTCCGCGGCACTTTTATCCCCCCTCGGGCAGGTGATGATGTCATTCCGTTATAATAAATGCCTAAACAATACGGCATGGACTCTGTTTTTTCGCGGTACCCGGATAACAAATTCTACTGAAAAAGTCTTCATCTTTTTAGGCGCCGCTTACTTTTGATTCGAGGTGAAATTTGGCATTAGTGAGTTTGCAGGGGGTGAGGCTCGCGTTTGGCGCCCATGAGCTATTTGGCGGGGTGGGGCTGCAGATCGAACGCGGGGAGCGGGTCTGCCTGGCCGGCAGGAACGGGGCGGGCAAATCAACCCTTTTAAAGGTCATAAGCGGAGCGCTTTCCCCTGATGAAGGCGAGGTCATATGGCAGCGCGATACGGCAACCGGCTTTCTGGAACAGGAAGTACCGCAGGACCTCCCCGGGACCGTCTTTGAGGTGGTCTCAGGCGGCGGACAGGCAAGGCACAGGGTCGAGAGCGTCCTTTCCCGTTTAAGATTGAACCCCGATGTCTCTTTTTCAGGTCTCTCAGGAGGCTACAAAAGAAGAGTGCTGCTGGCAAGGGCGCTCGTAAGCGAGCCGGGCCTGCTGCTGCTCGATGAACCCACGAACCATCTGGATATCGAATCCATTGAATGGCTTGAGAAATTTCTGCTGGATTTCCGCGGCGCCCTGCTCTTTATAACCCACGACCGGAGGTTTCTCCAGGCCCTTGCGACCCGCATACTCGAGTTGGACCGGGGGCGGGTCACCAGTTGGCCCGGTGATTACAAAACCTACCTGGACAGAAGACAGTCGGAACTCGATGCCGAGGCCGCGCACAACGCGCTTTTTGACAAGAAACTTGGCAAGGAAGAGGCGTGGATACGGCAGGGGATAAAGGCCCGGCGCACACGCAATGAAGGCCGGGTGAGGGCATTGCAGGAGATGCGGAAGGAGCGCCTGGCCCGGCGCGAGCAGGCAGGCAGCGCCGTAATGCGGCTGAACGAGGCCGAAAGGTCCGGCAAGCTGGTGATCGAGGCAAAGGGGATCAGTTATGACTGCGAAGGCCGCTCCCTGATACGCGATTTCTCCACCATAGTGACGCGCGGGGACAAGATCGGCATTATCGGCCCCAATGGCGCGGGAAAGACCACGTTGCTGAACATTCTCCTTGGCGTGCTGCCGCCTTCTGAGGGCTCGGTGCGAATGGGGACCCGCCTTGAGGTGGCCTACTTTGACCAGCACAGGGCGCAGCTGGACAATGAAAGATCGGTCGTTGAAAACGTGGGCGGCGGAAGCGGCACGGTAACGGTCAACGGCAGGACAAGGCACATAGTAGGCTATCTGGAGGATTTCCTCTTTCCCCCGGAGCGGCTCCGCCTGCCTGTAAGGCTATTGTCGGGCGGAGAGCGGAACCGGGCCCTCCTGGCAAAGCTCTTCACAAAACCCTCTAACGTGCTGGTGATGGATGAGCCTGCCAATGACCTCGACAGCGACACGCTGGAACTCCTTGAGGAGCTGCTGATTGAATACAAAGGCACTGTTTTTCTCGTTAGCCATGACCGCGAGTTTTTAAACAATGTCGTTACGAGCACCATAGTATTTGAAGGCGGTGGAAGCCTGGCGGAATACGCCGGGGGATATGACGACTGGCTTTTGCAGCGCGGTCCCCGGAAGTCATCGCCCGGAAGGGTCAAGGAAAAAGAAACGGCACCGCCGGAAACAAAAAGGCCCCTGCCAAAGCAGGCGGCGCGTCCGCGCATCCTGACATTCAAGGAGAACAAGGAGCTTGAAGCCCTGCCCGCACTGATAGAATCCATGGAGTCCGAGCGCGCCCGGCTCTATGAGGCCCTTGCAGACCCTGAATTCTACCGAAAGGACGGAAGCACGATCCCGGCGGCAAAGGCAAGGATCCTGGAACTGGAAAAAGAGATCGCGGCCGGATATCAAAGATGGGAGCTGCTGGAGTCGCTCCCAAAAGAGAAATAGCTTTCCTTTATCTCGCCTATATAACGGGATGGCAGCATCTGGGACGTCCTGCCGAACTTCATTCTGTAACCGGCGGATGAAAGGTAGAGGCCTTCCTTGGCCCTTGTGCAGGCCACATAAAAGAGCCTCCTTTCCTCTTCCAGTGCGGCGCCGCTCTCAAGGGACCTCTCGGAGGGGAATATCCCCTCCTCCAATGCTGGCAAGAAGACAATGGGCCATTCAAGCCCTTTTGCGGCATGTACCGTCATTATCTTCACGCTTTCTCCCATGCTGATCCTATCCTGGTCCGAGGCAAGAAGATTGTCTTCCATGAACTCGGAGAAGGTTTTCCCCTTCGTCTCAATTGAAAGCAGCACGTTGCAGAGTTCAGAAATATTTTCTATGCGCTCCTCGTGGTCTTCCTTGTATTGCTCCTTCACATATTCCAGGTAGTTCAGCCCCTGTATCAGGCCCATCAGCACAGTGTATGGTTTTTCTTCCACCATGGCCCCATATTTCATGATCAAACTTATGAGCGCGTTCGCGCTGACCCTTTGCCTTGCGGAAAACCCGGCGTCTTGCAAGGCCTGTATCCAGTCGGTTTTAAAATTCCCGGTGATCACCTCGACCGCTTTTTTGCCGATACCCCGCGAAGGCGTGTTGACGACCCTGTCGAAGGCCGCCCTGTCCCTGGTGTTGGACATTAGCCTCAGGTAGCAAAGCAGATCCTTTACCTCGGCCCGTTCGTAAAACGCCAGGCCCCTGACGATCTCATAAGGGATTCCGTACTGCATGAAGCTGCTTTCGAGCCCGCGGGAAAGGAAACTCATGCGGATAAGGACGGCCATATCCGCATATGAGCGTGTCTTTGTCGAGGCGAGCTCCATTATCTTTTTTGCTATACGCCTGTTTTCCTCGTCATGCTCCGCGGCCTTGCAGTACTCCACTTCCCCCTCTTCTTCCTTGTCGGTGCGAAGCGTAAGCACTTTGTCCGCCCAAATACGGTCCACCTTTCCGATGACGATATTGGCGACATCGAGGATCTTCCTGGTTGACCTGTAGTTCTTTTCGAGCCGCATCTCCGTGGCGTTGAACTCCCGGCCAAATTTAAGGATATTCTCCGGGACGGCCCCTCTCCATGTATAGATGGTCTGGAAGGGGTCCCCGACCACGAAAATGTTGTCCCTGTTCCTGGCGGAAAGCAGTTTTATAAGGGAGTACTGTATCTCGTTGGTGTCCTGAAACTCGTCCACCATGAAAAAATCGTAGCGGTCCTGCCATTTGCCGCGCACCTCGGGCCTGGTGACAAAGAGGTGAGTGGTGTGGTGGATAAGATCATCGTAGTCCAGGGCGTTAGACTGTTCAAGTTCCCGTTGATAGGTGTTTGCGGCCTCCGCATACTGGTTCTGGGGAAAAGGCAAGGCCAGGATGTATTCAACAATGCCGCCCCTGTATGCCTGCTTCGCTTTGGAGATGGTCTTCTGGACGGCATCCAATTCCTTGGGGCTGATATTGAACCGCTTCAGTATGTCTTTCAGGGCTTTTTTGCTGTCCGTCTGGTCGTAGATGATAAACTTAGTGTCGAATTTCCTTCCGAGTGCTGCGATATCCTCCCTTAGAACCCGGACACAAAACGAGTGGAATGTGCTGATGGAGCGAGGCTTGATCGCAAGCATCCTCTCAACACGGTCCGCCATTTCCTGGGCGGCCTTCTTTGTGAATGTGATGGCGAGTATCCGGTGCGGCTTTATGCTCTTCTCCCTGATGAGATAGCCTATCTTGTGCGTAAGGACCTTTGTTTTGCCGCTTCCCGCTCCGGCCAGGAGCAGCAGGGGTTGGCCGAAGTGCTCTACGGCGGCTTTCTGTTCCAGGTTCAGCCCGCTTAACATTTTTCTGTTTCCAGAACAACTAGTGTGTTTTTTATCTTCATATGTTTTTATCTACGTATGTTTTTATCTTCATACAGGGGGGCCCAGACATTGCGTGCTTATTGTAAACGAGGCCCATACAAATCCACAAGTTTTACTGAAAAGCCCATCGGACGGCCTTCTGCAAATGGCTGATAGAATATATTTGTAGAGTCCTTCATTGCAAGCTATACTGAAAAAAAACGCTGGGAAAGGTGAAGACAGATGGGGATGGACGCTGGCAGATGGCGGCGGCTGCGGCCTTCGCCGTTCTTAAAAAAGGCTGTTGCGGCCCTCCTGGCGTTTCTTTTTGTCTATTCGATAACAGGTTTTTTAATCCTGCCCCCGGTCCTTAAATCCTACCTCACCAAAAAACTTTCGGGACGGCTGCATCGGCAGGTCGCCATACAGCAGATAGAGGTGAACCCCTTCGTGCTTTCGGTGACGGTCCGTGGCCTCAACGTGAAGGAGAGAACCGGCAGGGAAACATTTTTATCCTTCGACAAGCTTTATGTGAATCTGCAGAGCGTCTCCCTTTTGAAGCGCGCCCTGGTCATAAGCGAGCTCCGGATGGTGGGGCCCTACCTGGATATCAGGCGCAACCAGGACCTGCTCTATAACTTCTCGGACCTCCTTAAAAAGGGACAAAAAAAACAGAAACCTGCCTCCGCGCCCATGAGATTTTCGGTGAACAATATCCAGGTAGTGAACGGGAGCGCCGATTTTTTTGACGGCCCCAAACATGCGCGGCATACTGTGCGGGGCCTGAACGTGTCCATCCCCTTTATCTCAAACATACCCTATTACACGGATATCTATGTGCAGCCCTCCGTTTCCGCCATGGTCAACAATGTCAGGGTATCATTCAAGGGCAAGACAAAACCTTTTTCGAAATCCCTGGAGACCTCGCTCGATCTGCACATAAAGGACCTTGACCTTACCCATTATCTCTCCTATGTGCCGTTCAGGATGGATTTCCGAGTCCCTTCGGGCTATCTGAATTTAAACGCCCATGTCACCTATGTACAGTATATAAACCGCGCCCCGTCTCTTGGCCTCTCCGGCGATATATCTCTTAAAAAACTGAGGGTGGAAGACGGAAACGGCAGGCCCATCGCATATTTCCCTCTGGCAGGCATGTCCATCATTTCCTCAGAGCTGTTTTCAAGGACATTGCACCTCTCAAAGCTGGACCTCATGTCTCCGGAAGTCAATATTGTACGGAGCCGGGAGGGCAGGATGAATGTATCGGCGCTTCTGACCTGGGAAAAGGGTAAAACGCAAATTCCGCAAGAGGAAAAGAAAAAGGAAAAGAGAAACAAAAAAACATTGCCGCTCATATACGCGGATGAGATGGCCATAAGCGGCGGGAAGCTGGTCTTTACGGACAGGGCGCACGGCAGGTTCTTTAGAACGGCGATAGAGCCCTTGGATGTGAAGGTAAGCCATTTTACTACCGCTTCCGGCAAAAGATCGGCGGTGGAACTGTCGCTGGAGACAGAGGCGGGAGAATCGCTCAAGATGACCGGTAATCTTTCTGTCGCGCCGCTTGCCGCGGACGGGCAGATCGAGCTGGAGCATGTGACCCTGAAAAAATATGAGCCTTTCTACAGGAAGATGATGCTGTTTAATATCGCCGGAGGGCGGCTGGGGTTGACCTCCCGCTTTTCCTATGCGGGCGCCGGGGGAGAGGCGCGCCTTCGGGGCTTGGCCATAAACCTGGACGGCCTGAAACTGAAAAGACGGGACGAAAAAAAGGACTTTCTGAGTATGCCGGTTTTTTCCATTAAGGGGGCGGATGCGGACCTCCTTAAAAGGTCGCTGGTCATCGGCCGGGTTGAAACTGAAAGGGGTCTGGTTGCGGTTGAGCGCCGCAAGAACGGCACTCTAAATCTGGGGGGTCTCCTGGCCAGGCCTCCAAAAGGCCATGCCGTGCCGGAAAGACGGGACAAGGCCGTCACACCGCGCGCCTGGCGCATAACCATGAAAAAGGTCTCTGTCCGTGATCTTGCGGTGAAGGTGGCGGACATGGCGCCCCCTTCGCCCGTGAGCTACTCCGTAAGCCGCATCACCCTTGAGGGCAAAAACATATCGACTGCCAGGGGCAGCAGGAGCAGCGTCTCGCTCAGGTGCAGGTTGGGCCGCAGCGGGAGATTGAATTTAAGGGGAAAGGCGGGCATCAACCCGGTTACTCTCCGGGCAAGGCTCTCTCTCAAGGGGTTGGATATCATTCCCTTCCTGCCCTATTTCACAAACAGGGTCAAGCTACTCGTGACAAGCGGGGCTGTTTCCACTTCGGGAGATATCCGCCTCCGGTACGCCGGAGGAAAAGTGGCCGCGTCCTACAAAGGGGCGGCCTCCCTTTTGCATTTCGCGTCTCTGGACAAAGAAAAGGGTGACGAATTTCTTAACTGGGATACCCTTCATCTGGGGGGACTGTCCGCAAGTTACAGCCCTCTCAGCCTCCACATAGACAATGTTGCCCTGACCCGCTTTTATTCACGCCTCATCATTGAGCAAAACGGCGCCATCAACCTGCGCGGTATTTTTTTGAAACGGGCCGCCGCCGGACTCACGCCGCGGGGACAGGCCGGCAACGCCCCCAGGCCTGCCGTTCAACAGGCTGCCAAGGCTCCGGGACCGGAGAATATCCGGATAGATACCGTGACGCTGCAGGGCGGGACCATCAACTTCTCTGACAGGCATATCCAGCCCAATTATTCGGCCAACCTGCTTGAGATAGGCGGCCGCATATCCGGGCTCTCTTCGGTTGAGAGCTCAATGGCTGACGTGGACCTAATAGGGAAGCTGGACAATTACGCCCCGCTTGAGATAACCGGCAAGATAAACCCGTTGAGGAAAGACCTGTTTGTGGACCTGAAGGTGGACTTCAAGGACATGGACCTGAGCTCCCTCACGCCGTATTCAGGAAGACATATCGGCTACACGATCAGGAAGGGTAAACTCTTCCTTTCCATGCAGTACCTCATTGTGAAACAAAAGCTCGACGCCCGGAACCATATCTTTTTAGACCAGCTCACCCTGGGCCAAAAAGTGGAAAGCCCCGTTGCAACCAAACTGCCGGTCAGGCTGGCCATCGCGCTGCTTAAAGACAGGAACGGGAATATAAACCTGGATGTGCCGGTATCCGGCTATATAAACGACCCGAAGTTCAGCCTGGGCCGGGTCATCCTTAAAGTACTTGTGAATATTCTCGTAAAGGCGGCCACATCGCCCTTTACCCTTCTGAGCAGGATATTCGGAGGCGGAGCGGACTTGAGCCACGTGGAGTTCCCCCTGGGCACGGCCGCCATAAGCGGCGATCAGGCCAAAAAACTCGATTCCGTCGTCAAGGCGCTTTATGAAAGACCGGCCCTGAAGCTGGAAATAGAAGGCCGTGCCGACCTTGAAAAGGACAGGGATGGACTTAGGCAGTATATCTTCCAGAGGGAGGTAAAAATCCAGAAATGGAAAGAGCTTGCCGCAAAGGGCGGCGCGGCAATCCCGGTGGACCAGGTGCAGGTGAGCAAGGAAGAATACCCCATGTACCTGAAAAAAGCCTACAGGGCGGCAACATTCCCAAAACCTCGGAATTTTTTTGGCTTTGCCAAGAGCCTGCCGGTACCAGAGATGGAGAAGCTTATGCTTACCAATATCCGGGTGACCAGCAGCCAACTGAGGGCGCTTGCCGTCCGGAGGGCAAAGGCGGTGAAGGACTATATCCTTAGATCCGGGCAGGTTGATCCGAAGCGGGTTTTCCTGGTGGAGGCAAAATCGCTGGGCGCCGGAAAGGGAGAAAAGCCCGGCGCCAGCAGGGTTGACCTCAAGCTGGAATAAAACGGCGGCCTTCATCACGTTCTTTTTACTTTTTGTTTTTGCTTTTTGGCCGCTATTTTCCGAAGACTGTCTTCAGGAGGTCTGTCACTCTTGCGGAAGGGTCTGTCCTGATCTTCGTTTCCTCCTGCCCCACCATGTAAAAGAGGCCGTCCAAGGCCTTGTTGGTCACATAGTGGTCAAGATCCAGCGACTGTTTGCCCACAAAAGGAACGGAGTCATATTTACCCATCATCTCCTTATAAGAGCGCGTGCAGCCAACCTGGTTCATGCTGGAGGAGATGACAGGCTTGAATTCATCATAGAGTTTGCCGCGGGTCTTCTCTTCGAAATATGCTGTGGCGGCGGTATTTCCCCCGCCAAGGATCTTCCTCGCATCTTCAATGGACATCCCTTTAATAGCGTCAACAAAAATGGATAATGCCTTCGGGGCCGCCTTTTCAGCCGCCCTGTTCATGCTCAGCACAAACTCGTCCACCTGCTTCTGGTATCCGATCTTCCCAAGGACGTTGGCTACATTCCGAATCTTCTCTGGCATCAGTATTTTGATTGTCTGGTTACCGAAATAACCGTCCGGGCGGGAGACGCTCTTGACCGCGTTTTCAGTGCCTATAGAGAGCGCCTCCTTGAGGCCGGATGCGGTTGTGCTCTCATCGGGTCCCTTTGTGGAGCCGCCCACGTGCTTCATCACGTCTTCAAGCATTCCGGCCCTAAGCAGCATTGCGGAAGACAAAAGGACAAGGATTGTCAGAAAAAATGCCTTTTTCATATGACCCTCCTTATATACAGCCCCTCAGCCACGCCTCCAGATGCGCCTCAAAATAAAGTGAAAAACCAAACTTTTCCTTTCCTAATAAGAGGCTATAGCCATATCAAAACCAGGTCAAGATGCCGGCAGAGGCCCCATGCTTTCTTTAAAAAAGCGTTACTCTGCTTAAAACTCCGGTTCGGTAGAAAGGCGGGGCCGCCTTTTTTAGTAACCGGTTCCGGTTTTACAGTTGAAAATAAATCGATTATGTGAGAGAAATTAAAATAAGCGCTTGTGGGTACATATAAAGGCTCCGGGCAAAGCGGTTTTCCCACAGCGGATATCAAAAAAGCAAAAAACAAAAAAATCGGATCAAGGAGGCATTAAAAAAATGGCAAAGGCAATACCGGAAGGGTTTCACAGCGTAACACCGATGCTTACGTTCAAGGATGCGCACAAGGCCATAGAATTCTACAAACAGGCCCTTGGGGCGGCAGAGAGGTACTCGGTGCCGGGGCCGGAGGGCAAAGGGGTGATGCACGCCGAGTTGCAGATAGGCAACTCCATCCTGATGCTGGGGGAAGAACATCAGGGGCAGCCCTGCAAAAGCGCTGAAAGCGTGGGATGCTCTCCTGTCGGTTTCTACATCTACGTCGAAAACACGGATGCCGCCTTCCAGAGGGCCCTGGCAGCGGGAGCCACCACGCTGATGCCCGTGCAGGACATGTTCTGGGGAGACAGGATAGGCACCTTTCAGGACCCGTTCGGATACAGCTGGAGCCTGGCCACCCACATAAAGGACGTAACCCGGCAGGAGCTCGAAGAGGGCGCAAGGAACATGATGGCCCAGATGGCAAAGAAGTAGCTAATTCCTGTTGCGAAAAGGAAACCAGGGCAGGGAAAGATTTTAAGGATACACCTAAAATGGCGCAGGAAAGCAGGGACAGATCATACCCGATTTTTCCTTAGACAGATTAAATTAGTCCCGCTCCATCCCCTGGCGGCATAAAATTCAAGCGCCCGTTCGTTGCCCTTGTCCGCCAGCAGTTGCACCCTGGAGATGTTCTGGTTCTCGCACCATTCCAGGGCGTGGGAAAGAAGCCTCGTGCCTATGCCCCGGCCCCTGTAAGGTCCGCTTACGACAAGGTCCTCCAGCAGGCCGGAGTACCCTCCTTCCGCGGTTGAGACCATTTTTTGCACCGTGCACATCCCAACCACTACGGGAGAATGCAGATTGCCGGGACCGGCCTCCCGAGAAGGCAAAGACGAAGTTTCAGCCACGATAAGGCAGGAGGCGGGAGATTCAAGCAGAAGCAACATGAGCCCCGCCGCCTGTTTTTCCACATCCGGGCTGAAATCTTTCTCGATGGAAAAAAGCCCGGCCAGCAGACCGCACATCTGCGGAACGTCTGCCGCCCTTGCTGTCCTTATTGTAATTTTTCCCAGCCTTGCCACGATCTCACTTCCCGGATTTTCTGTTTCCACTTTTTGTTTCTTTTGTTTTTTAATTTTTGTTTTTATGCCGTCTCCGACATCTCATGGCATTTTTTGGGGCATATCCTGGCGCACGCCCCGCAACCTATGCAATCCTGCGCATTGACCACGGACATGACCTTGTTGCCCATGTCGTCCCCATATTCGTCTTCTCCCTCAAAGGGCTTTTCTATGGGCGCAAGGACGCTGCGTCCGCATATCTTGAAGCACCGGCCGCAGCCGATGCATTTCTCACGGTCAATGTATTCAATGAACCTTGGGGTCCAGGGGTCTCCCCCACGCGTGTATCCGACGGTCTGTGCCATTTTTCTATAGTCCTCCGGGAAAAATAAAAAATTTCATTTCCGCTTTTTTCTTTTTCTTTTTCTTTTCGCTTCTAACAGACGGCTTCGTCGCCCCTCTCGCCGGTCCTTATCCTCACGGAGTCTTCCACGGGGCAGACGAACACCTTGCCGTCGCCGCGCCTGCCGGTCTGGTTCACCCTGATTATGGACGTTACGATATCCATCACCTTCTCATCCGGCACTATGATGGTAAGCAGCCGCTTGGGCACGTACAGCGCCACCTTGGGCAGCGCATGCTCAAGGGCGTATGAGGCCGGGGTCGGCCTCAGCTTCACCGCTGCGCAGAAACTCTCCGGCATCTCGGGGTCTGTCTCGGAGCATATCTCTCCCCTCTGCTTTCCCCGTCCCTCCACGCTTTGTATGGTCACCGAGGGATAGCCGGCCTCCTCCAGCGCCTTTTTGGTCTCCGGCAGCTTGTCCCTTCTTATGATCGCGGTTATCTCTTTCATAGCCCAGCCTCACCGGTCCTTATCGTGAAGGCGCTTTCAACGGGGCTCACGAATATTTTGCCGTCCCCGATGAAGCCCGTCTTTGCTTTGTCGTGGATTATCCCCATCACCCTCTGCAGGTCCGCATCCTCAACGACCATCATGATCAGGGTCTTTGGGAGCTCGTCATAATGTATGGGACCCACCTGGAGCCCTTTCTGTTTTCCCCTGCCGAACACCGGCATCTTGGTAAGAGACGGGTAACCTGCTCCCTCCAGCGCCTGCACGACTTCCTGTTCCTTTTCCGGCCTGATAAAAGCTCTTATCATCTTCATTTTTTCTTCTCTCCTTATCTTTCTGTTGTGATCAAAGCGTCTTTTAAAAATCCTTCCCGGGATCTTCGAATGCAGTCTTTTTTGCCTTTTTTGATTTTTTTGATTTTATGATCCGTTTACATTCGCTCACGTGCCGCTCACAATGCCTTTTTAATCCAGGGAGGCGGCGACGTCTTTATGGTTAGAAGCAACTTTTCAAGCACGTCCCGGATGGGGACGGGTTCCCTCACTTTAAGCGGCATTATCCCTTTTTTTGTAAGCCTTGCGGCGGAAGGGCCGCCTATCTCGGTCATGTATATGATCTTGCAGTCGGCAAGCCTGTCCACCTTCTGCTGGACGATATCGTCATGGGCCTGTCCCATCCCCTTGGTCTCCTCTACGGCCCTGTCTCTTCCGTTCCCCTGCCCTTCCTCGCAGAACTTCCTTTCCTCCACGAACATGTAACCGCCCGCGTTTATCTCGAAGACGGAAAAGGTGCCCGCCCTCCCGAAATGCTCATCCACGTCCACTCCGTCCGCCGTTGCGAAAGCCACCTTCATCAGCGCACCTCCATTAAAGATTAGAGTCAAATCAAAAATCAAAAAATCTGTTTGCCGCTCCGTTAATGAAACTGGCGGCGCCCCTGTACCCTATTGCCGCTTCCTGGCAGTAGCCGATCTTTTTATAGACCGGGAACCCAACCTGGTAAAGCGGAACCCCAAGCCTCCTGGCCGCGCCCTCTCCGTGGGAATTGGAGACAAGCAGGTCAAAAGAGCAAGGATATCCTTCCATGGAGGAAAAGTCCCCAACCAGCACTTCATCCGCATGGATGGCGGGCCGGCAAAAATTGCCCTGGGGCTGCTGCGGGATGACGGCCAGAGGCGCCGTCGCCCCCATTTCGTGGAATATCCCCGATATCGCCGCCGCATGGTCCGGCTCCAGCGCCAGGCAGATCTTTTTGCCGCTTAAGTAAAAATGGGCGTCTCTCATCGCGTCCACAAGCATCCGGCGCTCCCTCTGGTATTTTTCAGGCACGGGCCTTCCGCTCAGTTGGGAAAGCATTTCAAAAAGCCTGTCCGTGCCTTCAAGCCCGAAAGGGGCGGAAAGCACCTTGTAATCCATGCCGGCCCTTTCCCTGAGGAGGGAGGCAGCGGCCTCAAGGCTTTCCCCTATCACGATGGTGAACTCGGAGGATGCCATCCGCCCTATCTGTTCAACGGTTGTGCCGCCGGCCGCAAGCGCGGTCAGCCCCTGGCGGCTGCCGTCCAGGCTGGAGAGGTCCGGCAGGATGATGGGGTCCTTCAAGCCAAACGACCGGACGATCTCTCTTATCGCGCCAAAATCCGCCGGGGTCAGGTGGGAACCGGCAAGTATGTTTATCCGGCCACGCACTTTATCCGGCCATGCCGATCTGTCCCCCCGCGGGACCAGTCCTTTTATGACGGCTTCAACCGCTTTCCTGTAGCCGTCCTCAAGGCCGCCCGCATAATCCGGAGTGTGGACCAATACAAGCTTGCCATCAGAACTTGCCGTACCGGTTTTCATCTCCGGCTTCATCACGCTTTCAAGGTCATCCCCTTTTATCTCCGAAAGACCGGAGGTGAGCACGGCAAGCAGCCCGGGCCTTTGTTTGCCCATGATATCCCGGATGGCGGACAAAAGCTTTTCCCCGCTTCCCATTACCACTTCTTCGGTAAAGAGCTTTGTGCTCTGCAGGGCGATGGGCTCCCTGAAATGTTTTGTCAGGAGCACTTTCTGCAAAAAGGAGCACCCCTGCGCGCCGTGTATCAATGGCAGGCACCCGTCGATCCCCTGGAGGGCCATGGCCGCCCCAAGGGATTGAGAGTGCCTCAGGGGATCTTTTTCCATGGAAACGCCCGGCCCCTTTTTAAGGGGGTCAGTCTTAAGGGGTAAAGGGCGGTCAGCAAGCGCATTCTTTGCGGCCCCGGTTTTATTGAGATCAATGGGCATCATACGATTAATGCCCATGCGGCCGTGAAAAAACTCCGGGCGGCCATAAAAACGTATGCTCTTCGCTATATCGGCGGCCAGGTTCACCAGCCCGCCGTATCCGGCATAGGGAACGTGCCTCTCCTGGTTCACATCCACGAAAGGGAACCCCTCTTTCACCGCCAGATACAGGTTCCTGCCGCCCGCTACCAGGACATCGGCCACGGTTTCTTTCATGAGCCTCTTCAAATTCTTTGGGGTCGTGTCCTCATAGAGAGGGGCGTCCGGCCCCAGTATCTGCCTCATCTTCTCTTCGTCCTCGAAGGTGCTCTTTTTCGTGCCCACGGCGGCAACCTCTATCCCCAGGTCCATGAGGGCCTGGATTATGGACCAGCTCTTCACCCCGCCCGTATACAGGACCGCCCTTTTGCCTTTAAGAAAACCGTATTGCTCAAGGGCAAGCGCGAGTTTCAACTCTGCCTTTTCTATTACGGCCTCAACCTGTCCCTTCAGCCCTTTGCCGCCTGCCGGGTCCAGCAGGGCTGCGATCCCACGGAGCGCCTTGGCCATCTCCGTTTTCCCGAAGAAAGAGACTTCCAGGTATGGGATCCCGTATTTTCTCTCCATCTTCCTTGCCACATTGATAAGGGCGCGGCTGCAGACAACTAGGTTAAGCTTTGCCATGTGCGCGTACGCCACCTCGCGGAAGGTGGAGTCCCCGGTGATCCTTGAAAGCACCCTGATGCCGGCCTCCTCAAGCACCGGTTCCACCTGCCACAAGTCCCCTGCGATGTTGTATTCGCCTATCAGGTTGATATCGAAAGCGGTCGTGTATTCGGGCTCTTCCGTGCCGATCACATTATCCAGGAGCACCTCTCCGGCTATCCTGTTGCCCAGGTTCTTGGGCCCTATGAAGCCTGGCGCGTTCACGGGTATCACCTTTACAGAGACCTTTCCGTGCGCGGCCTCTCCGTTGATCAGCTCTTCGGCTTTTTTGCAGACGGCGTCTATGTCCTCCCCGTTCAGCCCGCTTACGCATGTGGAATGGACGAATACCGCCTGCGGATGCAGCCTGCCGTGCGCCTCCATGATCGCCTCCAGCAGTTTCCCTTCGGCCCCGTAGATGATGTCCATCTCGTCCATGGCGGTAGTAAGCCCCATGGTGTGGAAGACGCCTTTTTTTGACAGCGTCCCCCGGCCTTCCCAGGAATTGCCCACGCACCCTATGGGCCCGTGCACTATGTGGACAGCGTCCGCGATGGGCTGAAGCACTATCATGGCCCCGTCGAAGGCGCATGATTCGCCTCCTCGCGAGCGGCAGACCTTTTGCGAACCGCCGCCGGGGCGGCAGCCCGCATTCAAAAGCTTATCAGCGTCTTTATTTTTCAAGTTGTCAGCCATCCTTCAAGATCATGAAATCAAAAAACAAAAAACAAAAAACAAAAATCACCTGATCACGTCGAAGCTCGCTGAGTCCATCGTGTTTCTGTCCATCTCATCGAGCACCGTGTTCACTATCTGCGTAAGCATGTTCAGCGCCCCCTGGTAACCGATGATCGGATACCTGTGCAGGTGGTGCCTGTCAAAAAGCGGGAAGCCTATCCGCACAAGCGGCGTGCCGGTGTCCTTCCAGAGAAATTTTGTGTAGGAGTTCCCAAGCAGCAGGTCCACAGGCTCGGTAAACAGAAGCGAGCGCAGGTGCCACATGTCCTTGCCGTTATAGACCGTCCCGTTCGCGCCGAAGGGGCTGCTGGCCAGAAGCGCTTTCGCCTCCGCCTCGAAAGCCTTGTCCCCGTTCGTGCAGACGATGTGCACGGGCTCTCCGCCCATCTCCATTACGAAGCTTATCAGCCCCAGCAGCAGGTCCGGGTCCCCGATCATGGCAAACCTTTTCCTGTGTACGTAGGGATGAGAGTCCACCATGGCGTCCACGACTCGCCCGCGCTCGTCCTCCAGGTCCTGCGGGACTGGCTTGCCCGTTATGGCGCTTATCTCCTCCAGCATGGCATCAGTGTTGCCAATGCCTATAGGCGATAGGGAAACCGCCTTCTGCCCCCATTCCTTCCGTATATAGTCGAGCGTCTTCAGCGTGGAGTATTTCTGGAGCGCGACGGTGGCCATGGAATTTATCGAATCCGCCGCCTGGTCAAACGGGGTGCCGCCGGGATAGAGCTTGTATTCGCCCGTGTTGGGGGAGTCGTAGGTTTCGCTAACATCGGCAAGCACGGTGTGCTCCACGCCCATCAGCTTAAGCATTCTTTTTATCTCCCTTA
The DNA here is from genome assembly GCA_021840255.1 of Nitrospirota bacterium. Classification (GTDB taxonomy): domain Bacteria; phylum Nitrospirota; class Thermodesulfovibrionia; order Thermodesulfovibrionales; family JdFR-88; genus JAKAEG01. Next base: position 27,009 of record JAKBYX010000015.1, on the reverse strand, counting down.
TGTTGCCCATATAGGTGTCAAAGCCTGGGATTATGTTGAGCCTTTGCTTCTGCTCTCCCTTCTTGCCCGCGGTTATCGTGGAGAGTATTCCTTTGAGCATATTGTCATAGCCCGTTATATGGGAGCCAACGAAACTGGGCGTATGGGCGAAGGGAACCGGCAGGTCCCTGGGTATCAGCTCCTTCTCTTTGGCCTGCCTTATGTATGCGTTCAGGTCGTCCCCTATGACCTCGGCCATGCAGGTGGTGCAGACGGCCAGCATCCTGGGCTTGTAAAGGGCATAGGCATTCTCCAGCCCTTCAAGCATATTGTTGAGCCCGCCAAAGACGGCAGCGTCCTCCGTCATGGAGGTGGATATGGCAGCCATCGGCTCCTTGAAATGCCTGTTCAAGTGGCTCCTGAAATAGGCCACGCACCCCTGCGCGCCCTGCACGAAGGGCATTGCGCCCGCAAAACCGGAGGCGCAGAAGACAGCGCCAAGCGGCTGGCAGGCCTTGGCCGGGTTTATTTTTACGTTTTTCCTCTGGAAATTCTTCTCCCTGTATTCCTTCGTCTTCGTCCAGTCCGCTATCTCCTGCACCTTCTCAGCGGGCCAGGGGTTTTCAAACTCTTTTTTCTTTTCGAACTGCTCCTTGTATACCTGTTCTTTAAAAAGCTCGTTATGGTCTCTTATCTTCATTTTTGCGCTCTCCTTCTATGATGACTTCTTGCGGCGGATGAGCCCCCATGTGGGGCTGTTCACGGTCATGTCCATGTCCCGGGCGAACACCGGGAAGCCATCGAACCCGTGATAGGGGCCGGAGTAGTCCCAGGAGTGCATCTGCCTGAACGGCACGCCCATCTTGTGGTACGAGTATTTTTCCTTTATGCCGGAGCCGACCATGTCCGGCTTGAGCCTCCTGGTGAACTCTTCCATCTCATAAAGCGTGGCGTCGTCCATTATCACCGCGCCCTCTTTCATCTCCGGATAGGTCCTCCTGTAATCGTCGTTATGGCCGAACTCGTAGCCCGATGCCACAACCTCCATCCCCAGGTCCTCATAGGCACCTATCGTGTGCCTTGGCCTGAGCCCGCCCACGTAGAGCATCACTTTCTTGCCTTCGAGCCTCGGCCGGTATTCCTCTATAAGGGCGTCCATCACGGATTTGTATTTTGCGATGACCTTCTCTGCGTTTTCCTTTATCCGGTCGTCGAAACGGGCGGCTATGTTCCTTATGCTTTCGTATATCTTCGTGGGGCCAAAGAAGTTGAACTCCACCCACGGTATGCCGTAGGCCTCCTCCATATGCCTGCATATGTAGTTCATCGAGCGGTAGCAGTGGATAAGGTTCAACTTGGACTGGTGCGCGATGGCTATCTCGTTCACCGTGGAATCCCCGGTCCACTGCGCCACCACACGGAGGCCCATTTCTTCGAGTATCTTCCTTGAGGCCCAGGCGTCCCCGCCTATGTTGTAGTCCCCAATGATGTTCACGTCATAGGGCGTGGTCTTTTCAAGCTTCCCTTTCCCCAGGATATAATCCCGTATAGTGTCATTTGCGATGTGATGGCCAAGGGACTGGCTCACTCCACGGAAGCCCTCGCACCTTACCGGCACTATCGGGATCTCAAACTCCTTTGCTACGCGTTTGGAGACCGCCTCTATGTCGTCTCCGATGAGCCCCACCGGGCATTCGGAGAGTATGCCTATTCCCCTTGAGAGAGGGAAAAGCTCCTTAAGCTCATGCAGCGCGGCATCGAGGCCCTTGTCCCCGCCGTAGACGATATCCTTTTCCTGGAAATCGGTAGTGATGTGCATGGTGCCAAAGGTGTCTATGCCCGTCTTGCCGTTATAGTAGTTCCGCCTGGACCACCAGCTGTACTGCCCGCAACCGACAGGCCCATGGCTTATGGTCACCTGGTCTTTGACCGGCCCCCAGACAACGCCCTTTGCGCCCGCGAACGCGCAGCCCCTCACGGTCATGACGCCGGGCCTCGATTTGACGTTCGACTTCACCTGGCATGAGGCGCACGAGCCGGTCGGGTCATTGGCCTTTACGTGTTTGGCCCTGTCCTTTTTGGTCTTCTCCGGGTAGACCTCCATAACCTCATCTATCATCTTCTGCGTTTCTTCTATATGCCTGCTCACAAAAGTGCGCCTCCTTTAAAATGAAATTCTCTCTGTTGTGCTTTAAGCCGCGTCTTCGTTTTCCAGGATGCCGAAGTCCATCAGCAGTTGCTCCAGTTCGTCCATGGAAAGGGGAGCCGGGATCACCAGGTTCTTGTTATCGGCGATCTTCTTTGCCAGCGACCTGTACTCATCGGCCTGGGGATGCTCAGGCGAGTACTCGATAACGGTCTGGCGCCTGAGCTCAGCCCTCTGCACCTGGTTTTCCCTGGGGACGAAATGTATCATCTGGGTGTTAAGCCTTTTGGCCAGCTCCGATATCAGCTCGTACTCCTTGTCGGTCTTCCTGGAGTTGCAGATAAGGCCGCCCAGCCGGACGCCGCCTGCCTGCGCGTATTTGAGAATACCCCTGGAGATGTTGTTAGCCGCGTACATGGCCATCATCTCGCCGGAGGTGACGATATATATCTCTTTCGCCTTGCCCTCCCTTATCGGCATAGCAAACCCGCCGCACACGACGTCGCCCAGCACGTCATAGAAAACGAAATCCAGGTCCTCGCCGTAGGCGCCGTTTTCCTCAAGGAAGTTTATCGCGGTTATAACGCCGCGCCCGGCGCAACCCACGCCCGGCTCCGGGCCACCCGATTCGGCGCACTTTATTCCCCTGAAGCCCTCAAGCAGCACCTCGCTTATCTCAAGCTCTTCCACCGAGCCCCTTTCCCTCGCAAGGTCCATAACGGTTGCCTGCGCCTTCTTGTGAAGGATAAGCCTCGTGGCGTCCGCCTTCGGGTCGCACCCCACTATCATGCACTTGTACCCTGCCTCCGAAAGGCCAGCGACGGTGTTCTGCGTCGTGGTGGATTTCCCTATTCCGCCCTTGCCGTAAATCGCTATCTGTCTCATGTTCTTTTGCTCCTCCTTTTTTTGCTGCAACTTTATTTTTTAAAGAGCAACAGCCGTGCCAACCTTTAAAATCAAGCACTGTAGCGGGTTTGCGGACATTCGGGGAATTTCATCGCTCGACAGTTATGTAGAGATTTTTTTGAATGTTTCAAAATTGTGAACAAGTTTTACCGTAACGGGACAAAAGATGCGAGCTTGAAATTTTAGATTTATTTTTATTGCCGGGTATTGCGTGGAGATATTAGCAGAAGACTAAAAGAGAATACTTTGAGCTTCAGGCTTTGTCCGGCTGCCCGCATACCGCGCAGCCTTTGTCCCTGGCGATCTTCAGTTTCTTAAAATCCATAGAAAGCATATCAAAGGCCAGCATGTGCGAGGTCATGGGCCTGCCAAAGCCGGTCAGGACCTTTATCGTCTCCATGGCCATAAGGCATCCAAGCGTGCCGGAAACCGCGCCCATAACCGGGAAGCCCAGTTCCTGCCATTCGGGGTTGTCTTCGGGATAAAGACAGTTAAGGCAGGGGCCCTTAAACGGGACAACGGTAAACAGGTATCCCTCCATGCCGTTCATCGCACCCTCCACCATGGGGACGCCCTTCCTTACGCAGCTCTCATTTAGCACGCGCCGCTCGCCAAAGTTGGGGCGGGCGGAGATGGCCACGCCCGAACCGTTTAAAAGAGCATCTGCCAGGGCAGGAGTGAACCTCTCGTCGTGTATCTCCACCGCCACAGCGGGGTTGATCTCCTCTATCGTTTTTTTTGCCTGCTGCACCCTGCTTTGGCCTATACCGGAGTCCCGCATCAGTATCTGCCGGTTCATGTTTGAAAGGGTGAGCTGGCCTGAGTGTACAAGGACCAGCTTTCCTACACCGGCAACGGCAAGGTACAGGGCGGCGGTGCCGCCAACCCCGCCCACTCCGGCCACAAGGACGGAAGAGGCCTTCAGCCTCTTTTGATGCTCCGGGGTAAAGCCCTCCAGCATCAACTGCCTGCGGTAACGTTCCAACTCGGGGACCATTTTATTTGGCGAAAGGGCGCCCTCAGACATTCTCGCAATAATCCTCGCCTATCCTTGAGTGGAGCAGTTCCAGTTCCATGTCCCCGTCTTCTCCCAGCAAGCCGAACGCATCGGCCCTGCATTGCTTGCAGTGGGTCATCTGCGACATGAAGGCCCTGCATTGCTCCCTCATTTTTGTAAGCATATCACAGGACGGCCTGCTGAGCTCCTTAAAGGCGGCTTGCGGTATAAGCGGCATGACGTTCATTATCTCAGAACCCAGGCTGCTTGCGCGGGCGGCTATCTTGGGGACCTCATCTTCATTTATGCCGGGGATGCATATGGTGTTGACCTTAACGATCAAACCGGCCCTGGCGGCGGCTGACAGGCCTTCCCACTGGTTTTGAACAAGCACCTGGGCGGCCTTGGGGCCGGTGAGCCTTTTGCCTTCATGGAGGACATGTGCATAGATCTTTTCAGCCGTACCGGCAGTGAGGGCGTTTATCGTAACGGTAATGCTTTCCACCCCGCAGGCCAGAAGCTCCTGCAGACGCCAGGGCAGCATAAGCCCGTTGGTGGATATGCACAGTATTATCTCGGGGAACTCCCTGTGGATAAGCTTCAGGGTATCAAATGTGGCCTCGTTCGCAAGCGGGTCACCCGGCCCGGCTATGCCTATAACGCTTACGCCGCTTGTCCTTTCCATTATGGCGCGCACCCTCTCCAGGGCCGCGAACGGGCCCAGAACCGCGCTGGTTACTCCGGGACGGGTCTCGTTCACGCAATCGAACTTACGGATGCAGTAGTTGCACTGGATGTTGCACTTCGGGGCAACGGGCAGATGCAGCCGTGCGTGTTTTTTATGCGCCTTTTCGGAAAAGCACGGATGGTTTTCCGATATCCTCTTGTTCGCCTGTCTTTCCATATAAACCCTCTTTCAAAAAATTCTTTAAAAGAGATATTGCAACAGCCGTGCCAATCGGGGAAACGCCCGTTTTTGCCCGTTTATGCAGTAGCGCAGTCCTTATGGAACAGGTGTTTTATGTAAACGGATTTACAATTATGTAAATGCGAGCCTTTTTACCAGTTTTCCCCCAGCAACTCGAAATGCGCCCTTGGGTGATCGCAGGCGGGGCACTTGTCCGGCGTGCCCTCGCCCTCATGGATATAACCGCAGTTCCTGCATTTCCATTTTCTGGGAGTTTCACGGCTGAATACCCTGCCCATGCCGATATTTTCAAGCAGGCCCAGATAACGCTTCTCATGCTGCCTCTCGGCCACGGCTATGGCCCTGAAGACCGCCTCAATGGCTGGGAAACCCTCTTCCCCGGCCACCTTGGCAAACTCGGGGTACATGCTTGTATGCTCATGGTTTTCCCCCGCCGCCGCGGCCTTCAGGTTTGGCCCCGTGTCCCCTATCACCCCCGCCGGAAATGACGCCTGCACTTCCACCTCCCCGCCTTCAAGGAACTTGAAAAGCCGCTTGGCATGCTCCTTTTCGTTGTCTGCGGTCTCTAAAAAAATGGCCGATATCTGTTCATAGCCTTCCTTCTTTGCCTGGGAGGCAAAATATGTGTAACGGTTCCTGGCCTGGGATTCTCCGGCAAAGGCGGTAAGCAGGTTCTTTTCAGTCTTTGTCCCTTTGATGCTCTTCATTCTTCACCCCCGCAAATTTTTTTATTTTTTAGTTGGCAATATTTTACTTAATATGTCTGGCATTTGAAAATCAGCCAGGACAGATGGCTTCGTCAAGACGCTCCCCCTCTCCATGGGAGAGGGGGTAAGGGTGAGGGAGATATAAAAAGGTGAGGGAGATATATTTTTCATTCCTACTTTTTCCTGGCAGCCAAAAAATCCCCGGCCATTATCTCGCCAAAGGAAATGCGGTCCACCCTCCTTGCCCTGGCAAGCGAAACAGGGGTCATTATAACCACCCCCGATGGGTCCACCCCCTCGAATATCCCAAGCCCCAAAGTTTCCTCCTCTCCCCAACCAAGCCCCGCAAGGCAGCCGGGCTTTACTTCACCGTCTGGCTCAAGAGCCGCCTTGATATCCAGCGCCCTTCCCTTCCGGAAGAAACGGACCTTTTCAAACGGGAACTTAATAACAGTTGCGCCGCTGAAATAATCCCTGAACTTTTTCTCGCGGTAGCTGGCGCGTCTCAGCCTACCAGTGTTGTGCGCATGCTCTGATGGCCTTAGCCTGTGGACCCTCACTCCCTTCCCGTCTTCTGGAGGGAGCGCCTTCATGGCGGAAAGTATTTGCTCCAGTTCCCCTTTTCTTTCAATGGCCATTATGTGCCTGGGTTTAAGCCTTCGGACCTTTCCGGTCTTCAACGCCTTGCCCGCCCAGCCGCTTATAAGCCCTGTCGTGTCCACCAGGGTAATGTCCGCCTTTTTCTTTTTGCAAAGCGCGGCCATCCTTGCCGCACCCTCTATCATCCCGCCCATGCTTTTTGCCGGGTTGTCCGATCCAACAAAAAAAATGCCCTGCGGCCTGAAGCGGCTGAGGTCCGATGGATGTTTGAAAACCGCCGAAGTGATGGTACCGGGAAGGCCGAGGACGGACTGCCCCACATCGCAGTCGACAAGGCAGACGCTTGCGGATTTTCTCAAAAGGCTTTCAAGGAGATACCTTGCAAGCGTGGATTTGCCGGAGTCCGCTGCGCCCAATAGAATGGCCGTCCCCTTTTCCCTAAGAAGCTCATTTGCCAGCCTCGCCCATCCGGGTGCGGGGACTATTTGCATTTCCATTTGTATCTCATGGCCACCACAGAATGTGGACCGGTTATCAAGGCAAATTAAACTGGCACAATTCACAATCAGGGAGCAAACCGGATTTGCGTCCTTTTTTTAGGCAGCGGATGGCCCGTATTTTTCTTTAAGGGCGTAAAGGAGTTTCAAGTTGTCTTCCGTCTCATCCTCATTAAGCTCCAGTATCGCCCGGACGCCGGGCCTTGCTCTGACAAGCTCCTCCAGGGCCAGAAGCTCCCGGCAGCCTGGCACAAGCGGCCAGTGGTCGGTCAGCCCTCCTCTTAAAAGGTGCTTCCTGTGCATGTGGACGAAATCTATCTTGCCAAGGGTCTCCGGATCCAGCCGTTTCACGAATTCAAGGGAGTCGATGCCAGCGGATTCAAGGTGCCCGACATCAAGCGTGATGGAGGTTGCGAAGTTCTTCCAGAACCAGAGGACATCGCCTACGTTCACGGCGTCTTCAAATGATATGGCGGTTTTCAGCTCATCTCTGTTTTTTCGCAGGGTCTCAGCCTGCCTGCCGGTCACCCGTCCGCCGTCCGGGGCAACTTCGTCATGGAAGATGAAACCAAGGCCGGACCACTGCGCCATGGCCTTCAGCTCCGAAAGAATTTCAGGGTCCTCCTGACCAAGAGGGTAATTGACGGGGTGGATAACGTACGGGCGGCCGATCTCTCTGCATGCCCGCGCGCAGGCGGAGACCCGCTGGACATTGCCTTCCATCCCCCGGTAGACCGATATCTGAACGAGGTCCGCACTGAAGCGCCCGGCCTCTTCCGGTACTGTTATCCTGTAGCCCACTAACATTTTTAGAAGAAAGTGCCTCCATTGTTTATAGCGCAAAAAATCTTCTGCTTTTAATTCTATCATGACCAGTCCGCATTGCCGGCTTCCATCAACAGTATTGCTTTTTTAATAAATAAAGAAACCTGAATTTCAAAAATCCTTTGTTTTTCTAAAATTGTAACTTTATAATTTTACCTTATAATTTAAGCAGCGTAAGAGACAAACAAAAAGGTAAAAGACGAACGAAAAAGAATGCTCCGGGAGAACAAGGGGAAAAACGCGGCGCTGAAATTTATGTTCCGATTGACAATAGGTGCGCTTTGAAGCGTATTTTAATAGTAGAAGACGAAGTGATAACGGCCATGAACCTCGCGGACCTGCTTGAAACGTGGGGTTTTGAGCCCGTTGGCCCGGTAACCTCGGGTGAGGAGGCCGTAGGTGAAGTACGTGAAGAGCGCCCGGACCTGGTTTTGATGGATGTGAAGATCAAAGGGGAAATGGGAGGGATTGAAGCCGCCAGGCGCATAGTCCAGGAGTTCGGTATCCCCGTTATCCTGATGAGCGGCTATTCGAAAAGCCTGATATCGGAGCAGATCAGTGACCACACAAACATTAAATACATCAGCAAGCCGCTTGATCTGGGGAAACTGAGACGCATGATAGAGGGCGGGTAATTTTTCCTATAACAGCCATGCGGGTCACTTCCGCCCGCTAAGGGCGGCCTTTTTTAAGCGTTATTTTTGGAAGGACGGCCAGACGCCTTTTTTCGGCAGCCATCTCCCCAAACGCAGCAACCTCCGCGGCGAACCGCGCCAAGTCCCATTCCGGAAAGCATGCCTCCCAATGTTTTTGACCCCTTTGCAGCAGCTCCAATCCGCCTGAAAGAAGCTTTGAAACGCCCGTGTGCTCACCCTTTGTAAAGTGATCAAGGGCCGCGGCGATCTTTATCATGCCCTGAATGAGGGGCCTCTTCTCCGCGTCCCCCTCGACCCTCCAGATGTCTTCCCACTCCTAGTGGGCCTCAAAATACATGCCCCCGTTGAATCTCCTGACGCCTTCCTCTATGGTCCCCATATCCGGATTATATCCCATCGCATCCCGTACCTAGGCTAGGAGGGCACAGAAAAAAATGATTTTCCGCATGGCGGACAGTTCAGGCCGGCATGGCCCACATACATCAGACTGATTCTTTTGATCCGTACAGGGGCTCAAGCTCTTCCTGCAAAGAAGAAATCCTGCAGGAGAAAGCCAGGGAGCCAAGGACACAGCACGCTCCGCAGACAAACAAGGTGGCGGGAGCGCCTATCCTGCCGGCCAGGCCGCCCGCCAGCAGGCTGCCAAAGGGGACCGCGCCCATAACAGCCATTGCAAAAAAGCTCATCACCCTGCCTCTTTTGTCGTCATCGACCACATTCTGCAGGACTATATTGCTTGAGGCCATCTGGACCATTATGCCGAACCCGGTGACGGCCATGAGAAGCAGGGAAAGCCACAGGAAATGTGAATAGGCGAAGGCCATGAGCCCCGTCCCGAATACCGCCCCTGCGATCGGGGTCATCATTCCAAGCCGCAGGGCATCTTTTCTTGAGGCCAGGAAGATGGTGCCGCCCAGCGCTCCCAAGCCGGAGGCGGCCATCAGAAACCCGAGCGTATGCGGGCCGCCATGCAGCACTTTGCCTGCGAACAAGGGCATGAGCACCGCATACGGCAGCCCGGTGAAGCTTATTAGGGCAAGCAGAAGGAGGATGGATCTGATCGGCGCGAAGCCGGACACGTAGGAAAACCCCTGTGATATCCCGCTAATGAAACCCTCTTTTTCCGTGTGAAGCGGAGGCCTTTCAAGCTTCATCATGAGGAGGGCCGCGATAACCGCAATGTAACTCACCCCGTTTAACAGGAAGCACATGCCCTCTCCCACCAGCGCTATCAGTACCCCGGCGACGGCGGGACCGATGAGCCTTGCGCCGTTAAACAGGGAGGAGTTCAGCGCAATGGCGTTGCCCAAATCCTCTTTTTTCTCAAGCATGTCCGGGACAAAGGCCTGCCTGGTAGTGATATCGAACGCGTTTACGCAGCCAAGCCCGATGCTAAGCAGAATTATTTGCCATACGGAGATGGTCTTTGTGAGCACCAGGGCCGCAAGCGCAAAGGCCTGGAGCATGGAAAGGGTCTGAGTGATAACAAGCGCGCGGCGCCTGTTCCACCTGTCGGCCAGAACGCCCGCAAAGGGGGCAAGCACAAACGAGGGTATCTGGCCAGCAAAACCCACAACCCCCAGAAGCAGGGCGGAGCCTGTCATCCGGTAAACAAGCCAGCTCATTGCCAGCTGCTGCATCCATGTGCCTATCAATGAGATGCCCTGGCCAGCAAAAAACAGGCGGTAATTACGGTGATTAAGGGAGCGGAACGCGGCGAGACCCATTCTGATTAAGGCTTCATCCTCTCAGCTTTAATAGGAAAGGGCCTTACGGGGAAATGGACGAATGCACACATCTTTAATGATACCATGTTGTGAAGCCGCTAGACCGGGGAAAGGCAGATCAGCGCAGAATTTCAATGCCGCACTTTGGTAAACAGGCCGCATTGTGATAAACAGATACCGAAAGAAACCCCTGTATTTTCGCAATCGCGCATGCAATCTGAGGTTGGCTTTAAAACTGGCCTAGGGGAACCTGAATAATGCGGTATGTGCATTACCGGAGTAATCGGGACACGTATTACAGGATTCCCGATCCCCGGGATCTGGCTTTGCATCTTCACAATATCGCCTATCTGCCGGGCCTTGAATGCCTGCTGCTCCCTCATTCTTGCATTTAGGGCATTTGTCTCGTATTGATACCAGGATATTCTGCCTTCGATGTAATCCTCCATATTATGGATGACCTCATTTAAATAGGCAAGTGTGGCCGGGTCGCAGCCCCATCTTTTGGTTTTATTAAACAGCTCTCGCATGAGAACCACCCTTTCCCCAATGGGACCATTTACAATACCGGGATGCTCGCTCACCCAATTTTTAAATTTGTTAGAACAAACAGTCTGAGCAAAACCACCTGTGCACATGAACGCAACTATAATCAAACAGGTCAGAACGCCCGACAGCGCTACCTTCCCCAATTTGCCCCCTCCTTTTTCATGTTCACAAGCTTTTCTTTATCTTTAACATCTGTTCTTTCAAATCAGGGATGTCTCTTTTAACCGCTTCCCAAGCCAGGATCAGATCAACCCCGAAATACTCATGAATAAGGATGTCTCTCATCCCAGCGATCTCCTTCCAATGAACTTCAGGATATTTCTCTTTTATTTCGGACGGGATATTCTTGACCGCCTCTCCAACAATTTCGATCCGGCGGATCACGGCATCCTGCAGCTGGACAGATTCCATGAAGTCCTGGATGGATTTATTCGCCGTATAGTTTTCTATCAGCTCGATGCATTCCAATATGTGTTCAATGAATACCCTTGGACTTTTATTCACAGGATTATTTCCTGCTCTTTGAGGATATTTTCTTTTATCAGAGGATGAAGGGAATTGTACGTGAGGACGTCAACCTTTCTGCCAAGCAACTCTTCGAGCGCCAATTTGAGGCCGCTCAGATCAAGAAGGCTTTTTCTACCCTCGAATTCAACAAGCAGGTCTATATCGCTCTTTGCGGTGAAATCCCCCCTTGCAGCCGAACCGAAAACAGCGGCCCTCCTGACGTTAAATTCCTTTAATATCCTGATTAAGGCCTCTTTTTTTTCTTCAAGGACTACGTTCATAATCAGTATTTTTACAGGGCATATTGGTGTTTTGCAAGAGAAAAACGGAAAGCTGGGGATGAGAGTTAAACTCACGACCTGCTGATTAAGAAGTATCCTGCGCAGGCACCAACGTTTTCTCTCTTGTTCTCCGGTGTTTGATATTGTTGGAAGATTTCCGGTTTTTGGGGATGGCGTTTTCTCCCTTGTTCTCCCTTGTCTGGTGCACAAAAAGTGCGCAGTCGAAACGTAGGGATGCGAGATATAACCTGTCTACAAGGGGAAACTGTTTCCGTCGCCTTTAGCCGGATTCATATTTTTTCCTTTCCTTTTCTTGACACTTCAAGAATTCTAGTTTATTCTTGATTTAAGCTTTTGAAACGATAATTCCGACTGGATTGACTTGTAAGGAGGCAAATAGATGAAACAGAAAGTCGGCACATTAATCGAAGAGAACGTATTACGCAAGGCAAAACGGCGGGCAGCCGGGGAAGGACGGCCACTAAGCGACCTTATACAGGATGCCTTGGAAAGCTATCTTTCCAAGGCTGTGGATCCCGCGAGGCGCGAGGCCGCATACCAGCTTTACTGCGAGCGGCCCATGAAGCTTACCTCTTCTCAGCTCAAGGCCGTTCTCGAAGAGGACGCATGGGACCTGTAAAATAAAAAACCTCGACAACATACCCGGAGGCTCTCTCTGCGTGATTGATACGAACGTCCTGATTTACGCGGAAGAGGGTGTTTCCAATCAGGCGCGGAGGCTCATTCACCGTTGTGCGCGCGGCGAACTTACAGGGGTTTTGCCACAGACGGTCTGGCAGGAATTGACGCATAAGCTCATGCTGGCCGAGGCTATGATGAAGGGGCTAGTCCCGAGTGGCAATCCGGCGGCTCGACTTTCAGCGAAACCGGAAGTAATTAAAGAGCTGAGCCTTTACCGGGAGAAAATTCGGGCCTTGGCCGAACTCGGGCTCGGTTTCGAGTCCTGTACGCTTAAGGACCTCACCACGGCCGCTTTCGGGTTGCAGGAAAAATATGGGCTTCTTACAAATGATGCGGTGGTGCTGGCCGTTGCGGTAAGACTGAAAGCTGATGCGCTGGTATCGGCGGACAAGGCATTCCATAAGGTGATCGAGACGGCAGTATACAAACCGGCGGATTTGAGGACATGAATTGGAAGTGGTGTGTACCAAAAGATGCCCAACAGTCTTGTCTACTGCATAATTTCAGGGCTTTCAAGCTGTGCCTGAAAGCTATACCCACTTGATTTAAAAAAGCCGGGGATGAGGGTTGAACTCACGACCTGCTGATTACGAATCAGCTGCTCTGCCACTGAGCTACCCCGGCTAAGGGGAAAAAAACCACTTTAAGACAGGCATTAATTTTAACGCAGAGGGTTGGGGATAATCAAATCCCTCTTTTTACCCCCCTTCTTACATTTTCGCCTTCTTTCTTATGGAAACGGAGTTTCTGTGGGCGGTGAGCCCCTCGGCCTCCGCAAGCGCCTCCACTTTGTCTGCCAGAAGGGAAAACCCCTTCCTGGAAAATTTAAGATAGCTTGTGTGCTTTAGGAAATCGTACGCCCCAAGCGGAGAGGAAAACCGCGCCGTGCCCCCGGTGGGCAGCACATGGTTTGGCCCCGCGGCGTAATCTCCAAGGGGCTCAGGGCTCCAGTCCCCCAAAAATATGGCACCCGCGCACTCTATCTTTTCCGCCAGTGCGTCGGGCTGGCGGGTCATTATCTCCAGGTGCTCAGGGGCTATGAGGTTCGCCAGCTCCACAGCCTCTTCCAGGTCCTTCCTTATGATCATAGCGCCGTACTTCACAAGAGACCGGGATGCGATGGCCCTTCTTTGAAGCTCTTTCAGCTGCGCCCTCAGCTGCTTCTGCGCCTCAAGGGCCAGGGGTTCCGAGTCCGTAACGAGGACGGAGCTTGCCAGCGGGTCGTGCTCCGCCTGGCTAAGCATGTCGGCCGCTATGAAGCCAGGGTCCGCGGAGGAATCCGCTATGATAAGGATCTCGCTGGGGCCTGCAATCATGTCTATGTCCACCTCGCCGAAGACGAGCTTTTTTGCCATCGCTACGTATATGTTTCCGGGGCCTACTATCTTATCCACCTTCTTTATGGATTGCGTCCCGTAGGCCATGGCCGCAACCGCCTGCGCCCCCCCTATCGTGTAGACCTCTCCAATGCCCAGCAGACGGACGGCCGCCATCACGGCGGGGTTTATGTGGCCGCCTGGAGACGGCACGGCAACGGCTATCTCCCGCACGCCCGCTACCTGAGCAGGGATGACGTTCATAAGGACGCTCGACGGATAGGAGGCCTTTCCGCCAGGCACATACACTCCAGCCCGCCCAAGGGGCTTTATGATTTGCCCCAGCCTGATTCCTTGCCTTTCAAAAAACCAGGACCCCTGCCTCTGTTTTTCATGGAAGTCCCGTATGCGGCCAGCGGAAAATTCAAGCGTCTCCACAAGCCCGCGGTCCGCCTTCCTGGCGTGGGCATCTATCTGCCTCGCGGTAAGCCTTGTGTTTTCGTGCCCGTCGTACCTGCGGGTAAACTTTTTAAGCGCCCCGTCACCGCCCCTGCGCACCGCTTCCAGGATCTTCTGCACATCCGTGATGACCTTTGGGTCAACACCCCTTCCCCGCTTTTTGAGACGGGAAAGAAAACCCGTTATTTCCTTTTTCGATTTGAGTATTCTCATGACAGTCTATGATTTTATAGGGATGGCGGACGTATTTCAAGCAGCAACAGACAATCCGGCCCGCAGCATAAACGCAGGACTGGGCAACTCACCCGCTGGACCGGGGATCTGCCCGCTTTTTATTGAGAGAAACCAGGCGAAAGTAAACTCCATTTGGAAGGACGCCATTTTACAAGAAAATATGCTGGGGGGCGCTGCTTTCTTTTTCGGTCTTTCCGGGTTTTCGGGGCCTCAGGAGGTCTCCGACACCTTCAGGCGCAGGTCCTTCAGATATTTGATATGTCCCTCCTCCCATTCCTTAAGTTCCTCCAGAATGGCCTTTACGGAGGGGTCCTCCGCTTCTTTTCGAAGCCCGTCATACTGCGCAAACGCCCTGGCCTCCATCTTGAGGGCCACGATTATGGCCCCAAGCTCGTCAACAAAGGAATATTCCTCCAGCCACTTTTCTATGTCCCGTACCGGGATTCCCCCTTCCAGGGTATCGGGCCTTACCTTTTTTCTGAACTCCTCAAAACTCATGTGCTCCCTGTCCTCAGTTATAGCCTGATAGAGGTACTGTATGTAGCCCATATGCTCTTCTTCCCATTTTGCAAGCTTCCCGAAAGCCTCCCTTGTAACCTCCAGATTGGCGGTTTCAGCGGCCCTCCGGTAGAATTCCATGGTGCCCTTCTCCATTGTATAAACCTCGATAAGAGACTCCAAAAGACCTGTCTTGCCGGTAAGCATTTTTGATTGTCCCCTCCTTGAGCAAGAAAATTCTTATGGCAGCCAAATTATATCACGCCCCGCGGCGTGTCCATTTCATAAAAACTACGGGCACATTCGATAAAACTAAAAGGGTTGCCTGTCCTTTTTTCGGTGATATACTTTTAAGAAAACCGGATACGGAGGCAGACAAATATCATGGCAAAGGCGATCACCAGGACAAAGTGGCTAATCGATTCCGATCATTCGACCGTTTCTTTTGCGGTAAAGTACCTGATGCTGGCAAGCGTCAGGGGGATGATGAACAAAGTGACGGGGGCGGTCTATTTCGACCCGCCGGATGTGGTAAACATGGATGTGGAAGTGGAGATAGACGTAGCCAGCGTTACCACAGGGGTCTCAAAACGTGACGAGCACCTGAAGGGTCCCGACTTCTTCGACGTCTCCAGGTATCCGAAGATCACTTTTAAAAGCACCAAGGCTGAATCTCTTGGCGGCAGGCACATACGCCTGACAGGAGACCTGAGCCTTCACGGAGTGACTCGCCAGGTGGTCATTGAAGGCGAATATACCGGCCCCGTCAAGCTTCCTGAATCCATGGGAGGGGAAACGAGTCTGGGCTTTACCGGAAGCACCACAATAAACCGCGAGGATTTCGGGATGAACTGGGGGAGCATCCCTATGGAAGGCGGGATGGTGGCGGACAGGGAAATCCTCATTACGCTGGACATCGAAACCGATCTGGCGGGCCAGGCATAAAAACGCCCGTTTAAAAACAGGGGCCAGCGTTCCTGTTTTGCGGCAGGACTTTTGTTTTTTGGCCCCTGCTACTGTTTTTCTTCTGTTTTTTTCTCTTCCGCCTCGGGCTTGAGCTCTATCTCGTCCTTGCCCGCCAGAGCCTTCTTGAAATCCCGGATGCTCTTGCCGAGACCTGAGCCTATCTGGGGCAATTTGCCCGGGCCGAAGATAAGCAGCACTATCAGCAGCACCAGAAGCAGGTGAATAGGCTGAAAAATACCGTCAAACATACACGCCTCCATTCCTCCCTCGGCGTTAACACGAATACTTTGCGTTAAAAAAACCGCAAATGCCTTATTTCATATTATAAACCTATTGCCGGGAAGAACAAAAGGGCAAGAAAAAAAGATCAATAATTCACGCCTATCCCGGCCCTTGCCCCGTAAATGGCGGTGATGCTGTCCGGCTCATAATAAGCCCGGCCCGCAGCCCCTCCGTCTGTAAGCACCACCGGATCGCTGGCCCCGATGGCCCAATGCTGGTAATAAGGCGTGAGGTAGAGGAAAAAAGACGGCCGTGCCCTGTGAAGATCATCCTGGTACCCATAAAACTCATACGTCACCGGGGCCTCAACTGAAAAACCAACCCTTGTCTTTAGATAAAAAGTGGCCTCCTTGTATTTCCCGGCAAGATCGGTCCGCAGCCTCATATTGAAAGGAACGCGGACAGCCGCATTGGCCCCTGCGGTCCATCTTTGAAGCCTCAGGACATAATCGACCCCCGCCGAGCAGTAATTCCATGTGTATTTTTCTTCGTAGTCCGGCAAGTTGTCCACTCCTCTGTACCATATCCTGTAACCAAGTCCGATATAAGGGGTAAGGGTGGAGGTGGAGAAATTAAGCGCCTTATAGCCCAGGTCCCCTTCATACTGGTATGTTCTTTCGCCTGTATACAGGTCAAGAGGGGTGCCGTCCTGGGTGGTCCCATTGTAATTGGCCCAGCCCGAGCGCGAGTATTGGGCTGTAAAGCGGGTCCAGATGGACGTCGTCTCCCAACGGGCCTCCACTGCAAGGCCGTTTAGATAAGCGGTATCCTTGTCCAGGCAATCTCCCAGGGAGCCCTCTTCCCTGTAGTCCATGTAGCTGCCATCGTAGGCCACGCCCAGGGTAAACCCACTGTTGCCTGCCCCTGCCTTTTTTGCGGATGGAGAAGACATCTGGGCCGGGTCGGCCGCCGGCAATGAAAAACAGAGCATAAGGGAATATGCAAGCGCTGTTAAAAAAAGTCCGCGTTTAAACAAAAATTCAAAACCGTCCTTCACTTCCGATACCTATTGTAAGAAACGGGGCGTGTATTGTAAAGTGCGCTACGCCTCTAGCCCGGCCGTCTTTTGTTTGATAGACTTTGATCAGAGAGAGACTGAGATGGGGGGATAGGTTCCCCGGTTTGAAAAGAAAAAGAAAACCAGAAACAGACCTTCAGGAGGCGGGCAATGAAGATTGACGTCAATGAGTACCGGCAAGATTATCTGAAGGAAGTGGAAGAGCGCATAACGGCGAGAAAAGGCGATATCCCTGGTTTCAGCACGCAGGGCCTGCACGATGCCATTATGACGGAGCTCAACAGGGCGGACCAGGAAACCTGGCTGGTGGAAATACCCGGGGACAGGCAACAGGCCATGAAGGAAGCGGAAGAACGCATCATAGCCTGGATGAAGGAAAACCAGCCGTTGGGGGTCGGGCAGAGCTGGTAAAGGGACTTTGAAGATTTTTCTTGACAGGCTGAAAACCGCATGATAAAAGATAATCAGGAGAGGAAGAGTTTTTTTAAGAAAAGACATAAAGATACTGCCACCTCATAAGGGTAAAGTACGGAAAACCGTATGACACAAAGCCACCTTTCCGATCTGGAAAGAGGGGTTGCTGAGGTGACAGTAAAAAATAAAAGGCGGGCCGCTGGTCCGCCTTGCTTTTGACTAAAATCCGGTCCGATCTTTCTTCTTTTAAGTTTTTTCTTTTTTAAAGCAAAAAAACAAAAACCCTATTTCCTTATGAGCTGTTTTTCCTTGAGCTTTGCGGCCTTGCCCTTCTTTTCTCTCAGGTAGTAGAGTTTGGCCTGCCTTACAAGGGCCTGCCTCACAACCTTTATTTCCTGTATGAAGGGCGAATGCAGGGGGAAAATCCTCTCCACCCCGACGCCGAAAGACATCTTTCTTACCGTAAAGGTCTCCCTGATGCCGCCGTTCTTCCGGGCGATAACGATCCCCTCGAAAGGCTGTATCCTTTCCTTGTCCCCTTCTATGACCTTCATGAAGACGCGGACAGTGTCACCAACATTAAAAGAGGCGACTTCCCGCCTGTATCCTTCATCAATGCTATTTATCAGATTCATACTCTTCCTCCTTTATCCTGCGAATAAGTTCTATCTCTCCCGGGGTCAGCCCCGCTGTCTCAATGAGCTCAGGCCTGTTTTTCAGGGTCCGCCTGAGCGCCTCTTTTCTTCTCCACCGGGCTATCGCGGCGTGGTTGCCGGAAAGAAGCACCTCCGGCACCCTTAGCCCGTTCCACTCGGGCGGCCTCGTGTACTGGGGATAATCCAGTATTCCCCAGGAAAAAGACTCCTCTTTCAGAGAGTCCTCATCCCCGAGCGCCCCGGGCAACAACCTAACGACGGCGTCTATTATAACCAAAGCCGGCAGCTCTCCGCCAGTTAAAACGTAATCCCCCGCGGAAATCTCTTCGTCCACCAGGCTTTCCCTTACCCTTTCGTCAATGCCCTCATACCTTCCGCAGATGAAAAGGAGGCGTCTTTTTTCCTCCGAAAGCTCCTTTGCCATCTGCTGGTTGAAGGTCTTGCCCTGGGGACTTACCAGCACGGTCAGGGTAGGGATCCCGTCCCTTTTGGCGTATGTAAGGGCCTCCTTGAGCGGCTCCGGTTTCATCACCATTCCGGGCCCGCCCCCATACGGATAATCGTCCACGGTCCTGTGCCTGTCCGTTGCAAAATCCCTTAGCTGAATAATATCAAAGATCGCGACCGACTTATCAGCCGCCCTTTTCATTATGCCCGCACCAAGATAGGCGTGGAATATCTCCGGGAAAAGGGTTATGACTGAAAAGCGCATTCTTCCTTCAAAAAAGGAATAAAATGGACGGCGAGCATACCTCTAAGGGCAAGCGAGCGCATCCGGCCATCAGATATTCCTTACATTCGATGCCCAAAGGGCATAAAAAAAGGGATTTCCTTAAAAAAGAGCTCCCCCGTTCATTTCCCCGTTTTTATACTTTTATCTTTTAAAAACCGTGTCAGGGCGCTCCGGAGAAAGAAATCTCTATTTATTCCAGGATCTCAAGTACGCAACGTTTCCCGATCTTGGTGCCTGCCGCACTTAATATGGTCCTCATTGCCCTGGCGGTCTTTCCCTGCTTACCGATAACCTTACCCAGGTCGTTCGTGTCCACCCTGAGCTCGTAAACCGTGGTCCTCTCCCCCTCGACTTCGGCTACCGAGACGCTCTCCGGCTTGTCAACCAGAGCCTTAGCCATAGCCTCGATCAGACTCTTCATCTTTCCCACCCCCGAAAAGCTGTAATGGATAGCCAGTTTATCCCCCGTGGTTCTTTCGCCTAGGGGTTAAGCAAGCATGCGCCATTAAAACATGAAAACAGCAGGTAAAAAGCTAAAAACTCCAAGAACGGGGCCCCCCAGCGGTTCCCACCCGCCGGGACCTTTTTAAAAAAACAGAACTTTCAGGCTGAAAGCACTCCTGCCCTCACCAACAGTCTCTTGACGGTATCCGTCGGCTGGGCTCCATTCTTCAGCCACTTGCTGGCCTTGTCCTGGTCCACCTTCAGTTCAAAGGGGTTCTTTTTGGGGTCGTATGTGCCCAGTATTTCCACAAAAGGGCCATCGCGGCGGGCCGCCGAATCGGCGACAACGATCCTGTAAAATGGGGCTTTATGCGCCCCCATCCTCATTAACCTTATCTTTACCAAAACAGACTACCTCCGTATTGAAATCAAAGCAAAATAATTTTAATATATTCCTGAGTTAATGTAAAGCACCGAATTTTTATATCAAATTGGTCCCCCGTCCCATCATTCCCCCGTCCCCTTGCGCTGAAAGGGCCGTTTTTAAAAATTGACATAAAAAATACCTGCGCTAGCATTTAAACAGCAGCAAGCCGGTTGCGGGACATACCGCCTTGCCAACAAAGGAGGATAAAAAATGAAAATATTGATATTGAGCGCTGACGATTTCGAGGACATGGAGCTTTTCGTCCCCTATTACCGATTTAAGGAAGAAGGGTTTGATGTGGATGTGGCCGCCAAAAAAAGACAAAAGATAGAGGGCAAGCACGATTATGAGATCGAGGCCAACCATGCCTTTGATGACATAAACCCGGAGCAGTACGATATGCTCTTCCTGCCTGGCGGAAAGGCCCCCGCAAAGGTACGCAAGGAAGACGCGGCGCTCCAGATAGTGCGGCACTTCATGGACAAAAACAAGCCCATTGTTACCATCTGCCACGGCCCGCAAATAATGATAAGCGCGGGAGTCGTCCAGGGCAGGCACATGACCTGCTGGCCGGAGGTATCCAAAGAGCTTAAGGAGGCCGGTGCCGTTTATGAGGACCAGGAGGTGGTAGTGGATGGCAATATCGTTTCCTCCAGGATGCCATCTGACCTGCCTTTCTTCCTGCGCGAGGTCATGAAGAAGGCAAAGGTGGCAGTTTAGACTTTTTGTTTTGTTTTGTTTTACCTTGCTTTGTTTTGTTTTTTGTTTCGGGAGTGGGGGAACCGGAATCCCCGGGCAACAATCACTCGGTTCAATTTAAAAGTCCCGCCTCCGGCTGCCTTCTCCCGAATTACACTAAATGCTTCGCGGAATGCCGGGCAAAGGAGTTTTTGTCTTTGTCTGATTTTGCGGCGGGACCGCCCTCAGTTGTTGCGATTTACGCACAGCTTCCCCTTTTTGAGGGATGGAGACCCCTTTAATGCTTTCGGACAACATCTGCTTGAAGTCCACCTGCGTTGCGCCGTAAATCATTACGCAAACCGTTACGATCAGCCCTGCCGTGGCTATGAAACTCCATTTTTTCCTCTGCCGTTCAGTGGGTTTGGGCATCGCCCCTTTAATGTTCGCCAGCTCATCGTAAAGCTGTGAAGTGTATGTAACGAGATAAGGCATGAACAAAAGAGAAAGCAGTGACCCTATTACAGGCAGATAACCAAAAGCGAAAGAAAGCGCCCAGACGGCTAACAGCCGGATAAAAACGGGCCACCAAAACCCTTTTACGTATTCCCTGCTTTCAAGCAGCGCGTCTATGCCGGAATCTCCCCGGCTGGCAAGAATGAAAACCGCGAAGGAAAACCAGACCATCATCACAAGCCCTGGAATAACAAAGAACACGAATCCCGCGATCGTAAGGGCAAAGAAAAGCAGGTAGAGCCAAAAGAATTTCCTCACGGATTCCGTCGCCCTGTGGATAATGCTCCTCACGCCCGCAGCCGGGTCCGAAACGGCATAAACAAAGGCCGCCTGCCCCCAGACCGAAACCAGCACCCCCATTATCACTCCAGCAATAATCCAGGCCATGATAAAGGGGTTTACCGGATGGGGTGATATCTTGTATACGAAAAAACAGAAAGCGGATATGAGCATAAGAGGCGTAAGATAAAAAATATAGACGAGGCTGAAAACCTGGAACCTCATCCTGTAGAGATGCCAACTCCTGCCTAAAAGCTCTCCGATGCCGGTAAGCTTTGCCGGTCCGCCTTGCGCGGGCATGCCTTCTGTCTTTCCCTCTTCCATTGATTATAAATGTCTGCCCGGTGTGTTCACGAGTCTTCGCCGCGTTTCAAGAAAAAAAGTGGAATTCCCAAAAATAAAAAATAATGAAAAATAAAAATGCTCCTCGCGCAAGGTCCCTTGGAGGAAACCTGTACTTTGTAAGCTAACCTATTAACAGGATCCATGTCAAACGGATATAACGTGGCCAACCGGATTTATAAGAATTGATCCCAGGAAACCCGGCTTTTTAAAACAGAAGATCTCTGGGGGGAGGAAATGCAAGGCTGGGCGCCGAAAACATATCAGGCGCGCACGTACTTCCTTTTATGAAAATGCCGTTTGGCCCTGTAGATCTTGTGATGCCTCTTGCTGAGGATCTTCTTTTTAAGCCGTTCTACGCGGAGCTTGGCGGACAAACGCCGCCTCTCTCTCAGGGACCTTTTTCTCAGGAGCCTTCTCCGGCTTTTCAGCAAATGCCGCCTGTAATGCCTTTTCAAGCGCCGCCTGTAATGCCTGGCTGGTTCATAAGATGTAAGCACGACAGGGCTTTTGACCGGGGTTTCGTATATCTCGGGCTTCGCCTGGCCGCTTGCCACCTGCGTGCTTTCATCGAGCAGCTTGCGGCCATCAACCCATAGATTGCCTCTTACACGCTCGCCAAGCAGAGACGTGACTATCGTACAGTCGCCCTTCGAGGCGGCGAAAACCAGGCAGTGTTCCGCGGCCCTGGTATAACCTGTTTTGCCGCCGATGAGGTCGTCATTGGACCACAGCAGCCTATCCGTATTCCTCAGGTATAATGACCTTCCGTCTACAATGAGGTCTTTTTCCTTCGTATTTATTATCTGTTTGATCAGGGGATATTTGAGGGCGGTATCCAGTATTACGGCAAGGTTTTCCGCGGTTATGTACTGCCCTGGGGCTGGCAGCCCTGTGGCATTGACAAACCTTGTGTTTTTTATGTTCAGGGAAGCCACCTTTTCGTTCATCAACTTGGCAAAGGAGCTTTCGGAGCCGGCAACCGCTTCACTGAGCGCCACGGCAGCCCCGTTGATGCTGCGCATCAGAGCCAGATAAAGGAGGCCCCGCACCGTTACCCTGTCGCCAGGCCTGAGCCTTGGGGCTATGGATGGCGTGTATGCCGCGTTCTTGCTGACAACCACTACCTTGTCCGGGCTCAGCCTGTCCAGCACCACCATCGCCGTAACCAGCTTGGTTGTGCTTGCGGGCATCAGCTCCTTGTTAGGATTTTTGGCATATAGGATCTTGTGCGTCTGCCCATCCATAACAACGGCCGCCATAGCTGAAACCGGCACGGCCTGGGCATTGGCGCTCAAGAGAATGGAAGCGCAAATAAAAAAGGTGAAAATTGGAAACAGGGAAAAGTACTTTTTCAAAAGGGTCGTGCGGCGGCCGCCAAGTCCTTCGTCCTTCAGGTGGAACCCCTTTCTGGGTGATTGGGTTCGTACGTAAATCCAGCCAAACAGCTCCCGTTAGAGATTTTATAATATCCCCCCAAAAAAATAAACAGAAAATGTCACAAAAAAATTTTTTTTATTCATTTTGACTTTGTTCCGCTGACTGTGTTAAAAAAATCGATTATGCATTATTTCACCTACAGGGGCAATGAGCTCTACGCCGAAGGCGTCCCGCTGGAGGCCCTGGCCCGCGAGTATGGAACGCCGCTTTATGTTTACAGCAAGAGCACGATCCTCAGACATATAAAAGCCTACAAAAAAGCCTTTTGTGAAACCGGGGGCATACTCTGCTTCGCCCTTAAGGCAAACTCCAACGGGTCTGTCCTGAAGCTCCTCGCGGAAGAGGGGGCCGGGGCGGACATAGTTTCCGGGGGAGAGCTGTTCCGGGCGCTCAAGGCAGGCATATCCCCATCGAAGATAGTCTACGCCGGGGTTGGGAAAACGGCTGATGAGATCGCATACGCACTCAGGAAAAAGATCCTCATGTTCAATGTGGAATCCGGCGAAGAGCTGGAAATGATAAACAGCGTGGCCGGAGAGCTTGGCGCCAAGGCCCCGGTAGCCCTGAGGGTCAATCCCGATGTGGACCCACGCACCCATCCCTACATATCGACGGGGATGAAAAAATACAAATTCGGCATGCCGGTGGAAGACGCGCTGGAGTTCTACGGCAGGGCGGCGCGAATGGAGCACATCCTGGTGCGTGGCATTCATCAGCATATAGGATCCCAGCTCACGGAAGTGGCCCCTTTCAGGGACGCCCTGAAAAAGGTCCTTCAACTGATAAAAAGGCTGCGGGCTACAGGAGTTGAACTGACTCATCTTGATATCGGCGGGGGGCTTGGCATCCGTTACAGCAAGGAGGAAAACCCTCCGGTCCCGGAAGAACTGGCCGGCGGCCTTCTGCCTCTTATAAAAGCGGTTCCGGGCCTTACCGTAGTGGTGGAGCCCGGCAGGTCGATTATCGGCAACGCCGGGGTGCTGCTTACAAAATGCCTCTACAGGAAAAAAACCGGGGAGAAAAATTTTGTTATCGTTGACGCGGGGATGAACGATCTTTTAAGGCCCTCGCTCTACGGCGCATTTCACGAGATACTTCCGGCCAGAAGAAACAGGCGCGGCTCCCAGGTAGCAGACGTAGTGGGCCCCATCTGCGAAAGCGGCGACTTTCTGGCAAAAGACAGGCGGCTTGCCATGGTCAAAAACGGTGAGATACTTTGTGTGATGGGCGCCGGGGCCTACGGTTACAGCATGAGCTCGAATTACAACTCCCGCCCCAGGGCGGCCGAAGTGATGGTGGACGGGGAAAAGCACTTCCTGATAAGGAAAAGAGAGACCTACAAGGACCTCATAAGAGGAGAGCTCTGATGGGTGCGGCAGGCATGGAAAAGACGAAAAAAACGATACGGTTTACCAAGATGCAGGGCACAGGGAATGATTTTGTCCTGCTGGACGCCGTCTCCAACGATTTCAGCGGATTTGATTTTGCGTCCGCGTCCAGGAGGCTCCTGGACAGGCGTTTCGGGGTGGGCGCAGACCAATTGCTTGTGCTGCTGCCTTCACAGGAAAAAGAAAAAAACCGTCTTCGCATGCGCATATTCAATGCGGATGGCAGCGAGGTCCAGATGTGCGGAAACGGGATCAGGTGCCTGGCCAAATACATATGGACACGGGGCCTGGCCCCGAAAACGGAAAAACTTGAGATCGAGACCCTGGCAGGTATAATTTTACCAGAGGAAAAAAACGGTCTCGTCCGGGTGGACATGGGCGCCCCGCGCCTTGAAGGCCGTGAGATCCCGGTGCTGGCGGAAGGCCGGATAGTGGACTACCCCCTTGAGATCGAAGGGGCGCATTTTCCCATCACCTGCGTTTCGATGGGCAACCCTCACGCGGTCATATTTGTGGAGGACGTAGCCGGTTTCCCGGTGGGCCTCTACGGACCGCGGATCGAAAACCACCCCCTGTTTCCGGAACGCACGAACGTCGAATTCATACAGGTGGTAAACAAGGGGCAGATAAAGATGCGCGTATGGGAGAGAGGATCAGGCGAAACACTGGCCTGCGGCACCGGGGCTTCCGCATCGGTTGTAGCCTCGGCCCTGAAAGGCCTTACTTCAGGACGCGTGGAGGTTGAGCTTGCAGGCGGACGGCTGGATATAGAATGGGCCGAAAACGGGCACGTTTACATGACGGGCCCGGCTGAAGAAGTCTTCGAGGGTGAGATGTTTTTTTCACAAGAAAAGGAGGAGACACATGTTTGAAGGCTCCATGGTGGCCATGGTAACCCCTTTCAAGAAAGGCAAGCTGGATGAAAAGGCCTTTGTAAACCTGGTCAAATGGCAGATAGAGGAAGGGACGAACGCGATAATACCCTGCGGCACGACGGGAGAGTCGGCAACGCTCGATTTCGATGAGCACTACAGGGTAATAGAGCTTGCGGTAAAGGCGGCCAAGGGACGTGTGCCCGTAATAGCCGGGACTGGGGCGAACTCCACTCAGGAGGCAATCCAGATAACGAAGAAGGCCGCCCGCCTGAAGGCTGACGGTGCGCTGCTGGTCTCCCCTTATTACAATAAGCCCACCCAGGCAGGCATATACCTTCACTATAAAGCTGTCGCCGATTCGGTAAAGGGTTTTCCCCTCATACTTTATAATGTGCCGGGCAGGACCGCATCGAATATCCTGCCGGAGACGGTAGCAAAACTTGCCGGGATCAAGAACATCGTAGGCATCAAGGAGGCCACCGGGGACATGAAGCAGGCAAGCGAGCTCATCCGCCTGTGCGGAAGCGATTTTACGGTGCTATCCGGCGATGACTTTACCAATTTTCCTCTTTACGCCCTGGGCGGGAAGGGATGCATATCGGTCAGTGCCAACGTGGCCCCCGGCCTTCAGGCCCGGATGTGGAAGGCCTGGAAAGCCGGAGACGTGCAGGAGGCAAGAAGGCTCCACTATCAGCTTGAGCCCATAAACAAGGCGATGTTCATTGAGACAAACCCCATTCCCGTAAAGACCGCGCTTGCAATGATGGGAAAAGTGCGGGAAGAGTTCAGGCTGCCGCTGTGCACGATGTCCGAGGAAAACAGGAAGAAGCTGGCCAAAACCATGGCCGCAAGCAAACTGATCTAAGGAAAAAATTCATATAAAGGGCCGCCAGTGATGGCGGCCCTTTTTTCTTTTTTGGGATATAAAAGCACGCCCCACACTGCTCTATACTCAAATCTGTTATAATTCCGCAGTTTACAACCATAAATGCCGTGGCAGAAATGCAAAAAGGAGGCAACTGGCTTGAGAGCGTCATTTTTTCGTAAGTCCGGTTTCAGGTTGATCTTCCTTTTTGCCGTCTGCGGCGTATCGGTTATGGCGGGATGCAAGGGCGGGAGCGCGCCGGCCAACAACGTCCCGGCGGCGCACAGCGCAATCCATAATAGCAAATTGCCTGCCAGCGGCAGCGCCCCGGTGGATTCGGCTTACCTGCGGGGACAGACCGTTATTGTGCATAGCAACACCGGCAGCCCCGTAAAGACCGGCCATGAGTTTGCGGAACGGAACACGAAGGCGAACGGCAGCGGAATAAACCATACGCAAGGCCAGGCATCAGCAATGGGCACGATGAACGCCACATCGTACACCAAAGGGACGGACAATCCCTCTTACACCGGAACCTATGACGGCAACGCTGCCGCCAGCGGCAGCGGCCAGGAGGACGATTACCGGCAGGAACAGGCAGTTACGGTACCCGGCAACACCGGCGGCCCCGTAAAGACCGGCTCTGCGTTTACGGAACGGAACACGAAGGCGGACGGCAGCGGGATAAGCCATACGCAGGGGCAGGAATCCACGACGGGCAAGATGAGCAAGGTGAGCACGGCGGGCGTCACATCGCATGCCAAACGGACGCCGGCCTCCGCAAAAACGAAATACGCCTACGTGGTGAATAAAGATGCTAAAAAAACCGCATCGCAGCGCATATTGAAGCAAATGGCGGAGGATGCGGGCGAAGCGCTCACGGCGATGGCCCTCTCTACTGCCGAAACAGGGTGGGAGCCTTATTCCGTCACAGTCGACCCCTCGGGCAAGCACGCCTATGTGGCGAATTACGCCGCTAACACCATATCTCAGTACACGATAGGGGCAGACGGAGCGCTCATGGCCATGACCCCCGCAACGGTAGCTACAGGGCTGGACCCCTATTCCGTTACGGTCGATCCCTCAGGCAAGCACGTCTACGTAGCGAATGACGGCGATAACACCGTATCTCAGTACACGATAGGCGCAAACGGAGCGCTCGTGGCCATGAC
>JAKBYX010000014.1 GCA_021840255.1 Nitrospirota bacterium | reverse complement strand
GTCCAATATTTACGCCGCTCAATCCACGATGCCTTGTCCATGCCATTCCTCCTTCTGTTTTATTAGTCAAAAATAGAATGGCACGGATGGGCACTTCAGCGGAAGATGCGGTTACCTAAACGCTTACCATTTAAAAATTGTTCTTCCACATTGGATTCCCGCCTTAGCGGGAATGACAACAAAAATCAAAAATCAGAGGATGGGGCGGAGCAAGCCCCGCCCCTTGCAACCTACCCCGGCCTGCGGCCACCCCTCCCAATAGGGGAATTTAGAAGAGTTCCATCGAAAATTGTTAGCCAGATAAAAAATAAATTGCGCTGATTATTGGCCGTACTTTATTACTATAGCAAGCCGCCTCCTGCCTTTTCCGTCTTCTTTTATAACATACGGTGTGGGTAGGTGGACGCAGTCTGGAGCGCCCAAAATTCACGGGAAAAGGCATGTCCCCACCAGAAACCATCGTGTAAATAATGCCACTTTTACGGGTTAAACAGCCTCTCCTGCAGCAGAGAGTATACCTTTTTTGAACGCGGTAAGCGTCCTGGACGGTGCCCTGAAAGGCTGCGCGAAGAAAATGATCAGCACAATCCAAATGAAAAAGGGGCTGGCCTAATTGGCTAACCCCTTTTTTCTATGGTAGGCACGTGGGGTTTCGAACCCCAGACCTCTACCGTGTCAAGGTAGCGCTCTCCCCCTGAGCTACGCGCCTGCTGCTATTAATTTTTAACATAAAATCATATATCTTTTCAAGGTTCTGTGTGATCTCACGATTTGTTTAATTCCTGCTTTTTCCATTAAAATAAAGAGCTGCGCCAATGAAAAACAGATGGATAGGCTTGTCCCGCGGTCTTTTTAGGCGCGTGGCCGGCTAACGAATATAATGGAAAAAATTCCTTACATCAGGTCCCTTGCGGCTGCGGGAAGGAAAAATTTCAAGAAATTGGCCTGGATGTTCGCCTTTTTGTCGGTGATATCCGGTTTAACCCTCTTTCTGCGCGGACCCCAAGTCTCTGATTACCTTGAAAAGCTGGTGTTCACGGCATTCAAGTCCGCAACGGGCTATCAGATGACGGCCACTAAGCTCTATGCAAACCTTTTCCCCCTTTATGTAGGGGCCAATAACATAAAGGTTCTGGATGAGAGGGGGCAGACCATTTTTGCCGCCGGCAGAGTAAAGGCGTACGCGGCGCTGACCCCTTTGCTTCAAAAGACTATCTTTATAAAACGGATAGCTATTGTCAGGCCCGGCGTATGGGTAACGGACAGCCGGTTGAACCACCTGGAATCTCTGGTTAAGCCCCAGAAACCATCCGGCGCCTTCAGGCTTAAAGTGGGTTCCGTGATCCTCGACAATGCAAACCTGAACTATACCGGGCAGGTTGGAGGACTCTCCGTGGCCTGCCGGGGCGTAAACGGGGAGGCGCGTCTGGGCGCAAGGCAGGAGGTCAGGATCTCTGCCAGTGATGTCGCGTTATCGGGCAGCGGGATCCCTCACCTGGACCTGAAACTGGATTCCGCCAGGGCGACGTTCAAAAAAGGGGTTATTGGAATAAGGGAGCTCACCGTTGAATCCGGCAGGAGCAGCGTGCAGCTTGAGGGGTCCTATTCAAACGCAGAAGGCGCGAAGGCCAGTGCGAAGATCGGCGTTCTTATGTCCACCCTTAAAGATATGTTCCATCTTAAAGGTCCAGGGAAGGGAAAACTTTCCATAACGGGACAGGCCAAACTCGCGGGAAAATTTTCAGACTGGAAGAAAACATATATAGATATGAGCGTAAACGGCGGCCTTTACGCTCAAAGCCTGCTGGAGCTGCTTCATGCCAATGTTCAGGTCAGCGGGTTTATAAATGTAAATGGCAGGGTCAGGGGCCCGTTGGACTCACTTGACGGCGCAGGAAGCGGCGGCCTGGAAAAGGCCGGCATTTACGGGGTTGCAGCCGATGAGCTCAAATTTGCAGTGGGTTTCCATCATGGCGTTCTTGCGTTCAGTAAGATAGTGGGCAGGCTGTACGGCGGACGGGCAAAAGGAGATTTTTCCATCAACCTTCCAAGGGTAAACTCTCTGGATATGGACGTTGATTTTTCCGGGCTGGATTCAAAAAGGTTCCTGGCAGGGTTTCTCAAAACAAGCCTGCCTTTGTCCGATGGCAGGCTTTCCGGCAGGATGTTCAACAGGGGGGCAATATTTGCCCCGGCCGGGGATTTCCGGTTTGTTGCAAGGCGTGCCGGAAAGGATTTCCCGGGCAGAATAGGCTCAGTTACGAGCGGGTTCAATCTTTTAGGCACTGTCGTTAATTTTTCAAATATGGTCATCAGCACAGGCGCAACTTCGATAAAGGGCTCAGGGAATATCAACTACGCCAAAAACACAACCGATATGGATTTGTCTCTCCGGACGGCCGATTTCAGGGACCTGTCACTTCCTTACTCCCATCTTGCCGAGGGTGCAGGCGGCTTTGACGGGCAGGTTTACGGCCCCCTCAAGGACCCTACCATAGCAGGCCGGATTTTCTCCGGTAATGCGGTCATCAGCAAGATGAAAGTTGGGGCCGTCGAGGGAGATATCTCATATAATAAAAAAGCTTTGGATGTGCAAAGTCTAAAGGCCAAGGCAGGCGGGGAAACGATTGACGTGAAAGGGCGCATGCTCTTTCCTGCGGCAAGGGAGATATTCGAACTTGGAAACCCGGTTTACGATCTCGATTTGAGGCTTGCCGGAGGGAAGGCCCAGGATGTAGCGAATCTCCTTAAGCCAGGCATCAGGCTTACGGGCAGCATTCAGGGGGCCAACTTGAAGCTAAAAGGGAAGTCCCCGGAGATATCCGGTTCCGTGAAGGCAAAAGACATCGTTTGTTTCGGAGCGTCCGTGGACAGCGCGGATGTTGATTTTGACTATTTGTCTGGAAGCCTGTCAATTTCCCGTGGGGTTTTGACCAAGAACGGCGCGGTCATGAGATTAACGGGCGCTCTCCTGCCCGATGGAGGATTTAATTTTAAGGCCTCCTCAAAGGGCATGGACATCAAGGACATACTTGCCGGCAAGACAAAAGACCTTCCAGTAGACTACAAAGTTTCCTTGGAGGCCAAAGGGAAGGGTACCCTGAAAGACCCTGAGGTAACCGTTAAGGGGACGCTTTCAGATGGAAGGTTCCAAAACAGCCCGATCGGGGGCGGGGCCTTCAGTGCGGATATTTCCGGCGGCGCCGGAGGCAGGAAGGCGAATGTTCATCTAGCGCTGCAGGGCGGAAAGATGGACATGAAGGGGCAGGCCCTTCTTGATGGAGCGATGCCATGGAAGGCCCAGGTGGTCCTCAAGAACGGGGAATATGATTTTCTCGTGGCTTCCTTGTTTAAAACCGCGCCGCCTGATCTTCTGGTAAATCTCCAGGGGAGCGGCAGTTTCAGCGGGAATTTTTTAAGCGGGACAGGTAAAACAGGAAAAAACATAAATGGCTCGCTTGTTCTTAACCAGCTTGCCTTTACCGCTTTCGGCCAGAGTTTTTCGACGAGGGTGCCCGCGCGGTTTGACCTTAATGACGGGACCCTTACCATGAGGCAGTTCTCGCTGGCCGGGGGCCGGACGGACGTGAGTCTTTCCGGCTCAGTTGTCCTGGGACAGGATTTTAACCTCTCGTTAGAGGGTAAAAGTTCGCTTATCCCCTTTAAGGGTCTTTCAAGGCAGATAAATCTGCTTACGGGGGAGGCCAACTATGTGTTTCAGATAGGAGGCAACTGGAACAGTCCCAAGATAAGCGGCGGCCTTTCCCTTTCGGATGTTGCATTGGGGATGCGTGGTGTTCCTCAGAACCTGCGTATAATATCCGCCTACATGTATATGGACGAGAACAAGATAGTGCTGGAGCAGCTCGCGGCCAAAACAGGAGGCGGTGACGCCAATATCACGGGAGTGATATACCTGGAAAAGCTCCGTCCGGCAAGATTTTATCTGGACAGCATTGTAAATAATGTAGGTGTTTCCACAGAAGGGGTTGATGCCACTTTCGACGGTAATCTGTCAGTAAGCGGAGACAGAAAAGGCCGCACGGTCGCCGGCGAAATATTCGTAAAAAAGGCGTCCTACAGTAAAAATGTGGACTGGAAGGCGTTTATCCTTCGAAAAAGGGCCACACTTCCCCCTTCGCCAAGGAGCTTCCAGGCAACTACCGGTTTGAACATAAGGGTGTACGGTTCCAGCCTCATGGTGAAAAACAACGTGGTCCGCGCTCCCTTGAGCGGAGACATTACTATCAGGGGCACCCTGGCAAATCCCATACCCCTTGGAAGAGTTGAGGCGGCAAGCGGAGATGTATATTTCCGTAATACGGAGTTTACAATCGAGCATGCCTCAGTGATATTCTCAGACCCCAACCGTATAAACCCATCCCTGGACGTCATGGCGTCCACCACCATAAAGGGATACGAGATAAACGTCAGCGCGGCCGGCACGCTTGATCACATGGCGCTTTCTTTTTCCAGTCAGCCCCAGCTGGAGCAGATGGATATTCTTTCTCTGCTCACAACCGGGAATTTCGGCGGCGCCTCGCCCGGAATAGAGGGCGGCGTGGGTGCCTCGGAGGCCAGCTCTTTCATTACCGGGCAGTTTGAAGATGTCATCACCAAGAGGCTTAAAAGCATCACCGGAGTCGATCGTTTCCAGATAGATCCTTATGTGTCAACGACCACGGGCACGGTAACGCCAAGGATAACGGTGTCCAAGAGGCTGCTTGGGGACAAGCTTTTCGTCATATATTCGGCCCCCATAGGCACGGAGGAACAGATCATAAGACTGGAGTACGCCGTCACGCCCTCGGTTTCCATTGTCGGAACGAGGGACGATACCGGGGATATGGGCGGAGATCTGAAGTACCAGTTCAGGTTCCGATGAAAAACAAAAAAATACGGTTTTTAAAAGTGCTTATTTTTTTCGCCCCGTTATTTTTATTGGCTTCCTGGCTGATTCCCGGGGTGCCTCTTGCTGCTGTGCCGGCAAATGTCCCGATCAAAAAGATCAAGATCGAGGGGCTTTATTCCATAAGCAGCGATGAGCTCATATACCTTCTTTGTTTAAGGAGCTCCAATGTAATAGTGCCTGAAAACCTGGCCAGGGGGATAAAAAGGGCTTTTAAAAAGGGTATTTTCGAATATATCTCGGTCGGGCGTGATGAAGACGACCCGGGTGTGATAATTGTCAAGGTGAGGGAAAAGGACAGGATAAAGGACATCAGCTTCAACGTTAAAGGAGCGGGCATTTCCAAAAGTTTCCTGAAAGACAACCTGATCTTCAAGAAAAGGGGGTTCATGCGCTATGACCTTCTGGGCAAGGCGGAAGCGGACCTGAAAGAGGCCCTTTCCGAATCCGGCTACCCGGATGCGCGCGTGGTCATAAGGGCGGCCAGGTCCTCGGGGAAGGGGAAAAGTCCATACCGTATAACTCTCACCGTATCGGTGGAAATGGGACAACCGGTGCTGATAAAAGCCGTGCAGATAGTGGGCCGGCCGGAGGCTGAGGCCGGCAAGTATATAAAGTTTGCCGCGGGGGACGTCTATGATCAATACAAGCTTAAGGCACAGATAAACGCCCTCCAAAAATACTACGTTGGGAAGAATTATCTGAACCCGTCTGTCGGGCCTTACAGTTTCTCCCAGGGGGTGCTCTATATAAACGTTGTCCCGGGAGCGCGTTATGAGACCTTTTTTTATGGAAATCACGCAATTGGGAAAAAGGCGCTTGCTGCGCTCATGCCGTTTAGCGAGGCTGAAGCTGTAAGGGATGACCTTGTGGAAGAGGCGGTGCAGAAGATCAAAGACGCCTACAGGGAAAAGGGCCATCCTTTCGTCCAGGTTGCGCCCGTCTTGTCGGAGCAGGACGGCGGCTATATCGTCAAATTCCATATTTTTGAGGACGGCAAGATAACGGTGGCTTCCGTGAGCTTTTCCGGATCAACGGTTCCCGCAAAGACCCTGGAGGAATTCCTTCTGCTCCGGAAGGGAGCGCTCTACAACCCGGACCTCATAGACACCGACCGCTCCAATCTCCAGGATTTCTATGCCAGCCTTGGCTACCTGGACGCGTCAGTGCCCGAACCCTCGGTCACAAAGGCCGGTCCCAATAAGATGGCGATAACATATCATATTGCCGAAGGCCGGAAATATCTTATCGGGCAGGTGGAAGTAGTGGGAGGCGGACCGGTCCCGGCTGGACTGGTCAAAGCCACCTTGGGCTTAAGGCACGGAGACATTTATAACGAAATAGACGTTACAAATGCCAGGTACAGGCTGCTTGAGCTTTATAACGGCAAGGGCTATGCCGAATGCAAGATCGGTATAAAAAGGGATTTTTCCGCCCCGGACACCGGGGTGAAGCTTGTTTACACTATTGATCCGGGACAGAAATTTTTCTTTGGCAAGAGTGTGGTGGTGGGGAACTACCAGACCAAACTGAAGGTGGTCCAAAGGGAATTCCTGCACAAGCCGGGAGACCCTTTCAGCCAGAAAATCCTGCTTAAGGAAAGACAAAAGCTGTATGAACTGGGGATCTTCCGGGATGTGGAGGTCTCTGAGCTGCCCCCATATAATGCCACGTTCGATACCGTCTACCGGGTGGCCGAATCGAAGCCTGGAGCAGTGGACATCGGTGCCGGGTATGGCGAGTATGAAAAATACAGGGGGTTCCTTGGTTTGTCCTACAACAACCTCTTTGGAATGAACAGGACAGGAGCTATCAACCTGGAGGTCAGCTCCATAGAAAAAAGAGCGGTCTTAAGCTATCTGGAGCCTTGGTTTCTTGGCAGAAAATTGCCGTTCAGGGCCACGGCGCTGTTTGAAAGCCGGAGCCAGCTTAACTATGATACGCGCCAGGTCAGCTACAAGCTTATAAGGTATTCGGGAAGCGCGGGGGTGGAGAAGAAATTCACTCCCAACATAAAAGGGCAATTTTATTATGAATTTTCGCTTGTAAGGACGTATGACGTTGTGCCCGGCGTGGTCCTTTCGCGTGAGGATGTGGGCACGCTGGCCATAAGCGCCATAAGGCCCTCCATAGAGTATGATACCAGGGACAATCCGTTTGACCCCAGGTCGGGCGTGCTGGCCGGGGCCACGTTCAAGCTGGCCTCGGCGGCCTTTTTTTCGCAGACGGATTTTGCCAAAATGGTTGTCAGGGCGGCAAGGTATCAGGCTATTTCAAGCAGGCTAGTGCTGGCGATGGATGCTAGAGTGGGCCTTGCGGAAGGCTTGGGCCAAACCACGGAATTGCCCATCGAGGAGAGGTTTTTTCTTGGGGGGCGGGACAGCGTAAGGGGTTATACGCAGGATGCGCTTGGGCCAAAGGCCCCTGACGGCACGCCGGTAGGCGGCAACGCCTTTTTTGTTGCAAACCTGGAATTCAGGCAGGCCCTGACAAAGGATCTGGGTCTCGTGCCCTTCCTGGATGCGGGCAACGTGTGGCCGACGATAGGACAGATACGAGCGCTGGACATAAGATTTGCAACAGGGCTTGGTTTGAGGTACAAGACGCCTGTCGGGCCGCTCAGGATCGATTACGGCATAAAGCTAAGCAGGCGGGAAGGGGAAAGCAGAAGCAAGATAGACTTCAGCATAGGCCATGCGTTTTAAGCAGATACTGAACATAACAGCCGCCGTCCTTCTGGTCCTGGCCGCGGCGGGTCCTCTTAAGGCCGCCGAAAAAATATTGGACAGGACCGTGGCGTTCGTAAATGACGACGCCATTTTGCTTAGCGAGCTCGACGCCAGATACATACAGGCCAAAAGGCTCACCCCGGACATTACCCTTGGGCAGGTGCTCCAGACCATGATAAACCGGCAGCTCCTCTTGGTGCAGGCAAGGAAAATATTCCCCGAACCGGTGAGCGAGGACAAGGCGCTCCAGGAGTTCACTGACTTGAAGATAAGGGCTTTCGTAAGGATACCTGAACAGGCGGCCAGAAATTTTTATGATCAAAACAAAAAGCAGCTTGGAGGTGTGCCCTTTGATTCCGTAAAGGACCAGATAGAGCGCCTGCTGAAGGAAAAGGAGATAAACCGCAGGCTGCAGGCCTATCTTGAGACCCTTAGAGGAAATGCCGATATAAAAATATTTTTGGAGAACACCCCCGCCATTTTTCATTGACGCAGCCAGGGGAAAAGAAAAAGACGCGCAGTGGCAAGATTGCCCTCTGCCTCCCTGTTTCTTATAATAGATTCATGAAGGACGCTTTTGAAAAGAAAAGGTTTTCAGAAAATACGGGAAAGCTGCACATCCGCTGCCCGCACAAGGAGAAGACAGGGGTGGAAGTGCATGTCGTGATAAAGGGCGGGTACTGTTACCGCTCAGGACAGTGTATGGTACTGGATTGTAAGTACCACCGGCTTCAGTCGGACATTGAAAGCCTGCTTTCCATCATGTGGTAGTTTTTTGTTTTTCATTCTTTAGGGAGGGATAAAAGATTTGAAATACCAGGCGGGCAGCATTGGACGGGCCATTGTGGCGCGGTTTGAAGACGGTGAGGACTTTTTGCAGGCATTATCGGACCTGGCCAGAAAAGAGGATATCCGTTCGGCCGTTTTTTTTCTTGTGGGAGGGGCCAGGGAAGGGAAGATCGTCGTTGGGCCCAAGGGGAACGAGATGCCGCCGGAGCCTGTATGGGATAAAATAAAGGGTAACAGCGAGATACTAGGGACAGGAACGCTCTTTTGGGATGACGAGGGTCCCAAGGCCCACCTGCACATGGCCGCGGGTAGGGGCGAAAGCGTGAAGGCCGGATGCCTGCGGCAGGGCGCCAGCACCTTTCTCGTGCTGGAGGCTGTTGTGCTTGAGATCAAAGGCATCGACGCCAGAAGGCAAAAAGACCCCGCTACCGGTCTTTCTCTTTTAAGGCTGTAAAAAAACAGGCCACCCAACCATCACCCAAGGCCAGTCCCATGTGCCTCAGGCCAGTCGAATATACTGTGGGCCCAGTGCGTACAGTGCCAGCGGATATTCCGCGTATTCAAACCGGATGGCTTTTCACGGCGGACCTGAACCGGCAAGAGGCCATCGCGGCCTGCCTGCCTGTTACCGGAAATCAAGGCAGATATGGTTTTGTTCATCAACTGTATGTTAAAATGCACACGTTAGTTGTGTAGATGGTTTCTGAATTCTTATATATAGCGCACGATGCACCAGAGATAAACCGGAGGAGGGGCCGGGAGTTAGCTTGACAGGGCTGATCAAAACTGAGCATGGCGATGACTACGTTTTTTCCGTCTGAGAAAGAAGGCACATCCTGGGCCGCAATCAATATGCCCCCACCCAGCAATATTATCCTGACTGGGGCTGTCATGGAACATGGCCGGGGAAGGAACACGGCCAAAAGATGACCGGCAAATTACTTATTCTCAACCTGGAAGACAGCGCTCTTGATTCGGAGCTCATCGGCGCGCAACTGGCGGAAGACGGTTTGGATTTCGATCTTGTCCGGGTTGAGAGCGAGAGTGGTTTCATTTCTGCCTTGGAAGGGACCCGGGTTGACCTGGTTCTGGCCGATTATTCGCTGCCTTCCTTCGACGGCCTTTCCGCTCTGAAAATAGCGCTTGATAAACGGCCGGAGGTGCCCTTTATCTTTGTTTCGGGGGCTATTGGGGAAGACTCGGCGGCTGAGGTCCTTAAATGTGGCGCAACGGACTACGTTCTTAAAAACCGGATATCGAGGCTTGCGCCGGCTGTCCGGAGGGCCTTGCAGGTGGCCATGGAACGCGCCGAGCGCAAGCGGCTCGAAGCGGAGAAGGAGCAACTTATCGCAGACCTCCAGGAGGCGCTCGCCAACGTCAGGCGGCTGACGGGCCTTTTGCCCATCTGTATGCACTGTAAAAAGATACGGGATGATAAAGGGTACTGGAACCAGCTGGAAGCCTACATAAGCGAGCATTCGGAGGTAGCGTTCAGCCATGGCTTATGCCCTGAATGCAGAAAAAAATATTATCCGTAAAGCTGTTTGCAGTCGGCCAGGGACGTATTTGCCGGGCAAAGTGGCAAGTTTTCTTTCTGACGGAGCAGGTCCGGACTTTTCTGCTGACAACACCATATTATGAATAAGATCCGGCTAAAGGAATAAAATGTATCCTTTTTATTCAATGTTCACATCGTTTGTATACGGGTTGGCCTTCTTCACTTTGGGAGTGGAAATATTGCTCTATCCCAGGCGCGGCAGCCAGTTCAAGCTGGCGGAAGATCTGGGGTTCATTGCGCTTTTCGGCATGTTTCATGGCGGCAATGAATGGATGGAAATGTTCAAACTTGTCCATCCTAACGAGCCGGCGGCGGTAAAGATCGCTAAATTGGTCCTCCTTGTGGGCTCTTTTTTCTTTCTGGTCCTGTTCGGGACCAAAACCATTGTAAGTATAAAGGGGAAAAACCCGTTTGTCAGACTGCTGCCGGTGGCCCTGCTTGCGGCCTGGGCGCTCCTGACCCTGCTCAGCGGCCGGAAATTTCTGGATGGGGATGTTTTTGCGCGATATATTCTGGGGTTCCCTGGGACTTTATTGGCCGCATATGCGCTCTATCTGCATATACCGGAAGTTACAAAACAAAATCAGATGAAAGCGGTGCTGTCTCTCAAAGTGGCTGCCGCGGCCTTCATTGTTTACGGCTTCTTTTCCGGTCTGGTCGTGCCTGGCACGGGCTTTTTCCCCGCCTCCGTTTTCAATTATGCGATCTTTTTCGAAAAAACAGGTGTCCACGTGCAGTGGCTCCGAACTTTGTGCGCCGTATCGCTGTTTTTTACCATTATTCCGGTGCTGAAGATATTTGAATGGGAAACGGTAAACTCTCTGAGGGAAGCACGCGACCAGTTGGAAAACAAGGTCAGGGAACGCACCGCCGCCCTGCATAATGCCAATGAGCAGCTTTTAAAAGGCATCGAAGAGATCAAACGGGCTCAAGGCGCACTCAGGGAGAGTGAGGAAAGACTGGTGCTGGCCCAGCGGGCGGGGCATGTTGGTGTGTTTGACTGGGACCTTGCAAGCGGCAAGGTAATATGGACTGAACAGGGTGAGAACATGCCGGGCCTTCAAAGGGATTTTGAAGGCGACTATGAAGACTGGACGAAAAGCGTCCATCCGGAAGATGTGCAGAGGTTGAAGGTTTTTTTCAGGCAATGGATAGAGTCTGGCGCGGATGAGGAGTATTGGGAGTACCGACTGTTCCAGCCTGACGGCAGGATGCGGTGGATAGAGGCGCGCGGACGCCTTATGTCCGGCCCTTCGAAACGCCCCCTTCGCATTATCGGTGTGGGAGTGGACGTGACAGATCGTAAACAGGCCGCGGAGCAGATAAGCGAATTGAATGAGGAACTGAAGCGCAACGTCTCACAGCTTCAGGCCGCAAACAGGGAACTCGAGGCCTTTACATATTCTGTTTCCCATGACCTGCGCGCTCCCCTCAGGCACATGGCCGGGTTTGTGGAACTGCTCAACAAGAGGGCCAAAGAGGGTCTTGATGAAAAAAGCAGGCATTATCTGCAGGTGATATCCGGTGCTTCAAGCCAGATGGGACAGCTTGTTGACGATCTCCTTGCTTTCTCCCGTGCCGGTAGGGTGGAAATAAAATGGGATAAGGTGGATTCCGGAATCATTGTGAAAGAGGCCATCGCTAATCTGGAAAGCGATACGGGCGGGCGGGACATAGTCTGGAAGATAGGGGTGCTCCCGGGTGTTTTTGGGGATGCGGCCCTTTTGCGGCAGGTATGGGTCAACCTGATCTCAAACGCGGTGAAATTCACCCGCCCTCGAGGACAGGCTATAATAGAGATTGGGGTTGAGGACGCAGGGGAAGAGTTTGTTTTCCACATAAAGGACAACGGGGTGGGCTTTGATATGAGGTACAAAGACAAGCTCTTTGGCCTTTTTCAGCGTCTCCACAGGACGGAAGAGTTCGAGGGCACCGGCGTTGGACTGGCGAATGTCCAGCGGATTGTCCACCGTCATGGAGGCAGGGCCTGGGGTGAAAGCGTTC
This sequence comes from Nitrospirota bacterium, assembly GCA_021840255.1. Classification (GTDB taxonomy): domain Bacteria; phylum Nitrospirota; class Thermodesulfovibrionia; order Thermodesulfovibrionales; family JdFR-88; genus JAKAEG01. The sequence continues at coordinate 35,585 of JAKBYX010000014.1, read as the reverse complement.
TTGGGGAAGGCGCGACATTTTATTTTTCATTGCCAAAAGGGAGGTATGCGGAAAAGTGGAGTTGAAAAGGATCTTGCTGGTGGAGGACAACCCCAACGATGTGGAACTGGTGCTCGAGGGGCTGGGCGAATACAACCTTGCAAATGAAGTGGTCGTGGCAAGGGACGGCGTGGAGGCCCTCGATTATCTTCAGCGGAAAGGCGCTTTTGCGGGCCGGGACGGCGGGAACCCGGCAGTGGTGCTTTTGGACCTCAAGTTGCCTAAAGTGGATGGCATTGAGGTGCTGAAGACCATAAAACACGACGATAAACTAATGTTTGTCCCCGTCGTGGTGCTCACTTCTTCACGCGAGGAGCGTGACCTCGTGGAAAGTTACCGTCTGGGAGTAAACGCATATGTGGTAAAGCCCGTGGACTTCCATGAATTTGCCCGTGCCGTAAAGGAACTGGGCATATTCTGGGCCATAATAAACGAGCCGCCTCCGGGGAGCTTAAAAAATCATAACAAGAGATGAAAAAAAGACTTCTCATCCTCAACCTGGAAGACAATGCGCTGGACTCCGAGCTCATCGAGGCGAAGCTGGCCGAAGAGGGTTTTTCGGATTTCAGTCTGGTCCGGGTTGAGAACGAGAGGGATTTCATCCAGGCTCTGGAAGGGACCTGTTTTGATCTTGTGCTGGCCGATTATTCGCTGCCCCTCTTCGACGGCCTTTCCGCGCTGAAAATCACCCTTGAGAAGCGTCCTGAAGTCCCGTTCATCTTTGTCTCCGGCGCTATCGGCGAAGATTTTGCGGTAGAGATGCTCAAAAACGGCGCAACGGATTACATCCTTAAAAACCGCATGTCAAGGCTTGCTCCAGCGGCCAGGAGGGCGCTGCGGGAAGCAAGAGAGCACGTTGAACGCAGGCAGGCTGAAGATGAAATAAAAAAATACCGTGAGCACCTGGAACAATTGGTCAAGGAACGCACCGCAGCTCTCTACGAAAGCGAAAACAGGTACCGCCTGCTGTTCGAGAACGCCCACGACGCCATTTTTATCATAGACGGCGAAGGAGAAAACGCAGGCAAGATAGTTGACGCCAACGAGACGGCGGCAAGTATGCACGGCTACAGTCTTCCTGAATTTCTGGAGCTGAGCGTGGAGGACGTGTATTGCGCCGGGGACGCCAGGCAGAGCCCGGACCGGCGCGACCTAATCCTTAAAGGCGAGTGGCTGAAAGCGGAGCTGACGCACAGGCGGAAAGACGGATCGGTTTTCCCTGTGGAGATCAGCACGGGCCTTTTGGCGCAGGAGGGCCACAAATACATATTCGCGATAGCAAGGGAAACATCAGAGCGCAAAAAAGCTGAAGAGACGATAAGGATATTTGCCGATGTCGTCCAGCACACGAGGATCGGGATAGCCATCGGAACAATAAACGGAACATTGGGGCTGATGAACCCCGCTTATGCCGAAATGCATGGTTATACGACATCCGAGCTTTACGGAAGGCCCATTGCGGATATGTATTCCCCCCAGACCAGGGCTGACGTTCCGGAACATATCTCCGTAACAAAGGAAAAAGGATATAACAAATATGAGACCCTGCGCCTTCGCAAGGATGGCTCGGTATTTCCAGCCGAGGTTGAGGTATATGCGGTAAGGGACAAAGCGGGAAAAGCGCTTTATCAGGTCGCAAACGTCCGGGATATCACGGAGCGTAAAGAAGCCGAGGAGAAGATAAAGGCTTCCCTGCTTGAAAAAGACATACTCCTTAAAGAGCTCTATCACCGGACAAAAAACAATATGCAGGTAATATCCGGCCTGCTCGGACTTGAGTCTATGTCGATCGGGGACGAAAGGCTCCAAAAGATATTTAAAGAGACGCAGGACAGGATACGGGCGATGTCCATTGTTCATGAAAGACTGTACGAGTCTCAGGACCTTTCCAACCTGGATATAAGCGAATACATAGGGGACCTTTCCAGGGCCATGCTGGAAAGCTGTCTGGACTGCGAGGAGAAGGTATTCCTGAAGCTTGAGGTAGAGAGCATACCGATGTCAATAGATATTGCCACGCCTTGCGGGCTTATAATCAACGAACTGCTCTCCAATTCGCTGAAGCATGCCTTCCCGGGGAAAAGGAAAGGGGAGATCAGGATAGTCTTAAAAAAATGCGGCGAGGAGATAATGCTGGCCTACTCCGACAATGGGGTGGGGCTTCCCGAAGGACTTGACCCGGCCAAAACGAAAACACTGGGGCTGAGGCTGGTCAACAACCTTGCGTTAGGGCAGTTGAAAGGGAGCCTGGAAATCCTCCGGGGTAATGGGACGGAGTTCCGGATAAATTTTTTAGCGGCCGACCGCTAGTGGTTCATGTATACAAAACAGGTTAAGCCCCGGCACTTCTTCAAGAAGAGCCTAAACTGCCATCCTGAAGTGAAACCGTCGATCCGTTGTTTGCAAAGTAAGCAGTGATGAGGTAACCTAGTGTTTTGAAAATACCAATGGAAAAAGATATTTTACTTCCAATCCCTTCGAGGTAATGCAATGAAAAATAATGCTATGAAAAGACCTGCTTCCGTGTTTTTTTTGTTTTTACTTCTGGCTGTTTTCCCTGTGATCTCTCACCCGGCTATAGCGCATGCCCAGGAGGTGCTTCGCGCCAGGCTTTCAAACGGCCTTCGCGTGGTCATAATCCGGGACCCGCTGGTCCCTGTGGTGACCACGGCCATAAATTACCAGGTTGGCTCGGATGAAGCTCCGGATGGGTTTCCCGGCATGGCCCACGCCCAGGAGCACATGATGTTCCGCGGGAGCCCGGGGCTCTCGGAAGACCAACTGGCCAGGATATCCGAAGAGATGGGCGGCGATTTCGACGCGGACACGCAACAGGGCGTGACCCAGTTTTTCTTCACTGTGCCCGCTGCGGACCTCGATGTGGCCCTGCATGTGGAGGCCATACGTATGAAAGGCATTCTGGACACGCAAAAGCTTTGGGCCCAGGAGCGGGGCGCGATAGAGCAGGAGGTGGCTCAGGACCTCTCCAACCCGGAATATGTTTTTTACGCGAAGCTTCTTAAAGACCTGTTTTCCGGGACACCTTATGAGCATGATGCCCTGGGCACCCGCCCTTCGTTTAACAAAACTACGGGCGCCATGCTGAAGCGCTTTCATGAAACTTGGTATGCCCCCAATAATGCTGTTTTGATAGTATGCGGAGATATAAAACCCCCTGCTGCCCTGAAAGAAATAAAAGGCCTTTTTGGCGGCATCCAGGCAAAAACCCTCCCGGCCCGGCCAATCGTCAGGCTTCAGCCGGTAAAGCATGCCTTCATAAGCATGAAAACGGACCGTCCGTACGGCATGGTCTCAATAGCCTTTAGGATGCCTGGCTATGACAGCCCCGATTATGCGGCCTCCGTGGTGCTCTCCGATGTCCTTTCAAGCGAACGCGGAGACCTCTACTCGCTGGTGCCGTCGGGGAAGGCGCTCTTTGCTGGGTTCGAGCTTGATCCCCTCCGTAAGGCGGGCATGGGTTACGCCATTGCCGCGTTTCCTTCCGGCAGGGACAGCAAAAAGCTTCTGGCGGAGGTGCGGGGGGTGCTGCTGTCAGCTGTAAAGAACGGCGTATCCGCGGACCTGGTCTCCGCTGCCAAACTGCATGAGCTGACTGACGCCGAGTTTGAGAAAAATTCCATCCACGGGCTTGCCTCGAGCTGGTCCCAGGCAGTTGCAGTGGAAGGCAGGGAGTCCCCGGATGACGACATAAAGGCAATACAGAAAGTGACCGTGGAGGACGTAAACCGGGTGGCTGCACGGTATCTGCGGATGGGAGAATCCATAGATGCGGTCCTGACTCCCCAAGTTTCCGGCAAGCCCATTTCATCTAAGGGGTTCGGAGGCACGGAAAAGACCCTTATCAAAACTCCGGCCCATGTGACCCTTCCAGTCTGGGCCGCAAAGGCGCTCTCCCGCCTTCAGGTGCCTCGTTCAACTCTCCATCCGGTTGTCAGCATTTTGCCAAACGGGCTGCGCCTTATAGTGCAAACCGAGGGCATAAGCAACACCGTCAGTGTATATGGACAAATAAAAAATAATCCCAATATGCAGACGCCCAAGGGGCATGATGGGGTTAATTCATTATTGGACCAGTTGTTCTCCTATGGCAGCACCTCGCTGGGCAGAATAGAGTTCCAGAAGGCCCTGGACGATATCGGTGCGAACGAGTCCGCCGGGACCAGCTTTTCACTGGAACTGCTGCCGGGCCATTTTGCACGCGGAGTCCAGCTGCTTGCGGAAAATGAGCTCCATCCGGCGTTGCCCCCGGGTGCGTTCAGCATTCTCCGCACTCAAACGGCCGCCTCCCTTAAAGGGGAGATACAAAGCCCCGGTTTTCTGGCGCAACAGGCGCTCAAGGAAGGCCTGTTCCCAAAAACCGATCCGAGCCTCCGGTATGCGACTCCCCAGAGCGTTACGGCTTTGACGCTTGAGGATGTGAAGAGTTACTATTCAAATGTCTTCAGGCCTGACATGACCACGATAGTAGTGATCGGCAAGATCTCACCGGAAGAGGTCCGCAGCGTTATTGAAAAATATTTCGGAGCCTGGACCGCGAAAGGGGCAAAACCGGCCACTGATCTTCCGCCGGTTCCAAACAACCGGCCTTCCTATTTTGCCGTCCCTGATGACAGCCGTGTGCAGGACAACGTTTATATGGCCCAGACATTGCGTCTTAGGCGTGCGGACCCCGGCTATTACGCCCTTGAGCTTGGGAACAGCGTCCTTGGCGGCGCATTTTATGCCACAAAGCTCTACCAGGACTTGAGGGAGAACATGGGGCTGGTGTATTTTGTGGATTCAGTGCTTGAGGCAGGCCGCAAGAGGTCAGTCTATTTCGTCGTCTTCGCATGCGATCCGGACAAGGTGGCCCAGGTGTCCTCGATAGTGTCCAGGGATCTTGGCGAGATGCGGAAAACCCCGGTGCCTGAGGGACAGCTTGAACAGACAAAGGCCTTGCTGCTGCGCAAGATACCGCTTGCGGAGTCAAGTGTGGACCGGATAGCGGGGGGCTTTCTGGACCGTGTGGACAAGGGACTGCCGCTCGATGAACCGGTGCTTGCCGCAAAAAAATATATAAAGCTCACGGGGGCGGACATCCAGCGGGCATTTTTAAAATGGATACGTCCGGGCGATATGGTCCAGGTAATAAGGGGGCCCGCTCCCAAGTAATTTTAATATACCCCGGAGGCCATCCGGTCAGCGTGGAACTGAGCGTCGTTTCCAGTTAGCCTGCCAGGGCCCGTCATGTTCTCCGGTTTAAATGGCGGGCTCCGGTCTAAATTACGCGGGTAACTGGCTATGCCTCAATGGTTGCGCATCTTATTTTACCGTCTCATGATTCACGATGCCGGGCTCATGATGGCTGCTCGCCGCCGGCCAGCCGGTCCCGGACGAAATCTATATGCTCCCTGAGACCGTAGAACTGGTTGGCAAAGGAGGCTGGCACTTTCATGTTGGCGACAGACTCTTCCAGATGGTCCAGCCGTTTCAGAAGTCCCTCTTTGTCATTGGCGGTCAGGGGCCCTGTCATATCATGTTCCAATATCATCAACGCGCGGTACCAGCGGTAAAAGCGTATCATTATCCTCCATCGATAGGCCACGGGTATTATCTTAAGCCCAGGTATCAAAACCACTATAAGAGGCACAACGACCACCAGGATGCGATTGGCCAGGCTCGCAAACCTGAACGGAAGGGAACGGTAAAGGAAGCTCGCGCCCGATTTGTAATACCGGACCGCCTCCTTGCTGAGAGTGAACTCATGCTGCTGGGGGGCCGGGAACTCGCCCTGGTGCCGCAGCAGGTTTGCTGACCCGTATATCTCCCGCGAGGCCTCAATAAGCAGGTCGGTAAGCGCCGGATGAAGGCCCTTCCTGGCAATGAGCTCAACAGTGGGGCCTACCAGGTCTACATCGTGCTCGGGAATGTTTTGCCCAAAATCGACTGAACCCATAGGAAGGACCATCTTGTTCAGATACACTATGCGGCGCGAATATGCGGCTGCCTGCTTGAAGCTGAATATGCGGACCCCCGTGGCGTAAATGAGCCTTTTTATATTCCGCACGGAGGCGGAATCGCCCATCAAAAATACCGCGTCCACATCGCCATCGATCAGGGCCTGGACCGCCTTGTCTCCATCCAAGCCTGAAAACGGTGTGGCGCCGCCAGGCCTGATGCCATTTGCGGCCAGCAGGGCCAAAGACAGGGTCCGTGTTCCGCTGCCCGGCGGGCCTATGGCAAGCCGCATGCCTTCAAACCGGGAAATCAATTCGATAGGCTTGTCGTTTCGATAGAAGATGAGGATGGGGGCATCATAGAGGCTCCCCAATGACACGAGATTGGCTATGTTCAGCCCGCCGGTCTCTCCGCCCTGGACAAACCCTATATCGGCTTTGAAAGACGGGTCAGTCAGCCTCGTCAGGTTTTGGAGCGACCCTTCGGATGCCAGTATATTGAGGTGGATACCGCTTCTGGCCAGTATCTTTTTATATTTCTCCGCATTTGCCCGGAATATGCTGCCCCGTGGACCGCTGGTCATTATAATGGTGGAGGGCGGCGCGGAATGAAAAAACCAGTATACTGCAAACAACAGGGCCAGGATAACAAAGACGAGAAAGGTGAGCGCGGCCGCCGGGCCAAGCCCGAATGTCTCTTTGAACATGGACTGATACCTGGACAGGCCGGCCCGCTGATCGTTTCTCATGAAAAAAACCCCGGGAATTTTTTGTTTTGTTTTTTGAATTTATTCATGATTATAGCACCAAAAGGGGCCGCTAATGCGCCCCGGTCTTTTCTGATACTTCTATAGCCTGCGTCCTCAGGGCCTGCTATAATGGGCTAATCAGCTTTCTAGAAACAGGCTTGGCGGTGGCGGCCCAAAGATAAAAAAAGCATTTTCGCCGCCAGGTTTTTGTTTTCCTGAAGAGTCTTTTTATCGGAGAAAAAATTTTTGGAGACCGGATGTGATGGTCAATTTGCGTAATGACGATTTTTTTTTTAATGGACTGTTGCGTAAGGGGAACGGGCTCTTTTCTTCCGCCGCGGCCGGCATCGCATGCATGGCCCTGTTATCCGCCGCCCTCTTATCCAATGGCTGCACGGTAGGTCCGGCTTTTAGAATGCCGCAGACCCCTGAAACCGGCAGATATACAGCAGGCGCCATGCCCGCAAAGACGGAAAGCGCACCGGTTGCCGGAGGAGCCGCGCAATCTTTTAAACAGGGAGAGGACATTCCCGGACGATGGTGGAGGCTTTTCCAAAGCCCGGAGCTTGACCGCCTGGAGCGCGCCGCGCTTGCCAGGAACTACACGCTTGGGGCCGCGCAGGCCGCGCTACGCCAGGCCTATGAGAACAAACGCGCTCAGTCCGGAGCGCTCCTTTACCCGCAAGTCGATGCCAAGGCCACAGGCGTGCGCCAGAAATTTTCCGGAGCGGCCTTCGGCGAGCCCGGCGTCCCTGGCATCATCTTCAACCTTTTTAACGCCTCCGCGACCGTATCGTATTTGTTTGATCTGTTTGGAGGCTCCAGGCGTGAGCTTGAGGCGCTCGGGGCGCAGGTGGATTATCAGCGTTTCCAGCTGGAAGGGGCGTATCTCGCGCTTACGGCCAATGTCGTCACAACCGCAGTACAGGAGGCCTCCCTGCGCGCCCAGATCGCGGTCACAAAGGAGATATTGTCAGACCAGGAGGCCCAGCTCCGCATAGTCGAGCAACAGTTCGCGCTTGGGGGCGCATCCCGTCCCGACGTGCTTGCGCAAAAGACGCAGCTTGCCCAGACGCGCGCGGGGCTTCCCCCTCTGGAAAAAGCGCTGTCCCAGACACGCCATCAGATGGCTGTGCTCGCCGGTGTCCTGCCCGAACATTCGGGGCAACTGCCGGAGATAGATATTGACAGGCTGAAACTGCCGCGGAGGCTGCCACTGAGCCTGCCTTCAATGCTGATCCGCCGGCGCCCGGACATCCGGGCCTCGGAAGCACTCCTGCACGCCGCAAGCGCGCAGATCGGCGTTGCTACGGCCAACATGCTCCCCCAGATAACTTTTACCGGGAGCATCGGGACTGAAACGGCAAAGGTCGAGGACCTTTTCGGCAAGAATACGAGCATTTGGAGCTTCGGGATGTCGCTGCTTCAGCCCGTATTCCACGGCGGAGAGCTTACTGCAAAACGCCGGGCCGCGGTGGACGCTTATGAGCAGGCGCTGGCGCAATACCAGGAGACCGTATTGGAGGCATTCCAGAATGTGGCTGACGTTTTGAGGGCGCTGGACAGGGATTCCGGCACGCTTAAAGCGCAAGCCCAGGCCTGGGCCGCTGCAAAAGACTCGCTGGACATCACCTTGAAGCAATTTAAGTTGGGGGCGGTGAGCTATCTTCAGCTCCTAAATGCCCAGCGCCAGTATCAGCAGACGCTAATAAGCCTGGTACAGGCCCGTGCGGCGCGCTTTGCAGATACGGCGGCGCTGTTTCAGGCCCTTGGCGGAGGGTGGTGGAACCTGAAACCGGGAGCGCCGGGGAAAATAGCGGACAGCGCCGCGGAAAGAGAGAAATGAGCGGAACGTCCGGGCGTCCCACGTTTTTTAAAGACGCGCCCCTGATCAAACGCATGCTCATCATGCTGGCGGCCGTAGGCATATTGTTCGGGGGCATATTCGCCTACCACGCATACAGGGCCCATATGCAGCGGAAATCCATGGCCTCATTTCGCCCCCCGCCTGTTGCCGTGAGCGCCGTGAAGGCCAGGTACCTGACCTGGCAGCCGCAGATAAAGGCGGTGGCAAGCCTGCGTGCCGTGCGCGGCGTGGACGTGACCAGCGAGATCTCGGGATTGGTGCAGCAAATATATTTCAGCTCCGGCCAGGCAGGCAGGAAAAACCAGGTATTGGTGCAGCTGGACGCCGGCCCCGATCTGGCGCTTCTCCATTCTCTTGAGGCCGCCGCCCAGCTGGCCGGCACCGTCTATGAGAGGGACAAAAAACAGTTCTTTGCCGCGCAGGCGGTAAGCAAGGCCACACTGGATGCGGATGCCGCCGACCTGAAGAGCAAGCGGGCCCAGGCGGCCCAACAGCGCGCGATAGTACGCGAAAAGACCATACGCGCTCCCTTTGCCGGACAGCTTGGCATAAGCACCGTCAACCCGGGGCAGTACATCAACCCCGGAGACAAGATAGTGACCCTGCAATCGCTTGATCTGCTATATGCCGATTTTTATCTGCCGCAGCAGGATTTTTCCAGCATCCGGATAGGGCAAAAGGTTGTGGCCCATGCCGATGCTTATCCCGGCCGTAAATTCAATGGAGTTATAACATCCGTAAACCCCCAGGTGGATCCTTCCACCAGGAACGTAGAAGTCGAGGCCACGTTCCGTAATCCGGAGCACAGGCTCCTGCCAGGCATGTATGTGACAGTGGATATCATGGCCGGAGCGCCCAGGCGCTACCTTACGCTCCCCCAGACAGCGGTAGCTTACAACCCCTATGGAGAGACCGTCTTCGTGATCGAAAAGGGAAAAGGGCCGCACGGAAAGCCCATGCTGGCAGCCAGGCAGGCCTTTGTGACAACCGATGGTACCCGGGGCGACCAGGTGGCAATAGTCTCTGGCATAAGGGAGGGCGAGACCATAGTGACAAGCGGCCAGTTGAAGCTCAGGAACGGATCTGAGGTGATCATAAACAACAGTATACAGCCCAGCAACAACCCCGCCCCCCACCCAAAAGACAGGTAGCCGGAGGAAAGGAAAGAACTTACAAAAAATGCGGTTCACGGATATTTTTATCAGGCGCCCGGTGCTGGCCACGGTGGTAAGCCTTCTTATCCTGGTGCTGGGGCTGCGCTCTCTGGGGCTTTTAAAGATACGCGAATATCCGGAAATACAAAGCGCCGTGGTGACCGTAGCGACCACTTATTACGGCGCAGACCCGGCGCTGGTTGCCGGTTTTATCACAACCCCCCTTGAAAGTTCCATAGCGCAGGCAAGCGGCATCGATTACATGACATCCACGAGTACCCTGGGGCAGAGCACCATCGAGGCCAACCTGCGCCTGAATTACGACGCCAGCAAGGCGCTGACCGACATCAGCTCAAAAGTGAACGCAGTGCTGGACCAGTTGCCGAAAGAGGGCCAGACGCCGGTTATCACCGTGGCCATAGGCGAGACGGTTGATTCCATGTACATAGGTTTTTACAGCAAGGTGCTGCCTACCAACAAGATAACCGATTATCTTATACGTGTGGTGCAGCCCAAGCTGCAGGCCATCGACGGCGTACAGACCGCCGAAATACTTGGCGAACAGCGGTTCGCCCTGCGGGCGTGGCTGGACCCCGGGAAGATGGCCGCCTATGGCGTTACGGGCTCGGACATCAGCCGTGCCCTGGCAAACAACGATTTCATTTCCGCCGTCGGACGGACCAAGGGCCAGATGGTGACCGTGGACCTGACGGCCGCCACCGGGCTGCACACAGTTGATGAGTTCAGGGACCTCGTAATAAAATCGCAAAACAACGCCATCGTACGCCTTGGCGACGTCGCCAACGTTACGCTTGGCGCGGAAAATTATGATACATCCGTGTTTTTTGACGGCAAGAGCGCGGTCTATATCGGCATCAAGGTGGCGCCCACAGCCAACCTGTTGTCTGTTATCAGCGATATCCACAGGATATTTCCGTCAATTCAGCAGCAAATGCCCCAGGGCTTGAGCGGGCGGATCGTCTACGACGCGACCAAGTACGTGAACAGCTCCATCAGGGAGGTAATAAGCACGATAGCCAAGGCGCTGCTGATAGTTACACTGGTGATATTTTTGTCCCTTGGCTCGCCCAGGTCGGTTGTCATCCCCACAGTGGCCATGCCGCTTTCTCTTATAGGGGCGTTTTTCATCATGCTGGTGCTTGGCTATACCATAAACCTGCTTACGTTGCTTGCCCTGGTGCTGGCGATAGGGCTGGTGGTGGACGATGCGATAATAGTGGTTGAGAACGTGCACCGCCACATCGAAGACGGCCTGACCCCTCTTAATGCCGCATACCAAGGGGCGCGGGAGCTCGCAAATCCGATCATCGCCATTTCCGTTGTTCTGGTTGCCGTATATGTGCCCATAGGTTTCATGGGCGGCCTTACCGGGGCGCTTTTTACGGAATTCGCATATACCCTGGCGGGCACGGTGGCCGTCTCCGCGATCATTGCGCTGACCCTTTCTCCCATGATGTGTTCGCGTTTTCTAAAACCGTATGCGGGCAGCAGCCACCGGTTCATGGACATTGTGGACCGCCAGTTCGGAAGGTTGCGGGGGGGATACCAGCGCATTTTGCACAGTTCACTTGCATATCTGCCGGTTACCGTGGTATTCGCCGCGGCGGTTCTTTTCAGCAACTATTTTCTTTACAAGAACGCAAAGAGCGAGCTTGCCCCCCAGGAAGACCAGGGTGTCATCATCGCATTGGCCACGGGAGCCCCCGATGCAGCGCTGGAGCAGACCATGCTCTACACCAGGCAGATCTACAGGCTTATGGCCGGTTATCCGGAAACTGACCATATCTTTCAGCTTGACGGCATAAACGGACTGAATTCCGGTATCGCGGGCATGGTTTTGAAACCGTGGGACAAGCGCAAGAAAACCACAATGCAGCTGCAGCCTGACCTTCAGGGAAAGCTTGGCGGCATAACCGGACTTGAGAGCGTCGCATTCCAGCCGCCTCCGCTGCCCGGAGGCGGGAGGGGATTGCCGGTACAATTTGTGGTTGATACGACCGAGCCGTTCGAGCGGCTGAATGGTGTGTCCCAGGAGCTGGTACGGAAGGCGCGCTCAAGCGGAATGTTTGCATATGTGGACAGCGACCTGAAGATAGACAAGCCCCAGAGCACCATTGAGTTCGAACGGGACAAGGCGGCCCAGCTGGGCCTGACCATGAACGATATAGGCGGGGCGCTGGGGTCCATGCTGGGCGGCGGATATGTAAATTATTTCAGCCTGGCCGGCCGCTCCTACAAGGTCATACCCCAGGTGATGCAGCGCCACAGGCTCAACGCAAGCGATCTGGAGAGCTATTATATAAATACTTCGGGCGGCATACCCGTCCCGGTCTCGACCGTTGCCAGTCTGAAGACGTCCGTCGTGCCGGAATCGCTCAATCATTTTCAGCAGTTGAATTCAGCCACCATTTCGGCGGTGCCCGTGGGAGGCGTTTCCCTGGGGCAGGCACTGGCCGGCCTGGTAAGCCTCTCAAAGGGTGTGCTTCCTTCCGGGTACACGATCGATTATGCGGGACAATCGAGGCAGTACATGCAGGAATCAAAGGCGCTGCTTGTCACGTTCTTCTTTGCGCTGGTAATCATCTTTCTGGCCCTTGCCGCCCTGTTTGAGAGTTTCAGGGACCCTCTCATCGTGCTTGTGAGCGTGCCCATGTCCATATGCGGGGCGATGATATTCATAAGCCTGGGGGTTGGCGGCGCGAGCCTGAACATCTTTACCGAAGTGGGACTGGTGACCCTCATCGGGCTCATAAGCAAACACGGCATCCTGATAGTTCAGTTTGCCAACGACCTGCAGGGTGAGGGCAAGAGCAAGAGGGAGGCGGTAGAGATGGCCGCCGCCATACGTCTGCGGCCAATACTTATGACCACCGCGGCAATGGTACTGGGCGTTCTTCCCCTGGTTACAGCCTCCGGGGCGGGAGCAGTAGGCCGCTATAATATGGGCCTTGTGATAATGACGGGCATAGCGATAGGGACCTTGTTTACGCTCTTTGTGGTGCCCGCGATGTACATGCTTCTGGCAGTGGACCGCTCAAAAAGACCGGCGCCGGAAGGGCCACCGGCAAAAAATCCTGAATAGGTAAAATCAAGCAGGGTTTTAGTTTGAGCGAAATCCGCCTCGTCTGGCGTGTTCCCTTCCATTCAAACCAAACTAAGAGGCTACCTGGGCCTGAATAAAAGACTGAAAAAAGAAAGGACGGGAAACGGTCAGGGGGTGTAATATTTCCCGTTTGCCTCTTCCCCTATGATGGCGAATTTTGCCCTGGATGTCTCCAGCGGATCGGACTTCCACGAAAAGCCGGTCTGGGGCACCTCCACCGCCGCCTCCATCTGCGCCACGGCTTTGTGCCCGTACACCCGGAACTGTTTTTGCGGGTCGTTGTAGCTGACCTTCTCACCGGTGGCCTTCCAAACTATCTTTATGCTCATTCTGGCCGGTGTTGCCCTGGCCTGGAATTTGGGCCATGTGGGTTGGTCGATAACGCTGACGCCTTTAAGATCGAGGACCGCCGTTTTCCCGCCGTCGCTGAACTTTAGGCCGCCTTCGGGCATGGGAATCACCCAGTAAAGCCCGCAGAATCCTACCGGGGGATGGAAGTCATGCACCTGGTTTTCGTGGGACAACTGCCCCTTGAAGAGGGTCACTCATAAATGGGCGAAAGTCCCTTTATGTACCTCCCTTCCCGTGAAATATTCGCCCTGCATGACACCGTTGTCAGTGGTAGGGCTTCCGAAGGCCAGGCGGTTTCCCTTGTTGTCAGTGCCCATGCCGGCGAAATCACTGCACCGGGCCACCCTGCCTTTGAAGTGATATATATGAGAGGGCTCATTGCCGGGACCGGCCGGCTGGTTGTGGCTTCCGTTCTTATCCAGCCAGGGGATGGGACAGGGGTAGGTGCTGCCGTCATATGTGAAGTCTTCCCCGCCATTTGAAGATGTTTCATTTGAAAATGTCTCCGCCAGAGCGGTTTCAGGCAGGTGCAGGACGGATGATGCGGCAAGGACAAGGCCGGAAGAAAGAAAGCTCCGCCTGCTTAGTCCTCCCGTCAAAGGCAATCTTTTGTGCATGGAAGTGCCCCCCTGTTACATTTGAGAAAAATCAAGTTTGGGAAATTTTTTTCAGTTGCTGGTCCGGAATGCGTTTTTCATTTTTATTTTTATTTTCTTTCTTGCCTACCGTCTTTCAAAAGACCTTGAGGGTGCTGACCCCCCCTGGAATTCACGGCCGTGGAATTCATTCTCCTCGTGCTCTTCATATTCGTTCCCGAACTCGAAGCCAAATCCGAAGGAATAAGGATAGTAGTAAGGGTAAGAGTAGTAATAAGGATAATAATAAGGGTAATAGGGGCCATAGTAGTATGGAGAGTAATAATAAGCGGGATAGTAGGGGGCCTCTTTCCAGAGAAATACCTGTACCGCATCAAAAACGGGGAATAAGTAGGTTGTCTTTCCCAGTTTCCCTTTCCGTAGCCCCTCGAATGTACCGGCAACCGTTATCTCCCTGTTCCGCCTGTAGAGCATGGGGTCCAGTATGCCGCTTGCTTTAGGCCAGATGGCGAGGTATCTTCCGCGGCCCGGCGCCTCTTCAAGATAGCCTTTATCGTCCACCGGCACATAAAGGGCCTCTATAACCGTGCCTTCATCCGTCACCGTGGTGTTTGCTATTATGCCCCCAAGAATGAAAAGCTTTCCCCTGTACAAATTCTGGTTGGCGGAAAGCGCGGACAAGGACACATCCCTTGTACCTTCCTCAAGAAGGTTCTCTTTTATTACCGGCCTGGTGCAGGCCGGGATCAAAAGTAACATTAAAACGAATGATGCAAGCGCGATTCTCTTCATGCTTTAAATTATACATCCCATAGAGAAGTCCGCAACCTTCCTTTTGATTTGCTTTGGGCGTCGGAAACCGCAGAGGTTTTTGGTTTTTCAAGTAAACTATAAATAAGACATCCATAAAATAAAAACAAAATAAAAAGGTCATTTGACGGTAAGGCATCCATGAACAGAGAAGAAAAAATACAGACCGGTTCAGGCGTGCTCATAGCGGTCCGGGTGCAGGAGCTTTCTGGCAGGACCGAGATAACTTTAAGCGGGGACACTGCGAAGAAGTGTGTCCTCCATTGGGGGATAAGTGATTCCCCCCAGGAACCATGGCGCATACCCCCGCAGGATCTTTGGCCCGAGGGCAGCCGGATTTTTGGTTCCTCCGCGGTGCAGACGCCGCTTGAGGGAAAAAATGGGGGGGTAATCATCAGGTTTGAAAAAACACCCGGCGCCAAGTGGCTGAACTTTGTGCTTTTCTTTCCCGATGAGGGACGCTGGGACAACAACCGTGGGCGCAATTACCGTATCGGGATATCCGCCGCGGAAGTTTCGCCTGCCCCTCCTGGTCCGCTTGCCTCATGTGACTCCATCGCGCGCGAGATAATAGAAAAAGAGACTGGAAAGCAGTCCTGGACCCTGATGCACCGGTTTGACCTGTGTTATGAATTGCTTGACCGTATCGGAAGGGACGACCTCGAATGCCTGTGGCTGATCTACGTCTGGCTTCGTTTTTCCGCCCTGCGGCAGCTCGATTGGCAGAGAAATTATAATACGAAGCCCCGTGAGCTTGGGCACTCCATGGACCGGCTGACCATGAAGCTCGCGGACAGGTTCTCCGGGGCCCGGCCTGCGGAGCGCGAGGTAATAAGGCTTGCAATGTCTACCCTGGGCAGGGGCAGCAACGCGCAGCGCGTCCGGGACGAGGTGCTGAACATCATGCACCGGCACCACATAAAAGAGATGGCGGGCCACTTCATGGAAGAGTGGCACCAGAAACTGCACAATAACACAACGCCCGATGATGTTGTGATATGTGAAGCCTACCTGGAATTTTTGCGCTCCGGCGGAGACCTGGACCGTTTTTACCGTAAACTCGAACAGGGCGGCATAACGCGGGAGCGCATCAGAAGCTATGAAAGGCCAATAACGACGGACCCGGACTTCATTCCGCATCTGAAGGACCCCCTTATAAATGATTTTGAGCACTTCCTTCACATCCTTAAGGAAGTGCACTCGGGCGCCGACCTGGGGACTGCCGTACTAAACGCGAAACATCTTCTGGATGCCGTCATGTCGTCCCTGCTGGATTTCCTCCTGGAAAAACAGAGCACGCAGGATAATGAGGCCTTGCTTGAAAAGGCGCTCGAAGCCCGCAGACGGCTTTCAAAAGAGCTTTTTGCCTCAGGGCCAGCCCACAGGGTCCGGGACCTCCTCTTCCTGGATATGGCGCTGGAGGGTTTCGTCCGTCAGGTCGTGGAACGAAGCCTGGGGCATCTCACCCAATTACAGATCGTCCGCGCAACGGGGTTTGCTCTTGAGAATGTCTCCCTCTCGCATGCCAGCGAGGAATTCTCTTTATCGCTTAAGTTCTGGCGGCTTCTTGAAAATGCGGGTGATGCTGGCATGGAATGGTCTTTGCGCGCGGAGGCTGCGGTTGAGCGTATGCTTAGGGCCATAGGCTCCGCCTCAAGGCATTTCCATGATATGCTTCAGCCCAGGGCCGCATATCTTGGCAGGGAGTTCCATGCCTCGCCGTGGACGGTCGATCTGTTCACGGAAGAGGTCCTTCGCGGCCGCCCGGTATTTGCGCTGTCCGCGCTTTTAAGCGCGCTTGGTCCGGTGTTGAGGAAAAGCGCGGGGCTGGGCGACTGGCTGGTCGTAAGCGGGGGCAAAGGCGTGGGAGAGGTCATTGTTGTGAATGCCCTTAAGGAGATACAGGGCAAAGACTTTTTGCGGCCGGTGGTCGTTGCGGCAAACTCGGTGGCGGGAGATGAGGAGATACCGCGCGGGGTCGCGGCCATAGTGACGCCCGTGATCGTGGACAGCCTTTCACATCTGGCGATAAGGGCCAGGAACTCGGGAGTGCTCTTTGCCACTTGTTTCGACGGGCCGGAACTGGAAGAACTGAAATCCTTCAGGGGACGGCTGCTTATGGTTGAGGAGCACGGAATGAACGCTGTTTCTTTCAGGGAGGCTGCGGGGGAAGAGGAAGCGCCCATGCGCGCAAGGCAGGCGCATGCCACGCTGATAAGGCACCGGTTTACGTCCTATGCCATTGCCATGCAGGGCTTCACCGCCCAAAAAGTGGGGTATAAGTCCAACAACCTGAAGATCGTTCGGGACAGGCTCCCTTCATGGATAAAGATGCCTCGCTCGGCGGCCCTCCCTTTCGGGGTTTTTGACAAGGTGCTCTCGGGTGAGGCGAACAGGCGGTCTGCCCTGGAATATGAAAGGCTTCTCCAGGAGCTTGCGGCCGGGCCTGCGGAAGGCATTGGGTCACTTCCCCGCATGAAGGAAGTTGTCCTTGGCCTTACACCGCCGGGCGAACTGGAAAGTGCGCTTAAGGAGATTATGACCGGGGCCGGACTTCCCTGGCCTTCTGATTGGGAAAACGCCTGGCAATGCATAAAGAGCGTATGGGCCTCTAAGTGGAATGAAAGAGCGTACCTGAGCCGCATTACGAACGGCATTAATCATGAGGATCTTGTGATGTCGGTCCTTATTCAGGAGGTGGTGAAAGCGGATTACAGTTTTGTGATACATACCGCAAACCCGGTCTCCGGGGACCGCGGGGAGGTATTTGCCCAAGCCGTGCTGGGACTGGGAGAAAGCCTGGCCGCAAATTATCCGGGAAGGGCGCTGGATTTCGTGTGCAGGAAAGATGGAGGGAAGCCAAAGCCCCTTTCTTTTCCAAGCAAAAGCATGGGACTTTTCGGCGGCGGCCTCATATTCCGCTCCGATTCCAACGGGGAGGACCTTGAGGGGTACGCCGGGGCAGGCCTTTATGACAGCTTTGTTCTGCCTTCTCCGGTAAAAAGGGTGCTGGATTACTCTGACACCCCTCTGGTATGGGATGAAGAATTCAGGGACGGACTGTTAACCGGAATAGCCAGGCTGGGCATGGCGGTGGAGGAGGCGATGGGCCCGCCCCAGGACATCGAAGGGGCTTTTTCGGGAGGGCAGTATTACATCGTACAGACGCGCCCCCAGGTCGGCTTTTTTTGATCTTTTAATTTATTTTCCCGGCCAGAGATTTTATCTGGCCGGTTGCCATGAAAGGAAGACATGGTCCATCACGGTTGTGCCTCCAACGGGCATATGCCCGTAACGGATCGAAAGCTGTTTATCTGCCTCTGATTTGTTTTCTCCGTCGGCAACTTCCTTCCACATCGCGGCAAACAGTCCGGACCTGTCGGCCCCGGACTTGCAGTGTATCAGTACCGGCCTGGGCGCGCTCCGTATTATCATCATGAGCTCACTCATCTGTGCGGCTGTGGGGTCCGTGGTGGCGGAAAGAGCAACGTCATAATGTTTTATCCCGTTGGCCAGGCTGAACCTTATTTCATCCTGGTACCACTTGTCGCCGGGGTTACTGCCGCGCAGGTTGACAATGCTCCTTATCCCGTAAGTCTTCATGTAATATTCAAGCCGGTTGTAATCGGGCTGGGCGCACCTGTACGCCTCCCCCGGCGTCACAGCGTGAAAATTGCCATTGCCGAAAATGAGCAGAAAATAACCGGCCGGCATCAAAAGAATGATAATGACGGCGGTTAAGATCCTCCGGCCTGTCTTTTTTTTGGGAGCGGGTTTTTCAGTCTGCGGTTTCTCTCTATAAGCCATCGCGGCCGCCTTTCGATCTCTTTATGAATCTTATTTTAAAACATGAGGCCGGGAAAAGGAAAAAAAGGATGACCACATACCTTTCATATTCTTCATGCTGCCCCCTTGTCTTGCCGGCGGAGAAACAAAAATATCTTTAGCTCATGGGCATCGCCATGGGCGCTGCGGGGGCCTTTTCAAGTTTCAGACGCAGCTGTTTTGCGCCCGATTTCTCAAACAACAGGGTCATGGTAAATGCGGAGCCAGCGGCCATGCTCCTTGGCATGCCGTCTAACATGATATGGCTGCCTCCCATCTTGAACACAGTGGCCTTTCCGCCCGGGATCTTGACCATTGCGGCCTCCGTCATGCGATTTCCCTTCATAATATGGAGCATTGCGGAGGCACCGGGGATATCGATGCTGACGCCTTTGAGCACGTCGGCCCCCCCAGTATTGTTGATAGTCATTGTCACCATGGCCTCTCCGTATATCGCCGGTGAAAGTTGGGCCCTTGCACCCTGGATGCTGATCTGGGGCGGGCCGCTCTGGCACGACGCAAGTATGGCAATTGTCAAAAAGGTAAATGCGGCGGCTAAAAATCCTCCAATGCCTTTTGAGCTCATTTTCTCTCTTTTGCTCTTTTTCATGTTTTTTGTTTCTCCCCTCATCTGCCCGTCATGGGCGCTCGTTTATAACGGTTAAGTGGGCTGGCGGTTAATGGGCGGGCTTAGGGAAATAGATGCAATCAGGATGGCACCGGGTTTTTTTTAAAAAGCATGAAAAAGACTAATAGATTGCCCGTGCGGTGTCAATGTCAAATGTTCTTTATGAAATCAATTATTAATTGGAATTAGATTTTTTATTTAAAATCACATCCTCCTATTCAACCAGTCCGGAAACGGTTGCGGCGTCAAGCCGCTGGACGACGGCCGTCACCAGTTGTACGGCGTGATGATAGTCTTCCCGGTGCATGATGCCCGCGTGGCTGTGTATATGCCTGGTAGGCACGCCCAGAACCAGGCTCGGCACCCCGCTTCTGTGCAGATGTATGGCCCCGGAGTCCGTGCCTCCCTTCTCCATGACGTCCAGTTGATATGGGATACTTAGCTCCTCCGCCGTATCGATGAACAGGTCCCTGAGCTTCAGGTTAGGTATCATTGAGCCGTCCTGTATCAGTATCACCGGGCCTTTACCAAGCTTCGCCTGAGCCTCTTCCTTTTTTATCCCCGGTACGTCGCCCGCTACCGCTATCTCCATTGTTATGCCCACATCGGGCCCCACCACCCAGGAACTGGTGCGCGCTCCCCTGAGGCCCACTTCCTCCTGGACGGTGCCTGCGGCGTACAATGTGTTTGGATGGCGTTTGCCCACAAGCCCCTTCATCACGTCTATCATCATGGCGCAGCCGATGCGGTCGTCAAAGGCCTTGCCCATGAAGGTCTTTCCGGTGCCCATCACGGTGAACGGGCAGACGGGGATCACCGGGTCTCCGGGGCGGATGCCAAGGGACCTGACCTCTTCCGCCGACGTGGCCCCCACATCGATGTACATGTCCTTTGGCTCCTGGAGCTTTTTCCGGTCTTCCTCGTTAAGTATGTGGGGCGGCTTTGAACCTATGAGCCCCATGACATCTCCCGCGCGGCCTTTTATGAGCACGCGCTGGGCAAGCATCACGTGCCCCCACCACCCGCCAACAGTGCTGAACCTCAAAAACCCCTCATCGGTTATAAGCTTGACGATGAAACCCACTTCATCCATGTGCCCGGCAAGCATGATCCTTGGTCTGTCGGAGTCCCCCTTCCTGCTGCATACTATGCTGCCAAGCCCGTCCTGCTCTATGCCGGCAATGCCGCTTAAATGCCTGCGGATTATATCGCGCACCTCCCGCTCATAGCCGGAGATCCCGGATGCCTCCGTAAGCTCTCTTATAAGTTCAAGTGATGAATCCATCATGAATGTGTCCTCCGTGAAACCAGGATTTCAATGCAGAAGGCAATCGGAAAAATTATAGCTGTTTTTTCGTGCGTCCGCCATATTTTTTGGGGGAGCGAAGTGGATCGGATATGGGCAGGATCAGTCCCCTTTTTTATTCCCTTCGGGAATCGAATGTAAGGAATTTCTGATTTGTCATAGTTAGCTCGCTTGCCGCTCGCTGCCCATTTTGTGTTTTTCGTTCAGACTGAAAATTACAACCCCACGTTTTTAAAGTATTTTTTATCCTGACCTGTTCAAAGTGTTCAATTTTAAAACGTTCAATAAACACCCCAGGCTAAGAAAAACAAAAAACTCCTTTCCGGTTTCGGCCATTAAAAAGGCCCCTCCAGCCCTTATCATAATCCGCCTGCCTATGAAATTGGCCACACAAACAGTTCATGTTGACTTTATCATGAGCTCAGGTCATGCCGTATGCGGCGTGGCGACGGCAAAAAAGAAGGATTAGCTTTGAAAATATGCATTTCCAAAATTGCCAAAAATGAAGCGGAAAAAATGGGAGCGCTAGTCGATACTACAAAAAAAGCCGTGTACTATTTGGCATATGGTACGTCTACCATTTTTTAAAGAACCATTTGGAAGGGCCCGGCTGCCTTGCGGGCACGTTTTGGACCCTCACGGAAGCGGCTTCATGGAGCTGGAAATTTTTGAGGTAATACGCGGCAAGTTTCCGTGACTTGAGCACGATCAGGTTCTCGGCGTTGTAGTGCTCCCCCGCCTTTGTCCAGTTCATGCTGCCAGTGATCACCGTGTTGCCGTCTATGATCATCACCTTGTCATGAAATATGCCCGCCTCCCTGTCCACATAAACTGGTACGCCCCGTTCAATGAGCATGCGGACTTCGTAAGGCAGCCTTTCTTCCTCGTCTCGGTCCATTACGACCTGCACATCCACGCCGCGCCTCCTGGCCCGCAACAGGGCCTTGGCGATAGGGGCGGACGTAAAACTGTAGGACATTACCCAGACGCTGCCCGATGCCTGATCGATGCGGTTTACAACCAGCCTTGTGCAGCCGCCGTTGGGTGAGAAGCAAAGGCCTGTCACATCCACCGGCAGGGCAAGTGCGGTTTTAAAGTTAAAAAAGGAAAAAAGCAGGGTAGCGGCCAGCACAGACAAAAAAAGGGCGCGCTTCATCACTGATCGGCCTCCAGCCTTTCAAGCATTTCCGCCATGTCGGGCGGCAGCGGGGCCTCAAATTCCATGGGTTCCCCCGTGACCGGATGAATGAAACCAAGGGTCTTTGCGTGAAGCATCTGCCTGGGGACCATGACCTTGCGCCCGCCAAGCTCTATGGAGGTCTTCCGCCCGTATGTCCTGTCTCCCAGCACGGGATGGCCCAGGGAGGCAAGATGCACCCTTATCTGGTGCGTCCTGCCGGTGCCGAGCACCGCCTGGATAAGGCTGGCGTTTCTGAATCTCCGCAGTGCCTTCCACCTGGTCACGGCCTCTTTTCCTCTCCTGGTGCGGGTGGACATTTTTTTCCTGTCAGTCCCGGAGCGGCCTATGGCAAGCGTTATAGTGCCTTCGTTTTCTTTGGGCGCGCCCCATATGAGCGCCTCATACATGCGCTTGATCGAGCGGGTCCTGAACTGCTCAAGGAGTCCGTAGTACGCATTGTCTTCCAGCGCCACGACCATGAGGCCGCTTGTGTCCTTATCCAGCCTGTGCACGACGCCCGGCCGCAGGGGGCCGCCTATTGACGCAAGCTTCCCCGTATGGTGTGCCAGGACGTTTAAAAGGGTCCCTTCCGGGTGGCCGGCCCCCGGATACACCACCATGCCCGCGGGCTTGTCAACAACGGCCAGGTAATCGTCCACATAGGCAAGGGACAAAGGCTGAGGCTCCGGCTTCAGGACGTCCTGCGAGGGGCCGGGGACCTCCACTTCCACTACCGCGTTTTCTCCCGGTTTTTCTCCCGCCTTTGCAGCGGGGGTTCCGTTCACAAGGACCTTCCCAAGGCCGATGAGCCTTTTGGCCTGGGACCGGGTGATCCCCGCCCTTGCCGCCACCAGGGTGTCAAGCCGTTGGGTCTCGTCACCCGGCTGGAGCGTGAAATGCATTCTTACAAGTCTCTGTGGGAAACGTTTACAGGCACGCCCGGCTTTGCCAGTCTGGCGGCCATTATCTCCGCCAGGACCGGTGAGCGGTGTCTTCCGCCGGTGCACCCTATCGCGATGGTAAGAGAGGACTTTCCTTCACCCATATATTGCGGGATGAGAAACTGCAGAAGGTCTTCGAGTCTTTTTATGAAGTCCATGGCAAGCGGCTGGGCGGTGACAAATTTTTTTACCGGCTCGTCGAGCCCCGAGAGGCTCTTGAGCTCATCAACGAAAAAAGGGTTGGGCAGGAACCTGGCATCGAAGACGAGGTCCGCGTTCTGGGGCACCCCGAACTTGAACCCGAAGGAAGTGACCAGCACCCGGAAGCCGGAGCCTTTAAGGCCAAGGAGAGAAGTTATCAGTGCCCGGAGCTGATGCGGGGTCAGTGCCGTGGTGTCGATGATCCTGTCGGCCTGCTCCCGCATGGACCTGAGGACAACCATTTCGGTATCGATGCTGTCCTCGATGCTCTCGCCATGGAGAGGGTGGGGCCTCCTGGACTCCTTGAACCTGCGTATTATGACGTCCCTTGAGGCCTCCAGGAAGATGATCATTATCCTGTGGCTTTTGCGCAGGGAGTCGATGGCGGCATCCATTCCCTGGAGAAACCCGCGTTCCCTTATGTCTATCCCTATCCCCACGTTGGCCACGTCTTTCCTGTCCGCGGCCACTTTCGCGAACTCTTCAATGAACTCCGGTGGAAGGTTGTCAACGCAAAAAAAACCGCTGTCCTCTATGGCCCTCAGAGCCAGAGTCTTGCCGGAGCCTGAAAGCCCCGTAATTACTACTATAAACGGCTTTTTTCCCGGATGCTCCTGGATATTTCCGCCTTCCTTCCCGGGCTTTCCCTTTTTTGCGCGGGCATCATTTTGTCGGTTCGATGAGGCCGTAATTGCCGTCATTGCGTTTGTAAATAACATTTATCTGCCCGGTTGAGGCATCGGTGAAGATGAAAAAGTTCTTGTCCAGAAGCTCCATCTGAAGGGAGGCCTCCTCCGGGGTCATCGGTTTTATGCCGAAGCGCTTGGTTTTTATTATCCTGCCGCCTTCATCCACGGGGGCGGAAGCGCCCACGGCGGTCTTGTCGCTTTCGCCTTTCCTGTGGGAGGTGAGCTTCCCTTTGTATTTCTTGACCTGCATGTCCAGCTTGTCTATCACCTCATCGATGGAGGAATAGATGTCCCCGGTGGAGCTTTCCGCCCATATAAGGATGCCGTTTACGTTTAACAGTATCTCCGCCTTATGGACGTTCTTCTCCAGGATAAGGGTGACCTTCGCTTCCGATACGTTAGTCAGATACCGGTCGAATTTCGCGACCTTTTCCTCCGCGTAATTTTTCAGCGCCGGGGTAAGTTCAAGATGCCTTGCAGACGTTACTATGTTCATTTCAAAATTTCCCTCCTGGATTTATGCCCTGCGGGCATCGAATGTAAGGTATCAACATTGATTGCATTCACTCGCTTGCCCTTTGGGGTACGCTCGCTATCCATTTTATGCCCTGCGGGCATCGAATGTAAGGATTTTAATTATTTGACTCGCTCGCTCCAAAGTACGCTCGCTATCCATATTATTGATTGAACCGCTTTCTCTGGCTCTGAGGCGCTATCTTGAGCTCATTACGGTATTTTGCGACGGTCCGTCTTGCTATCTCTATCCCGCTGCCTTTGCATAAGGCCACGATTTCCTGGTCGCTTAAGGGTTTTTGAGTGTCTTCCTCCAACACCATCTTTTTTATCAGGTCCTTGACCGATGTGGAGGAGACCTTACCGTTGCTGCCCTGCACTCCGCCCGAGAAAAAGAATTTAAGGCTGAAAAGCCCGCGGTCGCAGGCCAGGTACTTGCTTGAGGTGGCCCTGCTTATGGTGCTTTCATGCAGCCCGAGCTCTGTTGCCATGTCCCTCAGGTTAAGGGGTTTTAACTGGCTTCTCCCTTTTTCAAAGAAATCGCGCTGGAAATTCAGTATGCTTTCCGCGACCTTGTATATGGTTCTGTTCCTCTGGTCCAGGCTCTTTAACAGCCATTTCGCCTGGTTCAGTTTTTCATCGATGAACTGCTTTTCCTCTTTTTGGAGGCTGTTTTTCTGGGAGATGAGCTTTTTGTAAAGGTGCGTGAGCCTGAGCTTGGGCAGCCCCTCATCATTAAGGATTATGTGGAACTCTCCCTCGCTCTTCACGACGAACACATCGGGTGTTACATAAACCGGGCTGGCGTTGGAATAGTTCCTCCCGGGCTTCGGCTCCAGTTTCTCTATCACCTTGACGGCGGCAAGGACCTCATCGGTTCCGCAGTTATACTGTTTTGCGATCTGGTTGTATCTTTTTTTCTCAAGGTCGTGGAGGTTATTCGTGATCAGGGACTCTACCAGGCTTCCCCGGAGGCCCAGGCTGTCCAGCTGCAAGAGAAGGCATTCCTGCAGGTCCCGGGCGCCGACCCCCGTGGGATCGAAACTCTGGACGAGTTTCAGTACCTGTCCGGCCTCTTCCACGGTGCAGCCCGCCATGCCCGCGATGTCCTCGACAGTGGCTTGCAGGTATCCGTTCTCATCAAGGTTCCCGATCACCACCTCCGCGGCTTCCCTGATCCTGCCTTCTACCGGGGAGAGCCTTAATTGCCACAGCAGATGGTCCTGCAGGTCGCCTTCCTTGCTTACGAAGCTCTCAAAAGAGGGCTGCGCGACGGTGCCGGGATTGAAGTAACCCAGGTCTCTCCCGTCGAACCCACGCTCCTCAAAATAATCGTCTGTTTCGGTCATGTTCATGAGCTTTTCAAGCGGGGCTTCGGAATAGTCGGATTCCGGCTCCTGTTCAAGCCCTGACTCAGCCTCCGCCGCCTCGCGGCCTTCGGGGTCCTCGTCCAGGGAAGCGATCTCTTCAGCCACTTCCTCCAGAAAAGGGTTTTCCATAAGCTCGTTGGTCAGGGACTGGGAAAGTTCCAACTGGGGCATCTGCAGGAGTTTGATCGCTTGCTGAAGCTGGGGGGTAAGGATAAGCTTCTGAAGGAGCCTTATTTCAAGACGGTTATCGAGCGCCATTTCTAGAGCCTGAATTCCTGCCCGAGATACGTTTCCCTGACCCTGGGTTCCGCGATGAGCTTTTCGGGGGTCCCTTCGAACAGGATCTTCCCGTCGCTTATTATGTAAGCCCTGTCCGTTATAGACAGCGTCTCCCTGACGTTGTGGTCGGTTATCAGTATCCCCAGGCCTTTGTCTTTTAAATATCCTAGCATCTTTTTCAATTCTATTATAGCAATTGGGTCGATCCCGGTGAAAGGTTCGTCGAACAGCATGAAGCCGGGCCCTGTAGCTATGGAGCGGGCTATTTCGGTCCTCCGCCGTTCGCCGCCCGAAAGCCTGAACCCTTCACGTTCGGCAAAATTGCCAAGATTGAACTCGGCCAGGAGAGTGTCCACCCGGTCCTCTATTTCTGCCTTTCCCCGGCCGTTGGTTATCTCAAGGACCGAGCGCAGGTTCTCCCTCACCGTAAGTTTTCTGAATATGGAAGGCTCCTGCGGGAGATAGCTTATGCCCTTGCGCGCCCTCTGGTACATGGGCATAAAGCTGATGTCCTCGCCGTCAAGCTCCACCTTGCCACCCTCCGGCCTGAGCAGGCCCGCAATCACATAGAAGCTCGTGGTCTTGCCGGCCCCGTTCGGACCAAGAAGGCCCACCGTCTCGCCGGAGCGCACCTCCACGCTTATGCCTTTCACCACGGTGCGGCGGCCGTATTTTTTGGTGATATCCGTTGCCTTGAGGACGCGTTTTTCCGTCATTTTCCTTCTATGTAGACCTTGCTGTTTTTGACGTCCATCTTGTCCGTGGAGACATAGTAGGTAATGGTTGTTCCGGTGACCTCGGTCCTGGCCTGGACTATCTTCGGATTTTCGCTGAAAAGTATGCTGTCGCTGGCCTTGTCAAAATGAGCCTGCCCCGCGGTCACCACGCGTCCTTCCTTGATGAGCTTCACGCTGCCTTTTGCGTCTATGGTCTTCACCCCGCCCACTTCATTGTAGTGCACCACCATCTTGTCCGCGAACAGCTCCATGCCGTCATTTTTGGCCGCCACCCTTCCTTCGAAAACGGCGGTATGAGTGGACTGGTCCGCGGAAAGCGTATCGGAGGTTATAATGATAGGCCCTTTTTTTACGGTTGCCCCGGTTTTTCCCTGCCCCTGGGAGGCAGCCTGAGCCCAGATATTTTGTCCGGGCCAAAGGGAAACAAAGGAAAAAACCATAAGCAGCATAAAGACAAATATGCTAGTAAAAGATCGCCTTGACATTCCTGTCCAACCTCACATTTTTTTTCTGATTTGCCTCGAGTCCGCGGCCCTGTATCATGATACCTTTTTTCCTGAGCAGGACCATATCGTTGCTTCCGGTATTGAGCTTTCCGCCCGGCACGATCTGCATGGAGCTGGTTTTAACATCGAACCCTTTTACCCGGCTGTTAATTTCCCCGGTCAGGGAAAGCATGCCGGTGTCCATGTCATATTGCCCCCCGGTGGCCGTAAGCTGCGCATTTTCAGCGGGTATGTTTATCGCCACGCCGCTAAGGCTTGCAGTGCCTCCATCGCCGGAAAAAACCGCCTTCTTCGAGGTGGCGGACCATAGCGTCCTGCCGTCAACGATATTCAATACGTTTATATCTGACAGCGAGGAGCGGTATTCCGCCTGTTTCTGCGGGCCGGGTTCATTCGCCCTTTGCTTTATCGAAAACGCCGACAGGGCCGCTCCCAGAAGAAGCAGCGCCGGAAAGAATTTCCTTAATTGCGCCATGCTCACACCCGCCATTTTAATGGCCTTGCATCCCCTTAAGCAGGGCCTCGCGCATCACTTCGTGCGGAGGGCGCACCCCGGTCCACAGCTCCTGGGCGAACACCCCTTGCCATAGCAGCATCCCAAGACCGTGGAAGGTCCTGAGCCCTGCCTTTTGGGCTTCCCGCAAAAAAGGTGTTTGCCTGTAAATGAGGTCGCCTGCCACCGCACCCGGCGCCAGTTTAAGAGGGTCCGCGGGCAGAGGGTCAGTTTCCTTGAGCCCAAGCGGAGTGGCATTAATCAGGATATCTATACCCTCCAGGTCAAGAACATCCCTGGCCGCCTCCACGTTTTTTTTGTTTCGTATCCTGTTCAGATCCCCGGCCAGTTTTTCTAGCTTCTCCTTGTCCAAGTCGAATATCTTTAACGTGCGGGCCTTTTCAGAAAGATAATAGCTGACAGCCCTCGATGCCCCTCCGGCCCCGCAGATAAGGATGTTTTTGCCTTTCCATTCGATCCCCTCTTCAGCCAGCAGTTGGATAAAACCCCTGCCGTCGGTGTTAAAGCCCTTCAGCCTCCCACCGTCATTTACGATCGTATTTACAGCGCCGATAAACGCGGCTTCCTTGTCTATCTCATCCAGGAACGGGACAACCTTTTCCTTGTGGGGCACCGTAACGTTCACTCCCCTGATGCCCAGGGCCCGCACCGCCCTGACGGCGTCCTGCAGGTCTTCCGGTTTCACGTCAATGGCCAGGTAGCGGTAGTCCAGGCCGGTTCGCCCGAATGCCGCGTTGTGCATCTGGGGCGAGAGGCTGTGCCCCACCGGGTGGCCGAAAAGGGCCAGAAGTTTTGTGCTCGCCGTTATTTCCATGGTTATTTCCATGCCGGCAAAAGGAAAAATTCTTTTTGGTTTTTTTCTGTTTTTGTTTCTGTTTTTGTTTCCATTCTCATGTCCGCCTTGCCTGTTTTTCCGGCTGCCTCCCGACGGCTTCCAAAATTCCCTGGGGAGTCGCACTGATAAGCATGGTCCTGATTCCCAGGGCCGCTTCCATATCTGTCAGTGCCACGTCGTCCAGGAATATATCCTCTCCATCTCTCACCACCGCTTCCGGCACGAGTAGTATATCATGCGATGGGGCGTGTTCTTCGAGGCTTTTAAGAACGTCCCGTCCGGTAAGAAGTCCGGTGACGGTGACGGAAGAGCCAAAAAAACGGTTTTCGACCGGGACCAACGTTATTTGGTGTCCCTGTTTTTTGAGTTTTTCAATGAACTTTGCGAGATACGGGTAAAAGGATGTCCCGGTAAAGGTCAGGTATTTCAGGCCGGATGGGTTTTTAGCCTGGCCCGTCCTCCTGGTCTCATGCAGAAACTGCGGGACCAGCCCCACACCGTTTTCTATTTGCGGGAGATCGCCGTATTCGGCCACAGGGGGCAGGGCCACCCCCGCTTTTATATACAGCTCATCCGCTCCGTATACGATATTTTCGCCGTGTTTTTTTCTGAAGCGCTTCTGGAACCGGGCTATCGTGTCCAGGGCTTCAGATGCTTCCTGGGCGCCGGCCGGCTTTATCTTTGCCTTGCTGAAAGAGGTGAGGCCCACCGGGACAACGGCTATGGACATTATGTAAGGATAAAAAGAATAGAGGTCGCTGATGGTCCTGGCCAGGGATTTTCCGTCATTGATGCCGGGGCAAAGCACTATCTGCGTGTGGGCCCGGAGCTTGTTTTCCCTGAAAAAGCGCAGGTCCTTCATGATGTCCGGCGCACCCGGATTCCCCAGCAGCTGCCTTCTTGTCGCGTTGTCCGTGCTGTGGACGGATATATAGAGCGGGCTCAGCCTTTGCGTTGCTATGCGCTTTTTATCGCAATCGCTGAGGTTTGCCATGGTTATATAATTCCCGTAGATAAAAGACATCCTGTAGTCCTCGTCTTTTAAGTAAAGGGACTTCCGCATGCCTTTCGGAAGCTGGGACACGAAGCAGAAAACACAGCGGTTGCCGCATCTTTTTATGGGGAAATGCCTCAGGGATATCCCCGGACCGCAGGCTTCCGGGATGTCAAGTTTCACCCGGCCGGCCTTTTTGAACTCCATGTCCAGAGTGCCGCCGTCTTTGTGGAAATAGAAATCTATAAGGTCCGAGATCCTGTTGCCGTTTATGGAGATAAGCGTGTCTCCAGCGTGGATCCCGGCCCTGGCCGCAAGGCCTCCGGGGGCCACGCTTTCTATCTCAACCCCGATCTTTTCTCTCTGACGCAATCTTGAGTCCTCTTTGCACGTATTGAAGGCCTGAGGCCGCCGTCAGCCCGGCGGCTATCCATACCATTGCCTGGATGACGGCTTCCGTGATGTAGCCGTAGTTGATCTTCAGGAGCACGGCCGTCAAAAGGGTAAACTGCGCGGCTATTGCGAGCTTGCCCGTCCGCGTCGGCTCAATCCGGACGGCCCCCCCGGAAACGCTCAGCAACCCCCATCCCAATATAACTATTATATCCCTGCTCAAGACCACAATTGCAAGCCATACCGGGATTATGTGCAGCGTAAGAAACACTATGAAGGCCGTGATGAGCATGAACTTGTCCGCAAGCGGGTCCAGGAAAGATCCGATATCCGGACTTTTCCCGCTCATCCTGGCGATCATGCCGTCAAGTTTGTCCGTTAAGGCCGCAAAGAGAAAAATGAAAAAGGCGAGATCGAACCTCTTGTACGCCGCCGCCGTGGCGAAGCATGGGATGAGTATTATCCTTATCAATGTGAGTATGTTAGGGATGTTCAGGGGAATGGCGTTCAGCATATGGGATTAATCATAATATATTGCCGGCGGCGCGTAATGTTTTATTTTTTATTTTTATTTTTGTTTCTTAGGGAATGTTGACGGGTAGATTGCTGAAATCCGGCTTTTTCAGTCCCAGTTTCTTGTAACAGTCCGGCTTTTTCAGCGATTTTTTGTGTGAAGGTGTGCTCTTGGACCCATTGGCCAAATGATCAAGTAGACTCGAGGCGTGGCAAGCCTCTACGTCAAAGCCATGCTCTTTTGCGGCCTCAAGGGCTTTTTGCGCAAGACCCACAGCGGTTTTCACGCGCCCCTGCGCAGACTTTAATTCCGCCTCGGACAAAAGGCAGTAGATCTTTCCCCTTGGGTCCCTGGTTTTGCCAAAAAGTTTTTCGGCCTCCTTCAGGGAGCGCAGGGCCAAGGCCTTCTTGTCCAATATCGCCAGGGACTTGCTTGTGCTCCAGAGCGTGTAGGAGGAACTGACGATATCGCCTATGCGCCTGTAGATCCTGAGCGCCTTTCTGAAATATGCCAGCGCCTCTTCATGGCTGCCGGACATCCTCATCGCGTTTCCTATCCCGCAGAAGGAATATGCCAGCCCAAAGGGGTCCTTGATCTGCCCGAAAAGCGCGTTTGCCTTTGTGTAGTTGCTAAGCGAGGACTTGTATGACCCTTTTATCCTTAACGCCCCTCCAAGCCCGTTTAAACAATAGCCGGCCGCATGGATGTCTCCCAGGCGGGTGAAGATCTTTTTAGCCTCGGAAAAAGCCTTTATCGCCCCTTCTATGTCGCCTTTTATTCTCAGTGTCCCGCCCTTGGACCACAGCACAAAGGCAAGGGCTTCCTCATCATTCAGCTTTTTGTATATCTTCTCGGATTGGAGCAGAAGTGCGAGCGCTTTTTTCCAGTCGCCTTGCGCCCTGTGAGAAAGCGCAAGACTTGCTGACGCATCCGCCTGGCGGCTTTGGCCCTCCAGTTTTCCGGCATAGAGGCCGGCTTTTTCATAATGGGTAATGGCCTTGCCGAAATCCCCGAGCATCCTCCAGTTGTGGCCTGAAAGGATGTGGCAATTGTAAAGATTTTCATAGTCCGCGGAGCCGATAGACCTCTGTGTGGAGCGAAGCAGCGCCAGGGATTGCCTGTACAGGGCCTTCTGCCTCAGGGAATCTGCCTTTTGAAGGGTCTTTTCATTTTTATGTTTGTTATCGCTTTTATTTTTTGTTTTTTCCATTTTCATTTTCTTGTTTTTATTTTTATTTTCTCAGTGCGCGGATAAGGCCGGAGTAATCGTCCGTGCCATAGAAAGCGGATCCCATAACAAGGATGTCGGCCCCGGCCAGGGCCACGGTTTCAAATATTTCGCCCGGTTTCACTCCGCCGTCCACTTCTATCAGCGCACCCTGATTTTTTTCTTCCGCGAGTCTTTTGACCTCTGTTATCTTTTCAAGCGCGTGGGGTATGAATGCCTGTCCGCCGAAGCCCGGGTTAACGGACATGATGAGCACCATGTCCAGATCGTAGATGATGCTTTGAAGCGCCGAAACAGGGGTGGCCGGGTTGAGGGCCACGCCCGCCCTGACCCCGTGCTTTTTTATGTAATTTACCGTCCGGTTCAGATGCACGCACGCTTCCATGTGCACCGTTATGAAGTCCGCGCCCGCCTCGATAAAATCATCCAGGTACCGGTCCGCGTTCTCTATCATGAGATGGACATCCATGGGCAGAACGGTGGCGCTCCTTATTGCCTTGACGACGGCCGGACCGATCGTCATGTTCGGCACGAAATGGCCGTCCATGATATCCACATGCAGCACGTCTGCGCCCGCTTCCTCCGTGGCCTTCAGTTCTTCGCCAAGACGGAGAAAATCCGCCGATAAAAGGGACGGAGCAATATATGCTTTTCCTTTACCCGTTTCTATTTTTTTATTATTTCTTTTTCTGATCTCTTCCATTAAGCTGTCCTAATTTGTCCCTTCGACCGGTTTTTTACCATTAAGAGGGCTGTTTGCATCAGCAGGCCCCAAAAAAAGAAATACCTTCTGCCCGGCAACTATCTTTGCGCCCGGCCCCGGCTTTTGGGAGGAGACCGCCACATCCATCCCGGAATTGCCGCCCATACCGGAATTAAAGACAGGCGCCAGACCAAGCGCCGTGGTCACGTTTTGCGCCTGCGCAACGCTCATGCCCGTGAAATCAGGGCAGTAATAGCTTACCTCAGAGGGGCCGTTGCTTACAATAAGGGACACAGGCCCGCTCTTTTCACCGGGATTCGGGTCCTGCGCCATGACGGACCCCTTGGGCCAATTGCCGGAATAGACAGAGATGGTTTTTAAAACCTTGAGTCCTGCCCGCTCAAGAAAAGAAACAGCGTCAGCCAGGTTTTTGCCCAGCACGGAAGGCATTTGCGCTGTCGAGGGGCCAAGGCTTAAGACCACTTTAACAGAGCTGTCGAGCCTGGCGCTTTCGCCCGCGGCGGGTTCCTGGGTGAGGATGAAGCCAGGCGGGATCACAGGGTCAAAGTTCTTGCCTTTTACCTTCAGCTTTAGCCCGATGTCAGTAAGCTCGCTCAACGCCGCCTCCGGCTTCTGTCCTTTCAGGTCCGGCACCGCGACCTTTTTATTCAGAATGATGACTTTATAAGTCAAGAAACCAGAGCCTATCCCCAAAAGGATAAACAAAAAAAACAGGAGGATCTTTTTCTTCATCGTTTCCTTAATTTTGCCATAAAAAATCCGTCCATGTCCTGACGGTGCGGATACGTCCTTAAAAATCCGTTCCCATAAAAGGGCAAAAGGAAGCCTGGAATGTCCTTGTCCAGGTGAAGATCATCTCCTTTTGAGAGGGCAAAAAATTCGTTTATTACCATCTCACCTTCGTCGGGCTCAGTGGAGCAGGTGGAATAAACCAGGACGCCGCCCTTTTTAAGGGCGCGCGCGGCGGCCATAAGCATGCCCAGCTCTTTTTTGCCGGACCCGGCCAGCCATTCTTCACTGTGCCTGTATCTGGAGTCCGGATTGCGCCTGATGACCCCAAGCGATGAGCATGGCGCGTCCAGCAATATCCTGTCAAAATATTCCGGCCTCCCGTGGACCATGCCGTTCTTACCGGTTATGTCTTCCTGGGCGGCGGTAACGGAGGTTATTCCGAGCCTGGACACATTTTCCTCGATCATGGCTATCCTTTGCGGGTCGGTATCCAGTGCCGTGATCTCTCCCTGGTCTTTCATGATCTCGGCTATATGCGTGGTTTTCCCTCCCGGAGCCGCGCAGGCATCCAGAATTTTTTCTCCTGGAATGGGCGCAAGCAGAAATCCGGCAAGCTGCGCGGCCTCGTCCTGGGCTATGCAAAACGGTTGGATGAACTCCAGGTCGCGGAAGGCAACATGTTGTTGCCCCTGTGAAGTATCAATTTTTACGCCAACCGGGCTTACCGGGGTGGGTGCGGCATTTATGCCTTTTGAAGCCAGCATTCCCAGCACCTCATCGCGGGTTTTCCTGAGAGTGTTGACCCTGAGCACAAGCGGGGGGATGCGGTTGCCGGCCTCGGCCAGGGCCAGCGCCTCATCCGCCCCGAACCTCTGCACCCATCTTTTTATCAGCCAGAGCGGAGTGGATGTTAACGTGCTGACGGCCTTTGCCCGGTCCGCATCCGGCCGGGGATTTTGGGCGGCGGCCTTCAGTTTGTCCAGCCTTTCTTTTATCCTGTCTTTGCCCCTGGCGGCGTTTCTCAAGACGGCGTTTACTAGCGCGGGCTTTCCGCTGGGAAATCCTCTTTCTTTTTCAAGCTGCACCGCCTCGTTTACCGCCGCCCTCTCCGGGATGCGCGTAAAGATCATCTGGTAGAGGCCCACCCTCAGGTTATCGAGTGTCGCGGTATCCCTGGGCGTTTTGCTTAAAAATTCCGAAAGCAGATGATCAAGGAGGTATTGCCGTCTCAGGACGCCGTAAACCAGTTCCATGAAAAGCGCCCTGTCTCGTTTACTGATGGAGCCGGGAATTGAACCGGCTGCGGCATCGAGTGCCTCCTTTGGGCGGGCGCCTTTCCTTATCTCTTCCAGCGCCTGCAGGGCAAGCATGCGGATGTTATATGGCATCTGAACATCTCTCTTTCGCTCCAAGATCAATTTTGAGACAGGTCCTGAAAAACTTTTTTATTTTTCCCTTTTGTAATAATATATTAACCGGGTTTCATATTATATTTCCTGCGGTCTTTTCGCGGGCGGTTTTTTAATTTTTGAACAATGAAAAAGATAACGATTTTTTTCACATGATAAAAAAAATAACGATACTGGGCTCGACGGGCTCCATCGGAAAAAGCGCGCTTGAGGTGGTTGAAAAATACCCGGAGCGCTTCAAAGTGGTTGCGCTTGCGGCATGCAAAAACCATGAGCTGCTGCTGGAGCAGATAAGGAAGTTCAAGCCGGAACTGGCTGCCCTTTCGGACCCGGACGCCGCCGGCGCCATTGATGGAAAGGCAGGCATACCCGTCTTAAGCGGAAAAGAAGGGATCAACAAGGCAGCCGCATATGAGGGGGCGTCTTTCGTCATTTCAGCGATAGTCGGTTTTGCAGGCCTTGCTCCCACGCTTGCAGCCATACGGGCCGGTCATGACATAGGCCTGGCCAACAAGGAGGCGCTTGTCACGGCAGGCAGCGTGGTCATGGAGGAGGCCCGGAAGCACGGTGTGAAAATACTCCCGGTGGACAGCGAGCACAGCGCCGTTTTCCAGTGCATCGACGGCCGGTCCTGCATGTCCGGCAACGGCGGGCAACAAGAACAAAAAAAACAAAAACCCTTTGATGGAGAAATAATCCTTACCGCCTCGGGCGGCCCTTTTCTTGGCAGAAGCCGTGAAGAGCTTGAGTCCGTTACGGCAAAGGAGGCCGTAAGCCATCCCAACTGGAAAATGGGCATGAAGATATCTGTGGATTCGGCGACGCTTATGAACAAGGGGCTGGAAGTGATTGAGGCGCACCACCTTTTCCAGGTCCCGCCGGAACGCATAAAGGTGCTTGTCCACCCGCAAAGCCTGGTCCACTCCATGGTGGAATTCCCCGATGGTTGTCTTATAGCGCAGCTTTCCGTGCCCGACATGAAGGCGCCCATCGCCTATGCCCTTTCCTACCCCGAAAGGCTCCAGGGTGTCATCCCCCGGCTCGATCTTACACGCTCGGGGGCACTCTCTTTCATGAGCCCCGATACCGGGACTTTCCCTTGTCTGCTTTACGCCTATGAGGCCATCAGGAAAGGCGGCACCTCACCGGCAGTTTTAAACGCCGCGAACGAGGTGGCCGTGGAGGCCTTTCTCTCCGGCTACATTGGGTTTAACGATATTCCTGTTATAATTAAAAAGACCATGCAAAGCCACTTGAGCCAGAGCCTCCCCGATGAAAGAGCAGTCTTCCTCGCGGACTCGGCTGCCAGGAAATCCGCAGCAAGCCTTGTGGAAGAAATAAAGAGGGAAAGAAGGAGATAGTTTTTGATCCTGCTCTGGGCCGTTGTACTCCTGGGCATACTTGTATTCGTTCATAGATC